>OZ244717.1:0-2081000 GCA_965218975.1 Candidatus Oxydemutatoraceae bacterium
GGATTCTTCCCGACGGCTACCGTGAGAAACTAATAATAGTGATTGCATTGCTAACAATACTTCTTAAAATGAACATATATTTTAATACAGTTATGCAGAATATGCGCTAATGGGAAAGAGTCTTATGCTAATTGGGGTATCGCTGGCGCTTATCTTTGTCCCGTCTTGCGCTAATATAAATGCGCCGATTAAAAAGCTTGGCAAGTCGGATATTGACTTGGTTACCGACATGCATATCAACCGGTTGCAAGAACATATACAGGAACTGATTGTGCAATTGTACGAGCGAAATCCGGAAGAACTCAGAAAAACACCACAGATGACGATAGAGAAACGGCTAGTACAAATCCTGCAACATTCTACTGATATCGCCTATAAAGAAACGAATTACTTCAACAGCGTTGCTGCTATTAATTTAGCATCGGATAAAGACTATGAAGGCGACCGTGTATTCTCATTATTCTTGGGTATCGGCAGTATGATCCGCTTCTCATATAACAATCAAAAAGAAGTCTTTATCCTTGACAAACTTGACCCGCAAAAACTGTACGATAGTGCCAGAAATCTGGAGAAGATTATTTGGCGCTTACGCAATGAACATGGCAAAGCATTGCTAGAGCTAGGACCGGCACACGGAAAAAACTCTTTTGAAGACATTATGACTCGAATGATCGCCATACAAGACATGATGGCAATCATTATTGCGGATAAAAGTAACCGTATTATTAATCGTGTAGTTTATGGAACCGCGGGTATGTTGATTCCCCTATAGAGTTGAAAACAAACACTGTTTTTATCGACTAATGTTTTTATCGACTAAGAAGATTTCAAGTCTGTTAAATTGATGGAGGTTGAAGATGTGTTAAGTGTCGCACATATTTTCTTGACTTCGTAGGTTTTGACCTTTGGGAAAAAAATAAATCCTTTATTATCATAGGGTTATCTGGGCGAAGCCGAAAAATCCATTGTAGTGCCCCCAGACTTGTTTTCACTTTTATTTTGGGTTATCATTCGGGTCTATGTACCTGCGTGAAAAATATGCCCCCGAACGTGGCCGCACTCGCTTGCAGATTGTACGTTCCGTGCGCACTGCCGATGGTCCCCGTCAGCGTGTGGTGCGGCATATCGGCGCCGCCGACAGTCCCGAGCAGCTTGCATCTTTGCGCAAGCTCGGCGAGGTCACCTTGGAAGAGCTGCGCCAAGCCGGTACAGCACAGCAATCGCTGTTCACACTGAAGCAGTACGCGGATCTCGCAGCTGAGGCGCGGCTGGCACCACGTCTGGCGCGCTTCAGGGTAGATCTTGCCGAATGCCGTGAGGAGATGCGGCTGATGCTTGGGGTGCGCGAGGCGTTCACGCAGATTTATTCGCACCTGGGTTGGAACCAGGTGTTGGGTGCACGGCGTACGGCAGCCAACCGCATTCTGCGCGAGCTGGTACTGGCGCGTATCGCGCAGCCGCAGAGCAAGCGTGCCACGGTGTGCGGATTGGAACGAAGCGGCGGCGTTTCGCTCAATCTCGACCGGGTTTACCAGACTATGGACCACCTTGAGGAGGCGGTGATTGCGCGCATCCGGGAACAGTTTCATCAGGCGGCACAGAAGTTGTATGATCAGCCCCTCAAGGTGTTCTTCTTTGATTGCACGACCCTGTACTTCGAGAGCGAGCAAGAGGACCCGTTGCGCGCAAAGGGCTACAGCAAGGACGGCAAACCGCACCGCTGCCAGGTGTTGCTGGCACTGATGACGACCTGCGACGGTCTGCCGGTGGACTACGCACTGTTGCCGGGCAACACCTTTGAGGGCAAGACCTTGATGCAGGCAGTGACAACCCTGCAACAGCGACATCCGGGTGCTGTATTTACAGTAGTGGCCGATGCGGCGATGCTCAGCCGTGAGAACCAGACATTCCTGCAGGAGCAGGGCTTGGCCTATGTGCTCGGCTATCGTCTCAAGTCGACCCCGGCCAAGATCAAGCTGCAGGCCCTCAGTGCAGCAGACGATCAAGGCTGGCTCAAAACGCAGGACCTGCGTTACCGGATGATTCGTCACGAAGGCCGGCGGATCATAGTCACCTATTCGCGCCGGCGCGCGCGCAAGGACCAAGAAGTTCGGGAACGCATATTGGCACAGTTGCGCCGGAAGTATCAACGCAGCGAGCGCCCGGCAGGTTTCGTGTCGCGCGGCTATACCTGTTACTTAAGCTTCCCTGCAAAGGGCCGGGTTAAGATTGATGTGACCAAGGTGGCCGATGCGGCGCGTTGGGACGGTCTGCGCGCAATCATCGCGCACGGCAACGAGGAGACGGCACCGAAGGAGTTGCTGTCGCAGTACCGCCGGTTGTGGAAAGTAGAACATTGCTTTCGCACTAACAAGCATGACCTTTGCATCCGCCCGATCTTTCACTGGAAGCCGCGGCGTATCCAGGCACATATTGCGATCTGCTACATGGCCTTCTGCTGTTTGCAGCAGCTGCGCCGGCGGCTTAAGGCACTGGACTTCCCGATGAGCGCGAAACGGACCCAGCGCGAGCTCGACACCTTGCAGTTGAGCATCTTGGTACGTACCGACACACAGAAGCGGTATGCGATGCCGAGCCGCGCGAGTGCGGACGCCAATAGGATCTACCGTAGTGTCAGCCTGAAATGGAACGAAGCTCCGTTCCCGCTTCCCGACAAGTCACGTCCTGGGGGAAGCTGAGCGCGGAGCGCTACAAACAACACCGTAATGTAGTGCCCTTGAGAATCATGAGGGCAATAATATCAATCACTTACGAGCCAAAACCTACGAAGTCAAGATATTTTCAATGATTTTCTCTCCAAACTCAGAGGTAGTTACCAAAATTGCACCTGGCATTAGCCGTTGCAGATCGGCATCCACATCTTGGCGGCTAGCCAAACGGCTCGGACCAGCAGCAATTCCACCACGAGCACGTGCTAAATCATAGGTAACAGTCTTCCTTGCGATCGCGCCACCAACACCTTTGATAATCAAGCCGGCTGCTTTACTCCAGCCAATATGTTGCAGCATCATGCTAGCAGATAATATTATTGAGCCCGGATTTACGCGATTTTTCCCGGCATATTTCGGAGCACTGCCATGAGTTGCTTCAAAAACGGCAATATCACCAGAAAGATTTGCTCCGGGCGCAATACCTATCCCACCAACCTGCGCAGCAAGCGCATCCGAGATGTAATCACCGTTTAAGTTTAAAGTTGCAATCACATCGTATTCATCAGGTTTCAGTAGAATCTGTTGAAGAAAATTATCGGCGATAATATCTTTAACAACCAGATCGCTTCCATTCTTTGGATTCTCAATCCGGTACCAAGGGCCGTCATCTATCACCTCGGCGCCAAATTCTTTCTGCGCTAATTCATAACCCCAGTTGCGGAAAGCACCTTCGGTAAATTTCATAATATTGCCCTTATGTACTAAGGTCACCGAACTACGCTCATTATCCAAAGCATATTGGATTGCCATTCTGATTAAACGGCAAGAACCTTCTTGCGAAACCGGCTTAATTCCAATACCCGAGGAGTTCGGAAAACGAATACCGGTCACCCCCATCCTTGTCTGTAGAAACTCAATAACCTTTTTAACCTCTTCGGTACATGCCGCCCACTCAATACCGGCATAGACGTCTTCGGTATTCTCGCGAAATATCACCATGTCGGTTGTATCAGACTTTTTAACCGGAGTAGGAGTTCCGGGAAAGTAACGAATCGGTCGCACGCAAGCATAGAGATCAAGCTTTTGGCGAATTGCAACATTTAATGATCGCATCCCTTCACCAACCGGAGTAGTTAACGGACCTTTGATTGCAATCCGATAATCATGAATTGCATCAAAAGTCTCTTGTGGTAACCATTGCCCTTTGCCGTAAACCTGCGTTGCTTTCTCCCCAGCATAAATTTCCATCCAAGCAATTTTGCGTTTTCCGTCATACGCTTGCTCAACAGCAGCATCAACGACTTTGCGCATTACCGGCGTAACATCAATGCCAATCCCATCCCCTTCGATAAAAGCGATAATCGGATTATCCGGAACCTTAAATGCACCTTCGGCATCCTTAGTTACTCCCGCCCCTTCAGCGGGCACTTTTATATGCTGATAAGCAAGAGGCACTGTCATCAAACTATATCAAAGCAAAAGCCAGCTAGAATTGTTCTTCTTCGGTCGAACCGGTAAGTGCAGTAACTGAAGAAGCGCCTCCTTGTATGACAGTAGTTACTTCATCAAAGTATCCGGTACCCACTTCCGCTTGATGACTAGAAAAAGTATAGCCACGCGGCAAAGCTTCAAATTCTTTTTCTTGCACCATCTCGATATAGGCTGTCATTCCGGTTTTTATATATTGTTCAGACAGATCAAACATGTTAAACCACATGTTATGAATACCTGCCAGCGTGATAAATTGATACTTATATCCCATCGCACCCAACTCTTTCTGGAACTTGTCAATTTGATTACTGCTTAACTTCTTCTTCCAGTTGAACGAAGGAGAACAGTTATACGCAAGTAACTTCTCCGGGTACTCTTTACGGATTGATTCGGCAAACCGCTGCGCTTCATCTAAATCAGGCACTGCAGTCTCGCACCACAATAAATCGGCATAAGGCGCATACGCCAAACCTCTGGCAATCGCTTGACTGAGTCCCGCATTTGTCCGATAAAACCCCTCCGCAGTACGTTCACCAGTAACAAACGGCTTATCATACGGGTCTACGTCAGAAGTCAATAAATTTGCGGCATTGGCATCGGTTCTCGCAAGCAAGAGAGTTGATACACCGCAAATATCGGCGGCGAGCCGTGCCGCAGTCAGTTTCTGAATCGCTTCGGAAGTCGGCACTAAAACTTTGCCGCCCATGTGACCACACTTTTTCACCGATGCAAGTTGATCTTCAAAATGTACACCTGCGGCCCCCGCTTCAATCATTGCTCTCATCAATTCGAATGCATTTAATACGCCACCGAAACCTGCTTCGGCATCTGCAACAATCGGAGCAAAGAAATTGCAATACGATTCACCTTTCGCCCAAGCAATTTGGTCGGCGCGTGCAAAAGTGTTATTAATTCTACGCACAACAGCCGGTACCGAATTTGCCGGATATAGAGATTGATCGGGATACATTTCCGAAGCAAGATTCGCATCGGCGGCAACTTGCCATCCCGATAAATAAATTGCCTTAATACCGGCTTTCACTTGTTGCAAAGCCTGTCCACCGGTCAGTGCGCCGAGACAGTTAATATAGGGTTCCTCATTAACCAAACGCCAAAGCTTTTTCGCCCCACGTTCGGCATACGTATAAGCGACCGGCACCGAACCGCGCAGACGAACCACATCCGCCGCAGAGTAAGTGCGTGTTATATTTTTCCAACGCGGGTTCTCATCCCAGTCTTTTTGGACTTCCGTAATCATTGTGCTTCTATCCAATTATTTATCCTCCGTTTTTCATTAGTGCAGCTAACACTTTATTGATGCCACCAGAACTTAACATACAGTAATCGCCAAATTATCGGCGCAATCGGTTTTTCTGCCTTTATTGCCGAAATTCAGCAATCGGCGGGGAAATTTATCTGACTTTTTCTACTTCGAAACTTCCCATTCTTTCCAAAAGTTGCATTATTGAATACCGCGCCTTGATATATGCGATTGATCGTTTTTCCGCAGACGGCGCGATAGACGCATTAAGTAAATCACCGGACCGGATAAGGCATAAACAAGCGCGGCAAAAAACAGACAGCGCGGTAGATCAATCGCTGCAAGTGTAAAAACAGCCACAATGATAAAAGTAGTGATAAACCGAACCTTGTTTCTTAACTTGAGGCCTTTCAAACTGTAATAGCTGAAATTGCTGATCATTGCCGCACCAACCAAAGCAAGCGTGCCGAGTGTGACCCAGAGTGTCACCGCAACAATGCCGGGACTAAAGCGAATTAAATCCTGCCATACCCAGATTAACGTGACAACTAAAGCAGCGGCGGCAGGGCTAGGCAGCCCTCGAAAAATATCCTTTTCGACAGAAAGCGACTGCACATTAAATCGAGCAAGACGCAACACGGTTGTCGCAGTATAAAAGAAAGTGGCCAGCCAAGTAATACGTTCGGCAACGCCGCTAATTTCGACATTGGACGATAGCCATAAATACATAATCAATGCCGGAGCAACGCCAAATACGACCGCATCAGTCAAGCTATCAAATTCAGCGCCGAAACGACTAACTAAATTCAGCATCCGGGCAACTTGCCCATCCATTCCGTCAAGTACGACGCAAATGAGAATCATCAGAACCGCTATATTAAAATCACCGGCAAATGCACAAATAATTGCATAAAAGCCCAATAACAACGAAGTCGTTGTAATCAGGTTAGGTAGCAAATAAATACCGCCGCGTGGCTTATACATTTTGATCAATAGGTTATTCAACGACGAATCATACCAGCTTATCTTCGGAGATCCAGTGCATCATCGACCGCAAATCTTTGCCGACGTTCTCGATCGAGTGTGCGGCAAGTTCCTCACGCGCCGTATGTAATTTCTTCGCTCCGCTCTTAAATTCCTTAACAAACTCCTTGGCGAATGCCCCCGAACGGACCTCCTCCAGAATTTTTTTCATCGCAGTACGAGAGGCGTCACCCACTACGTGTGATCCTCGGGTGATGGCCCCATACTCGGCAGTGTTGGAAACGGAATAATACATGTTTCCGATCCCGCCCTCATAAACCAAGTCAACAATCAATTTTAATTCATGCAAACACTCAAAATAAGCCATTTCCGGAGCATATCCCGCTTCAACGAGAGTTTCGTATCCGGATTGAATCAAACTAATGACGCCACCACATAAAACCGCTTGCTCACCGAATAAATCGGTCTCCGTCTCTTCTTTAAAAGTAGTTTCAATAATCGCCGCACGACCACCGCCATTGGCACAAGCATAAGATAATGCGACCTCATGCGCCGAACCACTGACATCTTGTTCAATTGCAATTAAAGTCGGAACTCCATGTCCTTTGCGATAAGTCGAGCGCACTAAATGCCCCGGCCCTTTGGGGGCGATCATAATAACATCTAAATCGGCACGTGGCTGAATTTGCTTAAAATGAATATTGAATCCATGTGCAAATGCCAGTGTCGCACTTTGTTTAATATTCGGTTCGACCTGCTCTTGGTATAACTTGGCATGGTGTTCATCGGGAACCAGCATCATAATCACATCAGAATTTTTCACAGCTTCTTCTACCGATGCATGCTTAAGATTGGCTGCGATAACCTTTTTAAGTGAAGCTGAGCCGGGACGCAAACCAACCGTCACATCCACACCCGAATCGCGTAAATTATTGGCGTGCGCATGTCCCTGCGAACCAAAGCCTAAGATAGCAACTTTCTTATTTCTAATAATTGAAAGATCCGCATCCTTATCATAAAAAATTTTCATTCTTCCTCCTATCGGTCAACTTAATTACTGCTTAAATATACAGGTCTAATTTTTCATTAGAGCATTGTCCCCTAAACTAATTACACCTGAACGCACAGCTTCGATGATGGAATATTCGGACAAAGCATCCATAAATCTGTCAACCGCATTTGTCGGCGCAGTGAGCTCAAGCAAACAAGTGCCTCTTTCACAAGCGACGACAACGGCACGATGCCGTTGCGCAACTGCTCTTACTAGTTCATTGCTTTCGCAATCGGGATATCCGACTTTGATAAGCAAAATCTCACGCTCGGTGTGCTTGTCTTCACTTAAATTCCGAACTCCAACGACACCAACCAATTTGTTGAGCTGATTAATCACTTGACTGATCAATTTATCCGATCCGTCTGTCACCACAGTCATACGTGATAATTCCGGCTGACGTGTCTTCGCAACTGTTAAGGATTCAATATTATACCCTCGTGCAGAAAACAATCCCGCAACGCGAAACAACATCCCCGCCTCATTTTCCAGAAGTATTGCTATGACATGCTTATCCGACACAAGCTTGGGATCGTAATTTTAAGCCTTTTTCAAAAGAAAATAGAATTTGCCGTCCTTCTTATTAGACTTAAGAAGTCCATTACCGGTCTGCTTAGCAAAAGCATCGAAATCCTTCACCGAACCGGGATCAGTCGATACGATATGCAACACTTGCCCCGGGTCCATCTTCGCCAAAGACTTCTTCGCACGAAGAATCGGTAGTGGGCAATTTAATCCGCATACGTCAATTTCTTGGTCAAACTCTGCCATAACCAACTCCTTAATTAAACTATTACATATCCTACCACCCTTGAAAATCATTTGCATCACAATGTACGATACCGTAGCAATTTTCATCACGACTAAAATATCTACCGAACCTTAGTCACTCATGATGGATTCGTTTTCAGCTGAGAAAAGCGCCGGCATAGCAGTGATCGGTCGCTGTGCGGTGAGTTTCATGCTTACAGCCGCACCACAAACAGAATAGAGACCGTCAGTTCCCATCTGTACCCGTACAGGAATAACGGCGCAAATTGATAGTCAGCTTGCCGTAGTCAACGTTGATTCCTTTACCGCCGCTCAGTAATCCAAAATAGTTCATTAGCTATAAACTTGGAAATCTACCCGAGGTGTATCCCTAGAGTCGCGGCTCGCCCTCAACACCACCTCCTAACACGGATTGAAGCCAGTAAAACTAGAAGTAGCGTATATCTGCTATTATGCAACGCCTCTATAGCACATATTAAAAGTAAGGGAGTATAATAATTCGGATCGTGCATCAAAAAATGTGAACAAATTCATTATTACTTATCTGGCTCAAAACACATTCGCTCGCCATTGCTTTCAACCGTTCGTCATAGCGCTGGTGGTTGCTTTATTTCCATTCCCGGCGACGGCACAAGAATTCACCGACTTGCCGGACATAGGCGATCCTACTGCCGCAGTCTTACCACTTTCCAAAGAACAACGGCTCGGCGAAGTATTTGCCCGCGGGCTGCGAGCAAAATTGCCACTGGTTGAAGATATCGAACTAAATGAATATGTTAGCGCTATTGGCAATCAATTGACGAATGCCCACCCGAATATTCAAATGAAGTTCCATTTTCTGTTGATACGCAATCCGACAATTAACGCATTTGCAACCATTGGCGGAGTGATTGCATTAAACAGCGGACTATTACTCGTCACACAAAATGAAAGTCAGTTTGCTTCAGTGATAGCACATGAAATCGGGCATGTAACCCAACGACATATTGCACGGATGCTGGCGCAACATCAAAATTTCAGTTGGGCAAACGCATTAGCATTACTTAGCGTAATTATTGCAGCAACATATAATTCCGACATCGGGCAGTTGGGACTATATACTAGCGCCGCCTTACCGATAGACCAACAACTCGCTTATTCGCGCGCGCATGAAATCGAATCGGATCGAGTAGGTATAAGACTAATGCAAGCTGCCGGTATTGATCCGATAGGCATGTCGGATTTTTTTTCTTTGTTACAGTCATACAAAGGGCCGGTAAGTATAGTGCCGGAAATTCTCAGAACCCACCCGCTCACTGTCGACCGCATCAACAATGCGCTAAATTTTACAAAAAGTTCCCGTAAACAGTACCGCAAAGACAGTCCGGAGTTTCAATTTGCTAGAGCGCGCTTATCCGCGTTATTAAACCCACAAACGGCTCTACGCAGCGCGGGAGATGACCCGGTTGCCAGCTACCAACGCGGTGTCGCCTTGAGTCTTTTGCAAAGACCGCAGGAATCAGCATACAAATTACGGCAAATACCTAATGGAGAAAACAGTCTGCCAATTCAACTAGGATTAGCACAAGCGGAGATACTTCAGGGTAACTATGCCGCTGCCGTAAAAATTCTACGGAGACTTGCCGCATTATACCCGCGCCGTGAAACTGTCAGCTATTATCTAGCCCTTGCACTGCTAAGACAAAACGAACTATCCTTAGCATTTGACATACTACAACCTTTTATAGTCTCAAATCGACATGCGTTGACAAAAAAACTTTTGGCGGAAATTACCGCCCGTCAGAAAAGATATGGAATCAGTTATGAATATTTGTCGGACTATTATGCGACAAACGGACACGTTCACATCGCTTTACAACATCTGAAAAAGGCAATGAGCTTTGATTCCCGGGGGCATGTATTTCTTGCCCGAATCAAAACCAAGCGTAAGCAATTGGAGCAACTAAAAAAAGAGCTAACAAATCCTCTACCTTAAAATACCTTAAAAAATTTTCCCGCAACAGCTTTTATACTTCATACCGCTCCCGCAGGGGCAAGGCTGATTGCGTGCCGCCATAGTTATCGCGGTTTTCTTTTTATGTAGTTTCCGATGAGTTTCGACAAAATCTTCGGCGCCAAACGACGGAACCCTGAATGAAAACATGGTTTTTTTCCCGTTACTTGACAGACTACAATCTCCGCAAGCAAGTACATCCATGCCGATGATGCAGTCACAATTAACATTTTCAATTTTTTCAATAACTTGGACGGAAATATTCTTAATCCGAATGGTATTCGGCAAGTAAAGGTCAATATGGGCAATATGTACTCCCTTTTTTTCTTCGGTAGTAAGCTCTAAAGCATTCACGACCTTAGACGAAATTTTAGAACTTCGGTTGATAGTGCTAACTACCGCTAAATATCGGTTCGTCACGACTGCCGAGGAATGGTCCGGCCGATGACCGATAATACCGACAGTCAGCTTGATATTTTCCAGAAAACTATTTCCTTTGACAGTAAAGGCACAAAAATCCGACTTATTCTGCTGGTTTTCTTTGGTCATACTACTTTCTCGGCCCTCTAGCCTTATTGGCTTTGGATATTATAGCAAATGTCATGACCCGAATGGATTCCTGTACATAGCAACATAATATTATTTTAGATTTTTCGGAAGTATCGGAGCCTCTGAAAAATGGCAATCAAACTAGTAGCCGGGATTTAATTAATCTGCTCATTACCAGATCATGAGTCAGTCTCTGAACCGACCAGCTGACGGACCAACCGGGTTCGCCAAAAGGAATGAAACCTATCAAAGCTTCCGCTTTCTTAACTTGATTGGAAAACGGTGCCGGAGAGAGGACTTGAACCTCCAACCTTCGCATTACAAGTGCGCTGCGCTACCAATTGTGCCACTCCGGCATTGATGGGTAACCGTATCGACAAGCACCCAAGGATATGTGTATATGTTGCACTCATTATAACCCGCCTTCAAGCGACATTGATTATTGAATACAAACCTTGGCGGCATGATAAACTTCCACCGCATCGCCATGACGCACACACAGGTGCGCTTGCGGAGTAATCCCGCAAACAATTCCGTGCTTACAATTACCGTCTCCGTCCAGCACATTGACCGGCTTGCCGTGCAGAAAATCAACTTGCCGGTATCGTTCCAACAATTTCGCAGCGCTATACCGTATAACACTCTGAAATCCTTGCATGATCGCCTCTGCAACTATAGCGGCCAATTGATTATATTCAGGTATATCATCGGTAATTTGCGTAAGGCCCGCACTTTGCTCAAGCTGCTCGGAGCGCACTCGATTAATACCAACTCCGACAACTGCTACATTTTTTTTGTATTCAACCAGCACGCCGCCTAATTTGCCGAACTTACAATAGATATCATTCGGCCACTTGACGCCGATACCTTCAATACCCCAATGCCGCAGTTTGATCACAACTTCTACCGCTGCAATCAAACCCAACCACACTCCAAACATCGGTTCACTTCGGGACAGTACCGAACAGTAAATCCCACCGTACGGCGAATGCCATTGATGCCCGTGCCGTCCTTTTCCTTGCGTCTGCTTTTCCGCAAAGCACAGATGAAATCCTTCCACGTTATCGGATAACGACGTCAATAGCAGGCGGTTAGTTGACTCAACTTCTCGAAAGATGCGCAATGATTGAACAACATACCGCTGCATATCATTCAAGTGGCGAATAATATGTTCCCGGTTCAACATCACCGTTTAGCTCTTAGCAAACTTTAGTCTGTAGTACATAAACCATCAGTCCGTTCAATACCAGATCGGGGGCATACTTCGCATCTTGCCATACAGTACACAAACGCTCGCTATCGCCACCGGTACAGACGAATGTACTGCTACCGAGCTGCGATGCCATTGCTTTGCCAGCGGTGCGAATACCCGCTTCCCACATCTTGTAACAACCGGTATAAATCGCGTCGCTGCTGTCCTGTGCAAATAATTTTTGATCAAATGATGAACTAGGGTTAAGTTTATATGTTCCACGATAAAGACTGTTTCGTAGTAGATGCAATCCAGGCATAATCAACCCGCCCCAGTGGATACCTTGATTATCAAGCGCGTCAACGGTAACTGCGGTCCCGCAATCAATCACAACGCAACAGTTTTTATACATTTGCCACGCCGCAATTAATGCCATAAAACGATCTGTTCCCAATCCCGGCGCATACCGAGTGCTAACACCGCAAGCGGATTTAGGCACTTTCACAAATTTAGTTTGTAGTAAAAATCGGCGTTGAATCGCCTCAGCCAAGCGTAGATTAAACTTGTCGTCACGTACACTTACCGCCCAAGCCGCACTGACTTTTACGGATGGAATTTGTGCGATCCAAAGATCCGGATCATCGTCTACGGCGACTGATTGACGATGCGCCAATGTTCCATTTATTAGTACCGCCGACTTACAACATGTATTTCCAATATCCAAAAGCAATTGCATAACTCACCTCTACTTTGTTATCAGCGAAGGCGATCTTTCAATCGGCATTCCGCGCAATATGCTAAACTTCAGCCAATCAAACCGAAATATATACACAAAATAGATTTGAACGCGTCGCAAGCCGGTTCAAGTCGCTTATTATATTCGATATCCGAAATCACGTTTCAGTCGAAAAATATAATCAATGGAAGTCGCAAAACAAATCAATTTCATTGAAAAAATTATTCAAGACGATATTGCTCAAGGTAAGAATGACAGTGCAATCCATACACGATTCCCTCCGGAACCAAACGGCTTTCTCCATATCGGTCACGCAAAATCCATCTGTTTGAATTTCGGGCTTGCGTTAAAGTATAACGCCGCCTGTAACCTGCGTTTCGATGATACCAATCCGCTCAAAGAAAACGCCGAATACATCTATGCGATCATGGACGATGTCAAATGGCTCGGTTTTGAATGGACAAACCTCTGCTACGCATCGGATTATTTTAAGCAGTTGTATGAATATGCGATTACGCTAGTCAAGCTGGGGAACGCCTATGTATGCAGCTTGAATACCGAAGAGATTCGCCAAAGCCGCGGCACACTGACAGAACCCGGCAGGAATAGTCCTTACCGCGAACGCAGTGTGAAAGAAAACCTCAATCTTTTTTCCCGCATGCGTGCCGGAGAATTTGAAGAAGGCAAGCATGTTTTGCGTGCAAGAATTGACATGGCATCGCCTAACATCAATATGCGTGATCCGGTGATTTACCGTATTCTGCATGCTGTGCATTATCGCACAAAAACTGCTTGGTGCATTTATCCGACGTATGACTTTACCCAATGTTTGTCGGATGCAATCGAGAAGATCACTCATTCATTATGTACTTTGGAGTTCGAAGACCATCGTCCGCTTTATGACTGGTTTCTCAACAAACTGAATACACATCGTCCACAACAAATCGAGTTCGCCCGATTACAGCTTGAATATAACTTGACGAGTAAAAGAAAGCTTAAGGGTTTAATTGATCAAAATATTGTTAGCGGATGGGATGATCCTAGGCTATTGACCATATCCGGTATGCGTAAACGAGGTATTCCCGCAGAGGCTATCCGAAATTTTTGCGAACGTATCGGTCTAACGAAAAAAGACAGTTGGATAAAAATAGAAGGGTTAGAAAACTGTATTCGCGACTACTTGAATGAAAAATCACTACGCACAATGGCGGTGATTCATCCGTTAAAATTAGTCATTGAAAACTACCCCGAAGATAAAAAGGAAACCTTTAGCATTCCGGTTCATCCGCAACAACCGAAGTTCGGCACTCGTGATATCACATTCTCACACGTGATTTATATTGAGTATGATGACTTCATGGAAGTGCCGGAGAAAAAGTTTTTTCGCCTGACACCGGGACAAGAAGTCAAACTACGCTATGCCTATTGTATTCGGTGTAAGGAAGTCATCAAAGATCAAGATGGAAAAACCCTAGAGTTACGCTGCACTTATGATCCGGAAAGTCGCAGTAAGGGAAAAATAAAGGAGCGCAAAGTAAAAGGCATCATTCATTGGATTTCAGATCGTGATGCGGTTGCAGCTGAAGTCAACTTATATGAACGGCTATTCACCGTTGCAAATCCCGCCTTGCGCGACAATCTAAATGAAGTGGTTAACCCTCATGCGTTAACCACCGTACGAAACTGTCTTATCCCAATCTCCTTATCAAAAGCTCCACCCGGCAATTCGTATCAATTCGAACGATTGGGTTATTTCTGTAAATCGGACGAAACGACGGATAAGAAAACAATTTTCAACCGCATCATCACTTTACGCGACAAACAATAATCAACTTAAAACTGATCTTTCCAGCCTCTGATCGTCGCAAATACTTCAAGGCAATTGTCCGAATCATTGCCTGAAAACCGCGATGCCGCCGCGACAACCGCTGGCTGATCACAACGTAAAAAAGGATTCGTTTTCTTCTCCAGACTGAGCGCCGACGGAACCGTCGGTTGATTTCGCGCTCTTTTCTCTGCCTCCGTACGCTCTCTCTCCAACAGGTAAGGATTGTTAGGTTCTACCTGCTTGGCAAATCGAATGTTCGACAAAGTATATTCATGCGCGCAGTATATCTCGGTATCATCGGGAAGACTCATGATTTTATTCAGTGAATGATACATCTGTGACGCAGTACCCTCGAATAATCGTCCGCAACCACAAGCAAAAACCGTGTCACCGCAAAATAATTTTCCATCTCCGCAATAAGCGATATGACTACGGGTATGACCCGGCACTTCAATCACTTGAAAAGATACATCCAAGCATGGAATAGTCACAATATCCCCTTCCGACACAACTTCCGTTACATGCGGAATACGTGAATCATCGGGAGCGATGACTCGAACCTGTGGAAACTCCGCAACTAATTCAGGCACACCGCCAATATGATCGGAATGATGATGGGTCAATAAAATACTGTCTAACGTCGCGTGGCGATTAACTACTGCCCGCATGATCGGATACGCGTCCCCCGGATCAACGCATGCGATCCGATCAAAGTCTCGCTTTGATAATAACCACAAGTAGTTATCCGCGAATGCAGGTATCGGCTCTACTAAAAGCATCTTGCAGCTCGGCAGTCGGATCGCTGACCGGCTAACATTATTCCGCAACAGACTGATTCGGCATGATCGTAGAAATCGCATGTTTATAAAGCATCTGCGTCGTGCCGTCCTTTAACATAACAATATATTGGTCAAACGCCTCAATTCTGCCCTGTAGCTTCTTGCCATTGATCAAATAAACATTTACAAGAGTACCCTCTTTGCGTAGTTTATTCAGAAATGGTTCTTGCAGAGAATCTGATCTTGTCACAATATTTTTAATACGTTAGTTATAATATTATAAGCAAAATACCGTCGCATTGTACTTAATCTACTTTCACATACCTCAAAAGTGCATAATGCTACCCCTATAATATCCCTAATCAATTTATCCCTCACACAATCTTGCACAAGTCAAAGAAATCGCTCTGAAATCGTCCCTAATGCTGCCATTGAAGCCGTTTGTGCAAATGGTTGACAATCTCCACGGAAATTTCCTCAGCACTTTTTACGTCAATATAATACTCTTGAATATTTCCCATGCTACGCATCCAAGTGAGTTGGCGTTTAATCAGCTGACGAGTGGCACAGATTGAACGGTAACGCATCATTGCATAGTTTATTAATCCCGTCAGGTAGGATCGCACTTGAGCATAGCCTACCGCACGCATTGCCGGTAAATGAGAATTCAAATCGCCACGTAACATTAGCGCAATAGTTTCGTCAACCAGTCCGTCTTCCAGCATCTGATGAAATCTTTCTTCAACTCGCTTATGTAAAATCGATCGGTCCCGATAGTTTAATGCAAATTTAATAATCGGGCACGCCAATGCTTCCGCCGTGCCGCTCTGAATATCAAGCAAAGAACGTTTACTTGAAAACAAAACTCCCAAAGCGCGCTCAATTCTCTGCGTGTCATTTTGATGCAGACGCTCTGCAGTCTTGGCATCCACTTTCATTAGCATCCGATATAAAAAATTTGTCCCGTAGGCAACTCCCAACCGCTTAATTCTTGCTCGCAAAGTATCATCAATATCCGGTATTTCATCTAAGCCATGCTCAAGTATATGAAAATAAAACATTGTTCCTCCAACTAAAATCGGCAATCGTTGGCGAAAATGAATCTGGTCAATTATTTGTTTAGCTTCATCTTTGAAGCGAGCGACCGAATACTTTTCGCTCGGGTCCAGAATATCAATCATGTGATGAGGAAAACGAGTGCGTGATTCAAGCGAAGGCTTTGCAGTGCCAATATCCATGCCGCGATAAACCAACATAGAATCAACACTAACAATTTCGCAAGGAATTTGTTGACATAAGAAAAGCGCTACATCGGTCTTTCCGCAGCCCGTAGGCCCCATGAGAAAAACAACCGGTAATCTTGTCGGCATGTTTAGTGTGTTAAATAATACGCTCTCAAGACGTAAACCTAAAGGGACTTATTATGAACATTATACGACTATTCAAAATCTTCCCCACTCAGGAATCATGTATTAAATACCTTGGAGAAATCCGCTGAAAAGATGAACCGATGTGTCCTTACTGAAAACCCGTAAACCCTCATTAGGATAAAGAGGATTGGCCGGTCGTCCGTTTCTGCGACGCAAACTTTACCGAAATGCTGTCTACTTCCCTCTCCGCTACTTCTTTAGGCAGACCGCACGCACGCCGTAGTGAGTTCGTCCCGGAGAGCCCCGTGCCGCCGGACGCTTAGATAACATTCCACAGATTTTGATATTTCTTTACCGCCGCCGAGAGCTTTCCCCGGTTTTCTTCAGTGGGCACCTCAATGTAAGTATCAACGGAACTTCGTAGAGACTTACACTGCTTGACGTGATCAATCAGTAGTTTATTTCAGCGCTTCTTTTATCAAGTCGGATGGGTCGCGGCAGCACAGGTTGTCCAGTCCGCCCGACTTGGATGAGTAGCCACAACCACCTTGAAGCCTTTACTGTTGATATATGTACAGCTGCACCACCTTCTTTTATTTCTCTCTTTAAACTTGCCTATTTCTTCCCAAGCATCATCGATTTTTCTCATGACAATTTACCCGCCTTTTTACCTAGACACAGTACGATTCGTTGTTTGATTCGTTGAATTACCTCACAGTGAAACGGCCAGCAGGCTTCTGCCGGTGGAGCAAAATCGTCTTTAAGATCTTCTGCTGTGGGGGAACGGAGAAAGATAAGCTTACTTAGCGGGTACGCTGCACAGATCAAGACCAAGATTTTCAAATACATGTTGAATCCTCTTCTGCACCCAGTGTTCACCCTGTTCATCACAACTTCCCCATTTCTCATCAGTGTACTCAGACCAACCAATTTCGCCGTTCCTTTTTTCCATATTCCGGAGGTGTTTCTCAATAGTATCTCCCTCCATCGGTTTTCCACCAGAGTTGTGACCGATAATATATAAATCTATATGGCCTGAGAATGCACTCTGGCCCGAGTAGAAGACGGCACCCAATTCTTTCAGGAGTTTCTGTGGTATATATGGTATATATTCTTTAAATGACATAATGACATCTATGATATTTGAAAGTCGGACTATAGTATCACCCGCGATGCACTATACAGTATCTTTGCCGAAGTCGTCCGCTTCTAAAGTTCCGGTAGCCAACCGCCCCATCTACAATAATTTCTATGATAGGCAAATCCCTCTTAAGCAAAATATAGGCGTGCAACCATATATTTTGCCTCTTGGTTAACGCTTCGGATCCTTCTAACTCAAGCGTTATAAATATCTGACGACAACGCAGCGGGTAATCTCAATACTGGTTTTCTCCGTGTATGGAGTCGCACTGAACCGAAAAAATTGACAGTATTGCCATCTTTTGTGTTATTTTGAGCCAACCAAATTCATAAATTCTGCACGAGTACGACTGTCTTCACGAAAAGTACCTAACATAGAACTGGTAACCGTCTTGCTGTTTTGCTTTTGTACGCCGCGCATAATCATGCAGTAATGCAATGCCTCAACGATTACACCAATCCCCAAAGCATTGAGTACCGCCATCAACTCCATGGCAATCTGATTGGTCATTCGCTCTTGTACCTGCAATCGACGGGCAAAAATATCAACGACACGAGCGATTTTACTCAAACCAATAACTTTGCCATTCGGCAAATAACCAATATGCGCTTTGCCGGTTATCGGCAGGAGATGATGTTCGCACAAAGAATAAAATTCGATGTCTTTCACAATAACCATCTCTTCGCAATCAACAGTGAACAATGCATCGGATACCGCCGCGGCAACATCTATTCCATAACCACTGGTCAGGAATCGTATTGAACCGGCAAAACGCTCGGGTGTTTTAACCAAACCTTCACGCGTAGGATTTTCACCAATTTCAGTCAATATCGTCTTCAATGCCGACGAGATCTTAACATCGCTGTTAATTGATTTTTTTGTCACACAGATAATAAAATTGCGGGTAAGTGTCACATCGTATATCTATAGACACAATGGGATTAGTCTAATTCTTTATACAAATCCTCGGTAAAACTTCCCACAGTCTCCCCCGTTAAGAACGCACGCCTACTCA
The DNA here is from genome assembly GCA_965218975.1 of Candidatus Oxydemutatoraceae bacterium. Lineage (GTDB taxonomy): Bacteria > Pseudomonadota > Gammaproteobacteria > Poriferisulfidales > Oxydemutatoraceae. Next base: position 18,834 of record OZ244717.1, read on the forward strand.
AATAATAATTCCTCAGCGCCACATAAAAGTCAGGCGACCAAGAGCGAATAATCTCTTCTTGCGCAAGCAGATTAGCCCGATAATGTACACTTTTCAATACGTAAAGAGAAAAGCCTGTACTACCAATATACGATAACGGATTAAGTAAGTAATCAACCAAACGAGACGGGAAGCCACGCAGTGTGCTAGGACCCAATATTGGTATTACAAAGTAAGATCCGGAACCAACCCCCCAAGCGGCAAGCGTCTGACTAAAGTCTTCTTCGTGCTTAGGGAAACCCATTTTACTTGCGACATTGAACATTCCGGCAACACCGAGCGTCGAATTAACAAGCAGACGCACTACATCATTCGCCGAACCAACAATATTGCCTTGCAAAAGATTATTCACCGCATTTGGCACATCATCCAAATTGGAAAACACGTTAGAGATACGTTCTTTGACCACCTCGGGCACTGCCGATTGATATAAGTTTGCTGCCGGTTTTAATGTCATGCTATCAAATTTTTCATTAAACACGAACGCAACGCGGTTGTAGCCTTCCAATCTATCCTGCGAATCTTGGAAAGTGGGTTGCTTGACGGCGCATCCTACGAGTAAGAAAATCACGCTGAACAGCAAAACAATATGAGTAAGTCGGTTATGCTTCATTGACCAGCCTGCCATTTAATTTTTAATTATGTACTTTATGTTTGTTTACGTCTAGTAGCAAGCTTTAGGCGCAATGCATTAATCTCGATAAATCCGGTCGCCGCAGTCTGATTATAAGCTCCGCCGTCGCTCTCAAAGCTAACAATGTTTTTATCAAACAAGGTCTGCCGGGATACTCTTCCCAACACGATTACATTTCCCTTAAACAATTTCAGCCTGACCGTACCGTTAACCGGCTCCTGAGTTTTGTCTACCATCTCCTGCAGGATCATACGCTCGTCACTCCACCAATATCCATTATAAACTAAATCAGCATAACGCATTGCCAGCTCATCTTTCAAACGTTGTACTTGTCGGTCCAATGTTAGCGACTCGATTGCACGGTGCGCTTTGTATAACACGGTACCGCCAGGCGTTTCATAACAGCCTCTTGACTTCATTCCAATATAACGATTTTCAACCATATCAATACGACCGATACCATGTTGACCCGCAAGCGCATTTAATTGCGCGAGCAAATCTGCCGGCGACAAATGTTTGCCATTAAGTCCCACAGGATCGCCGCGCAAAAATTCTACTTTGATAACACTCGGTAAGTCAGCAACGTTTTCTAACGAAGCGGTTCTTTGCCACATGCTTTCTTCCGGCGCTTGCCACGGATCCTCCAAAACGCCGCCTTCATAAGACGTGTGCAATATATTGGCATCTGTTGAGTACGGTGGTTTGTCCGCATGTTTTTCAACTTCAATCCTTTGCTTCGCGGCGTATTCAAGCAAAGCGCTGCGCGAATCCAAATCCCACTCCCGCCATGGCGCAATGACACGTATCTCAGGATTTATCGCGTATGCGCTTAATTCAAACCGCACCTGATCGTTGCCCTTGCCGGTGGCGCCATGAGCAATTGCATCGGCATTAACTGCGCGAGCGATTTCTACCAGACGTTTCGCAATCAAGGGTCTGGCAATTGCCGTACCGAGCAAATATTCGTCTTCATAAATTGCTCCGGCACGAAACATCGGAAAGACAAAATCACTTACGAATTCTTCACGCAAATCCTCAACAAACACTTGCGACGCCAGCAATGTTTTTGCTTTTTCGGCAGCGGGAGCAACTTCTTCCCCCTGACCTATATCGGCGGTGAAAGTGCAAACTTCGCACTGGTACCGTTCTTGTAGCCATCTGAGAATAATGGATGTATCCAATCCTCCCGAATAAGCAAGAACAATTTTTTTGACTGTCGGCATCTGTTTATTTCTACGGAAATGAAGTAGTCCCCTTATAATTTAATCAACAAAACAATGAAACTTTGCTATCATACAAAAAACTCTTCATAAGCAAACCGTTGGATACCTTAATTCTCACTCGTCCGGACGATTGGCATGCACACTTTAGAAGCGGCACATTAATGCGGCTGACAATACCTTATACCGCACATATCTTCGCCCGGGCAATCGCAATGCCCAATTTATTACCCCCTATCACCACTATCCCGCAGTGCTTGGAATACAAACGGCATTTAGCGCGCTACGCTACAGAAAACTTTACTCCGTTAATGACATTGTATCTCACCGACACAATTTCAACTCAAACCATTGTTTCCGCCAAGCCTAATTCGGATAATTATAATTATATATTCGGTGCAAAGCTATACCCGCATGCAGCAACGACGAATGCGGAACATGGCGTGAAAGATCCGTTCGCGCTGATGCCGATATTCGAAACGATGGCAAAGCAAAATCTCCCCTTACTCGTACATGGTGAAATTGTGGCGCCTGATATTGACATTTATGACCGAGAAGTTTTTTTTATCGATCGCATCCTGATGCCAATTCGAAAAGAATTCCCCACGCTAAAGATCGTTTTTGAACATATCACCACTCGAGAAGCAATCGCATTCGTACACGACAGTGAAAACATTGCCGCAACAATTACTCCACATCACTTATACTACAATCGCAATGCACTGTTCGACAAGGGATTAAGACCTCATCGCTATTGTCTGCCGCTTGCCAAACGTGAAGACGACCGTTTAGCGCTAATCAATGCCGCATGCAGCGGCAATGCAAAGTTTTTTCTCGGTACCGACAGCGCGCCGCATGCACTTAAAGAAAAGCATACGAGTTGTGGCTGTGCCGGAATCTTCAACGCTCCTTGCGCATTGGAAACTTGCGCTGAAATCTTTGAAGAGATGAATGCCCTTGAGCAATTAGAAAAATTTGTCTCACTTAATGGCGCAAGTTTTTATGGTGTCGCTCTAAACAGCGAAAAAATTGTATTGCGCAAACGGCCTTGGAAAATGGCCGAAAAAATCGAAAATGATGAGAATAAAAATACCAATGCGATTATACCTTTTCGCGCCGGTGAAACAGTCAGTTGGCAATACGTTAAATGATTCGGGACCGATTGCGCAATTTCTTGCCGGTAATCATTGATGTCGAAACCGGAGGCTTTAATGAAGTAAACGATGCTTTGCTTGAAATTGCCGCCATTATCATTGAAATGAACCACCGTGGGCAATTCTCACACGGAAAATCTTTCTTCTGTCCGGTACAACCGTTTGACGGTGCTAAGCTTGATCAGGCGGCATTAAAAATTAACAAAATTGATCCGTTCAATCCTAATCGCAATGCTTTGCCCGAAAGCGAAGCGTTGCAGCAGTTATTTAATCTCATTAATATTGAATTAAACAACCATCACTGCACTCTTGCCATCTTGGTCGGGCATAACGCATTCTTTGATCTTAAATTTTTAAATGCTGCTGCCAAACGATGCAATTTAGACAGTCCTTTTCACTCTTTCTGCAGTCTTGATACAGTCACATTAGGCGCATTGGCTTATGGACAGACAGTATTGTCTAAAATTGCGACAGCGGCAAACATTCCGTGGGATAGTAACAAGGCGCATCGCGCCGACTATGACGCAAAAATCACTGCCAATATATTTTGTAATGTATTTAACCGCTGGGAATCTTTAGATAATAAACCATGCTGAGGGAATTATTTTATCCGTATACCGTTATCTGTTTGATTTTAACGGGAACCATTTCTGACACTGATGCCAATAACTATTGTCCTTCATCCCAAAAGGATATCGCGCAAGACACCCTAAAAATCACCGCCGATCAGTTGACCGGACGACTTGACGGAAATGCCGGATTGAAAGGGAAAGTTCAGCTACAGAAAGGCAACAGCCGCTTGCGGGCAAATCAAATTCGCTACAACTCCGACACTCAAACCGTTCGAGCGCAAGGCGATGTGCAATATACCAGCTGCAATATTACAAACCCCGATTGGTTTATTGCCGCCGATCAACTCACTTTGGATACCGATCAGGTCATGGCAAAAAACGCATGGTTCGTTTGGAACAACGTACCGATTATATATTTTCCTCGTTATAGAATGTCACTGAACAATCAACGTAAAAGTGGTTTTTTAACTCCCGGATTTAACCAAAACAGCTCCCGCGGGTGGGGAATAGACGCACCTTTTTATTTCAATCTCGCACCAAACTATGATGCCGTATTCACGCCGCGCTGGTTAACACGGCGCGGACTGCAATTTGATAGCGAGTATCGCTATCTGCTACCGTTCGGTAAGGGCCGAGTTCAAGGCGACTGGCTAGATGACCGGCGATATCCCGATGACCGTTATGCCTACTCCTTCGAGCACGATAAAGTGAGTAAAAAAACCCAACTGCGAATGCGCTACCAGCGAGTATCCGACAAAGAGTATATTGATGACTTTGGCGGGTCTCTACAATCATATTACGACAGCTATCTCCGTAGTTATATGCAATTAAACCATGTTTGGAAAGGGTGGCAAATAAACTTTTTGAGTGAAACACTACAAGATGCGGATAAACGTTTCAACGAAACCGGCCGCCCTTATGAACGCCGCCCTAGTCTCGCATTACAACGACGATTTTTCTCAAGTGCCAGTGGTGAATGGAACTTTCAAGCCGATTTGACCGAATTTGATTATCGCGGTAATGAAGAGGACAAAATCAGCGGTCTTCGATCGGACAACTTCCTAAAATGGCAGCTACCTTGGCGCCGACCCGGATTTCATTTCACTCCGGCGGTAAACGTCCGCTACACTTACTATGACATCAATCGCAAAAATAACACACACTTTCGGGAGTATCCCGATGGCATCCTGCGTCGTACTGTACCTAGCATGAGCCTACGCACCGGACTGATTTTTGAAAAAAATCGAGCAAAATACAAGCACACATTGGAACCGGAACTGTATTATTTGTATGTCCCTTACAGAAAACAAGCCAACATCCCGATTTACGATACCACCGAACCCGAATTCAGATTTAACGAGCTGTTCCGTGATAATCGTTTCCGCGGCGCAGACCGCATTGCCGATGCCAATCAGTTAAGCGTCGCACTGACGCATCGTATTCTCCACAGCGAAAGCGGTAAAGAAATATTGCGTGCGAGTCTCGGGCGAATTTTTTATTTTCGCAATAATCGTGTCGCTCTAGACCGTCTAGACCGAACAGACGGTTCGGAATCGGATATTGCAATGGAATTTATGTTCCGCTTAAACCAAAAGCTGAGTTTCAATAACACTTATGTTTGGGATACCGATATTGATAGAGCCAGCCGGATAATCAACCGTCTCTCGCTCAATGCCAAAAAAAACAGGATTATCAATTTGTCCCATCGCTACCGGCGCGGCGGATATCGACAATTCGGAATAAACTTCAGCTTGCCGCTATTGAAACAATGGCGGATATTCGGCGGCTGGAATCGTGACACAATGAATCATCAGGACCTACTGACTCTTGCAGGTTTTGAATACCAATCATGTTGTTGGAAAATGCGCCTGCTAGGACAAAAGTTCCTGAAAAATCTGGACGGCGACGGTACGTTAGCGAATGGTAATAAAGATTATGACACATCCGTCGGGATTGATTTTAGTTTTTACAGCATTGGCAACTCAAACAGTAACGTGCCGGATATTTTGGAGAAGAAAATCAGTGGTTATAGCGGATAATGAAAATAACTTTTAGGCAATATCGAATTTTAATCAGTCAAGCAGTGTGGTTTGCGTGCGTCTTTCTCTCACCCTCCTTATATTCCGAAGAGTTGTTGGACAGCATTGTCGCCATTGTTGACAATGAAACCATCACGCAACGTGAATTGAGCCGAAATCTTGCGAATGCCAAAGCGGCTTTGAAGAAACAAAACATTACGGCGGTCGATGACAAAATATTGCTTGCTCAAACTCTACAACAATTAATCACGCGAAAATTACAATTACAGGAAGCGAAAAGATTGAACATCAGTATTGATGAAATCACGCTTGATCGTGCAATCGTGCAAATGGCGCAAAACTATCAAATGACTCTTGACCAGTTCAGACAACGCATACATAGCGAAGGAGGAGATTATGAAGCCGCGCGTGAACAAATACATGAACAGCTGACAATCACTCGCTTGGTGCAGCGCGAAGTCATCAACAAAATGGAAGTTAGCGAAGAGGAAATTAAAAACTATCTGACGGAAAAAAGTAATCTGACTCAGGAAAAATCCGAATACCACTTAGCGCATTGGAAAACCGTCCCACGCAGTAGCGATAAATCTGTTACGAACCTGTATAAGTTAGCCGCCATACGCTTGAGAAACATATTAACCGACGAAAGTATTACTTCATTCGCGCGCTTAAAACGACGCAGTCGCAACATCTGGAGCGAATTTTGGCGCTCACGCGGATACGCTACAGGAAAATCCGACGTAAAAAAAGAGCAAAAACTCCCTATCCCACGCTATACGCTTGTTGACCTCGGCTGGAAAAAATCCGAAGAGTTATCCGAAACAATGCGCAAACATATTCGCGCAATCAATACCGGTGAAGGAACTACCGTCATAGCGAATAGTAAAAGCTTGAATTGGTTCTATCTGTTCGGTGTCAGAAACAGAAATCATAGTATGAAGAAAAAGCAATATCATATACGGCACATTCTACTGCAAACAAATCCTTTAGAAGACGAAAGTACCGTCCGAGAACGACTCGTCAAAATGAAAAGAGCAATTGAAAAAAATGGTGACTTCAAAGCATTTGCAAGGAAATACTCGCAAGATCGGGGCAGCTCATTCAAAGGAGGAGATTTGGGTTGGAACGATCCAAAGAATTTTGTCGCTGAGTTTGCCTCAGCAATTACACAGGCCGGTGGCGGCAAAGGTGTCGTCGGACCGTTTAAGAGTAGCTTTGGTTGGCATCTGCTTGAGGTTCTGGGAGAACGCGAACAAGATGTCGGCGATGAAATGGCGCGCCATGAAGCGATTGCGGAAATCAAAAAAAACAAATTAGCGGAGGAACAACGTTTGTGGTTGTTAAACCTCAGAGAAAATCACCACATTGAAGTTCGGTTATAGCTTGCTTAAAGTGATTCTACAATGAAACTTGTTTTGACGAGCGGCGATCCCGCGGGGATCGGGCCGGATATTGTATTGTCATTGGCAAATATAGCTTTCCCATCGGCATTAACCGTCGTCGGCGATATTGATTTCCTTGAGCAACGTGCCATCGCGCTCGGACTCAATGTTAAACTGCATCAAAAAGATAACTTGACAAGTCTGCATGCAGGTAACGGAACACTATGCGTACATCATGTTCCGCTGAAGGCCACCGTAACCGCAGGTATTCCCGACGCACGCCATGCGGAGTATGTTTTACGGCAAGTTGATTTTGCAATAGAAGAAAACTTAAATCATACATTTGACGCCATGGTGACCGCTCCTCTGAGCAAATCGGTGATCAATCAGGCAGGTATTTCCTTTTATGGACACACTGAGTATCTGGCATGGCGCTGCGCCACAGCTTCGGTAATGATGTTGGCCAACGGCACTCAATTACGCATTGCACTGGTCACAACACATTTGCCAATACGCGAGGTTGCTTCCGCCATTACTGCTGAAAAATTTAAAATTACCGTAGTAACTTTGTACCAAGGGCTAAAAAAATACTGCGGTTTAACGGATCCGATTATCGGTATCTGCGGGCTCAATCCTCATGCCGGGGAACAAGGTCACCTAGGCGATGAAGAAATAAATATTTTGCAGCCAGTCATAAATCAGCTAAAACGGCAAGGGTTAAATCTGTCCGAACCCATACCTGCTGATACGGTTTTTACCAAATATCAGTCAATAAAGTTCGATGCCATTGTCGCAATGTTTCATGACCAAGCGTTACCCGTCATAAAACATGCCGGCTTTGGCAACACTGTAAATGTTACTCTTGGGCTACCTTTCCTACGGACCTCGGTTGATCACGGCACTGCGTTTGAATTGGCCGGTAAAGGCACCGCCTCTAATTCAAGCCTGATCGCCGCAATCAATTGGACGCAACAAGCACTGATTCATGCCGGCACGCAATAGTCAACCGCGCAAACGCTGGGGGCAACACTTTTTAAACGATATAATAGTGATCGAAAAAATTATCGCAGCCGTACAACCATGCCCCGAGGATACGATTGTTGAAATTGGCCCCGGCAAAGGCGCTTTGACCGCTCCGCTGTTGCAGAAAGCAACTGTCATAGATGCAATTGAGATTGACAGGGACCTGTCAGCTCAACTACGAGATCAGTTCGGAAGGGGGTTGAATTTGCATACGGCGGATGTGTTGGATTTTGATTTCAATCAAATTCATCCCGGAAAAAACCTGACCATTGTCGGTAATCTACCGTACAACGTCTCTACTCCGATATTGTTTCATCTGATAAACTTCATTGATCGCATTAGTAACATGTACCTGATGTTGCAGCTGGAAGTTGCCGCACGTCTAGTTGCATTAGCCGGCACAAAAAAATATTCGAGAATTAGTGTGATACTAGCATGTTTTGCCAAAACTAAATTATTGTTTGAAATCGACCCCGAGGTATTTACGCCTCGTCCGGAAGTCACATCCGCTTTCATCCATATCGTGCCGCAGCCCCAACCATTGCTGGCTGACTCCAATCAGCGTAAGAAATTGGAGCATATTGTGCAACGAGCATTTACCCATCGCCGCAAGATCTTGGCAAAAGCTTATCGGGGAATGTTTGATATTGAGCAACTGATGTCACTCGGGATTGATCCGACCGCTAGACCCGAAACTTTAACTCCTGAAAATTTTATTGATATGCTAAAATACACTAATTATGGTAGATGATACCCACAAAATTTATGTTGACGTCACCACTCGTTTCCTAGAAACAGAATCCGATATTGAAAGCGGTCGTTATGTATTTGCTTACACAATTACCATTAAAAATAGAGGGAAAGTCGGCGCACAGTTGATTTCACGGCATTGGATTATTACTGACTCCAATGAAAAGATTCAGGAGGTACGGGGAGAGGGTGTCGTCGGAGAGCAGCCTTACTTGAACCCAGGCGATTCATTTCGCTATACCAGCGGCACACTCATCGAAACGCCGGTCGGAACAATGCGCGGTTCTTACCAAATGATTGCCGAAGACGGTAGCGCATTCGATACCGAGATTGCCGAATTTATGCTTGCAGCACCGCGGGTTCTACACTAAATAACCCTAAACGACTCTATGAGTATTTATGCCGTTGGTGATGTCCAAGGCTGTTTTGACGCGCTAACAAAATTACTCAAGCACATCGCGTTTAATCCGCAAAACGACGAAGTGTGGTTTGTCGGAGATTTAGTTAACCGCGGTGAACAGTCCCTCGAAGTGTTACGCTTTATTAAAGGCCTAAACAACAGTGCTCGCTGTGTACTCGGCAACCATGATATTTTTTTATTGAGAATTGCTGCCGGTCTCGTAGAACCTCCAAAAGATGGTTCGCTCAATGCGGTCTTAGAAAGCCCGGACTGTGCTGAATTGATCAATTGGTTGCGGCATCGCCCGCTGATGCTGCTTGACAATACACGCAAACTGGCAATCATCCATGCCGGACTTATTCCGGCCTGGAATTTAACCACCGCAAAAAGCTTGGCAGAAAAAATTGAACGCAAATTACAAAGTCATAATGTATCCGAATACCGCGCGTTCCTTGCCGGCATCAACTCCATCACGCCCGACCGTTGGCAATCGTCAATGAACGAAGAAACTCAGCAATATGCCGCATTAAACGCATTGACACGATTGCGTTACTGTGACAAAAACGGAACCATGGCTCTGGCACATAAGGAACCTCCCGGTAAACAACCCCCACAACTTAAGCCTTGGTTTGAATGGAAGCATTATCGCGGCAATAGTTTTACTGTCGTCATCGGGCACTGGGCATCATTAGGATTTATCCGTCAGCCAGGGGTTATCGCGATTGACACAGGTTGCGTCTGGAAACAATGGAGCGGGACCCTCACCGCTTATCGCTTGGATCATGGCCGGGAAAAACGGTTTAGTACTCCTTGCTAAAAACGTTTTATTACTACCCGCTCTTCTACGCAAAACAATAAAGTCCATGTCAAATTCATTGTTTTCATCACGCGTATGATGTCGATGGCTTAAGCTGTCCCACTCATCTATATTGAGTTTGGGGAAAAAAAGATCTCCCTTAGATTCAACCGCGACTATAGTTAAATAAATAGTCTTCACCAACGGCAAAAAATGTTGATAGACTTGGACACCGCCGATGGCAATACATTCTTCGCCGCCAATCAATTCGGACAAGTGTTCAACTGAATTGGTCACTTCAGCGCCTGAAGCGATAAACGACGCGTTACGACTGAGCACGATGTTGCGTCGCTGCGGTAGCGGACGCAACGGCAAACTCAACCAAGTCTTACGCCCCATTACCACAGTTTTATTCAGCGTGGTCCGCTTGAAATTTCGCAAATCCTCCGATAAGCGCCATGGCAAGCTGCCCCGCACTCCGATCACGGCATTGCGCGCACAAGCAACTATCAGTGAAACATTCATACCGCTACCGGAGCCGCAATCATCGGATGCGGCGTATAGTTTTGCAGATCAAAATCATCGTACTCAAAAGCAAATAAATCCAGGATTCGATGGTTGATAACAACTGTCGGCAATGCCCGAACCGGACGATTTAGCTGTACTTTCACTTGTTCAATATGATTCTCATATAAATGAACATCACCAAATGTATGAATAAACCGACCAAGGTGCAATTGGCAAACTTGAGCTACCATCATCGTTAGCAGAGCATAAGATGCGATATTAAAAGGTACTCCAAGAAAAATATCGGCACTGCGTTGGTACAACTGGCAGGATAATTTTCCGTCATCCACATAAAACTGAAACAACAGATGGCACGGCGGCAATTTCATTTGCTCCAATTCGCCGACATTCCAAGCGCTGACAATCAACCGCCTCGAATAAGGGTTTTGTCGAATTTGCATAACCACATCGTGCAGTTGATCAATGATGCGCCCATCGGACGCCTGCCACGAACGCCATTGGCGTCCGTAAATCGGACCTAACTCACCGTTTTCATCCGCCCATTCGTCCCATATAGTCACACCGTTGCGGTTTAAGTAAGCCACATTGGTTTCACCTCGTATAAACCACAATAATTCGTACAACATTGATTTGAAATGTATTTTTTTGGTGGTTAGCAGCGGAAACCCTTGCGTCAAGTCACAAATCAACTGTTGACCGAACAAGGAACGTGCGCCGGTACCGGTGCGGTCTACGCGATAATTCCCTTTTTGCAATACCCGGTTGATCAATTCAAGATATTGTTTCACGATTTTACCGTTTGATTTTGACGTGACAAATAAATCAAAAGTATGCCGACCACAAACAATGGAATTGAAAGCAACTGCCCCATTGTTAACCAGCCTCCGGCAATAAATCGAAGATGGGTATCAGGTTCGCGTACAAACTCAATTAAAAATCGTATTGTCGCATACAAAATTGCAAACAAGGCGGTAACTCTACCGCAAGCGCGTGGTTTAGATGCGTAAACCCATAATACAATAAACAAAAATACACCTTCAAAAATCGCTTCATATAGCTGCGAAGGATGACGCGGCAATGTGTCGACATGCGGAAAAACCATCGCCCAAGGTAAATCGCTAGGGCGGCCCCATAGCTCACCGTTAATGAAATTGCCGACCCTGCCGGCCGCCAACCCAATCGGAATTTGAGGGACACAAAAATCGACAATTTTTAGAAAGTTTTGCCGATGCTTACGCGCAAATAGCCACAATGCGGATAACACACCGCATACCCCCCCATGGAAACTCATCCCTCCTTCCCAAACACGAAATAATACGGTCCAATCACGCACAAACCATTCAAAATGATAAAACAAAATATACCCCAGCCGTCCCCCGATAATGACCCCTATCACACCGTAAAACAATATATCACCGACCCAATCCGGTTGAATATCCGGCGATAGATGAGTTGCTCGCCACAAACCCAATACCCAAAACGATAAAAAGCCTATAACATACATCATGCCGTACCAATGAAAATTGATACTGCCGATTGAAAACATAATCGGTGATAATTGGGGAAACTCAAGCATCTTCTCATTATACTAATAAAATATCGATACTATTTATAACGCGAATCTGAGAATGAAAATTGAGTAGTACAAGCAAACGGAACAGATTGGTAAACTCAACTAGCCCTTATCTGCAGCAACATGCGGATAATCCGGTTGATTGGTTCACCTGGGGAGAAGAGGCGTTTAACAAAGCCCGCCGTGAAAATAAACCGATCCTATTATCGATCGGTTATTCAGCGTGTCATTGGTGCCACGTAATGGCGCATGAATCTTTTGAGGATGAGACAACCGCCGCTTTAATGAACCGACACTTTGTCAATATTAAAGTTGACCGCGAGGAACGTCCCGATATTGATAAAATTTACCAACTGACGCATTCGCTATTGATTCGAGGACCGGGGGGTTGGCCTTTAACAACATTTATTGATCCCAAAACACACGCGCCTTTTTTCAGCGGCACTTATTTTCCGGATCAACCGCGTCATCACTTACCCGCATTTAAAGAAGTACTTGTTTCACTTGCCGACTATTTTAATACTCACTTACAAGAAATTCGCCGACAGGGCGAAGTAGTTTGTACTGCGATGCAACGCATTTATGCGCCACAAGAACCATTGTCATCACTACCGCGAAACGCTTTAGAAAACACATGCAATGCACTGCTTGACTGTTTTGATACGGTGCATGGCGGTTTCGGTGAAGCGCCAAAATTTCCGCAACCCAGCTATCTTGAATTTCTGATTTATTATTGGGTAAAAGCAAGACATCAACCGGCGATCGAGGCGGTCGTTTATACGTTAAACAAAATGTCCAATTCGGGTGTGTACGATCACATTGGCGGCGGATTTTATCGCTATGCGGTTGACCGAGAGTGGATGATTCCGCATTTCGAGAAAATGCTGTACGACAATGGATGGTTGCTGAGTCTTTTATCGGATGCCGCCATTTTCAATGGCGCAGAACTATTTAAACAACGGGTCTGTGAAACTGCCGAATGGGTAATGCGGGAAATGCAATCGTCTGCGGGGGGATACTACTCTTCCATAGATGCTGATTCCGAAGGGAAAGAAGGTTGGTTTTATGTTTGGAGTCAACAAGATATTGATGCAGCCCTGCAAGGTGACGGCGATGCAGCCGCTTTGATTCGCCGACACTACAACCTAGGTGATGCCGAAAACTTTGAGGGCAAATGGCATTTACACTTGAACGCAGCGACGGACGATCCGACACTGGCCACGGTGAAGAAAAAATTATTTGATTACCGTAACCAAAGAATTAAACCGCACTTAGACAACAAAATTCTAACGGCATGGAACGCCCTGATGATCAAAGGCATGGCGAAAGCAGCAATGGTGGCGAACGAGAAACGATATGCCGATTCCGCACAACGAGCATTTCGATTTATGCAAACGACCATGTGGGATGGTAAACAGTTGCGATCATGTTGGAACAATGATGTTATGCAAACGACTATGTACCTTGATGACTGCGCCTTTTTATTAGATACGACACTGTATCTGTTACAAATGCGCTGGGACAAACAGAAATTTTCATTCGCATTGTCACTGGCAGATATTCTATTGGAACAATTTGAAGATAAACTTCATGGCGGCTATTTCTTCACTCCGGACGAACACGAAATATTATTGCAACGTCCGCGCACTTTTACCGATGAAGCGGTTCCCTGTGGTTATGGCATAGCAACATCGGCATTAATCCTCATAGGATTATTATCCGGATATGCGAAATATTTGACCAGCGCCGAACGCGCTTTGGGCCAGGCGAATCGCGTTCTTGAAAAAGAACTCATGCACTGCACAACTCTTGTTCGCGTCTCGGATACTTGGGAAAATTTACCGGAGATTATCATCTTGCGCGGCGCGAAGACTTTACTGCCGGACTGGCAGTATTGCGTGAATCAAACATTCAATCCGCAACGCTACTGCTTTGCGATACCGAGCGACGCAGCTGATCTTCCTCCTGCGATTGCCGACAAACCTGCAGCACAAAATTTTGCAACGGTTCGCGCTTACATTTGTCAAGGCACTGCATGTCAAAAACCGATTGATGATCTTGATTGCTTCAGAAAATATTTAGGCCGGACTACCACTTCGTAAAGATGAAACTGCTACGTCTGATCATTCGATTTACTTTGGTTATATTACACATCCTATTAGGAACTATATTATGTGTTATCGCCTTGCATCACGGACTTAAAAAATCGTCTCGCCAAAAAATTATCCGTTGGTGGCTACAAACCGTCGGAAAAATTTTTGGTTTGCATATACAAACTATTGGTATCAGTCAAGAAGAACCGGTTTATTTGGTCTCTAATCATATATCGTGGCTAGATATTGTGGTACTGGGTAGCATCCAACCGATTACTTTCCTATCCAAAGAAGAAATCAAGCACTGGCCGGTTGTCGGCTATCTGGCAAAAAAAGCAGGCACTTTATTTATCCGCCGCGGCATCAGCGGTACCAAAGCCAAGCAGAATATTGAACAACATTTAATCAGAGGAAATAGTATCGCAATTTTCCCAGAAGGAACGACCTCCAATGGAATAGAGACGCGCCCATTTTATCCGCGACTGTTTGCTCCGGCGATGGCCGAACATATCACGATTCAACCGGTTGCACTAATTTATCCGCCTCCGGCGACAAGCAACCTTAACAGGGTTAACCCAGTTGTTCCGCTAAAAAACAATGTGAACTTTTTTGCCAGCGTGACCGCCGTTATGAAACAGAGACATACGCCTGTTATTGTGCGTTACGCCCGCCCAATTGCGGCTACCAACGATCAGGATCGTAAAGCAGTTGCAACCCAAGCATATCGCGCTGTTTTAGAACAAATTGATGCGGCATATTCGGAGCGACTCGCCGCCATCAACCATCTTGCTACGACCGCTGAGTAATGCCTGTAAACGACTTTAACAAAGAGCTTCGCAAACAAGCGTCAACCCCACGCCGCTACGGTCGCAAAATGATATTTGCCGCATGGCTCGCGATATTCGCTGTGGTATACATTTTCTTTGGCGAAACATTAGAAAATATGTATAACCCCAATCAATCGCCCGAAACCATCGCGTTAGCGGACGGCGGCGTTGAGGTTACTATGCAACAAAACCGCTATGGGCATTATTTGGTCACCGGGAAAATTAACGGAACATCGGTTAACTTTATGCTGGATACCGGCGCAACTACTATTAGCGTACCATCATCGATAGCGCGCAAAATCGGATTGCGCGGCGGCATTCCGACGCGTGTGCAAACCGCAAACGGTGTCGCTGTCGTGTACCAAACACAGCTCGCTGAAGTGTCTATAGGTAATATCCGTCTGCATGACGTTCGTGCCAATATTAATCCTAATATGAACGATGATAAGATTTTACTTGGAATGTCTTTTCTAAAACGTTTGGACTTTAGCCAAACCGGAAAACAACTGACGATACGCCAACGTGCCGATACACTTTAATCACGCGAAGCAGTGATATAGAAGCATCTATCCTAATTCCCAATGCATCGTTTCCGCTCCCTTTTCTACGCGAGGTGGCGACAAACGATATTCCTGTCAATGAAATATTCTCCCAAGCGGACCGCAACTTAAGGCCACGCTAACCATTTGCATCCTTATCGTTATAAACGGAATCAGCCGCTTGCCCTCCAGCGTTGAAATAACTTTATGCCTTCAAAGCGAAATGCTTCAATCCACTGAGCTCCGTTGCCGTCCACTAGCCAATCCGCGAAAATTTTCGCATCTCTATAATGTACATGAGGATGCTTTTTAGGATTAACCAAAACTACACTATACGGATTGATCAATGGTGGAATATTTTCCACCAACACTTTCAGATTGGCACGATTTTTGAAGCTAAACCAAGTCGCACTGTCGGAAAGCGTATAAGCACGCAGTTCATTTGCCATATTCAATGCTGCTCCCATACTATTGCCGATTTCGATGTACCAATGGTGGTATTTCGAATTGACTTGAATATCAGCGAATCGCCACAGCGACAATTCTTTTTTATGAGTCCCGCTGTTATCCCCACGCGAGATAAACGGTATACGGCCTTGAGCGATCTTACGTAACGCCGACGAAATATCCTTAGTAGCGGCAATCTCTGCAGGATCATTCTTGTCACCGACTAGAATATAGTAGTTATACATAAATGTTCGGCGCTCAATACCGTCCCCTCGCGCGACAAATTCATGTTCGGATTGCTCATCATGGACAAGTACCAGATCGGCGTCACCTTTACCCGCGATATTTAGCGCACGCCCGGTTCCAACTGCAATGACACGCACGCCGATGCCGGTTTCTTCAGAAAATTTTGGTAAAACATAACTATAAAAGCCCGAATTATCCACGGATGTGGTTGATGCCAGTGTAATTGAACGCGATGTAGCATCATCGCTTACTAGCGACACCGCTGCAGCAATAATTAAGCCGAGACTAATGCCTGCAAGCGCATAAATTCGCATACCTCCTTCTCCTGCGAGTGATCAAAAAATTCATTAACGCCACACTGCTTAATGCATCTCCCATAGTCAAGAAAGATAATTTCATCGCATAACCTTCTGACTTGCGCAAGGTTATGTGATGAAAAAATAATTTTAATGTTTTGTCGTTTGAGTCTGAGAATTAAATCTTCAACTGCTTTTGAAGATAACAAATCCAAACCCGCGCTAGGTTCGTCCAGCAAAATAATTTCCGGTTTTAACAGCCACGCACGCGCAATGGCAAGCCTTTGTTGTTCACCTCCCGACAACGAAACAGCATTACGATCGCCAAACTCATGTAAACCAACCAAACTCAGCGCTTCGCTGATATATCGGCTCTGTAGCGGACGACCAATACCGCGCAAGGACAAAACATAGCTCAAATTAGCACGCACGCTGCGACTCAGCAAACAGGGCCGTTGAAAAACCATTGCAATTTTACGTCCCATCTGCTTAGGGCTCTTTCCTTGCCATTGAATTGACCCGCCACTTGGCGGCAACAAACCATGACATACTTTCAGAAAAGTACTTTTACCAGCGCCATTAGGGCCGACTAAAGCGATACAATTATTTACCCCGCTAGTCAAGCTTATCTGCTTGAGTATCGCATTACCATCTATTTGACAGCTAACATCTTGCATTAACAAATAGGGAGTCCGATTATTCATCACAGATCAAGTATCGCTAACATGGCGTAGCAGTTGAACTGCAAATGAAACTGATAAAGCGATGATGATTAAAATAATTCCTAACGCCAATGCTAACGCAAGGTTTCCTTTGCTAGTCTCCAATGCGATAGTCGTCGTCATCATCCGTGTTGCATGATTAATATTCCCTCCCACAATCAATACCGCGCCAACCTCGGCAATCGCCCGACCGAATCCTGCTAACACCGCAGTTAACAAGCTAAACCGCCCTTCCCATAATAGGGTACGCACTGAAACCCAAGTGCCACAATCCCATGAGCGCAATTGCTCGTCGTAAGCGGCATGTAGATCTTGCATTGCCTGACAGCTAAGGGAAACAATCACAGGAAAAACAATAACAAATTGTGCGATTACCAATGCAGTCGGAGTGAATAACAAATCCAACACTCCAAAAGGACCACTCGCTGACAATAGTAAATAAACGACCAAACCGACAACAACCGGCGGTAATCCCATCAAGGCGCCGAGTAAGCTAATCCAAAATTGTCGCGTGACGAACCGCCGAATTGCCAACCATGCTCCCATCGGCAAACCAACGACAGTAGCGATCACAACCGAACCGATTGTCACTTGCAAAGAAAGCAAAATAATCTCTATTAAGTCGCTGTCGAGATGAAGCATCAGGTCCACCGCAACCGATACTGCTGTGCTGAAATCACTCATCGTTTTTTCGGTCTCATATTTATTTCAGAATAAAATGATAAAGCAATACTGACGAGAAGAAATGCCGGTTTAGAAAAAAACGCTGGCTGAACTTGTGCTCAAAATGTTAAAAAATTCCGATAGAACAACCACTTATCACCGCCCCTAGACTTAAACCTTCGTCTAATGTTTAATTGCATCTCTAAAATACTTTTGAAGGAGCCCCCATGGCAATTATTTCATTACAAGGTAACAAAGTAAACACAAACGGTAAGTTGCCTGAATTGTACTCAGCTGCACCGGATTTCGTTTTAGTCAATAAAGATTTGGAAGATATCAGTCTGAAAAACTTTAAAGGTCAACCTAAACTAATCAGCATTGTGCCAAGTCTTGACACACCCGTCTGTGCAACTTCAACAAAAAAACTTAATGAACTTGTACAAAATCATGAACACATTGCTACTCTAATTGTCTCATGCGATCTACCTTTCGCAATGTCACGTTTTTGCGCCGCCGAAGAATTGGACAATGTAACGACACTTTCAATGATGCGTTCGAATCAATTTGCTATGGACTATGGTATTTTGATTGAAGACGGACCACTTGCGGGAATCACTGCGCGGGCAATTGTCGTGCTAAATTCTGAAAACGATGTTGTCTATACTCAACTCGTCGAAGAAATCTCATCGGAACCCGATTATGATAGCCTCGCTAAGATTTTTGATACGCTTAAATAGAGAAAATAGCTATTTAACCCAACGCCTGACGCATAAAACTAATTTTCAAGGGTAGACAATGATTCACCCAACGCAATCCGTGACGACGCATCGCCATCACCGGTCCGATCTGGCTGCCGAATATATGCTTAATACCTTCAAGAGATAATTTCATCGCAAGGTTGCGTCCTTTAACTGCACGTTCATAACGGCGTAAATTTACATAATGAAAGTTTCTTCCTGCCAACACTTGTTGCAAACAATCAATGTCGGCAAACCCCATATTCGCACCTTGCCCGGCAAGCGGATGGATACAGTGTGCCGCATCACCCACCAAAACAACACCTGGCATAGTATATTTGTCGACGATACCTCCATATAATGGAAAAGCTGCGCGTGCCGAAACTGACAACACCGGACCGAATTGATCGGAAAAAACTTGATTGAGGCACTCGGCAAACTTCGCATCGGTGGCTTCTGTCAACTTATCAGCGAGCGTATAATTACAAGACCAGACTATAGAAGCCCGTCTCTCCCCCACCGGTAATAATGCCAAAATACCATCCGAGTGAAACCATTGCCGGCAAGTATGGTGTAACAATTGCCGTGTTTCGATTGTTGCAGTGAATGCTTGTTGTTGATAGTTAACCGTCCGATAGGAAAATCTCGACTCGTCACGAACAACGGAATGCATACCATCAGCGCCTATAACCAAATCAGCATCGAGTGTCCGACCATCCGATAACTTTATATGTACCCGGTTCCGCCGACGTTCTAATTTCGCCAATTTCGCCGGGCATAACAATCGCACATTCGGTTGTCGACCTAAATGTTCAAACAATATTTTTCTGAGTAGCAAATCTTCAACTATAAAGCCCAGCTCAGACAATGCGAGATCGGTTGCGTCAAAATGAATTTCCGCTTTATCGTCAAAAACACGCATAGCGTAGTAAGGGTAAACTCTAGCCGTTCGGACCGCATCCCAAACACCAATTGATACAAGCAAGCTACGCGATAAAGCATTGAGTGCGTAAACACGGCCATACTCAACCGATTTGTCCCATGCTAGCGGTGTCTCGCCCAACACGCTGATTGAGAAATGTCTTTGCGCTAATACTGCGGCACAAGCCAAGCCAACGACTCCGCTGCCGATTATGATAATTTGTTGATCGCGAGACATGCTGACATCTTTCATCATACTTTCCGACATGGTTCCAGAGGTAAACCACTCGCCAATCGTGAGACGGGTGGGGACAAACCCAAACTGCGCCGTATAATCGCGCGACGCAAAGAAGGAAACACGTCGAAAGTAAGCAATGCTTTACCGCTAAACAATGGCGCAAACGGCAGTATCGTTGCGCGCGCTATAAAATCAGTGAACGCGGTGACATATTGAATATCCTGCTTACGGCTATTTTCCCAAGAGTCTAGTAACTGATCGTCTGCCGGATTTTCCGGTGTTTCAAATAAGTACTGGGCAAGAAATGCGATATCACGCAATGTCAGATTAAAACTTTGTCCGGCAACCGGATGTAAAGTATGCGCTGCATTACCCAATGCAACAATCGAACGATTAACCATTTTTGTAACCCTAAACAAACGCAATGAGTAAGCAGCACGTTTGCCGATTCGAATCACGTCGCCTAGCTTCCTGCCAAAATCTTCACGTAAGCGCACAGCAAAGTAACCATCGTCCCAAGCTAACACTTTCGCCGCTGTTAGATCATGCGAGACATTAGGATAAACCCAAACGACACCGTAACGCCGTCTATCTAACGGCAACATCACTAATATTCCATGCCGAGTAAAACGTTCATAAGCAACATGCTCAATATAATGTTCAGTGCGGATATTTGTCACGATCGCTGATTGCTTGTAGTCAAAAGTACGTGTATGAAAGCCAGCCAACTCTAGTAAATCGCCACCGCCTTCTGCCAGAATAACTAAGCGCGCTTTTATCCGGTATAAGGTATCACCTTCACGTACCCGCAAACAAACACTACCGTTTTCATAAGCCAGAGACTGCACTGTTGTTTCTGCAAAAAATTTTGGGTTGGCGCTAGCATTAAGTTGTGTTTGCAAAGTTCTTAACAAAAAGGGATATGGTATTACCCATGCCAATGCCTCCAACCCCTCTTCGTCGGCACGAATTTGTGTGACACCAAACGCATGCTTTTGTGAAACATGAATAGTCTTCACGGCAGTCGCTGCATGCACAATACCAGACCAAATTCCCAAGCTGTTAAAGATTCGTCGACTACTATCAGACAAGGTAATATTACGCCGATCAAAATTGTTATCATCGGGAACAGCAAATTCGGGAACAGCAAATTGCAAACCCTTCGGCGCAGCATCAATAACGGCAACCCGACCCGGATAACCACGCAGGGCGAGCCCCATTACACTACCCGCCAACCCGCCACCGACAACTATGATATCCCAGTGCTTATTTGTCAGTTGCACGGACCGCCACTCGCCATCATTGCTTCAATCGCATCCGGATCCTTCGGCGCCATTTCAGTCAAAACTCGATTACCGGTTGCAGTAACCACGACATCGTCTTCAATACGTATTCCCGTGTTCCACCAGCGTCGCCGGATATTAACGTCACGTTTAATATACAAACCGGGTTCCACTGTCATAACCATTCCCGGCTCAAGCATCCGCCATTTGCCGTTAACTTGGTAGTCGCCGACATCGTGCACATCCATCCCTAACCAATGCCCAGTATTATGCATATAAAAACGCCGGTAAGCGCCCTCTTTGATCAAAGTGTTTGCCGGTCCCCTTAATAAACCAAGCTCTTTCAAGCCCATAGTTAATGTTCTTACTGCCGCGTGGTGAAAATCATCATATCGGTTACCGGGCTTAATCTGGCGAATTGCATCAGACTGCGCTTGCAAAACTACTTCATACAATTCTCTTTGGGCGGCGCTGAAACGACCAGCAACCGGATATGTCCGAGTAACATCCGAAGCATAGTTCTCCCATTCGGCGCCGGCATCTACCAAAAGCAAATCTTTGTGCCGAAGTTTTGTGTTGTTTTTAGTGTAGTGCAAAGTACAGGCATTCACGCCGCCACCGACAATGCAAGGATAGGCAGGCACTGCACCAAGTTGACGAAACACGTGAAGAAATTCCGCTTCAACTTCATATTCATACATTTCAGGACGGCAAGCGCGCATCGCGCGGCAATGCGCCTGACAGGAAATTTGTGCCGCCCGAAACATTATATCGGTTTCCATTGCTGTTTTACGCAAACGCAATTCATGGATCAAGGGTTCTACCGGTTGCAAACAAACGCTGCCGGAATGGATACTAAGCGAACGTATAATATGACTGTTAAATTGCCATGTTTGCGCCGTCGGTTGAGGGCCATAAACCCGGGTCCGCCCGTGAATTAAATGCGGGAAAATCATTGCGAATTCATCAATCGGATATGCCTGATCCGCACCATACACACGCACCGCATCCTGACAACCTATGCGAGCACCAGTCCATAGCTCTTCTCGCGGATCTTTGGGCTGACAAAACAACGTATATCTTAGTTGACTAGCACTGCCCTCCGTGGTCAGTACCGCAATTGCATTTGGCTCCGGGAAAGCGGTTAAATAAAAGAAATCACTATTCTGGCGAAACGGATACTCAACATCATTATTGCGCAAATAAGACCCGGCGGCAGAAACCACTGCCGCGGCTGATTTTCCGATTGCCCGCATCAGCTTGCGCCTACGTTGTCTGAGTAGCACATGCTTATCACCATTAGGCGTCAATTCATTCCCCTCTTAAAACTTCGTGCAATGAACCGTCATTTTTAGCAGTAAAACCCTACTCATATCATTGGCCACTTGCGCGTAATATCTTATTTTATTTGGCTCGGAATCTCATCAATTTTTACACGCTAAAGCTATATAAAACACCTGGAAGCGCTTCTATCAATACACCGGTGTATATGAAATAGCAGATATTAACCCACAGTAATAGTAATTTAAAAACCCGTATTTTTGATTGTATATCTCGACGTCAGCCGGAAGAAAACTCCAAAATAAGTAATCCCCTATAGACATTTACTTAATGTTGAAAAACAGTTCATAGCCTGTACACCGCACATCGTCTCGCACAATTTAGATTTCCCCAACAATTTTCCAATCGACATAAATTTCCTCACATTTTTTAGCGCTGTTTTTTTATTATTATTTTCAACTAGTTATAAATAATATAGCACACTATCCGTTGTCGGTTTATTTTTTTAAGCTCGGGAAAAAAACCATACTAAAAAAGTCTGTACAAAAAATTCAACAAAGACTGTCGAATTTAAACTATTGACCATTGAATTGAAATAAGTACTATTCGTTAAAATAAATATAAAAACAGAAAAAACTCTATGGAAGAAAACACAAATTCAAGTTATCAAATATTATTAGAACTAGAGGAACACATAAGTACTCTTCTGGAAGATTATAAAAAGCTGTCGCAAGAAAATGACCTCCTGAGGCAAAACCAGGAAGCATTACTCAATGAGAAAGCCAACTTATTGGAGATAAATTGTCAAGTACAGGATAAAATTGAGTCAATGGTAAATCAACTAAAGATGTTAGAGAAATCCACATGAATGAAAGCCAGTCCATAGTGGAGATAAAAGTTTTCGGCAAAACCTATCATGTTGAATGCTCTTCCGGTGAAAAGGAGAACTTATTCAGAGCGGCAAACTACTTAGAGGAGCAAATGCGCCTCATACAAGCAAAAAACCACGGTAGAATTACCGGCGAACGTCTCTTGATAATCACCGCGTTAAACCTCGCCAACGATCTACTCACCGCCCGACATATTTTTTCAAAAAATGAAGAAAAGCTAAACCAACATATACAAGAAATCAGTAACAAACTGATTAAAAAAATTACTCGGGATAGCATAGATCCGACAACAAAAATTTTTGGAGCAACTCTGTGATGTGCGAAAATATTCGTAATATCTTTGAGCGTATTAATAATCTTCACGGAAATCCTGCCGAGTGGTGGTGCACATACCCACCATGCTAGGGAGAGTCTAAAGCACTCAATGGGAAAGCACCGCCTTGACATTCGGTTCAAAGTGAATGAATAAAACGACATTGTGGAGCTGCTTCAAAGTGAGCGTAGTGCCGACGAATTCTGATCTATTGGTTCAGATGCTGACAGCGCTATAAATCTAAACTTAGTAAGGAGACATTTCATTATGGCTACTAAGAGACGCACGAAAAAACGTGCTACTGTAAAAAAGACAACTGCAAAGCGATCGCCGACAAAGAAGCGAGTGACGAAGCGAGTGACCGCTAAAAAAAGTAGCGCCGTTAAGAAAAAATCGACAGCAAAGCGCCGTACCACAGTTAAAAAACGCAGCACTGTTAAGAAAAAGTCAACAGCAAAGCGTCGCGTCGTGCCTACGAAGAGACGTGCAATTAAAAGTAAGAGTCGCTAAATACGTCATTTGCACTAAAGCCTGGTTTTTAGCAAGCTGGGCTTTTTTGTTGTGCGTAAATAGTGAGTTAAAAATAATCCCGCAATAACCAGCACTCCACTGAATGCACCATATAGATGTGCTTCCGTAATAACCCGCATTTCAATTAACTCAGCGGTAGTAGGAGTCGGACCATAAAATGCCTCGTAAACCAATTTTCCGGTAATAAAAAGTAATATAATCCAACCAGTCATAGCGTATCGCGAATGATGAATATGCAACACCGCGATCACGATTAAAAACCCGTGTAAAATACCCGATAGACCGGTATATGTTTGCAAGTCAGGCAGAAATATTAAGATACCGGAACTAACTCCCACCGAACATACCAGCAATGTACACACCCAAACCAATGCTGAACAAACCGATCTGCCGTACAGCCAAATCAGTATCCAAGCAAACAAATTAATCAACCAGTGAATAGTGGCAAAATGAGTGAGGTGTCCGGTGATCATACGCCAATATTCTCCGGATAAAATCTCCTGGCGTTGGTAGGCGAATAAATCAAATATATCCTTGAAGAATAAAATGCAGAAAAATACAACTACAATGGCAACATAAGAATTGCCTTCACGTGCCAGTTGCTTAATGCTCATTCGGCAACTTTCTCAACTTCCCCGTCTGCAGCAATCCATGCCTTAAAGCCGCCTGCCAAAGTACATACATTATCAATCCCCATTTCTTTCATGCGGTGAGCAGCCAGAGACGACCGCCCTCCACTAGCGCAGTAGACAACAAATTTCTTGTCTTGACCGAAAGTTTCGTCGTAATAAGGACTAGCCGGATCCACGAGAAACTCCAACATCCCGCGCGAAGCATGTTCCGCTCCCGCAATTTTACCGCCGGCAATCAGTTCGTGTCGCTCACGAACATCAATAAACTGCACACCGGGATTACTGGTAAGACGCACTACCTTCGAAACTTCTATCGCATCTACCTGACTTGCAGCTTCTGCCATAAATTGTTGGAACCCTTTTTTTAATTTCCTTTCCATATTATTGATACCTCCATGATTAAACGCTGATGTGATCGCAATGCATTTTGCTGTTGTATCAGCCGTATATCGGTTACATAACACCGCTACCGGAAAAAGTGACTTTCCCTTTGCCGGAATTCTGTGCGTAAGCTTTTAATGCCGCAATCAATATCTTATTGTCACTACTCAAATCGGCAAAATAACGATAGCGTGGCCGTCGATCTCCTAAATCAACTTCCAACTTACCCTCTACCGAAAAAATATCCGTGCCTCCTGTGGTATTAACATCCAACTGTCTGTCTTGAAGCGCTAAATTGACTTTGTAATTCCCCACCTCTATATCGTTATTGGTAAGGGAGGTAATTGTACCACCAGCGGTAAAATTATCCGGTAGCGGCTGACCCAACTTGTGCGAGAAATCATGAACACTAAACTCACCGTTACCACTGATTGATATTAGAGATCTTTTATAGCGAAACGGATAATCCTCTAAATGAATCCGCAGTACCGTATCGGTAATCGCAATTGTACGGCTGGTTAAAGCATAGATAAAATACCCGTCACCTTCCACTTCGGAACTATCAACCGCGATACACATTCGTATCGGCTGAATACTTGGACACCACTTCCAAAGTACTTCAAGAGGTTTATTGAGTCCGGGTATATTCACCGGAGGTTTACTTCGCCAAACGGCTTGCATTTGTCCCGACCAAATTGATCCCGTCACTGAGTTAACCTCAAGCTCCTTAGGCAATTGAACTTTGTCCAGCACAAAGCTAATCGGCATGGTCGACAGAAAAATCCCGCCACCTAAAACCAGTAACAATAAAGCAAGCAATACTTTGCCAATAGCGGCGAACCTCATCTTTTATCCTCCCACAACAATAGTACCGAACAAAAACCCTTTCCTATTCTCCAGGTCTGCTTCAACAATCCTTTTTCCGCCCAACGATAAAGATTCGAGCCATCGCATGAATTTTGTTCCGGGCGCTTTTTCAATTGCAATTTTGACAAGTTCCTCCTCTCCTTTTTTTACAATTTCAGTCGTGTTTTTAACATTGATTTTATCCAACTCGGCGGTGATCTGCCCTTTGATCAATTTTGCCGGCTTTGCAATAGGCAAAACCCCGCCTGCTTCGGAGCGTAAGCGGTTAAGCAAACGCCCCTGATCCTGTAGCCAGCGATAGCCCTCGTCAGCTGTTTGATGAGCAAGCTGCGCATCACGATAACGATTTACAACCGGCGCTACTACTCCGACATAAGCTACGGCGGCACTTACCAAAACAATGAGCAGTATTAATAATTTCTGTTCTCTAGCACTTTTTTCACGCCACCATTGCAAAGTACTATCCGAAAGGATTTTCATACTTTCCCTTCTGTTTCTAAAATCAAACGAACTTTTTTCCTGTTTTCTCTGGCGGACAGAGGTTCCGATCCCACTTTGATGTTCGGTAATTTACTAATTTCTTGCATAACAGAATTAAAATTTTTTGAAGTGCTTACCTCCATTTTAAGAACTTTAGAATCCAATTTGATTCTTTCAACTTCACACGCCGCGCATGATGAGAAAATTGGTTCCATTGTAAGCATCAATCGCCAAGGACCCGCCTTGCGCTCTACAACTTCATTCTGTAACCGGTCAAGTAATCGTGATAAGTGGACGCGCACGTTTGCACCGCCAAGTTGTTCATCCGGAAAGTATGCGGCAAATATACGCTCGGTCGCTTTTTCCAAAGTGGCTGCCTGAACATTAAACGAATACGCTTTAATCCGCAATTCGGCAAGAAAAAGAGCCGCCAACACCAGCAGCAGCATCGCTGCCCAATACCAAGGCTTCAACCACGTCAGAATTAATGAAGTTGGCTTAAAAGCTCCTTGCAAAAGACTAACCGGTAAGGATTGATTCGCCGCTTGTATCATCAATTCTTCAAGACTGTGCGGCGACGATTCAACACGTACGCGCCAATCTTCAGGTAACGATTGCGGGTTGTCGCTGAAAATCCTTAAATCGGCACCATAAGATTTAACTTCGACAATGGAACGCACCCATTCCAAAGACCCACTAATCGTTTCCTGCAAACCAAAACGCAAATAGTAATAATCGTTTTGGCACCAAAGAACAGGACGTTCTGTGTCTTGGTCAAATGGAATTGCCAAAAAGTCGGGATAAACGACACGTGGTTTAATGCCGCGTTCCGCCAGCGAATCCATCCATTCGCGCATCGCACTTAACGGAGTGCAAATAACCGGAATTCCTTCGTCTTCCTCCATCTGGCCGATCGCAAAATGCATTGTTTCAACCCTGTTTAATAATTGATCTTCTACTACAAAAGGAACGGTTTTTTCCCACACTTGTTTACTTTTTAGCGGCAAATCCGCCCGATAGACAACCATCTGATCAGACGGCACCCAAACGATGTCTTTAGGTCCCGCCAGATGATGTAACTCGTTATCGGAATCAATCCGCCACATAATTGAATTAAGTTCCTTTTACCAAACCGGATTTTGCCGCCTGACATTTTGCGTAATACCCTTTTCCGAAACGCCTTTGTACTACACTAACTTCTCTATTTTTAATATTGCGGTACATCATAACTTGCATCTCATTTTCGAAACTTCCTGATTTCACTTTAATCGCGGCGGCGAAATATTCAGTGATAACGCCAATATATTTTCTGTACTTATTACCCCCTTTCCCCCTACGCCAAAAAGTGTACGGAGTATTTTCTTTTTTTTCATCAGAGCTCAAATTGACCGGATTGCAAAAAACATCCAACCCCGGACTAATGCCGCGGCATAGTTTACTAGAACTCTTAATCGGCGGACTATCCCAAGAAGAACGATATAGCTCAATGTCGCTTAATATACCACCTAACTCGGAATCAACCGGCTCATCACCGACATGTATACCTGGCAATGCTGCCAATACTTGTCGCGGCACCGTGTTAATGTTGATTTTCGGATGCACGGGTCTAGTCTTTTCACCCAGCAAATAGGGTCTTGCGGTTAGAATGTCAATGAAATCTCGTGCAGTCTTATGGCGGAATCCGTTAATCAAATAAATTTCCTCAGGCCATGCCATTCGCATTGCAGCGGTTTGATAAGGCGGAACACGATCGGAGTAATCGCCATTTTCCGCTCCTTCGGGGCGCACTGCATCATCGCGATCTAACCAATCTTCTAATGAATCCACCAATTGCTGCGGAGTAGGTGTGCTGGGATCAAATTCAGGCCCTAAATTAGAATTTTCAAATAAATTCAGCAATACGGTTTCCATAAATGTTTGCGTATTCCAAATATTCTTTTTAATGTTCGCGCTGCTCTTACCCCGATTCTTCACTAACCCCCGATGTAATAGATTGATATCTAACAGACCATTGGCATCCTGTACACAAAATTCAAGCGTAACATTTTGAAATGCTTCAGTATTATCAAATCCCTCCAAATTGTGCACGTTGATTTTCCATCGTCGCGACCACAATTCATCAAGCGAATCGCCGACCAATTCTCTTTCTTCATTGAGGGGCGTCCAAGTTGTGTAGTAATCCGGACGCCTTTTATCCATACTTAATAGTTTAGTAACCAAATTTTCTACTCCGAAAACATGCAAGATCGCTTGCTCTTGGCTGACAATTCGGGTCGTACGCTGCACCGATATATGCTGGCTCTTCATCAACCACGAAGCTGATGCCGATACCATTGCGACGACTATAAGAACACTAATTAACGCAACGCCGCGAATCGTTTCAAGCCGATTGTCGAAAATATTCGGAGTAGACTGATTCATTGCATATCCACTCCCGGAAACCAGCGGGTAAATACACCTTCGGCTGTTTCAATTTCAATAATAATTTTCCCTTGCGGCAAAAATTCATACTCGCGCGGGTCAACCGGGTCCTCGCTATTAATTGCATTTAACGGAGAATCAATCTCCATAGTGAATGTATCCACATCTTCCATCAATAAAGCTTTCTGCGGTTCCGTCACTTGTACACGGTCCAAAACCGGCCACACTAAACGGTATAAGTTCCCGTCTTGCAAACAATAAGAAATACGTTGCAGGCCGGCACGGGCAAAAAATATACTCCCTTCACCGCTGGTTCGAGTAAAACTAACTTCACAGTCTCCGTCCTTTTGCACAAAAGCTCGCTGCAAATCTCCGAAAGTTCCTCTAATCGGACGCCGTGCAAGATTAATAAAATCATGTAATATGACAGTCCAAGCAACTTGAAACGCATTCAAAGAATCGGCATGCCGCTCCACGCGTTCTTGTACTCTTAACGATCCTTCTAATGCTTGAAAAGTCATTGCCGATAAGAAAGCAAAAATTGACATTGCAATCAGCACTTCGATCAATGTAAACCCGAAAACGGACCGCCGCATCACATTTACTCTATCTGCAGAATCGCAGTCATGTTTGCAACCGGTTCGTCCCCCCTGGAATCCGGCGCATAAACTCTGACTGTGCGTAAAGTTAAAGGGTAACTTAGTTTTCTATCATCGCGCAAATAAAACACCAATTCGCCTATTTGATCAACCGCCTCCCACTCCCAATAACCGCTTCCCTGTTCCATTCTCCCACTAGTTTGACACTCTACCTCCTCTTCTTCCGAACGTAACTGCAGATAACATTCCATGAACGCGTCCCATGCAATCAGTTGGGCATGATAGCGTTGAGAAATATGCAACTGGAAATTAGTATAGTTCCCGATCGCTCGTAGCGATGCACCGAGTGAAACAGATAACACCAGCACTGCAATTAGCACTTCGATTAGTGTAAAACCTTGCTTAATACCCTTCATTTTCTTGCGGAAGTTTAGCTTCCATTTTTCCGCTGGAGGTCCAGACAATATTTAAATAAGGCAAGCCCTCAATCAGCAACTCCATTCCTCCGGCGGGTTCCCATAAACCGTTCGTCCAAAATGAGATTTTAGGCAAAATGCGTTTGGTATTCTCGTCGGATTCTTCTTGCTCTTCAAGATCAATACCGTCGGCAACCATTTTAATCGTCATGGGCGGGTCCCAATCTAAAAGTTCAATTTCGGTAGCACGCCGCCACGCTCCGGAAATATAAACCAATGGTGTCAGCTTTTGAGCTTTGCGGTCAAATTCAAGTGCGTAAGGATTGCCGGTGAGTACCGATTCGTTAGAGATATGGCGCATCATGAATTGTAATTCTTTGGCAAAAGTCCGTGCCTTCTGATGTCCGGTCACATCAACCGAGAGCAAAGCAACCGCTGTCACAATGCTGATAATTATCACGACGACCATGATTTCAATCAAAGTAAAACCACGCACTGTGATTGATTTACATTTTCGCACCATTTGATAGGTAATCATGTCACGCCAAAGAAAAGGCGTCTTTTCTCTCCTTTAATTAAAGAGAGAATATACAATAGTCATTTCTTATTCTTCGAGGTTCCAGTTACCAATATCAGCATCAAGATCGTTACCCCCCTCAATCCCGTCACGACCGTAGCTATATAAGTCAAACTTTGCTCTTCCGCCGCTACGATGTCCTCCTTTCTGGTACTGGTAATCGCGCTTCCATGGATCATGAGGAACCCGCTCCAAATATCTAGTATTGCCTGATGCTAGCTCATCTAGTGAATTAGGATAATCGAAATTATCCAGACGGTACATATTTAATGCAGTCACAATATTTTGGACGTCAATCTTGGCGGCAACTCTGCGCGCATGATCGGGACGCTCCATAATATTGGGAACAATTAATGCCGCAAGAATGCCGAGAATAACCACGACAACCATAATTTCAATCAGGGTAAACCCGGATTGTTTGAAATTCTCTGCCATATAACCATACCTCATATTAAATCATTTGATTCATTTCAATAATCGGAACCAGAACAGCCATTACAATCAGCAGCACGATACCGCCCATTATTATAACTAATAAAGGTTCAAAGAGTTTTAATGTCGCGTCAATCACGCTTTTTAGACGCTGTTCGTAGTAATCCGCAACTTTAAGCAGCATATTGTCCAAGGTACCGCTGGACTCGCCGCTACTAATCATGTGAACCAAAAAAGGCGGGAAATATTCGGCTTTTAACAGAGCTTTATGCAAGCTATCCCCTTCACGCACCCAATTGGAAACATCCCTCAAAGAATCGCGCAATGCCACATTATGCACCCGCTCGGAAGCAATCAATAGCGATTCCATAATCGGCACACCGCTGCCAAGCAACATTCCCAAACTACGCGACCAACCTGAAACATTCGCTAGAATCACAAGATAGCCGATGCGCGGCATCTGCAAAGTAAGCGTATCCCAGTTTTTACGGAATTCCGGCTTACGCAAAGCGAGGCTAAATAACACGACAGCAACAAACAAGGTGGTGAACAAGTAGAAGCCGTAGGCTTGCAACCAATTACTGATTGCAATCAACGCCTCGGTTAATGTCGGCAAGGATTGATCCATATCCGAAAAAACTCGCGTGACTTGCGGGACAACATAAATCAACAGAAGCATAATAACCGTTACCGCAACAGTCAACATCAATACCGGATAAATCAACGCGTTGATCAAAGATTGTCGTGCCTTGCCCTGCACTTCAACATCATCCGCCAAGCGGACCAATACTTCTTCGAGATGACCGGTTTCTTCTCCTGCCGCGACCGTCGCAACAAAGTCGGGAGGAAAATTGTACGGTGAATTTTTCATCGCGTACGCAAGGCTCCGCCCTTCCGATAACTGGTTCCTGATATTTGAGACCATACGCTTAATTGTCATATTTTCCGCCTGATCCGCCATCAAACGCAAACTCTCTTCCAACGGCATCCCCGAACTCACCAGAGTTGCAAGCTGACGAGTAATCAGCATCATATCATTGCGGCTGACCCGCTCACGCATTCTGAACAGAGAATGCTCTTCTTTAGCAACAGTAACTTCCATCGGCATCAATCCGTTTTTGCGCAACTTCTGGCGAACCGCACGTTCGGAGTCGCCTTCCATCACGCCTTTTTCTGATTTTCCGTGACGATCAAATGCGGTGTAATTGAATGTCTGCATTTCTACCCAAATATATTGATGATTAGTTTGATGTCACCATAAGTACTTCATCAAGCGTCGTTTCACCTTTGAAGACATGGGCAAGCCCGACCGAACGCAAACTTGGTTGAGTTTTTCTAACATGCGCCTCCATCTGGACTTCACTCGCACCCTCGTGAATCATCTGGCGTAATTGATCGTCCATTACAACTAAATCAAACAAGCCGAAACGGCCGGCATAGCCGGTATGATTACACTTTTCACAACCTTTCACTTGGTAAGCTGTGCGATCATCGGTAAGATATTCGGCGGCAATGCCCCAGCGATTAATTTCTTCCGAACTGATCTGGTATGGCTCGCGACATTCCGGACATAAGCGCCGCACTAAACGCTGTGCCAGAACCCCTTGCAAAGTGGCGGTCAATAAGAATGATTCAACATCCATATCACCGAGTCGCGTCACCGCTCCTGTTGCCGTATTAGTATGTAACGTCGATAACACCAAGTGTCCGGTTAAGCTTGCTTGCACCGCAATATCGGCGGTTTCCTTATCGCGAATCTCTCCGATCAACACAACATCCGGGTCTTGTCGCAAAATGGCACGCAGACCTCTAGCAAAGGTCATATTGGCTTTAGTGTTAACTTGCGTCTGACTAATACCTTCAATATTATACTCTATCGGATCTTCAATGGTCATTACATTGCGTCGTTCGTAATCAACTTCGGCCAACGCCGCGTATAGGGTCGTACTTTTGCCGCTACCCGTCGGGCCTGTCACCAATACAATTCCGTGAGGACGGTGCACCATCTGCTTGAATTGAGTCTGCATTGCACGGCTCATCCCTAACTGATTCAAACTCGGTCGTTCCATGCCTTTGTCCAAAATCCTGAGCACCACCCGTTCACCATAGCTTGAAGGCAGCGTGGAAACCCGCAAATCTACCGCACGTCCGCCAAGCAATAGTGAAATACGCCCGTCTTGCGGCACCCGTTTTTCCGCGATATCCAACCGTGCTAAAATTTTAATCCGGGAAACCAGCAGAGGAGCCAATTGCATTGACGGCGCCAACATAACGGTCAGAGTTCCATCAAGACGAAAACGTATCTGCAATTCGTCTTCGCGTGGTTCAATATGAATATCTGATGCTTTTTTACGAATCGCTTCTAGGAAAATAGCATTGAGCATTCTAATAATCGGCGCGTCATCTTCACTCTTTAGCAAATCTTCCGGCTTTTCCATCGCGGCGGCAACTTCACTCAACCCCATTTCACCGACATCAGGCATTTCAGCAAATGCATCATCCCGGTTGGCATATACTCTCTGGAGTCCTTCGTTGAACTCGCTCGATTTCAACTGTTTTAAGGGCAATTCGGCGCCGCACCAAAGCTTGACTTCTTGCAAAGCAGCTATATCGGCATCGGAACGAAAACAAACGATGGTATCGCCGCCGGCAGTTTGCTCAATAAAAACACCTTGTTCTTGGGCAAAATTAAATGGAATGGGTTTATCAACGCTCATAAATCTTCAACGAAACATTTGATCGGCGTGCAATTTGAAACGCTGCCCGCGGAAATTTACTACGACGCCGTCCGGCAAAATCTTCTCAACGGTAAGATCATCTCCAACAGATTGATTCTCGCGTAATATCATACCGTTAATTATAACTTTTCGCGCCCGTACTTGGGTTCCCGAATACAAATGTCCGGTCAGACGCAATGTCGGCAAACTCTCTTGCGGCAAATCAGGTAATTGATCATAGTCAGGCTCTTTCTCCTCAATCACCGATAAATCGGATGGCGGCATTTTGATGGCTGGCAGTGGCGTTTTAATTAGGGGTTGAGTAAGCGGGGCAGCAGGTATTGATTCCGGCTTCAATGAATTCATCGGCGCACTGACAGGTTCTTTAACCGATGGGGCGGGCATTGTTTGACGATCGGATGGAAATAACGGTGTTGATTCTTGCCCGTACATCGGACGACTATCCGGATATTCAAAGGGTATCTTGACGATATCCGACCAATATAAAATCCAAATGATGAACCCGATCAACACCAACCCACAAACGATCATGAATATCTTGTTGTTCGCCAAACGACTATCAGTTCCAACAAGCGCTTTGGGTTCCGGAGACAATGCCGTCGGAATATTACCGCTTTTTCTATCCGCATCAGCTTTCTTTAGTGCCGAAAGTATGTACGACATGCTGTTACCTACACATGAAACTTGCGCGGGCAATTACCGCGACGATTGTTCGTTAACACCGGTGTTTTAGTGTTGATCGTGTTTAACATAATGATTGTCTCCTTACCGATCAATCCGTCAACCTGTAAGCCGCAACGTCTCTGTAGTTGTCTGACTTTTGCCATCAGCGATATGTCATAGACAATCGGACGGCTGTCTAAAACCTTGCGCCCTTCGACCAGCGCCAATTGATTGTTTAACCATGTAACTGCCAGACTCTCGTCGCCAGGACGTACAGTACGAATAAAATTGTCGGGGCGGCGCCATAAAACAGTATATTCACCTGTCCAAAAGTTTTCTATTCGCGTCCGTTGAATCGATAGAGTTTTTTGCCCGACTCCAACTTTCCACTCATTGCTATTTAACACTGATAGTAGCGCAGCATAAAAGGGTCGTCCCCGGTCCGACACTAGTTTTAGCAAAACCGGGCGGTTGATTCTTCGTATATCAATAAAATTGCCGTGTCTGTGCCAACAATCCAATTGGTGCTCACGCGCAAGTTCACACGGGGCTCGCCCTCCGCTCTCTGCCATGTTGTTAATCTGCCAACTTTTAAGCAATGCGGTGTACGCCTCAGATTCACGAAAATCTCCCCGTGCCAAATGCTCCCAGCTCATCGGCGCGTCATCTTGCAGAGTACTCGTGCCGGGCAAAAGCACTTTTGGTTTGGTAGACTCAAATGTTTCAGCGGGTAAACGCGATTCCGGCAGTTCCGATAATGTCGACGGAATATTTTCAGATACAGTATGGGAATTTAACAATGAATTCGACGACTGCACTCGTAATGGAGAATAAGCGGTTATAACAATCCAATATGCGACACAAAATAACACTGTCGCTATGGAGAATGATGCCCACAAAGAACCGCTATTTGCGCCGAATAATAACCGGCGGCGCTTACCAAATACTTCGTTTGCCGCCTGCTCCAATATTTTCATGCTGACTTCATGTTTATCATGAGCATAGCAACCGAGTAATGCGCGGTCACACAGTAAATTGACCAACCGCGGAATACCTTTGCTTAACTGTGCGATACGTAGCATAACTGTCGACGGAAAAATTGATGAGTTGCCTTGGGCAACTTCAAGGCGATGCATGATGTAGGCACGAACCTCCTTATTATTTAAGGCTTTCAAATGATACCGGGCAACGATTCTTTGCGATAACTGACGCAGTTCGGGCTGTTCCAATTTTTTTAGCAATTCCGGTTGTCCTATCAAAACAATTTGAATCAGTTTATGTTCGTTGGTTTCAAGATTGGTCAGCAAACGCAATTGTTCCAGCACATTAATGCTAAGATTCTGCGCCTCTTCAACGATAATAACCGCATGCCATCCCTTGCTATGCGTCTGCAACAACCAAGTGTTTAATCCATCAATCAGGGCATTGATGGTGCCGCCCGCTTCGTACGCAATTCCAAACTCGCGACAAATAGTTTCGAGTAATTCGGCTTCGCTGAGGCGGGGGTTAAAAATCATTGCAAGGTGCACATCTTTAGGCACTTGCTCAATCAAACATCTGCAGAGGGTGGTTTTACCGGTACCAACTTCACCGGTTAATAAAATGAAACTGCCGTTTTTTTCTTCGAGACCATAAGTCAAATGAGCAAGCGCCTCACGATGCTGTTCGCTTAGGTACAGGTAGTGAGGGTTCGGCGCTATCGTAAAAGGATTTTCAGTCAGATGGAAGTATTTTTCGTACATGGGCAGGAGATACGACGGTACCGATAATGTGCCTCATGCTCCATCTTCAACACTGCGCCGGCGAATCACACGGCGGATGACCTTGCGCCTCTTCTTGCTGCGCTTTTCCATGACCTCTTCATCACCGGTATCAGCATCATTGGAAATTTTAGGCAAAACCGCGCTACCTGCCATCTCTTCCTGATCACCGAGCAGACTGTTAATATTTTCACCGTAGAATAGCTGCTCCAGACGAATCCGAGCATATACTTCTTTGGAAAAGTCATGGCTTTCTTCAGGATTACGTAAAATCGTCGGCTTAATAAAAATCATTAATGTATTGGCAGTATTATCGCTGTCGCGATTACGAAACAAATGACCAAGCACGGGTACTTTGCTCAGCAACGGTACGCGGCTCTCATTTTCCATACGTTGATTGCTAATTAACCCGCCGAGAATCAGAATATCGCCATCGTTGACGACCACGCTGGTTTTTAATTCTCGTTTTGTGGTTTCCGGAAACTCTCTGTTCCCATCTATGGTGGTACCGGTAATGTCTTCGGTTTTCTGTTCAATTTCGAGCTTAACGGCATCACCTTCGGTGATCTGTGGTGTCACTTTAAGCAAGGTGCCGAATTCTTCCTTGCTACGTGCAGTAGTTGTGCTACCTGAGCCGCTCGTCTGACCGGTTTCAACATAGCGCGTATCCGACACATCAATCATTGCCTCTTCGTTATTCAGCGTTAGAATAGACGGTGTGGACAATACGTTAGAGTTGGTATCGGTGCGTACAGCATCAATCAACAAACTGATTTGGTGCCCTCTGTCAGTGACTGCGCCACCTGCTGTTATCCGCCCGCCGCTTAGACCTGCTAAAAGACCGCTATAAGATTCTCCGCCAATGAAATTAGACAAAATAACATTGCCATCATCATCAAAACCAATATTGCCTAAACGCGAATTAATCTCAGCCATCTGACTAGCGCTAATATCGGCGATAATCGCTTCAATCAACACTTGCGGGCGCGGCACATCTAACTTACTGATAATATGCAGAACCGCATCGATAATCTTCGGCGGACCGCCGACGATCAAGGAATTGGTTTCCTCGTCATACTGTACTGTGTAATTGCGCGCATCATCCTTACCGGACTTAATCAAAGCCTGCTTGCTTTTCGATGAAGCGGGCTGTTTTTTCTTACTTTTCTTACTTTTCTTACTTTTAGCTTTTTTCTTCGGTTTGGACGGAGTGACTTCGGTAAACGCATAACTACCTTGCCCGCCAAGGTTTTTCAGGAACGCCGATGAGCTAAACAGATTTTTCAGCAACGTCGCCATATCTTCGGCTTTAGCATAATGTAGAGGAATAATCCGAATGCTGCCGGATAAACTAGCCGAAGCGGCAGGAGTATCCATATCGGCAATTAATGCTCGCAGACGCAGACGCATTTCACTAGGCCCGACTAAAATAATGCGATTGGCATCCTCATCGGCAATAATTTCAACCAGATGACGGAGGTTCTTATTGCTGACTTTTTGGATGACTTTCTGCATGCTGATGGCATCCAAATACCGCAACGGCACCAAATCGTAATCGGCGATTGACGGTACATCCAGCTTTGTCAAAATAGTCTTGGCACGTGCCAAATTCGCCTTCACTTCAGTAATAATGACGGTATTGGTTTCCTTATGACTCAAAACTTGCGCCTGCGGTGTCATTAGCGGTTTAATGAGCGGAATGACGCTGCCGGCATTCAGATGATTGATCGTTACGATCTCAGTGATCAAATTTTCCGGAATATCGTTTTCCGAATAACGCGCGCCGAGATTGGCAGGAACAACACGAGTGATTCCAAGACTTTCTATCGCACGAAACCCATGCATGCGTAAAATGGATAGCATTACATCATACAATGCGCTTTCCGCAATCGGCTCGTTAGCGATAATCGTCACTTTACCGCGCACTCGCGGGTCAATTAAGAAGTTTTTACCGGCAATCTCGCCGACGCTCTCAATGATCTGACGAATGTCCACATCACGGAAGTTCATCATTAACGGCTCGTCGGATTTGACTAGCATCGGCAAAATCATCATCGACAATACCAACATCATTGTAGGAAAAGTAAAACGCCACAGTTTATAAACGAATGAATACATGTGCTTTGCCTATTGAATAAAAATATCCGTCACAACTCCCTCACGCATAACTTGGAGGTTTATACCATCGGATTTTAGCAGGGATTGCCATGATTTCGGGTCTTTTATTAGCTCGCGCACGGTCCGATCATTAACGGAAGTAACAATATCCCCCTCCATAAAGCCCATTTCATCAAACAATTCCTTGTATTTACTCTCTCTAGGACTAACTTTAAATCCAAATCCTTTTGCTCCTCTTACCCGCTTAAATTTTATGATTTCGGTCAGTTTGGTCGGCTCCTCAATCAAGGCCTCACGAATATTTACAGCGCTTAAAGGCTCGTCACTTACATCGTCAGTGTCATCCGATTCCTCTTCCTCTTCGTCCGGAATCTCTCCTGAAAA
Organism: Candidatus Oxydemutatoraceae bacterium; assembly: GCA_965218975.1. Lineage (GTDB taxonomy): Bacteria > Pseudomonadota > Gammaproteobacteria > Poriferisulfidales > Oxydemutatoraceae. The sequence goes on from OZ244717.1 coordinate 57,439, forward strand.
TAAATTGATTCGTTTGATTTCTAAAACCTCTATTCGTCCGTCGCGTTCCAGATTGACATAGTAGTTCCCGACTTTTCGCAAAAAGATCGCCGGAACCACTTCATCGCCGACATAAAATATTTTTCCCTTCTTTCCTCCTATGGCAATTAGCGCAATCCCCTCATCTTCACCACCTTGTGCGATGACTCCTAATAATTTCGCATTTAACTTTGAAGGCGCAACGGATTTGCGTGCGCGCGGTCCGGTATCCATAAACCAATTCCAAGAACCTTGCCGAAGCAATTTAGGTTGTTTGGGCAAATCTAATACAACCGGCGCCTTGAAATCTTGGGGGTACATAACTTGCCAAAACAAAACAGACGCATAATAAAAAATTAACAATAACAGACCGAATATAGCGATTCTGCTAAGCACCACATTAAATGCTTGTAAGTAAGTGGTAGATATCCGGCTTAGGAAATGAGAAATTGATATATTTTGACTTGCTTTCATTGCTATCAACCACCGATATCCCGTCTTACAGAGATATCATGACTTACTTTGTTTCTCCAAAGCCTGTTGCGCTCGCCGTTTAATATTCTCTAAGATGTTTAGTCTTTTCTTAGCAGATGAAAAACGCTTTTTAAACCTTGATTCCTGTCGCCGTGAGTCAGCGGAATTAAGATTTTTTATGCTTTCCGAAAAACTTTTTGACTTTGCCTCTAATTTTTTCACATTTGTAGAAGCTTCGCGAATATAAAAATCTATCTCTTCAGGAACTTTACGGTACTGCCCTGCTTGTAGCAAAACATTCATATAATTCAGTAATGTCTTATGATCCACTTTTTGCACTGATAGCAGCTGGCCAAAATAATGCGCTGTCTCCGCATATCGCCCCATTGTCCAATAGGCGCTCGCTAGATTGTACAACGTATTCCGACTGTATGGATAATCCGCAAGCACTTTCACGAGCAGAGGAATCGCTTTCTCTGCCTGACCCAATTTGAGCAGAGCTGTTGCTTCAAACCATTGTAGTTTTGTACGCAAGGGGTTGTATTCATAAGCTTTACGCGCTGCACGCAGTAGTTCGGACCCTCGACCGTTTTGCTGAATTAATATTGCCGCTTTTCGATAATAAATTTCAGACTGGAACAGATTGTAGTGGAACACCAACAACGCAATACTTAGAATCAATGTAACTACACCGGGCAACCGGCGATAAATCGGCTTGGCGACTGATAAAGCATATTGTTTTTGACTGATATAGAAGGAATAGGCGCAACTGAGTACTGCCAGGTAAACCACTATTACCAACAAAGGCACCGGTTGCTTGAATGGAAAACTGAATGCAGCATCTACTCCGATACCAATGAGTGCCAATATGGGAGCAAACATCAGAAATCCTTCCGAAGATTCATGCTTAACCGATAGTAAGGCGGTGACTGTTTTAACCAAGGCTGCTAAAATGAGTAGAATGAAAATAAAGCCTATCATCCCTAGTTCACAGATGAATTCAACATAATCGTTGTGGGCATTTGCATGAAACTTATTTTGAACTAGTTGAACATCCTGCTCAACCCATGACTGATATTCCGGATAATGAACGGTCCAGTTACCCAAACCTACCCCGGCAAAAAAATGATCAATGAGCATCGGGATTGAATTGGTCCAAATCCTAAAGCGAATATGTCCGGTATGCTCAATGTCGCTTATGACTGATTCGGCTACTTTCCACCCGTCTTTTGCATAATAAGGGCCTATTCCCTTAGTCCCTATTGAAGCTTTAGCAACTGCTTGAGATGTTCCTAACATAGTAGGTGTCACGTACGATAGTACAAGAACCAACGCTATCCCGGTAATCAATCCCAACTTTTTATCCTTCGTATTGAGTAATATATGTTTCCGTACGAATTTCCAATATGCTAAAAAAGTCAACAACACAACAATTTCAAACAAGGCGGAAACCCAAACGGCACGTGCTCGGGTATAGTATATAAATACTAAAATTAAAGCTGCCGTCAACGCAAAAAACCAAGTGCTAAATTTTGTTTTTGAGTTAAAGAAATAAATGATAGCGAGTGGGAAGGTAAGTAAGCCGTATTGACCTGCCATATTTTTGTTGCTAAATGTCGCCGCCGGAACAATATGTTGTTGCACCCAATCAATACCAAACAAGAATTGCCCGATGCCCAACAGAGCAATCAATAGCCCGCTAAGCGCCATCATAAACAAAAGTCTATGTAGCGCTTGCACATCTTTTACCAACAAAAGGACTAATAAACCGCCAACAATCGCACCGGTGTAATTGAGCGCAGCACGTGACCACTCATAGGTATTCAGCGACCAAAAAAACGATATGATTGCCCATAGATAAAACAATAACATCGGAAGCGGCATCGGCGCACACGGCAGCTCTATGGGACGTGTTCCGGAACGCGAAAATAGGTAGACGGCAAGTAATAATACTCCTAAAACCTGAATATAGGCCGCCATGTGTAAATCCGGTGTATAGCCGCCTTTTTGGCCATAAGGTCCAACAATCGCCGGAGAGACAACCAAAAATATTACCAGCCAGAAAAGCCAGGGCAGAGCTGGCACGGACAACCGTGCTGCCATGGCTTCGCCTACTTGGAACTTTTTATCTTTATGAATACTTGCGCCGACTGAATCTAATACCGGCTTTTGCTTAATTTCTTGAGTACTCTGCCCTTGGGAATTCTTTGTCCGTTGCGTATTAGCGCGTAATCGCGACCTTCTTTTTTTACGTTTTGCCATAAATTCCCTAGTTTATTCGAAAAGCAATATACCTCATTTCTCTTATTTGGAAAATTTAATTATACTTGACAATATTAGGGGTTAGAAATCATGTTTAGACTACCGCTTTTAACGATCATTTTTTGGTTCGGTGCCGGACTGGGGCTTGGCTGGGCAATTAGTACTGCCTACCAAAGCCGCTCGCTATCAAACAATTTTCCTGCCCCTGCAGTCGTTCAGAAAGTACCGCCCAAACAAAATGTTGCGTTGCCTACTGACGATGAAAAAAGATTTCGTGATGCTATCGTCAGTATCTTAGAAAAACATGAAAACAGAAATATCCCGTCGGAAGAAATTTCTCTCAATGACAGAAGGATTTTAGAAAGCAACACACAAAATTTGATTGATAATAATATCAACGATGCACAAAACATCTTACATCGCTGGTTAGATTCCAATCCCTATGATCCGCAAGCGATGTTTTTAATGGCTCGAACTCACGCCGAAAAGCAAGAATATGAGAAAGCTTTGGAACTTGCTCTCATGCTAAAAACCGACCCGCAGATTACCGTGCCGGCCGAAACCATAGACACTTTTATCGATGAAATCGTAGTCTTACACACCGCTAAACTGCGTGAAACAAAGCAACTTGATCGCCTGCTGTCAGTTTATCAGAAACTTGTATTGGAACTACCCGATCCGCAAAAATATTATTACCAATTGGCTCAAATCCAGAACGACCTCAACCTCAACACCGATGCACTCACTTCACTCAACTACGTCTTATACGACTCGGTATGGGGGCAATTAGCTCAAAAGCTTGCGCAGGAAATTCAGATTAAACTTGACCTTGTCAATAAAATACAAGTCCCCCTTGAGCGAGCGGGAGAACAGTTTATCGTGATTGCGACAATCAATGGCATCGGTGGAATCAGGCTACTGATTGATACCGGAGCGTCAATGTGTATATTACGTCCTCAAACGGCGATTCAGATCGGGCTACCCGTGGAAGAAGGGCAGAATGTTTTGCTTTCCGTCGCATCCGGAGTGGCAAATGCTCGAAGTGTCACCCTTGACAGCATAGAAATCGGTGCAGCGCAGTTAAAGGATGTTTTAAGCAGCATTTTAGAAATGCCGCCGGGTATGAAAAGCGATGGTTTATTAGGAATGAATTTTCTTAGCCGTTTTAATTTCTTTATCGATCAAAATGATGCGGTACTCTACCTTGGCGCCCGATAGGTTTGATATGCACCCTTATCGCAGATTCCGTCGATATTTGTCGTGACGTAAATCCGCCGGTTCTCTCCGTGACATCGCTCATTGATATTTGCTTTAACGCAACACACCACTCTTTTGCAAAGGACTTTGATACCGTAATCGCCGCAGCATATGCGGAAAATGTACAGCACATGATAGTGCCAGGTTCATCATTATATGATAGCCAATGCGCTATTGAATTGTGTAAACAGCATCCCAAAAAATTCAGAGCGACAGTTGGTGTTCATCCCCACCTCGCCAAAGAGTGGAACGAAAACACACCACAAAAGCTACACGCACTTGCACAGGATTCGACTGTTGTGGCAATCGGCGAAACCGGCCTCGACTATAACCGAAATCATTCTACTCCGGATACCCAACGCCTGGTGTTCGAAAAACATATTGAATTGGCAACAGAAACCCAACTACCTTTGTTTTTGCATCAACGCGACGCGCACCAAGATTTTCTGGCACTAATCACTCCTCACTACAGAGAATTAGCAGCTGCGGTTGTACATTGCTTTACCGGCGATGAACGGCAACTCGATGACTATCTCGAATTAAATTTTTACATCGGGATCACCGGGTGGATTTGCGATGAACGCAGAGGGAAACACCTGAAGAAAATTATTCCGAAAATCCCACCCTCTTCTCTGATGCTTGAAACGGACGCGCCTTATCTGCTTCCGCGATCGCTACCTCAACGCCCTGATCGCAATCGTAATGAACCAAGATTCTTAGCGCATATCGCGGAACAAGTAGCAATGCATTTAGACAAAGATATACAAGAATTAACGACGCAAACCACCGCCAATGCTCAGAGATTTTTTGGTTGGAATTTTTAAGCGGGAAATGTAATAAGTCAAATATTCAGCGAAAGACGCTTTGTCGAATAACCATAATCTTCCAACAGCTTTAGCACACCTTGTTCGCCATATAAATGCAGTGCGCCCACCGCGATAAAGGCGTTTTCACGACGCAGAGGAGCGAGCATATGATGTGCCATCACATAATTTCGTTCAAACAAAACATTCTTCAAATAAACCATCTCGAACCCACGTTTAATTGATTCTTCCGAGATAAACATTACACTTAACTGCAACATTTTTTTCAAGTCCTCTTTTAAGTACGCTTCTAACATCCTCTCACTAAATATCGGCATATCATCATAAGCATTGATCCGATCATTCAGTAAGCTAATTTGCGCTTCCATCGGAAAATCATAATAAGCGGCAACCAATTCTTCCAAAGTCTCCACTTGATATAAGTCTTGCGCTTTATCGGCGGCCATTTCATACAACATATGGTCCAAAATCGGACCGCGGTTTTCTTGTACTGCAAACTTATGAGTACCAAGCTCATTCATAACCGCCCACGGATATAAGTGCATCAGTCGCTGTTGTTTAACACCCAATTTTTCAAGTTTTTTTTCAAGTTCGCGATAAAGATCTTCGCCGATTAAACTTGGCAGTGTTTGCCCCTCGGGCAAAGTCATATCCCGGATAATGCTACGAAATCCCCAGTGCGGGTTAAAATATCGCACTCCGGGAAATGCTTCCATACTGAAGCTCTTCGCCCGCAACAACTTTTTTCGAACATTAGATGGCAACGTTATGACACGTTTATCGTTCGAATGGAAGGTGCCAAAAATATAGCCGTCCGTCTTGCCGTCTTGTAAGACTTCCCAAAATATTCCCTGATTGAAACGCGACGCGGGTGTAGCCAACCGTTGTGCTGCTGGTATCGAATTCTTCTTAGTTGCTATCGTCATCTCCGCCAACGTAACACCGCCGGCAAATCCGAAGATCAGGTAAGTCATTAAAGCATATAGTACAAACGAACCGTGAAAAACCTTATTCTTTAACATTGTTTGCATCGCTTTAGCAAAAAATTGTAAAAAACACCAAGCTAAATATCCACTCTGACAGCAAATTTATATTACGCCAGTTTTTTTTATCATACTTTATCTTTGGTAGACCTGCTATGAAAAAATCTCATATACATGAGATGAATGCGGTATTATAACCATGCCAATCTTTAGCGATTAGACAAAAAAGTGCCGGTCGGCACTCAGTGCTAACCGGCACAAGGGAGGAACAAGTCAGTCACCGTAAAGTTGTCACCATCAGACGTAACCGGCTTGTTTATTGATTGCTTCGGCAATCGCACGTTCGCCTTCTGAGGCTTCCTCTTCATCCCATTTCGCCAATTCTTGCTTCATCAGACGATGGAATAACAGCGGAAATAACGCCACCGCAAATAAGGTGAAGTAGCCTCGTTTCGTGTTTGGAGCCCCTACCTCGTCTAATTCCCAAAAATGCGTCTCGCCTCGATCATGATGATCCGCTTGTCTGCCGATCTCAATAAAAAACCAACTCGTCAACATCGTCGTGTTGTCCCATGAGTGACGATAGTCTATCGGCTGACCTTTCTCGCGAATCAATCCGTAGTGCTCCAGGTAGTTCAATGCTTCCAACTCAAAGTTGGATACAATCCATACTACCGCCAGACAAGCCATACCGACCCAGCCGCCTACCAACCAAAACAAAAATATGCTCGGTAAACTCATCGCATAACCGCGCAACCAGCGGTTTTGCCACGACAAAAACGGAACGCCTAAACGTGACAGACGTTGCTCTTCCATCCCATACAAAAACTTCGATTGACCAAAATAGGATTTCGGAAAGTGCATATACAAACTTCTGCCGCGCGGCGCCGTCGCCGGGTCGTCTTCACAACCTAGTTCCAAATGATGGTTATACACATGCGCATAGCAAAAATGCGACGAACCGCTCAACGCCATCATCCAACGGGCAATCACAAAACTAAACCCTTTGGTGTGAGCTAACTCATGACCGTAGATAATGCCGATGCCGGCAAAAATTGCCGACGAAATGACCGCACCGACTAATTGAGTGCCGGTTATCCCTTGATAAACCGTGATGCCGAACATTTCACCGACTCCTAAAGGAACACCTGCGGTATATTCATAGATGCGCCATGCCAGATTGATTTGCAATAATACAAATATCCCAAGCATCGCATACATTATCGCATTATGAAACGGCACCACTCCATATGTGTCTCCGGTCTCATCGTAACCTGCACCTTGAGTTCTTTGCATCGCTATGGTATCCAAAAATATACCTAACCCGAGCAGAAACAAACCCGTCCATGTCCACGGGCCGCCAATGAATACACCATACATCGCAATCAGAATAAATAGCGGCGCTATCAGATAACGTATGTTGATTAGAAATTTTTCCATTTTTTTCTCCTTTTTTATCCCTTTATAAAATGGGTCACATAATGGTTACTGTAGCCAACAGCAAGTCTTATAACAATGTTTTGTTTTACTTTTGTCCTAGACAAAAGCTTAGTAAACAACGTAGAATTCTTGAAAAATCTGGTACAAACGCTATTAGACTATAAACAGAAAATGGACAACTTAATATAAAAAATTTAATTATTAAATTAATATGACAGAAGAAGCGGGCAAAAAACATCCGATCCGGGTTGTCGCACGATATACCAACTTGAATGTCGACCGAATCCGCGCTTGGGAAAAACGTTATAAAGTGGTCAGCCCAAAACGAGATGCCAGCGGCAGACGTTTATATAGCGATCAAGATATCGAACGGCTGACATTGCTCAAACAGGTTTCAGAATTCGGCAGACGTATCAGTGAAATCGTTCATTTATCCACCGATAGCCTGAAAAACATGTTGCGCGAAGATGCGATTAAAGAATCTGCCGTTAAAGAAGCCCAAACGCGTCCTAGTACCGGCGTGGTAATGGAATATTTTGATGTGTGCTTTGATGCGATCAAAAGCTTGAACACTAGCATATTTTACGCAAATTTCTTGCGTGCAAACGAAGCTTTAGGCCCGATATTCCTCACTGAGGAATTATTATCACCATTAATCATGCATGTTTCGGAAGAATGCCGTCGCGGTAATTTACAGAATGTACATTCACAAATGTGCAAAGAAATCATGCATGCTTGTCTATTACTATTATGTCCGCTCGGAAAATCTTCCGACACCAGATTCAGTACGGTTGTCTGCTCTTTGGAACAGGACCCTGAATTGATAAGTTGGCGGAGTGCGGCAATTGCCGGCATCTCCGGTTGGAATCCTATTTGCCTCGGAGAACTAGTTGACGTCGACAAAATTCGTGATGCGGTTGAAATTAGCAATTCGCTCGCCGTCATTATCGGCTTTGGCACCGATAGCGAAAACTTTCAGACTCCGAATCAGTTACGTTGGCTAAAAACCTTGCTATTGAATAATACAGCACTGATTGTAAATTTACCGCAGACTTCTTCGTATCGGTTTGCTTTAAAAGAAATCGGTGCATTGGAAGTACACAATTTATCCGAATTACGTTATACACTAAATAAACTAGTAGCGAAATTAAATTAAATTAGATATGACGGAGAACTTTATGCAAACGATAAAAGAAAAAATTGAAGCGAAGATTCTGAACGCATTACAACCGACTCATTTAGAAGTGATCAATGAAAGCAATAAGCACAATGTCCCATCCGGTTCGGAATCACATTTTAAACTAATCATTGTTGCCGATACTTTTGTCAATCAGCCATTGATAGAACGTCATCGTGCCATCAACTATTTACTCGCGGATGAACTTGCAGGAAGCATCCACGCGTTAGCATTACGTACACTAACTCCCGAAGAATGGCAGACCTGTCATGGCACGGTAAGCTCAACCCCGCCGTGTTTAAGTCAAGCCAAAAAAATTTGATATGGATACCATTCTCCTTGAGAAATCCCCGGCGCCGGGAAAACTAGAAGTCTTAAATGTGGATGCATGGCCATTGAAAAAATTTCCCGTCGGGGAGCACTTCCAACATCACAAGTTAAGCGAAAAATGCTATATCGTTGCCGGTAAAGTCAAATTGGTTGCTGAAGACCAAAAGTCCTTAACCGCTTGGCAAGGAGATTTATTCATTATTTCCGCAGATAGTAAAGTGCGATGGTGTGTTATCGAAGCGATTGAATATCATTATTACCAAACACCACTCGTCAACATTTAATCTGTGATTCATGCGTAGTCAATAATCCGAATTTTTCCCTCATTGTTACGAATGATTTCCCCCTGATGCAGATGGAAACATCCTTGGTTGCAATCCTCAAAATATAGTTCCAACGATCGCTTTACGACCGGAAAAGCAATTCCATTCCATGGAATATCCTGTTTGTCACAAAGCATTGTTAGCGAAGTTTCGCTATTCGCTTTAGCTTTGCCATCTTTTAGGACCCCGCGATAGACCATATACACCTGATCAACATACTTTAACGTATAGATACTGTGTAATTCCAATGCCTCCGATCGCGCAAATGCCTCCTCCCATGATTCACGTGCCGCCGCTTCGGAAACCGACTCTGATTTTTCCATAAAGCCTGCCGGTATCGTCCAATAACCAAGTTTCGGTTCTATCGAACGCTTACACAGAAGTACTTTGTCATCCCACTCTAAGATGCAACCCGCAACAATCTTAGGATTTTGATAAAAAATGGCTTTGCATTCTTCGCATATATGCCGCGGGCGATTGTCCTCCTTTGGAGTTTTTAGGCGAATAGTTGACGAACCGCATTCACTACAGAAATTCATAACTCATACGCTGCCCGGTTCGTCACCTTGTACACGGGGACGATGCGACGAACGTATCCATTCGCTCCATGAGCCGACATATAGGTGTGTATCGGGGAAACCTGCTATTTTCATCGCCAACACATTATGACAAGCGGTGACTCCCGATCCGCATGAGTGAATCGTCGTTGGTTTCTGCAATTTTTCAAACATCTCGCGCAGTTGTTGTGGTGGTAAAAAACACCCTTCATCATCAAGGTTCTTAGTCAAGGAATGATTAATCGCGGTTGGTATATGTCCGCCCTCCTTGTCAACCGTTTCCTTCTCTCCGCTATATCTTGCCGGAGTACGCGAATCAATAATCACAACATCCTTATTTCCTAATGAGCGCTCAACTTGGTCGGCACTGACCTGAAGCCGATCATTACAACGGAAATCAAAATCACCGGTAGTGCTCGAATTACTAGAAGGCAGCCACTCGCCTGACTTCAACGGCTTATGCTCCGTATGCCATTTGTCGATACCGCCGTCAAGCACTGCAACAGCTTCATGTTGCAACCAACGTAACAGCCACCAAAAGCGACCGGCAATAGAGCCCGATACATCATCGTACACAACCACTTGGGAATTTCGACTGACGCCCCAATCTTTTAATTTGTCGACAAGTTGATGCGGGTCCGGCAGAGGATGTCTACCCGTTTCGGCAGTGGACGGAGATGATAAATCCTTATCTAAATCCGCGTAACGCGCGTTTGGAATATGATTCTCAAGATATTTCTGTCTGCCTAAATCAGGCTTCCCCAAAACAAAACGGCAATCAAAAACCACCCAGTCGGGATAATCAATATGTTGTAAAAGCCGGTCGGTTGAAATAATCGTATTATACATCGTCAAACCTACTTATCCGTCGCAACTGAAATAGATTCCCGCCTTGATCCCTTGCGACTACAAATATGAGGGTTCGAGCAAGCAGCACAATTAATACCGCCGCAACTGCCGCGTATACGCTTATCTTGGATAATCACACCGATCGCCATCGCCGCTACCACCAACAAAGTTAATATGAATGCCAAAAAATAAATGATCACTTTCTCATTCCCGTATGTATCTTACATTAGAATCATACCACTGTGGAAATTATTATAATTCCCAGCGTCTTGCATAATTCTCGTCCATATTGCCATGCAATATTCAGACCTTGACTACTTTGCTTAATCGTACTCTTACTCATGCAACAGATCCATTTGCTCCGGTACTTTGCTTGCACCTGATTGACACAGACCCGATACCGTTACCCCCAGCAAGCGAATAGGTTTTCCTACTGTCAGTGACTTTTGAAGCAATTCCGGTAATAATCCGTACAGTTCATACAAACCGCTTAACGGCTGCGCCAAAGTTTGGCTACGGGTGACTTGTTGGAAATCGGAAAACTTTACTTTGACCGTCACCGTTTGACCGGTCATTTTCTTTTGAACCAATGTTTTAGCAACTTCGCGCGCACGCTGTTTTAATAGCAACAGCATCATTTGAGTATCCGTTAAGTCTTTTTCAAAAGTCTTTTCCGACCCGATGGATTTTCGAACCCGACTTGCAACCACCGGACGTTCGTCAATACCAAAAGCAGCATTATAATAATAAGCGCCGACCTTACCGAACTCTGCGATCAAACCTTGCATTGACCAACGTTGCAAATCACGACCAAATTCAATCCCTAATGAGTGCATACGCTTCGCCGTCGCCTTGCCGACGCCATAAAATTTAATGACCGGCAATTGCGCCGCAAATGCCTCACCTTGCTTGGGCTTGATTGTGTACAATCCGTCGGGCTTACCCGCATCAGAGGCGATTTTTGCAAGAAATTTATTATAAGAAACGCCGGCAGATGCCGTTAGACGAGTACGTTTTTTGATTTGAACTTTAATTTCTTGCGCCAAAACGGTTGCCGAGCATCGGCTTGTTCGGGTATATTCGCTGACATCTAAGTACCCTTCATCCAATGACAAAGGTTCAACGAGATCAGTGTAGCTATAAAAAATATCCAAAATTTCGCGTGAAACCGCACGGTAAGTTTCAAACCTTGGCTTGATAAAAATCGCATGGGGGCATAATTTTGCCGCCTTTGACGAAGCAATTGCGGATGAAATGCCAAATTGACGTGCTATATAGTTGCAGGTCGCAACCACACCGCGACGTGACGGTAAACCGCCAATAATAACCGGATTTCCGGCCAATTCGGGAAAATCTCGCTCTTCAATTGCCGCATAAAACGCATCCATATCAATGTGAATAATCTTCCTGCCGACAGTGTTACGCGACATGCTGAAAATTATATTTTCCGACCCATCATTCTCCATAAATAAAGACTTCAATAATCACAAATATTCTTCAAACGCATCGCTCCATTTGCCGACAAATTCGTCCCCCTTGCGCAGGAGAAAGTAAGCAGCAATATTCTTAGACTGAGCGGATTTCAACCCTCGTTCCTCACCCAATATTAAAAATGCCGTCGCCCACGTGTCTGCTTTCATTGTGTTTTCCGCAATCACACTAACCGAAGCAACACGATGCGTAATCGGCCTACCCGTTGTCGGATCAATGCCGTGTGAGTATTTTTTGCCGCCAAACTCGCGATAGTTTCGATAATCACCCGAAGTAGCAATCGCCGCATGGTTAAGGTGTACTACTTGTACGATTGATCGCGATGTATCGGGGGTTTCAATTCCAACCCGCCATATTTCACCATCGGGATTTACCCCGCGCGCGCGTAGCTCACCGCCGATCTCAACTAGATAATTAGCAATTCCTTTAGCATCCAGCAATCGGGCAATTTGATCCACCGCATATCCTTTGGCAATGGCAGACACGTCTATCGCCAAATCGGGAATATCCTTTTTAATCATTGCGGGGTCCGAACTGATCGCCAAATGCCGATAGCCAATATGCCGCAAACGCTCGTTAATCTCCAAATCCGTCGGAAGTTTATCAGACATGGACTCCGGTCCGAATCCCCACAAATTGACGATGGGTCCTACCGTGACATCAAATGCCCCATTACTCAAATGGCTGATGCGTTGCGCCATAGTCAGCACTTCAACCAATGGCTTGGATACCGGCTGCCATTGCGTGCTACGAGAACGATTAAACAGACTGATTTCGGAATCGTCAATGTACGTTGACATTGAAGCATTCACTTGGCTAAGACTTTGCTCAATCAACACTTCCAGATTAACGACATTTATCTTGTCCCGCGGTTCGGCAATTGTAACCGAATAGCTGGTACCCATTGTTTTACCCGAAAACAATACAGGCGATTGCTGACACGAAGCCAGCAATCCGAAAACCAGCATCGCCGTCACAATAGATAAGTGCGTCTGCTTACCGCGCCGTAACACCCCGTCAACCTCCAAAATCGTCAAACAGAATATTTTCTTCGTCAACACTCAACGAATCCAACATATTAATCACCGCCGTATTCATCATCGGCGGCCCGCAGATATAGTACTCACAATCTTCCGGCGCGGAATGTTGTGACAAATAATTGTCATACAGCGCTTGATGGATAAATCCCGTATGACCCTTCCAATCGTCCTCCGGTTGAGGATCGGAAAGTGCGATATGCCAATCAAAATTCGAATGCATTTTTGCCAGTTGATTAAAATCTTCCACAAAAAATAACTCTCTGTAACTACGCGCGCCGTACCAAAAGCTAATCTTACGTTGACTCTGTAAACGTTTTAACTGATCAAGAATATGCGAACGCATCGGCGCCATACCGGCGCCACCTCCGACAAAAATCATCTCGTTTACCGTATCACGCGCAAAAAAGTCCCCAAACGGACCGGATACTACGATCTTATCGCCCGGTTTAAGACCGAACAAGTAAGACGACGCCTGACCAGGGGGCAAGTTAGGTTTCGGCGGTGTTGCGATACGCACATTAAGCATGATGATTCCCTTCTCATCGGGATAATTTGCCATTGAATAAGCACGAGAAATTGTTTCCGTTACGGTCGACTTGTACTGCCAAAGATTAAATTTATCCCACGCGTCACGGTATTCGTCCGCAACCGCAAAATCAGTGAATTTTACATGGTGGGCAGGACATTCTATCTGCACATATCCGCCAGCACGGAAATCAATATTTGCTCTGGGCTCTAATTTCAGAACTAAGTTTTTAATAAAAGTGGCGACGTTGCGATTGGAACGCACCGTGCACTCCCATTGAGCGCAACCGAAAACCTCCGGGTCAACTTCAATCTCCATATTACGCTTAACAGTAACCTGGCACGATAAGCGATTGCCTTCACGCGATTGCCGCGGCGTGATATAAGTGGTTTCAGTCGGCAGCAAGCTGCCGCCGCCGGAGAATATTTTGACTCGGCATTGTCCGCAGGTCCCACCGCCGCCGCAAGCGGATGAAACAAACAGATTGTTTGACGCTAAACCGGTCAGTAATTTTGTTCCAACCGGAATCAGCACTTCTTTTTCTTTATTCACACGTACTGTAGCTTGACCGGTGGCAACCAGCTTGCTTCTCGCAATCAGGATAAAGAAGACCAAAAAAAGCACTACTAAAGTAAACAAACTAATGCCTAAACCGATTTCTATCAGCACTTCGACCTCACAATTGAATACCGGAAAATGCCATGAACCCCAACGACATCAGACCTACCGTGATGAAAGTAATACCAAGTCCGCGTAAACCATCGGGCACGTCGTTATATTTTAGTTTCTCGCGAATACATGCCAGTGCAATGATCGCAAGCGCCCAACCACCACCGCTACCAATTCCATATATGACGCTCTCGGCAAAATCATAGCTACGCTCCATCATAAATAAAGATCCTCCGAGAATCGCACAATTTACTGTAATAAGAGGCAGGAATATACCTAGTGCGTTATACAGAGAAGGAAAATATCGGTCCAGCAGCATTTCAAGAATTTGCACGATAGCCGCAATTACGCCGATGTAGCTTAGCAGAGCTAAAAAAGATAAATCCACTTCCGGCAACCCCATCCAAGCGAGGGCGCCTTTTTTCAATAGCCATTCGTAAATCAAATTGTTGGCGGGTACGGTGATTCCTTGCACGATAATTACCGCGACCCCCAAACCAATCGCATTTTCAATCTTCTTTGAAATAGCAAGAAAAGTACACATTCCCAGAAAGAAAGAAAGTGCGAGATTTTCAACAAATATCGCCCGTATTGCCAAACTGATATATGCTTCCATAATTTGATCTACGCTGCCGTTTTCTTCGGTACTTGAATTTGAAATTCAATTTGCTCGATTTGCACCGGGCGATAGGTGCGAATGACCCAAATCATTAAACCGATAATAAAGAAAGCACTAGGCGGTAATAACAACAGACCATTCGGCTGGTACCAACCGCCATCGGCAACCAAAGAAAGTATCGGATAGCCAAGCAAGGTTCCCGAACCAAACAATTCACGTATTGTGCCGACCACCACCAATACAAGACTGTAGCCCAAACCGTTGCCGAGACCGTCCAAGAAGCTGAGCCCCGGCGGATTTTTCATCGCATACGCCTCTGCTCGTCCCAACACGATACAGTTTGTAATAATTAAACCCACAAACACCGACAACACTTTACTTATTTCATAAACGTATGCCTTCAATATTTGATCGACCACAATCACCAAAGATGAAATAATCGTCATTTGCACAATGATCCGAATGTTTACCGGAACATGGTGACGAATCATGCTGATTGAAGCATTGGAGAGTGCGACTACCGAAGTAAGCGCAAGACACATTACCAAAGATGCTCCAAGCGTAGTCGTGACAGCAAGTGCGGAACAAATGCCAAGTATCTGCAGAGTAATCGGATTGTCATCCACCAACGGGTCAAGCAATACTTTTTTTCTCTTACTCATAGCAATTAACTGATTTCTCCCTGTTGTATCCGTTCAAGAAAAGCTGAATAGCCGAGTTCTCCGCTCCAGAAACGCACCAACCGACTCACTCCTATACTTGTCAATGTGGCACCCGCTAAGCCGTCAACCTGATAGAGCGCGGTGGGAGAATCGCGTGCAACTCTACCTTTAATCACTTCCAAAACGGGAATACCTTGGTCATTGTATAGCCGTTTACCGCGCCATAAGCGTTGCCATTTCGGATTATCCACTTCGCCGCCGAGTCCCGGTGTTTCCGCATGATCATAAAACTGCAAGCCATAAACCGTTTGCGCATCTTTTTCCAATGCCATATAACCATACAAAGTTGACCACAAGCCATAGCCGTGTACCGGCAGAATCACTTTGTCCAAAACTCCTTGTTGGTCACGTGCCAAATAAACCACGACAAACTCCGGAACTTTTCTGATTTTTGCGATATCTTCTTTCCTATCCAATGTGCGATAAGGGATACTCTCAGCCGGCAATTGCATCGGATCTATCGTTTCAAACGAACCGGTATCCAGCCTGATGACACGCGCTTCAATTTGTCCGAATACCTTTTCAACCGGGACTGAAGGAATATACAACCCGGCCACCGACAAAATGCTTTTATATCGATCAAGACGCACATTTTCTTCTTGCAGAGCTCTGAACCCTACCGCTGCGGTTGAAACGACCACCGAACATATCAAACACAATATGATGGTAACCGCCAGAACTTTACCGATGCTTTCATTGGACATTGACATACCGCTTCATTCGTTGCTGCATATTGAACTGTATAACAAAATAATCAATCAAAGGGGCAAAAATATTCGCAAATAAAATTGCTAACATCATGCCCTCCGGAAATGCCGGATTAACCACTCGAATCATGACTGCCATAAACCCAATCAATGCACCGTAAACCCAGCGCCCGGCATCCGTACACGAACCCGAAACCGGTTCAGTTGCCATATACACCATGCCGAAAGCGAATCCGCCTAAAACCAAGTGCCAATACCACGGCATAGCAAACATCGGATTCGTTTCACTTCCTATCCAATTTAACAATGACGCAGTGGCAATCATGCCTAGCATTACACCGCCGATAATCCGCCACGAAGCAATTCGAGTATATACCAAAAACACCGCCCCGATTAAGCATGCCAAAGTGGAAGTTTCACCTAGAGAACCAGGAATTAATCCCAGAAATGATTGCGCCCAGCCGTAGCCGGCAGCAATCGCTTCCGACAAACCCGATTGTGCCGCAATACCAAGTGCCGTTGCGTTGCTATAGCCATCAACCGCAACCCAAACACTATCGCCGGACATAGATGCGGGGTAGGCAAAATATAGGAATACACGTCCGGTCAATGCAGGATTTAAAAAATTTTTACCAGTCCCTCCGAACACTTCTTTGCCAATGACTACACCAAAAGAAATTCCCAATGCAACCAACCACAGCGGAATATCCGGAGGTAAAATCAGAGTATAAAGAATAGATGTAACGAGAAATCCTTCATTGACGTCATGCTTTCTTATGATAGCAAACAAAACTTCCCACCCCCCCCCGACAATCAGTGTCACCATGTAAATCGGAAGAAAATGCAAGAACCCCAACCACAAACATGCCGCAATATTTTGGGGGTCGTGCGGTATACCCAGTGCCGCAGTCAATGCACCTTGCCAGCCGGGCAAAGCGCTTATACCGCTAACTACCATGGCAAGATTCGCCTGATAACCAGTATTAAACCACGCCATAAAAATACACGGGATGGTTGCCAACACTACATAAGACATAACACGCTTGATATCCAAGGCATCACGAATATGCGGCGCACGCTGTGTAACCTGATTTGTCCAATAAATAAACGTATCTACCATTTCATAAAGCGGATACCACTGATGCCACGCACCCTCTTTGGCAAACTTCTGCGATAACGTACCGGAAAGCTTCTTTTCTTCAGCCATCATCCTTCCTTCTCAATCTGCTCCAGAGTGGAACGCAACATCCAACCAAACTCATGCTTACTCGGGCAAACATACGAACACAAAGCAAGGTCTTCTTCGTCTAATTCAAGACAACCTAATTTTTGTGCCATATCGGTATCCATCACCAACAATGATTTGAGTAATGGCGCCGGCAGTATTTCAAGCGGCATTACATACTCATATAGTCCAAGAGGAACAAATGCGCGCGGACTGCCGTTTTGCCGACAGTTGAAAATAAACTTGCTTTGCTTGCCCAACCAAGTTACCGCTTTGCTCAACGAAAATGTATTACGCAAAGGTTTCAACCAGCCGAGAACCGAACTTTCACAATATTCTTCCAGCAACGTAATTTGCAAAGTCGAATAACCCAGAAAATCCAAAGCTCCGGATGCGCGCCAGCCCTCCAATACCGAACCGGCAATGACTCGGCAGTTATCTAAAGCAATTACGCTACCACATAACTCGCTAATACTGGCACCAACATGAGTGCGTAACAAACGTGGCTGTTGCATTGTCGACCCGAGCGAAATTATCCGTTCAAACGACAGATTGCCTTGGGAAAATAATTTGCCGATTGCAATCACGTCCTGATAGCCGATAGACCAAACTACTTTGTCCCCCACAATAGGATCAAGATAATGAATATGGGTGCCGACTAATCCCACGGGATGAGGACCGGCAAAACGCACTTGGCGAACCGTATCTTTTTGCGGCAGAGTTAATCGAGCTTGCTCGGATGTGCAAACAAATACTTGTCCGCTTGTCATTTGTGACAAAACTTGGACACCGACGGCAAACAAACTCTCTGCTTGCCGGATAACCATTATCGGATCAATCGCCAAGGGGCGAGTATCCATCGCAGTCACGAATATTGAATGAGGCCGCGTACCCGGATTAGGTACTTTACTGTAAGGCCGCGTTTTGAAACCAATCCATAGACCGGAATCAAGTAAATGCCGAACGATTTTATCGTCGCTGAGTTTAGTTATTTCATCATTGGTAAAGCTTTCATATTCAGGGGTCGGCGCCGGTTGTAGTTCAATCACCACCGAATGCAATAACCGCCGTTCACCGCGATTTATTTCCCGAACAATACCCGATACAGGCGCGGGATAACAAACATCGGAGTTACGCTTGTCGGTAAATAAAGTCTGTCCGACGGTTACCCTATCACCAATTGCTACCGCCATACCGGGCTTAAGTCCATGAAATCCATAAGCAACACTTGCCGCTCGACTAACCGTATCAGCGTCTTCGATCTGCTGCACGGTAGTCTTACCCAAAGGAATATCAAGCCCCTTATCAATTTTTATCAACATGTAAAGTACGAACCCGTCTGCAGAATTATGAAGTGAGTTATTGATTTTACTACGAACCTTCTGACTTATGCAGTATCTGTACGATGCCACCCTAAATGGGATTTTTGAAGGGCGCTTCGGGGGAAGCGTTCGGCAGTAACATTCGGATCGGTGCTTTCTGTCCGTTGCCGGCATGAGGACGGTGCAGGGTGAGACGCGCCCGGAAAACCGATCGGTTTTCAGCGGCGAACGACCCGACAAGGATGTCGGGGCTGGCGTTCATTGACAGAACCAAGTCTCGTCATGGACGACAGACACTTTGCTGAGCATTCGCCAACAAACACAAAACGGTTTCATAACCGGTCATTGAATGCTTCCGTATCGGCGAATAGCAGGTCTTCTGCATGATCGATACAATCTTCTTGGACGGTGCGGTTGAAGCGCTCGATGTGCGCGTTCATTTTTGGACACTTGGGATAGGTCAGCCACTGCTCAATCGCGGGTGATTCCCGGATGAGCCGGGCAAACTGTCCTTGAAACTCACTACCACCGTCTGTCAGGGTGAGATGCGCCCGGAAAACCGATCGGTTTTCAGCGGCGAACGACCCGACAAGGATGTCGGGGCTGGCGCTCATTGACAGAACCAAGTCTCGTCATGGGTGAGACGCGCCCGGAAAACCGATTGGTTTTCAGCGGCGAACGACCCGACAAGGACGTCGGGGCTGGCGTTCATTGACAGAACCAAGTCTCGTCATGGACGACAGGCACTTTGCTGAGCATTCACCAGCAAACACAAAATAGTTTCATCAGCTCAAAGACTTTACTGCTGCCGAAATTCTGCCAGGCGCAGGAATGCGGCTGCGTTGCGGCTGTTACAGCGGTTGGTTGCCACTGCTATTGCCATTCGGGTATAGACATCGATGGTCGTTAAGACGTAGCGGCGCACTCCGTGCTGATAACGCACAATCGTATCCAGGGCGATGCAATGCCCCGCCGGATACTGTGCTTTGAAGTGTTTCGGCTTGCGTGCCCTGCAACGGCGCTTAAACGGTCGTTTTGTTTATCCTTTGGCATTCAGCCGCTGCGGAATACAGCGCATTTTATCCGGCGCATCTGCGATCAGGCGCGCAATCGTGCGGACACTCAGGCAGGGTGAGACGCGCCCGGAAAACCAATTGGTTTTCAGCGGTGAACGACCCGACAAGGACGTCGGGGCTGGGGCTTGTTGACAGAACCCAGTCGCGTCATAGATGACAGGCACTTTGCCGACAATCCGGCAACAAACACAAAACGGTTTCATCAGCTCAAAGATTTTACTGCTGCCGAGATTCGGATAAGCCTGGCGCAGGGTGAGACGCGCCCGGAAAACCGATCGGTTTTCAGCGGCGAACGACTCGACAAGGACGTCAGGGCTGGCGCTCATTGACAGAACCAAGTCTCGTCATGGGTGAGACGCGCCCGGAAAACCAATTGGTTTTCAGCGGCGAACGATCCGACAAGGATGTCGGGGCTGGCGCTCATTGACAGAACCAAGTCTCGTCATGGACGACAGGCACTGCGCTGACAATCCGCTGGCGCCTCTTACGCGGCGCTTTGCCGCGATCATGCAAGGCGCTGAGACCAGTGCGGCGATAACGCCGGCGCCAACGGTACAAAGTACTGCGACCGATCTTGAATGCGTTCGGGAGTTACAACCCTCCCAAAATAATAGGGCATCATATTTCTGTTGAAGATTAGAGCGCTCATGAGCCTCTATTTTTGAAGCAAAATTGGCTGTACGATGCCATCATAAATGGGATTTTTGAAGGGCTTCGAAGGAAGCGTTCGGCAGTAACATTCGGATCGGTGCTTTCTGCCCGTTGCCGGCTGAGTCAGGAACAACGACAACTACTTAGAGAGTATGCCGAGGAGCACGGCCTGCAATGCCCTGGTCGGCAGAGCGATCAGGGCAAATAATACGGATTGAGCGATTTATCCCTGGGTCACAGCGATACGGCAGAATAACGGCAGAGATAGTCATTAGCGGAGGCGACTACCCGCTTTCCAAAACTCGGAAAATCACCCCGGCGGATCCGCGCATGCTGAAGTTCAGTCAATCAAGTCTCGGCTGATCAAACTGAGTATGCGTTTTTTTATCTAAAAGATAAGGATGTGCTGAGCGCAAGGATGAGGGGAGAAAGGCTCTTATGGCATAAGCAACCGGACGCGCCAACACATGGAGTAACGACGGTTGTCTTGCAAAGCTGGTAGTATAAACAGGACGCACCCATGGTGTTCTTACGGCAAATAGATTGGGCGTGCTGCTATATAGTATCTCCGTATCTATCGTTCGTTGAACATCATACGGAACCAGCTCGGAACAGAAACGGCGCGCGCATGCCGGAGTGATGACGTACCCGAGCGCCGTATAGTTCAACTTGTTGGGTTCCCACTTCTGCAATACTTTTACGTACTGGTCTGAATATTTTTCGTACTGGCCAATTCCTCCGGGCCATAGATGTAGAAAATCCGCTGATTCCGGCCATCCAATTCCGTCAAATGGAATCGCAGGATTTATGATAGCGTCATCTTCGACAATCATACAAAGATCATCAGCCGGCATTTTACGGCAGAGGTTCCAGATTTCTATTTGGGAAAATGCAGCTGCAATACTTCCTATTCTTCGCACCGCAGCGTCCTTTTTTTTCCGCGTGAGCATCGGATCATACTTTTGAGCAAAGTCTTGTGCATATTTTTCCCAACCCAGCCGTAGTTTCAATTTAACCCACCACCTGCGGTCATCTTTAATCAGGTGTTGATATTTTGATTCCTCCAGAACCAAATGGTTTTTATTAACCCCGTTATACGAAATAGGCGGCGGTTTGGTTTGCCAGTTCTGAAATTGCTGTTCAAAGAGCTTGCGCCGTTTCTTTCCGAGCACGGGCGGATTGATCACAAAAATCCGAGTGATGAGACGTTTTTGCACAACTTTGTTCTTATCGGTTATGGTAGAGAGCAGTCATTATAACAAAAATACTGCACGATACACCCAGTGTATAGGTCCATAACATTTGCATAAGCTCAGAAACATTTGGCACTATACAGTATCTGCCGGTAAAATATCTTATACAAAATATTGACCAGCTCATTGATACGACTAACAAACGGAATGGAAAACAACAAGCTGTCAGACCACTCATCCGCATCACTTTTCTCACGCGCCTGCAAATTGATCCCCGGCGGTGTAAACTCACCGGTACGCGCCTTCAAAGGTATGGGACGACACCCAATTTTCTTTACCCGCGGTAAAGGGTCGAAACTCTACGACGAAGATAAAAATACCTATTTGGACTACGTCTGCTCTTGGGGATCTTTGATCGTAGGACATGCTCACCCGCATATCGTCAATGCCGTTATACAAACAACGCAAAACGGCTTGAGTTTCGGCGCGCCGACCAAACTTGAAATTAGAATGGCGGAAAAGCTGTCCGCTTTAATGCCATCACTGGAAATGGTACGCATGGTCAACTCCGGAACCGAAGCAACCATGAGCGCGATACGACTTGCCCGTGGTTATACTCGCCGCGAAAAAATCATTAAATTTGCCGGATGTTACCACGGCCATTCCGACAGTTTACTTGTTGAGGCCGGTTCCGGTGTTTTAACTCTAAGTATTCCTGGTTCGCCCGGCATCACTGCAGCGGCCGCATCCGATACGATTGTTTTGGATTACAACGACTCCAAGCAGCTGGAATCAGCTTTTGAACGATACGCTGATAAAATCGCCGGAGTGATTATTGAGCCTATCTCCGGCAACATGAACTTTATTCCCGCAGATAAGAAATTTTTGCAGAATCTGCGCCGCTTATGCGATCAATTCGACAGCGTGCTTATTTATGATGAGGTGATGACCGGCTTTCGAGTGGCGCTTGGCGGCGCTCAAGCGTTATATGGTATCCAACCCAACTTAACGACGCTCGGGAAAGTAATTGGTGGTGGGATGCCGGTCGGTGCATTCGGCGGACGTCGCGATATTATGCAAACACTGGCGCCATCAGGCAATGTTTATCAAGCGGGAACTTTATCAGGCAACCCTGTGGTGATGGCAGCAGGTCTCGCAACTTTGGAATTGGTCGAGACCGATAACTTTTTTGAATCTTTAACTCAAAAAACCAAGACCCTTGTCAAGGGGTTGACAGAAATTGCTGCTAGTCACAATATCCCGTTCCATAGCGATCACTGCGGCGGAATGTTTGGCTTTTCTTTCATTGATACACCGGCACGTAATTTCACACAAGCAACGAAAACAAATCCGAAGCGCTTCAAACAATTTCATAATGAAATGTTGCGGCAGCATATCTATCTCGCACCATCGGCATTTGAAGCAAGCTTTGTTTCAAGCGTACATTCCGATCGGGATATTGCCGAAACTTTGGATGCGGCAAATAAGTCAATGCGCGCATTAAAACAGTAAGCCTCACAACTGGGCAGAAAAAAGTCTGGTGTAAAGTCCTTGCATTTCGATCAACTGATCATGGTCGCCATGCTCAACAATTTTTCCGTCCTCAAAAACATACACTTGATCCGCCTGCCGCACCGCGCTCAATCGATGCGCAATAATTAGCATTGTTTTATCATTTAAAACTTCAAATAATGCTCGGTACAAGTCGCACTCTGTCTTAGAATCAACAGCGGAAGTCGCTTCATCAAAAATGACCACTCTCGGTTGCATCAATAGCATCCTGGCAATTGCTAAACGCTGACGTTGCCCACCCGACAACTTTAGCCCTTGCAGCCCGACGACCGTATCAAGTGTTCTGGGCTTTTCCCGAACGAACAAAGCAATTTGCGCAAGCTCTAAAACATCCCACAGCTGGTCATCCGAAGCATCGCGCCCTAAAGTCAAGTTTTCACGGATCGTATCATTAAACAACATCGGATGCTGTAGGACGCATCCGACATTTTCGCGCACAGCTTTCAAACCAATCCGATTGATCAGGACACCTCCGTAAAAAATATTCCCGCTGACTGCTTGATATAAGCCTAGCAATGCGTGTACTAAAGTTGTCTTTCCTCCACCGCTAGCACCGACAATGGCAATTTTCTCACCAGGAGCAATCGATAAATTTACATCTCTTAGCACTTTGTTTTCCGCGTACGCTAAATTAAGGTTACGTACTTCAACCGAAACGGTTTCTCGCTCGCTAAACGGATTTTCTATAGCGGTATAGCTTGGTTCGAGAACAAATTTTAGAATGCGATTTACTCGATCAACCGCAGCTTTCGCCCCAAACCAAGCATACTGCATATTCAATATTTCCTGGATCGGACCCAACATAAACCACAGATAGCCAAATACCGCGATCATCTCACCGATACTGAGGTCGGAAAACAATACCATCAACATCCCAATTGCGCGAAAAATATCAAATCCGACCAAAAAAATTAGAAATGAAAAACGATTCGCCATATCGCTTTTCCAAGCAAATTTGGTAGCCTTATTTCTTATATCGCGAGCAAAATCAACCAATCTACCAATGTAATGCCTTTCACGATTACTTACCCTGATTTGATGAATAACCGAGAAAGTCTCGACAACTGCCTGTTGAAAAACCTCAATAGCCTTATTTTCCATACCTTTCAGCTCCTTTACCTGCTTACCGACCATCATCGTAAAATAAATCACGACTGGATTAAGCAGAAGAAGAAACAGCGCCAATTGCCAATGTAGAAACATAAGAATGAACGCCGTTGCAATAATCGTCATTATGGAAATTAAGAATCTGCTGATAGTCGCGCTAAAAAATTGGTCAAGTGTTTCAAGATCGGTTACCAAATACGAACTGATTGTGCCGCCTCCTTCACTTTCATATTCCGTAATGGAAGTTTTGCTTAAATACCACAACAATCTCCGGCGAAGATGGAAAATAATGTTTTTTGAAACCCGATAAAAAATCCATGACTGCCAAACGGTAAGCAACCATGAAATTAACCTCAAAGCAATTGTGACCAATAACACTACAGCAATATAAAATTCCGGTTCATAAAAATATTCGGGAAATATAAATCGGATAGTAGCGGTCAATCGTCCCGGTATATCAAGTAAAACTTCATCAACCATCAGTGGCATCAGCAATGGCAACGGCGCACTTGCCAAAGTCGCAAAAACTGCGACAATATTGGCAATAATCAGTTCCTGACGACGCTGAGTCGCCAAAGCAAATAAGCCTTTCAAACTGTAAGAAGGAGATCTTCCGCCATTAAAGTCGGAAGACTGCATCGTTGTGCTATCGCCTAGCACCGAGATATTCCGCGTTGCGCATATACTCGCTGCTGCCGTATAGCTTGTTGAAACATTTGATAATTTTTGCTTGGGAGTTCTATCTTATCATCTCCCAAATGAAGCACTGTAACCGCATAATTTCCATCCTTACGACGAACACCACGGTTCAACATCCGCACAACTAAATCCGAATCTTCATATCCCCGTCCTTCAAATCGCTCGTCAAATCCTCCTACTGCATAAAAATCCTTCCGATAAAAAGCCAAGTTAAAGCCAGTTGCGCCCTGCCACTTCTTATACTTCAACTTCCTAAAAAATCCTCCGGGTAAATGTAATAAAGGTAGTATGCGCTGTACCTTCCCCGCCATCCTCAAACGTATCCACTGAGCAATACTGTAATTAAAAATTGGCAAGCGCTCTAACTTCACCGTTGCAGTAAACGAATCCGTCAGCTTGATTCGTGAACCTCGGACAAACCAGCCAGGTTGCGCCAAACGCCGATGACGAAAAACAAAGCCGGGCAGTGACACACAATCTCCATCCAAGAATATAAAATACTCGCCGCGTGCTTGCATCGCGCCTAAATTTTTTACCGCTGCTAAGCGATATCCTCTATCCTCCTGCCGTATATGTACTAGGCGATAAGGAAATGTTCTTTTATAATGGGCAATCAAGTCTTCAGTTTTTTGAGTAGAACCGTCATCCGCGACAATCACTTCAAATTTTTTATCGGTCTGACAAATAAAACTATCCAAAATGATTGTCAGGCACTCCGGCTGATTATATGTTGCCACGATAATGGAAATTAGCATGGTAGAATACTCAATGCAAACCTTGCTTTATACAAGAAATTATAGAAAATACAATTTTTTGATTCGCGCAAGTGTAAACTTATAAATCATTATATATAGTAAAAAACCCCTCTACTTTTTCCAATGAATATCGGAATTATCGGCTACGGTATCGTAGGGAGATCTATTGCGGCAGGCTTTCAGAGCCG
The DNA here is from genome assembly GCA_965218975.1 of Candidatus Oxydemutatoraceae bacterium. GTDB lineage: Bacteria > Pseudomonadota > Gammaproteobacteria > Poriferisulfidales > Oxydemutatoraceae. Next base: position 83,495 of record OZ244717.1, read on the forward strand.
GTGCTCTCTTTATATTTATGACAGCAGCCCAAAAAGCTATGCGGATGACACGGCAAAAGAAAAAATAGTGTTGTGTCAGGATGTGAGCGCTGTTATTAAAAATGCTGAATTTATTTTTGTCTGCGTTCCCACACCCAGAAAAAAAAATACCAATCACTCGTTTGATGGCACACATTTAGATGCCACATTGCGTGCCATTGCGCAAAGCAAGTTAACAAACAAAAAACATATTCTGATCATAAAAAGCACTGTCGTGCCATCGAAAATCAGGGAATATGTTACCGAGTATCCTCAGTTAAATCTCGTAATCTGCCCGGAGTTCCTTATTGAAAAGAATTTTATTGAATGTTTTCTTAAGCCTAATTATCGTATATATGGCGGAGAAAATGAACAAACTCGCAAAGTGCACCAATTATTTGAGAAACATAGTATTTGCCAGCCGTGCAAAATTGCTTACACTGATTATTATAGCGCCTCTATCATAAAGTATATGATTAATTCCTTTCTCGCAATGAAGGTCAGTTATATGAATCAATTCTATGACATAGCAAAATTAAGCGGCGTCCAAATGCGGTGGGAGCAACTGGAGGAAATTTTCCATTATGACACACGGGTAGGAAACAGCCACTCCAACGTACCGGGACACGACGGGCAAAGAGGATGGGGCGGGAAATGTTTCCCCAAAGACGTATCCGCAATCATTGACGAAGCAAAAATGCATGGCTATACTTTAGACATATTGCAAGCGGTCTGGGATTACAATTATTCACTACGCAATGACATTGATTGATCGTACGCGGTCAACCTCATGAGCAAAATATAGCCAGTCTATTAGTAGCTTTTCTATCACTATGTGTCGCCAAAGGTAAAACCTACAGCGACTATCAAGGGAGGTTTTATACAGCCCTGAAAACATTTAAAACTCGAGTTCTTTCTCACTTCGGACTATACAGTGACAACCCCAGGTATTCGGGCAAAGCGGCGGGGCTGCAACGCTCGGACAACTAGGCATTTGGGCATTTCCCCCTCCCACCGAGCCATCCGTTTATTATGCGATGTTGTTTAACGATGTTAGGGTATAGTAGCTTTATTCCTTATTTGCACTGCCAATACCTCTTCACGTTTTTAAAGTGATTTATTCGTTCATTGATCTTGAAACTTTCCTTCGGGTAAAAATCCAAAAGGTTATCGCACATTTCAATCATCCAATTTTTACGCTTATTCTTGAGCATGAGAGTCACAGTACTCGCGTTGGCTATCTGAATTTGTCCCCACCCTAATGCTCCAAGCGTCAGGCAACCCCAGGAAATAAACTCTATCGGAACAAAAGTGACCCTATCAATTATTCATCTCGTATTTTCTACCTTATAGTTTACTTTCAAGACGCAGAAATGATTTTTGTCATCCTCATAAAATCGCGATAGTCGCTCAACCGAAGTTAGATTCGGCATATTAAACTTTGTATCAAGCCGATGAGTTTTGACATCAACGACATAGTAAAAATTGTCCTTATCGGTGAAAGCGAGGTCGGCCATTGCCCGGCGCGCAAATTGGGAAGAATATTCTTTCGGCAGAGCACCTAAAATCGTCCCGAAGTTTTCGGCAAGGATGTTTTCTATTGCGCCGCCGACGGCACGAGGACTATTGATTGTTCTGGGAAAAAGAAAATCAGTTTGCTCGCTGAGGAAATCCCTGATTTTCTTTTCGAGTTCTCTGTAAGTGTCCGTATAGAAAATTTTGCTTTTTGGCATCATGGAGGTTTACTGTCAAATAATGGCTTCTGACTTTCCGATTCCCCATTATTTTTGCCCTTGATATTCAGTTGCTTACTAAGGGTATTGCGCTCCCAAAAAACACCGCCGGAATAACCCTGAATAGTTTTGTCCGCTTCCGCCATTTCAAGTCGCTTTTCTGCAAGACAGCCGTAAAACTCATCTATTTCAATTCCTACATAGTTTCTACCCAGTTTTTTGGCAACAACCGATGTAGTGCCCGAACCGAGAAATGGGTCAAAAACTATATGCTCGGGCTTTGAGCTTGCGAGGAGAATTTTTGCGACAAGCTTTTCCGGCTTTTGTGTCGGGTGATCCGTGTTCTCCGACATAGACCAAAATGGGATGGTCATATCAGTCCAAATGTTCGAAGGATGGGTTAAACGATATTTGCCGTTCTCATCCTCGCTCCAATCTTTCTCTCTGCCGAAACCATCACGATAAGGAGCAATAACCTTTCTTTTCATTTTCACCGCGTCAACATCAAAATGATAATCTCTTGACATGGTGCAAAACCAAATATCCTCGGAGCTATTTTTCCAGTTTGTTTTTGCGCCCCGCCCTTTTTCTCTTTCAAATGTAATACGGTTTTGAATCGCAAAATACTTTCGCGCGACATTGAAAATTGCGCCGGATGATTTCCAATCGCCACAGATGTAGATTGATGCGGTTGGCTTCAAAAGCCGAACCATTTTGCTTACCCAAGAATCAAACCACTTTGCGTATTTCTCCGATTCCATTGCCTTGAAAGTAGTGAGATTGAAAGTTTTGTTGAGATTGTATGGCGGGTCGATGAAAACAAGATCAATAAACTGGTCCGGCAGATGATCAAGTGTATCGAAAATATCTTGTTGTATTGTCGTATTCAAGATTTCATCAACAGAAATCGGCTTATCGATTTTGATAAGTCGTTTTTTGTATCTCTCCTTCTCGCTATCGCTCAAGTCAATGGTGCGATTGCGTGGAGCGCGCTGTTTTGTCGTGTTATAACTCATGTTTAATAAATCAAATCATCAACTCCCACATCAACAATATTGGCAATTTTAGCAAGCGTCTCAATAGTCAGAGTTCGGGCTGTGTCGCCCGCTGAAAAACCCCTCCCCTCCGACAAGTGTGGCTAGCAAGGCAACAAGCTACCCGGCGCTTTCCCCAAAAGCAAAATACGGCGGAGAGGGCGGGATTCGAACCCGCGTGCCGACTTACATCGACCATCTGATTTCGAGTCAGCGCCGTTATGACCGCTTCGGTACCTCTCCGTTAGTAAAGCACTGAGGGACACTGTCTGTCTATAGCATTCGCTTTACTCTCTTAAAAGCGCATTTCGACCTGACATCCGTGCCAAAGACGCTTCCATAGCATCTTTTCTCATCAACTAACAGTTCCGCAAATTGGCAACTCTTTGTCAGATTAAGCAACTTTGGCTAGCTTTGCGCAAGTAGCTCCTTTAATAACCCTTCAATTGCACTAGCGCGACGGCTCCCTTTGTGAATCTCTCCGACAAAAACACCGCGAATATTACCTCGCTTATCAATCACATAGTACGCAGGCCAATACTTATTCCGCATGGCTCGCCAGTAGCTGAAATCATTGTCGATCATGATCGGATGATGCAACTCAAACTCCGCAGATTTCCGGCGAACGTTGTCGATATCACGCTCGTGATCAAACTCCGGCGAATGCACACCGATGATTTGGAAAGCGTCACCATCAAACCGCTGCTCAACGGAACGCAACCATGGAAATGAACGATAGCAATTCCAACAATCAAAAGTCCAAAAATCTATCAGAACCACCTTGCCTCTCAACTCAGAAAGCTTCAACGGTTCAGAGTTTAACCATTCGGTCGGTTGTCTATGAGTGAATTCAGGCGCTACAGTGGGTCGCGCCAATTTACCGAAAGGAGTTGCCGCCGCAGGAAGCGACAGTGCGGATAGAATATAAAACGCAATCAGGCCCCATGCCATAACCCGTACGTATTGCTTATATCCATAAACGGTTTTGTGTTGGTCAGTCACGAGTGAATACCTCCTATGATACATCAGCGCTATCATACACTAGTACGTGCGGTTGCCTATTCACTGTATAGGTCCATAACATTCACCACATCGGGTGATGCTTTAGCTATGCCACTGATACAACCGTCCGTCCGATTCTTTATTAGATGCCCGGCATAACTTATCTCCTGTACAGTGCCAGATACATGTGGGATTCACGGCACGACTCAAAAAGGTAACCGATATGCAATATCAGCACATCGGCCACCGCATCAAAGGTTTCTATATGAGCCAATTTTGCTTCAAAAATAGAGGCTCATAAACACAACGGCTCAACAGAAATATGATGCCCTATTATTTTGGGAGGGTTGTAACTCCCGAACGCATTCAAGATCAATCGCAGTACTTTGTACCGCTGGCGCCGGCGTTATCGCCGCATTGGCCTCAGCGCCTTACATGATTGCGGCAAAGCGCCGCGTAAGAGGCGCCAGCGGATTGTCAGCAAAGTGCTTGTCGTCCATGACGAGACTTGGTTCTGTCAATGAACGCCAGCCCCGACGTCCTTGTCGAGTCGTTCGCCGCTGAAAACCGATCGGTTTTCCGGGCGCGTCTCACCCTGCCCGAGTGTCTGCACGATTGCGCGCCTGATCGCAGATGCGCCGGATAAAATGCGCTGTATTCCGCAGCGGCTGAATGCCAAAGGACAAACAAAACGACCGTTTAAGCGCCGTTGCAGGGCACGCAAGCCGAAACACTTCAAAGCACAGTATCCGGGGCATTGCATCGCCCTGGATACGATTGTGCGTGATCAGCACGGAGTACGCCGCTACGTCTTAACGGCCATCAATGCCTATACCCGAATGGCAATAGCAGTGGCAACCAACCGCTGTAACAGCCACAACGCAGCCGCATTCCTGCGCCTGGCAGAATTTCGGCAGCAGTAAAGTCTTTGAGCTGATGAAACCATTTTGTGTTTGCTGCCGGATTGTCGGCGGATTGTGCCGGATTGTCAGCGCAGTGCCTGTCGTCCATGACGAGACTTGGTTCTGTCAATGAGCGCCAGCCCCGACATCCTTGTCGGGTCGTTCGCCGCTGAAAACCAATTGGTTTTCCGGGCGCGTCTCACCCATGACGAGACTTGGTTCTGTCAATGAGCGCCAGCCCCGACGTCCTTGTCGGGTCGTTCGCCGCTGAAAACCGATCGGTTTTCCGGGCGCGTCTCACCCTGACGGACGGCGGGAGTGAGTTTCAAGGACAGTTTGCCCGGCTCATCCGGGAATCACCCGTGATTGAGCAGTGGCTGACCTATCCCAAGTGTCCAAAAATGAACGCGCACATCGAGTGCTTCAACCGCACCGTCCAAGAAGATTGTATCGATCATGCAAAAGACCTGCTATTCGCCGATACGGAAGCATTCAATGACCGGTTATGAAACCGTTTTGTGTTTGTTGGCGGATTTTCGGCACAGTGCCTGTCATCCATGACGAGACTTGGTTCTGTCAATGAGCGCCAGCCCCGACGTCCTTGTCGGGTCGTTCACCGCTGAAAACCAATTGGTTTTCCGGGCGCGTCTCACCCATGACGAGACTTGGTTCTGTCAATGAGCGCCAGCCCCGACGTCCTTGTCGGGTCGTTCGCCACTGAAAACCGATCGGTTTTCCGGGCACGTCTCACCCTACACCGTCCTCATGCCGGCAACGGACAGAAAGCACCGGTCCGAATGTTACTGCCGAACGCTTCCTCCGAAGCCCTTCAAAAATCCCATTTAGGGTGGCATCGTACAATCTCTTTACGCTAGTTCTCTATAAATCATAATACGGCTTGCGGAAAATAATCCTCTACACTTTACTCTTACTCATACTCAGTCACGGCACAATAGACAAGTAATATGCAGACTTGGAGGGAAACCTGTTGTCCGAACTGTGCCCTTTGATGAAATTATTTCTTCAGATCGTTAGCACATTTCACTGACAAGCGCATGCTACACCTTTCTCCTTTTCCTATCTTTAGGTATAAGGCGCTGTAAAAGCGTAGCTTTTGAAAATACGATGACTTAAACTCAAGTATCGGTCCGCCGTGATATTTATGCTGTCGAAAAAAATATATCATCCCATATATTGATAATTTCATCAGAAACTTTACGGGCAGGGTTAAAGTCTTAGACAAGAAACGTAAGGCTGGCCATATAGGCACGGGCTTCAGGGATTGGTCATTTGTCTGCTTGAATCCGATGTGCTTACGGGAGTGTCGGCGCTTTGCTTCCGGGTCTCCATGATGTATACCTGATTTAAACATTGAAAGATCGCTGATTACTTTCCCGTGCTCCACCAATCTTTTTCCTCTCAATGAATAATAGGCAGACAGCGAATACGTAGTATTAAACAATCGGTTGTCAGTATTCACTATAATAGGGTAAGCAAGCCGAACCCATTCTTCCGCCAGGGAACGTCGAATGAGATAGGCTTGCACACCTGTCACGAGTCCGTGCGGTAAACCCACCGTGTAATCTTTATAAGGGCGCCAGGTTTTTCGGTACCACATAATAACTTTAGCATCCGGCTTGGGTAATGAACGGGACAAATGTACAATTTTCCAATCGTCGGGTAACTTGTCGCGATGTTCAAGAAAGGGAACGATATCGGGTGAGATATATACATCATCTTCCAGCACCAGCGCTTCGGAGAGGCTGCGCTCGCAGATGATCCGTGCTGCTTTGACATGGCTCATATAGCAACCTATTTCACCCAAAGACATTCCGCGTCCCCAATACCGAAGGGTTATCTGTCTGTTATAGACACGATTTAATTCTTCCGTTGTTATTTCATTGCCGTCAATGGCATCAACAAATTCGTATTGCAGACCGATATCGCCCAACATTTCTCTCATGTGAACGCGGCGCTCTTTGGAATGAGCCAAATTGATGACGAAAATTGCCGGTAAAGCACTTTTTGTTTGCATAATGATTGAAGCCTAATCCTGCGTTGACAAAAATTTAGAGTGTACTTTATTTTATTAAAGGATTAAAATCCAAAAAGTGTTTTTAAGGTGCCGGATCAGTTTGCTATCATTAAAACTACTTTGCCATAGATAAACTTGATTGGACTTTCCCGGCTATTTTTATATAAACGAAAGGACTTCAGTATAATAATATTGCGATGCTCAATAAAGTTTTTATATTCTCTGCCGCCGTCCTGATGCTTTCTGCCTGCATGACATTACCTGATGCTCCCGACGCATCGCTGCCTCCCCCCGACCGGCATGGTGTGACTGAGTTTACTCTTAGCAACGGTATGAAAATCATTGTGAAAGAAGATCATCGTTCGCCCGTTCTGGTCACGCAATTTTGGTATAAAGTCGGCGCAAGCGACGAACCAAACGGCCTAACCGGAATCTCGCATGTGTTAGAGCACATGATGTTCAAAGGCACATCCAAATATCCCGCCGAAACGTTTACCGAAATCGTCAAACAAAAAGGCGGAAGATACAACGCTTTCACCGGTCCCGATTACACCGCCTATTATGAAGTGTTTGAAAAAAGCCACTTAGCGCTCAGCTTTGATTTGGAATCCGATCGGATGGTCAATCTTATCTTGCGTGAGGAAGATTTTGCCAAAGAAATAGAGGTGGTTAAAGAAGAACGTCGTATGCGCACCGATGATGACCCGCGCGCAAGAGTATGGGAACAACTATATGCAACCGCTTTCAGAAATGCACCTTACGGAAATCCGGTCATCGGATGGATGGATGATTTGGACCATCTGACACTGAAAGAGTTGCAAAAATGGTATCAAACTTGGTACTCGCCGAACAATGCTTTTGTCGTGGTCGCCGGTGATGTAAACCCGGATGAAGTATATGCCCTCGCATTAAAATATTTGGCGCCGTTACAACCGCGAGCGTTGCCAAATCGGAAGCCTCGACGCGAAATACAACAAGCAGGCGAACGGCGTTTCACGCTGGAAGCTCCGGCAAAAAAACCCTTTCTTACGATCGCATATAAAGTCCCCAATATTAAAACTTCACCAACCGAATGGGAGCCCTACGCATTGGTTGTGTTGGCGGGTATATTATCAGGCAGCAGCAGCGCCCGATTTCAGAAAAACTTAATTCGCGGCCGAAAAATCGCTCTCGGGGTCGGCACTAATTACGACCCTTATAGTCTGTACGATGATTTGTTTGTCATTACCGGCACACCTCTAGCGGATGTCAGTATCGCACAACTTGAACAAGCAATCGAAGAAGAGGTTAACCGAGTAAAAACTGAGGGTATTGAAGAAAAAGAATTGGATTTTATCAAAGCAAATTTAACTGCGAATGAGGTTTACAGTCAGGACTCAATTACGCGACAAGCTTATAAACTTGGCCAATATGAAGCTATCGGCGTCGGTTGGCGGACTCTGTATGAAAAAACTGATCGTATCCGAAACATAACTCCGGATCAGGTGCAAGCTGTCGCACGTAAATATTTAAGCAAACAAGTGAAAACTGTGGGGCAATTAGCCCCCCAGCCTATCTCGCTCAATGATTCCGATATTCAATAACGATGCGCGTCGGAAAATTATTGTTTTGAGCATGCTGTGTGCTATGTTCGGTAATGCCTATGCAGGTGTAAAAATTGAACATTGGAAAACGCAGAACAATGTACCGATATATTTCGTGCCCCTACCGGAACTTCCGATGATTGACATTAAATTACAATTTAGAGCCGGCGCGAGCCACGACGACAAACTACCGGGCATTGCATCAATGACAACCGCCTTACTCCGAACCGGCGCCAAAGGAATGGACGTAGTTGCAATCAACGAAGCTTTTGACAGCATCGGCGCACGCTTCGCTACAGGTGCCGGCTATGACGGCATTAGCGTTTCTTTACGCAGCTTGACTGAAAAGCAATACTTAAATAAAGGCCTGCAAACATTTTTACATGTGTTGTCTCAACCGACATTCCCATTAGATGAGATAGAACTCAACAGAAAAAAAGCTTTATTAAATATCCGTGCCGTCAAAGAAAAACCCGGCAATGTCGCCAATCAACATTTTCGTGAAAATATATACTCCGGTCACGTTTACGAGCACGCTGTTATCGGGAAGGAAGAAAGTGTGAAACGCATCACCGCTGAAGACATTCGCCGCTACTACAACACTTATTTCGTTACTGAGAATCTAGTTATCACCGCTGTCGGAGCGGTGTCAAGACAGGAATTTGAAACCATCGCCGAGCGGATTGCTAACTCTTTACCCAAAGGCAAAAAAGCCAAACCGGTTGAACCGGTGCCGCCCTTACAAGAAGCAAAAGAAGTTTATGTCCCTTTTCCCTCGCAGCAAGCGCATATTAAAATTGGCCAGCCTTTGATTGAAGCAGGTAACCCTGATTTTTTCGCCCTATACCTCGGCAACCATATCCTCGGTGGCAGCGGCTTTGGTTCGCGGTTATTAGAAGAAATTCGCGTAAAACGCGGTCTTGCATACAGCAGCAGTAGTTATTTCAATACCCGTGTCGCCGCCGGACCATTTACGATCGGTTTCCAAACGCAAATTAATCAAACGCGGAAGGCGACTAAAGTTGCTTTCGAAACGCTTAATGAGTTTGTAGAGAAAGGTCCGACCGACAAGGAAATTAAATTGTCTATAGAAAGTATCAGAAATAATTTTGCATTAAGAATGACTAGCAATAGAAGTATTCATAATGCCATCGGTAAAATCGCGTTTCATGAACTCGGCATCGACTATTTCGATTACTACTTGGAACAATTCAACCATTTGGATGCCGATAAAGTACTCGCCGCTTTGCAAAAACACCTTCATCCTGAAAAAATGGTCACTGTTATCGTCGGAGGAAATAAACTACGGAATTAGCCGGGGCATGTATCGCAAATCGCAGCTGCGTATTATTGGTGGTGACTGGCGCAGTCGTAAGTTACAATTCCCGGATATACCGGATATACGCCCATCGCCGCAGCGGGTTCGCGAAACGCTATTCAACTGGTTGACGCCTAAAATAGAAGGCGCTACTTGTTTGGATTTGTTTGCCGGTAGCGGTGCGCTAAGCTTTGAAGCGGTTTCCAGAGGTGCGACGAGCGCCATCTTGATTGAATGCAATATGGAAATATGCGCCCAAATAAAAATTGAAGCGCAGCGTTTCGGAACAAAAAAAATAAATGCCGTGTGCGCCCGAAGCGAACAGTATATTAAGCAAACAAAGCAAAGTTACGACATCATATTTGTTGACCCTCCGTTCTATCGGAAACTAGTTGAAACGACTATCATGCAGCTATCTGCGAGTGATTGTGTTTTACCTAAAAAAACGTTGGTTTATGTTGAACATGAAGCGGAAAAATCACTAGAGCTTCCGCCAAACTGGCAATGGTGGCGTCAATCACGCGCCGGCGAGGTCGGATATGGACTGTTAATAGTTGCCTGATAACATTTCATGTTAATCGTTAACTGGTAAATACTATAATATAAGGATGATTAACCAAACGTTATTGCATTGACTATGCAAACAACCGTGATTTATCCGGGCACTTTTGACCCGATTACTAAAGGGCATTCCGACCTAGTGCGGCGCGCAGCGGGACTATTCTCACATATTATTGTCGGAGTCGCCAAAAATTCGCTGAAAAATAATTTCTTTTCCATTGACGAGCGACTAGCATTTGTCCGGGAAACATTAGCAGTGCATCCCAATGTTGAAGTGCTAAGCTTTGACGGTCTATTGGTTGATTTTGCACGCCGGCATAATGCAAAAATTATTTTGCGCGGACTGCGTGTAGTCTCCGATTTTGAATACGAATTTCAGCTAGCCAGCATGAACCGAAAATTAGCCGAAAATATCGAATCGATATTCCTCACCCCGGATGAACGCTATGCCTTTATCTCATCCGGTTTAGTACGTGAAGTCGCAGCTTGGGGAGGCGATGTATCTGCTTTCGTTGCACCTACGGTCGAAACCGCCATGCGGAAACGATTCGCCGGCAATAAGCATAAAGAATCATAAAGAATTAATGGCTTTAATCATTACCGACGAGTGTATTAATTGCGACGTTTGCGCTCCCGAATGCCCTAATGAAGCAATTTCCGCAGGCGAAGAAATTTATGAGATCAATCCGGAACGATGTACCGAATGTGTGGGACATTTCGACACACCTCAATGCGTAAAAGTATGCCCTGTTGATTGCATTCCGAAAGACCCCCGCTATCCGGAAACTTATGCACAATTATTGGAAAAATATCACAAACTGACTTGACCCTACGGCTAAAGCTATGCGGCGAAAAATTCCGACACCTCTGCAGATTGTCTGCTTAATCGTTTGGCTAATCACCTCGTGTAGTGAAAAACCGGTAGGCTATGCCATTGCGACCGCGCATCCGCTCGCAACACAGGCGGGTTCTGAAATACTTGCACAGAACGGTAACGCTTTTGATGCGGCAGTCACCATCAGTGCGGTATTAGCGGTTGTCGAGCCCTATTCATCCGGTTTCGGCGGAGGTGGCTTCTGGCTATTGCACCGCCGACAAGATAATCGGCAAATCATGCTCGACGGGCGCGAACGCGCACCAAGCGGCGCGAATCGCAACATGTATTTAGACAAACAAGGAAATTTAATCGAAACCAAATCTTTGCTCGGCCCTCTCGCGGCGGGTATTCCTGGATTGCCTGCCGCACTGGTTCACCTTTCTAAAAATTACGGTATTTTACCTTTATCGGTTACATTAAAGCCTGCTATCCGATATGCGCGCGAAGGTTTCCCTGCCGATATAAAGTTAGTGGAAATGATTGAAAAACGCAAGGGAATTCTATCTCCTATGGCGAAAAAAATATTTCTGCCGAATAATAAAGTCCCTGACCTAGGCGACACGATTTACCAAACCGACCTTGCCGATACTATTGAGCAAATTGTTATACATGGCTTTGACGGGTTTTACCGCAGCAATGTTGCGAACAAACTAGTAACGGAATCAAGGTCCGCAGGCGGTATTTGGACATTGGCGGACCTCGCTACTTATACAGTGGTTGAGAGAGACCCCATCCGTTTCTCTTTTCAGGGAGCCTCTATCACCAGCGCGACATTACCGTCGTCCGGTGGTATCGTCTTGGCTGAAATTCTGAACCTGCTGACACAGCTCGGTGTCCACTCGCCACAAAACTCGGAAGATATTCATTACATCATTGAAGCAATGCGGCTGGCTTACCGTGATCGCGCCAAATGGTTAGGCGACGCCGACTTTGTCGAGGTGCCGCAAAAAAAACTTATTAGCCCCGCATACGCCAAACAACTCGCTCAACAAATCAGCGCCCGACATGCCGGCAAAAGCAATCGGTTATTTAACACACAACGAAACGAAGGTCGTGACACGACACATTTCTCAATTATTGACCGACATGGCAATCGTGTCGCCGCAACACTTTCAATCAATTATCCGTTTGGGTCCGGATTTATCGCCAAAGGCTCCGGAATACTATTCAATAATGAAATGGATGATTTCTCGGCCAAGCCCGGCACACCGAATATTTACGGTCTCATCGGGGGGAAAGCGAATGAAATCGCACCAAACAAGCGAATGCTATCAAGCATGTCGCCAACGTTTGTGGATGACGGCAAACGTGTTGCCATCATCGGAACACCCGGTGGAAGCCGCATTATCACAATGAACCTGCTAGGAATTCTGCGCTTCCTAAAAGGAGAAAATGCGGCATCTATTGTTGCGGCAAAACGTTTCCACCATCAATATTTACCTAACTTGGTTGAATATGAAACCGGGGCACTCAGTCAGCAGACATTATCCGAGCTTGTCGCAAAAGGACATCGCTTAAAGCGCCGCCAAACGGATTATGGCAATATGCAGGTTGTGATCTGGGATTATTCCGGCAATCAACTCAATGCCGCTTCCGACCCGCGCGGTATCGGAACAGTCAACATTAAATAAATCAACGCTGTAGCACAGCTACAATTCTCCGCATATTGTCTCTGAAGCGGCCAATACCTAAATCCGGCGGATACTTGGAACGAATCCTCCCGATGCAATCCATACACAAAAGCGTTACGCGGTCGCCTCTGATACTATTATTTGTCCTGTAACTTCGCGCCACTCAAAAAACAGTCTTTACAGCGTACACTTTAAAATCATTCGACAATATATTAAGTTTAACAAGCTAAGTCGAACGCCACCGGAGGGGGGCAGCGCCTGCAATTATCCTCCCGTATCAATACCCCAAGCCGGAAGGAATCTATTTTTCGCCGTAATATTAATCAATTGTTCATTAGGAGAGCACTTAGCTGAATTTTTTATCGTTGACAATGGCCGCAAAAGAAACTGGAACGTTGTCCGATTGTGCGGCAACGGATCAGTCTGCCGCAAGTGAAACATGGGGCGGAAGTGCGCCCATATACTTTTAGTGCAACTTTAAAATACCCGGGATTACCATCCTCCCGAATAAAATCGCGCAGTGTTGTCCCGCCTCGCTTAATTGCATGCTGCAAAACCCGCCGCACGGACGCAGCTAATACATTCAATCGTCGTCGGGAAATGCGGCGCACGCTGCGCGCCGGATGAATACCCGCTGCATACAACGACTCGTTAGCATAAATGTTACCGATTCCAACGACCACCTTAGAATCCATAATAAAGTTTTTTATCGCAATCGCATTACGTGAACGGGACTTACGGTACAAATAATCGCCGTCAAACTGCTGGGTCAAGGGTTCGACTCCTAATGAGCGTAGCAGCTTATGCTGTAACGGATCGCGCTGAGTCCATAACACCGTACCAAACCGCCTAGGGTCGCGGAAACGCAAAACTTTGGCATTGTTTAACACAAAATCGATATGGTCATACGCGCTTGCAGGTACGTATTTCGGTAACACTCGGAGGCTACCCGACATGCCAAAATGCAGAATTAAATTTCCTCGATTGGTATAGAACAAAAGATATTTGCCACGCCGAGTCAATTGTTTGATAGTTGCAGATGCGGCCTTTTGTTCAATACCTTTGGTAACGGGGTAGCGCAACTGTCTTTGACGTAAAACGATCTTCTGAAAACTGTATCCTGTTACATACGTTTCAATCCCGCGACGTATGGTTTCAACTTCAGGTAACTCGGGCATAACAACTATTGCACGGATAACACCGCCTCAACTTCAACGTCTAGTTCCGAACGACAAACTTCACCGATTAGAAAGACAATCTGATTGGCACGTAAAGAACGTTTAGATAAACAGGTAGCGATAAACTGTTGCAGTATCTCAGCTTTTGTGATGTGACGGATGTACACTTTAAGGGAATCGAATTGATTTAAAATCACGCCGGGTTGTTGTGCGCATTTCTTGAGTAATACATCAAAATGAGCAAAAATTTGTTCCAATTGGGCCGTAGTACTATCGATATACACCGAACGATGTCCGATAATGCTTGCGGTTCCGGAAATAAAAAGCATTGTTAAATCTCCACTCCATGTCGCCCGCGAGAACAATGGCTTAGCAGTAGCTTCAATCTCGGGATACTCCCACGGATTTACTTGACGGGGGTTTTCAATCGGTGTTCCCGGTTGACGAGTTGCAATAAAAAACATCGTGCCTTGTGCGACGGTTGTCCCGATAACAGTCGTCGCACAACGCCGTTCAATCGCCGTACGGCCATCTATTGCAAACGCTTGGTTCCTTCCTCGACAAAATAATTGATAGCGCGAAACCTCGCCTTCTTTTTGATGCAGATTCGGCAAATAATGCCAAACTCTGATTAAATGAGGAAACCCTAAATTATCTAGTAGCGTAAAAGCTTCATAGTAGGCATTGGCAATCATATAATTCAACGCAGAACCATGCTGCAATTGCACATGGCCGAACAATGCTTTCTCGTCGTGCGCATAAGAAATATTGCCGGCAATAGCCCGTGTTATCGCTCCTTCACTGCGCCAACTTTCCAGTAACAAAGGCTCTGCGGGTTGTGTCAATTGTTGCAAACCGCTATTGTAACAAAATGTCGAATCACATAGCGGCAGATTCGGATCAAATATGATTTGCGCCAATAAATCGGTAGAACCAGCTTGTGCCAAATCTTCTTGAGTATACTCCTGATAAGAAATTTTCATGTGAAATAGTGAAATATTTCGTATCCGCTAAGGGAATAGTTGCCTATAATTAAATGAAACATAATATCATGCGCTCTTTGGTTAATTTTTATGTATGCATGTTTCAAATGAATTGCGGTGAAATTACTCGGCGGCTACATCAGTAGAACATTTTCCGGTTCAATTTTTCTATCGGGAAGCAAACTTGTCTATATACATAACCCTATACATAACCCTTTTAACGTCTAACGCCCCGGAACAAGCCATATTGAAACGATCCGAGAGGCGCACATACCTTAAGCTTGACAATCAACATCCGATAATCCGCTCGCCATAGTTAATGTGTATCGCAGCATCAATGTTAACGAAGGGATGAAAGTATCCGGGTTCCCGCCAATTTTGCCGCACAAGCCGTGCATATTGGTCTTAGGTTCAATACCTAGCGTCGAATCACTACGTCAGCAACAATATTATGCGCATTCGCGTAATGCTTTCTGGAAAATTATGAGTACATTCATTGGTTTTGATGTTGGTCTAGACTACAAGCAACGCAGCGGAATTCTCAAACAACATCATATTGCGGTATGGGATGTATTGAAACGTTGTGAAAGGCACGGTAGTTTGGACAGCGCTATCAAGCCGGAAAGCGAAAGAGCAAATAACATTGCCGAATTTTTACAACGTCACAGTAGCATTAGAGTAGTATTATTTAATGGAAAAAAAGCGGCAGCAGCATTTAACCGTCATATTTTGCCAAAATTGCACCCCCCGCGCACCGCTGACATCTGCTTTATGACACTGCCTTCAAGTAGTCCGGCGAACGCGCGATTGAATGTAGCAGAGAAATGTGCGATATGGCACCTAATGCTTGCAAAAACAACAAACTGACGGCAGCATTATTAGTAGAGCAAGTACTCGAGATATCCGTAATAAACCGCAGCAGCATCAGTAAGCTCGTGTGCTTTGCTAGCATCGCATGTGGAATAACATACTGAAAAACCTATAGTTTATCGAATCCGATCGTTTGCGAACTTAATTTATCAAAATATCTTTTTTGACTGTTGTGCTCACTCGGGGTAATATTTGGGGAAGTTTTTACTACTAATATATCTTTTTTTGATGATAAACATCTTATTTGGCGGCGGTTTATTCAGCCTACCTTGGTGGGGTTATGCCCTACTTGCCTTAAGTATCACACATGTTACGATCGCCTGCGTTACCTTATATTTGCATCGCGGACAAACACACCGTGCAATCATACTTAGCCCCGCGGTGTCGCATGTAATGCGTTTTTGGTTATGGCTAAACACCGGAATGGTCACAAAAGAGTGGGTCGCGGTTCACCGCAAACATCATCATGTAGTAGAAACCGAACATGACCCGCATAGCCCACGGCACCAAGGTTTATTAAACGTGCTGTTCAAAGGCACTGAAATGTACCGAAATGAATCCGTTAATAAAGAGACTCTCAAAGTGTACGGCCAAGGTACGCCTCGCGACTGGTTGGAAAGAAATCTATATGCCAAACGTACATTGGCAGGCATAATCCTGTTATTCGTAATCCAATATATTTTATTTGGTTTGGGGGGAATTACTGTATGGGCGGTTCAAATGATGTGGATTCCATTTTTTGCTGCGGGGGTTATTAACGGTGCGGGGCATGCCGTCGGTTATCGTAACTTTGATACTCCCGATGATTCGACAAACCTGGTGAATTTTGGCATCATTATCGGTGGCGAAGAACTTCACAATAATCACCACGCATTCCCCGGTTCGGCAAAATTTTCCCTAAAGCCATGGGAATTTGATATTGGTTGGGTATATATTAAAATATTGCAGAAATGCAAACTGGCTGTCGTTCGCCAAGTTGCTTCTCCTAAGATACAGATGCCACAAAATAACTTGGATCTTGAAGCGGCAAAAATACTGTTCCGCGACCATGTGCATGTCATGGCGGAGTATATTAATGCTGTGATGCGTCCGATATTTTTCAATGAACTCAGTAAGGCAAAAACACAAATCAATGATTACAATTTATTAAAGAAAGCAAAGCATGCTTTTTTTAATCATAGAACTCGCATCCGATTAAACGAACATAAAAAACTAGAAGAAGTATTGCACGCAAATCAGGCAATGCAAACTGCCTACGAATTTAAACACTTGTTACAGACTTTGTGGCACGCACACCGAAACGATCACGAAAAACTAAAAGAGGCTTTATTGGAGTGGTGCTCTCAAGCGGAAGAAACCGGCTTGGTGGCGTTAAAGGATTTTGCTCTTAGAATGAAAGGAACAAAAGCCATATAACTCTCTTAGTTTTCTTTTAGAAACTTTTTACATACCCTCGCTACCCGGATTCATCCTCCAAGTAAAGGAACTACTTAATTTTTTGTTCTCTATAGACGACGTGCTTACGAATCACCGGATCGTACTTCTTCAACGAAAGCTTCTCCGTCATATTCCGCTTATTTTTGGTTGTCGTATAGTAATGTCCCGTATCTGCAGAAGAAACCAGTTTTATCTTTTCACGCATGATTTCCGAGGCGCAGCAATCGCTTAAACCTTTTCTCCTCGTTCACGTATGTCAGCAAGCACAGTGGCAATACCTTTCTTATTAATGATCCTCAGTCCCTTTCTAGAAACACGTAATTTCACCCAACGATTTTCGTCACCAATCCAAAATCTCAACGTATGTATATTCGGCAAAAAACGACGACGCGTCTTATTATGCGCATGGGACACATTATTCCCGCTCATGGGCTTTTTCCCAGTTACTTGACAAATCCTAGACATATTCCAAACTTATTTTGCCAGTTTCTAAAGGTGTATATTCTAGCAAAAAATCAATCCCGGTAATAGAGTGTGTACGATGCCACCCTAAATGGGATTCTTGGAGGGCTTCGGGGGAAGCGTTCGGCAGTAACATTCGGACCGGTGCTTTCTCCCCGTTGCCGACATGAGGGCGGTGCAGGGTGAGACGCGCCCGGAAAACCGATCGGTTTTCAGCGGCGAACGACCCGACAAGGACGTCGGGGCTGGCACTCATTGACAGAACCCAGTCTCGTCATGGGTGAGACGCGCCCGGAAAACCAATTGGTTTTCAGCGGTGAACGACCCGACAAGGACGTCGGGGCTGGAGCTTGTTGACAGAACCCAGTCGCGTCATGGATGACAGGCACTTTGCCGACAATCCGGCACAATCCGCCGAAAATCCGACAACAAACACAAAACGGTTTCATAACCGGTCATTGAATGCTTCCGTATCGGCGAATAGCAGGTCTTCTGCATGATCGATACAATCTTCTTGGACGGTGCGGTTGAAGCGCTTGATGTGCGCGTTCATTTTCGGACACTTGGGATAGGTCAGCCGTTGCTCGGTCGCAGGTGATTCCCGGATGAGCCGGGCAAACTGCCCTTGAAACTCACTGCCGCCGTCCGTCAGGGTGAGACGCGCTCGGAAAACCGATCGGTTTTCAGCGGCGAACGACCCGACAAGGACGTCGGGGCTGGTGCTCATTGACAGAACCAAGTCTCGTCATGGACGACAAGCACTTTGCCAGGTTGCGGCAGTACCGACACTATACACGCCAGGGTCAGGCGCAGGAATGCGGCAGCACTACGGCTGTTACAGCGGTTGGTTGCCGTTGCTGTTGCCATACGGGTATAGACATCAATAGCCTATATGTTGGATTTGCAAGGCTTCTCCTCCTGTCGGCAGGAGTGCCAAATGTTTCTGAGCTTATGCATGCGAGGCGCTAGTCCCAGTGCGGCGATAATGCCGACGCCAACGGTACAAAGTGCTGCGACCGACCTTGAATGCGTTCGGGAGTTACAACCCTCCCAAAATGAGGGCATCATATTTCTGTTGAAGTTTAGAGCACTCATGAGCCTCCATCTTTGAGGTTAAACAGGCTCATATAGAAACCTTTGATGCGGTGGCCGATGTGCTGATATTACATATTGCATATCGGTCACCTTTTTATTGAAAAGTATTTTCCGGTATGTATCTGGACACGTACATCAAACCCTTATATGATTAATCTTATTCACTGGCTTGAAGCAATAATGAGTGCCATTTTTATAGAAGCACTGAAAGTTGACGTTATTATCGGTGTTTTCGAATGGGAAAAACGTATCCCCCAAACAGTGCTAATTGATTTGGAAATAGTAACGGATTCATCGGTTGCAGCGATAAGTGACAATATCGCAGATGCTCTCAATTACAAAGATATTGCCAAAAGAGTGATGAATTTCGCCAGCGAAAGTAGATTTACGCTAATTGAAACGCTTGCTGAAAGAACTGCTAATCTTCTAATTAAAGAATTTAAAATTTCGACTATTAAGGTAACAGTGAACAAACCAAGAGCTGTGCGTCATTCAAAAAATGTCCGTATTACCGTAGAAAAATCTGCTCATGAAGAAAGCCTTCGTTAGCATCGGTAGCAACATCGATAAAGAGCGCAATGTTGCCAATTGCATCAAAACTTTACATCGGACTTTCGGCGCTTTAATTCTATCTCCCGTATACGAATCAAAACCGGTCGGATTTGTCGGGGATAATTTCTACAATATGGTTGTTGCTTTCGATACCATACTTTCGCCTCAAAAAATCCACACTTTACTGCGACAGATCGAACATAAATATCAGCGTATCCGGGGGGGGGACAAGTTCGTCTCACGAACTCTGGACCTAGATCAATTGCTGCATGATAACCTAGTCATTGAAAGTGGCCAGTTGAAACTTCCTAGCGAAGAAATTACCCGATATATGCACGTCCTATACCCGCTTGCCGATATTGCCGGAAGTTTGTGTCATCCGATACTGGGAAAAACGTATCGCGAGTTACGTAACAAACTGAATCCGCTCATCACGCCGGTCAATATCATTCCGTTTGAGGCAATTGAGAAAAGAACATCCTTACCCGCACGCGACACCGCCTAATTACTTAACGTGCGTCCTCCATCAACAACGATTGTTTGCCCGGTTGTATAATCTGCGTCGCAGATTAGAAAAAGCACCGCATGCGCAATATCACGCGGTTTTCCTTCTCGCTTGAGGGCGGTACGCGCAATAATTTCACGATGCACTGCCATATACGATTCCTGCTCCGGCCATAAAATAGCGCCAGGCGCCACCGCATTACAACGTACTTGCGGAGCAAGTTCACGCGCCAACGCTTTAGTCAATGCGACTAATCCCGCTTTGGCGACCGAATATGCCGAATATGTCTTCAGTGGTCGGTCGGTATGAATATCCGTGATATTAACGATACAGCCTCTGCGTTTTTTTAATTCGTTAGCAAAATATTGTGTAAGAAAAAAAGGCGCTTTAATATGTACGCTCAGCATTTCATCCCATTCTTGCTCGGTCGCCCGCATCATCGGCGTCGGATAAAATGCCGAGGCATTATTGACTAACACGTCAATGCCTCCCCAATGTGCAACCGCTTCTCGCGCTAATTCCCGCAACGCAGACGATTGCAATAAGTTTGCCCGAATGACATGCGCCGAATCTGCCCGTTTACCGTTCAACGATCGACTGATTTCTTCAACCTCAGAAACGGAGTGGCGACAATGCAACAAGACTTTCATACCTTCGTTATGCAACGCCACTGCTATTTCAGCACCGATGCGCCGTCCCGCACCGGTAATCAAAACTACTTTATCTGACGCTCTCATCCCTATTATTGTGCTTTACTTTGAAGAAAGATTAAAATCAATCATAATAGCCTTCTTCGTTCCTCATGGATTTTATACAGGCAATTACTTTATCTTTGGTTCAGGGCCTTACTGAATTTTTGCCGATATCCAGTTCGGCACACCTAATTTTATTTTCAAAGCTAGCCGGTTGGAAGGATCAAGGTGTCGCTTTTGATGCTGTAGTTCACTTTGGAACATTAACCGCAGTGGTTTTTTACTATCGTGCCACTTTACTGAATAACTCAATCACCAACATCTTGCCGACCAAACACCATCCTTTGCTACTCGTCGGTATCGCCAGTATCCCCATTTTTATCGTTGCTTACCAGTTTGAATCAATTATTACATCACAACTACGCACTCCTTTGATCATTGCCGGTTCAACCATCTGCTTTGGGCTGCTACTTTGGTTAGCGGACTACGTCGGCAAAAAAGGCAATCCAAGTAACACAATCATCACCGTTCCGTATGCTTTATTGATTGGTATTGCGCAGATATTAGCTTTGATTCCCGGCACTTCGCGTGCCGGTATAACATTAACAGCGGGTTTATTGCTTGGCTTATCACGCACTCACGCGACACATTTCTCTTTTCTATTGGCAATTCCAACCATTGCCGCCGCCGTTTTGTACGAGGGACTTAAACTTTCTGCCGTGCCCGATACCGATATTCAGCTATTATTGGTATTGTTGCTAAGTTTTGCGCTATCTGCTTCTGTCGCACTTTTAACTATTCACTTTTTTCTTGCTTTGGTTGAAAAAATCGGGATGCTGCCATTTGTCATTTACCGCATTGTTCTCGGCAGTATCCTACTTGTTTTGTTCGGATAAATCGGATAAAAAATTATTCAACGCTCGTATTTGCTCCGTTTCCACCATTATTTTAATCTCCCGAGGGTTATCGTGTTTCAATGCACTGCTCAAATCGGCATGGATAACTTTATGTAACGCCGAATAGATCAACTCACAGACCGGCGTGCCACGATAGGCATCAAGGTGCGACGGTAACGCACACATTCGCCATACCGGCATTAACATACCCAATCGCTGCGGATTTCTTAGCAAATCATTTTGCTTAAAAAAGTTAAACAGAGACTCGGCGCTAAAATCTGCGCTGGTTTTCGTCAGTTTATAAAGCTGTGGCATCACTCTGGTTAGTTGCCGATAATTTTTTGGCGCTTTTAATCCGGCACACCATTCATCAAGCAACAAATCCGCCGCCGCCGCCCAACTTACGAGCACCGCAAAACTGACCTCAGCTTTCCCCTTGGATGCGGCGCCGCTCAACGCATTGGCAAGCAATTTCTCAAGCGACAATTCTCCGAATAGAATGTCCAATTCGGCGGCAATAATTTCCAAAGTATTCGTATCTTTCAATGTACGAAAAAATGCCGCCGGCGCCGGTGTGATAAGCGCTGCGGTTAATTCTTTCCATATACGTTCGGGAACCAGCGTTGAAATCTCGCTTTTAACGCTCATCGTCCGCATCAACTCAAGCGTATCGTCGGCGATATAAAACCCTTTCGGTTGAAATCGCGCAAGAAAACGCGCGATGCGTAATACCCGTACCGGATCTTCGGCAAAAGCGGGCGATACATGCCGCAGAACTCCTTTGTGCAAGTCATCCAGC
Organism: Candidatus Oxydemutatoraceae bacterium; assembly: GCA_965218975.1. GTDB lineage: Bacteria > Pseudomonadota > Gammaproteobacteria > Poriferisulfidales > Oxydemutatoraceae. Next base: position 105,658 of record OZ244717.1, read on the forward strand.
CCGCCGAACGGATCAATTAATTCGCCTTCATCGTCTACCGCCATTGCGTTAATTGTCAAATCGCGTCGCCGTAGGTCCTCTTCCAAAGTCACATCAGGTCCGGCATGAAAAACAAACCCATGATAGCCTTTTCCGGTCTTACGCTCAGTTCTTGCCAATGCGTATTCTTCTTTTGTCCGAGGGTGCAAAAATACCGGGAAATCCTTGCCTACCGGCTTAAAATTATGCTCTATCATGACTTCAGGCGAAGCATCAACCACGACCCAATCGCGCTCGTTTACCGGCAAGCCGAGCAGTTTATCGCGCACTGCTCCACCAACAAGAAAAACTTTCATTGAATCAGGAAATACAGTTATGGCCGACTTCGGATAAGCGTGTCAAACAAGGTTCGGCATTAGTACAAATACTGTCTAATTGCAAGGAACGATAGTTATCAAGGCTGAAAGGTTTGCCCGGAATCAATTCGCCTATCTGCGCCTGCAGCCTTGCCAAAGGATCAGGTAATGCAATAACGTGAATACGTCGGTGAATCAAACCGGCAACATAATTCACGATTTCGCCTAATGTGAGATGTTCGGGCCCGCATAGCCGGACCCGTTGCCCGGCAGCCTTATCGTCAATACTATCGGCGACCGCAGTGGCAACATCTCCAATGTAAACCGGCGCAAACATCGTATGAGCGCATGCTAGCGGTAAAACCGGCGGCGCATACTTCAGAATTTTTACAAACCGATTTAATAATCCGTCGCCCGGACCAAAAATCACCGATGGCTGAAAACTAGTCGTCCGCATTTTCGCATCATTGTGCGCAATGTTCTCAGATTCACCTTTCGTCCTCAGATATTCACTGGGGGCATCGGTTGAAGCATTCAGTGCGCTCATATGTAAATAACGTGTCACATGGTTGAAATGACATGCTTCCAATATCTTGAGAGTCAACCGCACATGAGCATCAAAAAAATCCTCGCTACGAAACAACCTGCTATTGAGGATGCCTACCAGATTAATTACAGCATCGGAACCTGCAACCACAGGTATTAGGCTTGATAGCTTAGACGAATCATATCTGCGCCACTCAAACTCATCTGTCAAAATATTTTGCCGGCTAATTACGCGCACCGAATATCCTCTGTCAGCTAATGCTATACAAACGGCACGCCCGACAAAACCGCTCCCTCCAATGATTGAAACTTTTTTCATTACATTATTCTACAATATGCAATATGACAGAAATTCTCGTTCATTTAGGTATGGCATTATCCGTATTATTTCCTAAACCTTGATTTCAAGCAAATATTCACTATGTATATAAAAGTATCAGCTTACGTCACATGGCTATGTTTGAATATACTCTTTTTTTCGGCTGTGGCGGCAGAAACGGAACCTTCTAATATCATTCGTGAAAATACATCGACAATATCATCTACCAAAAGTATAATGCGGGAGGCTGTTTTCCAAAACGCATTACACGCTTATCTAAAAGAGCAGTTCAAAGAAGCGGAACTAATCTTTCGAAATCTGCTAGAGCGATATCCGAAAAACCCTCTAATCCTAAACAACTTAGCTGTTACTATTGCAAAGCAAGGCAAACACGACCTTGCAATCCGACTGCTTAAAAATGCAATTGCATTAAACGAAATTCTCAATACTAGCTACCAAAATCTTTCATCAATTTATGCATACGAGGCAGTAAATGCGTATCGTCGAGCATTATCTTTAACCATTGATTCACCCGAACCTTTAGACCTGATTTTAATCGGACACACCGACGAACTGATCAGATCATCGTTTGTCACCAAGCAAATTTTGCAAGACGGGGGAATCAACCAACCTCTAGTGCAAGAACCCGAAGCCCCGGCTGCTATCGGAAAAGGCGCTATAGACGGCGAGATTATGGCAAACGTGATGCGTTGGGCGAAAGCTTGGTCAAACCGGAATCTTAATGAGTATTTTGCAAGCTACCGCGACGGTTATGCTCCTTCGGGCAAAACGCACCGGGAATGGAAGAAACTCCGGATTCAACGTTTGCGCACGCCACAGAAAATTCAAGTTGCTATTAACGATGTACACATCCAACGACTGACACCTGACAAGGTAGTAGCAACGTTTCTCCAAAATTATCGTTCGAATTTGCTAAAGAGTACAGTAACAAAACGGCTGGAGATGACCCGCATCAACGACGAATGGAAAATCACCGATGAAAAAGTATTACGCTAGCCTGAAAAAAAACTGTCGCAACATAATCACACTGATCGGCGTAATATGCGCAACCAACCCCGGAACAATATTTGCCGAACAAACAACACCAAGAGATGCTGAAAGAATGTTTCGCGGGGTTCTGACCGCGGTATTGGATAACCGAACCGATACTGCTTTATCAATCGTGGAAAAATCGCTTGCGGTGTACCCAAACTTCCGTATCACTGAAATTCTTCACGGAGATTTACTGACCGCACACGCACATCAGAAGCCTTTGATAGCAATGCCGCAAGCATTGCGACAACAGCGCATCATCGGTTTAAGAGATGAAATGCTAGCACGTTTTACTCACCACCTTCCCAAAGCGGGTCATCTCCCACAAAGCATCTTGAAATTGTCGCCATACTATAATTTTGCCTTAGTCTTAGATGCTTCACAATCTCGCTTGTATATATTCAAGAATGATAACGGCAACCCGACTTTAATCAATCACTACTACGTTTCCATCGGTAATGGCGGTATGGGTAAAACCACTGAGGGTGATAACAAAACGCCGACCGGTATCTATACGATTGTTTCGTATTTGGATGATAATGAATTGCCCGAGTTGTACGGTGTCGGCGCATATACGCTTAACTACCCCAACAGTTGGGACAAACAGTCGGAACACGACGGTTATGGTATTTGGATACACGGTATTCCTCGTCAATTAAGCAGCCGTCCGCCGCAAGATAGTCGCGGCTGTATAATTTTGGAAAATACTTTTATTGCGGAACTAAGAAAATACCTTGGTGCAGAAAAAGCGCCTGTGCTGCTTAATCCGAAAATAACCTGGCTTGATTCCAAAACATGGCGGACTCAACGCAATCAATTACTGCAACACATCCGCGACTGGCAACATGATTGGGAAAGCATGAATATCGAACAATATTTAAGCCACTATGCTCCCGAATACAAAACCGAAACACAAAACTACCGACAAATGCTTACTCAAGCACGGATCAATGCTAATAAAAAAACTTTCGTTAAAGTGATAGTCGAAAACTTAGACTTATTCATCCATCCCGGCCAACCCGGTCTCGCACAAATAGTTTTTGATCAGAACTATCAAAGCAACAATTACAATATTCAATACCGTAAACAACAAATGTGGCGACATACCAATGAAGGTTGGAAAATTATTTATGAAGGAAAAACTTAATAGATATTCTCCTGCTTGATCCCCTCTTGCTTTCGCGGTGAAATATCATCAATTAACCAACGCACTAAATCCACCCACATTTGTCGCAATTCGGCGTCTGCCGGCATATAACGTGACGAAGCAAGTTCAATCGTCAGCAACGGCAACTTGATGATCTCGCCGGCATAGCGTCCGAGCGAACCTGGGAATGTTCCAAGATCACCCAATCTCAAACTGCCTAAACCTGCAGGCGGAGCAACCGTATCAGGGCCGTCATAATCAACCATGCCGTAAGGTGCGTGTAAAGATATGATTACGTCCGGCTTGAAACTGGCGATTTCATCTACCAGCCAACGTGTTTCATTTTCACTGGCGGCGGTTGCTCCCGGATAACGTCGAAAATCACGTCCGGTTTCTTTTTCCCAGTACAACAAAGCGTCTTCCCAGTTTCCGGTCGGCAGATTACGATTTAGGTCCACCCGGTTGTGATTGACTCTGACTGCCGGACTCTTTAGCAAACCGTCAAGATTCAATGCCGGAATAATGTGCCAATGAAAAAGCCCCGAATGATGTTGATCCAGAATCTTCATCCACTTAAACATCACGCTAAAAGAAGCGTATTCATCACCGTGCACCCCACCGATCAATAAGACACGAGCGCGTGGTGTTTTTCCTACAAGCGGCGGATATTCTTTATATAAAATCGGATTGCCCAAAGCAGTATAGGCATATGTTTCTTTCAGATGAAGCTCCAAGCACTCCCGAACATTCACCGATGTCAGCTTATTACCTACTCGCTCACATGCTGCTTGCATACTAATCGTTCCCGCTCGCACCGACAAAATTGGAATACTAACGAACAAAATGACGATCATCGCACTTCTGATCGGATATGAAATTTTAGCTTTTACCAAAGTGGCCACTCCTTTCACTTATTGTCTCAGACACTTGGTACTCGAAAATAATCTTTTCTGATCAAGATTAAAAGATTAAAAAAGGCTAATCTGCAAAAGCGCCGACCCTCCGCTCTGTATAATGCCAGATACATATGGGACTCACGGCTTAACTCGAAAAGATGACCGATATGCAATATCAGCACATCGGCCACCGCATCAAAGATTTCTATATGAGCCAATTTTGCTTTAAAAATAGAGGCTCATGAACACAACGGCTCAACAGAAACACGATGCCATGTTATTTTGGAGGATTGTAACCCTAAACGCATTCAAGGTCGGTCGCAGCACTTTGTCCCGTTGGCGTCGGCGTTATCGCCGCACTGGCCTCAGCGCCTTGCATGACCGCGGCAAAGCGCCGCGCAAGAGGCGTCGGCGGGTCTGGCTGCAACCCGGCAAAGTGCCTGTCGTCCATGACGAGACTTGGTTCTGTCAATGAGCGCCAGCCCCGACGTCCTTGTCGGGTCGTTCGCCGCTGAAAACCGATCGGTTTTCCGGGCGCGTCTCACCCTGCTCGTCCATGACGAGACTTGGTTCTGTCAATGAACCCCAGCCCCGACATCCTTGTCGGGTCGTTCGCCGCTGAAAACCGATCGGTTTTCCGGGCGCGTCTCACCCTGCCCGAGTGTCCGCACGATTGCGCGCCTGATCGCGGATGCGCCGGATAAAATGCGCTGTATTCCGCAGCGGCTGAATGCCAAAGGACAAACAAAACGACCGTTTAAGCGCCGTTGCAGGGCACGCAAGCCGAAACACTTCAAAGCACAGTATCCGGGGCATTGCATCGCCCTGGATACGATTGTGCGTTATCAGCACGGAGTGCGCCGCACCATCTTAACGGCCATCAATGTCCATACCCGAATGGCAATAGCAGTGGCAACCAACCGCTGTAACAGCCGCAACGCAGCCGCATTCCTGCGCCTGACCCTGGCGTGTATAGTGTCGGTACTGCCGCAACCTGGCAAAGTGCTTGTCGTCCATGACGAGACTTGGTTCTGTCAATAAGCACCAGCCCCGACATCCTTGTCGGGTCGTTCGCCGCTGAAAACCGATCGGTTTTCCGAGCGCGTCTCACCCTGACGGACGGCGGGAGTGAGTTTCAAGGACAGTTTGCCCGGCTCATCCGGGAATCACCCGTGATTGAGCAGTGGCTGACCTATCCCAAGTGTCCAAAAATGAACGCGCACATCAAGCGCTTCAACCGCACCGTCCAAGAAGATTGTATCGATCATGCAGAAGACCTGCTATTCGCCGATACGGAAGCATTGAATGACCGGTTATGAAACCGTTTTGTGTTTGTTGGTGGATTGTCGGCGGATTGTGCCGGATTGTCGGCAAAGTGCCTGTCGTCCATGACGAGACTTGGTTCTGTCAATGAGCGCCAGCCCCGACGTCCTTGTCGGGTCGTTCGCCGCTGAAAACCGACCGGTTTTCCGGGCGCGTCTCACCCTGCTCGTCCATGACGAGACTTGGTTCTGTCAATGAGCGCCAGCCCCGACGTCCTTGTCGGGTCGTTCGCCGCTGAAAACCGATCGGTTTTCCGGGCGCGTCTCACCCTGCACCGCCCTCATGCCGGCAGCGGACAGAAAGCACCGATCCGAATGTTACTGCCGAACGCTTCCCCAGAAGCTCTTCAAAAATCCCATTTAGGGTGGCATCGTACATTATATTGCTATTTTTTTTTTCTAATGTAGAATAAACCTCTTTGAAAGCAAAGACCTTTTGCACCGGTTTTCACAAAACAGAATACCCATGGCTCCATAAAATTGAGTGACAATATTATTGAACACATCACAGATGGCGATTTTGAACGAAGCGTACTGCAATCGGACATTCCCGCTTTAGTGGATTTCTGGGCATCGTGGTGCGGACCATGCAAAGCTATCGCTCCGATACTAGAAGAAATTGCGGTGGATTACAAAGGAAAACTTAAAATTTTAAAACTTAACGTTGATGAAAATCGCAAAAATCCCGAACAATACGGTATTCGCGGCATCCCGACCTTGATAATTTTTAAAAATGGTAATGCCGAAGCGACCCACATCGGCGCCCTTACTAAATCGCAACTAACCACTTTTATTGATCAAAATATATAACTAATATTGCGAGGAGAAAACAGATAATTACAGACTTTACTCTGTAGTTTGCATATTTTGTAATTTTCATTACTATTACTATATTGGATGCATTCCATTGCCTCTGAATCCTTAATAAGCAATCTTGATTCCACCCTCAATAAAAAAACCGTTTACATCAATCTAACCATGAATCTCAATAATGATCAACTTGTCCGAACTTAAGAAAAAACCTGCCACAGAACTACTAGAGATGGCCGAAACAATGGGCATTGAAAATATTGCTCGTACACGTCGCCAAGATATTATCTTTTTCATCCTCAAAGCAACCGCACGCAACCGCGAAGACATTGCCGGTGAAGGCGTTCTGGAAATCCTCCAGGACGGCTTCGGCTTTCTCCGTTCTGCCGATTCCTCCTATCTCGCAGGACCCGACGATATTTATGTTTCGCCAAGTCAAATTCGTCGCTTCGGATTACGTACCGGCGATACGGTGACCGGGAAAGTCAGACCACCTAAAGAAGGAGAGCGTTATTTTGCGATGTTAAAAATTGAGCAAATTAACAGTGAACCCACAAAAAATGCTTACAAAAAGATTTTGTTTGAAAACCTTACTCCGTTACACGCCGAAGAACAACTCAAGTTGGAACGCGGCAACGGTAGTTCTGAAGACATCACAGCGCGAGTTATAGACATTACCGCCCCTATCGGTAAAGGGCAAAGGGGGTTGATCGTATCGCCGCCAAAAGCAGGCAAAACAATCATGTTACAGAATATTGCTCAAAGCATTACGGCAAATCATCCTGAAATTCATCTTATCGTGCTATTAATTGACGAACGTCCTGAAGAAGTAACTGAAATGGTGCGTATGGTACAAGGTGAAGTAGTATCTAGCACTTTCGACGAACCGGCAAGCCGCCATGTGCAAGTCGCCGATATGGTCATTGAAAAAGCAAAGCGTCTCGTTGAACACAAGCAGGATGTTGTCATCCTATTAGATTCAATCACCCGGCTCGCACGCGCCCACAATACGGTCGCTCCCGCTTCCGGAAAAGTATTAACCGGTGGCGTTGATGCCAACGCTTTACACCGCCCCAAACGATTTTTTGGTGCGGCACGTAATATTGAAGAAGGCGGCAGCTTAACCATTCTCGCAACCGCGTTGATCGATACGGGTTCCAAGATGGATGAAGTCATCTACGAAGAATTCAAAGGCACCGGCAATATGGAGATTCACCTTGATCGACGCATCGCTGAACGCCGTATATGGCCTGCAATTAACATTAAACGTTCCGGTACACGCCGTGAGGAACTTCTTATCGCCCCGGAAAAATTGCAGAATATCTGGGTTCTGAGGAAGTTTCTGCATCAGTCGGATGATTTTGAAGCGATTGAGTTTCTAATCACAAAAATGCAGTCATCCAAAAGCAACACAGCCTTCTTTGAAGCGATGAAACGCTAAAAACGATTCAATAAAGGAAACAAAACGGCAAAGAAAACGCGCTTGGAAATCATCATTAGAAATGGCGACCGGTAAAAATGCCTTTTAACGTAATTATGATGTTTAATTAGCCTATGAATATAGAACTAAAATTAAGCATTCAATATATGAACCTACACGCTAAAAATATATTCAATTAGTGGTCGCTTGGTTGCGTGCGCCGATATCATACCGGTAAAACGCACCCTCCCAATTGATTTTAGAACAATTGCGATAGGCCAAATTACGTGCGTCCGAGAGCGTATCGGCAAGCGCTGTCACACATAGCACTCTCCCGCCCGAATTCACGATACGGCCATCGTTTCTTAATTTCGTTCCGGCATGAAAAACTTTGACGGTATCTGAGTCCAACCGTTCCAAACCTGAAATAGCATGAGCTTTGCTGTAATCGCCCGGGTAGCCGCGCGATGCCATCACAACGTTCAATGCAGTGCGCGCATCCCATTCAATCGCCGCATTACTGAAGCTGCCATCCGATAGACTCATCAGTAATTTGACCAAATCACTTTTCAGTCGAAAAATAATCGCCTGAGTTTCAGGGTCTCCTAAACGACAGTTGAATTCAAGCACGCGCGGCTTACCGTCGTAGCCAATCATCAATCCCGCATATAAAAATCCGGCAAAAGGGCTACCTTCTTCTCGCATCCCTCGAATACACGGCTTGATCACACAGTTCATCACAGTCGTTTGTATTGCTTCATCGATAATCGGAGCGGGCGAATAGGCGCCCATACCACCGGTGTTTGGACCTTGGTCACCATCATCACGCGCTTTATGATCTTGCGAACTAGCAAGCGGTAATACCGTATTTCCGTCAGTCAGGCAAATAAAACTTGCTTCTTCCCCTTCAAGAAACTCCTCAACCACGATGTTCTTCCCAGCATCGCCAAAAGATTCGCCCGATAACATCTCCCGAATTGCCGCCGCTGCTGTAGATGGATTGTGCGCAATCAACACCCCCTTCCCAGCAGCAAGGCCGTCCGCTTTAACGACTATCGGAAATCGACACCTGCTCAAATAATCCAACGCATCTGCGATTTCATTAAATAACTGATACTGCGCAGTAGGAATACAGTATCTTGACATAAAATCTTTACTGAATATTTTGGAAGATTCAAGGCGAGCAGCAGCACGAGTCGGACCGATGATAACAAGCCTCCGTTGTTGGAATCGGTCGACAATGCCCGCTGCTAATGCATCTTCAGGACCAACGACTGTCAATCCAATTTGATGTCGATGAGCGAATTCGGCCAATTGTTCAATATCCTGCGCCGCAATCGCTACATTTTCCACTTGATACTCGCGCTGTATACCGGCATTCCCCGGCGCAACATAAACTTTGCTGACTTGCGAGCTTTGTGCCATCTTCCATGCCAACGCATGTTCTCTGCCGCCGCTGCCAACAACCAAGACTTTCATCATCAATGTCGAAAGTGGCGTATACCGGTATAAACCATAGCAATCGAATGACGCTCTGCCGCAGCAATTACTTCTTTATCGCGCACCGAGCCGCCCGGTTGAATAATCGCACTGACTCCCGCTTGAGCTGCAAGTTCAATGCTATCTGCGAATGGAAAAAAAGCATCTGACGCCATAACCAATAATTGTTTATGCGCCTGATCGACAGCTTTCTCAATCGCCATACGCACTGATTCAATGCGGCTGGTTTGTCCCGCACCGATTCCGGCAGTGCAGCAATTCGTACCGTCGGCTGTTGCCAATACAATTGCATTTGATTTAGCGTACTTAACTACGCGCCAAGCAAATAACAATCCGGATATTTGATTATCATCAGGCATTCGGCCGGTTTGCACTTGTAAATCATCGCGCGTAATCTTTACAGTATCTTTGTCTTGCACCAAGACCCCGCCGGCTATACTGCAATAATCAAACGGATCTTCAAGAAAACACCCTTGCAATACCCGCAAAGAAGTCTTTTTGCGCAAAATAGGAAGCGCCTCGGGATCAAAATTCGGAGCGATAATAACTTCAGCAAATACTCCGTCAACTAATTGACGCGCTAATGTCGCATCCAAGCTGCGATTAAATGCGATAATCCCACCGAATGCGGATGTCATATCGGATGAACATGCATTTTGATACGCAAGACCGATGTTTTTCGCATAAGCCGCACCACAAGGAGTTGCATGTTTAACAATCACACAGGCCGGCTCGGAGAATTCGTGAACACAACGGTCCGCAGTTTCCGCATCAACGACATTATTAAATGACAAATCCTTCCCTTGCAATTGATTTATACCCATTAGCAAACCGGCAGATTCGTTCGGTTTCTGTTGATAAAAAGCCGCTCGCTGATGAGGGTTCTCACCATAGCGAAGCAATAACGCTTTCTTTGCAGATAACTGCAATTGATCAGGCAATTGTGCGTTGTCGGAGGGTGCTGATCGCTCTTGTGTGTGAAGAAACCAAGCCGCAATCGTTGCATCATAGTCGGCGGTTCGTTGAAATGCTTTGGTTGCCAAGGTGGTGCGTAATTGCAATGAAATCCCGCCGGATTCTTTGATCTCGCGCTCTACTACCATATAATCATCAGGATGAACCACCACGGTTACACGCTGATGATTTTTTGCCGCGGACCGAATCATCGCCGGACCGCCAATATCAATCTGTTCAATGCAAAGATGATAATCGGCCGTCATTATGGTTTTTTCAAAAGGATAAAGATTTACAACCAATAAATCGATGGGTTCTATCCCATGTCCCTGCATTACTTCTCGGTCAACCGTCTCTCTACCAAGTAATCCGCCATGCACTTTGGGATGTAACGTTTTGACACGTCCGCTCATTATTTCCGGAAATCCGGTGTAATCGGCAACATCCGTAACAACCAGACCCTGCTCAGTCAAAAGTTTGGCGGTACTGCTGGTTGACAATATTCGCACACCCAGAGTGCTTAAGAAACGTGAAAACTCAATGATGCCGCGCTTGTCGAAAACGCTGATCAACGCTTGTCTTATCGGCTGAATCGCATCAATCATAATGTCGCCGGTTTGCAAACAATGAGATTACTTTCTCAGCTTATTCTTGTTGGGGTCAAACCCTTTGAAAAATTCAGCGAATAATCGAAACTCATTTTCATGTACCGCACCCTTTCTCCAAACAAACCCAATTTCGCGGTATGCGTTGTCGGAAGTCTTAGATAAATTGATATGCGTTTTCTTAAGCAAATCACTGTCAATTGCCAATTGCGGAATAAAAGTCACACCTAAATCGTTATCAACCATTTGTATAATGGTATGCAAATTACTAGTGAAATAAGGATTAACCTTATTCGTGTTTCGCACATCACACGCAGATAAGGTATGCTCACGCAAACAGTGGCCGTCACCTAACAATAAAACCCCCTTCTCCGGCAGGTCCGCCTCATTGGCATAAGGTGTTTTCATCAAACGCGTATTTTCTCGACTCGCAAAAAAGAAGTAATCTCGGAACAGACTAAGCGTCTCAACATTTTCCAAATCAAAAGGCAAAGCAATAAGCAATAAATCCAACTCATCGTTGATTAAATCCTCATAGATGTTCCGTGTCAGCTCTTCTTTAATATACAAGTTCAGGTCCGGGTATTTACACAAAATTTGGGGGAGAATCTTAGGCAATATGAATGGCGCAATCGTGGGAATTACTCCAAAGCGCAAATCACCCGACAATGGTTTGCGCCAACCTTTGGAAATTTTGGCAAGCTCCTCGGCGTCGACAAGAATTTTACGCGCCCGCTCAGCAACTTTTTTTCCGATGGCGGTAATAACTACTTCTTTATTCGTACGCTCGGCAAGCTTAGCGCCGAGGATACTTTCAAGCTCCTTAATTGCAACGCTAAAAGCTGGCTGGGCCACAAAACACGCTTTCGCTGCTTTGCCAAAATGTAGATGCTTATTCAGGCTGACAAAAAAACGTAGTTGTTTTAATGAGGGCAATCTTTTCACTATAAAAATCTATGACAAGATAAGAAATCACTCATTTTCATTGTACTATATCTGCGGCAAAGAATAATTGCTATGCATACTATCCATACGAGATTCTTGACGAACTTAAACAAGCACTTAAAAATTATCAGCGGCGGACAAACCGGCGTTGACCGAGCGGCTCTGGATATCGCCAACGCATTGGGGATTAATTACGGCGGCTGGTGTCCGAAAGGAGGACTTGCTGAAGATATGCCAAATCCGCCGGGACTGCTGCATCGCTATCCGGCATTACGCGCTACTGCAATCAGCGATTATTTTGCGCGAACACGTTTAAATGTTGAAGATAGCAGTGCAACTCTGATTATTGCTTCGAGCAAAATACTCGCTATGACCGGCGGCACCGGCTACACCATACAATATGCAGACCTAAAACAAAAACCTTGTCATATAGTTTTGCTGACGAAAACAAATACCATGACGCAAATTATGTATGAAACCACCGCTTGGATGAATGATTTATTTGTCAAGTACCGTTGGGGAAACAAAAACGCCGATAAAATAACTCTAAATATTGCCGGTCCCCGCGCAAGCAAAGCGCCGGATATCTACCGCGAAGCTTACTGCTTCCTGGAAAGCTTGCTCCATGATGTAACAATCACCAATGGCGTTGACACAAACGAGTAAGTGGCGCGCCTGGCAGGATTCGAACCTGCGACCTTTGCCTTCGGAGGGCAACACTCTATCCGACTGAGCTACAGGCGCGAACCAGGCTATCCTAACCGAACCGCTTGACTTAAACCAGAATATTTATATCTTCAAAGTGCTTTATAAATCCATTATCCCCTCTTAATACTTATTTTCTCGGGAATAAACGTTTATCAAAAAAAGAAATGCATAGTGCCGGATACATACCGGACAAATACTTTTCAATAAAAAGGTGTGTATAGTGCCAGATACATATGGGACTCACGGCTTAACTCGAAAAGGTGACCGATATGCAATATCAGCACATCGGCCACCGCATCAAAGGTTTCTATATGAGCCAATTTTGCTTCAAAAATAGAGGCTCATGAACACAACGGCTCAACAGAAACACGATGCCCTGTTATTTTGGGAGGATTGTAACTCCCGAACACATTCAAGCTCAGTCGTAGCACTTTGTATGCCTGGCGCAAGCGTTATCGCCGCACTGGGCTCAGCGCCTTGCATGACCGCGGCAAAGCACCGCGCAAGAGGCGTCGGCGGATCTGGCCGCAACCTGGCAAAGTGCCTGTCATCCATGACGAGACTTGGTTCTGTCAATGAGCGCCAGCCTCGACGTCCTTGTCGGGTCGCTTGCCGCTGAAAACCGATCGGTTTTCCGGGCGCATCTCACCCTGCTCGTCCGTGATGAGACTTGGTTCTGCGAATGAACCCCAGCCCCGACATCCTTGTTGGGTCGTTCGCCGCTGAAAACCGATCGGTTTTCCGGGCGCATCTCACCCTGCCCGAGTGTCCGCACGATTGCGGCCTGATCGCGGATGCGCCGGATAAAATGCGCTGTATTCTGCAGCATCTGAATGCCAAAGAACAAACAAAACGACTGTTCAAGCACCGTTGCAAGGCACGCAAGCCGAAACACTTCAAAGCACAGTATCCGGGGCATTGCATCGCCTTGGATACAATCGTGCGTTATCAGCACGGGGTGCGCCGCACCATATTAACGGCCATTGATGTCTATACCCGTATGGCAACAGCAGCGGCAACCAACCGCTGTAACAGCCGTAGTACTGCCGCATTCCTGCACCTGGCAGAATTTCGGCAGCAGTAAAGTCTTTGAGCTGATGAAACCATTTTGTGTTTGCTGCCGAATTGTCGGCGGATTGTGCCTGTCATCCATGACGCGACTGGGTTCTGTCAACAAGCGCCAGCCCCGACGTCCTTGTCGGGTCGTTCACCGCTGAAAACCAATTGGTTTTCCGGGCGCGTCTCACCCATGACGAGACTTGGTTCTGTCAACAAGCGCCAGCCTCGACGTCCTTGTCGGGTCGTTCACCGCTGAAAACCAATTGGTTTTCCGGGCGCGTCTCACCCATGACGAGACTTGGTTCTGTCAACAAGCGCCAGCCCCGACGTCCTTGTCGGGTCGTTCGCCGCTGAAAACCGATCGGTTTTCCGGGCGCGTCTCACCCTGACGGACGGCGGTAGTGAGTTTCAAGGACAGTTTGCCCGGCTCATCCGGGAATCACCCGCGATTGAGCAGTGGCTGACCTATCCCAAGTGTCCAAAAATGAACGCGCACATTGAGCGCTTCAACCGCACCGTCCAAGAAGATTGTATCGATCATGCGGAAGATCTGCTATTCGCCGATACGGAAGCATTCAATGACCGGTTATGGGAGTATTTAGCCTGGTATAAGCTGCACCGTCCTCATGTCGGCAACGGACAGAAAGCACCGATCCGAATGTTATTGCCGAGCGCTTCCCTCGAAGCTCTTCAAAAATCCCATTTTTAGGGTAACATCGTACACAAAATCCACTATCAGCGTATTTTCCCGGTATAATGGCGCTCTTAATTTTTTTGCTAGTAGTCCAAGGTAGCAAAATGAGCGACAAGCAATTTATAAATATATTCTCTATCATTATTGGAGCATTAATCGGCATCACGGCGTTGATACTTATTGCCGCTACTTCGCTTTCATCCATCCATGCTGAAATGGATCTTGCCATGAGACATAGTATGGAAGAACACTTATCTCCCATCGGGAAAGTTCATATCGGATCGGTAGTAATGACAGGTCAGGACGTTAAACGATCCGAACCAGCCGATTCGCTACAAAACGTAACGAATCCATCTGCAGATCAAACAATGGATGGCAGAAGTGTCTATAACACAGTCTGTTCTGCTTGCCATTTAGCCGGCGTTGCCAATGCACCGATTTTTGGGAATAAAGCAACATGGGCGCCGCGCATTTCTCAAGGAATTGAAACACTCTACACATCGTCATTAAACGGTAAGGGCGCAATGCCCGCCAAAGGCGGACGCACCGACTTACCGGATAATCTTATCAAAAGTGCCGTTGATTACATGGTTGAAGCGGTCCGTTAATTGGCTACACTTTAAATAATTTATCCATAGCACGATAAGACAACGCTTCAAGCAAGTGCCGACGGGTAATAAGCTCGCTTGCGGATAAATCGGCAATAGTGCGGGCAACCTTTAGCGTACGGTGCACTGCACGGGCGGATAAATTCAACCGTTCTACTGCTTGAAAAAATAATGTTTTATCTTGCTTGGACAATCCGCAATGTTTTTCAATTTGCGCATTATCAATATACGCATTTTGTCTGTCCTGTCGTTTTATCTGACGCTGGTACGCCGCCAAGACTCGCTGACGTACAACCACACTAGGCTCACACTGCTTGACTTCCCCCTTCCCCCAACTAATACGCGGCACTCGCACATGCATATCAATACGATCTAGAAAAGGCACGGATAAGCGGCTGTAGTAGCGCTGCAATCTCGCATCGCTGCAAGGGCATGCGCCGTTCTCATCCACGTCGGAGCCATCCGGGCAAGGATTCATTGCGGCAATCATTTGAAACCGCGCCGGATATTCAATATGTCCCGCAACTCGCGATAAACGCACCGAATGTGATTCAAGCGGTTCGCGTAGCGTTTCCAAAGCACGGCGTTGGAATTCCGGTAACTCATCAAGAAACAACACACCGTGATGTGCGCGTGTGACTTCGCCAAGACGCAAATCCGCGCCTCCGCCCACCAACGCCGCTGCGGATGCCGAATGATGCGGTGAACGAAAAGGCCGCTGATAAAACTGTTGCGGTTTAACTTGTTTTCCATCCAAAGAACGTAGAATCGTTACCTCCAAGGCATCACTATGATTCAACGGCGGCAAAATACCCGGAAGGCGGCTGGCAAGCATAGTCTTGCCGGTACCAGGCGCACCCATAAACAAACAATTATGGTTGCCGGCAGCAGCAACTTCCAATGCACGTATTGCATGATATTGTCCGCGAATATCGGATAAATCAGGATACACCA
This sequence comes from Candidatus Oxydemutatoraceae bacterium, assembly GCA_965218975.1. Lineage (GTDB taxonomy): Bacteria > Pseudomonadota > Gammaproteobacteria > Poriferisulfidales > Oxydemutatoraceae. Next base: position 121,533 of record OZ244717.1, read on the forward strand.
TATCGCTATCCGAAATTTCTGCCGGGGCCAATGCCTTTAACACGCGATGTCCGAGCAAATGCTCGCATACCCTAAGTAAATTATCTGCGGGATAAATTTCCGCATCGTGAACCAATGAAGCTTCGACGCAATTTTTCTGTGGAATGACAATTTTGCGCTTTTGCCGCGCTGCCGCCACTACCGCAGGTAAAACGCCGCGGACCGGACGCAAAGTACCGGATAAGCCAAGCTCGCCAATAAATTCATAGTCGGCAACCACTTTGGGCGGAAGCTGTTTGCCAGCAACTAAAATCCCCAATGCAATCGGCAAGTCAAAACGCCCACCTTCCTTAGGCAAGTCTGCCGGAGCAAGATTGACGATAATGCGTTGACATGGAAATTCAAAACAGCTATTCAATAACACCGCTCTTACACGATGCTGACTTTCACACACTTCTTTTTCAGGAAGACCGACTATGACAAATTTAGGCAGTCCCGCACCGACATATACTTCAACATTAACCGGAATTGCCTCCAGACCACGCGCAGCGCGACTACGCACCATCGCCAATGTCATACGATATTTCCTCCGCTGACGGAATGAAAAAATACCAGCATGAATGTATCCCGCTATAGCGAGATACATTTACGACGAACGGTATTATTTGGCAGATGAACGGTCGGTATTCTGCTTTTCATATTGGCCAAGCGACTGCTCAATTTCGGCGACTTGTTGCCGCAAACGTTCTAGCAAATCAACCTGTATGTCGTATTCCTCGCGACTAACCAAATCCATACGTTGAAGTAAAGCAGACATGTTAGCTCGCATCACTTTTTTGAGTTCATCACACGCCAAATGGAGTTCAGGAGATAAATTCTCCTGTAACTGCCGCAGTATCCTCTCGATTTTTGTGTCATAGTCCACTGAATTTACCTGCTCACAGTGCGTTCGGCAGAAAAATCTATCATTCGTTGCGTAGACTGAAGTGCAGATTCGATTGTTGCCATATCCAGAATAATTTCATTATCCTGCCGATCAAGAACTCGTTCCAAATTGTCTAAACTATTCATCGCCATCCACGGACAATGCGCACAGCTACGACAAGTTGCACCCTCTCCCGCAGTCGGCGCCTCAATAAATATTTTGTCGGGAGCTAGTTGACGCATCTTATAAAAAATTCGGTTATCAGTTGCCACAATGAAATACTTATTAGGCAGATTGCAGGCGGCTTTAATCAATTGACTGGTTGATCCCACCGCATCGGCAATATCAATAACCATCTCAGGAGATTCAGGATGCACCAACACCGCGGCGTCGGGATACTCTTCTTTCAATTCCAGCACGCCATGATACTTAAATTCCTCATGTACCACGCAGTGTCCCTGCCAAATCAACATATCGGCGTCTGTAACTCGCTGAATATAATTACCAAGATAGCGATCGGGCGCCCACAATATTTTTTCATCTTCATCCATCAAGTGCGAAATCACTTCCACTGCGATACTAGAAGTAACTACCCAATCAGCAATTGCTTTTACCTCAGCGCTTGTATTTGCATAAACGACAATCGTGTGAGCGGGATGATTGCTACAAAAAGCGGCGAATTCACCTGCCGGACAACTCAAGTCTAAGGAGCAAGTGGCTTCAAGCGTCGGCATTAAAACAGTTTTATCCGGACTAAGTATCTTCGCCGTCTCGCCCATAAAACGTACACCGGCAACTACCAATACATCGGCCGGGCTTGCCTGCCCGAAACGTGCCATTTCAAGTGAATCCGACACAATCCCGCCGCTCTCCTCGGCAATCCTCTGGATATCTTCGTCCACATAATAATGCGCAACCAAAACCGCATTCAGCGCTTTAAGTTTTTGTTTAATGTGCATTGATTTCTTTTCAAGCGCCTCCCCTTCATAACGAAACATCGTTCGGCAAACTTCCGAAGTCATCGGCGCTTTTATCTTAATGGGTCTATGCGTTACAAGTTCCATCGGATCATTTTAACATTGAATTTGTATCATGCCATGCTGCCACTCGGTTTGAACTTTACCAATCTTCTGCGCCATATTAAATCCTTTGCGATGGAACATTTCAACCACTGCTTGAGCCGAATGCGCCGCACAACTAACCAACAATCCTCCGTTAGTCTGGGGGTCCAGCAACAAATTCTTTTGCCACGATGCGACTGTTTCGGAAAAACACAGATGTTCACGATAAGCTGCATAATTACGCTTCGCTGCGCCGGTCGTGAGACCTTGCTCGGCAAAATTCCGCGCCGGCGCAAGTATTGGCACAGAATTGAAGTCAATCGTCACGCTTACTTGCGATGCTTTGCAGATTTCGGACAAATGACCCAGCAGGCCGAATCCGGTTACATCAGTCATCGCATGCACCGTCGGCAGGGCACCAAACTGCTCACCGATACGGTTTAATTTTGTAGTCCAACGAATCAATTCGCAGTATTCATCTTCCTTTAGCTGCCCGCGTCTGAACGCACTAGAGAGAATGCCCACACCTAGCGGCTTGCCTAAAATCAAAGCATCACCAACTTCAGCGGTTGCATTACGCTTAATGTGCGACTGAGCGATGATTCCGACAACCGCTAATCCGTAAATAGGTTCGGAAGCGTTGATCGAATGCCCTCCGGCAATCGTAATTCCGGCGGAACGGCAAATCTCCGCGCCGCCCATCAAAATCCGCGTAATAATCTCTCGGGGAATTTTATCTACCGGAAACCCTACGATATTCAAAGCAAAAAGTGGTTTGGCACCCATCGCATAAACATCCGACAACGCATTTGCCGCGGCAATTTTGCCAAAATCATGCGCATCATCAACAATCGGCATAAAAAAATCAGTGGTGGCAACTAATGCTTGATTGTCATTTAAGAAAAAAATTGCGGCATCATCCATTGCATCATTACGCATTAATCGGCCATTGCATTTTCCATCATCCGCATAAGCAAAGTATTCTTTCAGAATTTCGGATAAGATACCCGGAGCGAGTTTACAACCGCACCCGCTGCCATGAGCAAATTCTGTTAGCTTAAATGCCATGTCCTATTACCGGAAAATAGAGTAGTGCTGACATTATCACAAATCGACCGGTTTGAAGAGATTATTGATGTTCGATCACCGGTAGAATATGCTGACGATCATATTCCCGGAGCGCATAATTTTCCGGCATTAAGCGACAAGGAACGTTCCCATATCGGCACACTTTACAAACAGATTTCTGCATTTGAAGCAAAAAAACAAGGCGCCTCGCTTATCGCCGAAAATTTTGCCGGACATCTACGGGAACACCTCAATGCCCGCGATGACAACTGGCGACCATTAGTATATTGCCAACGAGGAGGAGAACGTAGTGCGGCATTTACTCATATTCTAAAGAAGATCGGCTGGCCGGCAGTTTCTTTACCCGGCGGATATAAGGCATACCGCAGTATGGTCAGAACAACTATTGATGATATCGCCCCCAAACTAAAGTTCAAAGTACTATGCGGACGTACCGGCGTCGGGAAAAGTAGGCTGTTGAATATTTTGGCGCAAGAAAAAGCGGCGCAAGCACTGAACCTTGAACAGTTAGCAAACCATCGTGGCTCAGTACTGGGAAATCTCTTACACGAAGAACAACCGTCACAGAAATACTTCGAGAGTCTATTGTGCAAAACCTTGCGCCGTTTCAATCCGAAACTACCGACTTATGTGGAAGCAGAGAGCCGTAAGATCGGTAAGATACATATACCCACTACTGTATTAAACGCTATTCGTGCCGCCGAATGTATTTGCATTGAAACGGGTCTTAAGGCACGAGTGGAATATTTGTTGAATGAATATCAACATTTCCTAACCGATCGCACATTGCTCAAGTCTTCGCTTGCTTTACTCATTCCTTTTTTAGGAGTTGAAAAAATTAACCGCTGGACGCATTGGAAAACTCATCGAGATGCGGAAAACATGGTAATCGGTTTGCTTAATGAGCACTATGATCCGATTTATCTAAACTCAATGAAGCGGCATTTTACGCACTATTCCCGTGCTGCCATGGTGCGAATTGAACGCATCACCGACAATGACCTCAGAGCGGCCGCATTAAAAATTTCGGACGGAAAATAAATCTATTTTGATACGAAAAAATCGGATTATTATCTACTCGGATTTTTGTTGTTTGACTATTATCTCAATTCGATGATTCTTTAAACGCATTCGCGTCTCGCTTATATCTTTCAGTTCGTGATAAGGCCCAAGCTCCACGCGGTACCAAGCTTCACCCTCTTCTTCAATCTTGCGAATGATTGATTTATAACCCAAACTCAGTATCCGCTGCTTCAAAGACTGAGCTTCCGCTTGTGTGCGGTAACTTTTTGCTTGCAAAATATATTCCATTTTCCAGTCCGGCAGCAGCACATTGGAACCGTAGAGCAGAGTATCGTTCACTTCGCGATCGCTAATTCTCGGTTCAGGCTGTGGGGATTCGATTTCAGCAGAAGTTTGCGCTGTCAATTGTGGTGGCGTCGGCATGGGCGATGCCTCGTCGGATGCAACAATCACATGATAAACATGCACCGATGCGGCAATGGTGAGCCCGACAGACAAACCCGATAAAAAACCGCGCACTATGCCGGAAGAACCTTCCGCCGGCGGTATTTTGTTGGGGCTTCTTTTATAGTCTTTACGAATCACAGCCGTTACATTTTTTTAGGCGCTGATACGCCGATCAGATGTAGACCATTGGCAAATAAAATGCGTAGCGCAAGCAGTAGCACCAGTCGCGCATTACGCAACGCTTCATCTTCCACCAAAAAGACATGCCGGTTATAGTACGCATGGAATTTTGTTGCAAGCCCGCGTAAAAAATTTAGCAATAACTGAGGATCAATTTTTTCTGTCGCATTACTTAATGTTTTCTCATAGATCGCCATTTGTCTTACCAAACCAATCTCTTCATCTTCAGCCAAATATTCAAACTTTGCATCCGCGGAGTTGAAGGTGATTTTTTTCTCTTCAAGTTGTTTAAAAACGCTATGGATTCGCGCATGGGCATATTGCACATAATAAACCGGGTTATCGACATTTTCCGATTTGGCAAGTTCCAAATCAAATTTCATATGTTGATTCGGCTTGCGCATAATATAAAAAAATCGTGCCGCATCTTTACCTACTTCGGTACAGAGCTCACGCAATGTAACAAACTGACCGGCACGTGTTGACATCGGAATTTTTTTAGACCCTCGATATAGAGTAGCGAACTGCACCAGAAAAATGGTCAACTTATCAACATCCAAGTCTAATGCTCTTAGTGCGGCAATCAAACGTGTCGTATAACTATGATGATCCGCTCCCCAAATATTTATCATCAAATCATAGTCTCTCGCATACTTATCCGCATGATAGGCGATGTCGGATGCAAAATAGGTAAATTGCCCGTTTTCACGCCTTATCACACGATCTTTATCGTCGCCAAAATCAGTTGAACGAAACCACAAAGCGCCATCTTTTCGATACAACACCCCTTTATCTTCAAGCAAATTGACCACTGTTACAACTTGACCCGACCCGACCAAAGTTTTTTCTGAAAACCAGTGCGTATGATGCACACCAAATTTTTCCAAATCCCTACGGATATCTCGTAAAATCGCTTGTTGTGCCATCTCCTGAACAATTGCATAATTTGCACCAAGTAAGAAACGGCTATTATTAATTAAGACGTCTAGTTGCGCTTGACTATGATCCTGATTCGTACCCTCATCGTCCCGACCCGTTATCGCCACATTGGAAAATACTTCCATCAAAGGATGATCAAACTCTCCTCCATATCGGTTCCTAACCGCTGCCGCAATATCGTAAATATAATCGCCCTGATAGCAGTCTTCCGGAAAAAAAATCTCTCCTTCGGTTTGATTTCCAAGCTCTAAATAACGCAACCAAACCGATAGTGCCAGAATATCCATCTGCCTCCCCACATCATTCACATAGTACTCGCGCTCCACCGTGCAGCCGGCAGTAGTAAAAAATGTGGCGATACTTTCACCGTACGCGGCGCCGCGCCCGTGTCCGACATGCAAAGGGCCGGTCGGATTGGCAGACACATATTCAATGAGAATACGTTTTCGGAGAGAACGCATCGAACCATTCGCAAAGTTTTCACCTTGCTCAATAATTTCCCGAATGATTGTCGATGACAAATTAGTTTTGATATAAAAATTAATAAACCCCGGCCCCGCCACTTCCACTTTTTCCAGTATTTCATCTGTCGGTAAGTAAGCGACAATTTTTTGCGCAAGTCGATGAGCGGTTAAATCGGTCTGACCGGCAGCAACTAAAGCGATATTGCTAGTATAGTCGCCGCGAGTTCGTCCTTTTGACGCGGTAACTTGCACTTGGACATTTTTCAACGAAATGCCTTCTTCGTGTAGTAGTGCGAGGCTTGCGCTTAACCATTGCGTAATTTTGTCTTGCGTAGACATAGATTTCTATATTCAGACAGTCACAAATTATAATCGGCTTATGCCTACCTGACACATCCTATCTCTCGTTGGTTACTCTAATTCCATCGGATCAACATCAACATGCCATGTTGTTCCTCGCGCTGCACGTAATTGCAATATTTCCGCCATTCCTTTGGAAAGACAACGATTTAATGTGAACCTTTGTTCAGCACTGAGCATCAGTTGAGCATGGTAAACACCTATCTTTTTTTCGGTCGGAGCCGGTACTGGCCCGAATAACTCTACTTTAGGCAATTGATATTTGTGCACAATTGTAGCAACTTCTTTTAGAAAACACTGCGGCGCAAACTCATCTTTCGATTCGGCACGAAACACTGCCAAATAACGGTACGGCGGCATCTGATTCAGATGCCGTTGCGCTAGTAGAGTTTTAGCGAACTGATGGTAGTTTTGGCGTATTAAGCATTGCAGCGCTACATTGTCGGGATGATAGGTCTGCAATGCAACTACTCCAGGTCGCTGCCCGCGCCCCGCTCGCCCCGATACCTGAATAATCAATTGTCCCAACCGCTCTAATGATCTGAAATCAAAAGCAAATAATCTTTGGTCAACGTTAACAATGCCAATTAAGGTCACGTCGGGAAAGTGGTGTCCTTTTGAGATCATCTGCGTACCAACCAGAATTTTTGCATCCCCTGAACGTATCGCTTTCAAATATTTTTCCAACTCACCTTTGCGTCGAGTCGTATCAGCATCAATTCGCACGATTTTAGTTGCGGGAAAAATTTGCCGTAACTCCCGTTCAATACGCTCGGTGCCAAACCCTATCATTTTCAGGCAATCACTTCGGCAATTCGGACAACAATCAGGACATAGCTGTTTATATTCGCAGTGATGACAATATAGATTATTTTTTGACAGATGGTACGTTAGAGGAAGATCACACCGCGGGCATTCGATCACCGTGCCGCAATCATGGCACAAAAATTTTGGCGCGTAACCTCGCCGATTTAAAAACAATAGTACTTGTTCGTCACGTTCAAGACAACGTCGCATCATCTCAATCAAACGCAGCGATAAACCTGCGGTTAAAGGCTGACCGCGTATATCCAATACTCGATATTGCGGTAGTTGCGCCCCGCCGACGCGATGACTAAGTCGGTGCCACCGGTAACGTTTTTCCAATACATTATGCAGCGACTCTAACGACGGCGTGGCGCTGCCCAAAATAATCGGGATATCAAGCAGCTGTGCACGTTTGATCGCAAGATCGCGCGCGTGATAGCGTAATGTATCCTGTTGTTTATAAGATAAGTCATGCTCTTCATCAACCACTATCAACCTCAAATCATTACAGGCCGTAAATACAACCGAGCGAGTACCAATAATAATTTTTACTTCGTTGAGCATGGACTTGCACCATGAACGGAAACGATGTCGGTCGCTTAAACCGGAATGTAAGACAGCGACCACCGAACCGAATCTCTCCCGGAATTGCCGCACTGTTTGTGACGTCAAACCAATTTCAGGTACCAATACCATCGCTTGTCCGCCTTCGGAGATAATCCGCCGAATCAACTGTAAATAAATTTCAGTCTTGCCGCTGCCGGTAACCCCTTCAAGCAAATGACACGAAAATCGCCCTAACGATTCTCTTATTTTCCGAACCGCATCGGCTTGCTCGTCATTCAACGTATGATGTTTTGCCGTTGGTACAACAGTATCGTCGCGCACTTGCGATTCGGTACAATAAACCAATTCTTTCCGTATCAATTCGCGTAAAGCGGAACGCCATCCGGGAAAATTTGCACGCAATGCTGTTTCATCCGACGATTGATCACGTAAAAACTCAAATAGCGCCTTCTGTTTTTTAGCACGCTTCAGTAAATCCTTGCCCGTATCAACTGTGTTTTGCGCATGCCAAACTCTGATAAAGTTTTTAGTAATCGCGTTACCTTGTCGCAGCAGACGCGGCAATGTTGTATGCAGTACTTTACCAATCGGATAATGATAGTATTGTGAAGCCCAGCGCAATAACTGCAACAAATGATCGGAAAATATTGGGCCCGAATCAACGACTTCTTCAATTGTACGCAATTTCTCAACGGCAACTTCCGCTTGCTGTACATGCGCCATCACGATACCTACACGCCGTTGATTTTGTAGGTGAACCCGAACACGCGCTCCCACTATCGGCACCGCACCCTCTTCCAGCGGCAGATAATCCAAATACCGGTCTAAAGGTGCGATAACCGCAACTCGCAAAATGAGAGGCATTGATTGTACTGATTTTCCCATAGTCGCTATCTAGTTACTTAAGCTGATATCAAATGACATATCCTATAGATAAATTGCGGATACTTGGCCATTATTGTCTTTAGCGCCTATATTTTTCGTAAATGTGGATAACTCTGTGGGTAATCTGTTATTATTTCCCCGATAGTTTGGCGAGAGCAAACATCATTGAGGCAGTTGATCGATAGACTTTGCCATAGTATATATAAAGTATGGTGGAAATCTTTCGCTTTACCGGCAGACTATAGTAAATGTGGGCAATATTACCACTTACTACCTTTATAAATCATATAGCTAATGAATATAAAAAATAAGCAGCTTTTTCCGCAGAATATTGTACTCGGTTTGACTGACGCAGATACAGCAAATGGATAATTAAAGTTTTAATAAACTCAAAATGGTCGACAAAAAACAACATTTTTCGGTATGATGAATGCAATAAACCATAGCCAAGCAGAGAGGTTTTTTTCGTGTACAACCGATTAGATCAATGGATTCTACGCACCAATAATGCCGGGATGCCGCTTGAGTGGGTCACCTATCGCAATGCGGTTAAGTTTCATTATACCGGTCGGGTTGCTTATAATTTCGGCAAGCTACTGTATAAGATCCGCGGCGGAATCAATGCAGTCAGCCGGCAACAGAGCATGATAGAACTTTACTCAATCGTTGCGACCCACGGCGATACATCGAACTTACATAAGTACTATACGCCACCGCTAAATAGCGGGACGCTATTTCGCCGCGATTCATTTATCTGCATGTACTGCGGCAATCATTTCAGCCGCAGCAAACTTTCGCGCGATCATGTGATACCGCTAAGCGCCGGTGGTAAAGACGAATGGAAAAATGTTGTAACTGCGTGTCGGACTTGCAATAATCGTAAAGCAGGTAAAACACCGGAAGCTGCCGGTATGCAACTGCTTGCAGTACCGTTTGCCCCGACTCGTGCCGAGTACGTTTATTTGCAATCGCGCAATATTCTAGCCGATCAGATGGAATTTCTGAGAAACTATTTTCCAAGAAGCAGCCGCCTCCATAATCACCGGCACTAAGTATCCGGCCCACCTGTGCCATTTCAAGGAAAAAGTGACTATCGCCATGACAGTATTCCCCACACAGGCCTGCTGTTAGTCAACCTCGGCACTCCTTCGGCGCCGACCGCATCGGCGATTCGTAGTTATTTGAGGGAATTCTTATCGGACCGCCGTGTCATTGAGATACCGCGTTTACTATGGTTGCCGATTCTGCACTTATTCGTTCTACCGTTAAGACCAAAACACCTTGTCCGCGCATATAAGAAAATATGGCTGGAAGACGGCGCACCGTTGCTAGTCTATACGCGCAAACAAGCAGAAGCCCTTACACAAAGATTATATCAAAACGGTATGGATAAAATCATTGTACAAACCGCAATGTGTTACGGCGACCCAAGTATTAGCGAAGGGATCAAAGTACTTAAAGAAAACAATATTCGGCAACTACTAATATTACCGCTTTATCCCCAGTATTCGGCGACCACGACCGGGGCCGTATTTGATATTGTCACGCAAACTTTGCGCGATTACCGCTGGCTTCCGGAAGTCCGTTTTATTAACCAGTACTATGACCACTCGCAATATATCCACGCTTGTGCCGAACAGATTCGCCGGTATCGTGATCATGCTAATTCCAAACGTAAATTACTGTTTTCATTTCATGGTTTGCCACACCGTAACCTACTTGCGGGAGACCCGTATCATTGTCATTGCCATGCAACCGCGCGATTGATTGCAGACGCATTGAGTTTACAGCGAGATGATTGGATCATTAGCTTCCAATCCCGCTTCGGGTACGCTGAGTGGCTGAAACCCTACACCGATGAAACATTAAAAGCATTGCCCGGAAAAGGAGTTACTGAAATTGATATTTTTTGTCCGGGTTTTGCTGCCGATTGCCTTGAAACATTGGAAGAAATCGCAGTTCAGAATCATGGATTTTTTATGGCAGCGGGGGGGGAAGATTTCAATTACATTCCGGCGCTCAATGACTCGCAACCGCATATCGAATTCTTGGCTCAATTGGTACGCCAACATTTATCGGGATGGAATATTAATCCTAACAATGCGAGCGAACGCCGAAAAATCCGTGAACGCGCACTTACTTGCCATGGGCGCTAAAAACTAAGGACATCTACTATCATCAGCTAGCGACTCGCAAGTTTTTAATACACTTCTCAAAGCGTCTTTTATAGTACTCACGGAAACTTGCCGTAACGCTCAACGATTCAAATCCGGATAAATCAGGTTGCCGAATCGTCATATCAACGGACTCCGATAACGGCACATCACAAACAATCCGAGTCAGACGACGAGATAAAAGGAGCGTTTCGGCATGTTCTGAAATCAATCCTGAAATACGGCTCGCGCCACGCAATCCTTCAACTTTTTCAACCGAATCTAAGTTGTTCAACAAATTTTCTATGGTGCCGAAATAATTCAACAACTTTGCCGCACTCACGACGCCTATTCCGGGAATACCGGGAATGTTATCAACACTATCACCGGCAAGCGCAAGCCAATCCGGTATCTGCTCCGGCAGTACGCCAAAGTGCGCTTTGACATCCTCCGAACGAAAACGGCGACGTTTTGTATAATCCCACCATATATCATCCGTTTGAATAAGTTGCGCCAAATCCTTATCGCTTGAAACGATGATGACTTGCAGTCCGCGCTTTTTTGCATAAACCGCCAAAGTGCCAATCAAATCATCCGCCTCATAATGGTGATGCGCGATCTCAAGAATACCGAGTGCACGGATTAATTCGCGACATTGCACTATCTGTCTCTTTAATTCGATCGGTGCAGGTTCACGATTTTCTTTATATGGAGGATAAATCTCGTTACGGTAGGAATGTTCAAGACTTTCATCGAAAACAAATGCGATATATTGCGGCTTTACTTCATCAAGAAAACGTGTAGTAAAATCAAAGAAGCCGCGCAAGGCATTGATCGGATGCCCCTCATGATTTACCCAGCTATCCGGCATCGCAAACCAAGCGCGAAAAATATAAATGCTGGCATCAACCAGATAAACCTGTGACATCGCTCCCGCTACCGGACTGTTTTAATAACTTGCCCGACTTCCAAAGCGCCTTCCGGGTACATTCCATTGATCAACCTTAAAAGATCTTCTTTATGATGCGGGAATGAAGTGTCTTGGGACAAGCTGGAAAATGTATCTCCTCCCTTTACAGTAATTAATTGTACTCTCATTGGTTGCGCCAGCACATATTCGTCTTCTCTTAAGGCGCGCAAACTTTTCATTGTCTCAAGAAAAGCAAAGTCATTGTCAACAAACTCGCTTGGCTCTTTTGCCACTGCCAAAAATTTAAAGACTTTATTGCGGAAAAATAACACTCCAATACGTGACCTTTTATAACCGTACGGCGTGCCAATCCTTTTCAGGACCGCGGTCTGCCCCGGCAACTCTGCATCTAACGCCATTGAGGTCCCTTGCTCAAAGCCTTTGAACCTCATCTCTAAAAATTCCTCGGGCGTTTGCTTACGGTTTCTGTCCTCGACTTGTAGCAAAATCGTTGATGTATTTTTCAGGTTAGTCACGACAAATTGCGATGGGGAATTTCGCGTCAGCCAGTTTCCCGGGAAAGTGAAAGTAATACCAAGGTCCGCATGATAAAAGTGATTATTCCTAACAACACCGCCTTTGCTTAAAGAACCAAAAGTTAATCCTTGAATCCGATCAAGATATTCCTGTCGTTTAATTTCCGCCGTATTCTCCTCTTGTTGCCGTTCAGCCGCGACGATGGCTGCTTCACGCAAACGTTTTTCGTTATCCGGATGCGTGGCAAACACACCATGGTAAACATTCGGTCGACGGTTTTGCTCTTCGGCCAACTGTTTCTCAAATTCTTCATGCGACTTCAAAATCCGCAAGACTTCAAGTATTTGATCCGGCTGATAACCTGTTTTTGCCAGATATTCGACACCTAAACGATCCGCCTCAAGCTCATTTCCCCGCCCATATCCACGTACAACCGCTGTACTAATGAACTGCGAAATATTAGGCAGCAAGCTGCCGTTTTGACTTTGCGCCAGCACTTGCATCAAAATAGCCGCCAGTTGGCTTTTTGCATGCTGCCGTACGCTATGGCGCGCTGCTATATGTCCCATTTCATGCCCTAACACCGCCGCAAGTTCCGCTTCCGAATTAAGATATGCCAACATGCCTCGAGTGATATAAATATACCCTGGGGTAGCAAAAGCATTGACTTGATCCGTATCCAAAATCGTAAAATGATAAATCAGATGATCGCGATGGCTATATTGAGAAAGTTTTTTGCCAACCTGAGCAACATAGGCTTTTAATGGAGGATCATCATATTCTCCGCCATAATATTTGACCAAATGCGGGTGATAGCGTTCGCCCATCCCCTCAAGCTCTTGTTCTTCGGAAACAAGTACTAAATCCTTTCTACCGGTTACAGGATTTGTCGCACAAGCGACTAATGTCACACATACAAAAATGCTCAAAAGGATAAATCGGAGATCTAATGAATTATTTTTGGTGAATAAATTCAATCGCATTAGGATGGCGCACTTGTAAAACTCTTTCTTGAAACCGTCGGTTATTATAAACCCAGCCCCGTGCATATAAGCAAACCGGCGCCGAAGCGTTTTTTATGCTATGAAGCAAGCGCCGGAGGTAGGATTGAATATCGTCATTGCTCATTTTAAGCACGAATTTATCCGCCAGACGTAAAAGAACCGATTGCCGCGCATGATGTATCTCTTGCACACAGCCGCGTACACGCATAAAACCTGTTCGCCGAACATCCTCTGCCTTAAACGGAGCAAAGTATTTATGCTGCCAAATTCCAGCCTTTTTTTGGCGCGCTCTCTGTTCGGCAGCCTGATAGCATTCATGGTGCTTTAGATTCGGCGGAATAGTAATTGCATAACCGTACCCCGCGGCGATCAACCCAGCCGCAAGATTACTCCGATCAGGTGAAAACAAATGTGCGAGACGACGCTCATAACGATCATGCTCCCTGCTATCGGATTCAAGATAGACTCTTTTCCCCGTCAGCTGTCGGCGCAGCATGTTGCGCGCCGATATCCCCAGCGGTTCGCCCGGTCTATCGCGTGCCGCAATTTCAGGAGTATTCAATCCGATCAAACGAACTTTGTCGCCATTTTCTAACCATATCGTATCACCGTCATGGACATAAGAAACGATCGCTTCGGTGAGATGTCCGATCGGCGTACAATCGTCTGCAGCGACTACTCCGACACATAGGAATAATAGCAGTAGCAGTGGAAAGGTTTGTTTACTTTTTCCCGTAACGCTTGCGGAATTTATCAACTTGCCCGGCGCTCTCTAGTATTTTTTGTTTACCCGTATAAAAAGGATGACAAGCGGAACATACTTCTACCGTCAATTCACTATCGGGATAAGTTGACCGCGTCGTGAAACTATTCCCGCAGCCACAAGTAATTTTAACTTCGTTGTATTCGGGGTGAATCCCTGCTTTCATAGTTCGTCTCCGGATGAAAGAGGCATACATGATAATAAAACACCGCAAAGTACGCAACTTCCTGTACGATGCCACCCTAGTGGGATTCTTGAAGAGCTTCTGGGGAAGCATTCGGCAGTAACATTCGGATCGGTGCTTTCTGTCCGTTGCCGGCATGAGGACGGTGCAGGGTGAGACGCGCCCGGAAAACCGAACGGTTTTCAGCGGCGAACGACCCGACAAGGACGTCGGGGCTGGGGTTTATTCGCAGAACTAAGCTTCGTCATGAACGACAAGTACTTTGCCGGGTTGCGGCCAGATTCGCCGGCGCCTCTTGCGCGGCGCTTTGTCGCAGTCATACAAGGCACCGAGACCAGTGCGGCGATAACGCCAGCGCCAGCGGTACAAAGTACTGCGACCGACCTTGAATGCGCTCGGTGACATCCGATCTGTAGTTTCCCCTGAAACAGCAAGCCGATTACCGATCGGCAGGAAACATCGTGTGTGCATTTAGTCCGTGTTTCTCCCAAAATGAGGGCATCATATTTCTATTGAGCCGTTGTGTTCATGAGCCTCCATTTTTGAAGCAAAATTGGCTCATATAGAAACCTTTGATGCGGTGGCCGATGTGCTGATATTGCATATCGGTCACCTTTTTATTGAGGTCCGAGAATCCGGTATGTATCCGGACACGCACACACGGTAAAACCCCCGGATGCGATAGCCTATATATTGGATTTGCAAAGCTGCTCCTCCTGTCGGGTGGAGTGCCAAATGTTTCTGAGCTTATGCACGGTATTCGCCCAAGAAACCATCCGTGAATTCCGGAACCGATACAGTGCTGGAGTTGACCAAGCTGGCTCCTCATAATGTAAACTTTATGGCCGACCGTAAATAAATGGAGCGTTTATGGATTTCATCCCGGAAGAATTGCTACGAGGCCATGAGGATAGGGAGGTTGTTTTTTTCTGCGGCGTAGGTGTTTCCGTACCTGCAGGTTTACCATCCTTTAAAAAATTGGTTGAAGACACACTTGCTGATCTGCTACCACTCAAAGAGCAGTGCGAACCAGGTTCCACAGAAGCACTGGCATGGCAGGCATTTGAGGACAAGAAATACGACGAAGCCTTGGGCATTCTGGAATCCCCTCAGCACGGTGGCTACGAAGCCAAGGATGTACGTGAAAAGGTACGCCGTCATCTGTCAGAGCCGAGGACTAAAACACTGGATAAGCACCTGATTTTGACTCGGCTGGCAGACCTTGACACAGAACACGGACGACTCGTTACCACAAATTTTGACGAATTATTCGAGCGCTCACAGATAAAATTGAGAAAGCTCGAACAATCCAGCCACCGAATGGATGTGCATATTGCTCCGACTCTACCACCGGCAAAGCCAGAGACATTTAAAGGATTGGTCTATTTGCACGGTAAACTAGGAAGTTCCCCAAACAACCGGCAGCTAGTATTAACTACGGCTAATTTCGGCATGGCTTATATGCTTGAAGGCTGGGCATTGCGGTTCGTGACCGAGCTCTTCCGGCACTATCATGTCGTTTTCATCGGATACAGTCTTGAGGACCCTACGATGCGCTATCTGGTAAGCGCATTAGCGGCAGCGCGTGAGGAACGCTCCCAACAATTCAAGGAACCTTACGTCTTTGCGCCTTACAGCAGTGAAGAAACGGCAGGTTTGGACAAAGTCAAACAACAATGGAAACTTAGAGGCATAACACCAATTCTTTACGACAAAACCAACAAACACCAGCAACTATGGCAAGCCTTAGAAAAGTGGGCTGACAACTATCGTCAGGGGATTACCGGACGCCGACAGTTAGTGTCCCATCTCAGTCAGCTTCCGCCTGTTTCAGATGAAAATGACTCTACCATCCGAGATATGGCGTGGGCACTCAAAGACACCAACGTTGCAAGACATTTCGCAGACCTGACAGGGAAGCGCCGACCTATCCCTGAATGGATTATGCCTCTACAAAAGAAGGGGTTGCTGAGTTTGCCCATAGGCCAAACCGATGATGGACAACCCATCTTTGTGCCACTGGTCTCATCTCGACAGCTTGCAGATCTTTTTGACTTGAACGAAGTTACATTCCACTTGGGCCGTTGGATTGCTAAGTGTCTTGACAGTCAGGTAGTGCTGGACTGGGCACTCACTGAAGGCGCAATCTTGCACTCGGAATTGCATCATCAAATCAGAACCCAGCTAGATGAAAACACGACTCAGCTTCCTCCGGCACTTCACAAGATCTGGCGAATATTAGCGGATGGAAGTTACGCACATATGCTGTCGGAAAGATACACAAATCGCTCCTATCGCAATTTTACCCATCCCAGTTTGGGGCCTGATGCAACTTTTGCTTTGCAGATTTTTTTAAACCGCCTTCGACCAATTCCAATATTCAAGGCCAGGCCAGATTTTCTCTGGCGTAAACAAATTCCGGACCCAAGCCGTCCGAGGAATTGGTGTGAAATTGAAATTGAGTTGATTGGGGTTAACGGTGATTATGAGATTCAAAAATTTCGTAACAATGCTGAAGACTGGAGTAGTGCCCTGGCAGTCATTGCAGAGGAACTCACGACACGCCTTCGCGAAGCTATGGGCTGGTTTTGTGAATTTGGCCTGGCTGGTCCGAACGAAGACATCACCCATATTGAATATAAATCCATCAGCCCACATGAACAGAACAAGCATGCCCATCATGCCCATACCTGGACACAACTCATTGCACTAGCTAGGGACTCATACGACGCTCTTGTTGCTCAAGAAGATCATGCTGCAGCAACACACCTCGTACAACGCTGGCGATCTCTCCCCTATCCTGTATTTCGGCGGTTAGCGCTGTACGCAGCTACGAAAAATCCCCGCTTAGACGTAGAGTTTGGACTAGATATTCTTTTAGATAGGCAACAACCAGCATTATGGGATATCAATATCATGCGCGAACCGCTGCGTTTCCTAAGAAAGCGCGGTCATCAGTTTCGAGAAGAGCAGCTTACCCAACTGACTGAAGCCATATTGGAAGGGCCGCCAAGGCAAATGTACCAAGAAGATCTCACGGCAGATGAGTGGAATACAGTTCGTGACTACCAGATCCTTTTGCGTCTTTATAAACTGAAGGAAGCCGGTGTGTTGTTACCAGTATCTGTGCAGAAAACCTATGACCGCATTCAAAGTAGTCTGTCGTGGCAACCAAAGGGTGATCATTCGGAGGAGTTTAGTTTTTTTATATCTTCTGACACTGCAGCTCTTGGTCCAATCAATGAAAGTAAGCTTGAAAATTTTGGAGAAATGTCCGATGAGCAATTCATTCAATGGTCGGAAAAGCAGCAAGACGAAGATATTCTTCTTTGGAAGCGTAGTGGCAGCTGGTCTCAGTTTGTAAAAAACGATACCCAAGCAGCAGTAAGGCTTCTTAAAGCTGCATCGGACAACAATGTCTGGCCGGCGCGCCCTTGGTACTACGTACTGTATGCGTGCGGACAAGAAGGACAGGAAAATGTTACAGATGCTTTGAAACAAGTGATTGCCAAACTTTTGGTTGATATGCCTATACAGACATTGGGTAAACTGTATCTTCAAGCTGCGAGATGGTTTGAAGGTGTGTGGCGACAACTTGACGAGGCATTGAGACGAAAGCTATGGCGAAGAATATGGGACGCATCAATTGAGGGAGAAGAGCCGCAGCATGATTTGGATTTCAATATGGCCCATCACCATGCCGGTGGAATCTTGGGGAATATTCTTTATAACGAATTGACTAAGCGCATTCCAAGCATTGCATCCGGTCAATCTCCTGGGTTCCCAAAACAGTTAAGACGGGATTTTGAATATCTCACTGAACATGAAGAGCCGTCTATCAAGATGGCTCGAGTCCGATTGGCCCCGATGCTTTTTGCTCTCTATCGCATTGACCCAGATTTGACCAAACGCACATTTTTCCGGCGGATGGACCCTGAGGACAAGGAAACATTCGATCCGTATTTGTGGGAAGGTTATTTGTGGTATGCGCATTGCTCAGCCGATCTTCTGGTAGCTTTCAAGCCTCTACTATTCAAGATACTTCGGCATCTTGATTGTATCCCTGAACACAGCCGTGATCGTGCAGTTACTTTATTTACCTATCAGGCAGTCCCGCCAGATCGTGGGATCAGCACCGATGAAGCCAGGGGTGTTCTTTGGATACTGGGACCAGATAAATTGGTGAGTGTCGCAGCATCTCTCCGTAACATGTTGCAAGGTGCTGGTGAGAAGTCCTTGGCATTGTGGAGAGATACTGTCGAGCCTTGGTTTAATAAGGTGTGGCCCAGACGTCCCAGTGACAAATCACCTGCCCTATCCGAAAATCTTGCTTGGATGGCCATAGACGCTGGGGAGGCATTTCCATCTATAGTCAATACGATCCAAGACATACTGACACCTGAGAATGAGGGTGCTGCTCTTCATTTTCTTTCTACGGAGGAGCAAGATACTGGTCTTGTAAGCCGGTATCCCCAAGACTCTTTAAGTCTCATAGATCAGCTCGTTTACGATGGTAGAGATCATGAAATTCTGGGTGGATTGCTGAACACAATATCCGCAGCAGATCCTACACTGAAGGAAACAGATTCCTTTAATCGACTCTCAAAAATGTTATAAAAACCATGCTGCGGCAGGTGGTCTTGACTTCGTAGGTTTTGGCTTTGATTTTGGTTTGGTCGCGGCAAATCTTCCTGTACGATTCTCCAGACGACCGCAAAATCAATCTCAAAATAGCCATGTACGATGCGATTGCGCAAACTGATGATGTGAGGCCAAGAAATTTCCCGATGTGCTTTCCTAATATCTTCACTGACACGGGAAGCGCCTTCTCCCACAATTTCCAGCACTTTAAGAATCACATTCCGGTGTAAATCGCTCTGTACAAACTGCGAGTAAGTAAGTCCTTTTGCAAATGCTATTGCCTGACGCGCAAGCTACCGGCATATCAAGCAGGTAGGCGTCGTCACGCCGCATAGATGACTTCAACGGAATCTAGAATCGCCTTCCGGCGAATGTAGTTATGGCTTTGCTCCACGGATGTACGTGTCAGAACATCCACTCGTCTACCGAACAAGTCTGATAACTCAGAGGCTATACCGACAAACTTCAACCCCGGCGTATGACCTGGCGCAAACTCTACCAGTATGTCAATGTCGCTCTCCGGTCCGAAATCTTTTCTTAATGCTGAACCAAAGATCGCAAGCTGGGCTATGCCGTTTGCACGACAGAACTCAGCAACGCGGTCCTTTGGAATGTACAAGTCCGGATTCATGCTTTTGAAACCCCCAACTCTGGCATTCGGTCCCACGTTTGGTTGCACAATACCTCCCCCTGCCATGTTCAATCTTCATATCTTTCACTTTCATTCATCTGCCCTCCTTCATAGACGCCCCTGTAGTGCTGCTCTACAGCCTTCAACCTGCGTTTGATCAGATTAATCTCCAGCTTCGGTGTTTTGACGCCTTGTCATTAGTGAACGGATCAATTGTTCCGAACAGCCGGCAATCCAGCGGCTTTGATTGGCGGTAGCCGAATTTACTTTCCTGATAAACCAATCTTGATCTCGACCAAGTATAGCCAAGGTTTCTCTATCTGGATCTGGTGATTCTAAAGCCAAAACAACCACATCGTGAGCGATAGGGAGGCAACTCTGCTCATCTCGATTCATCTTGAAAATGGTAATGCCATGACTTCCAATCACGAAGCTTCTTTTGGGCACTTCAATAACACCAATCCATAAACAGTTTTCCCCGCAAAATTTTTTCTCTTCTCGGAGAAGACGAATGTCATCGCTTGCGGCGAATTGCGCATTGACATTTCGCTGCCTTTTTTGCGTCTGTATTACTCTATTTAGATCTTGATAAACCGAATCCTTGTCAGGTAACGGCTGGTTCAGTTTTTTGGCCCACTCTTTTGCTATTTCATAGTAACCATCCTTAAAACTTTTGCTTGACATTAGCCGCTGCTGAGACTCAGGGGTTCTTCCGGCCATCGAATATATAAACCTTTTGAAAACGTCGGAATCATTTTGAGAAAGTTCCGGGCATTGTTTACTTCGGGCTTTTTTAATTATCTCCTTTACAACAGGGCCTACTGCCCCTTCGAGCTTTTGAATAGCTTTATCAAATTTATAATTTTTCCCGGGCAAGTCACCTGTATTGGGATCCCTGACGCGCTCGGTGTATAGCTCCGTCCCCACGAAAACGTTTCTAGGCCTGGTTTTCCAAGTCTTTCCTTTTTCTCTGTCGCCTACCCAGAGATAACCTTCACAATCGCAAAAATTGTTAAGCAACAATTGTGGAACGTAATGCTGCCGTTTCGGGTTATCGGTACCCACCCTATTTTGCCCTGCAGTTAAAATTCTTAAGCTCACATGGCATCGTACAGTCCCTTTTTGATGACATCAAATTCAAATATGATTGAGAAATTAAAATCCGCCAAACCTAAGAGTTCCCCTTCAAGATCACCTATAACTTGCAAATACCAGTCGTTATTTCGGCGTTGGTTTTCAACACTGTCAATACTCGTATACCCAATGGCTCACGGGCCTGCTATCGCACAATATCCTTGGTCCGGCGGTTCTCTTTATCAGGCCATCGTTCTACTTGCAGCTTGGAATAACCTTGGCTGCAAAAGAAGGTAACAACCGCTTCAATTACGTCACTGTCATCGTGCTTATCCATGGTGCCTATCAAATGTGCGGCAGTTCAGGTGAGGGCTTCACTAAATAGTTGCTCCAACTTTTACCGGACCTTTACTCCGGTATCAAATGGTTCCGGCAAGCTCCCGACGATACTCACGGTTACAACGCTTACATGCACAATTCGACGAATCGCCGCAATCAGGTCTCTTGAGTCATAAAACCAGCCGTTAGGATCATTCACGATACCGCTATGTGTATCCTTGGCTATCCTGTAGCGGTCAATGAACCATCCAAGTGGAGTGCGGCCATTAACTTCATAGTGATGTGCTTCAGCGGGGACCCGTTCCAGACGGACATAGTCGTTAACTATAAGTGTTGATTTTTCGTCATCGGCAAACCGCATGGCTTTACGTCCGATCTGAAAATGTTCCGGTTGTGGTTCTCCGGGCTGTGTATACACGACTTCAAGCGGATGCTCCTCACACGTTTCATAACCCAGGTGAAGTTCGGCAAGTTTTTTTCCGGCTTCTGCAAAGGCATGAAAATCCGGGGCCATCGGGACACGCGGCAAATCCTTGGACAAATCATTGGCAAATTGTTCTCGATAGGCGGGTGCATGAAGGACACCGTAAACGTAATAGAAAATCGTGTCCTTGCTGATTGTGTTGTCATTGTAATGAATACGAAATTTCTTGAGCGTGACGTCAGTGATGTTATCAATGCGCTTCGGGTCATGCGTGTCCGCCAATAGTTCGCCCTGCTTTTCTTCCTTTTTTTGCTCATACCGGTATCGAGGGAAACATTGGCCATTAAACATCAATTGAATATCCGGCATTGTATCTACCATAAGAACACAGAACGGCTTGGTTGAACCGATGCCCGGCACGCAGATCACCCGATTTTCGCTGTCGGAAGTTGGGAAGATGCGATCCATCTGGTACTTATTACTCACAAATACATATTCGATGTAACAGTGCTGTTTGACGAAAGGTCGATATTGTGTCGTCCAGATCTTGTCTGTCGAATACGCCACAGCTTTCTGTCTGCGCAAGTTGTTTTTTAACTCCCGGTCCCACCTCATATTCGAAGAATGCTGGCTAGCAACCTTATCTACTGTGTACTCAGGATGTTCTTGGCGAACCTGCAACGCACCCAGATAATCGTTCGCCATATTTTGTGCATTCTCTGCGCAGGCATTGCGGGAAAAGTTGTAGGTGTACGCGTCACGGCTGGTCTTATAGCCATTGCTATATAGCTTGAATACTGCATCACTTATCCTCCCTGCTTTCGCGTCTTTTGACCCCAAAGGATAAAACGCCTGAAATGCTTCATCACGCTGACCAATCCAGTCGTTATGCTGCCGATCCGGTTTGATTTTTTGCCAGTCCTTAATGCCAGAAATTGAGCCTGCTTCCCGCAGAATTTTCAGCTTTCCCTCGCGCTTCAGATAATCCCCGATATCTCGGTACAGGATGCGACATCCCCCATCACTAGCATTCGGATTCGGATTGCGCGCCAGAATCACAATACCTACAGTTGCACTAGAGCCTTTGCCGAACACAGGCCCCCCTTCTGCACGTCCACGTTCACCTCCTTTCCATGTGTGACCACGCAAATTCAATACGTAAATTGAGTTGAACTCCTCTGCAAGACAGGCACGTACCCCTGAATCTACATTCCCATCAATCCACGAACCATTCGTTACAAACGCGACGACACCCCGCTCGCCAATCCGATCCGAAGCCCAACGGATCGCCATTTTGTACGTGTCATAAAGGCTGTTTTTGTTAGTTGACTTGGACCGGTCAGCAAAAGTTTCGGTGACCCTCGTAGCAATCTCTGGATAAGCAATGTTTGGATTATCATCCGCTGAACTCCTCTGACCAGCTCGCCAAGGAGGGTTACTAACAATCACCTGAATCGGCAGCTTCTGCTGGCGCTCCGCGCGCGCGCTATTGTCCGGTAACCAGTCCTTCGGAAAGCTCGCACGCTCAGTATGAAGATTGAACGTGTCCGTCAGAACAATGCCGCCGAACGGCTCATAGTCACTCTCGGTACCACGTCTGCCATGAAATGCTTCCTCGATATGAACGGCTGCAATGTAGTAGGCCAGCAAAATGATCTCGTTGGCATGAAGCTCTGTACGGTACTTCCTGACCAGATCGCCATCTCGGATCAGTTGTGACTGCAATAGACGCACCAGAAAGATGCCGGTGCCGGTGAACGGATCCAGGACATGCACGCCTTCATCGCTTAACGAACGTCCGAACTCGTTACGTAACACCTCATCCGCACTAGCCAAAATGAAATCAACAATCTCCACCGGTGTGTAGACGATGCCCAGCCGGTCCGCATCCTTTTTCATCGCTGTAGCGAAGAACTTCTCATACAGCTCCATCAGCACCCGCTGGCGTGCCGCACTATTGTCCAGGCCTTGCGCGCGCATCCGTACACTTTCATAGAAGCTTTCCATGTCACGTATTTCATTCTCCAGCCCGAATTCCCCAAAATCCTTCCTCAGGGAATCAAGTGCCCGGGCCACCGGATTGCCTTCTGCAAAATTGTATTGCTCGAACAGGGCCTCGAAGACAGGGCGCGTCAGGATGTGCTGGGCCATCATGTGAATGGCGCTGTCACGGGTAATGGAATCATTGATCGAGACTTTCAGTTCCTTATGGAACGCCCCGAACCACTCGCATAAAGTGTCATTTTCAGGATCATTAAGCAGCCCTTCAATCCGTGCAATCAGGCGTGAGAAGATATGAGCCACGTCCTTGGCCCAGGTTTCCCAGTACTTACGATCTCCACACTTCTCGACAATCTTTGCAAAGATTGCACCGGGCGGCAGATCAAGAAGCGGAAAAGCCAGCTGTGCAGAAGAAACATCTCCTTCCTCAGACCATTTACCACCACTGAAGATAATCCGGCTTGTCGGGGTGTTGTTGAGGTCAATCTGGTTGATCTCGGCATCCAGTCGGTCATCGTGGGAGCGCAAGGCCTGCAACACATCCCAGACAACGGCATAGGTTTCGTTGTCATTCAGTGCTTCTGCAGGATCGATATCTACCGGCACGGCAATCGGGAGAATGATGTACCCATATTCTTTTCCAGGGGCCTTGCGCATCGCGCGCCCCACTGCCTGCACGATATCCACATGCGATTTGCGTGCACTCATGAACAACACTGCATCCAGCGCCGGCACATCAATCCCTTCAGACAGACACCGCGCATTCGTGAGAATACGGCAGGTTCCGTTTGTATCTTTCTTCAACCATTCAATCCGGGCCTTCCTGTCGAGCGCATGGTGCTGTCCATCAACATGCTTCACTTCACATCGGAATGCCTTGGAAGAGTCCTCCTTAGGGAGCAAGGCAATTGCCTGTTCGATCACGCTATCCCAATGCGCTTCCAGCCGTTGGGATGATCGGATCGTGTTCACAAATGCAATCGCACGACGCAAACGGTGGGCTCCACCAGCATTAAGAGGTTTGTCTTCCGGGTTCTGCAAAGCCTGCCAGCAACCCACAATCTTTGCCGCATCAGAAAGGTTGATCTCGCTGTCTTGCGCGGCCAAATGCTCCTGTAGGGCAGCATCTACCTGCTGTTCGGATATGGCAAGTACCACCACCTTGTAATCGGACAACAGGTTCTGCTCCACTGCTCTTGAGAAAGGCAGGCGATGAAACTCGGACCCGTAGGTCTCCGGATCGTCCATGGAAAAAACTTCCATGTCATGACTGGCGGCCCTGGACTTGGCGCTTGCCGTATACAGTCGTGGGGTAGCAGTCATGTACAGACGCTTGGCCGCACGAATCCGCTGTGCATCATGGACCAGTACGAATGGTGAGGTCTTGTCACCGGGCCGGTCCACACCGGTCGTGCGATGTGCCTCGTCACACAGAATGAGGTCAAAGGCCGGTGCCCCTTCATCTTGGGCACTTTCGACCAAAGGAAGCGAATGGTAGGTGCAGAACACAACAGTCATTGCATCTGCAGATGCATTCTGCAAAGCCCTGGATATTGCGGTGGGGTCGGTCGTGACCGGAATCTCCAGTTCCCGAAGCGAGGCATCCTCATTGATTCGACCGGCCCGTGTATCGGAACAGATTCCAATGTATCGGTGTGGTATGGCCCGTTGTTCAGCCCACTCGCGCATCGCCTGCTGGAACAGGGAAATTGAGGGTACCAGGAAAAGTGCCCGGCCACCGATGCCTGCAGCGGATTCGGCAATGCGTAATGCAGTGAAGGTCTTGCCGGTCCCGCAAGCCATAATCAGCTTGCCGTGGTCCTGCCCGGAAAACCCGTTCAGCACGTCGTCAAATGCAGCCTGTTGATGGGGTCTAAGACTGAATGGCTCAGCACGGTATGAAAGTGACTCCGGGTCTTGATGTACCAGGTCCGGCCAGTCGAACGGACGGCTCGCCAGATCACCGAAACGAAGTACATTGCAGGCAGGTTGTAATCGATCAAGGGCCTTCCTTGCATTCGGCCCCCATTCATCCCCTGTGTCCACAACCATGCGCGCCGTGAACGGTTCGCGAGCCGAAGCTGAAATGAATGAATCAAGATGTGTTTTCGATATCCGCGTACCCGGTGCATAGCACTTGCACTGAATAGCGCAATAACCGCCTTGACGCTCTTGCGTGACCAGATCTATACCCGTGTCACTTCCATCGTAGTCCGGGCGTATCTGCGCCCATTCGGACCACAGCCAGACATCACTGAACCGGTCCCGATAGACCGGGTCCTGCTTAAAGTAGGCCTTCATCAGTCTTTCAAACAGGCGACCTTTTCCCAATTCTGAATCGGCTATGGATCGGATATGATTCAGTGCTTGCCGGAAACTTTCAGCCATGGGTAAAAATCAGAGGACAGTTACGTGTTTGACGAAGCAATAAAAGGGGCATACATCTCTTCCGAGCGAAAAGCGTTATTGTATTGGTTTCCGTAACCTTTGTTTACCTAAATTTCATTTTGCGAGTGATGGCATGAAACACGTCATTATAAATGGCGTGGGAACTTCATCACCCGGGTATTTGGCAGTACGTCTGATTGATGCCTGCGAGTTAAACAATCAAAGAACAGACAAAAAACCACGCCGGTTTCTGTAACGGTTTTCCATTGACGCTGATTCCCGATTCTGTTTGGGTCGCACCAGTGATCTGTGGCGACTGCATGACCTGGTCGCAACAAGTCCTTTGCCGGTATTCCAGTGAATGTATAGTGCCGGACACATACAATTCGTCTAATGGGATGACTCGCCTCTTGCGGGTCCAGATAAAGCAGCCTACAGTCGTCCCTGGTCATGGCACGCAGGCCATATATGCAGCTTTGTTGATTTTTCTGTGTCAGCCTAAAATTTTTCGGACAACCTGCTTAAAAAATCAATTGCGTCATTGAAGCTTGCCGGATCCTGTGATTTGGCATAGGACATCCTCGAAACAAATTGTTCATACTCCACTTTATACATTCATCGCGGCGCCAAAAGTTCGTCCACGTGCTTTGCTACTTCTCGCGCAACTCGTAACAATGCGGCGACGAGTTGTTCGTCTATTTCCATTGCGCCTTCGTACTCAGCAAGGTTGCGCTTGCGGTGGGCATGGTCCAGTACACGCCACTGCTCCCGAGGCAGATTGATGGTGTGTTGCAGGCATTGAAAGACCAGATAACGCGAATCGGAGCGGTAGCCTTGCGTTCGCAAAGCTGCGAGCGCGAGCGCATGGGCCGCGTTGTAGCCAAGGTCAAAACGGCTCTCCAGGCTCAAGTCCTTTCTTCCGGCATCGTCAAGGCGGCGTAAGCCGGAACGAAACAGACCCTCGATTTCCTCCTCCACGGCCAGCTCCGCCTTGAGTTGACCGATGCGCGCCAGATTATCGAGTTGCTGATTTGTCGTTTTCTTTTCCAATGAGCACCAGACGTTCGCCGGCGAACACCCGGGTCAGGAAGGTGTTTCCGGCCGATCGTCGAGCGTTGAACTCCTGCACCGTATAGAGAATGGGGCTGATCTTGCGGTCAAGGCTCGATTCCACAGGAGCAAGCGCGGTGTAGAGATCTTCCAGCATCATGCCGTCAGCGGTGACGAGCAGATCTATATCGCTGTCTGCCGTATCTGTGCCATGCACGACGGAACCGTAGATCATAGCCAGCGTAATGCGGTCGGCAAAAGGCTCCAGCGCCTGCCGGATCGGCTCAACCATGGCAACTGTTTTGCGCACGATGCCAACTAGTTCGTGATACACGGGACCGGCGGGATTGGCCTTGTAATGCTTCTGCGTTCCGATTGAGGTAACGTTCACCAGCCTGCTGGAGGCCAAGCGCTGTAGCTCGCGCTGCACAGCTCCGGAACCGGAGCCGGTCAGCTCGATCAACTCACTGGTAAAAAAGCTCCGGTCGGGCTGGCCGAATAGTAGGGCCAGAACCCGCTGCTGGGTGGTGGTGAAGAGCGCATCGGCGAGACTGGTGGGTGTACCGACGTGCTCAGCCGCCGTCTTGCGGCGGGTCGGCCGCGACAGGCGTGTTGGTGTTGATATGCCCATAATGGGTATTCTAATGCCTGATCCGGGCAATATGCAATGTGTGTATAAGTCCATAACATTTAGCACTCCGGCGGCACTTCGGGTGGTGAGTCAAAAGCGATTGTATCGGGGACTGCAACCCCAGTGAATGTCAGTGAATAATGGGTGAGCCGCGCCTCGGAAAACCGAATGGGTGAGCCGCGCCCGGAAAACCAATTGGTTTTCAGCGGCGAACGACCCGACAAGGGCGTCGGGGCTGGGGTTTATTTGCAGAACCAAGCTTCGTCATGGACGACATGTACTGTGCTAATAATCCGGTACAATCTGCCACCAAACGCAAAACTGATAAGCCGCGCCCGGAAAACCAATTGGTTTTCAGCGGCGAACGACCCGACAAGGACGTCGGGGCTGGGGTTTATTTGCAGAACCAAGCTTCGTCATGGACGACATGTACTGTGCTAATAATCCGGTACAATCTGCCACCAAATGCAAAACTGATAAGCCGCGCCCGGAAAACCAATTGGTTTTCAGCGGCGAACGACCCGACAAGGACGTCGGGGCTGGGGTTTATTTGCAGAACCAAGCTTCGTCATGGACGACATGTACTGTGCTAATAATCCGGTACAATCTGCCACCAAACGCAAAACTGATAAGCCGCGCCCGGAAAACCAATTGGTTTTCAGCGGCGAACGACCCGACAAGGACGTCGGGGCTGGGGTTTATTGACAGCACGAAATGGACGACAAGCTCTGTCAAGGACGACATGTGGCACAATCCGGCACAATCCACCAACAACCCTGCACAATCCGGCACAACCCTGCTACCAAACACAAAACGGGTGAGCCGCGCCCGGAAAATCGATCTCTTGACTTCGTAGGTTTTGGCCTTGATTTTGGTTTGGTCGCGGCAAATCTTCCTGTACGATTCTCCAGACGACCGCAAAATCAATCTCAAAATAGCCATGTACGATGCGATTGCGCAAACTGATGATGTGAGGCCAAGAAATTTCCCGATGTGCTTTCCTAATATCTTCACTGACACGGGAAGCGCCTTCTCCCACAATTTCCAGCACTTTAAGAATCGCATTCCGGTGTAAATCGCTCTGTACAAACTGCGAGTAAGTAAGTCCTTTTGCAAATGCTATTGCCTTACGTGCAGCTACCAGCATATCAAGCAGGTAGGCGTCGTCACGCCGCATAGATGACTTCAACGGAATCTAGAATCGCCTTCCGGCGAATGTAGTTATGGCTTTGCTCCACTGACGTACGTGTCAGAACATCCACTCGTCTACCGAACAAGTCTGATAACTCAGAGGCTATACTGACAAACTTCAACCCCGGCGTATGACCTGGCGCAAACTCTACCAGTATGTCAACGTCGCTCTCCGGTCCGAAATCTTTTCTTAATGCTGAACCAAAGATCGCGAGCTGGACTATGCCGTTTGCACGACAGAACTCAGCAACGCGGTCCTTTGGAATGTACAAACCCGGATTCATGCTAATGAGGGCATCGTGTTTCTGTTGAATCTTAGAGCGTTCATGAGCCTCCATTCTTGAAGCTAAATTGGCTCATATAGAAATCTTTGATGCGGTGGCCGATGTGCTGATATTGCATGTCGGTCACCTTTTTAAATCGTGCCGTGAGTCCCATATGTATCTGGCACCATACAATATTTGTATGACCGCCACAGCTGCACACTAGTGTTGTTGAATGACGGCCCGACAAGGGTAATCAAGGATGGTCAGGGATAGTCTAAGCGGGGGGATGGTTCAATGCCCAGTACGATGTTCGCGTGAAATGCCGCAATAACTACAGGCATTTGTTTGAACTATGCAAGTTTTTGAGATCACCAATGTTATTGATCAACTCAGAGGTAGAACAGTGGATCGCGCCTGCGCTATTCCTTGCTTGGGACCGGCACATTCTAAATGGTGGCCTAGATGACAAAATGTCCTTGATGGATCTTATAACCTCAGAAGAATTTTACAAACTACTCGGAGTGACACAGGAATTCGTAACTATGCGGGCAAACCGACTAGTTGATCTATACATTAACGTCGGACGTCGGACGTCTCGCCCGCCTCCTTAGTGCAAAAAAGTTACCTTCGGTTGAGGCTGGTAAAGATGCAGCCATACTTGATGCGCGAGAACCACCTGAAGTGCCCGAAGAAGAAGGACTTGAATGGCTTGAACAACAGGTATCAGATGAGGCTGTTGAACGGCAGCCGGTTGAACGGCAGGAGCAGAAACGCAACCGAAAAAAGGCAGCTGCACTTAAAAAGCACTACGACAACACCTGCATGTTCTGTGGTGCTCGGCCACAGGTTTCGGAGGATACTTTCTACTCGGAAGCTGCACACATTAGGGGTTTAGGCGAACTTCACAATGGACCTGACAAAGCGAGTAATATGATCGTGTTGTGCCCAAATCACCATCCACAATTTGACCAAGGCATGCTCCGGCTTTACAAGGACGGCGCCCGCTACCGCATCATATCAAAAATAGTAGGTGGCCCATTGCATGGAAAAGAAATTGCCCTAGCGCACTCTGTTGACGACTACTGCATAGAGTGCCATTACAACTGGCTTAAGTAGACAAGAATTTAGGTGAAAATTGTGGAGCTCTCGGTACTGGAATACAACTGGGGTACTGCAAGGGAAGATATACAGAGGGTCCTAATAGATACTGCCTCTCATATCAACAGAGAACTGAGGCATAAGTTTGATGGCAAGATCAATGTGTTAAATCTTCCAGAGGAAAATAGCCCGAAAACCTACTACAGAAACTTGTCCAGTGATTCTTATCGCATCAATTTAACTGCCAACGATAACAGATGGAGTCAGTTTGCTTACCAGTTCGCGCACGAATTTTGCCATGTCCTGTCAGGCCACGAAAACTTAAGGGGCAACCCTAACAACTGGTTTCATGAATCAATCTGTCAACTTGCTTCCTTATTTACACTTCGCAGGATGGGTGAACGTTGGCCATCAAATCCGCCGTCTCCCAACTGGGCAGATTACGCGACTAGTCTGACATGCTACGCGAAAGACATTCTTGTGAATGCCAGGCAGTATTCGCCTCCAGATGGCAAATTTGATGCTTGGCTGCAATCTAACGAAAAGCAATTGCGAAGCGATCCGTATCTGCGTAAAAAAAACCTCGTAGTCGCAGCTAGGCTTCTTCCCCTGTTCGAACAGCAAATGCAAGGCTGGAATGTTATCACCAAACTTCCAAACTCGATGTCTAGGTTTCCCAAATATCTGTCAGAATGGAAGTTAGATATTGATCCTGAAGACCGGCTTTTTTTAGAACAAGTGAAAAACAAGTTAACCGGAATGTAGGGTTATCTACCTTGGCATCAAGAGCCATTGGGGTCACTGCGGTTACTACACGCAACACTGCTCGTGAATCAAATAACCGGTCCTGTAACGATTTTTCATTGACCCTAATTCCCGATTCTGTTCTGATCGCATCATTGATCTGTGGCGACTGCAGACCCAGTCGCAACAAGTCCTTTGCCGGTATCCCGGTAAAAACGCCAATACAAAAACCATCCATCGCACCGATGCGACCCTTCATCCGAAAGGTATTCAAGGGCACAGCACGCAACCTGCAGGTACACACTATCTGTCCAGACGTGCCAGGCATCCGGAGCTCTTTATTGTCCATACGATCCGCAACAGACCGCCACAGGCTGGAATCCACCAGCCAGGCGCAACCGGCGCTGCAATGTGCGACGCGGCAAGGAAACTTTTAGTGCATTTTTTATCTCTTCTACGGCCCCCCCTCAGGAAACTTCGCAACAATTTGTAGTACGGAATCAAGTTCAATTTGAGAAACTTTTTTTGGCATGGTTTTTCTGGCGCGATTAGTCTATTGCGCCACAATAATAATACTTATTTGGCGCATTTCAGTATTCGCGCCATTTTAAGTGGCATGAAAAACTCAATTTTTATATTTATCACTGAAAAAACCCAAAATACTCTAAAAAAAATTTAAATAAGCTCAGAAACACTTGGAATCGTTTTGTGTTTGTACCGGATGTTCGGCGGATTGTGCCGGATTGTGCCGGGCTGTTAGCAAAGTACTTGTCGTCCATGACGAAGCTTAGTCCTGCGAATAAACCCCAGCCCCGACGTCCTTGTCGGGTCGTTCGCCGCTGAAACCCGTTCGGTTTTCCGAGCGCGCCTCACCCATGACGCGACTTGGTTCTGTCAATAAGCCCCAGCCTCGACATCCTTGTCGGGTCGTTCGCCGCTGAAACCCGTTCGGTTTTCCGAGCGCGCCTCACCCATGACGCGACTTGGTTCTGTCAATAAGCCCCAGCCTCGACATCCTTGTCGGGTCGTTCGCCGCTGAAACCCGTTCGGTTTTCCGAGCGCGCCTCACCCATGACGCGACTTGGTTCTGTCAATAAGCCCCAGCCTCGACATCCTTGTCGGGTCGTTCGCCGCTGAAACCCGTTCGGTTTTCCGAGCGCGCCTCACCCATGACGCGACTTGGTTCTGTCAATAAGCCCCAGCCTCGACATCCTTGTCGGGTCGTTCGCCGCTGAAACCCGTTCGGTTTTCCGAGCGCGCCTCACCCATGACGCGACTTGGTTCTGTCAATAAGCCCCAGCCTCGACATCCTTGTCGGGTCGTTCGCCGCTGAAAACCGTTCGGTTTTCCGGGGCGCGGCTCACCCGTTTTGTGTTTGGTGGCAGATTATTAGCAAAGTGCTTGGTGCAGGTTTGTCGGCAAAGTACTTGGTGCAGGTTTGTCGGCAAAGTACTTGTCGTCCATGACGAGACTTCGTGCTGTCAATGAGCCCCAGCCCCAACGTCCATGTCGGGTCGTTCGCCGCTGAAAACCGATCGGTTTTCCGAGGCGCGGCTCACCCATTATTCACTGGCATTCACTGGGGTTGCAATCCCCGATACAATCGCTCTTGACTCACCACTCGGAGTGCCAAATATTATAGACCTATCTATACAATAGCTTTCGTTTATTTAAAAAATATGGCTTGATAATTGCCCACTCTGATTGATAATAATTGCTGCCGATACTTTTGCCTTTGGCCATAAAACTCTGAAAGACCAATCGTTTGATATCGTCATGTATCTTCAATGGCAAAACCCGGTATCGAATTTTTTCGAAATTGCTGTTATATATAACTTTCCATCCTTGCAAATGAAGCTGTTCTCTAGCTGATATGTTTTGAGTTAGATGGGCTTTAAATTTCTTACGCCCGTTCTCGTTGAAGCAAATCCCGATAATTTCTTCTGACTCTATCAGTTTCAGACAGGATAATTTCTCTTTTGTACTCAGCCCATTCTTATATTCCTTTTCTACCTTCTTTGAAAGTAACCATTTGATGCGCACTTTGTTTATATGTCCTGAATCGTAGCACTGTAATAAATAACCGTCCTGGTATTTTGATGTTATTTTAATCGTATAATCCGCATCTGATCGTTTATTATCAGTCGTCAAAATATAGGTGCCTGATTTGTACAGATTAAAATATCTAAGCGCCCCCGCCTCATCGGAACTAATGTTGGTATTTTCATGTTCGGAATGATTAAATTCATCCTCGCGATTGGAATTGGCATTTTCATGGACTATCTCCTCCGCGGGAGAGAATGTCTCCGGACTTCCCGCATTCCCATCTTCTTGAGCAGAAGATGACTGATCCAAAGCTGTATCCGAGTCTTCTAATCGGGAAATCATTTTCCAAAGAGGTTCCAATGTTTTAACTCTATTCGCGTAGTATTCGAAACCTCTAACACGGAAAAATTGCCAGCCATGCCTTTCGAGCTCATTTTGACGACCTATGTCGTGTTGACGTTGTTCAAGGCCATGCCATTTGTCACCATCGCATTCGATGGCTATTTTTACCCCGTTGGGAAGCGAAGAAACTAAGTCAATGCGATATTTTCCGCTAGCAACTTTATATTGAGGGGTAACTATTAAATTTCCTCTGACTAGATCATTATAAACCTCAACCTCAAACCAACTACCAAACGGCTTTGGCGCTTTACCTTTTTTCTTCTCTATCGGAATACAGATTGGTTGTTGCGGCGATTTATAGTTTTTGAAGTGGTCTAGTAATTTATACCTCAAGTCTTCCTTGTTGGTTAAGTCATCTAATTGCACCGAATGGAATAACCAGATTTGCTCTTCTGCTCTGCTGACTGCAACATTAAACCGTCTTTCATGACTTGTTTTTACAAGCGATGACCGCCTATGGTTATGTGCGGTCACTAAACTCAAGAAAATGATATCTCTTTCATCCCCTTGAAATGCAGCAGCATTGCCGCAAACTATTTTTCGCTTATGAAATTCCTCTGGCCCGATTCGGTTTAAGAGCAAATTTTCAATGCATCTTGATTGTTGACTGCCTTGTAGTGTAATGACACCAAATGTTTTACCGTCATAACTTTCATCATGCACTAATCTTTCGATAGTTTCGGCGATTTCTTCAGCTTCAGGCTCATTGGTGATGCTTGCTTCTTTGCCCTCCGTGTAACCCTTGTTACAAAAAATCGAAACTAATGGTTTAAGTCTTTTTTCCGAATATTGCTTGACCGGATAAAGTGATTTTCCGTTAGGGGCATAAAAATGCTTGTTACAGAACTCTATAATCTCCGGCATACACCGGAAATGTTCTCGCAATACTGTGGTAACCCCACTGCAAAGTATTTCCGCAATGTCGAAAAAACTATAATCCGTTTCGAAAGAGCCTGAATATGGTATTCCTTGCAAATGTTTGTTGATAAGTGATGTTACAGAACCTTCACCCACGCCAATATATTCAGGTGATGTTTGTTTGTCGTCTCCGGCGATGATGACCTTTTTTGATATATATAAGAGAAATATCGCATCCGGCCCCAGCTGACTTGCTTCGTCAACAATGACGTAGTCGTACATTTCCGGTTTCGGTTGAACAGTTTCTGCTACCTTATATAAAGGCATAATCCAGCATGGAATGGAATCTTTACAATCCTCCATGTATTTTTGGGCCGTTCTACGATTTTTCATCGCTTTTTTGCCTCTACTCGTCTTTCCGATTTTACTTACAGCTTTTGCCCAAGCCGTCAAACTACGACTTAACTCAGGGTTTTGCTTTAATCTCTCGACCACTTTAAACCACGCCTTCTTAGCCGCAAGCTTGGCAATGCTCTCTTTTTCCTCATTTTCCAATTCTTTTATATCATCCCACAATTGTTTATCATCAACATCTGTGCGCTTTTCTATTTCATTTTTCGCATGTCTGAACAATATTGCTTGTTCTAATCCGGGAAGATCTTGTTTAGAGAAATTACCCGATCGGATGGAAGATAAAATTTTGGGACAAACTTCTCCAATATTTTCTTTTAGATTCACAAAGTCCTGATATCGGTTTTTATCATCCGTTAGTTTCTTTGCAGTTG
Source organism: Candidatus Oxydemutatoraceae bacterium (assembly GCA_965218975.1). Taxonomy (GTDB): domain Bacteria; phylum Pseudomonadota; class Gammaproteobacteria; order Poriferisulfidales; family Oxydemutatoraceae. The sequence goes on from OZ244717.1 coordinate 156,379, forward strand.
TCAGGGCCTCATCGTATGAGCTGTGATCAATTCGCTTGAATGCATTCAAGATGCCTTTCTTTATCGGGTGAAAATTACCATGATTTAAGTATTCTTCTGCTTTTGCGATGACTTTCCTATATTTCGCCACCGAATGAATCAATTCGTAGTACTTGCGCCTATCTGATAATAATTTCTCCTCCGGGACCTCTACATTCCAGATCTTCGCAAGCTCCTCAAGGTCAAGTCGGATGTCAAAATCTCTTAAAGCAATTTGAAATTCTTCTTTAGTATCGCACGGGCTCCCGTTAACCTTACACTCATCAATAAAATAAAGGCGTTCTTTGATTTCTCTGGGAAGAAAAGCCTTCAGATTGAAAAAAGGACCCGGTAATTCATGCCCCTCTTCTAAATATTTAAGTAAAGTTTCAGCGTCTTGCTTAAGCTGCCTAAGACTTTTATCTGGTAAAGCAACCTCAATGTCTCTATCAAGTTCTCTTAAATCATGCTTTTTGATTCTCTCGAGCGCCGACTCGGACTGCTCTAACTTCTCATGATCAAGAGATGTGCTGTCTATATTATTGAGCAAATCCGCAACATTGCTGTTAATTTTTTTTAAGTGTATCCACAAAATTTTCGTACCCTGTAAACTCATCCGGCTCGGGAAGTCTGTTGATATTGGGTATTTCATTTCCAAATTCGGGGCTATCCGTTCGTTCGCACTCGTCGCGCAATTCCATAAACCTCCCTAAATCAGTCAGTAGTTTTTTATTGTTAACATCATCGAACGTGTCTTGATACCATTGATGCTTTGGAGCATCCGCTTCAAGTTTTTCGGCAACCTGCATCAGGGTTCCGCGATATTGGGAATTTATCTCTAACTTTCGGGTATCTTGTTTTTCGATTTCTATAAACTTATTGGTATTTTCAGCAATGCTTTCTCTTGTTTGTTTTAACCGAGTTTCCAATTCATCAATCTTGACTTGATATGAATTCAGATCTTCCCCCTTTGATAATTCTTCATTAATAGAATTTACACTTGATTCTAAATCTTGAACGGATGACGAGTCGCCGCCGAGAAAATTAACCGTCAATTTTTGAAATTCAGGAGGCAATTTATCTTTTAATACTTCTAAAGCCGGTTTTTTATATGCCGTAATAAGAACCTTTTTACCATAGGCAAGAAGATGGCAAATCAGATTGGCAATAGTATGTGATTTCCCTGTTCCGGGAGGGCCTTGAACCAGTACTTGATGACTTATTCCGGCCTTATTAATAATCTCAATCTGCTCATCATTCCATTCTTTAGGAAAAAGTACCGGCTCATCTCTAGGTGAAGAAGCTAAACTTTCTCCGTCGGAAAAATCACTCGCAGAATCTTTTTTCGCGCCGACTAAGCTATTTAATGCCGGTATTTCGATTCCATCAGATTCATTTTCAATATCGTTCGATATCTTCTTATAGAGAGTAGTAAAACTTTTTGCGCTTTGTTTTCTTAACAATAACGCAGGAGAAAATAGAATGACGGGCTTTGCTGGTGGCGTGTTCGTGTTTGGTTTCTCAATAGAATTATCATAGCTTCCGTCAGACGAAACACGCTCCGCAAACATTTTCAAGCCATATTGCGTCTCGTCAGAATTATCAAAAACCGTATCTATTTTCTTTTCGTTTATATATTCCTTTGCTGCAATTTCAGCAGCAGTTATATTGTCAGGATCAAACTGTTCGGTTAGATCAAGTATAAAATCCGTTTCAATTTGCAGGGTTGATTCTAAGTCCGGGGTAATAGATATTGAAGAACTTCTTTCTGATTGCTTAAAATCAATTTCAACTCGCTGAGTTAATATATGTCTGAATATTTTCGGTGAATCGCGATCTTTCTGAAAATTCAGTAATCCGACGCCCATTACCAACTCATACTCTTCACTAAATTGCTGCGCCCTGTTGTACATTAGAAAAAGTTTTCTGTAAACTTTGTCGAGTTTCTTATACTCATCATGCAATTTTTCATAGGATTCTTTTTTTTCATTGTAATTAATAGCGTCTTTAAGCCATTTGCCATCTCTGTACTGCTCAAACTTCTTTCGGGTCTGCGGAAATTTTTTGATCGAAAGAGTCTTACCATCTATTTCAATAGTTTCATGCAGTTTGGGTTCATCACTCGTTTTCTTTAATGTTGACGGATCAATCCACTTTTTAAGTTCTGGCGGTGGCTCAGCAAATTGGGGTTCTACAGGTTCTCTTGGCTTAGGAATTTCAAGCCAATAATCATTATCCCGATTGAAATTCTCTCTGATGATATTTTTAAACGATTCGTCTTCCGGAATATCGTTTAACCAGATTTTTTCCGGATAAGAATTTTCTTGGAAATCAATGTTTCTTACAGACTTGCTTCTCAGCTCCGAAAATTCTTTTAGGTAATTAAATACTTGCAGATATTTCTTTTTATTGCTCACAATTTACGACCTCAGCTGCGCCGAAACTGCCGTGCCGCTCACTTTAATCGCCGGAATCTTGCTTTCAAGGGAAGCCGGAATGACATTTTCCAATGATCTCGGGACAATTTAACCAATTTCTTAGCCGTCATAATATATTATTGCGGAGTACCGTTCTATAGCATGTATGGAGTCCTCTTAATTATGCACATTTTGCGTTGTGGAATGGCAATCCGAAGGCAGAAAATCCATCTGAATATCGTTCAGGAAATTCAAACCGAGATGAGTCGTTCGAATCTGCCCTTTTTCGTATATCAGCAAACCTTGCTCAACCAAATTATTAATCTTTTCGGCAACACTTTGAAACGGCAATCCGGTCATCATCGTAAACAATGTTTTTGAAAACCCCTCTGTCAAACGCAGCGCGTTTAGCATGAATTCAAAAATAAGTTGCTGCGCCGTCACAAGGCGGCGGCTTGCACAAAAATCACGCTTGTCGATAGCCGCCATATACGCGGCGGGGTTTTTGTACTTCACCAATCGCCACACGCTACCTTCTCTCCCTTCATCCGGACAACTAACTTTCGTATGCGCTCCCGCGCCGATACCGAGGTAATCACCATACCGCCAATAATTCAAATTGTGCAAACACCGTAAATGCGGCTGAGCATAGGCTGAAATTTCATACCGCTGATAACCATGGTCGGCAAGCAAATCCAACCCCATCGCTTCAATTTTTTCCATGGTTCCTTCATCGGGCAAACGTGGTGTATTTACATAAAACAATGTATTCGGTTCAATAGTCATTTGATAATAAGAAATATGTTGCGGTTTCAATTTGATTGCAGACTTGAGATCATACTGCGCCATCGCTAAAGTCTGCCGCGGCAGGCCAAACATCAAATCAAGATTGATATTCTTAAATCCGGCATTGCGTGCGGCAGCAACGGCAGCAATCGCTTCTCTAGCGCTATGCGCACGCCCCAACCGACTTAACGATTCGGAGGTAAAACTCTGCACTCCCAATGACAAGCGGTTTACTCCCGCTTGTTTAAATGCAGCAAATTTCTCTTGCTCGGCACTCCCGGGGTTTGCCTCCAAAGTAATTTCAACGCCGTCGGATAAAACGAGCCTCTGCCTAAAAGCATCAAGCAAGTTACTTATGCACTGTGCGCTAAATAAACTTGGCGTTCCTCCGCCGATGAAGACACTTTGCACTTCACGCGATTGAACCCACTCTAGACTGGATTCAAAATCAACTAGCAACGCATCCGAATATCGCTGTTCGGCAAACGAACCGCGAACCGCATATGAATTAAAATCGCAATACGGGCATTTGCTCTCGCACCATGGCAAGTGCACATACAAAGACAATGGCGGTCGCGTGGTAAGCGTCATTGAAAGTCATGTGTCAGTATCATCTTCAATTGACGCAAAGCAAGTGCTCGATGGCTGACCTTATTTTTTACTTTCATGGGAAGTTGTGCGGCGGTGCAATTATATTGCGGCACATAGAAAATCGGGTCATAACCGAAGCCATTGTCCCCTACCGGTTGACGCACTAAACGACCATGCCAAACCGCATACGCTAGAACCGGTTGTTCCATCGCGGGTTCCAAGTAGGCAATCGCACAATGGAAGCTTGCGGTCAAATCCGCTAGAGGTATTTCGGCAGTTACTTGAATGAGCTTTGCCAAATTCGCTGCATCGTCGGCATCTTCTCCGGCGTAACGTGAAGAAAATATCCCCGGTGCACCGGACAACGCATCAACCGCAAGCCCCGAATCGTCGGCTAATGCCGGCAATCCGGCCGAAGCGCAAACATATTGCGCTTTCATAACGGCATTTTCTTCAAATGTCGCACCGGTCTCAGGCGGGGTGTTTAATGTCCTTTGCGACTGGGATTTCAATGTGCATACCCCTTTGAGCATTACCGAAAATTCCGCAAACTTTTTCAAATTATCACTTGCAAGGATAACATCATAATTCATAAATTAAGCGCCGATCTTTGTGCCGCAATAATCTCAGTAATTCCCTTACTCGTCAGTTCAAGCAAAGCATCCAAATCATTGCGCCGAAACGCGTTTCCCTCCGCTGTGCCTTGTATCTCAATAAATTGTCTCGCCTCATTCATTACAACATTGATGTCAACTTCCGCATGATTATCTTCACTGTAGTCAAGATCAAGCAGGAAGCTTCCTTTACAAATGCCTGCCGAAACTGCCGCAACCATTCCATGCAACGGGTTTTCTTTGATAACTTTATGTTTTAACAAGTGTTGAACCGCATCATATAATGCGATATATGCGCCGCTAATTGCCGCGGTTCGAGTGCCGCCGTCCGCTTGCAGCACATCACAATCCAATGTGACCGTCCGCTCCCTCAAAGCGGCGAAATCAACCACCGAACGCAAAGAGCGGCCGATGAGCCTACGAATCTCTTGGGCGCGCCCATGATGCACCGTATCGCGCCGAGTGCGCGTCTGCGTTGAACCCGGCAACATTCCATACTCCGCAGTAACCCATCCGTTTCGACTGCCTTTGCGGAAAAGCGGCACGCGGTCTTCCGATATCGCGGTACATAAAACCCGGGTGTCTCCGAACTCAACTAAGACCGAACCGGGTGCATGACATGTGTAGCTTCGGGTAAAACGCACCTCGCGCAATTGATCCGCTTTGCGTCCCTTAGACCTGATCATAATTTCCGATAACAATAATGAAATAATGAATGAATAAAAATAGTCAGTATTCTCGACTTATACGCAACGCATAATGCGAACAAACTTAGCTGCTACAGTCCCGCTTATTATACCCCCCTACGCAAACAAAACGCCTTACCGATCGATATAATCTTATAAAATATTACTCACCAAATAATTCGACAAAAGTCACGATAACATGAGCGCAAAAAAAATTTTTATCCTCACGACCGGAGGCACCTTCGATAAAGTTTACTACGATAAATTAAGCACGTACAAGATCGGCGAGCCGCAGATCGAATGGATTTTGGCACAGGCAAACCCCCGCATTGATATAGAGATTCAATCAGTAATCAAAAAAGACAGTTTGGATATGATTGATGCCGACCGTGATCTGCTAAAGGAGCGGCTAATAAGCATAACGGGGCAGCGAATTATCATTATCCACGGTACCGATACGATGGTTGAAACGGCAAACAACTTGCAAACAATAACCAATAAAACTGTCGTTTTGACCGGAGCAATGCGTCCGGCACGTTTTCGCGACAGCGACGCTATATTTAATACCGGCTTTGCACTAGCAGCCGTGCAATTGCTGCCTGCCGGTATTTTTATCGCGATGAACGGCAAAGTATTCACTCCTGATACGGTACAAAAAAACCGAACTGCCGGATGTTTTGAAACTATTCAAAAGTAGCGCTTCATTCAATTGTGATTGATGTTCCTCTTGAAAAAAATTAATCGCCCCCCATATAAAGATGTAACAATAAATGAACTATAAACGGAGGTAGTCGTTATGTATTTGACAAGGCATGAACCTTTCCTAGATATCTTTCATAACATTTTGGGAATTAATGATTCCTTGAATGTTAGCACGCCAACTCGGAGCCTGTCGCCTTCGGTTGATGTTATAGAAAAAGAAAACCAATGGACTTTCTATTTCGATTTACCCGGAGTGGATAAAGAACACATTGATATTGAGGTGGACGGAAATCAACTCGTTGTCTCCGGTGAGCGTCAGAGCGAAAAAGAGGAGAAAAAAAGCAGTTATACGTACACCGAACGTGTACACGGAAAATTTCAGCGGTGCTTTACTTTGCCTGACAACGCTGATACCGAGAAAATCTCGGCTGCATCGGAAAACGGTGTGTTGAAAGTGCATGTCGAGAAAATCGCGCAAGCGCAAGCACAGCCGAGAAAAATCGCACTTCAACCGAATTAAAACAACGTAAATGCAAATAGGCGCCATAGCCTCATCAAGAATATGGCGCCTTACTTTTTACTCACCGGCTAAAGTGTATATCTAATTTATCTGGCCCCGCCCAATAGATGACACTAAAACATGCACCAAACTTAGTAGCTGCTTGCATCGGCATCCTCGCAGGTATTTTATGTTTAAGCAATGTTGCTACCGCGACAATACCTCTCACGACAAAAGGCGGCATACCGACGCTAGCGCCACTACTGGAAAAAACGCTTCCCTCGGTCGTACACATAGAGACGCAATCAACTATCGTTCTTCGTAGAAAACAACTGCCGTTCCCATTTGGGGATTTTTTTGCTCCGATTCCTCCTCCGGCGCAGGAGAGACAACGCAGCGGTGCCGGTTCCGGAGTTATCATTGATGCGAAGAAAGGGCACATCATTACCAATAGCCATGTCATACAAAAAGCCAAGAATATTATTGTTACTCTAAATGATGGTAGACGTTTTGAAGCGGAAATTCTCGGACAGGACCCTGACACGGATATTGCAGTTTTACAAATTTCTGCCGATCAGCTTACAGAAATTAAACGAGGCGATTCGGAGCAATTGCGCGTCGGTGATTTTGTCCTTGCAATCGGTAATCCTTTCGGACTTGAACAATCGGTTACTTCCGGAATCGTCAGCGCACTAGGCAGGAGTGGTCTGGGAATAGAATCGTATGAAGATTTTATCCAAACCGATGCCTCTATCAACCCGGGTAACTCAGGCGGCGCACTGATTAATTTACACGGCGAGTTGATCGGAATCAACACTGCGATTTACGGTCCGAGCGGCGGCAATATCGGTATCGGATTTGCCATTCCTGCCAATATGGCATTTAGTGTCACCGAGCAATTACTGCAATACGGCAGTGTTAACCGCGGTAAACTTGGTGTCGCAATTCAGAGCTTGACTTCCGACTTGGCAAAAGCTTTCGGCGTTGAACAAACATCCGGCGCAATTATTACTAACATCGAAAAAGGTTCGGCGGCGGAAGAGGCCGGCTTACAGTCCGGAGATATCGTCCTTTCAATCAACGGAAAAGTTGTTAACAATGCTTCCGATATGAGAAATTTTATCGGCTTATTGCGCGCCGGAACAAAAATCTCATTGGACATTTTGCGGGATGAAAAACAAATTCGCATTACCGCAACCATCAGCCCGCCGAAAAATCTGATTGTACAAGGCAGCAAATATCACTCGAAACTAAGTGATACACTTTTACAAGTTGTCACTGAAAACGACTCGCCATACCATGAGAACGGCATTTTGGTGAAGCAAATCAGGTCTGCCAGTGTTGCGTATAGGGCGGGAATGCGTGAGGATGATTTAATTGTCGCTGCCAACCGTATGCGCGTAACAACAATCGAAGAACTTAACGAGGTGATTCAAAACAGCACTTCTATTTTATTAAACATCCATCGCGGGCCACGCGGCTTATTTATTATCCTCAAATAATAAAAACCAACGTCCGGCTTCAACCGCTATCGCTTCCCTCTCCTTTATAATCTTAGGAAGCTCTTGAAATCCAGAATCATCCTCCTGTAACCGGTGGAAAAAAAGCGACCTCATCTCCGTCACAAACTTTAGTTTCAGCTGTCGCATAAGCATGATTGACGGCACACAAAACTCCTTCCGGCAAACCGCTTTGCCCGGTATTTGCCTGAATCCAAACATCTCGAACCGACTGTGCTTGCGCTGCATCCAACACCTCCTCGTCTTTACCCAACTTTTCTTTCAAACTTGCAAAATATTTGATCGTAATCACCATTTTTCTCGCTCAACATCATCCTATATCCGTCTATAATACCACTTTGCCTATTAGCACAGTCACAATAAATAAAAGCAAGAAATGGCGGAATTAACTCATTTTGACCGACATGGCGAAGCGCACATGGTTAATATCGGCGATAAAGATATTACACATCGCATTGCTATCGCTACGGGGAAAATTTCAATGCAAGCTGCAACTCTTGACCGCATCCGCCGGAGAGGCCATAAAAAAGGCGATGTTCTCGGAGTTGCCAGAATCGCCGGTATTATGGCGGCAAAGAAAACCGCCGAAATTATTCCGCTTTGCCACTCGCTACAACTATCCTCGGTTAGAATCAACTTTATGCCGGTCGATAATCCCCCAAGGATTGAATGTGAAGCCTGCATTGAGCTCAATGGACGCACCGGCGCAGAGATAGAGGCATTATTTGCAGTACAAACTGCTCTGCTCACTATTTACGATATGTGTAAATCGGTTGATCGAGGAATGTGTATCAGCGACGTACGTTTGGTTAAGAAAAGCGGCGGAAAATCGGGAGATTGGACAAGGAAGGGATAGCCTCATATTAGTTGCCTAATTTAGCGCATGCAGGACCCGGATTTTAGCAATCAATTGATCACATGGTTTCAACGTCACGGGCGTAAAAATTTACCATGGCAAAAAAAGAAAACTGCCTACCGTATTTGGGTTTCTGAAATCATGCTGCAGCAAACGCAGGTTAAAACTGTCATCCCTTATTTTATACGCTTCATGCACAGATTCCCTACGGTTTCAAGACTCGCCTCTGCCGAACTTGACGAAGTGCTCGAATGCTGGGCAGGATTGGGTTACTATAGCCGCGCAAAGTATTTGCATCAATCAGCAAGACGGGTCCGTGACAAACACCATGGCAAAATACCTGCAGAAATAGCTGCATTGGTTCAACTGCCCGGAATAGGCCGTTCAACTGCGGGGGCAATCCTTGCTCTATGTTATGAAAAACCATTTCCAATATTAGACGGCAATGTAAAGCGAGTGTTGACGCGATACTTTAACATTGCGGGTTGGCCGGGAAAATCTCAAGTTGAAAAAAAACTTTGGAAGTTGTCGGAAAGGTTGTTGCCGGCAAAACAGATTGCGGACTATACTCAATCCTTAATGGATTTGGGCGCGCTTATTTGTACAATACAGACACCTGATTGTGCCGTTTGCCCAGTGCGCAATAATTGCCAAGCGCGCATTGCGAATAAAATTGCACTGCGACCGGGGAAAAAACCTGCGGTAAGCAAACCGCAGCGCTCGGTAATTATGCTGATTATCACAGTGAAAGACTCAGTTCTATTAGTACGCCGCCCACCGACCGGTATTTGGGCCGGATTGATGTGTTTCCCTGAGTTTACCCGGTTTGAATCTATGGAAATTTGGTGTCGTAAACAATTAAAAGCAAGCTACTCTATCAACGAATGGGCTGTTTTCAAGCACACATTCACTCACTTTCACCTCATCGTTACACCGATACACATCAATCTACCGGCCAAACCGAAACAGGGTGTTAGAGAAACATCATACGTTTGGTGTAAAATGTACGCACAGCTTGCTGTTCCGGCACCGGTCAAAAAGCTGCTGCAAAAACTTCAATGAAAAAGATTTATTATGGCACGTAATATCAACTGTATAAAATTAAAACGCGAAGCGCCAGGGCTTGAATATCTGCCTTACCCGGGTGAGCTTGGTCAAAAGATTTATGACAATATCAGTCAAGAGGCATGGCAGGAATGGACCAAGCATCAGACCATGTTGATCAATGAGTACCGACTGACACCGGTTGACCCTAAGGCGAGAAAATTCCTTGAGGAAGAAATGGAAAAGTTCTTATTCGGCGAGGGTTCAGCGGCGCCAAAAGAATTTGTTCCCCCTGAAGAATAGGCCTAGGGCTCGGTATACAAAGCTACCGGAAGATAAACTAATACTGTTTTAATGGCCAGATAGCTCAGTCGGTAGAGCAGAGGACTGAAAATCCTCGTGTCGGTGGTTCAATTCCACCTCTGGCCACCCGACATGGAGATTGCCAGCCTAAACCGATATGCACTCGGCGCATACCATACTACTCCAAACATAACTATACGCAACACGATAATCTTGCTCATCAAACAGATCATGTTTAAGCGTTCTGTGCATCCGGAATCAACCCCCTTTGCCCGCCTGGTCAAAGCAAAAACACTACGATAGAGATTTCTTTCTCTTTTAGAAAAAAAGTCCGGCGGGCTCAAGTGCGCTACCACCGTAGATGTCTGCCACGTCTGTGCTTTTTTCCTCGTTTGCGCCACAGTCTAAATCTTTGTTGAATACTCGTGCCGCCACTTTGCCAAAATCTCAACAACCATCGGTCATAACCGGTTGGTTCCCTACCGAGGTAGACTCGTAACGGCGATCGGCTCGTGCCGCCATCCATAGCATAGGTCTCGACGCGAACCATAGCATATCTCGACGGAACCGCTTTTGCTAAATCGGAAAAATCAAAAAAATGTTTCACTGCAGGTGCTCGAATATGCCAACGTTTAGCTCGTTCGGCTTTATCGTTATCAAGTAAACACAGTGACACAAGTTTGATATCAGGCAAGCTTTCGGTTCCTTGCGGAGCATTGACGAGAAAATTACCCGCATACGCATCACCGTGACGAAGACCGGCAATATGAATCTTTTTGATAAAAGCGGCCATTTTGCATGTGCATGTACAGTGCAATTGATCGGCATATCGATTATCCTGAGCGAATTGCCCCCTGATGTTCACAATTGTCTCACCACTCTGATATTCGTATAAAAAATAATTGTCTGTTATAAACCATTTTTTCCAGCCATGTCGAAAAGTCCAATATGCCAAAGGGCGCGGCACCGGAATTCCCTCACTGTGCAACAGGCAAGAACCGACAAATGCCCTGCGTGCATATATCCCCAGCAAACAATAAAACCATATTTCAATTCTTCTAGACAAACGATAACGAAAATTAACCGTGGTTTTTTTCATCGCCAACTTAGTCGGATGATATGGAAGAAAAAAAGCATACAAGGTATTACTAGGCCTGCCATATGACAAAATATGAAATTGACCCCGCTCAAATTCGCGAAATTCTCCCCGCTTGATCCATTCAATCAATTTATTCTTTTCTTGCAAGCTGGAAACGACCGTATATGTTCCGGGCGAATATTTGCCGTGTAACAACTTACGTGCACCGGCATTCATAGCGTACGCCGGGTCGCATCAAGTCCGCCGCGCTTTTATGCACTGCGCGGTCAATGTCTGCCATGTTTACGCTTCTTTCTTTGTTTGCACCACTTCATAATCCGCCGCTTCAATCTTCGCCGAATATTTATGCCGCCGCCTTGCCAAAACCTTAGCAACCATAGATCATAACCGGTTGGCTCTCTGCCGAGGTAGACTCGTAACGGTGAAACAATCGTAGTATATTTCTTCGTATACTTCTTCGGAATCGCTCTCGCCAAGTCGTCAAAATCAAAAAAATGTTTCACCGCAGGTACTCGAATATGCCAACGTTTAGCTCGTTCGGCTTTATCGTTATCAAGTAAACACAGCGACGCAAGTTTGATATCAGGCAAGCTTTCGGTTTCTTGCGGAACGCTGACGAGAAAATTATTGTCACTCGGGTCACCGTGGCGAAGACCGAGAATATGAAGCTGTTTGATAAAAGCAAACTTTTTGCAATACAATTGATTGATATATTGATATTGATCATCTTGAGCGGCTCGCCTCCTGATCTCCTCAATTGTCTCACCGTTTTGATATTCGTATAAAAAATAATTGTCTGTTATAAACCATTTTTTCCAGCCATGCCGAAAAGTCCAATATGCCAAAGGGCGCAGCGCTGAAATTCCCTCATCGTACAACAGGCAAGAGGCGGTAAATGCCCTGCGCGCAAGTCTCCCTAACAAACAAAGATACCATATCTCAATCCTCCCACGTAAACGGAAACGAGGATTAACTATGTTTCTTTTCATTACCAACTTAGCCGGATGATACGGAAGAAAAAAAACATACAAGGCACGGCTATACAGGAACGAAATATTAAATTGGTCTTGCTCAAATTCGCGAAATTCTCCCCGCTTGATCCATTCAATCAGTTTATTCTTTTCTTGCAAGCCGGAAACGACCGTATATGTTCCGGACGAATATTTACCGCGCAGTAACGGACGCACACTAGCATTCATAGCGCACGCCGGGGCGCATTGAAAAAGTCCGACGTGCTTTGATGCACTACGCGGCTAATCTCCGCCATGTTTGCGCTTTTTTCTTTGTTTGTAATACTTCCTAATCTTCCCCCTTAATATTCGCTGAATAGGTATGCCGCGGCTTTGCCAGAATTTCAGTAACCATAGGTCATAACGGGTCGGTTCCCTACTGAGATAGACTCGCAACAGTGAAACAGCCTTGTCATACCCTGTAACAAATCCTTTTGTTAAGTCTTTGAAATCGAAAAAATATTTCACTGCAGGTACTAGAATGTGCCAATATTTGACCCGTTTGGCATAATCGTTATCAATTAAATACATTGATGCAATGTTTATATCAGGAAAACATCCGGTTTGTTGCGGATCGCTGATGATAAAATTGCCGGTTTTCTGGTCACCGTGGCGGAGACCGGCAAGATGGACCAGTTTAATAAAAGAAAAAATTTTGCAATGCCATTGGTGGATATCTTCTTTTCTTCCGTGTTGATTCAATCGCCTTATGAGGCTCTTCAATGTCTCGCCGTGCTGGTATTCGTATAAAAAATAATTGCCTGTTCTAAACCGTTTTTCCCAGCCATGCCGAAAAAGTCCAATATGCCAAAGGGCGCGGCGTTGAAATTCCCTCATCGTACAACAGGCAAGAGGAGAAAAATACTTTGCGGGCAGGTTTCCCTGACAAATGGTCATACCATGATCTAATCCTCCTAGGCCTAAACCTCCTAAGAAAATTGGAACTAGGATTAAGCATTTTTCTTTTCATTACCAACTTGGTCGGATACGATGGCAGAAAAAAAGCATAAACAATACCATAAGGACGACGTTGTCGTTGTGAAATAATAAATTGGTCTCGCTCAAAATTCCGAAATTCTCCTCGCTTGATCCATTCAATCAGTTTATCCTTTTCTTGCACGTCGGAAACGATCGTATATGTTCCGGACGAATATTTGCCGCGCAAGTAACGGACGCACACTAGCATTCATAGCGCACGCCGGGTCGCCATTGAAAAAGTCCGACGTGCTTTGATGCACTACGCAGCTAATCCCTGCCATGTTTGCGCTTCTTTCTTTGTTTGCACCACTTCATAATCCTCTTCATAATCCTCCGCCTTAATCTTCGCCGAATACGTGTGCCGCCTTGCCAAAATCTCAACAACCATCGGTCATATCCGGTTGGTTCCCTACCGAGGTAGACTCGTAACGGCGGATCTATAGCATATCTCGACGGAACCGCTTTTGCTAAATCAAGAAAATCAAAAAAATGTTTCACTGCAGGTACCCGAATATACACACGCCCGAAGCTATCGTTATCAAGTAAACACAGCGACGCAAGTTTCATATCAGGCAAATCTTCGGTTTCTTGCGGAGCGCTGACGAGAAAATTACCCGCATACGCATTACCGTGACGAAGACCGGCAATATGAAGCTGTTTGATAAAAGTGGCCATTTTGCAATGTAATTGATCAATATATTGATATTGGCCATCCCCCCTGATGGCTTGTCCCCTGATGTCCACAATTGCCTCACCGTTCTGATATTCGTATAAAAAATAATTGTCTGTTATAAACCATTTCTTCCAGCCATGCCGGAAAGTCCAATATGCCAAAGGGCGCGGCGTTGAAATTCTCGCATCGTGCAACAGGCAAGAGCCGACAAATGCCCTGCGTGCATATATCCCCAGCAAACAACGAAACCATACTTGAATCCTCCTAAGCAAAAGAGAACGAGGATTAACTGTGGCTTTTTTCATTACCAGCTTAGTCGGATGATACGGAAGAAAAAAAGCATAAATGGTATTACGAGAACTATACAGGAACGAAATCTTAAATTGGTCTTGCTCAAAATTCCGAAATTCTCCCCGCTGAATCCATTCGATTAGTTCATCCTTTCCCTGCAAACCGGAAACAACCGTATATGTTCCGGACGAATACTTGCCGCGCAGTAACGGACGTACACTAGCATTCATGTTCATAGCGTACGCCGGGTCGCATCGAAATGAATACGCGCCTTGGCGGAAGGCGCAAATGCGACAAACGGGGGATTAATTAAGGAATCTTTCATATTATAACGAAAAGGGTTACCCGACCAATCAGTGAGTCGCCCTCCCGCCTCTTCAAGCACACATTGTCCGGCGGCAGTGTCCCATTCGTAAGTGTTGCCTAACCGCGGATAAATATCCGCCTCCGCTGCAGCGATCAAACAGCACTTGATCATGCTCCCGCGACGTAGCAGTTTATGCGGCCCCAAACTCCTTAAGAAATCTTTTATCTTATTTCTGGCATGGGAGAAACTTACCGCTACGACCGGCTCGGCGATTGGGAGTTGCCGCGCTTCAAGTGAAGTCACTTGATCGTTGATAAAACGATATGCGCCATTACCCATAGATGCCGCATAGCAACTTTCTTCGGTAGGAACATAAACCGCACCGAGGATGGCATGATGTCGATAAATCAATGCAATATTTACAGTAAAGTCATCGCGCTGATTAATAAATTCTTTGGTGCCATCCAGAGGGTCAACTAGCCAATAAGCTTCCCATCCCCTACGTTCAGAAAAAGGAATCTCCGAATTTTCCTCGGATAAAACCGGCAAATTCGGTTGTAATGCAGCGAGTTCCTCGGTAATAATCGTATGCGCAACTTTATCGGCTGCCGTTACCGGCGATCCGTCCTGTTTGTAATCAACAGAAAAATTATCAGCGTAAATTTCCCGGATGCTTCTCGCTGCGGATGCGCCGATCCTGCGCACTTCAACAAGCAACGATTCCAGATCAAAGGGAGAAGGTGTCATAATTAAATTTCAGCCTCGCACCCAACGCTTAAAACGCTTCTTACAATATTCTAATAACGATTCATAATTTTCAAAATATAGATGAAACCCGTCTTCCGCCGGTGCGTCGTATTCGCAATACTCATTGGAATGATCACGGCAAATTTGCGGACGTATTTCGTAAATACCGCAGATGCCATGCGGACGCAAGTGTGTGCAAGTAGTTTCAAACAGCAGATACCAACCATCGTCGTCCTTATAAATCTTAACACCTTGATGTGAAACTTGCCACAAAAGATATTCAAAATCTTCTTTACTCCTTGGTGTATCTATTTTCTGAGTTACATACTGACAGCATTTGCTACCCACACAAAAACTACACTTATTCTCCGAAGTTAATACAATTTGCGCATCAACTTTAATCGGAATGTTCCCAAAATGTTGCATTGCCTAAACCGCCCTGATACTCATTTGATTAATACTCCAAGCAAAAGTACAGTCCAGTTCGGCTCTGACCCACACCAATCCGTCCAATCCGTCTTGAACTATTTTCTCAAGAGGGGTTTGGTTATTGTTCAATCGCCGGTGAGGAATATTAATCCATACTTTTCCCATCTCTTTGTTTTGCGGAAATGTCGTACGCAAAGCTTCAATAATACCAATAAGATGCTCAAGCCTTTCTTCTAATTGCGAATCCGGAAGAAAGCGACCATCGCGCCATTCCGCCATCCGACGCGCCAACCGCCCCTCCACGCCGAGTATTTTGGCAATTTCTCCCGATTGAAGCTCCCAATCCGAAAACACTCGCATTACCGACCGAATCTGATCATAATTAAACTTCATCGTTAAATTTTTAAGACGTAAACGAACCCT
Source organism: Candidatus Oxydemutatoraceae bacterium (assembly GCA_965218975.1). Classification (GTDB taxonomy): domain Bacteria; phylum Pseudomonadota; class Gammaproteobacteria; order Poriferisulfidales; family Oxydemutatoraceae. Next base: position 172,372 of record OZ244717.1, read on the forward strand.
TGAGAATATATACACTCAAGACCCATCTGCATAATACGGTTTTTCTCTCAAGTACTTGCCCTGAGCTTCCATCAATTCTTTTTCACGTTCGGCTATCAGGATGAAGCATTCTCGGATAGATTGTATTGTGCTGTCTTGTAACGGATGACGCATACCTTTTGAACTCGGTGTCGTATCTTTAATAATTTGTGCCAACACTTTACGCATCATGCGCATAATACGCTGCTCCTTGCTCAAACCATCCTGCATTGTCCCGTCCTCACATAATTAAAAGCGCATTATATATAGAAGCATAAGGCTCCGGCAAAAAGAGACGATAAGTCATATTGTAGACAAGTTTACTCCGGCAAGGAAAGTGATAACGCACAAACTCGGTCAATGACGCTCACTGAAAATATCGTTCATTCTACAACATTTTAATCACGGGTAATGCGATACAATGCAATCTCTCTGAACCAATTCGGCATAATCTGCGGACCGATACCAACGCGATGAGTGCAGTTAATCGCAATACGTTCCAAAATACGGATCCTGCGTTTCGCACAAACATCTTCAAAATCTTTAACCGTACACAGATGGATATTTTCAGTTTCATACCACATCGCGGGCAATGCTTCGGTAACCGGCATTCTTCCACGTAATAGAAATTGCAAGCGGCAGCGCCAATGCCCCATATTGGGAAAAGTGATAATTCCCTCATTACCGACGTGTAACATTTCTTCAAGCAGTTCTACCGGATTGGGTAAAGCTTGTAATGTCTGAGTCATAACGACGTAATCGAACATATTATTGTTGAAATAATGTGTCAGTCCATCGTTTAAATTAATTTGAATTACATTGACACCATTCTTAATACATCGGACAACATTCGCATCGTCTATTTCCAAACCTAACCCGCGTACGCCTCTTTGCTGCGCCAAATACTTCAACAAGGCGCCGTCGCCACAACCCAAATCCAAAACGTTGGAGCCTCGCTGAATCCAATTGCAGATAATTTCCAGATCGGCACGCATCATTCGCTTTCGCGCACTATTTCCGGCACCACTTTGCTACTCATGTAAGATTTCAGCACTTCCATATATTGCGGGATCGCCATTAAAAAAGCATCGTGTCCTTGTTGTGCAGTGATCTCCGTGTATGTTGTACGCTTACCCGATTTCAACAGTGCATGGACAATTTCGCGCGAGCGTTCCAGCGGGAATCGCCAGTCGGTTGTAAACGAAACCACTAAAAATTGGGCATTGGTTGCAGCAAAAGCTCGCGACAATTGATCATCAAAATCGGCAGCGGGATCAAAATAATCCAGCACTTTTGTCATCAGTAAGTAAGTGTTGGCATCAAAACGGTCGACAAAGGATCTGCCTTGATAACGTAAATAACTTTCCACCTGAAAATCCACATCGAACCCGAAGCTCAACTTACCCTCGCGTAAATCACGTCCGAATTTACTCCGCATAGCATCGTCCGAAAGGTAAGTGATATGTCCCAGCATCCGCGCAAGCATTAATCCTCGCCGCGGCACGCTGTGATCGTAATAATTGCCGCCATTAAATTCCGGGTCGGCAATAATTGCCTGTCGAGCAACTTCATTGAAAGCAATGTTTTGCGCAGATAACCTAGGCGCCGCCGCAATGACTAACGCATGTCTCAAGTCGTGCGGATAGTCAATGGCCCACTGCATTACCTGCATTCCTCCCAAACTACCGCCGATCACTGCTGCCCAACGCCCAATACCTAATGCATCGCCGAGCATTTTTTGACTACGTACCCAATCGCGCACAGTCACGATGGGGAAATCAGCCGCATATAACTTGCCGGTTTCGGGGTTGATGGTGTTCGGCCCGCTACTTCCTTTGCAACCACCTAAATTATTCGGACAAACAAAAAAGAATTGATCCGTATCAAAAGGTTTCCCAGGCCCGATACAAGTATCCCACCATCCGGGTTTTTTATCTTTCATACTATGATAGCCTGCCGCATGTTGGTCGCTAGACAAAGCATGACAAACCAACACCGCGTTTGAAGCATCTTTATTCAATTTGCCATACGTTTCATATGCAAGCGTAAAATTAGGTAAAATGCGCTCACAATCCAATAGCAACGACTGACGAATTGATATGGTCTGCGGTCGGACAATTCCAACAGAATCAAATGGTATGTTGTCTGGCATCAAACTCTTCGAGGACTATTCCTTGTTTTGCATTTATCGGAATTATATAGATAGTCGGCAGTGAGTGCAGTAACACGTATCATCGTCACCGCATTTTAGGTTTTTCGAAACTATTCAGCCTTTACTTTTCTATTTCTGTAAAAATGGTGATCCGATGAAAATTTCATCATTTCCTACAAAGTATCATGCCCAAAAAACACGGACAGAAATGACCTGTTAAGTTAAGGGGACGACATATACTGCTCTAATTAAGTAATGGGTAAAAATAAACAAGATGATGACGTTTTTTTGCATAACCTCAGCAGATGCGTATAATGCTTCCCCTTTAGTTACGATAAATTTTATTATGCCGGGAGTAAAAGTTAAAGAAAACGAACCTTTTGATGTCGCATTGCGCCGATTTCGCCGGTCCTGCGAAAAAGCCGGAATCCTAACCGAAATACGGAGGCGAGAGTTTTATGAAAAACCGACAACTATTCGCAAACGCAAAGCCGCCGCTGCGGTCAAACGGCAACGCAAACAAAACGGTCTCTTTCCTCGCCACAACCGCCTTTATTGATTGTCGCTTCGCTCAATAGAATTATTCTTGATGAAGGAACGTATCATTGAAGATATGAAAATCGCATTGAAGACAGGGCAAAAAGAACGTCTGTCGGCAATTCGACTGATTCTTGCCGCAATCAAACAAAAAGAAGTAGACGAGCGGAAAGAATTAAATGAAACTGATATTATTCGGATTCTAAGTAAGCTGGCGAGGCAACGTAACGAATCCATTACACAATTCAATGCCGCCGGACGCGATGATCTCAGTGCAAAAGAGCAAGCAGAACTGGACATCATCCGCGAATATCTACCCGAACCGCTTGATGAACAGACTATTGATAAGCTAATCAATGAAGCGGCAACTCAAACCCAAGCCGATAGTATCAGGGATATGGGTAAAGTTATGAAAATCCTGCAACCGCAACTGCAGGGACGCGCGAATATCGAAAATATCTGCAAAAAAGTAAGATACATCCTCAGTAATAACACATAATCCTGTATTGTCGTGTATCATCTGATAAGGATTTTTACGGAAAGAGATACTTTATGCCGGATGATTTTCAGTTTCTCAACTTGCCGCGACAGGACCCCAAAAAGCTTGCGGTTGAAATACGTCTACAACAGTTTGACGAAATATACGGGCAATTCGATCCGAAAGAGGCATCCCAACAAGCTGACCGTTGCTTAGATTGCGGCAACCCTTACTGCGAATGGAAATGCCCCGTTCACAATTACATCCCAAACTGGTTGCGTTTAGTCCACGAAGGCAAGCTAATGCAAGCGGCAGATTTATGCCATAAAACCAATTCATTACCTGAAATTTGCGGAAGGATATGCCCTCAAGATCGTTTATGCGAGGGCGCTTGCACTTTGAATGACGGCTTCGGCGCAGTCACAATCGGCTCGATTGAAAAATACATTGCCGATGAAGCGATAAAAGTTGGTTGGAAGCCGGATCTTTCGCAAGTTAAGGAAAGCGGTAAACACGTTGCGGTTGTCGGTGCCGGGCCTGCCGGCCTTGCCTGCGCCAATGTACTAAAATGCAACGGGTTTTCAGCAACAGTGTTTGACCGCTATAACGAAATTGGCGGGCTGCTAACTTTCGGTATTCCTCCGTTCAAACTGGAAAAAAAAGTAGTGCTACAACGGCGGGCTATCCTTGAGGGAATGGGGGTGATTTTTCGACTGAATACGGAAATCGGCAAGGATTTGTCGCTGCAGACATTAATGGGCGAGTACGATGCGATATTCCTTGGGATGGGAACCTACACCGGGATGCGCGGTGGCTTCCCAGGTGAAACCTTACCCGGAACATACAAAGCACTACCCTACTTGATTTCCAACATCAATCGACGGATGCGCTATCCCGAAAAACAACCCAATAATTTCACCAGCATGGAAGGGCAACACGTGATTGTACTCGGCGGCGGAGACACCGCTATGGATTGCAATCGCACCGCAATCCGACAAAAAGCGAAATCCGTAACCTGCGTTTACCGACGGGATGAAAAAAACATGCCGGGTTCTTATCGTGAAGTGAAAAATGCCCGCGAGGAAGGAGTAAAGTTTATTTTTTCACGTCAGCCTATCGAAATCATCGGTGATGATAAAGTCAGCGCTGTAAAGTTCGCGCAAACGAAACTCGGTTCACCGGACCAATGCGGTAGAAGAAAGTTTGAAATCATTCCCAATGCCGAAGAAATTCTCCCGGCCGACCGAGTGATTGTCGCTTTCGGATTCAAACCTAGCCCCGCTCCGTGGTTTAATAACTTTAATATCCAACTAGAAAATGACGGATGTGTGGTCGCCAACGAAAATAATGAATATATGTTTCAAACCAGCAATCCGAAAATCTTTGCCGGCGGGGATATGGTGCACGGGTCCGATCTCGTTGTCACGGCGGTTTACGAAGGACAGCTAGCAGCTAAAGGTATCGTAAAATACCTGTCAGTCGCATGACACATTTGAAAAATGACCGTGTCATCCGTGCTTTATTCCGTCAACCTACAGATGTCACACCTATTTGGATCATGCGCCAAGCAGGGCGTTACTTGCCGGAGTACCGCAAAATACGCAGTCAAACAAGCAACTTTCTTGAGTTATATAAATCACCTGAACTCGCAGCCGAAGTCACTTTGCTTCCGGTCCGGCGATACCCGCTAGATGCCGCAATTATTTTTTCCGATATTTTAACCATTCCTGAAGCGATGGGAATGGACCTCCGATTTATCGAAGGGGAAGGACCTATGTTCGATAATATTATCAGCCGGGAAAGTGATATTGACGTTTTGCAAACTCCACCGGCGCAACAGGCAATGCCATGGCTGATGCGAGCGATTCAATTGGCTCGTAAAGAACTCAATGAGGAAGTTCCGTTAATCGGGTTTGCCGGAAGCCCTTGGACATTATCTGTCTATATGGTGGAAGGCAAAGCTAAGAATGGCTTTAAGAAAATCAAAGCCATGTTGTATAAGAGACCCGACTTACTCGCTAGTTTGCTGAAAAAACTCACCCTGATGGTCACCGATTGCCTGAACATGCAAATCAGAGCGGGCGCACAATGTGTGATGTTATTTGATAGCTGGGGCGGCATTTTACCAACGCAACAATATTTAGACTTCTCTCTTGCGCCGATTAAAAAAATCATCAACAGTCTGTTACGCGAATATAATGGCCAAAAAATTCCATGCATCCTATTCACTAAAGGCGGCAGTCATTGGTTAAGTGAAATGGTGAATAGCGGATGCGATGCTCTCGGCCTCGATTGGGTAACTGACATTGGCACAGCACGTAAATCTATCGGTGACCGTGTCGCTTTACAAGGTAATTTGGACCCCGATGTATTGGTCGCACCCGATGATGTAATTCGTAAAGAAGTGCGCCGGGTCTTAGATCGCTTTGGTGATCATAGCGGGCATGTGTTTAATTTAGGGCATGGAATCAGACCCGATATTTCGCCAGATAAAGTTGCCGTTCTGATTGACGCGGTGCATGACGGTTAAACGGTTCGTTTAGTAATCGCCGTGTACAATTTCGACTTGCGGCATTCCCCAACAAACATGCCCCATATCTTGCGCCATTTGCCCTAATCCTTCCGTTTCAATATAGTGGCGATAAGGGTGCGGCGGAAAAATTAATCCTTTGCGATGAATATCAGCATTTACCAAAAGCATCGTACCGCCTACACCGTCCAACTCAACATAATCCGTATCGGGAAAATGTTTTAGATAATAACGTCCGTAACCGACCGGCGGTTGCAAAATACCGTCAATCAGATATCGTTCCCAATCAAGCGTATCCGCATCTTCACGTAACTTAAAAGTATTCAAATCAAAAGTATCGCCATTCTCTCCGACACAATGCGGCACAACAATATCTTTACCGGACTGTAAGAGGTGAAGAAATGTATCCTCATGCCAACTGAGAAGGTCCGCATCAACCCATAATACCCACGCCTCATCGCGCAATGTCCTGCTTAATAATACGTTGCGGCTTTGTGCCAAAATCGACCGCCGCCGGAACTGTTGGCCGACGGCCCAACGTTGCCCTCGCATACGATAAGCAAAATCTTGTTTATGCAACTCAACGCGCGCATATTTCTTACGCAATTCAGGCAATAACTCTTTGAGCAAATCGTAAGAACCGTCATCGCTGTCACTCTCAAGCAAACCGATGGAAATTTTTTTCTCGGGATAATCCGTGCCGGCAAGATTCTGGAAAAACCTTGGAATGTGCGACATGGCATTTTTAACCGGCGTCAAAATCAATAAATCCGGATAGGCATCGGGACGCTTGACTACAGGCAAAGGTTTCGAAGTATCCTCATGCATCGCTTTGGTTTCCGCCTTTGTAGCCAAATCAATACCATATTCCGCCGACAAATCACGCAACTTTACCGCATATTGATCGCCGCAATAACGATACGAGTGTTGCCGGATAATCTTCTTATAATGTCCGACCCCCCAAGTGTTTTGCCCATGAAAAACGTAAATATAGGCATCCGGTCGGTCACATAATGCCGTTCTCGCAGTGCGTACAATTGCATTACACACCACCGTATCCTCGCCTTTTTTCATCGGCGCATAATCGGGAACCAACCGCTTCTCGCAAACCATTGTGCCCTCTGCCATGCAATAGCCGGAAATATCTAAACGATGCCGCTCAGGAGACCACAAAAGCTGACGATGCAAAAAGCAGACTTCAACTTCCAATGCCCGAATGACGCCCATTTGCAATGATAATCTGTCGGGGTGGCTCAGATCGTCATCGTCCCATTGCGCAATGTATTCTCCGCTCGCATGGTCTAACGATACATTGCGCAAGTGGCCTAGCGAATAATTTTTATTCGGTAAACGAATATGCACAATCGATGCATCCGACAAAGAATCCGTCCATTGCTTTAACCGATCGTCAGAATCATAATCAATAATAATCAGTTCTTTACTCGGATAACTTTGTCTGCGAAAGCATTCAATTGATTTCTGCGCCAGCGAGAACCGCTTGCGTGTTATCATCAGGCAAGAAATTTTAGGATGAGACGACTGTTGTAAAATATCGTAAGCAACCGGCAAATCAACCGCAGCATGCGATACACACCGTCCGTGCACTAAACAGCTTGTCCAAACCTGCGATGCGGATAAAGGAGGCAGGACAAGCGGTGAAGGAATCTTAAAACTCCACCGAAAACCTTTTTCAGGATGAAGTAAGAAATAAAAGCGCCGTGCCCAACATCCGGACCAATTCCGAATCTGTCGCTCTAGACTATTCATTTCTTATACCCCGCAACAAGTACATAAACCGAAGCGGATATTTTCATCCGAGCAGCAAAATCCAATCTGTCTGCAGGTTAAAACAAATCACAAGGCTGACCGGGATTCTGCGTCAACGTAAAAACATCCGGCTCTATTTGAACATGGATCAAATGTATCGCCAAGTTGGCTTTCACGGAAGATAACCGATTGGCATAGTCTGTTCCCCGGAAACATTCCGGATACCGGCAGGATCAAGAGGCTTTTACACATTTGATTAGAATGAATATAAGGCGTTACACCACTCCCGCCATTGTGGAAACGCCTTGGCTTTCAACTCCGATAAGCAATCTTGTCTTGGCCTTTTGGCATAGCTATTGCCCATAGCAAGGCGTCTAATAAGTCTCAGAAAAATCGCTCATCCGCTTATCAATCTGCCCATTGTGCGACTTACTATTGCTTAGTAATCGCCGTGTACAATTTCGACTTGCGGCATTCCCCAACAAACATGCCCCATATCTTGCGCCATTTGCCCTAATCCTTCCGTTTCAATATAGTGGCGATAAGGGTGCGGCGGAAAAATTAATCCTTTGCGATGAATATCAGCATTTACCAAAAGCATCGTACCGCCTACACCGTCCAACTCAACATAATCCGTATCGGGAAAATGTTTTAGATAATAACGTCCGTAACCGACCGGCGGTTGCAAAATACCGTCAATCAGATATCGTTCCCAATCAAGCGTATCCGCATCTTCACGTAACTTAAAAGTATTCAAATCAAAAGTATCGCCATTCTCTCCGACACAATGCGGCACAACAATATCTTTACCGGACTGTAAGAGGTGAAGAAATGTATCCTCATGCCAACTGAGAAGGTCCGCATCAACCCATAATACCCACGCCTCATCGCGCAATGTCCTGCTTAATAATACGTTGCGGCTTTGTGCCAAAATCGACCGCCGCCGGAACTGTTGGCCGACGGCCCAACGTTGCCCTCGCATACGATAAGCAAAATCTTGTTTATGCAACTCAACGCGCGCATATTTCTTACGCAATTCAGGCAATAACTCTTTGAGCAAATCGTAAGAACCGTCATCGCTGTCACTCTCAAGCAAACCGATGGAAATTTTTTTCTCGGGATAATCCGTGCCGGCAAGATTCTGGAAAAACCTTGGAATGTGCGGCATGGCATTTTTAACCGGCGTCAAAATCAATAAATCCGGATAGGCATCGGGACGCTTGACTACAGGCAAAGGTTTCGAAGTATCCTCATGCATCGCTTTGGTTTCCGCCTTTGTAGCCAAATCAATACCATATTCCGCCGACAAATCACGCAACTTTACCGCATATTGATCACCGCAATAACGATACGAGTGTTGCCGGATAATCTTCTTATAATGTCCGACTCCCCAAGTGTTTTGCCCATGAAAAACGTAAATATAGGCATCCGGTCGGTCACATAATGCCGTTCTCGCAGTGCGTACAATCGTATCGCACACCGCCGTATCCTCGCCTTTTTTCATCGGCGCATAATCGGGAACCAACCGCTTCTCGCAAACCATTGTGTTCTCTGCCATACAATAGCCGGAAATATCTAAACAATGCCGTTCGGGAAACCACAAAAGCTGACGATGCAAAAAGCAGACTTCAACTTCCAATGCCCGAATGACGCCCATTTGCAATGATAATCTGTCGGGGTGGCTCAGATCGTCATCGTCCCATTGCGCAATGTATTCTCCGCTCGCATGGTCTAACGATACATTGCGCAAGTGGCCTAGCGAATGATTTTTATTCGGTAAACGAATATGCACAATCGATGCATCCGACAAAGAATCCGTCCATTGCTTTAACTGATCATCAGAATCATCGTCAATAATAATCAGTTCTTTACTCGAATAACTTTGTCTGCGAAAGCATTCAATTGATTTCTGCACCAGCGAGAACCTCTTGCGCGTTATCATCAGGCAGGAAATTTTGGGATGAGACGACTGTCGCAAAATATCGTAAGCAACCGGCAAATCAACCGCAGCATGCGATACACACCGTCCGTGCACTAAGCAACTTGTCCAAACCTGCGGCGCGGGTAAGGGGCGCGGGGCAAGCGGTGAAGGAATCTTAAAACTCCAATAGCGTAAATATTGCCAGCTTTCTCCGGGACGAAGTAAAATATAAAAGCGCCGTCCCCAACGCTTAATCCAATTCCGGGTACATTGTTTTAATTTACTCATTTTTTGTATTCCATAACAAACGCTGAACCATTCTAATTAAACCGCGTCCACGCCACCACGTTCCTTGCCAATGATGAATAGCGTATGCATCATCAAGATCCCAACTTGATCGCTGCAGATAAATTTGATCTTTATCGACCGGGTAAAGCTTTCGGTAAGATTCGATGCTAATATCGGCTTTGTTCGGGTAAGTAGAATAAGCTTGGGAAGCAAGCAGCGGTCCGGTACTAATCAATACATCGTCGGTGATTTTTTGCATCGTCATCAGATGAATCAAATGATCTAAAAACGGATGCTGCGGAACGGATGCTATAAAAGCATTGCAAAGTATCTTACCGTCTGCCGGTTTTTCGGAAAGTTTATATAGATGTGACGGCGGTTCGCAACCGATGACCAACTGTTTGTTTTCAAGCAATTGATCTACCGAACGCAAACACTCGAAGTCTAAATCAACATAAATCCCGCCGTAGTGCTTTAAGATAAAATAGCGTGCCGCATCGGCCCGCATAATATTTTCAGGATACATTTCGTATGTCGGTACGAACCACGCATAATATTTTTCCAAAAACTCGAGATTATCTTTATCGGTCCAGAAACGATGTTCGGAATTAGGATGATACCGCATCCATGTCGCGCGAAATTGCTTAAATTGCTGCGGCAACCGCTGCGATTTCCATGTTTGATGGAAAATGTAGGGAATATAGCGTGCCACGATTTAGTTCAGAAAAGCATCTGATCAAGATCACCACCGGGAATACCTTTTGCTCCCGGTGCGTCGGCAATACCTTTTGGAAGATAGTCTTTGCGGAAAGTTTCTATAATTGCGCTTTCATCGGCAGGATGCGCCAGCAACCCATTCACAATATTGATGCGCGCCGATATAATGTCATCCGGTTTATAGAAATTCGTTTCAGGTTTATCTTTCAAAACCCGCCCCATAAAATCAATCCACATTGGCAAAGCGGCGCGACTACCGGTTTCATGACGCCCTAATGGCCTAACATCATCAAAACCGACCCAAACGGTACAAACAATATCACGGTTGAAACCACTAAACCATGTATCACGCTGATCATCCGTCGTACCGGTCTTTCCCGCTAAATCGTTACGTCCCAACGATCCGGCACGCCGACCGGTACCACTTCGGATAACATCTTGCATCATGCTGGTAATTTGATAAGCGACCCCCGAAGAAATAATCGACGGGGCGGGATATGGCAGAGAGGGCGATCCATCAGACACCCTATTTGCCACCGTGCCTGCCGACGCAAATGTTGCGGTCGGCGTACTAGTCGGAAGCAAACATTCGATACAGGCAGTTAGCAGAGATTCTTGATAAATCAGTGTGTCATTAAGATAAATTTCATCAACTAAATAAGCATTCACCTTAAAGCCCCCGTTAGCAAAGGTCGCATAACCAGTTGCCATCTCAATCGGCGATGCTGCTCCTGAACCCAACGCAAAAGTTAGATTATGCGGCAAGCTAGTTCGCTCAAAACCGAATTGCAGAACATGATCAATCACAGTACGTAGCCCCATCTCATCAACTAAACGAACTGAAATCAAATTACGCGAATGCTTCAGTGCTTCGCGTAGTCGCGTCGGACCAAAAAATTTGCCGCTATAATTCGACGGACGCCAATCTTGACGCGTGCCTTGATTACTAAATACAACCGGAGTATCTGTAATAATACTTGCCGGAGTGTACCCTCGCGTTAGCGCCGCCGAGTAGATAAACGGCTTGAAGCTTGACCCCGGCTGGCGCTTGGATTGCACCGCCCGATTAAATTTACTCAGTTGAAAATCATAACCGCCCGATAAAGCCAACACCGCACCATTATTCGGCTGCAACGCGACAATCGCACCGGCGACATCAGGCACTTGCCTGAGTGTCCACCCTTGACTTTGTTTTATCAAACGCACCACTTGCCCGGCAGTTAGTACATCCGATGCGGTCTCAGGCGGCAACCCACGTTGATTTTCATTGATGTACGCACGTGCCCAAGTATATTGTTTTTCATCCAGAACTATTGCCCGACTGTCCGCCAAAACCGCTTGTGCACTGCTTGCTAAAACGGCGGTAATGACCGCCGGCTGCAACTCGCCGATCGGAAAATAGTTTGCAAGAATTATCTCCGGCGATTGCTCCTTTAAATCAAAGATTGCTTCGCTGCCACGCCAGCCATGACGTAAATCATAAGCACGCAAAGATTTTCTCAGACTTTCATCGGCATATCGTTGATATTGGCCATTCAACGTAGTAATCACAGTATAACCACCGGTGTAAGCGTCATCTCCATAACGCTCAACCATTTCTGCACGTACCATTTCGGCAACGTAAGGTGCGCTCACATCTAATGGCGCTCGGTGCCAAGTCGCAGTCACCGGACTCGATACTGCACTTTCGAATTGTTCGAGCGTAATCATTTCCAACTCAAGCATTCTTTTCAAGACTGCGTTTCTACGAGTAATCGCAGCGGTCGGATACGACAGAGGATTGTATCGTGAAGGCCCTTTGGGCAAACCGGCAATCATCGCCATTTGCGCTAAATTCAAATCACCGACAGATTTACCATAATAGACTTGCACTGCCGCACCGACTCCGTACGCATGATGCCCTAAAAAGATTTTATTAAGGTACAAATTAAGAATTTCCTGTTTGTTGAATTGCCGCTCTATTAGCAAGGCAAGAAAAATTTCCTTCAGTTTACGTTTATATGTCCGCGTACTAGTTAGGAAATAATTACGCGCCAATTGCATCGTAATCGTACTTCCGCCTTGTTTTTTCTCTCCGGTACGAAACAGGATAATAGCGGCACGCAGCAGCCCCTCATAATCAATACCGGGGTGTTCAAAAAAACGATCATCTTCAATTGCAAGAAACGCTTGAATCAAAGTTGGCGGAATTTCCGAATACTCAATAGGAATTCGTCGTTTCTCTCCGAATTCACCCATCAGCTCACGGTCCGCAGTGTAAATCCGCAACGGTGTTTGCAAATGAATCTCCTTGAGCTTTGCCACCGACGGCAAATCCGTAGCAACATAAAAATAAGCGAGTAAGACCACGGCGACACCTACTACGAACAGACTCGGGACGATGTATAAAATTCTCTTAAGCAACAGATTCATACAGGCAAAAAGTTGTATAAACAGTTAGTATAATACCAATTACTATTCATATCCGTATGACTGTACGATGTTACCCTAAATGGGATTCTTGAAGGGCTTCGGAGGAAGCGTTCGGCAGTAACATTCGGATCGGCGCTTTCTGTCCGTTGCCGGCATGAGGACGGTGCAGGGTGAGATGCGCCCGGAAAACCGATCGGTTTTCAGCGGCGAACGACCCGACAAGGACGTCGGGGCTGGCGCTCATTGACAGAACCCAGTCTCGTCATGGACGAGCAGGGTGAGACGCGCCCGGAAAACCGATCGGTTTTCAGCGGCGAACGACCCGACAAGGACGTCGGGGCTGGCGTTCATTGACAGAACCAAGTCTCGTCATGGACGACAGACACTTTGCTGAGCATTCACCAACAAACTACAAAACGGCTTCATAACCGGTCATTGAATGCTTCCGTATCGGCGAATAGCAGGTTTTCTGCATGATCGATACAATCTTCTTGAACGGTGCGGTTGAAGCGCTCGATGTGCGCGTTCATTTTTGGACACTTGGGATAGGTCAGCCACTGCTCAATCGCGGGTGATTCCCGGATGAGCCGGGCAAACCTGTCCTTGAAACTCACTACCACCATCTGTCAGGGTGAGACGCGCTCGGAAAACCGATCGGTTTTCAGCGGCGAACGACCCGACAAGGACCGTCAGGGCTGGCGCTTATTCGCAGAACCAAGTCTCGTCACGGACGAGCAGGGTGAGACGCGCCCGGAAAACCGAACGGTTTTCAGCGGCGAACGACCCGACAAGGATGTCGGGGCTGACGCTCATTGACAGAACCAAGTCTCGTCATGGACGACAGGCACTTTGCCGGGTTGCGGCCAGACCCGCCGACGCCTCTTGCGCAGCGCTTTGCTGCGGTCATGCAAGGCGCTGAGCCCAGTGCGGCAATAACGTCGGCGCCAGCGGTACAAAGTGCTGCGACCGACCTTAAATGCGTTTAGGGTTACAATCCTCCCAAAATAACAGGGCATCGTGTTTCTGTTGAGCCGTTGTGTTCATGAGCCTCTATTTTTGAAGCAAAATTGGCTCATATAGAAACCTTTGATGCGGTGGTGGCCGATGTGCTGATATTGCATATCGGTCACCTTTTCGAGTTAAGCCGTGAGTCCCATATGTATCTGGTACTATACATTGATCAAAACTTCGATAATAAAAAAAGCATTGGGACATCAAGTGATTAAAGCGTTTCTATGAAAAACCTATCGCGTATTTTCCTGATCGGAGCAATGGGCTGCGGTAAAACTACCGTAGGACAGGCGCTTGCCAAGCAATTGGGATGGGAATTTATTGACATTGACCGCGTGTGCGAAGCGCATACCGGAAAGAGTATTACGCAAATATTTGCAGATGAGGGAGAAAAAGCTTTCCGAAAATATGAAGCCGCTCAAATCGCCGAGCGAAGCAGCGGTAATAAAATTGTTCTTGCAACCGGCGGCGGTGCGATATTGATGCCGGAAAATCGCTATCATCTACAAACACGCGGCAACGTGATCTTCTTGGATGCCAGCATTGAAACACAGGCTGCTCATATAAAAAACGACAATAGCCGACCATTGCTCGCCAACAGCAATCCATATGAGACATTACAGAGACTCTATTGTGAGAGAAAACCTTTGTATCAAAAAATTGCCGATTTTAAAGTGAGTGTTGATCATCAATTACCCATACAGATCGCTGATAAAATACTCAGTTTATTACGGCTTGGAACATGATCGACTCATCAATAAAATTGTTAAATTTCGATAGCGGTGACAGCCGCTATCCGATTTATATCGGGCACGGGTTACTCAAGGAACCTTCTTACTTTGAAGAAATACTACATAATCGCCGCTGCGCCATTGTAACGGATAAACAAGTCGCGTCTCTATACCTAGCTCAAATCAAGAAAACGCTACCTGTTAAAAACTCGGTTGAAATTGTCCTGCCCGCGGGAGAAACCAGCAAGACGTTTGCGTCTGTTGAAAATATTTGCGGCAAACTTCTGCAGAGTAGCATTGATCGCAGTGGTATGTTGATTGCATTGGGCGGCGGTGTGGTAGGTGACATCACCGGGTTTGCCGCTGCCTGTTATCAACGAGGCGTTGATTTTATTCAACTTCCGACAACCCTGTTGGCACAGGTAGACGCTTCGGTCGGAGGGAAAACCGGGGTGAATCACGTTTTAGGGAAAAATATGATCGGCGCGTTTCATCAGCCGCGCGCAGTTATAATTGACTTGGAGACACTGAACACATTACCCGCGCGACAGATCGCCGCAGGCACCGCTGAAATTATTAAATACGGTCTTATTATCGATGCTGGCTTTTTTTCTTGGTTGGAAAAAAACATTACCGAAATTCAACAACTGAAAACACAACCACTCGGCGAAGCGATTTATCGCTCTTGCGAAATCAAAGCTGAAATCGTCGTACAAGATCAATATGAAAAAACCGGACTGCGAATGTTGCTCAACCTCGGGCATACTTTCGGACATGCCATTGAAACCGGTTTGGGACATGGTAGTTGGCTGCACGGCGAAGCAGTCGGTTGCGGTATGGCGCTAGCAGCGCAGTTTTCAGAACGACGTAATCTCATATCAGCCGACGATACTACTCGTATTATGGCATTGATCCGAAAAGCAAGATTGCCGATTAAATTGCCGGGAAACCTAAATGCACTTGAATTGACCAAGCTAATGCAACGCGATAAAAAAAATCTGGGCGGCAAGCAACATCTTATTCTATTGAAAAAAATAGGCGAAGCATTTGTTGACAAGCAGGTTCCTGTCACTGAAATTGAGAGTTTTTTAAGTACTTTGCGCACATAAATATCCATATCATTTTCTTCGATGTACCTCGTGAAAAACACATCCTAATTGAAGAATACCCACAGCAAGAAGCATCGGTGATCCGTTATGCGCATGGTATAATGGGCGTTTATTATAAACCGTATCTAATGAACCAAGCGCCTCATACAAAACTATATTCGCCAAAATTTGAAAAAGACAGTTGTGGCTTCGGTCTGATCGCGCAGATGGACGATCAACCCAGCCATGAGTTATTGGAAACAGCAATTCAATCGTTAGCACGGCTGACTCACCGAGGCGCAATTGATGCCGATGGCAAAACCGGCGACGGATGCGGACTATTGCTGAAGATGCCAAAGGCATATATGCAAACCAAAGCGGTTGAAGCCGGCATCAAATTGGGCGACCTATTTGCAGTCGGCGCAATATTTCTTAGCCGCGACGAAGCCGCCGCCGCACGCGAGCGGCAAATGCTTGAAGAAGCGTTGCGCGGCGAACAGCTTGATCCCGCCGGTTGGCGTACTGTTCCGATAAACCTCGAGGTATGCGGTCAAGTCGCATTGGATACTTTACCTAGAATTGAGCAAATTTTTGTCAACACCAACGAAACCGATCCGGAAACATTTGAGCGGAAATTATTTATCGCTTCACGTCGAACAGCCTGTATGATCACTTCCGATACCAGCACATTTTACATTGCAAGCTTGTCATCTCGCGTTATTTCCTACAAAGGTTTGGTGATGCCGGGAAACCTGCCGATTTTCTACAGGGATTTGAACGACAAACTTTTGGCAACTTCAATTTGTGTGTTTCACCAGCGATTTTCCACCAATACATGGCCGCAATGGCGACTTGCACAACCATTTCATTTTCTTGCGCACAATGGAGAAATCAACACGATCCAGGGCAACCGTAACTGGGCACGGGCACGCATTTGTAATCTGAAAAGTTCTCTATTGCCTAATCTTACCGAATTTGGTTCGATTGTCTGCGAAGATGGTTCCGACTCAAGCAGTCTTGATAATATGTTGGAAGTTTTACTTGCCGGAGGGTTGGACATTTTTCATGCCGTACGTTTGTTAATTCCTCCGGCATGGCAAAACATCAGCCACTTTGACACCGACTTACGCGCATTTTATGAATACAATGCATTACACATGGAACCCTGGGACGGCCCCG
The DNA here is from genome assembly GCA_965218975.1 of Candidatus Oxydemutatoraceae bacterium. Taxonomy (GTDB): domain Bacteria; phylum Pseudomonadota; class Gammaproteobacteria; order Poriferisulfidales; family Oxydemutatoraceae. The sequence continues at coordinate 189,201 of OZ244717.1, forward strand.
CTGGCATTGTGATGACCGACGGACGTTATGCCGCTTGTGTAATGGACCGCAATGGTTTAAGGCCTGCACGCTATGCGATCACTAAAGATCGCCATATTATACTTGCATCGGAAATCGGAGTGCATGATTACCGTTCGGAAGAAATAGAAACCAAAGGACGTTTGCAGCCCGGAGAAATGATCGCAGTTGATATTGCCACCGGCAAATTGCTGTTGTCGGAGGATATTAATCATCAGCTCAAACAACGTAAACCTTACCGTGATTGGCTAAATAAAAACTTACTGCGCCTATCTTCATCCGCCGAAAATAATCAACTGATTAAAAATCCGATGCCAAATGAAGACATGATGACTTATGAAAAAATGTTCGGGGTATCTTCTGAAGAAAAAGAACAGGTTATTCGCGTATTAGCGGAAGTAGGGCAAGAAGGTGTCGGCTCAATGGGTGATGATACCCCCTTACCGGTACTTTCAACGCAAACACGTTCGGTGTTTGATAATTTCCGCCAGCTATTTGCCCAAGTAACTAACCCGCCCATAGATCCGTTACGTGAACAAATCGTCATGTCGCTTGAAACTTCACTAGGTCCCGAATTGAACCCTTTTGCGGATATGTGCGACTGTCGGCACATTGTGATTGATTCGCCGGTTTTGTCCGAACAAAAGCTTTCCATGCTGACAGATAGCACTAAAAGCGGCTACTTGAGCCGGGTATTTGATTTGAATATTCCGTCGGAAACAAGAATTGAAGACGGCATTCGGACTTTGTGCGACGAAATTACCGTTTCTGTTCGCAACGAGAACATTACTTTCATCATATTATCGGACTATAAAATTGCGCGAGGGAAAATACCTATACCCGCCCTATTAGCTTGCGGCGCAGCACATCAACAGCTTATTCGCGAAGGACTGCGCTGCCGAGTCAATATCATTGTCGAAACTGCTACCGCTCGCGATCCTCATCATTTTGCGACTCTAATCGGTCATGGTGCAACTGCGATTTTCCCCTATCTCTCATACCATCTATTAGAGAACATGCACCGCACACAAAGTGTCAAAAATGATATCGCTCCGGACACTTTAGCCATTAACTATCGACAAAGTATAAACAAAGGTTTATATAAAATTATGTCGAAGATGGGTATTTCAACCATCTCAAGCTACCGCAGCGCCGCATTGTTTGAGATTGTCGGATTACATGACGAGGTAGTGTCGCTTTGTTTCCCCGATACAAGCAATCGAATACAAGGCGCTAAGTTTGAGGATTTGCGTGAAGATCAGTTGCGTTTAGCATGGCAAGCTTGGAATAAACAGACATCCATTCAACAAGGCGGTCTTCTGAAATACATTCATAACGGCGAATACCATGCTTATAATCCCGATGTTGTTCAAAGCCTACATAGGGCGGTTAAGAGCGGCAGCTACGAAGATTATAAAGTATTCGCCGATCACGTTAATCACCGCCAGCCAATGGTATTGCGTGACCTACTAAATCTTAAAGATACAAACCGATCAATTTCGTTGGATGCAGTCGAGCCTATTGAAAACATACTGCCACGATTCAATTCCGCAGGCATGTCGCTTGGCGCTTTATCACCCGATGCACATGAGGTATTGGCACAAGCGATGAACATCATCGGAGCACGCTCCAATTCCGGCGAGGGCGGCGAAGATTCGGCACGCTACAACACCGACAAGTCATCAAAAATTAAACAAGTCGCATCCGGCAGATTTGGTGTTACCCCTCATTATTTAATGAATGCCGAAGTTTTACAAATTAAAATTGCGCAAGGAGCAAAGCCGGGAGAAGGCGGACAACTACCTGGCCATAAAGTCGACAAAATGATCGCCAAACTACGTTACGCAAAAGAAGGAGTCGCATTAATCTCACCGCCCCCTCATCATGACATTTATTCGATCGAAGACCTTGCGCAACTAATTTTTGACTTAAAGCAAGTTAATCCAAACGCGCTGGTTTCAGTTAAATTAGTTGCCGAAGCGGGCGTCGGCACGATTGCGGCAGGCGTCGCTAAAGCGTATGCGGACTTGATTACCATTTCAGGCTATGACGGCGGCACCGGTGCAAGTCCGTTAACCAGCATCAAATATGCCGGCTCTCCATGGGAAATTGGTCTGACAGAAACACATAAGACGCTACGAGCGAATAATCTCCGCGACAAAGTTCGTTTGCAAACCGACGGCGGCTTAAAAACCGGTTTGGATGTAATCAAAGCTGCGCTGCTAGGTGCCGAGAGCTTTGGATTTGGCACCGCACCGATGATTGCAATGGGATGTAAGTATCTACGTATATGTCATTTGAATAACTGTGCGACCGGGATCGCAACCCAGAATCATGAATTACGTATGCGTCATTTCATCGGTAAAGCCGACATGGTTGTCAATTATTTTAAGTTTGTCGCAACTGAAATTAGGGAATGGATGGCATATCTCGGGGTATGCCGGTTTGAAGATTTAATCGGGCATACCGAACTACTAGAGATTAACCAGGGAAAAACTGCTCGGCAACAAAACTTAGACCTTTCACCATTATTGTCTCAAGGCGATATTCCCGAAGGAAGACCGCATTTTTGCAATCAACCGAAAAATAAACCATTTGACCAAGCAATTCTTGCCGGAAGAATGATTGCCGACATCTCGGATAACATTACGCGAAAAATTTCCGGGGAATTTTATTACCAAATACACAACACCGACCGCTCAATCGGGGCACGTATTTCAGGCGAGATTGCAAAACGTTACGGCAACCGGGGAATGCACGATAAACCATTACATATTCATTTCACCGGCACTGCCGGACAAAGCTTCGGAGTATGGAATGCCGGAGGCGTACTACTTGATCTTGAAGGTGATGCAAATGATTATGTAGGGAAAGGGATGGCAGGCGGAGAAATTGTTATTTATCCCCCTCCTCCGCTTGCATCGCAAAGTAACCGAATGCCTATTATCGGCAATACGTGCTTGTATGGCGCAACCGGAGGTAAGTTATTTGCCGCCGGGCGAGCAGGTGAACGATTTGCAGTACGTAACTCGGGGGCAATCGCGATTGTTGAAGGTGTCGGCGAACATGGCTGCGAATACATGACAGGCGGCGTGGTCGCCGTCTTAGGGGACACCGGGGCAAACTTTGGCGCCGGCATGACGGGCGGATTTGCCTTTGTTTTGGATCAAAAAAATACTTTTAGCGACTTATATAATCATGCACTGGTTGAAACATACAGACTTGACGCTGAAGCGATGGATGTTCAGCGGAAATATTTGCACAATTTAATCGTTGATTACTGCGAAAAAACTCATAGCCCATGGGGAAAGGAAATCCTCAATAATTTTTCGAGATATTTGTCAATGTTCTGGTTAGTTAAGCCTAAAGCGGCGGAACTCGGCGCATTGATCCGTAACTTGCGCGCCGCCGCTTAATGAATGGCAGGCTATATCCCTCAGGAGTTTATTCAAACCCTGCTCGCTCGCACCGATATCGTCGAAATAATTCAAGAGGTTGTGCCGCTGAAAAGAAAAGGCATGAATTTTAGCACCTGCTGTCCATTCCACGACGAAAAAACCCCTTCATTTATCGTTAAACAAGATAAACAATTTTATCACTGCTTCGGCTGCGGAGCTAACGGCACCGCAATCAGCTTTCTAATGCAGTATTCACGGATGGATTTTATTGAGGCAGTAGAAAAACTAGCACAACTAGCAGGGTTGCAAATTCCTTATGGAAGCAATGGGACGAAAGATAGCCCGGCGCTGCATAAAAAACTCATACAAGTAATGGAAACCGCCGCAAACTTTTTTCATGAAAATTTATATGAAACCTCAATTAGCATCGAATACCTAAAACGACGCGGGATTAAAAAGAAAATAGCTAAAAGATTTAAAATCGGCTATGCTCCGCCCGGCTACGACAATATCAAATCCTTGTTCAAAAAGGATTATGATGAAGAATTACTATCACGTGCCGGACTGCTTACAGCAAAAGACAACCGGCATTACGCACGTTTCAGAAATCGGCTGATTTTTCCGATCCGTAACCCACGCGGACAAACGATCGCTTTCGGCGGACGAGTTTTAGCAGATAGTGAGCAACCGAAATATTTAAATTCACCGGAAACGCCTATCTTTCGAAAACGTCGCACCCTATATGGAGTACATGAGTTGCGCCATGTTAAAAAACTTGAACATATTCTTGTTGTAGAAGGGTACATGGATACGGTTGCACTCGCTCAGCACGGAATTGAAAATGTTGCGGCGACACTTGGCACGGCAATTACTTCGGAACACGCTCGACAGTTACTGCGTACTTGCAACGTGTTGAAATTTTGTTTTGATGGTGACGCGGCAGGATACAAAGCAGCAATTGACGCAATGCAGCAAGTATTACCCGTTTTCAAGGACGGATATGATATTCGATTTACATTACTTCCCGAAGGGGAAGACCCTGATAGCCTGATTACAAAGCAGGGTCGTGAAGCATTCGAAGCTCTGACACAGAAAGCAATCCCTTTGTCTAATTTTTTGTTCCGGCATCTTACTAAAGACTCAGATTTAACCAGTCCCGAAGGACGCGCTTCTTTCGGCGCACATGCTCGCCCAATGCTTGCAAAAGTGCCTAACGGAACTTTCCGGGATTTATTAATAGAAGATTTAGCAATGCGCTCAGGGCTTAGTACGGAACACTTAAAATTCGCCCCCAATACAATACCGACTTTACATAAAGCCCTTTCGCACCGACTTAAACGCCGCTATTCAGCTACTCGAGTCAGTGCCGCATTACTTACCGGCAACCCGGAATTAGTTCATAAAGCCCTACCAGGAGATAAAATCCGTCAGTTGAGTCAACCCGACAGTTTAATACTTGCCGATTTAATTGATGCTATCAGGACACATCAGGTAACTACTACCGCTGCATTACTTGAGCTATATCGGGACCACAAATATCAATCGATTATCAGCGAACTGGCAACTTGGCCTCCCCCTCCCAAAGACCATATTGAATTTGAACATTGTATGGAACATTTAGAAAAGTCGCTGGACAAACAACGTGAAGAACTGTTGATTGAAAAAGCAGGCAGGGGGGAACTAGCAGCAGATGAAAAAGCGGAGCTGCAAACTCTACAAAAGGCTAATAAAGCGATGCAGAAATAATTCTGCTTGGAACATGTATGTATGTATGTACAGTATTTAAGGATGGGAGATGTTATCATGTGCAGTTTTGAATACCTTGCCTAGGTGAACGTTCATGGTAAATGCCGCACAACAATCTCAAATTAAAGAACTCATTACCAAAGGTAAAGAAAAAGGTTTTCTGACACATGTTGAAATCAATGATCATCTACCCCACGAAATCGTCGATCAGGAACAAATAGAAAGTATCATCGGCATGTTCAATGATATGGGAATTGTTGTTTTTGAAAAAACACCAAGTGAAAGTGAACTACTGCTCGTTAAAAAAGAAGTCTCTACGGAAGACGCTGAAGAAGCTGCCACCGTGCTCGCAAATGCTGAAATCGGTCGCACTACCGACCCGGTCAGAATGTATATGCGTGAGATGGGATCCATCAGTCTACTTGATAGAAAAGGCGAAGTGCGTCTGGCAAAGTGTATTGAGATCGGCACAAAAGAAGTTTTACATGCCTTAGGACACTTTCCGCCCTGTATTGAAACACTGATAGATATTTATGAAAACGACCATCAAAAGAGCGGTAAGATAAAACTAACCGACATTTTTACCGGATTCCTTGACCCAAATGAAGAAGATGACGAAGATGACTTGCAACCGACCCAAGAAACGCAAGCAGAAAAAAATGAAAGACTGGAAATGCTCGGCCCTCATCAGGATGATGCTAAAAATTATTTCAAAGAACTGGCACAAAGCTATAAGAAAGTAAAACGCAAAGCGTCGCTTGCAAGCAGAAGAGGCTTCGATAAAGCGCTTGATGAGATGGCAACCCTTTTTATGGAATTGAAGTTAACGCTTCCAGTTGTCAATCTGCTCGGTCCAAAGCTTAGCGACACATTATTTGCGGTCCGCACTCACGAGCGAGTTCTAATTGATATTTGCGTCAACCGAGCACATATGCCGCGTAAATATTTCATTACTAATTTCAAAGGGGAAGAAACTAACCCTCAGTGGTGGAAAAAACACACAGCATCGCGCACAAGGTACGCTAGAGGGTTAAAACCTCACCGCGAAGAGTTTTTTAAAATGCAGACAAAACTTCGTTCAATCGAAAAAAAAACTTGCCTGCTAATTTCGCAAATCAAACAAATCGGCCGGCAAGTTTCCACCGGAAAAGCTAAAGCAAGACGTGCCAAAAAAGAGATGGTTGAGGCTAATCTCAGATTGGTTATTTCAATTGCGAAAAAATACACTAATCGCGGTTTGCAGTTTCTTGACTTGATTCAGGAAGGAAATATCGGTTTGATGAAAGCAGTCGACAAGTTTGAGTACCGCCGCGGATACAAATTCTCCACCTACGCAACATGGTGGATTAGGCAGGCTATCACCCGTTCTATTGCCGATCAAGCACGCACTATAAGAATTCCTGTCCATATGATTGAGACCATCAATAAGCTCAACCGAGTTTCAAGCCAGATTGTGCAAGAAAAAGGACGCGAACCAAAAATAGACGAACTAGCGGAAAGAATGGACGTGCCAAAAGATAAGATTTATAAAGTAATGAAAGTTGCGAAAGAACCCATTTCGATGGAAACGCCGGTAGGCGATGATGAAGATTCTAGTTTAAGCGATTTTATTGAAGATGAAACTATCAGCTCTCCGGATGAAGAAGCGACTATGGAAAATCTGAAGCAAGCATCCGCCGAACTGCTTGCATCGTTGTCTCCACGCGAAGCAAAAGTTTTGAGGATGAGATTTGGCATTGATATGAATGCCGATCATACTTTAGAGGAAGTCGGCAAACAGTTTGATGTAACGCGCGAGCGTATTCGTCAAATTGAAGCAAAAGCGCTAAGAAAATTGCGTCTCCCTACCCGCACTGAGAAACTTAAAGGCTTTCTAACAGAAAATTAAGATTTTCACACCATACAATCCGGACTTTTATGGGCCTGTAGCTCAGTCGGTCAGAGCAGGGGACTCATAATCCTTTGGTCGCAGGTTCGAATCCTGCCGGGCCCACCATATTTATCAATAAGATACAAATTAACTGTTTTCAATCCTTGTGTCATTCGGTACACCTGCACTGGAATTGATGCATGGCAACCATAACAAAAACCCCTTCGAACACTTGGAAAGCGATCATCCGCAAGCGTGGCTGGCCGACCACGATAAAGACGTTCCGCACCAAGCGCGATGCCCGGACTGGGCGCGTCGCACCGAGGATGACATGGTGCGCTGCGTATACATCAACCGTGCCGGTTCGGACCGTATTCTGCTGAAACATGCACTGGACCGTTACCTGAGCGAAGTCTCCTCCACCAAGTGCGAGAACACGGCGAATGTCGAGCGACACAAAGCCAAGGCGCTGAAAGCGAGCTTGGAGGTCTACAGCCTAGCGGCCATTACTCCGGACCTGATCGCCCGGTACCGGGATCAACGCCTGGAGGCCAGCAAGGCCGCCAACACAGTGCGCCTGGAACTGTCCTTGCCCTCGCATCTTTTCACCATCGCCATTAAGGAATGGCGGGTGGGGCTTTTCTATAATCCGGTAGCCAACGTCCGCAAGCTGGCACCGGCGAAGGGCCGGGATCAAAGGTTACGCACGGATGAGGAACAATCCCTGCTCAGGGCCCTGTGACCAGCACTCCAACCCCATGCTTGGCTGGCGGCCCGGATTGCCCTGTACACCGGTATGCGGGCCGGGGAGATCAAGTCCTTGACCCGACAGCAGGTGGATTTGCAAAAGCCACCGTGCACCTGACTGAGACCAAGAACGGCTCTGCGAGAACTGTCCCCCTCACCCGCAAGGCCACGGATGTTTTTCATACGGCACTCAGTCATCCCGTGCGCCATTTCGATACGGACCTCATCTTCTTTGGCGAACCCGGACGAGACGGCACACGCCGTCCCTATGAATTTCGTCCCGCCTGGGCCCGCACCCTGAAAAGGGCCGGCATCAAAGGCCTGCGCTTTCATGATCTTCGCCACGAGGCGGTCTCGCGCCTGGTCGAGGCGGGCCTTGGTGATCAGGAGGTCTCTGCAATCTCCGGCCACAAATCCATGCAGATGCTCAAGCGCTATACGCATCTGCGTGCGGAGGACCTGGTGGGGCGCCTGGATCAATTAATGGGTTGAACAAACACCCGCCACAGTCCGCCTCCCTAGTCAAGCGTAAACCCTGACACGAAGGGTTTTGGTTTTAAAAAAACCACGACACGGCTTGAATGGATTCACGCTGGTTCACCCATCAAACATTGTGCGACCTTGTGCCTTTAAACCCCGTACAAGGAGAGCACAGATGATGCAAGTTAGCGAAAGTCCCGGCACCCTCGCGCTGGAAGGTCAACTGACCGAACGTTTTGGCCTGTTGATGTCACAAACGCAACTGTCCACCTTGCTGGGGCGCTCGACCGGGGGCCTGCGTTACAGCCTGAGCTATCCGAGTGACCGGCAGACAAGGGCATTAAAGGCCTGCGGGCGCAACATCGGGCGACGGGTGTATTATCCCGGCTGCGGAGGTGGCAAGGATCATTCTCGATCGCAACCAGGACTGATCCGTTAACGCTCTTCGTAAACCAAAGCTGTGAGCGTTACCGCCAGGGACCGGGCCCTGCGCCAGGGCCTCAGGCCGATCCCCGGGTTTGTCCTGGCGGTACTGGCCGATGCCGCCAATGAGAAGAATACCTGCTGGCCGCGTACATCCACCCTTGCAGACAGGGCTGTCACCCCCTCCCGACGCCTGTGTCAAGGGGGTGGTGACACAGGGGTCACCCCTTTAACCACCAGAAGAACACAAAGAGAACCACCACCACGTGAAACAAAAGCTGAACCTGAACTTGAACTGCCAGACCGTGGGGGTGGGAATATTTGTGATTTGCATTACCCCAAAGACCTGTTGTCACCCGAAAGGACCCGGGCACAAGTCATGATGGGTGCACTCGATCCACCGCTCGATCAGCAGGTGCTCAATGAGTGGGCCGGGATCATCCATGCCGGTGGCATCCGTGCCTCACCGCTTTTGGGTGCCTGCGTGCATTGATCCGGCGGGCACAAGAGGGCACGTTCACACCGGAGCGTGGCTTGCGGGTGGGCGAGGCTCGCAAGGTACGACAGCAAATCACGGCACAAGTGGCGGCATTACCCAAACCGGGCCCTGCCGATGAAAACAACCCGCTTGTGCGCCGAGTGCTGGAGATCGCACAGCGCTCATGCAGGAAGTAGCCCTGGTTCCATGCAAACACTACAACAGGCCTGTGCGACAGGCCCATGTCCGGTGAACGACCTGACGAGCGAACCTTGGGATCAAGGTGCACAACGAAAGGGCTGAGCAGGAAAAGCGTGCTCACCGCCCGGGTCATCTTGGTGCAGGAAAGCCGGTTGGGACCGATGAGCCGTAACAACACCGCAAAGCACTGGCCCGGGCGAAGATCCCGGCGGTGCGCGACGTATCGTTTCGCCTGGAACCCGGCCAGACACGCCTTGCAGACACGCCTTGCGGGCAGGCCAGAAGGCACAACTCACCGAACGCATCGGCCAGACGCGCAAGCAGATCGCGGGGCCTGGCGCACAGGCCGGGTCCGTGAAACGGCAAAACGGCTTCATTGCCCGCGAGCTTGCGGCCCATCGCGAACTGTTTGCAAGGGCTTGCCCGACTACTTCCCGCGCTCCCTGCACGAGAAATGACGGAATAGGCAGGATGCCCCGTGCGATGCAGACAACAGGCTTTCGTATTGCAACCGCTTCCCGATGCCTTGCTTGAGCAGGCGGTTACAGTGTAACCACCCGCCCTATGTCCGGCGCAACCGGTTTCGCACTTGCCTCACCAACGCTCGGTCCATCAAGCTCACAGACCTTGCCCGCCACACGGTGCAGCGGTGGGTCCCTGTAGTTGGGCAAGTGGCTCTGCAAGCTTCGGATGGACGGCAGGTCAATGCCCGGTGAACGTCAGGCGAACTAGCGACCCCGCGCTCATGGCCGTGTCACTACCAAGCAAAGCGCGGTAGTGACACGGCCTGTACAGTGCCAGATACATGTGGGAATCACCCGTGATTGAGCAGTGGCTGACCTATCCCAAGTGTCCAAAAATGAACGCGCACATTGAGCGCTTCAACCGTACCGTCCAAGAAGATTGTATCGATCACGCGGAAGACCTGCTATTCACTGATACGGAAGCATTTGATGACCAGCTATGAAACCGTTTTGTGTTTGTTGCCGGATTTTCGGCGGATTGTGCCGGATTGTCGGCAAAGTGCCTGTCATCCATGACGCGACTGGGTTCTGTCAACAAGCTCCAGCCCCGACGTCCTTGTCGGGTCGTTCACCGCTGAAAACCAATTGGTTTTCCGGGCGCGTCTCACCCATGACGAGACTTGGTTCTGTCAATGAGCACCAGCCCCGACATCCCTGTTGGGTCGTTCACCGCTGAAAACCGATCGGTTTTCCGGGCGCGTCTCACCCGGCAACGGACAGAAAGCACCGACCCGAATGTTACTGCCGAACGCTTCCCCAGAAGCTCTTCAAGAATCCCATTTAGGGTGGCATCGTACAGTAAGTTGTAGGTTTCATTGTTTGCTCGTATAATCTAGCATCCTAGTGAAAACCAGCAATGCTAATCGGAGCTACTTTAAATAAAAGGCCTAAAACGAGAAGAAACTCATGTATGCAGTGATCGTTACCGGCGGGAAACAATACCGGGTCTGTAAAGGTGATGTCATCCGCGTCGAAAAACTACCTGTTGAAAATGCCTCAACAGTGAATTTCGATAAAGTGCTGATGATCAAAAATGAAGATCAATGTGAGATTGGCGCCCCTTATTTGGAAAATAACCGTGTCACCGGCAGAGTGATTACCCAAATGCGCGGCAAAAAAATTGATGGAATTAAATTCAAACGGCGCAAAAATTACTTGCGCCGTTACGGACACCGTCAGCATTATACGAGTGTTGAAATTACTGAAATCTGTTAATTGAGATAAAGTCGGATGGCACATAAAAAAGCAGGCGGCAGTACTCGGAACGGTCGTGACTCGCATTCTAAGCGGCTTGGGGTGAAAAAATACGGTAACGAACAGGTGCGTGCCGGTAATATCATTATTCGTCAACATGGTACCCGCTATCATCCCGGTGTAAATGTCGGTTGCGGTAGGGATTACACCTTATTTGCCAAAGTTGACGGATGCGTTCGATTTGAGCGCAAAGGCTCCCGTCAACGCTATTTTGTCAGCGTCCTCCCTAGATAATATCTTCTATTTAATCAAGCAAACTGTTAAAGCCTTGTACCGCTGGCTTGACTGTGGCAATTGGCATGCGGTTTGTTGATGAGGCAACGATTACGGTGCGCGGCGGTGACGGCGGTAACGGATGCGTGAGTTTTCGGCGTGAGCGTTTTATTCCGCGCGGCGGTCCCGACGGTGGTAATGGCGGTGATGGCGGCAGCATTTATCTGGTCGCGACCGATAGCTTGAATACCTTAGCCGATTTTCGCCATCAGCATTTGTTTGAAGCTGGGAAAGGGAGCAATGGTGCGGGGGGCAATCGTGCCGGTAAAGCCGGTAAAAATCTACGTGTCCGTGTCCCCGCCGGAACTCTTGTATATAACGATACGGCTGGTGAATTAATTAGCGACCTAGCTCGTACCGGTGAAACATTACTGGTTGCATGCGGCGGGCAGCATGGTGTTGGCAACGTCTGTTTCAAAAGTTCAACTAACCGTACCCCGCGGCAAAGCACATTCGGCAAACCCGGCGATGAAAGGCGTTTAGCACTGGAATTACAATTGCTCGCGGATGTCGGTTTAGTCGGATTGCCTAACGCCGGCAAATCTACATTGTTGGGTGGGATGAGCGAATCGCATCCGAAAGTGGCGGACTATCCGTTTACCACATTAACTCCCGTGTTGGGAGTCGTCAATATCAACGCATGGCAATCTTTCGTCATGGCGGATTTACCGGGTTTGATTCGAGGCGCCGCACAAGGATTCGGGCTGGGTACACGCTTTCTGCGTCATATTCGAAGGACACGATTATTGCTTCACTTGGTGGATGTTTCCGACCTACAAAAATCATATACTGATGTACGTATTATTGAGCAAGAGCTCATTGCCGCCGAGGGGAATTTGATGGCTTACCCTCGCTGGTTAGTATGCACTAAAGCGGATACTCATGTAGGAGCAAAAAAGCAATGCGCCGAACTGGTTACACAGTTAAACTGGCAAGCGCCGATGTTCGTCGTTTCCGCAGTTACGCGACAAGGATTACAAGCGTTACGACTTGCAATTATGCAGTTTTTAGACAGCGCCAAAAGTAATGACAGAACAGAAAACTAAGACCCAAAGAAAACAACTTGCATCTATGCAGCGATGGGTAATTAAAATCGGCAGCTCACTAGTGACTGACGACGGGCGCGGCTTGCATCACCGACGCATCCATGACTGGGCACGACAAATCAGCGCATTAAAGCGTGGCGGTTGCACTGTATCATTGGTATCATCAGGCGCGGTCGCGGAAGGGATCTACCGTCTAGGGTGGGTGCGGCGTCCGAGCGAGCTGCACCAGATTCAGGCGGCGGCGGCGACCGGACAAATGGGCTTGGTACATGCGTATGAAACCGGATTTAAGGAGTATGGATTACGTACGGCACAAGTACTGCTGACACATGATGATCTGACTAATCGCACACGTTATTTGAATGCGCGCGCAACGTTCATTGCGCTACTTAAGCTAGATGTGATTCCGGTGGTGAACGAAAATGATACAGTTGCTACGGACGAGATACGGTTTGGTGATAATGATGCGCTTGCGGCATTAGTGGCTAATCTTACCGATGCCGAAGTTTTGCTGATCCTAACCGATCAAGCCGGGCTCTACGACAAGAACCCCCAACAATTTTCAGATGCAGCATTATGTGAAAAATGTACGGTGGAGGATCCGAATCTGGATACGATTGCAGGGCCAAGTTTAAATGCTTTGGGACGCGGTGGGATGGTGACCAAAATTGCTGCGGCAAGACAAGCGGCAATTTCTGGAACGACCACTGTGATTGCTTCAGGCCATATGGAAAACGTGATTCAGGAAATTGCTCGCGGTCAATCGCATGGCACTTGGTTAACCGTGGATAAACGCCCGTTAGCGGCACGTAAGCAATGGATTCACAGTCTAAAACCGGCAGGGGCAATGATAATAGATACCGGAGCTTGCCAAGCGTTATGTCGTGGCAAGAGTTTATTGCCGGTTGGGATTCGCGCGGTAAGCGGAGATTTTCAACGCGGCGAAGCTGTGGAGTGTCATAACCAAAATGGTGTTGCCGTCGCGCAAGGGCTAACGAATTATAATTGCGAAGAAGCTCGTCGTATTATCAGTAAACAAAGCGCCGAAGTGGAGGAAATCATAGGAATTGGCTATGAAATCGAAATGATCCACCGCGATAATTTAACGATCATAGAACATAATCGTGTTGGGAAATAACTAACAGCAATTGATAGATTACTTCCTAATCGTTTATAAAGTTGCCGGGAGCAATGCCTATACGATTGTTGAACTCTGTTGCCGAACAAGTCCCAAAAGAGTTACTTGATCATTCTAAGAAAGAGCTGAAAAGCTTACACAAGCCGATGCTAAGCTTGCATTGACTTATTTTATGAAGATGTAATCGGCGCTCACCGACCAAACTCAGGGCATATTCAGAATACGCCGATTTAAGTTGCGTTTATGTCGCGCCGCTTTGTTTTTATGTATGAGGCTTTTGCCGGCACCGCTATCAAGCAGGGAACTTGCATTGCGGTATTTTTCACGGGCGCCTTCACGATCGCCGCTAGCAATGGCTTTTAGAACATTTTTCATTGCCGTGCGAATACGCGAGCGCAGACTAGCATTATGTAACCGCCGTTTCGCTTCTTGCCGGGCGCATTTGCGCGCCGAGGAAGTATTTGCCATATAAAGTTACCCGCTTACAAGTGGTGTGTAGATAAAGGACGTACTATGCAACCGTCTTGGATTAATGTCAAGTGAGTGTACGATGCCACCCTAAATGGGATTTTTGAAGGGCTTCGAGGGAAGCGTTCGGCAGTAACATTCGGATCGGTGCTTTCTGTCCGTTACCGGCATGAGGACGGTGCAGGGTGAGACACGCCTGGAAAACCGACTGGTTTTCAGCGGCGAACGACCCGACAAGGACGTCGGGGCTGGGGCTCATTGACAGCACGAAGTTTCGTCATGAACGACATGCACTTTGCTAATAATCCAGCACAATCCGCCGACAACCCTGCACCAAACACAAAACGGGTGAGACGTGCCCGGAAAACCAATTGGTTTTCAGCGGCGAACGACCCAACAAGGACGTCGGGGCTGGGGTTCATTGACAGAACCAAGTCTCGTCATGGGTGAGACGCGCCCGGAAAACTACACAGTTTTCAGCGGGTTTTTCAGCGGCGAACGACCCGACAGGGACGTCGGGGCTGGGGCTTGTTGACAGAACTAAGTCGCGTCATGGACGACAGGCACTTTGCCGACAACCCCGCACAATCCGCCGACAACCTCGCACAATCCGCCGACAACCCACCAACAAACACAGAACGGGGGAGACGCGCCCGGAAAACCAATTGGTTTTCAGCGGCGAACGACCCGACAAGGACGTCGGGGCTGGGGTTCATTGACAGAACCAAGTCTCGTCATGGACGACAGGCACTTTGCCGACAACCCACCAACAAACACAGAACGCTTTCATCACCGGCCATTGAATGCTTCCATATCGGTGAATAGCAGGTTTTCTGCATAATCAATATAACATTGCACCTGTTGGCAGGGCTTGATTTGCCCGACGCCGGCACGATTATTGCCGATGGTGTCGTGATTGATGCTATGGACGAGAATGCGCGTTGTTTATGGCGTCAGGAAAAACTCGGGTTTGTCTATCAGTTTTATCATCTGCCGGCAGAATTTTCTCTGCTCAAAAATGTAATGATGCCCGTTTGGATTGCCGGGACCCGGGACCCGGAAGTACGCAGCCGAGCGGTTGATTTATTACAGGCGGTAGACTTGGGCCGGCGGCTCAACCATAAGCCTGCCGAGTTATCTGGCGGCGAACAACAACGTGTCGCAATCTGTCGCGCCTTAGTCACCAAACCCAAACTCGTACTCGCGGATGAACCGACAGGCAATCTTGACGTGCACACTGCCGCCTTTGTCGCAGATGTTCTGCTCAGGCTCAATCAACAGAAAGGGGCAACGCTTATTGTTGCGACTCACGATTTAGAGTTCGCGCAACGTTTTGATGATGTCTATCGTTTGCGCGAAGGCGTGTTGAATCCGGTTTGACCTTGTGTTGCGTGGGGTTGGTCGTCGGTTGTCAGGCAGTGTTTTCTCCGGATAATAATACTTCCCGTAGCCGCGAGACAAAGCTCAATTCCTGCAGGAGCTTCCAAAGCAACCGAGACAAACCGATCAGCAATTCTTAAAGTTCTTTTTGACGCATTCGCGGGCAAGCGCTTGCGCTTTAGAGATATCGGCAGGGGCCATTTGTTCTTCCAATTCATCTCTTAACTTTGCTCCTTCTTCACTCCCGTTTTCGGAAGCGATGCTTGCCCACATATAAGCATAGACATTATCCTTTGTTAATCCCTTGCCAAGAGCATACGCCACGCCCAGTTTATATTGCGTATCTGCATTTCCCTGTTCGGCAGCGCGTCTGAACCACTCCACTGCTTTTTGGTCATCCTGAGGAACGCCATGTCCCTCGGCATACGCCACGCCTAGATTGTATTGCGCATCTGCATTTCCCTGTTCGGCAGCGCGTCTGAACCACTCCGTTGCTTTCTGATCATCCTGAGAAACACCGCGTCCCGCGGCATACGCCACGCCTAGGTAAAATTGCGCATCTGCATTTCCCTGTTCGGCAGCGCGTCTGAACCACTCCACTGCTTTTTGGTCATCCTGAGGAACGCCGCGTCCCGCGGCATACGCCACGCCTAGATTATATTGCGTATCTGCATTTCCCTGTTCAGCAGCGCGTCTGAACCACTCCACTGCTTTTTGGTCATCCTGAGGAACGCCATGTCCCTCGGCATACGCTACGCCTAGATTGTATTGCGCATCTGCATTTCCCTGTTCGGCAGCAAGTCTGAACCACTCCGTTGCCTTCTGATCATCCTGAGAAATACCGCGCCCCGCGGCATACGCCACGCCCAGATTAGATTGTGCACTTGCATGCCCCTGTTCGGCAGCATGTCTGAACCACTCCACTGCTTTTTGGTCATCCTGAGGAACACCGCGTCCCGTGGCATACGCCACGCCTAGATTAGATTGCGCATTTGCATTTCCCTGCTCGGCAGCGCGTCTGTACCGTTTCACTGATTGCTGATCGTTCTGGGAAATATCGAGTCTACTCTCGTCCTTGGGTTTGTCCTTGGGTTTGTCCTCGGATTTTATTGAGAAGCTTTTTGTTGAGATGAAGGTTTCTATTTTTATGGACTTGGCCTTTATTGAGAGTGAGAAGGAGGACGGTCTTGCTTCTCCAGAATCAGTAGATCGGGATATCCATCGCTTCAATAATGTAGGCAATAAAACAGAAATGAAGGACAAAAAAGCTTTCTTTATTATATTGTACATGTTCAGATTCACACTGGATGTACAATACCACCCCAGTGGGATTCTTGCAGAGCTTTGTGGGAAGCATTCGGCAACAACATTCGGATCGGTGCTTGCTGTCCGTTGCCGGGTGAGACGCGCCTGGAAAACCGATCGGTTTTCAGCGGCGAACGACCCGACAAAGACGTCGGGGCTGGCGCTCATTGACAGAACCAGGTCTCGTCATGGACGACAGGCACTTTGCTGAGCATTTACCAACAAACACAAAACGGTTTCATCAGCTCAAAAACTTTACTGCTGCCGAAATTCTGCCCGGCGCAGGCGTTTGATTTCACGCTGAATCGGTTGTGGCCAGATCCGCCGACATCTCTTACGCGGCGCCGGCCGCGGGCATCGAGGTGCTGCAGGATACGGCGCATCTTATCGGGGGCTGCGGCGATGATGCGCCCGATAGTCGAGACGCTGGGGGTGGTCAGGCCGTGGCGCTCGCACCACGGCTCAAGCAACTTCTGCACCGGCTGTTTACCTAAGTTCGGATACCGCTCGCGCAGACGGCGGATTGCTTGCACCAAACCGGATGGGCACCGCGCCTGCCGTCGGCGATGCGGTGCGGTCGAACGCGGCGCCAGTGCCGCTACGTTGTGTCCGGCTTCCCTCAAGGTCTGCCGCCACCGATACAAGGTACGGCGACTGACTTTGAATGCATCGCAGGCAGCGGCTATGCCATGGTTTTCCTGGAAGGTGAGAATTTTGAGTCGTTGTTTTGCATCGTAAGTCATAGTATCCCAACTATGCCCGATTTTAGCGACCCGGTAAAACCCCCGGATTCGATAGCCTATGTGTTGGATTTGCAAGGCTGCTTCTCCTGTCGGCAGGAGTGCCAAATGTTTCTGAGCTTATGCACCCTTTAGCGTACGCGCTACAACCCATACTTCAACGATATCAATTCCGGCCGTATTCAGCAATCGGGCAATTTCATTAACCGTCGCACCAGTAGTCATCACGTCATCAACAATGGCAACGTGTCGGGCAAAAGGTTTATGGTGCAATTGATAAGCGCCCCGAGCATTATGCAAACGATATTTTGCCGTCAATGCGGTTTGCGGTTGACGATCGCAGATTTTACGCACGCATGACGCATCCATCCGAATGCCAAAATGGTGCGCCAACAGCTTGGCGATTTCATACGCTTGGTTAAACCCTCGTTGCGACAAACGCTTCCGATGTAACGGTACCGGTATTAATATATCCGGCAAAGTCACCCCCAGCTGTTTTAATCGCCATGCCATTAACTGTGCAATGGTGCGTACATCAACATAGCGTCCATGATACTTCACTCCTCGAATTAAATAATCAATCGGCGACCGATATGCAAATGCTGCAATTGCACGTGCGAATTCCGGCGGCTGAGTTAGGCATTTCCCGCAGACCGAATGCTGCCGGAACATCTCAGGCAGCAATGACATTGCACAAATTTCACAACTATGATCAAGACACGGCAAGTCGTACCGACACGTCTCGCATAGACCGAATCCGGGTAACGTCTTACCAAGGCACAGTAAGCACGGCGATACAAACACGTGGTCCAGCACTACTCTGATCCATGTACGTAAGCGCTTCATGTTTGACACATCCGCTAGTAACGATAGACTAACAGATTAAATATTTTTAACTTGCGATGGCAACCGAAAATCCGACAACTTCTATAGATGATGAATCCCTCATTCGTCACGATTGGACAAATGAGGAAACGATCGCATTGCTGGAGCAGCCGTTTAATGATTTGTTGGCTCAAGCGCACAACGCCCACCGTCGCTTTCACGACCCTAACAAAATACAGATTAGCACTTTGCTTTCGGTGAAAACCGGTAACTGTCCGGAAGATTGCGCATACTGTCCGCAAAGCGTGCACTACAAAACCGATGTCGGGGTGGAAAAGCTTTTGACTACCGACGAGGTGACCGCTGCAGCGAAACGCGCCAAACAAGCCGGCGCCGAACGCTTTTGTATGGGCGCCGCATGGCGACAACCCACGAACCGCAACCTTGAAAGCATTGCTAAAATGGTGCAGGCGGTGAAACAGCTCGGACTCGAAACTTGTGCGACTTTGGGTATGCTCAGCGAGGGTCAAGCACAACATCTGTTTGAATCCGGTTTGAATTATTACAATCATAACCTTGATACTTCTCCCGAGTTTTACGGCACGGTTATCACAACACGCACTTACCAGGAGCGCTTGGACACACTGGAAAATGTTCGTCGCGCCAACTTAAAGGTTTGCTGCGGTGGGATTCTTGGCATGGGAGAATCCCGCAACGACCGTGCCAGCCTGTTAATGCAACTTGCCAACTTGCCGCAACATCCCGAATCGGTGCCGATAAATATGCTGGTGCAAGTTAAAGGAACCCCTCTGTATCAACAGGTGCCGGAGCTTGACCCTCTTGAGTTTATTCGCACAGTCGCCGTCGGTAGGATACTGATGCCACGCGCATGGATACGCTTATCCGCCGGACGGCAGGCAATGTCCGACGAAATGCAGGCTTTCTGCTTTTTTGCGGGGGCAAACTCAGTTTTTTACGGTGAAACACTCCTGACGACGCCAAACGTCGATGTCGAACGCGACTTAGACTTATTTAAGCGGCTCGGTATCAAAGGGCCACGACGGCCTGATAACATTAATTGATCAGAATGAAAAGTGTACGCCGGCATCTTGATGCAATAAAATATGCTGGCTTATATCGCACCCGCAATCTTTGCGATAGCAAAACTCACACGCACCGCATTATTAACCGCCGTGAAGTTGTTTCCTTTTGTAGTAACGATTACCTCGGACTTGCATCCGATCCGCGGGTGGTGCGCGCATTGCAAAAAGGCGCTGAGGATTTTGGCGTCGGTAGTGGCGCATCGTATTTAATCAACGGTTACACACGCGCACATGAAGCACTTGAAACCAAACTTGCGACATTGACCGGACGCGATCGCGCGCTACTGTTCTCTACCGGTTTCATGGCAAACTTAGGTGTGATACACGCATTGGTAAGACGTGGTGAAGCCGTGTTGCAAGATCGATTAAGCCACGCATCATTGATTGACGGTGCGCAGCTTGCCCAAGCAAAGCTCAAGCGTTACGCACACGGCGACCCTACCGCATTGGACGCTTTGCTTGTCGGCACCACCGGTACTTTTGTTGCAACCGATACGGTGTTTAGTATGGACGGCGACATCGCACCATTGATCGAGCTTGCGGATGTTTGCGGCAAACATCAGGCAGTGTTGCTGGTAGATGATGCGCATGGTTTCGGGATTTTTGGGAACAACGGGAGCGGTACTGTTGCGCAGCACCGGCTTAACCAAACGCAAGTGCCGATTCTAATCGGTACTTTTGGCAAAGCATGCGGCACTTTTGGTGCGTTTGTCGCCGGGGACGAAGCACTGATTGAAACGTTGGTACAACAGGCGCGCACTTACATCTATACGACCGCACTACCCGCGGCGGTTGCTTGCGCAACATTGCGAAGTTTGGAGATTATCGCTGCCGAACCGGAACGACGCGAATGGCTGCATGAAAACATCACATTATTTAGGCAATGTGCCGCTGATGCTGATTTACCAACTCATTCACAAACTGCAATACAGCCGATTATTGTTCACGATGCGCGGCTTGCAGTTGCCATCAGCAGCGCACTATTCAACGATGGCATTCAGGTCAGCGCCATTCGTCCGCCGACCGTTGCCGAAGGTATGGCGCGTTTGCGCATTACTCTGTCAAGCCAGCATACCAAACAAGACATCCGGCGATTGGTTCAAAGCTTGGCACTTCATTACCGAAATTTTGTCACCAAGACGACAACGCATCCGAATAAACATTCGATAACTTGAGATACGGATCACATCCGAAAACAAGAGCAAGCCCGGAAGAGCTATGTATTCAACTTAGGGGGGGAGAGACAAACCTTATGTTTCAATCATTTGGTATACAATATCCGAAATGTAGATGGGCATAAGCCTGTATGCACCAAATACGGATGTACGGAGAAAGAGACTCCTCATAATAAAGTCGGTGATTATCTATGTAGGGTGTGTAGAATCTATTTTAATTTTTTCATTAGCATGTCGCTTGAGAAAATAAAGTAGATGTTAGATCAAATGACCGGATATTGATATCTCAGAGCATAAGGTTGAAGATGATGACGAAATCTAATGTTTTTCTGCGCTTGGCACGCTGAATTTTGGAATGCCCCATATAGAATTGGCATGTCGCATCTTGATCATTTAAAGCGGTTTTATGCCCTTCTTGATCTGCTCGAGAAACGACTCGGTGGCGCTCGCCAACTGTCCGGTTGCTCTTGTAGTATGTCATGGCCGAAGCGCGGTGTCTATTTCTTGTACGATGCCACCCTAAAAGGGATTCTTGAAGGGCTTCGGGGAAAGCGTTCGGCAGTAACATTTGAATCGGTGCTTTCTGTCCGTTGCCGACATGAGGGCGGTGCAGGGTGAGACGCGCCCGGAAAACCGATCGGTTTTCAACGGCGAACGACCCGACAAGGACGTCGGGGCTGGCGCTCATTGACAGAACCAAATCTCGTCATGGACGACAGGCACTTTGCTGAGCATTCACCAACAAACACAAAACGGCTTCATAACCGATCATTGAATGCTTCCGTATCGGTAAATAGCAAGTTTTCCGCATGATCAATACAATCCTCCTGGACGATACGATTGAAGCGCTCGATGTGCGCGTTCATTTTTGGACACTTGGGATAGGTCAGCCACTGCTCAATCACGGGTGATTCCCGGATGAGCCGGGCAAACTATCCTTGAAACTCACTCCCGCCGTCCGTCAGGGTGAGACGCGCTCGGAAAACCGATCGGTTTTCAGCGGCTAACGACCCGACAAGGACGTCGGGGCTGGCGCTCATTGACAGAACCAAGTCTCGTCATGGACGACAAGCACTTTGCCAGGTTGCGGCAGTACCGACACTATACACGCCAGGGTCAGGCGCAGGAATGCGGCAGCACTACGGCTGTTACAGCGGTTGGTTGCCACTGCTATTGCCATTCGGGTATAGACATTGATGCCCGTTAAGACGTAGCGGCGCACTCCGTGCTGATAACACACAGTATCCAGGGCGATGCAATGCCCCGGATACTGTGCTTTGAAGTGTTTCGGCTTGCGTGCCCTGCAACGGCGCTTGAACAGTCGTTTTGTTTGTCCTTTGGCATTCAGCCGCTGCGGAATACAGCGCATTTTATCCGGCGCATCTGCGGTCAGGCGCGCAATTGTGCGGACACTTGGGCAGAGCAGCTGGTGGCGATGGCAAAACGGTTTCATCAGCTCAAAGACTTTATTGCTGCCGAGATTCGCCAAAGCTGTCAAAATTCTGCCCGGCGTAGGCGTTTGATTTCATGCTGAATCGCCTGCGGCCAGATCCGCCGACGCCTCTTGCGCGGCGCTTTGCCGCGGTCATACAAGGCGCTGAGTCCAGTGCGGCGATAACGTCTGCGCCAGCGGTACAAAGTGCTGCGACCGACCTTGAATGCGTTCGGGGGTTACAACCGGAGAGGAGTTGATATGTTCCTTGCTAAATTAAGATATTTCTCCTCCGCCTAGCATGATCGGAAGATCTTTTGCAAGGGCATCGCGGGGGCAACTACGTACTGAACGCACATAGTCCGTGTGCAGCCGTTACATCTTTCAGTAGAATACGCGGGCCATCCCTGCTATCGCTTTGCGCAGGGCGTGTTCAACCGGGGGCTCGGATTGACTGTGGCCGGCGGCTCCGGCGTAAACCACTTTGCTTGCAGACCAGTGTCTCGATAGATGATACGCTGTTTCGGGCGGACATAGAAGATCGTAGCGGGATTGGACAATCACGCCACAAATATTGTTAAGGCGTGAGGCATGCTTGATTAACTGGTTTGTCTCCAAAAAGCAGCGGTTCGAAAAATAGTGTGCTTCCATACGCGGAGTTGCAGGCTGTGGAAAATCTGTATTCAACAATGCCGAAAAATTACTCGGGAATGCGGGTAAGGTTGGTTCTAGATGGGATAGGGCGCGCTCATAATCGTGCCATATATAACTGGCTGGCAGCGCAATTTCCGGATCACTATGTAAAATACGCCGATAATAAGATTGCATCGGGTTTTGTCTTTCTTCTTCCGGTAATAAGGCGATAAATCTCCGATACAGTTCCGGATAGAATATCTGCGGCAATGTGACAAACGCCTGCAACAGCTCCTCACCACTACCTAGGAACGTGGAACGCAAAACAATGCCTGCAACTACCTGCGGGTACGCCTCAGCGTAAGCAATCGCAAGCAACGCCCCCCATGAGCCACCGACCACAAACCAGCGTTTAACTCCTATCTGTCGGCGAATTAATTCAAGATCGGCAAGTAAATGCATAGTGGTATTTTTCTCCAAAGCGCCTTTAGGGGCACTTTCTCCGGCGCCTCTTTGATCGGGCGCAATCACGCGAAAACGATTCAGGTTAAACAGACGACATAGCGAAGGACGACAACCGCTACCCGGGCCGCCATGGAGAAATACGACGGGAATTCCAGTTTCGGAACCGTATTCTTTTATCGACAGGACGTGGGGAGGGTCAACCGGCAGTTTATAATGGCAACGGGGCTCAACTTCCCGCATTTATCGCTTTAACAGGTATTCCGCTTAGACGACGATAATCAAACTGCTTTTCCTGTTTGTTAGATTCCGTAATGGCAATATTAAGCAATTCCTGATGGTGCTCTGAAAATTCGCACGCAGGGTCCATATTGGCGGCATCACCGGTGATCGAGAATGCCTGACAACGGCAACCGCCCCAATCTATCTCCATACGAGGGCAAGATCGACATTTTTTCGGCATCCAATCAAGTCCGCGATACTTTTCAAACGCATCCGAATTTTCCCAGATATCCGTCAACGTGCGCTCTTTGATATTATCGAACTCAAGAGTAGTAATGCTCTCGGCAGCGTGGCAGGGCATGATTTTGCCGGAGGGTGTGACGTTAAGAAACTGTCGTGCCCAGCCTCCCATGCAGGCTTTCGGACGTTTTGCATAATAATCCGGAACAACATAGTCAATGACGAGAATCCCCTTGAGTCGCTCGCGTGCGGCTGTAACGACCTCTGTCGCCTGTTCCAGTTGCGTGCGTTTGGGCATCAAAGCTGCGCGATTATGGTAAGCCCAACCGTAATACTGCACATGCGCAACTTCCAGCCGCGAAGCGCGCATTTCAACGGCAAAATCAATGATCGCCGATAGATTATGGATGTTCATCTTGTGAATCGGTGCATTGATTGTCAAAGATAAATTGTGTGTTTTGACGGCTTTGGCAATCCTGATTTTTTGCGCATAGCCGTCGTGATAGCCGCCAATCCGGTTAGCGCTGTCTTCTACGCTGTCCTGTATGCTAACCTGTACATGCTTTAGTCCCAACCCGGCAAGACGAGCGATGCGTTCATCATTGAGTAATACACCCGAAGTGATTAGGTTACTGTAAAGCCCCATCCCTTCGGCAGTTGCCACTAGCTGTTCAAGGTCTTTACGCACCGCCGGTTCGCCGCCGGAAAAATGCACTTGCAAAATCCCCATGTCCCGTGCCTGTATAAGTAAGTTGATCCATTGCTCAGTGGTTAGTTCGTTTGAGCGCCGTTCGAGCTGCATCGGATTGGAACAATACGGACATTGCAGAGGACAGCGGTGCGTTAATTCGCACAGGATCGAAACAGGCATCCCTATTGTCCGGTCACGCTGGCTCATATCTGTATAAAATCCTTATCTGCGAGGTCCTGCAGCAGAAAGATGATGTCATTACGAATCTGTTCAATCGGAGCATCATAAGTCCGGGCCAGGTCGTCCGAAATTTGTGCGACCGTTGATTGACCGTTACATAAACGCAATATATTCAGTGCCACCTCGTCCGGTTCCAGTAGACGTTCCGGAGCAAGCAATACCCAACGATCACGCGCTTTGTCATGATGTAATTTGATGTGACCGGGTAGCAATGGTGCCGATTCTTCCGATACCATATCACGCTGCCTATCTTTGTTGAAAGCAGCGGGATCAAAACAATCGGGTGCAATAAATCCGGGCTCAACGTAAGCGAAATAAAGTGCATCGAGTTGGCTCCATAAAACATCACACTTGAAGCGCAACGCGTCCAATACACCCTGCTGTTGATCAATGGTACGTGCATTATCAAGCACGTAACTCAATGCCCATTCAACGTCACGGCGCGCCTGCATTAACCTCGGCTTAAAGTAAGCCAATGTCTTCTCTGTCACAAAATCATAGTTAGCCAGCATCCCGCTCATACGTTCGGAAATGATCTGCGGTGAAAATATCTCGGTTAACGACGATGCTACCGCGTCGAGCAAAGGCATATCGGACACAAAATGGACGTAAGCTTCCACAGCAAACTTTGTCGCCGGTAGTGCACCTTTGCGCGAAATAACGTAATCACGTTCAAGCCCCAGATCTGAGCTTAGCTGCAACCACCGCTCAATGCCTCCTTCGCCGGCCTTGTCTCCATCATGATCTACGATCCTGGTCCGCCATGCCTGCCTCAGCTCGTGGCTGGGAAGTTTTGCCATTAGCAATGCATCTTTGATCGGGATTGCAGCCTGATAGCAATAACGATTCAATGCCCATGCCTGCACTTGCCCTTTGCTGAGTTTGCCGTTGTGAAGAAGTTGATGAAAAGGGTGCTTGTTATGATAATAGTCAGCACCTATCTTACGTAGGCTTTGTTCAAGCTGTTTCCGGCTTACAACCCGACTTAAATCAGCCATTACAGATTCACCAACATACCGTCCGCGGAAACTTCCCATCCCGCTGCTTCAACGATTCGTCGCTCATGAGAATCATTCAATAAGACCGGATTGGTATTATTAATATGAATGTAGATTTTCCGCTGCACGTCGATATCCCTGAATCCTGCCAGCGAACCATCGTTGCCACTCATGCTGATATGCCCCATACGTTTACCGGTTTTATGCCCGACGCCCATTGTAATCATTTCGTCGTCGCGGAATAAAGTACCGTCAAAAAAAACAAGGGCGGCGCCGTCAAGCCGCTCTCTAAGCGAGTCGCTAAGAGCGGCGCATCCGGGGATATAATAAAAAGAAGTTTCATTGCGGAGGTCTTTGACGTGTAGGCCGACCGTGTCGCCTTCGCGAGTGCCAAAGTTATTGCCCTGACTTTGTTGTTCCATAAAAAGGGCCACTTTGCCGGGTACTGTAAAAGCTTCTATTCCAAGTCCAAGCTGTTGGCTCTGCGGACCGGTAAGTGAAAAAGGATTATTCAGAGCAAAAGTGTCGCGTTCTACGTAGTCCGGATTCAGCACGTTGAATACCGTGTTCGTTTCAAGAATATTATGTACTCTGTCGGATGCATAAATACGGAACGGAGTGCTTTCTCTCATCGTCAAAAGCCCGGCAATATGATCAATATCGCCGTTCGTCAAAACAACGGCTTTAATCGGGCTGCTCCTGAGACCGTCGCAAGGATGTAGTTGTTGGGTTTGATTGATCTGCTGACGCAGATCAGGAGAGCAGTTCAGCAGAGCAAAATGTTCCCCGTCCGTCGTTACTGCAATAGATGACTGAGTTCTCGATTCAGCTAAAGTACTGCCCTCTCTTGCGAGACAGCAGTACTCTGAGCGACAATTCCATTGAGGGAAACCGCCACCTGCTGCCGAACCCACCACAATAATCTGCATTTAGAGATCACCTTTTTAACCGGTGGGCTCGATTTTCTTACGTCTATTTTTATTTAGGAAATTTCAGCGCAAGCATAGCAATTGATTTCCATGCCTACGGAAGTTTCTTTAATAGATGGCGTATACCACTTTTTCATATTTTCTCTCCTTTAATATCATCTATAGTCAATATCTTCCCTTAATTAAGGAAGAAGATGCTTATGAATTATATATGCCTTCATTTTGATGTCAACCTATCGCACGATATAAAATACCTATTGTGAAATATCCCGCACACAAGCTTGTTTAGGACCGCCAAATACATAACGACTTATCATGTCAACCGCCTCTATTAGAAGCAGCGGATTTCAGCTTCGGCCTGGGATTTACGATATCTGTCAATCATTATGTTAGCCCATTCCGAGTTACGGAATATATCAACTCGGTCACTAGAAAGTTGTCTCATTCTGAGCACTGTTTCCGCTTCGACATACTCATCATACGTTATCGTTTCGGCAATAACGTCAATACTGCATGAACATTTTTCCAGCATGACCTCGGTTTGATCATTACTGCTCATACAGGCAAATACATACTCCGCAAGCGCTCTGGTCGGAAAGTCATTGCCGGCAGCGGCAGGCTGACAGAAAATAAGCATCAGAACCGTTAAACTAACACTGCGTTTGAAGCAGACTACTTGTTTCATTTCCAACATCGCTATAACCAAACTATTCGACAAAGGCAGCTTCCGGTCTAACTCGGCTGAATATCATTTCAGCTCGCTCGCTGGGTTCGTCTTCGGAATTATTGCCGCCCGGAATTATCGTTTTAATACTATGGATTCCTCCCGGCACATCTTTGGACAAAAAAAATTCATAACGCTTATTCATAAAGTTGCGGTATTTATCGGTATCATCAACGCCCTTGAACGGTTCAAGTGATATATGTTTCCCCGCAATACGGTTTCCCGCATACGACAAAGTAATATCGCTACTCTTCGCCTCGTTGACAAAAGCGTTACGTATCATATAACGAAAATAATCCTGCAACACTTTGTTGGTGCTGTCCATTTTCTCCACATCCCATTGTAAAAACAGCATGATCAGCGGGTTGGACCGAAAATTCTCAATCTTGTTATATGCCCGATGGTTATCGCCGCTCAAAAATACAGGTTGTATATCTTTCCTGCCGTTTTCTTCTATATTAACAATTTCTATCGTGACCAGGTCGTTGATCTCGTTCGTATCGGAACCCGATTGGCGAAAATCATAATAAAGCGTCGCTTTACGGTCTATATTTTGTAGATGTTGGTTGGCAAACAACAACATTTGTGCTTCGCTGTAATCAGAGCTGTTTTGACCGGACAATATGCCCGGTACGATGATTAAAGTAACGATAGCAATCCTAATCAGTAATTTTTTTAGTGGGATCATTGGTATCGCTCTCCGTCAGAACGCAACGTTTCCACAGGCATTTCCACCGGCTCACCAGCGGTTAATTCATAACCCAGGGCCTCCCACTCATCGGTGCCGCCAGGAAACCAGTGCACATTTTTAAACCCCAGCGCAAGCGCTCTTTTAGCCACATTCCATGACATCCAACAATCCGCAGCACAATAAAAAACAAGGCGTCTTTGTTGTTTATCTGCGACCAGCAGCTTCAGGTTCGTTATCAGATATTCCCTAAATTCAGGAGAGATCGTGCCATAGCCAACATTAGGT
This sequence comes from Candidatus Oxydemutatoraceae bacterium, assembly GCA_965218975.1. GTDB lineage: Bacteria > Pseudomonadota > Gammaproteobacteria > Poriferisulfidales > Oxydemutatoraceae. Next base: position 217,340 of record OZ244717.1, read on the forward strand.
AACCAGACACTATCGGGTAAGTTGTAGCGTGTCGGCGGACGCCATAAACGATCGGCCGGGAAATCAGGGGGCTTGGGATGCAACGGCATAACGTCAATCAAGGCAGCTTCATGTTTGTCATCATTGATTAACGCGTATAGCTCGATCGCGTCAATGACGGTTGCGCCACGCAAAGTCGCCGGCACCGGCGCTCGATAATTCTCCATGCGATAACCATCCGGCTCGGTAATGCTACCGGAACCGGAAACTCCGGTTTGCGCCAGTAACGAAGCGACAATCCAAATAACTTTCATCATGGGATTATGAATAATAATGTGTTTTATCCATTTATCTTCTATGCCGTTACTCTGCAGCGGCGGCTCATGCCAACAAATGTCGGTCCTGATTCCATAGGCTGAGTACGTAGGTGTGGAACCATAGGAAACAGCTTTCATTCTGTTGTTACCAAAGGCACATTATACTGTGACAACACCGTGTGTATTTTTTCTTTGTTGCGGTGCAAAAATGTATTCAGCCGCCGCTTCCATTTTACCTCACCGAATCTGACTCCTAAGGTCACACTATAAATCATACGATGCTTATCCGAATGGTCCGCTAGCAGCGGCACTACTTTGAGTTGATTGTCATAGATTTTATTCAGATAACCTACAAGCGGCCCCCAGAGAATAGCGCAATCAAGTTTTCCCGACAACAAATCTTTTACGATCTGTTGTGCGGGAGCATCCACCCGGGTATCAACCACCAAATGGTACGAAGCAACTTGCTCCATCAGGCCTTTTTCAATCAACAAACCTGTCGGCGGTGTCCCGGCGATCAGACCAATCCGCATGTTTTTGTCTTTTAATCGAGGGTTTGACAAAGAACGCAGTTCGTAGCCAGCATCCGCCAGGTAAACCAGCGAAAAAACCGAAGAATAATAGGGGTTGGTATTCAGCAGCGTCTCGTTTCCGGATGACACTCCCATAATGAGGTCACATCTTCTGGCTTGCAGGGTAGTGCGGACAAACCCCATGCTTTGCGGAAACCAATAATAGGAAAGCGGCACATTAAGGTCTGCGGCAATAAACTCGGCTATCTTATTTTCAAACCCCTGTTGCGCCCTGTTGGAATACGGCAGATTGTTAGGGTCTGAGCAAACACGCAAAGCGGTCCGTTCCCGCGGCTCGGTACTATTATCAGCGGCATTCGGCGTTGGTGAAACGCAAAGTAAAATAACCAGACATATCAACCCTAAACAACTCTCATTATTCCGGATGTTCAAGGCAATAAGATATCGGATTTAATTACCGAAGCAGGCATTATCGCGTTCGATTGCCTCCTTTGGTTTGGCCACGCGGTCCGGACGTCCCGGAGCAACAGCTCCGTCCGCTCGTGCAACAAGATAAGCATAGATATCATCCAGGAAACACATCACGTTTAAGTTGGTTGCGAACCCGGGCATAACGTTCTGCGTAGCGGTGCCGACGTTCACTCTGCCATTGACAACAATCTCCAAAAATTTTCCGTAGCCGAGAGTTTTCACGGATTCCAGCAGGTTCGGAGCAAAAGAACTGCCCATCCCGGCCGGCCCATGGCATACGTGACATTCGGAATGATAACGGCGGAAGCCGCTAAAGGTGTACCAATCAACCTTACCGTCTGCGGTAATCCGATAGGGTTTATCCTGACCGTCTCCGTTACTAGCAATGGCGACAGACACGAAGGTTAAAAGAGCAAAGCTCAGTAACGCAAAAAACAGCTCTTTCATGGAAACTTCTTCCTCCCTCAAGTCAAATCGGTCAATTTAACCAAGCGGTTAAAAAAAACCTGCATCCGAAACAGAGACGAACTCTACCCCGGATGCAGAATCTTAACTCTCAACTACAGTGAGAAGACGAATAAAGTGCCTCCTAAACGAGTATAGTTTTCAAGATGACGATAACCTCCGACAGCGCCCAAACCATCACGGTCTCCCGTTAAGCCTGCGGCCATACCGATACCGGCCCAACCACCAATGCCTGACAGAATAGCAATATACTGCTTCCCACCGTGCATGTAGGTCGTGACGTTGCCGATAATCCCGGAGGGTGTCTTGAAGCGATAAAGCTCTTTGCCTGTCTTGTGATCGACGGCTTTTAAGTAACCTTCCAAAGTGCCATAAAACACGATGCCACCACCGGTTGCTAAAGCACCGCTCCAAACTGAAAACTTCTCGTCAATTGCCCAGGCTTCTTTGCCGGTACCGGCATTCCAGGCAATAAACCGACCCATGTCCGGGCCCCTGTCAGTGCGGCCAGGAGCCGTCGGGGCGGGAAACATATCCAGGTTCGCCCCCACATACGGCTGACCCGCAGTGTAGCTAACCCTGAAAGGCTCGTAGTTCATGCACACATGGTTAGTCGGAACATAGAACAGATTAGTCATCGGCGAGAAGGAAGCCGGTTGCTGGTCTTTGGTGCCCAACGCAGCCGGACAAATATCTTTTGATAACACATCCTCACCGTTGTACTCGGTTCTGTACTTGTTCACCATCATTGGCCGTCCGGTTTTCATATCGATGCCCGTCGCCCAGTTGACCACGTCATCGTACTTCTCCGCAACCAACAGTTCACCTGAGACTCGGTCCAGAGTATAACCAAACCCGTTACGGTCGAAATGCACCACGGTTTTGCGCATCTTGCCATTGACCGGAATATCAGCGAGAATCATCTCATTGATTCCGTCATAATCCCACTCGTCATGTGGCGTCATTTGATAGACCCACTTGGCGAAGCCGGAATCGGCATCACGCGCAAAAATGGTCATGGACCAACGGTTGTCACCCGGGCGTTGCTTCGGATTCCACGTGCTTGGATTACCTGAGCCGTAATAGACCAGATTCAGGTCGGGGTCGTAGGAATACCAACCCCAAGTGGTACCGCCGCCGATCTTCCATTGATCGCCTTCCCAGGTATCAGTGCCCGAACCCTTACCGACGGACTTCCCAAGATGCGTGGTCTTGGGTCCCATCAACGTATCCGAATCCGGACCCATTGAGTAGCCACGCCAGACACGCTTGCCGGAATTAACGTCGTATGCGGTTAGATGGCCGCGAACACCGAATTCACCGCCGCTAATACCGACATAAACTTTATCCTTGACAACCATGGGTGCCGATGTACCCGTTTCCCCCTTGGAAATATCACCGTTGGATACACTCCACATTTTTTTGCCGGTTTTCGCATCCAAGGCAACCAACGTCGCATCCGCTTGATACAGGAAGATTTTGCCGTCGCTGTATGCAACACCGCGGTTAACCGTGTCACAGCACATCACCGGTATAGTGGCCGGATTCTGCTTGGGTTCATATTCCCATACGATCCTTTGGTTATCACTCAGGTCCAGTGCGAATACCTTGTTAGGAAAAGGTGTATGCACATACATCATGTCACCGATAATCAAAGGGCCACCTTCGTGACCGCGAAGAACACCAGTCGAGAATGTCCATGCAACCTTTAAGTCTTTAACATTACCGGAATTGATCTGCTTCAGTTCGGAATATCGATGATTGGCGTAGTTACCTGTAGGCATCACCCATTGATTCGGGTCTTGCGACATTTTCATCAACATGGTGTTCGCCTGCACACCCGCCATTCCGACAAGGCACATCATCCCGACAGTCAAGACCGAGATTAAATGTTTAGGGTTTTTTAACATATAAAGTCCCTCCTTTAAATTTGTTAATTTGTTAATCCAGTGATTTTGTCAACAGCCCAAAAACGACCGGCTTTCCAACGAGCAATGTCGGTTTTGAAATCCGAAGCCTTGCTGCTTGATTGCCATCATTCAAAATAACAACCTTAAGAGTGCCGTCTATCTATTCTGGGCTATGCATTAGTATACTATACTTTTAAATGTAGTGTATAGGTTGTGTACGATGCCACCCTAGATGCCACCCTAAATGGGATTTTTGAAGGGCTTCGGGGGAAGCGTTCGGCAGTAACATTCGGATCGGTGCTTTCTGTCCGTTGCCGGCATGAGGACGGTGCAGGGTGAGACGCGCTCGGAAAACCGATCGGTTTTCAGCGGCGAACGACCCGACAAGGACGTCGGGGCTGGTGCTCATTGACAGAACCAAGTCTCGTCATGGGTGAGACGCGCCCGGAAAACCAATTGGTTTTCAGCGGTGAACGACCCGACAAGGACGTCGGGGCTGGCGCTTGTTGACAGAACCCAGTCGCGTCATGGATGACAGGCACTTTGCCGACAATCCGGCACAATCCGCCGACAACACGGCAACAAACACAAAACGGTTTCATAACTGGTCATTGAATGCTTCCGTATCGGCGAATAGCAGGTCTTCCGCATGATTGATACAATATCTTCTTGGACGGTGCGGTTGAAGCGCTTGATGTGCGCGTTCATTTTTGGACACTTGGGATAGGTCAGCCACTGCTCAATCACGGGTGATTCCCGGATGAGCCGGGCAAACTGTCCTTGAAACTCACTACCGCCGTCCGTCAGGGTGAGACGCGCCCGGAAAACCGATCGGTTTTCAGCGGCGAACGACCCGACAAGGATGTCGGGGCTGAGGCTTGTTGACAGAACCCAGTCGCGTCATGGGTGAGACGCGCCCGGAAAACCAATTGGTTTTCAGCGGTGAACGACCCGACAAGGATGTCGGGGCTGGGGCTTGTTGACAGAACCCAGTCGCGTCATGGATGACAGGCACTTTGCCGACAATCCGGCACAATCCGCCGACAACACGGCAACAAACACAAAACGGTTTCATCAGCTCAAAGATTTTACTGCTGCCGAGATTCGCCAAAGCTGCCGAAATTCTGCCCGGCGTAGGGTGAGACGCGCTCGGAAAACCAATTGGTTTTCAGCGGTGAACGACCCGACAAGGATGTCGGGGCTGAGGCTTGTTGACAGAACCCAGTCGCGTCATGGATGACAGGCACTTTGCCGACAATCCGGCACAATCCGCCGACAACACGGCAACAAACACAAAACGGTTTCATCAGCTCAAAGATTTTACTGCTGCCGAGATTCGCCAAAGCTGCCGAAATTCTGCCCGGCGTAGGGTGAGACGCGCCCGGAAAACCAATTGGTTTTCAGCGGTGAACGACCCGACAAGGACGTCGGGGCTGGAGCTTGTTGACAGAACCCAGTCGCGTCATGGACGACAGGCACTTTGCCGACAATCCGGCACAATCCGCCGACGCCTCTTGCGCGGCGCTTTGCCGCGGTCATGCAAGGCGCTGAGTCCAGTGCGGCGATAACGTCGGCGCCAGCGGTACAAAGTACTGCGACCAACCTTGAATGCGTTTAGGGTTACAATCCTCCCAAAATAACAGGGTATCGTGTTTCTGTTGAGCCGTTGTGTTCATAATAGCCTCTATTTTTGAAGCAAAATGGGCTCATATAGAAACCTTTGATGCGGTGGCCGATGTGCTGATATTGCATATCAGTCACCTTTTCGAGTCGTGCCGTGAATCCCATATGTATCTGGCACTATACACTAAGGAGGAATTATGTATTTCTGTGGCACTGATAAATCTTTCCGGGAGAATACTCCATGCGGGCTTTCTCGCGGCATACTAATCTTTTTATCAGTCTGCCTTACGTTTTTGAGCGGAACGCTTTATGCCGGCGATATCGACAACGGCAAAAAAGTGTTTGTGAAATGTCAAGCGTGTCATTCGGTGGAAAAAGACATCAGCAAAATCGGTCCCAGCTTATACGGTGTTTTCGGTCGCAAGTCCGGAACGCTTGCAAGCTTCTCTAATTATACGGAAGCGATGAAAACGGCGAATATCACTTGGGAGAAAAAAACGCTTAGTGAATTTTTGAAAGCGCCGCGCAGCTATGTGCCGAATACGTTGATGATCTTTCCCGGATTAAACAACGACAAAGAGATAGACGATCTCCTGACTTACCTGGAATTGATTGTCCCTAAATAGAATAATACGGGCTTTGTTGGTCCGGATTCGACCTATGCCGACAACCGACCTGAACCTTACGGCGGCGTCATTGTCAACATTAATATCTACTCGTTTGTGCCGACCTGAACGAGTAGATGAGTTCTTGCCTTGTGCAGGAGCAAGGCATTGCCTCTCGCTTTATGACATTAGCTACAGGGATTTCCGCGTGTTTCAAGGGTCCGCAGTCTAAGCGCATAAACGACCGCGGCATTCAGCAATGCATCGGAACGCATGGCATGACCGGTGACAATGTTTAAAACGTTGCGGCGGCAAAACTTGCTCCTAGAACGATTCTTTGAGGTATCGAGGTTGTAAAACCAGGATTGCTTGCCCTGTTCAGAATCAACGATGGCAAGCAGTTCATCGGCATTGATATCAACGATAAACTCCCGTACGCCTCGCTTGAATGCCGTTCGGAAAGCCTGCCTTACCGCAGCCGCATCGCCGAGAACCACGGTTTCGAGAGCGTACGGCTGATCAAAAAACCGGCCAGTGGCACTGCTAGCCGTTTGCTTTACATCGTCCTGCGGCGATGGTCCCTGTATCTGTTTGAGGAAAACGATCGCAACATGCTCCCCTTCATCGGCTACGGCCGCCCATGCAAATATATGCAGCAAAACAAAACACAGCGCAGCAGGCAGTTGTTTATCCGATATATATCTCATTGATAAACTCCGGACTGCTCGTCTATTGTTTTTTCCTTGTATCAAACAAGCGCGCGCGCGCCGGGTTATAACCATAAATTGCCAAAACGACAAAAAACAGGGTGGTCGCGACAACAATGATAAACGCCGTGACGTTTAATCTTGCATATAACGCAAAACGAATCAGCTCCACCGCGTATGTGAACGGATTATAGTAACAAATGTCGTGCAGTAATACGCTGGACTCCTTGATACGCCACAGGGGGTAAAGTGCGGACGATGTAAAGAACATCGGGAAGATAATGAAGTTCATAATGCCCGCGAAGTTTTCCAGCCGCTTGATCACGGAAGATAAAAACAATCCCAGCGACCCCAGCATAAGCCCGCTCAGAAACAACATCGGCAACAGACTCAGGTAACCGACCGGCGGAGGGCGCACTTCCCAGAACCATGCGATCAACAAAAATACATAGACCTGTAAAACCGAGATCAGGGTCCCTGCAAACAATTTGCAACACAGCAGGAACCATCGCGGCGCGGGACTGGCAAGCAGAACTCTCATGCTTCCCATCTCGCGATCATAAACCATTGACAGGGACGTCTGCATACCGCTAAACAGCAGAATCATCCCAATCAGCCCCGGCGTGATATATTCTTCGTAAAGCACATAAGTTTCGTAGGGCGGGATGATTGAAACGCCGAGCACCGAGCGGAATCCTGCCGCAAAAATAAACAACCACACCAACGGCCTGACGAGCGCAGCAACGAAACGTTCGCGCTGCTGCAAAAAACGCAGCATCTCACGCTGGAGTATCCCGGCCATAGGATAAAGATAAAACCTAATCATGATCGCCGGCTAAAGCAACGCGGAAAGTTGCTTTTTGACGTCATCCGTATCGGTAGCGGCAGTGATTTCGCGGGCCCGGTCGGCACCCGTCAGTCGGCCTTGCCGCAAAATCAACACACGATCATCAGGATGCACTTCGTCAAGCAGGTGTGTGGTCCACAATACGGATAGTCCATTTGCGCATAAAGCACGTGTATGCTCCATGATGATACTGCGGCTGCGCACGTCCAATCCGACGGTTGGTTCGTCCAGAATCAACAGGTTCGGATATTGGACCAGCGCACGGACAATTTCGACACGCCGCACCTGTCCGCCGCTGAGGCGTCTGATCTTGGTGTGCAACTGGTCCCGCATTTCAAGTCTTTCGAGCTCCCGGACAGTGCGCTGCCGGGTTACGGCTGCTGGCAGGCCATACAGATTGGCCGAGTACCTGATGTTCTGCCACACCGTCAGATCAATATCAAGCGAACGCTGCTGGAACACCACACCGATTTGGCGCAACGCCTCGGACGGCTGTTTCGCCATATCGTAACCATTGATGGTAATGCGCCCGTGTCGGGCATGGTAAAGTCCGGTGAGCAAAGAAAATAAGGTCGTTTTGCCGGCGCCGTTGTGTCCCAGCAAAATGGCGAAGTCGCCACGTTCAATGGCGAAACCAACTGAACTGAGAGCTTCGAGCTTCCCGTAATTATAGCTGAGGTCGCTGACCGCAAGCGGCAAAGAGTCAGTTGTCACGTGCGGCTATTCCCCACGGATAACGCCCTACCGCAACAGATTTGACAACACGTAATTTTTCTACGTCGATGACGGAAACATCATTGCTCACCCCGTTGGTAGTGTAAAGCCTGCGTTCGCCGACATCAAAACCAAGCTGCCACACACGTTGCCCGACCAGCAAGTATTTTTCGACCTCGAATGTTTTTGCATCAATCACGGCAACTCGGCTTGCCGGCCCCAGCGCTACGAAGGCCCGCTTGCCGTCACTGGTCAGACGTATCCCCACGGGTTGAATCGCTTCCGACCTGATTCCGGGTACCGCAAACGAAATCTCCCGGATGATCTTGCGGGTGGCGTTGTCAATCACATGAACGGTGCCGCCTATTTCAGCGGAAACCCAGACTTGTTTACCGTCGGCGGTAAACTCGGCAAAACGCGGACGCTCACCGACCAGCACGTTGTCGGTTTTTTTATAGGTAGCGGTATCAATAAAGTGCGCCATGTTCGTCGTCTCGGAAGTATTGACCAGTGTTTTCCCATCAGGACTAACAGCCATGCCTTCGGGCTCAACACCCACCGGAATTTCTTTGGTGATCTTTTTGCTTGAGATATCGAGAATGGTCACAATGTTGTCGTCTTCGTTGGCAACATATATTAAATTGCCGTCAGGGGAAAGCGCCATCAGTTCCGGGTCGGGCCCGGAAGGAAGAATCTCGATCAGCTTGTGGGTATTAAGATCGAGCACTTCGACCCGATCATCGTCACTGGCACAAATATAAAGATGTTGCTGATCTTTACTGATCACAATACCGCGCGGGCGCTGCCCAACCTTAATCGTATCGACAACTTCGAGTCGGTCGCTGTCAATCACGGAGATCGTGTTGTCTTTCTCGTTGGAAACGTAGATATTGTACGATAAAGCGCTGGTGGTATATAAACCGCAGGCGGCAAACAACACAACCCCGGACAGGGTCGGCCGAATTTGACGATTGTTCACCGGGATCTTTCTGTTCATATTTTTTATCGACTGAGGACGCATCGGGTTTCCTTGTCTCCCATGTCATAACCTATAGTATCAAGCGCCGTTCTCTCGTGCAAAAATTGTTGTTGCGGAGATACCGAAACCAGGGAAGTGTCCGACACCAGGAGTATCGGCTGACGCAACTGCAGATTCCATGCGCGGAATGACATTTTTTGCCCCTTGTAGCCGGCGAGCGCAAAATCCGGGCTGCGGATATAATCCGCAATATCATTGTCTCCGACCGACATTGAGCGCGTAACCGCTTCGCCGACAACGCGCACCGCAGACCATGCACCATAGTCTTTCTCAGAAAGATAGTGACCAAAATTCCTAAAAAAGCGACTTTGGATTTGCGCCGCTCCCCACTGCTCGTGGCTTCTGTGCCATGTAACGGGTTTCAAGCCCTGGCTGCCGGCAACCGGACGCGGAGACCAGGTACGGTACATCAAGTATTCCCCGAACTCGCCGATGACATCGGCGACGATTAAAACGTCGTAATCAATACCCTGAGTAAAAACAGGAACAGTCGCAGCCGCGAGACGGCGCATGTCCGCACTGTATTCCCAGTCCTTTTTGGCAACGATCCTGCCGCCGAATTTTTTGGCAGAGCGTCGTATCGCACCCGAGAAACCGATATCGGATTGTCGCCGTCCGTTGACCAGAAACCACTTATTCCACTTCTTGGTAATCAAATATTGCGCGAGCGCATCCGCAAACATTGCGTAACTGGGCACAAGATGTGCCACATTCGGGCGGCATTGTGCGGTGCGCAAGACGTCGTCGGACGCGCCAATGTTATAAAACCAGGCCTGCTTGCCCTGCTCCGAATCAGCAATTGACAGCAGGGCGGCGGCGCTTAAATCAACGATAAATTGTCGTGTTCCCTGGCTGAATGCCTCACTAAAAACCCTCTGCACGTCATCTTCGCGGTCCAACACAATATTTTCCAAGGCATAGTGATGCCCGGAAAATTCTCCGGTCGTGTTGTTGTCCATAATGCCCTGCATCCCACCATGCACACCGTCGTTCCTGGGCAGAATTTGCAGATTGGACAGCTTGGGTAAAACCTCCGTCGCCTGTTTTATAAATACAATGCTAACGGTTTGTTTCTCTTTGCCGGACGCCACCATGCAAACAGCAAGGCATACCGACGCCACCGCCAACCATGTCAGATATTTATACATCCCGCGGTTGCCCCGCAATAATCTCGGTGACGATCGAAGGATCGGCAAGTGTTGAAGTGTCGCCCAGGTTATCCGCTTTATTATTTGCGATTTTGCGTAAAATACGCCGCATAATCTTGCCCGAGCGTGTTTTCGGCAAGTCGCTCGTCCATTGAATAATATCCGGAACCGCAATCGCGCCAATATCACGGCGCACCAGCGCCCGTAATTCCCGTTCAAGATCTGCGCCACCGCTATTGCCGGCCATCAACGTAACATAGGCGTAAATACCCTGGCCTTTAATCTCATGTCGATAGCCGACGACTGCCGCTTCGGCCACTTTGTTGTGCAGCACCAGCGCGCTCTCAATCTCGGCGGTCCCCAGGCGATGTCCCGACACGTTGATGACGTCATCTATGCGCCCGGTAATCCAGTAATAGCCATCCTCGTCTCTGCGGCATCCGTCGCCGCTGAAATATTTGCCGGGGAAAACGCTGAAATAAGTATCGACAAACCGTTGGTGATCTCCATATACGGTACGCATCTGGCCCGGCCACGGCCGGGTAATCACCAGTTTGCCCTCACACGTTCCCTCAAGCTCATTGCCGTTGTCATCCACAATGGCGGGGCAGACACCGAAAAACGGTCGCGTTGCGGAACCGGGTTTTAAGGGAGTCGCACCGGGTAACGGAGTAATCAAATGCCCACCCGTTTCCGTCTGCCACCATGTATCTATAACCGGGCAACGCCGGTCGCCCACGACGTTGTAATACCATTGCCACGCCTCGGGGTTGATCGGTTCACCCACTACTGCCAGAATGCGCAAACTGTCGCGGCTGGTCTTGCGCACCGGCGCGTTACCGAAACGCATCAGCGCACGGATCGCCGTCGGAGCGGTATAAAAAATATTGACCCGGTGCCGGTCCACTATTTGCCAGAAACGCGATGCATCCGGATAAGTCGGCACCCCTTCAAACATCAAAGTTGTCGCGGCGTTGGCGAGGGGTCCATATACGACGTACGAATGCCCGGTGATCCAGCCGATGTCGGCGCTACACCAGAAAACCTCTCCATCGTGATAATCAAAACTATATTTGTGTGTTGCGGCAGCATACAACAGATAACCTCCCATCGTATGCAACACACCCTTAGGCTTACCGGTAGAACCGGACGTATAAAGCACAAACAGCGGGTCCTCCGCAGACATTGCCGCAACCGGGCAATCATCGCGCACGTCTTTGCATAGCTCGTGCAGCCATACATCGCGGCCGCCCGAGAAAGGCGCCTTTATCCCTGCGCACTTAACGACGATTACGCGGCGCACATCCGGGCATTGCTGCAACGCCGCATCAACGTTGGCCTTTAACGGAATTGTCTTGCCGCCGCGCATGCCCGCATCGGCAGTAATAACAACACGGCAATCCAGATCGAGAATCCGACTGCGCAAAGATTGCGGTGAAAAACCGCCGAACACCACCGAATGAACAGCGCCGATGCGCGCGCATGCCAGCATCGCGACTGCTGCTTCTATAATCATCGGCAGGTAGATACATACGCGATCGCCCTTGCGTACCCCTTCGGCTTTTAGCGCATTGGCGAAACGGCATACCAGCGTATGCAGCTCGCGGTAACTACAGGTCTTTGACGTTCCGGGTTCGTCGCCTTCCCAGATGATTGCGCTACGCTCGCCGTGCTTGTCCAGATGACGATCGACACAGTTGTAACAAACGTTGAGCTCGCCGCCGTCAAACCAACGAATCAATCCCTGATGGTAATCCCACTCAAGCACTTTATCCCATGGGCGCGACCAGTGCAGGAACTGTCGTGCCTGCTCGGCCCAGAAAGCCTCCGGGTCCTGAATCGATTGCCGGTACATACGCTGATAGGTATCCGCATCAATGATCGCGTTCCGTGCAATGTCATCGGGCACCGGATATGTGCGCTCTGGCATGTCTTCTCCTGTCAGTAAAAAACCGGCGGGGCGCTGCCCCACCGTCAACCATCAGTTAATCCGCATAATACAACATGCCGAAACATCCGCAGCGATCAATAAACAACCTCTTTGGCGAAATATGCGGGCGCCCGGCGCGGTACGAGTGCCACACCTTTAATAACCTTCTCCGATAAGCGCGGATTAGGAAATATTGACGGTGACGGCTTTAGTCTCAGTATAGTTTTCGAGCACCGCTTCGCCCATTTCACGTCCCCAGCCGGACTGTTTATAGCCACCGAACGGTAATGCGGCGTTGAAAATGTTGTAGCAGTTGACCCACACCGTGCCGGCGCGTAATTTGGACGCGAGCCGATGCGCTTTACCAACGTCCTTGGTCCAGATACCAGCGGCAAGGCCATAGACTGTATCGTTGGCATTCGCGACAACTTCATGTTCAATTTCCTTGAACGGCATCGCCGTCACGACAGGTCCGAAAATTTCCTCGTGGTTGATGCGCATATCTTGACGGGTGTTTACCAGCACGGTCGGCTCAATAAAATAACCCGGGCCCTCTTTCTTTTTGCCGCCGACTATCGCTTCGGCACCGTCGCTAAGGCCGGAATCAAGGTAAGATGCAACCCGTTTATGCTGAGTCTTGGAAACCATCGGCCCCATCTCGGTCTCAGGGTCCATCCCCGGCCCGATCTTAATCTTGGATGCCGCATCCGCGACCCCCTCAACCACTTGATCAAAGATCTTGTCGTCGGCGTAAAGACGCGAGCCGGCACAACAGCATTGTCCGTGATTGAAAAAAATAGCGTTTGCTGCGCCCGTGATCGCAACGTCAAGGTCGGCATCGTCAAGCACGATACTTGGGGATTTACCGCCAAGCTCGAGCGAAACTTTCTTAAGATCATGCGCCGCCGCCTGAACGATCAGCTTCCCAACCTCCGTTGAACCGGTAAAAGCCACTTTATCCACCCCGGGGTGGGCCGCGAGCGCCGCACCGGCGGTTTCTCCAAAGCCGGTAACGATATTGACCACGCCATCGGGAACACCCGCCTCCTGAAGGATTTCACCCAACCTCAGTGCCGACAACGGTGTTTCCTCGGCCACTTTGAGAACAACGGTACAACCTGTCGCCAGCGCCGGAGCCAGTTTCCAAGCCGCCATCAGCAACGGAAAATTCCACGGGATAATCTGCCCGACCACACCGATCGGTTCTCGCAGGGTGTAGGCATGGTATTGAGTACCCGGTGTATAAAGCACGGACATCGGAATGGTCTGCCCGTGCATTTTTGTCGTCCAACCCGACATGTAGTGGAACATATCGGCCGCCAACGGCACATCGGCAACCCGTGCGACGGAAACGGGTTTTCCATTATCAAGCGATTCAATCTCGGCGAGTTCCTCAACGTTATCGAGTATCAGGTCCCCGATTCTCGATACCATCCTGCCACGTTCGGAAAGAGGCATCGCGGGCCACGCACCGCTTTCAAAGGCTTTGCGCGCAGCCTTAACGGCGCGGTCTATATCCTCTTTTTCGCCCTCCGCAACATAGGCAATGACCTCTTCGTTAGCGGGATTAAGCACTTCAAAGGTTTTACCCGATGCCGCCGACACCCATTGGCCACCGATCAGCATCTTTTTAGGTTGTTTGATAAAGCGGTGCAGTGTGATGTCCGCTTCCGATTTTTCTACAGCTATGTTCATTGTTTACACCTCCTACATTGTGTATAGTAATATATCATATATTACTTACTTATGTGTTCATGTGGCACTATACATTGCAGTTTGTATTTTTCATATCCGAGTAAAGAAGCATTTAAGCAAGGAGTTGACCTTAAAATCAATGTTAAAGATCAGGACGTTGGCATATACAAAAAAGAAGTAATTAAAACTGATGACGGCAAGATGCACACGATATCCATACCTATGGTATGCATTGAATGTAAAGCATATCTTGATAAAACAATGTATGAAGGAAGCGTGGCGACTGCTACCAAAATAAAAAACGGAAATCCTCGTTGTTTATTCTTTATCGTGACAGAAACCTATGATGTATTTAGTAGTGTAGATATTGATATGACTCAAATTGATAACATCTATATTCTGAGAAAACAACGCCGTAATAGAAATAATCCAGCCAATGCTATATCAGTTGACGTAATAGAACATATGTTAGAAAAAATAAGTTTGCGGTTAGGGACCGAAAGGCTATCGGTTGATGAAATGATTAAAAGAAACGGCTATCTGCGTGATTAACAAAATACAATGAACAAGAAGAAACTGGATAAAGATAAGGCTGCCCGTGCATTACTGAGCATGGAACTAGGTGATCGCAAGTGGCCACCTAAATCCACAAAAAAGGACTTGGAACGCAAGAGCAAACCCGTAATCAGACAGCAGGTCGGCACGGTGTCGGCGGAGTACAAGGCTTAATCAAAAGCTCACCTTCATACCCACCCATGCAGAAAGTGGAGCACCGGGGGCAAGGAAACGAGGGTCGTCGTCCAAGTCTTCCAATCCGGCCACCTCATTCGGCTCTTCACCGACAAGACCAAAGTTTTCGTACTCCCGGTCAAACAGGTTGTCAACGTTCAAGTACAGCTCGACCGCATTGTTCAGGTAATAACGCGCGCGCGCATTAACGACGGCGTAACCTGAAACTTTGTCCATTTCATTTGACTCATCGCCCCGCAGATAACTGTCGGACACGGCGATCATATCCATCCCGATCAAAACCCGATCGTTAGGCACATAGTCCACGGCAAATTTGAATTGATCCTCGGGAATACCCGGAATCGTATCGCCTTTCTCTACCCGTATCTCGCCGTCGCTATTAGCATTTGCGTGATTCGGACTAAGTGCCGCAAAATTATCCTCAAAGGTGGCTTCAATGTGTGCATAATTCATGTTCCAGTTGAATTTTCCATGACTACCGGAAAGTGAAGTTTCGATGCCGACTCGCTCGGTTTCATCCACATTTTTGAAC
This sequence comes from Candidatus Oxydemutatoraceae bacterium, assembly GCA_965218975.1. Classification (GTDB taxonomy): domain Bacteria; phylum Pseudomonadota; class Gammaproteobacteria; order Poriferisulfidales; family Oxydemutatoraceae. Next base: position 232,605 of record OZ244717.1, read on the forward strand.
AAACCGCGCGAACGACCCAGCGTCTGGAAGACAATATCATCCTTGCTGCGTGTGTAAAAAGCTCCGACCGACCAGTTCCAGGAGTTTACTGTCTCTCCGCGCATGCCGAACTCAAAGCTTTCTGCGATCACTTCATCCAACGGCGGGTCGGCAAGAAAAGCATTGGGTAAACGACATTCCGCATCATCGTCACCAGCCATTTCAAGCACTTCCTCGTTACAGGCAAGTTCAATCGGCGTCGGCAAACGGCTTGACTCACTGTAGCCGACATACACGTCTATCTCAGGATTCCAGTGATAGACCGCGCTGAGTGCCCAGTTGAAGTTGCTGAAGTCATGGGTCCCGTTCAGCTCCGGCTGTTCGCCGCTGCGATCGCGTAATTTGATCGTGCTGTCATGATAATAACCGGACAGTGTCGCGGTCCAGTAATCATTGATTGAAACGGTGTCGGTCGCGTATAAATAAACGTTCTCAACACGGGTTTTCACCCTGGTTTGCTCATCGAAAAATTCACCGCTGTCCGATCCCGGGCCCTGCGTCGAGCGGTCGCTTCCCAACAAAGCTTCTTGCGTCTGAGCATCAAATCGCGCACGTCCCTCATAGTAACCCGCACCCATATCTATATCGTGTTCCAGCTGAAACCAATCCAGCGGAAAATCCAGCTCAAGCGCCCCCCCGAATGTTTTCTGTCCGCGTGTGCTGATATTGTTGACCGCAAGTCTGCTGCAGGGCACTGGTTGCCCGCCAAAGAGACAATCATCTTCTTCGGCGGCATCGCCGTTAAACGAAGCGGTATCATTTTTGCGGTAGTAAAGATTACCGGACAATTGTACGGTCTCGGTCAGGTCATAATCCCCTTTGACGGCCCACATATACATATCGTTAGCGGTAATGTCGGGAGCAGTAAAAATAGCGTCGCGGTCGCGTGCAAGCAGTTCGATCGGAGACAATCCGTTGCCTTTCAGATTTGACATGGCTCGATGGTAATTGGCCGACAGGGAACCATGCGTCCCCCGCCAATCAAAGCTGCTGTAAATATTCTCAGCCCAAGATTGCGAAAGATCGCGCCAGCCTTCCTCATAAAAACGTTGCGCATTGACGTAATAGGCAAAGCGCTTGTTGTTGTTGCCGCTTTCAAAATTACCGATGATGCGCTGATATGCACCACCTTCGATTTCAAGCGCATGCCCAGGATGGGTAAAACCGTCTTTCATCTCCAGCACCACTGCGCCGCCCAATGTGTTTAATCCATACAAGGCGTTGGCGCCGCTGATCAAGCTAACGCCGGACACCGCGTTCATCGGCACCAGGTCCCAGTTGATCGTATCACCCAAAGGCTCGTTCAGACGCACTCCGTTTTGATAGACTGTCAGTCCGTTCGGCAAACCCAATAACGGCGAGGCTGAAAACCCTCGATAATATAAATCCGGCTGCAACGGATTGCCTTGTGCCGAGTTAATATGCACGCCGCTGAAGTTACGGTTGAAATAATCCGAAATATCCGGGCTGCCGCTACGTTCAAGGGCTGCGCTGCCAGCGCTTTGCACCCGTCCGGGAAAATCGCCGATGTTCAGGTCGTCCGATCTGACCGGTGTTGCGCCGATCACAATAATCCTTTCAACCTCTTCCGAGTGTACCGAAAAAGACACCGCAGAAAAAACGACAGCCAGCCCTGTCGTCAGGGTCCGCAGAAAAATTGACCTGCCACCCCCGTCACTACCTCCCATAACAGCTGTTCCTCTCCTTAATTATATTGTTAGTTGGGCATCCATTTGGCGGAGCGGACGAGGACGAATAATACCGTATGCTCATCCTGACTAGTTGTTTCGTTCGAGCAGTTGCGCCACAGCGTGATGTCCCGCCGCGGCAGCCAGCTCAACGGCGGTTTTCCCGCTACGGTCCTTAACGCTCGGGTCTGCCCTGTGCGCCAACAATAATTTCACCGTGCGCTCGGCGCCCGCCGCTGCGGCGAACATCAATGCACTGCGTCCGCGATTATCCTGCAAATCCGGAACCGCACCGTTTCCCAGCAACGCCTGCGCGCACTCGGCCTGATCGTAAGCCGCGGCCCACATTAACAACGTCGTATCATTCCGATAACGCCGATTCAAATCGGGTATCTTTGCAAACAACAGACCAAATATGTCCATGTTGCACTGAGCGGCGGCATAAACAAGTGCCGATTTCCCGGTATCGTCTGTCGCATCAACCGGCACGCCGTGACTTAGCAACAATTTAACCAACCCGATGTTTTGGTTATAGACAGCAACGGCAATCGGCGTCATTTTTTGAAGCGTCGCATGTTTCGGGTCGGCACCCATATCAATCAGCCAAGCGGCCATTTCCAAATGGCCATTTTTAACCGCACCGAACAATGCGGTTTCCCGGTTAACATTCGGCCGGTCAAGTTTTGCCCCTTGTTTCAGCAACATCTTCGCAAGCGCCAGATGTCCGCCGCGCGCCGCATAAATTAAAGCAGTGTTGCCAAAACGGTTGCGCGCCTCAACCGATGCGCCCTGTTCAAGCAACTGTTGTGCTCGCGGCAGGTCCCCTCCCTTTGCCGCGTCAAATAATGCAAAGTTCAGCTGCCGTTGTTCATCTGCTTGAGTCATGCATGTCGCAAACAAACAGTATACTGATAACAAGATTCGCACGGATAAAAATGCGGCAGGTTTAATGGAATGGCTGTACATCATTGTTTACGGTGCTTCCAACATAGTTTTCACGTGGATGGTTGCGGCGGCAGCCAAGCCCGGCAGGCTGTACCCGCCTTCCAGCAATGAAACCATACAGCCGTCGCAATACTCATCGGCAAACCCCTGCACGATGCGGGTCAACCTGGCAAAACCGTCATCCGTTACACTGAAGCAACCAAGTAAATCATCTTTGCGGCTGTCAAACCCCGCGGAGATCAATATCAGGTCAGGCTTAAAACGCCGCACCGCCGGAGCCAATTTGTCATTGAACGCCGCCACGATATCGTCGTCGTTTGTATCGCAGCCAAGATGTACATTGATATTGTAGCCCACACCCCGACCGGCGCCAACTCTGGCGGGGTCGCCGCTCCTCGGATACGCATTATAGTCATGTGTTGAGAAAAAGAGCACCGATGGGTCTTCATAAAACGCCGCCTCCGTGCCGTTACCGTGATGGTAATCCCAATCCACTATCAGGATACGCTCGCGCCGATAGTGTTTCTGTGCATAACGGGCCGCAACCGCGACGTTATTGTAAAAACAAAATCCTTCTTCCTTGCCGGTATTCAATGCATGATGGCCGGGAGGTCTTGTTACACAAAAAGCACTGTTTTGATCACCGCTGCAAACCGCTCTGACAGCAGCCAGACCCGCACCGACGGCGCCTAACGCAACCTCGCCGGAACGGCCGTAATGCTGCTTGATTTGTGCCACATGCTCGACAGTATGAATCTCTAATAATTCCGACTCAATTCCGGTCAGCAATTCCACCTTGGAAAGATTCTGCAGCAAACCGACTTTGGCGAAATTATCAACGATCGCCTGATATCGAAACGGCGACTCCGGATGCCCCGGTTGCAGCCAATGCTTAAAAAACAACGGGTCATAAACGACCCCGACTTTGCGGCGAGGTGCTGCACCGACATCCATACGGGTTGATGCAAACAAAGCCATGCTTGTTCCCATACTCAAAAACTGTCTTCGGTTCATTCCCAAGATTCCTATAGAAAGGATAATGTAATACAAGCTGTACAAATTCTCAATGTATTGTACGATGTATTGTACGATGCCACCCTAGTGGAATTCTTGAAGAGCTTCTAGGGAAGCGTTCGGCAGTAACATTCGGACCGGTGCTTTCTGTCCGTTGTCGGCATGAGGGCGGTGCAGGGTGAGACGCGCCCGGAAAACCGAACGGTTTTCAGCGGCAAACGACCCGACAAGGACGTCGGGCTGGTGCTCATTGACAGAACCAAGTCTCGTCATGGACGAGCAGGGTAAGACGCGCCCGGAAAACCGAACGGTTTTCAGCGGCGAACGACCCGACAAGGACGTCGGGGCTGGAGCTTGTTGACAGAACCCAATCGCGTCATGGGTGAGACGCGCCCGGAAAACCAATTGGTTTTCAGCGGTGAACGACCCGACAAGGACGTCGGGGCTGGAGCTTGTTGACAGAACCCAGTCCGTCATGGACGACAGGCACTTTGCCGACAATCCGGCACAATCCGCCGACAACCCACCAACAAACACAAAACGGTTTCACAACCGGTCATTGAATGCTTGCATATCGGTAAATAGCAGGTCTTCCGCATGATCGATACAATCTTCTTGGACCGTGCTGACAACGCACAATCGTATCCAGGGCGATGCAATGCCCAGGATTGCCGGATACTGTGCTTTGAAGTAACTCAGCTTGTACGTGCGACGATGCTTGAACGGTCGTGCAAACTGCTCAACCCTCCCTGCCGATAGGCCAGGGGCGTCATGCATACAGGGTCGAACGACTGACCTTGAATGCGTTCGGGAGTTACAACTATCCCAAAATGAGGGCATCATATTTCTGTTGAAGCTTAGAGTGCTCATGAGCCTCCATTTTTGAAGCAAAATTGGCTCATATAGAAACCTTTGATGCGGTGGCCGATGTGCTGGTATTGCATGCCGGTCACCTTTTTATTGACGTCCAAGAATCCAGTATGTATCTGGGCACGTACACATAAGTGTATGAGTCCACCACAGCTGCACATTAGCGTTGTTGGATGACAGCCTGAAACGGGGTTCAATCCCAGTCTTTGTGTGCGGGCATAATCCGTTGTACCGAACCAACCGGTCCGCCGGTTTTTCATTGAAACGATCAAGGTCCTCATGATAATCAACGTATTGCCTCTGAACGGTGTGATTAAACCGTGTTAGACGGGATGAGCGAAAGCAGCGCGTTTTGACAGAATGCTTGACTCTTTCTTGGGTAACATTCTTCCGGTAAAACTCCGAGTTTCGGACCTTCTATCTCTGCTACCGCTTCAGTAATAACTTGCTTCGGGAAAGAAACGAGACAGTACGACTGCCAACAAGCAAGACAAGTCCTAATAACAATAGCAACCATAAATCCATGGCGCCGGAGCCTCCGCCGCCTCCACCGCCTCCGCTGCTATTGCTGTAAGCAGGACGTGCCCCATCATCGCAAACGGCAGTGTCATCAGGATAATAGTCATCGCCGTGTTCAAGAGCGCATGCGACTCTCCCGTCTTCAAAGATTTTGCTCATCCTGGAAACCGTGCCTTCACAAGTATTAAGAATCTCATTAGTAAGCACGCCGGCAACTCGTGTGTTCTGCCTTAACCACATCGGACTCCCGGACGATCCTGACCCAGTACCCCCTGTTATATAATGGATTCCATAGTGGCTACAGTCGGAAGAGTTATTACAAGGAACGAAAAGGCCATTTAACTCATGATGATACAACCCCACAATTTCCGCATTTAGGTAGTTTTGATCAGTACCTACCGCATGATGAAGCGTTTCAATTATTTCACCCCGAGACAAAGGAGCGAAGGTCAAACCTAATCGTGCAAATATTAAAACTGCTGTTGATTGGAACTCTAATGTATTCACTGACAGCAATGCATAATCTCCTAGCGTGTTAGCCGCAATGAATCTTGCGCCTGTCCCTCTAATCCTTTGATTAGCGGGAATGCAATCCGAAACACCGATCGTAAAAGAGATATTCACAAAAGTGCCTACCCGCATTTCAGGGCCAGTGCCACTGGCAATGCAGTGATACGCTGTCAAAAGATAAGCATGGTCATCATCGGCACCGGTGCCGGTATTCAGCAGTCCTGCAGTGCACTGCCTCCCGCTTCCTTGACCAGGGGGCGGAGTATAATTTATAAGGGCCACGCCTCTCCCTCGTTCAACTCCATCAGGAAAAGCACACAGGTCGTTCTCAAAAGGGCAGTCGGAGTGGCTTTGCGGAACGGCAAAGGAGTGGCTATTGAGTTGCTGAATGTTACCGGCAGCATCTCTGAAGTGATGGTCTAAATGATATATGGCAAACGGAAAAGCATCCGGGGACACAGCAGATTGAGTCCATACTTCAACAACCACTGTGTCATCCGGAATCAATGGCGACCAGAAGCCCGCGCCATCGGCCGGCCCTTTGCCGACATACTCACCGACAAAAGATGCGGGATTATCTTTCAGTCCATATACTTTTACAGACATTTCGTCATTCAGGTCAAACCCGGAAAACCATACCTTGACACCCAGCGCTTCGGGAGAATGAATGTGCAACTGCCAGATATTGAGACCATCTCGTTGTCCGACCGGATGCCAGTTGTTTTGATTAACACTTACCGCTCTGCTAATACTCGTATAGAGTTTGCGTTTATCTTGAATTAGACTGACAATTTTTCTCTCCTCATCTTCACTGAGTAAAGGCAACTCCAACCTGATGTCATCCGGGTATTTTGATGCCAGATCGCGGGCATGCTCTATCTCCTTCGGTTGCACTTCCACCTCTTCCGTTCTCATTTCCGACATATCGGAATAAGCGATCTGAAAAAACGAAAGAATGAAAACCCCTGCCGGAATAAGCAAGGTTTTATATTTCATAGTATCCATCTTAGCCTCCAAAGCACGTCGCACTTGAAAAGCGACAAAGTCGTGCGGCTGTTGAGTTTCGGGGTTGCCTGTGCCTGTGACCGGGACGCAGTGACTAGTTTATTACAAAAGAGTGATCTATAGCAACATTGATCGTCTATCATCTTCGTCCTCCTATTTAATTGGCAATGATATACTTGTTGACCCTGTATAGGTCCATAACATTTGGCACTCCGGGTGGTGAGTCAGGAGCGATTGTATCGGGGATTGCCCCCCGTTCAAGCCGTCATTCAACAACATAGCGTGCGGTTGCAGCAGACCCATGCCTTTGTGCGACCTGCTATGCTATTATGCGTCCCGCACCTGGCTCAAACAGGGGAAGAGACTGTTCCGAAATCAAGCGGGCGCCGATAAATCGCCTGCATGAAAAATAAAGGAGGCGCGAAATGACGGTAAAGCGAACGAAGAGCAGTAAAACTGTTGAGGAAGAAACACAACCTGATTGGGAAAAGTCACCCGGGCGGGTGAGCCCAAGAGAGCGGCAACCGTTTATTACAGGCGTTGATTCTTTCGCCTTTGAAGCCCCCGTTCAAAGAGCAGGCGGTTCAACCAAGACGATGGGGCGAAAAACGCAGCCCGCAGGAAGAATCGGAGGTTCGGAGAATATGCGCATCGCAGACGGTCGTCGTGCTGTTGATAACAGGGCTGTCAAGCGACACTCTGAACGGACCGACTCATGGCGGGCATCAATCAATCGTTTGAAGTCGGAAGCGGGCCTGCCAGATCAGGCGGCTTGTCGCGCCTCAAATGAGTTAAAGAGTCGGTCAAGCGGAAGAATTTCGGCGCTATGGTTATTATTGCTGATAGCGATCGTCGGCATCGGGCCTTGGCAATCGGGTATTTGCGATTCATTGTCCGAACCCGGTCAATCAGTCAAACAAGCGCAATGGCTGCTGAAAGAACTTGGCTACGACGTTGTGCCGGACGGTATCTTAGGCCCCCGGACGAAAGCCGTCATCCGCAATTACGAACGCGAAAACAATATGGTTGAGACCGGGCAAGTCACTGTCGAATTAATTGCATCGCTGCAAGCAAAGCCTAAACAAAAAGGCAAAGTATTCCGGGATTGCGCGGAATGCCCGGAAATGATCGTGATTCCGGCCGGCTCATACCGGATGGGTTCGCCTGCGCATGAGGTGGGGCGCTATAGTGATGAAGGCCCGGTCCATCGCGTGACGATCGCAAAGCCGTTTGCAGTAGGACGTTATGAAGTCATGCGCGCCGAATTCGCCCATTTTGCGGATGAGGTGGGATTTTTGCAGGAGGACGAAAATTGCGATTGGTTGAATCCGCTGGAGCCGGAGTTCCGTCAAGGCGAGCGCGATCCTGTGGTATGCGTGATGGGATTTTGGCCGGAGGACGAAAATTGCGATTGGTTGAATCCGCTGGAGCCGGAGTTCCGTCAAGGCGAGCGCGATCCTGTGGTATGCGTGGATTGGAACGACGCGCAGGCATATGCAGAGTGGCTGTCAAGGAAGACCGGAAAGGCGTACCGGCTGTTGAGTGAATCGGAATGGGAGTATGCGGCACGCGGAGGGACGAGCACGGCACGATACTGGGGGGAGCACGAGGATGAGCAGTGCCGGTATGCGAACGGGATAGATGCGGCTTATAAGAAACATAACCCTAGTTTGAAGTATCCAGTAGCTCCATGTAACGACGGCCATGTGTATACATCTCCGGCGGGTTCGTTCTTACCGAACGAGTACGGTTTGTACGACATGCTCGGGAATGTCAATGAGTGGGTAGAAGACTGCTGGAATGATGATTATGCCGCAGCGCCGTCCGATGGCAGTGCATGGTTGCAGGGTGATTGTTCCGCTCGTATGTTCCGCGGCGGGTCGTGGGGCGACATTCCGAGGTATCTGCGTTCTGCGATCCGCTACGCGTACACCACCGGAGACCGGGACGACTATATCGGTTTTCGAGTCGCTAGGACATTGGATTGAATCTTGAAGCTTGGTATCTTGCGATGGGTGACGGAGCCTTGCCCCGGCTGATTTCTCTGCAGCTGAGGATAGTTCGTTGAGGCAGGCTTCGTGTAGATGCGGGCATGCCTTGGCGCTGAGTATTTTCATCTTGAGCGAGTAGTCGCATAACGCCGGATACATACGGGACTCACGGCTTAATCTAAATCGGTTTGCCGTTTCGGGGGAAACTACGGACCGGATGTCACCGGGCGCATTCTCGGCAGCCCTAAGCTCTTCGAACCGATGAAACCGTTTTGTGTTTGTTGGCGGATTGTGCCGGATTGTCGGCAAAGTGCCTGTCATCCATGCCGCGACTAGGTTCTGTCAACAAGCCCCAGCCCCGACGTCCATGTCGGGTCGTTCGCCGCTGAAAAGCAATTGCTTTTCCGGGCGCGTCTCACCCTGACGAGACTGGGTTCTGTCAACAAGCCCCAGCCTCGACGTCCTTGTCGGGTCGTTCACCGCTGAAAACCAATTGGTTTTCCGGGCGCGTCTCATCCATGCCGCGACTGGGTTCTGTCAACAAGCCCCAGCCCAGACGTCCATGTCGGGTCGTTCGCCGCTGAAAAGCAATTGCTTTTCCGGGCGCGTCTCACCCTGACGAGACTGGGTTCTGTCAACAAGCCCCAGCCTCGACGTCCTTGTCGGGTCGTTCACCGCTGAAAACCAATTGGTTTTCCGGGCGCGTCTCATCCATGCCGCGACTGGGTTCTGTCAACAAGCCCCAGCCCAGACGTCCATGTCGGGTCGTTCGCCGCTGAAAAGCAATTGCTTTTCCGGGCGCGTCTCACCCTGACGAGACTGGGTTCTGTCAACAAGCCCCAGCCCCGACGTCCTTGTCGGGTCGTTCACCGCTGAAAACCAATTGGTTTTCCGGGCGCGTCTCACCCATAACGAGACTTGGTTCTGTCAATGAGCGCCAGCCTCGACGTCCTTATCAGGCCGTTCGCCGCTGAAAACCGATCGGTTTTCCGGGCGCGTTTCATCCCTGCCCGAGTGTCCGCACGATTGCGTGCCTGATCGCGGATGCGCCGAATAAAATGCGCTGTATTCCGCAGCGGCTGAATGCCAAAGGACAAACAAAACGACTGTTCAAGCACCGTTGCAGGGTACGCAAGCCGAAACACTTCAAAGCATAGTATCCGGGGCATTGCATCGCCCTGGATACGATTGTGCGTTATCAGCACGGCCGCATTCCTGCGCCTGGCAGAATTTCGGCAACAGTAAAGTCTTTGAGCTAATGAAACCATTCGTGATTGTATAGTTGACACAAGTACGAATACATGGTACCAATACTGCACTAAAATAGTCAATGGGATAGGCCGCTTGACTACAAATGCAGCACTTACTTCGCGAAATTATTATATCCGCTACTGGTTTAAGTTTTGTCTGCGGTGTTGTGTTGGGGGTGTTAGTCATGTGGCTCCCTAAATTCATTAAACGTAGACTTTTGCGTAAGAAGGTAGAAGCTGCATACTCAATGCTTAGGATGGTATGTGAGCCTAAAACTTTGAACCCTGCTCAACTTGGCAACAGAGAATACATGATTTCTGAATCCAGGGATCTTGTTAATGCAATTAGTCTTAAAAGCGCAGGTTTTCGTCCACCTCAAAAATGTGATCGTAGCGAAAAGTCTTTGAATGAATGGTTTACTTTTCTCCAAGATGTTCGAATTGAATTAGCATCTTGGTTTTGATTTATAAGGATGACTTGTTTTCCCTAATAGGATATTTAGGTACTCAGTTAATAGAAGTAAACATGAACTACAATTAAGATGCATACGGGTTTGAGTGTACCAAAGGCTGATAACCAGACAATTCTAAATTGGAAGTATGATATTGAAAATGCTTCTGTGCTATATGGAACACGTATGGGTGATTTGAAAATCCGGTTAATCACTACAAGAATGGTAACAGAGGATAGACAGGACTGGCTAACCAAGAATGACTTGTGGGATGTATTAGATTCATACAGGGGTAATCATGTGGGGGATGGGGGTAAGTAAAAAAATGAGAGTTATTTTGCTGGCCATGGTCATGATGATAGTGATCTTTGTTCTCTCTGCGTGTTACATCACACCTTACATCACACCGGACTGGCCCCGGTTGAAGGAATTTTCTGAACATCAGGTAAGGTGGAAATCATACGAGACCACGCGCTACCGGATGCGACTTGAGCGAAACTGTTTTTGCGGTGAAGATTATCTACGGCCACTCATTGTTGAAGTTCAGGTGGGGAAGACGATGGAGTTGCCTGTATACGGCAGTAAAGAATTTTTACAGCCTCGTACAACTGTAGTCCGAATCGAAGATGTAGAGTCGGCCGTATACGAGGATGATGGAAAGCCAGTCCCTTTGGACGAGCTCCAAAGGATTGCATCAATCGATTCCCTGTTCCATAGGATATACATTGCAAGTTTACGGAATCCAAGCCTTACTCAGCGCATCATGGATGACCTGGTACAGGTTGATTACAATGCCGAGTACGGCTACCCAGAGTTTGTGGTATTTGATTCAGATGCGATGACTGATGCTTACATTAGCTACGATGTTGAACTTTTGGATATAATCCGTTGAATAAGTATGGCTATAGGTAAATACTTGAGCCTCGAAGAAGCTCGCAAAAAGAATTTGCTGGATCGTTTTGCCAAGGAACATCCATCCGTAGCGGACGGGCGTTTCTGGCCTTTGCTTAATTCTATAATTAAAGGGAAGCAATCAAGTCAGGAAACATCTGTTCAGGCTTGTCCCGATAGTTGTAGCGAAACTCAAACTCCTTCAGATACTTCCGAAGATGCTTCTTAGACACATGGATATGTGTACCACGAATGCTCAACTTAAGGCGTGCCCAAAAACCTTCAATGCTATTGACATGAGAGCCACCGCTTACCCATTTGCCAGCACCATGATTGACCCTCTTATGCTCAAACCCTTCTTTGTCCAGCCCGGAGTAAGAACGAAGCTCATCCGTATGGACTGTGCTTCCCTGCTCAACATTTTCCTTAATGATCGACTGCAAAGTGCGCTTTTTGACGTTCGGAACAATTTTGGTCATTACATCCCCATCCCTGTCCAACATGCCAAAGGCTATAGCCTTGTTCGGAGCACCGCGACCGCGCTTTCCGCCAGAAGTCTTACCGCCAATATAGGTTTCGTCAGCTTCAACATGCCCGTCAAGAGGGTTTTCACCGTCCGTATCAGACATGTGCTCACGTATCTTGTGAGCCATTCTCAAAGCAGTTGGATAGGCAACTCCAAGCTGGCGTTGCAGTTCCAAGGCGGGCACTCCGTGTCTTGTGGTGGTGAACAAGTAAATAGCATAGAACCACTTCTGCAAGGGGGTATGGGAGTTTTCAAAGATCGTTCCTACCATCGGATGAATTTGATGTCCGCACCAAGCACACCCATAAGCAGTGTCACGTTTGACTCTGTGAAACTTCCCGTGCTTCCCGCACTTGGGGCAGTCCATAGTCTCCCCATGCTGCTTGTGCATCAGGAACTCAAGACAGGCTTCATCATCCGGGAACTGTTTCATAAACTCTTGAATTGTTGTGGGTTTCATGGTGTATCTCCTATCGTTGAAGAAATATTACCATGAATACTTACTTGTGTCAACTATATAATCACGAAACCATTTTGTGTTTGCTGCCGGATTGTCGGCGGATTGTGCCGGATTGTCGGCAAAGTGCCTGTCACCCATGACGAGACTTGGTTCTGTCAATAAACCCCAGCCTCGACGTCCTTGTCAGGTCGTTCGCCGCTGAAAAGCAATTGCTTTTCCGGGCGCGGCTCACCCTGCAAGAATCCCATTTAAGGTGGCATCGTACAAAGTGTAGAGTTTCTCAATCAGTCATTGTACAATGCAAGGTTTATATTCGTGGTCGTACCACGAATAGAACATAAAGCACAAGTCCCTATGTTATTATTTCGTTCGTAATGAAGATTGCTGTTTTAGCATATAAATTATTGCTTATACATAACTTCGGCATTACATGATGCCTCTTTATAAGTACACTGATGCCCGTTTTTTAGGATGACGCCTCCATTAAAGTCCTCCCGTGCTTTTAGCGAGTCTGCAAACGAGGGTAAATCGCTGCCCGAGTTTGAGAATCACGCACGGCAGGTAACTAAATACACGACCTGTTATATGTGTGCGTGTCGTTGCGGAATTAAAGTAACGATTGAAAATAATAAGGTGCGCTTTATACAAGGCAATCGCAGACACCCCGTTAATCAAGGCGTTTTATGTGCTAAAGGCAATGCCGGGATTATGAAGCAGGAGTCACCGGCGAAACTGCGCACACCGCTGCGCCGCAAGCCCGGCAGTGAACGCGGCACAAGCGAGTTTGAACCGATTTCTTGGGATGAGGCATTAGATTTACTCACTAAACGTTTACAGAAAATCCGCGAAACCGATCCTAAAAAACTGGCATTTTTTACCGGACGCGATCAAATGCAAGCCTATACCGGACTGTGGGCACAGCAATTCGGTACGATTAACTGGGCGACACACGGCGGTTTTTGTTCGGTCAACATGGCCGCCGCAGGTCTATATACCATGGGGTATTCGTTTTGGGAGTTTGGTGACCCAGACTGGGATAGAACCAAATACTTTATGTTGTGGGGGGTGTCCGAAGATCATTCGTCCAACCCAATAAAAATTGGGTTGGAAAAACTCAAACGCTCGGGTGCAAAGTTTGTCGCAATTAATCCGGTACGTACCGGATATCAAGCGATTGCCGACGAATGGATTCCGATTAAACCCGGTAGCGATGCAATGCTTGCGTTATCTATGGTGCATGTCCTGCTAAAACATGAGTTGTTTGACTGGGAATTTTTGATTCGCTATACCAACGCGCCGAATCTGGTCTATTGTACTCCCGGAGAGAAAACCGACGGATTGTTTTATCGCAATGACAACGGTGAGGTGTTGGTTCATGACCAAGGCTCGGGGGAATTTCGTAGCGCGATGCAAAGCGGTATTCAGCCCGCTTTGCTTGGGGAATTTCAGACAGTTGAAGGAGATACTGTCAAGACCGCATTTACATTGCTTGCCGAGCGATATTTAGACCAACAGTATGCACCGGAAAATGCGGCGCGCGTGTGCGGGGTTGCGGCGGAAGACATTACGCGCTTGGCTTTGGAGATGGCGCATGTCGCATTCAAGGAGACAATTGAGATTAATTGTCAGTGGACGGACTGGACCGGTCGCCGCCACGACAAGTTTATCGGACGACCGGTATCAATGCATGCGATGCGTGGTATTTCAGCGCATTCCAACGGATTTCAGACATGCCGAGCGTTGCATTTTTTACAGATTTTACTAGGTACGATTGATTGCCCTGGCGGATACCGTGCCAAAGCACCCTATCCGAAGCACATTCCGCCGCCCATTAAGCCTGCCGTCAATACCGTCGCGCAGACACCGCTAAACTCGCCGCCATTGGGTTTCCCTACCTGCCCCGAGGATTTGGTTGTGGATGATGACGGTCGTCCCCGGCGAATTGACAAAGCCTATTCTTGGGAGGCGCCGCTGGCGATTCATGGGTTATTGCATATGGTAATTACCAACGCGGTCAATGGTGACCCATATCCGATTGACACCTTGATTTTGTTTATGGCAAACATGGCGTGGAACTCTTCCATGAACACAATGCAAGTGCGTGAAATGCTATCCGCCAAAGACGAACATGGCAACTATAAATTGCCATTTCTAGTAGTGGTTGATGCATTTTATTCCGAGACGGTTGCGTATGCCGATTTAGTGTTACCGGATACCACGTACCTCGAACGCTTTGACACTATCTCTATTTTAGACCGTCCGATTGCCGAGCCTGATGCGGTCTGCGACGCAATCCGTGCTCCGGTGTTGGATGTCGACCGCGATGTTTGCGCATGGCAGGAAGTAATGACTGAGTTGGCGAGCCGTTTGCAATTTCCCGCTTTCACTAACGAGGATGGTAGTCGCAAATATAAAGATTATAAAGATTTCATTGTTCGCTTTGAAAAAGCGCCGGGGCTTGGTTTCCTTGCCGGCTGGCGGGGGGAAAACGGCGAATCGCATATCCGCGGTGCGCCCAACCCTAAGCAATGGGAGCGTTACATTGAAAACGAATGCTTCTTTCACTTTCCTTTGCCGGAAAATCAAAGATTTTATCGTTTCGCCAATAAAGATTACCTTGCCTTTGCCAAGGAAGCAGGATTCAATACTTGTGATGATCCGATCTTACTGTCGCTGTACTCGGAAGAGTTGCAGAAGTTCAGATTAGCGGCAGCGGGTTTGACCGACGGTCCTCAACCGAATAACGATCAAGATCGCAAACGTATTCAAACTTTTTTTGACCCCTTGCCTTTTTATTATCAGCCCCTGGAACAAGTGCGCACAAATTTAGGGGAGTTTCCTTTTTTTGCACTGACTCAACGTCCGATGATGATGTATCACTCATGGGATTCACAAAATGCTTGGTTGCGGCAGATTCTGGCGCAAAACATGTTGTTCATGAATCGTGGGCGAGCACAAGCGCTTGGTATTGAAGATCTGTCGTGGGTTTGGATTGAATCGCGACAGGCGCGAGTATGTGCGCAAGTCAAGTTAATGGAAGGAGTGCAACGCGATACGGTATGGACTTGGAATGCTATTGGCAAACAACGCGGTGCTTGGGGGTTGGAACCGGATGCCAACGAATCAAACAGCGGCTTTTTGCTAAATCATCTGATCTCAGAATTACTGCCGCAAACTGACGGTGACCGTCCGATTACGAACTCCGACCCAATTACCGGACAAGCGGCATGGTACGATTTGCGCGTTAAAATTTACCCTGCCGATAAACCCGGCACAGCGCCGGTATTTAGTAGCATACCTCCGCTAGCAGGACAAGCGGCACAAGAATCAACCTTGCGTTACCAAACGCATCCTGCGGTTAATTTGCGCCGCTCATTTCGGGACATTTTAAGTCGCGGGTGGAAATAATGCGTTTAGGACTTGCTATTGATTTAGACACTTGCGTCGGTTGTAACGCCTGCGCAGTCGCATGCAAACAGTGGAATACTTCGGGAACGACGGGGCCTTTGTCCGATTATCGTCCGTTTGGTAAAGACCCTAGTGGCGTATGGTTTAACCGCATCCGCAACTATGAAGTCGACGATTATCCGCACAGCAAGACGGTGCACTTCCCGATGTCGTGTATGCACTGCGAAGATGCCGATTGCGTCACCGTGTGCCCGACGGGCGCCTCATATAAACGTCCTGAAGATGGAATCGTGCTGGTCGATCAAGATAAGTGTATAGGGTGTAACTATTGCGCATGGGCGTGTCCGTACGGCGCACGTGAACTAGACGAAGTGGACGGGGTGATGAAGAAATGCACGTTGTGTATCGATCGAATTTACGATACGGAACTGCCTGAGGAGGATCGCCAACCTGCATGTGTGTTGACTTGTCCGACCCACGCACGTTTCTTTGGCGACTACGATGATCCGGATTCGGAAGTGTCGCGTTTGGCGCGAATGCGCGGAGGCAAACAACTAATGCCGGAGCTTGGTTACAACCCGACGAACCTATATTTCCCACCGCGCAACCAAGTAAACACTCCGATGCATGATGCACAACCCAAAAGTTTGATGGATAAAGTCAAAGATTGGGTTAATCGACCTATTACTCGTTAGACCCATTTATAGACTCATGCGTCCGGCGCTTTCGGTTATTTTCTTCACGGTTATCTCGGGTGCGGGCTATGGCTTATTTATGCTTCTTGCCATTGTCGGGTTGTTTGATCAGTTTCTACCGGCACGTGTGGGTGTTCCGGCTAGTATTTTAGGATTGATTCTGGTTACACTTGGGTTATTTTCATCAATGTTACACCTCGCAAATCCGAAAAATGCTTGGCGCTCCTTTAGTCGATTCCGTACCTCATGGCTATCACGTGAAGGTGTATTTGCCATCCTATTTTATTTCCCCGCATTATTGTATTTAACGGGATGGTGGTTTTCCGGTTATCGTGGAAGTGGTTGGATGATCTTATCGTTGATCGTTTTTCTACTCGCAGCCATAGTCGTTTTCAGCACGGGGATGATTTATGCTTGCTTGAAAACCATCCGGCAATGGAACACAGCATTGGTTCCGACTAATTATCTAGTGTTGGCGCTCATGTCGGGCGCGTTACTATTATTGTTCTTACAAACTCAACTGATGAATATACCGCTTGAGCCGTTGCGTTTGACAGTGTTGGCTATGCTTGCATTGGCATTAACAATGAAATGGATTTATTTTAGTTGGGCCGACCAACATGCGGGCTCGACTATCAATACCGCCACCGGTTTTACCCAAGCGCAAGTACGCTTGCTTGATGTCGGACATACCGGCGGCACTTTTCTTACTTCCGAGTTTGACTACCGGACTACGTTGACAAGGCCACTGAAATGGGCTTCGATGTTGTTTGCTTTTATCGCGCCTTTTATTTTGATCATAACCATTCCGTCGGTTGAATATCCCAATCTTGCTTGTTTTGCCGCGGTGGTATCGGCAGGGATCGGATTGTTCATTGAACGATGGCTGTTTTTTAGCCAAGCTCGCCATGTAGTCAATTTGTATCATGGCGCCAGTAGCGTTTGATTTGTGTGATGCCTTATTTCATCTATCAAATTGATCGCACTCAAGATACTCCGGCCTTAACTTATTTGAAAACATTCGATAAATTTCGCGATGCTAAAGCATATGCGCGACTACACCGCGCCGAGATGACACCGGAGGCGGCAGACCAACAGATAAAGATAATTTTTACTACCGATGCCCATGAAGCCGAAACCCTTTTAACCGAACACCGTGAGGCGCCCATTTTGAAAGAGTGGGAGAAATAATTGCTCTTAATCGTATCCGGTTTTGTTGCTGTACATCTATAAGCTTTAAGTTTCGCTGTTGCGTTTTTGCTTCGACGGCTAAATAAAAAAGATGAATACTTTTGTATATCTTCTTAATGCGGCTTCCAATCCATGTGTCCGCTCAAGGCGTGGTTTCGTCTGTGGAATGCGATTCTTACCCCTTGAGCGTTTCAACCGTACTCTGCAAAAAGACTTTGCGGACCACAATGAGGAACTATTGTTTACGAATTCGGATAAATTCAACGAGCGTTTATGGTCATATTCGGAGTGGTACAATATGCGCCGACTGCATGCCGACAACGGACAGAAAGCACCGATCCGAATGTTACTGCCGGGCGCTTCCCTCAAAGCTCTTTAAAAATCCCATTTAGGGTGGCATCGTACAGCTGATGGATTATAATGGATACCGACAAATTGTACTACTTAGGGCAAAGTTCGTTCGCCAAGGCGCTCCCGGATAACAGTGAGATGTGAATTTATTGATGATTGAAACCATAGAAAAATCTTTAGGACAAATTCAGGACCCCAATACGCGCAAAGATCTGCGTGCCTCTAAATCCCTCAATAAAGTGCATATTGAAGGTAATAAGGTGATTGTTGATATCGTTCTTGGTTATCCGGCGAAATCGTTTATTCCCGTATTAGAAAAACTGATCCGCAACGAGCTGAAGGGAATGACCGATGGCATGGAACCGGAGCTACATGTCCGTAGTGAAATTCAATCGCATACAGTGCAGAAAAACTTAAAGCCGTTGCATAATATTAAAAATATTATTGCGGTTGCTTCAGGCAAAGGGGGGGTCGGAAAATCAACCACCGCGGTTAACCTCGCGTTAGCTTTATCGGTGGAAGGAGCTAATGTCGGAATGTTGGATGCCGATATTTACGGCCCGAGTCAGCCGAGTATGCTTGGTATAAAAGGGCAAAAGCCCGAATCAAAAGATGGTAAAACTTTAGAACCGATCAAAAGTTACGGATTGCAGTCGATGTCTATCGGATTTTTAGTGGAGGAGGACACACCTATGATTTGGCGGGGGCCGATGGTGACACAAGCTCTGGAGCAGTTGCTTGTAGACACTAACTGGCGCGATTTGGATTATTTAGTTGTCGATTTGCCGCCGGGTACAGGCGATGTACAACTTACTCTGGCACAAAAAATTCCGGTCAGCGGTGCAGTTATTGTAACAACACCGCAGGATATTGCGCTGTTGGATGCCCGCAAAGGTATCAAGATGTTTGAGCGTGTCGATGTGCCGATACTGGGCGTTGTGGAAAATATGAGCATTCATATTTGTAGCCAATGTGGCTACGAAGAGCACATTTTCGGTTCGGGCGGCGGCGAATTAATGGCGCGCGATCACAACATCCGTTTGCTGGGATGTTTACCTTTGGATCGTTCTATCCGCGAGCAAGCAGACGGCGGTAATCCGACGGTGATCGCGGATTCGGATAGTCGTTGCGCTAGAATTTATTGCGAAATTGCTTGGCAGACAGCCGCGCAATTGGCGGTGCAGGGTAAAGACTATTCGGCGAAGTTTCCTAAAATTGTTATTCAAAATACTTAGATTCTCATTAAGTTCGAATGTCTGTTAAGCCCGATTCGTGGATCCGTGCTATGGCTCATGAGTATCGGATGATTGAGCCGTTTGAACCCCAACAGATCAGTCGTGTCGGCGACCGTCGAGTTATTTCGTACGGCATTTCAAGCTATGGCTATGACGTTCGTTGCAGCGACCGATTCAAAATATTTACGAATATCAACTCAGCGATCGTCGATCCGAAACATTTTGATGAAAATAGTTTTGTCGATCAACAATCGGAAGTTTGTATTATTCCGCCGAATTCATTCGCGCTTGCCGGAACGGTTGAATATTTTCGCATCCCACGGTCGGTACTAACGATTTGCTTAGGTAAATCAACCTACGCTCGTTGCGGCATTATTGTAAATGTCACACCGCTTGAACCGGAATGGGAAGGGCATATTACGCTTGAATTCTCTAATACGACACCTTTGCCGGCAAAGATTTATGCCAACGAGGGCGTTGCCCAAATTGTTTTTTTTGAGTCCGATGAAGTTTGTCAAACTTCTTACAAAGATCGCGATGGGAAGTATCAGAAACAAGCGGGTGTAACCTTGCCGAAGGCGTAAATCCCAGCCGGCGCGATATTCCTTACAGCGGTTCGCTACCGCCTCAGATTGATTCCTAGCGCGAAATAAGTTTACCGACACTGTACAGTTTTCGGTTTGTTTGGTTTACGGACGACTCATCTGCGGACCCTTTGTCATCAAGCAGTAGCTGACCCATCCCAAGGAGCCGAAAATGAACGCGCATATCAAACGTTTGACCGAACCGTGCAGGAAGATTGTATCGATCAAGACCTATTATTCACCAATATCAAAGCATTCAATGACCGGTGATGTGAGTATTAGAGTTGACCGTAATCTGCACCCGTCCGCATGACGGCAACGGACAGAAAGCGCCGATGATCCGAATGTCGTGCCGGACACTTCCTCCGAAGCGCTGCAAAAATCCCATTTAGAGTGGCATCGTATAGTATTCATGTTCCGTTTGTTAAAATTCGGTATAATTATGGGAAGTAGTAGTTGCTATAAGGAGGTCTATTATGAAGAACCCTCTCAATTCCATTACAGGAACGATTGTCAGCGGTTTTATTCTTGCAGTTATAGTTAGTATAGTCCTTGCCGACGTAACCGTGACACCGATCAATGCGCTCATTATATGGCTGCATGTGTTATTTGGTATTGTCTGGATTGGGTTATTGTATTACTTTAACTTTGTACAAATGCCGGCGGTCGCTAAAGCGTTGGAAGACGGGGACCCCGGCCCCGGTGCAATTAATCAATATGTTGCGCCTAAAGCATTGGCATGGTTTCGTTATACCGCTTTGCTAACTTGGTTAAGCGGCGCTGCCGCTATTGAAATTCTTTATGGTCCGGGTAGTTTTTTAAGCGTATTTGCCCTGCAAAAACAGGTTGTATTGGGCGTCGGAGCTTGGCTTGGAACAATCATGCTATTGAACGTCTGGGGCTTGATCTGGCCAAACCAGAAAAAAATACTCGGGCTTGATGGAGTTAACGCGACCGATGAACAAAAAGCATCGGCAAAGAAAATTGCCATGCTGGCATCACGCACCAACACTTTGCTGTCTATTCCGATGATCCTATGTATGATCGGAGGCGGAATGGGACACGGCTTGCCTTTAGCGTTTTAATACGCTCTTCATTTATCTACCGCGCGAAACAAGCTGACCGGCGGCTATGATAGCCGCCGGCTTTTTTTATTTATACAGCACACTGTTGACCATGAGCTACCTATTCCCAAATTATGATCGCCTTCCGGTCACTTTTGCCAAAGGACAAGGTGTCTGGTTAGAAGACACTAACGGCAAACGTTATCTTGACGCATTGTCGGGTATCGCTGTATGCGGACTGGGACATGCTCATCCCACGATTGTTCAAGCGATTAACAACCAAAGTCGAAATCTATTGCATACTTCAAATATCTACTATATTGACCGGCAAGAAGCGCTTGCCGAACGATTAACCGCTGTGGCAAACATGGATGCCGCTTTTTTCTGCAACTCCGGCACTGAAGCCAATGAAGCGGCAATCAAGTTGGCACGACTATATGCGCACCATCAAGGAAATAAGCGCCCGGCAATTCTGGTCATGCAGGGAGGATTTCACGGACGTACGTTAGGTTCACTGGCAGCTTCGGATATGCAAACCGATCAATTCGGGCCATTGCCGGACGGCTTTGTTCGCATTCCGTTTAACGACATTACTGCTGCGGAAAATGCGATAGAAAGCGACAAGAACATTTGCGCCGTGTTGGTCGAACCGATACAAGGCGAAGGCGGTGTCCGTATTCCCGCACCGGACTACTTGCCCGCATTGCGGCAATTATGTGATCAACACCAATTATTATTGATGCTTGACGAAGTGCAAACCGGCGTGGGAAGAACCGGGCATTGGTACTGCTATCAACAGTACGCATGGCGCCCCGATATCCTGACTACTGCAAAAGCGCTTGGTAACGGAATACCTATAGGTGCGTGCTTGGCAAATGAGAATGTTGCCTCAATCTTTACACCCGGCACCCATGGTTCCACTTTCGGCGGTAACCCACTGGCATGCGCTGTCGGCTATTCCGTTTTAGAAACGATCGCAAACCGGAATCTATGTGTTCACGCCGGCAACATCGGTAATTATTTGTTAACGGAACTACAATCAAAACTCAGCGCAATGGATGGCATCGTTGAAATACGCGGTGCCGGATTAATGATCGGTATCGAACTCAAACAAGCTTATCCGACTTTATCTTCGGCCGCACTGGAATCTGGCTTGCTAATCAATGTCATATCCGGTACGGTAGTCCGTCTATTGCCTCCGCTCATCATTGAACATGAACACGCTGATATGATCGTTGAAAGGCTGGCGGAAAGCATACAAAAAGTCATTTAATTATCATGCAAACAAACCGACATTTTTTATCGCTTCTGGATTTTTCACCTGAAGAATTGCAGGTTTTAATTCGGCGGGCAGCGGAATTAAAAAACATGTCGACTGATGCCGAATACATGCCGTTGAGAGGCAAATCATTGGTGATGATCTTTGAAAAATCTTCAACCCGTACACGTATTTCATTTGAAATCGCGATGCGTCAGTTAGGCGGGTACGCGATTTTTCTCTCAATGCGCGATACTCAACTCGGGCGCGGCGAGCTCATTGAAGACAGTGCGCGTGTTTTATCAAGACTCGCCGATGTGATTATGCTGAGAACCTTTGAACATCAGCGGTTGATAGACTTTGCCGAACATTCGGGCAAGCCGGTGATTAACGGGTTAACCGACTACTTACACCCCTGCCAGTTGCTTGCCGACATGTTGACTTATTATGAAAGGAAAGGCGACATCAAAGGACGGATTGTCGCATGGGTAGGCGACGGCAACAATATGTGCCACTCATATATCAACGCGGCAAAACAATTCGGCTTCCGCTTACGCGTTGCCTGCCCCAGCGGCTTCAGCCCGGACGATAAAATCCTCAGCGACAACCATGCCGTCGAGATCAGCGCTTCTCCTCAAGCGGCCGTTGCAGGGGCGGATTTGGTCGTGACCGACGTGTGGGTAAGCATGGGACAGGAAGCAGAACGCACCGAACGCTTACAAAAACTTGCTGATTATCAGGTGAACAGCAAACTAATGGCTAGCGCTGACAAAGATGCTATATTTTTACATTGCTTGCCGGCGCACCGCGGCGAAGAAGTCAGCGCCGAAATATTGGAAAGCGCACAAAGCGGCGTTTGGGATGCGGCGGAAAACCGGATGCATTCGCAAAAAGCGCTTTTGGAATTTCTATTGATCGGTCGAAACCAAACTTAGCTTGTTAACTATCCTAAGCACTTTGTCCGGGGCCGTTACGCCAACCTGCTCAATGCTTACCGGAAGTTTTGGGATGCTTTGTATGGCGAATATCTTTGCCCGCCAGCAAGTACACGGTATATTCACTAATGTTCTTAGCGTGATCACCAATGCGCTCAAGGGCACGAACACACCAAATCACGCTTAAAAGCGGTTGAACATCGCTGGGACACTCGGACATTTCGGATAGCAGGGCACTCATCACCGCCTGACACTCATCATCAAGCACTTGATCTTGCCGATGTAGCTTTGTGCTTGAATCTTCCAAACGCGCAAAACTATCTAACGCGAGACGTAGCATACTAGTAACGGTATTACCAAGCACTTCCACTCGTTGCAGAAGGCTTTTTGCAATATGGCTTTGCTCAATAATCGCAACTTGCTTTGCAATTTTTTGCGCTTCATCGCCAATGCGCTCCAAGTCGGCGATCATCTTCAACGCAGTGGTTACTAATCTTAAATCGCGCGCAACCGGCTGATGCAGAGCAAGTATCTTAGTACATTCGGCATCAACTCTGACCTCCATGATATTCACTTTATGATCAGACTGAGCAACGTGTTTCGCTTGCTTAACGTCTCCTTTATGCAATGCAGCAATCACTTCAGAGAGTCGCTTTTCAACTAGTCCGGCCATTTCCAAAACCAAACTACACATTGCCTCTAAGTCATCAGAGAATTGAGTCGCAGTATGGCTGCCGATCTCACCTATTGAATGAGGAAAATTGTCAATCGGATTTTTAATTTCACCTGAACTCATGCTGATATTGTTATATATTATAAGAAAAGGCACAAGCTTTACCGTGTCATGAATATGACACATTTATTACATAGAATTCATTTTTCAATCATTTGGCGCTTAACAATAGTGAAACTAATTTTCAGTGAATAGTTGGAACTTTATTATTTTGAGCTTGGCCGTCGGCACTGTTTGCTTCTTATTAAGCAATCGGCGCATCGTCGGCGCTGAGGCAAGCGGCGTTCAATTCCCCTCGCGTCCTATTTACTATAACTGGTATTGTGCTTTGTGGTGCATTGTCCCTGCACTGATCGTACTCGCAATATGGCACTGGGCTGAGACATATATACTTGATTATTTTATTTCGCTTGAATTGACAGAGGTTAAAAATCTTTCTAAACGAAGTATGCTACTCGGACAAATACCGCAGATGGCAGACGGCACAATTAAGCCTAACCCTAAAGCCACAGCCGCTATTGCCGCCTACCAGAATTTGCGACATACCAGCAATGCTGCGCTTACGGTTGTTTTTCTAATCATACTCGCTATCGGAGCCGGCTGGGGATTAAGCCGAGTGCGGCAGAGTAGCATTAATGCACAAATAAAAATTGAGAAATTCCTGAAGCTGATACTTCTAACTTGTTCGGTCGTCGCAGTTTTTACCACCATTGGAATCGTGTTATCGGTTTTGTTCGAAAGTTTAAGATTCTTTCAGTTAGTATCCCCGTTTGAGTTTTTTTTCAGCACAACTTGGAGTCCGCAAACAGCAATTCGTCCGGATCAAGTCGGTTCCAGCGGTTCATTCGGTGCGGTGCCATTATTTACCGGCACGCTACTGATCACGGGAATCGTCATGTTGGTATCCGTACCCATCGGATTGATGACGGCATTGTACTTATCGGAACTTGCGCACCCGCGCACTCGCGCGATTGTCAAACCTCTACTTGAAATACTTGCGGGGATACCAACCGTTGTTTATGGATTCTTTGCCGTACTCGCCGTTGCCCCGCTAATTCGAGATCTGGGCAATTCGCTGGGATTGCAAACCTCCTCGGAAAGCGCGTTAGCGGCAGGTTTGGTCATGGGTATTATGATTATCCCGTTTATCTCATCGTTATCCGATGACGTGATCAATGCCGTTCCTCAATCGTTGCGCGACGGATCTTACGCGCTAGGGGCGACACACGCGGAAACTATTCTGAAAGTTATCTTCTTGGCGGCATTACCGGGGATTGTCGGCAGTATTTTGCTGGCAATTTCACGTGCAATCGGTGAAACTATGATCGTTGTTATGGCGGCAGGGCTTGCGGCAAACTTGACTGCTAACCCGCTGGAATCCGTCACAACCGTCACAGTCCAAATCGTCACTTTATTAAAAGGCGATCAGGAATTTGACAGCCCCAAAACTTTGGCAGCCTTCGCGCTGGGATTGACGCTATTTTTTATCACATTAGTACTCAATGTCATCGCATTAAAAGTGGTACGGAAATATCGTGAAAAATACGAATAACCAGTTGACCCAAACCGTTTTATCTCGTCAATTCCAGCGGCGTTTGGCAAAAAACCAACGTTTCAAATGGTATGGCGTCTTATCTATCGGTCTGGCAATTAGTTTCTTGTTGATAATTTTTATGGTTATTTTAGGAAACGGATACAGTGTCTTGCGACAAACAAGTATTGAATTGGAACTGGATTTTTCCGATCTTCGTTATGACCCGGCAAATCCGGCCCGAACCGATTTCAGCTTACCGATTAAACAAGCGCTATATAGGATGTTCCCGGAAGCGCAGTCGCGCGAAGATAAATTACAATTGCGCGCGTTATTGAGCCGTCATGCTCAATACGAATTACGCAATGCGGTAGAGGATAATCCTTCCTTGCTCAATAAAAAAATAAATTTTCGTTTTACTGCGGACAGCGAAGTTGATTTGTACAGGAAAGGGAAAATAGATATTGATTTGCCCGAATCGGACCGGCGCATCAGCAATCGACAAATTGAATGGATAAACACATTGATTGCTGAAAACAAACTTCAACTATCATTCAATACTAATTTTTTTACCTCCGGATCATCGCGTAATCCGGAACAAGCCGGAATACTCGCCGCATTAATCGGTTCGCTTTATGCGATGATGATTACATTTGTACTGGCATTTCCTTTAGGCATCGGGGCGGCGATTTATCTTGAAGAATTTGCTCCTTCGAACCGATTCACCGATTTGATTGAAGTCAACATCAATAACCTCGCCGCAGTTCCTTCGATTATTTTTGGCCTGTTAGGGCTGGCAATTTTTATCAACTTTTTTGATTTGCCAAGATCCACTCCGCTAGTCGGCGGTATCGTGTTGGCATTGATGACATTACCGACAATCATTATTTCGAGCCGTGCCGCGATTAAAGCGGTACCGTGTTCCATACGCGAAGCGGCTTTTGGCCTTGGCGCATCGCACATGCAGGTTATTTTTCATCACATCGTTCCGTTAGCAATGCCGGGCATGTTGACCGGATCAATTATCGGAATGGCGCAAGCTCTAGGTGAAAGCGCACCATTGATGATGATCGGAATGGTCGCATTTATCGCCGACATCCCCAACAACATCACTGACCCTTCAACAGCGCTCCCAGTGCAAATTTTCATGTGGTCAAAGTACCCGGAGGCCGGTTTTGCCGAACGAGCCGCAGGTGCGATTATCGTGCTTTTGATAATGTTGTTTACGATCAACGCATTTGCAATATTTCTTAGAAA
Source organism: Candidatus Oxydemutatoraceae bacterium (assembly GCA_965218975.1). Lineage (GTDB taxonomy): Bacteria > Pseudomonadota > Gammaproteobacteria > Poriferisulfidales > Oxydemutatoraceae. Next base: position 259,007 of record OZ244717.1, read on the forward strand.
ACGTCTGGAAAAACGCTGGTAAGGACAACAAATGGAAATCATTGACGAAAACTTCGTGACAGTCGGCAATGTAAAAGCGGACAACCCGAGAATGCAAATTCGTGATGTGAATGTGCACTATGGCGAAAAACATGCCATTAAAAATGCCACTCTGGAGATCGGTGAACATCAAGTAACCGCAATGATTGGCCCTTCGGGTTGCGGTAAATCAACTTTGCTGCGTTGCCTGAATAGAATGAACGATACGATACCTGATTGTCGAGTCACCGGCGACATTCTGCTGGACGGCAAATCTATCAACAGTGCGGAAACCAATGTTTTTGCATTACGCACTCGCGTCGGAATGGTGTTTCAAAAACCCAATCCTTTCCCTAAATCGATTTATGATAATGTCGCTTATGGCCCGCGCATTCACGGTTTGGCAGCAAATCGTGCCGAATTGGATGATGTTGTCCGCACCAGTTTGGAAAAAGCCGGATTATTAGACGAAGTCGATAATAGACTGGATTTACCCGGAACCAGCTTATCGGGCGGACAACAACAGCGTCTTTGCATTGCCCGAACTATTGCAATCAATCCGGAAGTAATTCTGATGGATGAACCATGCTCGGCTTTGGATCCGATTGCCACCGCCAAAATTGAAGAATTAATTAATGAGTTGAGGGAAAACTATACCATCGTCATCGTGACGCACTCAATGCAACAAGCGGCAAGGATCTCCCAACGTACCGCATATTTCCACCTTGGGCATTTGGTGGAGATGGATGATACCGACACAATATTCACCAATCCGAAGCACCATTTGGCCGAGGAGTACATTACCGGCCGCTTCGGCTAAGGTTAAAACGCAAATAATCGTTCCCGTCAATTCAGGCGTAAATTGCTAGCGGAAAACTTACACAGGAAGGTGCTACCCTCTCCCACAACGCTTTGGATGTCAAGCTCGGCGTTATGCCGCTTCAGCACATGTTTGACAATGGCAAGTCCGAGGCCGGTCCCTCCGGCTTCATGAGAACGTCCTTCATCAACGCGATATAAGCGTTCGGTCAGACGAGGAATATGTTTGGCGGCGATACCGCAACCTTCATCCGATACTGAAAAATAACCATGCGTATCATCGGTATGCCAACGCAAGGTCACCTTGCCTTGTGACGGCGAATAACGCAATGCATTATGTACTAAATTAAAAAATGCGCTTCTGAGCTCAAAAAAACTCCCGTAAAGACAAGCATCGGATTCTATCCGCTTTTCCAAAACACATCGTTTCTCAATGAAAAGCATCTTTGCACTACCACTCACTTCGTCAACTAATCGAGCGACGTCGATAACTTCAAGCTCCTTATCGGTTAAGGGCGAATCTTCCAGTTTCTCAAGTGAAACCGTATCATTGATGATATATTCCATTTGATTGACATGCCGGACGATTTCCTTGGTGGCTGCGGCCAATTGCTCAGGCTCAACCAATTGCTCAGGTTCGACAGGTAATGCATCCTTTAAAATTTCCGCATACCCCTTAATAACTGTCAGAGGTGAACGCAACTCGTGTGACATATTGCTCAACAACTCGCGACGCACTTTTTCCAAATGATGCAAACGTGTCACATCTTGAATAATCACGAGTTGTCTATTCTGAAAGTCACTCACATGAACCATCAATTTTTTGGCGCCAAGACGCAGTACTACTGCTTCCTCACTTTGGCTAGTTTGCAGACATTCGGCAAAGTCCGGTTCTCTTAACAAGTGAGTGATATTTCTTCCCACATCTTGAGATTTGAGATTGATCATTTGCATTGCATGATCGTTGAACCATTCGATATGATGATTTTCTGTAAGTTGAATGATACCGAAAGGCAAGGTTGCAATTCCATCGCGAAAATGTTGCAGAATTCTCGCTTGGTTCACTTTTAACTTTTCATTCTGCAGGCGGTTGATCCGGGCGCAGATTTCATTCCAGGCATGATGGAATGTCTCCGTCGGTTGATGTCCTAATTTCAAACAAGCAAGTACCCGGTGTAAACAACTGACGTGCCACAAGTGCAACAAAACCGAAGCAACCAACGCGCCTAGCAAGGAATAGCCGAATTGAAAACCGACCCAATAACCTCCCGCTATAAAAACGGCATAAATAAAAATGTCTGAGATCACTGATTGCTTTACACCGAAGAACCTTTTGTCAGGTTACGCATACGATAACCAAATCCGTGTACGGTTTCGACGGCTGAATGCAAGCCATAGGGGTTCAGAACTTTTCGCAGACGGCGAATATGCACATCAATCGTGCGCTCCTCGATAAATTTATTCACCCCCCAAACATGATCCAAAATTTGCGTACGTGAATAAGCCCGCCCGGGATGCTTGATGAAAAAGAGCAGTAAGTTAAACTCGGTTGATGTAATGGACACAACGTGATTATTAATCATCAAGCAACGTTCCGCCGGCTGCAAAGTAATCGGACCGAAAATCACCTCATCGGTAACCGCATGCGGTTTTGCTCGCCGCAGAAGAACTTTAATCCGCGTCATGACTTCTCGTGGCGAAAACGGCTTGGTAATGTAATCGTCGGCGCCGCCGAGCAATGCTTTTATCTTATCCTCTTCTTCTGTTTTGGCAGTCAGCATAATGACCGGAATATGTCGTGTTGTTTCTTGCGAGCGCAAACGCATCATCGCGTCATAACCACTCATACCGGGCATCATCCAATCCAGCAAAATAATATCGGGCAATTTCTTATTGAGTAAATCAAAGGCTTGTTTTGCATCATTAGCGGAATAAACAACATAGCCTTCGCTTGATAAAAAAAATTTCAGCATCTGACGAACGCTAAGGTTGTCTTCAACAATTAAAGCTGAAGGACCGGGCATGAATCGGAAGATTTTTTATTGAAACGTGCAAACAGCAGAGAAAAATATTCATTTTTTGGAATGAAATGACGTACAATTTCACAGAAACTTGCGCTTAGCAAATTGTTTAATCTCTTGCAAGTGAATTTTTGGCTCACTTCAGTCAAAACATGTTCTTCTTTGTCAAAATCAACGGATAAATTTAGATCTTTCAAGTGAACCGTATGTTGCAGATTAGAAACCAAATACATTTCAACGCGTTCTTTTTCAGTATTATAAACAGCGCAGTATGAAAAATTTTTCAGGGAAAAATTAGCATTTAACTTACGGTTGAGAACATTCAGCACATTCAGGTTGAATTGCCTCGTAACACCTCCGGCATCGTCATAAGCCGCTTCGAGCACTTTCCCGGACTTAACGCGATCAACACCCATTAACAAATTGCTTCCGTCACCCAACAGTTGTTGTATTTCGAGCAAAAACTTCAAGGATTCGTTCAGCGCCATATTTCCAATTGTGCTACCAAACAATAACGCCAAAGTGCGTTCCTGCGGAAGCTGAATATTGCTCAGCCCCGCATGATAATCACCTACCATCGGATAAACTTCCAACCACGAATAACGTTGACACAAACTCCGGCTTACTTCTTCCAATACTTCGGCACAAATATCCATTGGCCAGTATGTGCTATAGATTCCCTGACGTTCGCAGGCATCCAATAACATGCGGGTTTTACGCGACATGCCGCTACCAAACTCAATAATATGCTGAGGTTTTGCCAATGCAATAATTTCATCGGCGTTATCAAGTAAAAGCTTTTCCTCAGCACGGGTCAAATAATACTCTTCAGTATCACAAATCTCATTAAATAAGCGTGACCCTTCCTCATCATAAAGATACTTAGGAAGGAGCCGGCGCGGAGGATATCTAAAGTTGTAGTAGATGTCTTGGGTGAGAGTTGTGTTTGGTATTGTAGGCTTGATGACAACACATTCGCCTTTTTTCTCTTTTCTCTTTAGTTTGCTTTGCATGATATTATCCGGTCTTGAATGCGAATAAAATATTATGAGCAGCAGCCGAGCTTGTTTATGTAAAAGTCCGTCATGTGCAGATTAGTCGCTTACTGCGGGAATTCAATCGCTCTAAGAGGATTGCTATTTGACCCGAATCATAGCCTGTATAAACAATCTTGGCAACCAAAGGAGATGAATTACGCGAAGCTGAATGCCGACGGTTTTGGCTTTGGTTGGTACAACTTAAACGGCAAGGCAGTAACTTACCGTAACCCAGCGCCTATTTGGACCGACATCAATCTCGAAACATTAAGCGATGTGCTACATGCACCGTTGTGGTTGGCAATGGTACGTAGTGCGACTGCCGAATACGGCACTTCACCGCATAATCTGCAACCGTTTACGTACCGGAATTATTTATTTATGCATAATGGCTTTATTCGGGATTTCAATCAGGGCATTTTGCAAAAATTGATCGCGATATTGCCGACGAATATTATCGACAATATCCGCGGGCTGACCGATTCGGAGTATTTATTCGGATTGATTTGCTATTATCTAAACAAAGCAAACGATGATTTGCAAGCAGCGCTGACACAAACGATCGAATGGTGCAAACAGCATCTCTCCGACCACAAAGCCATGTTAAACATTATACTCAGCGATGGCATCGAGATTGTCGCGGTACGGCTTGCCATCAACGAAACGCCACCGACACTATACCTCGCGTGTAATGATCAAACTCATCTTCCCGAAGGTGCAAAAATCATTGCATCGGAGCCATTTTCAGAAACCCAAAATTGGCAAGAAATTCTGCCGGGGGAAATGATTATCTGCCATCAACATCAGCGGCCGCGTGTTATCGGATTATGAATCTTGCCACGTCAAACGTCATGCGCAGGAAACACCCGATTGAGCATCTGGCATCATTACAATCCCGACTGATTGCAATAACCGGTCGGTTCAACGACCGCGACTACCGCCGACAGTTCTATTCCGACACGAGTCCCGCCGGATGGCATTTGGGACATACCGTTTTTGTGGAAAATTTCTGGATTCATGAAACCATACTCGGCAAGCCGAGTTCACCTGCTACCCGACAACTATACTTGCCGGAAAACAGCCCTCGCAGTTGCCGCGGCGAGCAATTACCAAGTAAGAAGGAACTTCTGGACAGCAACGCAAAGCGACAACAAGAAAACCTGATTTTACTACAGGGTCCGCCGCGCGAACTGAGAGACCATACGTTAATGAAAAACAACTATCTTGTTTTATTTTTAGCGCAGCATCATGCCATGCACCTGGAAACTCTGTATATGATTATGACCGAGCGCAATTTACGAAATAATTATCGCGATTATCGCCCGACACAAAAGTTAAGCGCGCGAAAAATTGTCAGAGCAAGCGACAGCTTCACCGGCGGACAGTATCGGGTCGGAATGCAAAAACCTGAATGCTTTGATAATGAAATGCCGCCGTTTGAATGTAATTTGCCGGATTTCTCCATCCAAAAAACTCCCGTCAGCAATGCCGAATTTCTAGGGTTTATTCACGCCGGCGGATACTACAATTCTCATTATTGGAGCACCACCGGTTGGCAATGGCGAATTCAAACGAAAGTGTGCGCACCGCATCATTGGCGCGCTAACGATGCCGGTGATTGGTTCGGCATTAACGATACCGGACCTTATACTCTGTTACCCGATGCACCGGTATACGGTATCAGTTATTATGAAGCCGAAGCTTTTGCCGAATGGGCAAAAGCGCGCTTGCCGCATGAGCATGAGATTGAAGTCGCGCAACGATCCGGCAATATGCCTGTAACTACCACTGTATGGGAATGGTGCCGTAACACTTTTCATCCATACGCCGGGTTTAAACCGTTCCCTTATGAACGCTACTCAACACCCTGGTTTGATCACCGTCATTTCGTGCTTAAAGGCGGCAGCCACCACACCGATAAGATACTCAAACGTCCTTCTATCAGAAACTTTTATACGGCGGAAAAACGGCATATTTTCTCGGGATTACGGCTTGCTTTTGACAAATGACGGGAAAATAGCATATAAAAGGGAACCAAATAAAAGCACATACCGTGTAAAAGCTCTATTACTAAACAGATAAACGAACTGATCCGGAAAATATTATGGAGCAATCGCTGAACGATTTATTCAATCTGCTTGAGCGCGCTTTGATCGAAACCAACGAAATCGCTTGGGGACCGGTGATGCCGATCACGTTGCTTGCTGTCGGCACATACTTAACATTCGGCTTGCAGTTTATGCCCTGGCGCTATATCGGTGTTGGTTTCAAACAAGCTTTCTTGGGACACAAAGCGACCACCGAGAAAGGACAGATTACGCCGCTGCGTTCACTAGCTACGGCGTTATCGGCAACTATCGGCAGCGGCAATATTGCCGGAGTGACGGTTGCCATATTAATCGGAGGCCCCGGCGCTATTTTTTGGATGTGGGTGACCGCACTGCTTGGCATGGCAACCAAATATGCCGAAGCAGTCCTTGCAGTACATTACCGCGAAATCGATACCCAAAATAATTATATCGGGGGCCCAATGTATTACATTAAAAACGGACTCTCTGAAAAGTGGCATATTCTTGCTTTTCTGTTCGCTTTATTCGGAACGGTCGCGGGATTTGGTATTGGAAACATGACGCAGAGCAACTCGGTAACCGACTCGGTGCAATTTATCTTGCAACCCGCCGTGCAAATACCTGACTGGAGTATCGGCGTATTCATGGCCGCTATTGTCGGCTTTGTTATCATCGGCGGCATCAAACGTATCGCTAGATTTGCGGCAAAGCTGGTTCCCTTGATGGCATTGATTTATCTTTCTATCGGAATTATCTATATTCTGATGAATCTTGCCGAAGTGCCGTCTGCGTTTACGTTAATTATTGACAGCGCATTTAACGGCATCGCCGCAACCGGAGGATTTGCCGGTGCGACGGTTTGGGCGGCAATCCGCTTCGGTGTCGCACGCGGCATTTTTTCAAATGAAGCGGGATTGGGTTCGGCACCCATCGCCCATGCCGCAGCAAAAACGGATAGCCCGGTGCGGCAAGGCAGCATTGCCATGCTCGGCACTTTTATTGACACCATCATTATCTGCACAATCACCGCGCTGGTTATTCTGTTAAGCGGCGCATGGACGATGGGCAATGTCCTTGAAGGTGTCGCCATTGCCAATAAGGCATTTGAAACTATTTTCACCGGAGGGAGCTATGTTGTAACCGTTTCGTTGATTTTGTTTTCTTTTACCACAATTCTCGGTTGGAGCTATTATAGCGAACGCTGTTTTTGTTATTTGTTTAATGTGAAATATGTCGTCATATTTCGCGTCTTTTGGGTATTAGCAGTTGTTGTGGGGGCATCAATCCAGCTGAACTTCGTATGGCTGCTATCAGATACGATGAATGCACTGATGGCATTACCAAATCTGGTTGCATTACTGTTATTAAGTCCGATAGTCTTTAAGCTGACACGGCGCGACCTCCCTCTCCTGCGCACAAGCTGATGCAACTTGAATGTGGCGCGCCCTCTGCCGCACTTCTCACATCCGTCATCAGACAAGTACGCCAAGCTCTGGAAGAAGACGGATACGATCATGATCTTTCAACGCTGGCTTTATCGGATCAAACTGCTCATGCTTCGGTCATTGTCTACGACCAAGGAATATTGTGCGGGACTATATGGTTTGATGAAGTCTTTGCCGAAATTGACGATACTGTCGTCGTCGATTGGTTCGCAGTTGACGGAGATACTATCGTCGCAAAACAAAAACTGTGTACCCTAACCGGCCGGGCACAAAGCTTATTATGCGGAGAACGTTGTGCATTAAATTTTTTGCAGAGCCTATCGGCAACCGCCACTGCTGCCGCAGCGTTTGTCAACCAAGTTAAAAAAGCAGCGCTAACGCCCAAACAAGTCGCCGTAACCGACACTCGAAAAACCCTGCCCGGATTGAGGTTGGCACAAAAATATGCGGTGGTGTGCGGAGGCGCAACAAACCATCGTCAAGGACTATCAGACGCCATTTTATTAAAAGAAAATCATCTACGTGCTTATGGTTCGTTAATGGTCGCGGTACGAGCAATTCGTCGGCAATACCCCAATCTTTCGATTGAAGTAGAAGCGGAGAATTTAGACGAAGTCCGAGCAGCACTGGCAGCAAAAGTCGAGATAATTATGTTAGACAACTTCTCTTTGACAGAAATTCATGATGCGGTTGCGCTAATTAGCGGAAGAGCGGAAATTGAAGCTTCAGGTAACATCACGCTAGATAATATTGCCGCGATTGCACAAACCGGAGTCGACCGTATATCGGTCGGTGCAATTACCAAGCATATTCATGCGTTAGATATGTCAATGCGCCTTGATTGACAGGCTGCGAACGGCGTCTGCATAAAACTTATACCATTCATCATATACTTGAAGTAAGCGAAATCGAAAAAATCTCTATTTATATAATGGTTCCAACGGAGAAGAATAGGAAGTCTCCTTGGGCAATTTCGTTCCCGTCGCTTCCGCCGGTTCATACAACACCGCTTGCCACAAAGAATCGGGGTCCAACCGACCATGCCCGTAAGCCGCTTGATCAAATGCCTGAATGCGCTTTTTAAGACCCGGAGTGCATCGCTGCATAATATCATCTAAGCTCCGCGGCGGGTAATCCCGCCACATAACACGCGCCCACTTGAGCAAAGCATCACGTACGGCGCAAGTGTCTCGCGCCATGCAAGCGGCCTCAACATCCTTGCGAACTTTCTTCAATTCGACGGCATGTGACTGTCCCGCGCTACGCCGCTGTATATACTCAAGAAACCGCTCACGAGTAATCCAGATTAATGTTACAAGCCAGCCAAAACCCAATATACCGCTTATCCAAATCCAAATATAGTCGATAGCATCCACTTTAACGCTATCCTGATTCATCTCTTGCGGAAATACCGAAGGTGGTGTCTCCATCGTCAATTGGCCCACAGCCGCAGGTTGAATTTGCACATTTTGCTCGGCTAATATCGCGTATTCCAGCTGATCCGTGCGTGTATTCCACCAAGGAATTTTGATTTCAGGGAACACATGTTCTCCGCTTTGTGTCGGAATAAGAACAAACTTTTGAGCCCTTTCGCCACGTAAACCGGAGCCATCAGGGATGGTCTGTAACACGGGCTTGGCATCGGTGTAAACGTTAAAGCCCTCCGGTTGCGGTATTTCCACCGCCGGTAGCTGGCTCGCCAACAGACTTTTACCGATTAGCTTAATTGTCCATGTCAACGGATCACCTTGCACCCATTGCGACAAATCGTCCGACCATTTCTGCTGCAACCGTACTCCGTTCGCCGGTAGCCAAAAGCTGCCGGTAAAATCCAACGGAACCGGACGCACGTTCAACTGTAGCGTTTTCGATCGCTTAGTTACTGAAAATCTTCTGCCCTTCTCAGTGTATTGCCCGGTCAGCACTATCGGATTAATTCTAACCGCTCCGCTCGCTTGCGGATATAGCATGTAGATGCGTTCATGGACCCGATAATTTCTACCCTTCCGATTGATCCGATAATTCTTCTCAGGCAAAGGTTCCGATGTAACATTCCCTTTGAACGAAGGCTGGGTTAAATTTCCTCTTAAATTCTTTGTCATAAATACCTTAAAAACAAACCGCACTTGCTGTTGCACATAAGGGTTGCGCGGACCAGCGGATACCTCGATGTAAATATCCTCCTTGCCTCGCTTTTTTGCCGAAGAGATTGATCGGACACGTATTTTCCGCGGTTTGCTCGCCTGTCGACCGAACAATAGTGACGGTAACATTAAATGACCGCTACGCCTCGGCATCAATTCAAGATTCCAAGCCGTGACCGATTGCTGCTGCCCGTTGATACTTTGAAAAGAGTACGATTTGCTTTTTTTTAATATTTTAAAATCCTGCCGCAAAGGCGTCCAATCCGGCTCAGCGGCATTTGTTGCGCTAAAAACCTTAAAAGTAACAAGAAATCTTTCATTTTCCGCAATATTATTTTTTTTTAACTCAACATGAACCTCCGGTACGGCAACTATGGGAGTCGCCGCAAGCGCCATCGCGAGCAACAACAAACACTGAAATAGAAATCGTTTTACCATGGCATATCGCTATTGTTTTTCCGCTTGCCGCTTTTACGTTGCAATTGACGAAACTTACGCTTTAGCAAGGCATGCGGGTCATCTTGTACTCGTTGCAATGCCTGCTCAAGCGCTTGCGTCTGCTCATCCATTGTTTCTTCTGCGGAAGGAGGCGACATATCAGACTCTGGGTCCGACTCGTCCGATGTCGCATTACTACTCTCCTTATTGTTATCCTTTTCGTCATTGCTATTCTCGTCATCGCTTTGATCCTGCGGAATCGACTTCCCATTCTCCGGCTGTTCGCTTGTCTGACTTTGCTCACCTTGCTCCTGCCTCTGCATATTTTGCTCTTGCAAAATCTGTTTTATTATCTGCTGATTATGAATAGCATCTTCCATTTTAGAGTTTAGTTCCAGCGCTTTGTTATACGCTTTGAGTGCGGCTTGAAAATCTCCGGCATTAGCAAGCGCATTCCCTTTATTGTAGAAATCATCCACTTCTTGTAACGATTCTAATGTTTGCGCCGCAGCGGCATAATCACGATTACGATATTGCGCGACAGACTTCCACCGAGGGTCCTCAAACTCTTGCACGGCAGCACTTGCATCGTCTTCATTCAGCGATTGTAATCCGCGTTGATCGGGTTTTAACCATAGATCTCTCCATTCAAATGCTTCGCTAGGAAACGGGAACAATAAAATCAACATCGCAATGACCAACACTCCTCGACGAAAACTCAGCAATGCAATCGGCAATAATAATAAAACTAACCAAGGCCCTTGTTCGCGCCAAACATCGGTCAGACGATTAGTTTCGCTTACATCGGTATGGGTCGGCAAGATTAATTCCGACCATGCGAGCAATGTGTCAATGTCATCGTTTTGCAGACCGCTCAACCTACGATAAATACCCCGGCCTGCTGCCGCAAGACGTTGCAGTTCCTCTTCCTTTAATCGAGAAACAACTGTTTTACCTTGATCTTTTAGGATGTCGCCGGACGGTAAAAATATAGGCGACCCTTGCAATGTCCCTACACCTAGTACCGTAACTTGAAAGTTCTCGCGCGCTAAACGTTGCGCCTCGGCGATCGCCGATTCGTCGGCAAAGTCGGTCACTAATAAAATCCGCCCATGCGTCAAACCCGTTCGTTTAATCAATTTACTTGCTTCCTGCAAAGCAATATCCGGGCGGCTTCCTTGGCTCGGCATCAAGCTCGTATCCACCGCTTGCAAAAATGTTTTGACTGACGAAATGTCATGCGTGAGCGGCACAACTGGAAATGCTCGATTACTATATACAAGCAACGCCACTTGGCCGCCCTGTCGTCGGGTTAAAAAGTCATCGATCTTAAACCGAGCACGCACAATCCGCGACGGTTCAACATCAACCGCGGACATTGACCGAGACAAATCCAGCGCAATGACCAAACCGGTTTCATCGCGCAGAACCGGCTGTGGCAAACGCTCCCATGCAGGTCCTGCCAGCGCAATGATGGTAACGACTCCGGCAATTCCGATACAATACAAGAAACCTCTATTCTCAGCCAACGATCCCTGTAATAAGACAAACGGCAACAAATGCACGTCACAGGCTTTACGCCAAGCATCCGCTGTCAAACGTTTATTTATCAGGTACCACATCAGCAAACCAAATGGTATCAGTGCAAAAAACCACAGCGGACGGACAAAGTTTAACTGAGACAAAATATTCATTGTCGCCCCCGGCCTATTACTCGAATCAATAAAATCATCACCGCAATCAATGCCGACGCAAATAAGGGATAGTAGTACAGCGCCATTTGCGTTCGGAAAAACTCGGCATCGCGCTCAATCGGCTCCAATTGATCCAAAAGAGCGTATATTTTCCTTAATTCGGTTGTGTTCCTTGCTCGAAAATAACGTCCGCCGGTTTTATTTGCAATCATTTTAAGCGTTTTCTCATCCAAGGCATTATTCTGACGAACAAAAAAGCCTCTCTGCATTACATCAGAACCTACTCCAATCGTATAAATTTTCAAACCTTCTTCAGCAGCAAACTCTGCCGCTTCTTGCGGCGATATCCCGGCATTGCTTGCACCGTCCGTAAGCAAAATCAATACTCGGTTCGTTCTATCATGCTTTTGCAACTGCTTTAAGCTCAAGAGAACCGCATCGCCGATAGCAGTCTTTGTTTCTTCAGCAAGCCCGATAAAAGTTTCTTCCAGCATTTCCTGTACCGCATGTAAATCAAAACTAAGCGGCATCATTGAGTAAGGATGAAGAGCAAATACCGTTAAACCGATACGATCGCCTTGACGTTGCTCGATAAACTCTTTTGCGACCTCTTTAGCTGCTTCCAATCGTGTAACACGCCTACCGTTTAGTATAAAATCATCCTCTTCCATGCTACCGGATAAATCCAATGCCAGCATTAAATCGCGCCCGCTTATCGGCACTTGTCTTATTTCTCCGGTCCACTGCGGCCTTGCCGCCGCGGTAATCAGCAAAGCCCAACTTAGCAGCGCTAAAATCAGTAAAAGTTTTTTTGAAAAAATTCCGGCATGAGAGCGATGGGGGAGTTGGAAATCTCCGAGAAAAGGCAGACGCAACGCCGCCTGTTTCATCGGTTCGATCGGTTTGACGAATCGTCGCACTAAAAATGGCAACGGCAATAGCAAAAAAACCCAAATCCATTCAAATTCAAGCATTACTATCTTTTATCTTTTTCAAAAACGATCTTCAACCATTCTTCGCAAATTTGCAGAACGGCGTCCGCCTCGAATGCTGCATTTACTTGATAGTGCGCAGAAGCAAATACGCGACCTTTATCCGACATAAACAATACTTTACCCGCATGTTGATCCAGCCAATTCAACCATACATCACCGGTTAACTTTGCGACCTCCTCTCGTGTGCTAAGCGTCATTGCTGCTTGACGAATTAATGCTGATAATCCTGCCAGTAAACGAATCGTATCGGCATTATCGGCATAATTCGAACGCAAATGATCAAGCTGAATCCGTACTTGCTGGTAAGGAGCAATCGCAGGTCGGCGGCGCTTACGCCGACGTACGTATTGCCACAAAACGACTATCCCGAACAGCAACCCGATAAGCACCCACCAACCGGCTGCGGGCGGCCACCACGAAGGTTCCGGCGGCAAATGAAGATCGCGTAGCTGCTCCAACAAGTCGTGCGGGCCCGATACCATCAACATGCACCAAAATTTCTACGTAAAATTTCAAATGGCTCTTCGGTAGTCCGGCATTGAATAAAACCGATTCGCAATTTCCGCGCAAAAGACTTTAGATGCATTGCTCTTTTCCTAAATTGAGCGGTATATTTACGCACAAAGTCGACATCGGTAGTGTTAATACAGATGCTATGTTCACCGTCGCTGATACTATACTCACCGGGCGGCGGGACTGTTTCTTCCAACGGATCATATACTTGAATAAAAACAACTTCACTATGAGCGCTTAATCCACGAATCTGATTTTCAATTGTTTTTATCTCACGAAAATCGCTGATCAAAAAAATCAAACTGCCGGGACGCACAATATGTGCCAAACGCATCAATGCTTCGCTTCCGTCATTGCTGCGATCGGGATACGCTTTTGTCAACCCACTGTTTGTAAAATCAGCAAGTTGATGAATCAGCCGTAAAATTCCTTGTTTACCGCGCTGGGGTTTTATTTCGGTGTGTGTATCGTCACTGAATAAAATCCCACCGACACGATCTCCCTCATGCACCGCGCTCCATGCAAGCAATGCAGCGATATTTGCCGCTTCAACCGATTTGAAACACCGCCGCGTAGCGAAAAACATCGGAGCACGATAGTCTACACAAAAATATACCGGTCGTTCGCGCTCTTCACAGAACAGTTTTGTGTATGCTTCTCCGGTACGTGCCATAACCCGCCAATCGAGATGACGAACATCATCGCCAGGATAATACAAACGTGACTCGTCATATTCCATCCCCCGCCCCTTGAAGACCGAACGGTAGGCATCGGTTTTGCCGGCACGAATCCGATTGCGCCGCAAAGACAAGTTTCTTGCCGGATGCGCCAATGCGATTAGATTCTCTTGGCGAACTTGCACCGCGTCATTTGCAATTGGCTCCGGAAAAGTTTGACTCATCTCACCTAAGGGACAGCGACACGCGCAACCAATTCATCAATCACTTTATCGGGAGTGACTCCTTCCGCTTCCGCCGCATAATCAAGGATCAGGCGATGGCGTAAAACATCGGTGCACACCGCTTGCACATCGTCAGGCGATACATAATCGTTGCCGTTTAACCAAGCATGCGCCCGAGCGCATCGATCAAGCGCGAGCGTCGCGCGAGGGCTGCCACCATACAATAGCCATTGCTTGAAGTCGTCACCATAAGCGCTGGGGTTGCGGGTCGCTAGCACCAGCTGTAACAAGTATTGCTCGACTTCCTTCACCATATGTATATTCAATATTTCCTGCCGTGCAATAAAAATCTGCTCTTGTAAAGCAACCGTTTCAATTTCCGCCGTCTCCGTTGATTTCTCCCGCTCCTCACTACGTACCAAATGCAAAATACGTTCTTCATCCGCCGCCGCCGGATAACCAATGCGAACATACATCAGAAACCGATCCAACTGTGCTTCGGGCAAAGGATAAGTCCCTTCTTGCTCAATCGGATTCTGTGTTGCCATCACTAAGAAAAGTGGGGGCAAGGAATAAGTAGTGCCGCCGACAGTAATTTGTCTTTCAGCCATTGCTTCAAGCAAAGCGGATTGCACTTTTGCCGGCGCACGATTAATCTCATCGGCTAAAACCAAGTTATGAAACAAAGGACCGCGGCGAAAAGCGAATGAACCTTCTTGCGGTCTATAAACTTCGGTGCCGGTTAAATCTGCGGGCAATAAGTCCGGAGTAAATTGGATCCTCTGAAAACTGCCCTCGATTACATCGCCTAATGTCTTTATGGCGCGTGTTTTGGCAAGACCCGGGGCGCCTTCCACAAGTAAATGCCCGTCGGCAAGCAGTGCAATAATCAAGCGATCGATCAGTAGCTCCTGACCAATAATATGCGCGCGCATATACTCCCTTAAACGGCGGATCGCATTTTCCATTTATCTTATTTGCCACACAAAAAATGACTTGAGAGATAACTCCCCATCCGTTCACTTTACCTTTTTGCTAAGGTTATTTTAGGTTATTCCGCTGTTGCAGTGTAGGCGCCGTCCGATGCTGCACCGTTCATCTTTGCACGCCTCAGTACCGCTGCCTGCGCCACAGAAACATTCGCTGCGGAACCACCCCAAGTTTTCATCGCATGGTGTTGCAATGCGCGACCGTATGAAAAAGTAATCCGCCACGGCGACTGTCCGCGGTGTTGCCGCGCTAATAAATTAATCGTATTCAGATTAGCAGTGGCATCCTCATCGCTCATTCCGCCCGATAAGAATGCAATCCCCGGAACCACTGCGGGCACAACATCTAATAAACAATGTAAAGTCAGCTTCGCGATTTCCTCAGTGCTTGCCTTGTGCGGACATTCGTTTCCTGAAACGACCATGTTCGGCTTCAACACAATACCGCGCAAATCAACCTTTTGACGCCGCAATTCGTTAAATACGCAAGTTTGTGCCGCCACAGTGGCTTGATAGCATTGATCAATCGTATGAGCGCCGTCCATCAATACTTCGGGTTCAACAATCGGCACCAATCCGGCCTCCTGACATAGCGATGCATATCGCGCCAATGCGTGAGCATTGGCGGAAATACAAGCACCCGACGGAATAATCTTGCCAATCGTAATTACCGCCCGCCATTTTGCAAAACGCGCGCCTAAGGCACGGTATTCTTCAAGCCGTTCACGTAAACCATCCAAGCCCTCAGTGATTTTTTCATTCGGAAATCCGGCAAGTGGTTTCGCGCCTTTATCGACCTTGATGCCCGGAATAATTCCGGCGGCGGCAAGCTGTTCGGCAAAAGGGTTTCCATCAAGCGTGGTTTGCCGAATCGTTTCATCAAACAAAATCGCAGCCGAAATATAGCTGCCCAAATCGCGAGTCGTTACCAACATACTGCGATAAGCGCATCGGTTTTCTTTGTTCATCGCAATACCTAATTTCTCAAATCGTTTTCGGCAAGTCGGATGACTTTCATCCATTGCCAAAATACCGCGCCTAGGAGCAACCATTGCCTGCGCGGTTTTATACAAAACCTCCGTATTCATTCAATTTCTCCTTGCTCAACTTATTATTCGTCGGATTGTAATAGTATGCCGGCATCAATGCCGATGATTCCGACATTTCGGATTCAGGTAAACATATTAAAAGGAAATCCTCCGATCGTCCAGAACCACGATCAAAATCGGACAATCGTACACCTCCGGCAGCAAAAGGAAAAGCACCGTCCTCTTTTACTACGGGCAAAATACAGACCGGATAAATGCTCTCCTATAAAACGAGATCAGATATGCAGTATCAACACATTGGCCACCGCATCACCTGTCTGCGTGGAACGCACAGGCAGATATGATGCCCTATTATTTTGGAAGAGTTGTAGCTCCCGAACGCATTCAAGGTCGGTCGCAGTACTTTGTACCGCTGGCGGCGGCGGACCTGGCCGCAATTGATTCAGCGTGAAATCAAACGTCTGCGCCAAGATCATTTGAATCTCGGCAGCAGTAAAATCTTTGAGCTAATGAAACCGTTTTGTGTTTGGTGGCGATGCTCGGCACAGTGTTTGTCATCCATGACGAGACTTGGTTCTGTCAACAAGCCCCAGCCCCGACGTCCTTGTCGGGTCGTTCGCCGCTGAAAACCGATCGGTTTTCCGGGCGCGTCTCACCCTGCACCGCCCTCATGCCGGCAACGGACAGAAAGCACCGATCCGAATGTTACTGCCGAACGCTTCCCTCAAAGCACTTCAAAAATCCCATTTAGGATGGCATCGTACATGAACACGTATAAAACAGTTGTAAAATGGTTAATGGTCTTTAATAGGACAATCCGTAGTTTAATGAAATAACATGAATCAATCAGCATTAAACAAACAAATAAATAAAGAGCAGATTGATAGTTTGAAAAATGACGCAAAAGCTCTTTCAGCTTTTTTACAAGATCGGAGCGATGGCGCAATTATTTATGTACTAAAAAAGTTAGGGAGACTAAAGAATGGATATAACAAGCAGCCATTACTAAATCTTTTAAACAATAGTAACGAGACAATCAGGTCGCTTGCAATAAAAAATCTTGCAAAAATAAGTGATACTTCTTTATTAAACACTTTTATAGAATTTGCTAAACAAGATGAAAGCAGCGAAGTTAGACGGGAGTCCGTTTCCGCTATTGGGAGGTTAAGAAATGAAAAAACGATTCCGGTGCTGACTCAATTGTTGTCGGATAAAGATCCGAAAGTTGTCATGCAAGCTATAAGGGGATTACTTGTTTTTTCAAAAAAAAGCCAAGTAAGGGGAGAATTATCAAGATTGCTTGATCATCCGAATGAATTAATCAAAGAAGTTATCAGTAAAGAAATAAATGGGGCAAGCCATAGATCGAAAGATAATGGGAAGCATGATGAGTTTCCGGTTTATCTTAAGAATACGATTGTTCACGGTAATGTTGTAGAGATATTAAAACACGTTCCTGATGAGTCTGTTCATCTCACTTTTACTTCACCACCTTATTATAATGCCAGAAATTATTCAATTTACCAAAGTTACAATGAGTATTTGCAGTTTCTAGAAGAAGTTTTTAAGGGAATTCATCGGGTTACAAAAGAAGGCAGATTTTTTATACTTAATACATCACCGATCATTATTCCAAGGATAAGCAGATCTCACGCTAGCAAAAGGTACCCTATCCCTTATGATATTCATCCGTTATTAATAAAAATGGGATGGGAATTTATTGATGATATTGTGTGGGTAAAACCAGAAGCAAGTGTGAAAAATAGAAATGCGGGTTTTCTGCAGCACAGGAAGCCATTGGCTTATAAACCAAATGCGATTTCTGAAATGTTAATGGTTTATAGAAAAGAAACGGACAAGTTAATTGATTGGAATATGCATAAGTATGGTCGGGGTAAAGTTGAGAGGAGTAAGGTTACAGGCAAATATGAAACTACAAATGTTTGGTATATTGACCCGACTTTTGATAGGGTCCATAGTGCAGTTTTCCCTTTAGAGTTATGTGATCGTGTTATCAAATATTATTCATTTGTTGATGATTTAATTTTTGACCCGTTTGCAGGGAGCGGAACTCTTGGCAAAGCAGCCGTTAATTTAAACCGACATTTCTTTTTAACGGAAAAAGACTCAAGATATGTCAGTTATATGAAAGAAGATTTAATTAAGGGGTATGGCTTATTTAACGGGAGAGACTCGCAACCGAACTTCGTAGATATTAATAGTTTCATAACTTTAATTAAAGAAAAATATGACAATAACTGAACAGACAGTAAAAAATATAATAAGGAATCTTTTAAAAGGAAAGGATTACAGAATTGAAATTATTACTCTTATTGATACTAGATTTTTACAGTTCGCCATTTATTTTTTCAAGCTTATAGTTGACGCAAAATTAAAAAGCGAAGATATCACTGTCGATTGGTATAAAAAATCTTTTTTGAATCCGAGTTTGCCGACAAAAGAAATCGCCATCAATTCCGGCTTAAATAAAAAGACAATTCATAACATGTTTAATTCCTCGACAAAAGAAATCGTCATTGATGCTTCAAATAAACATTATGATCTTTTACATAAATCCATTAAAGATTTAGTTGATGCTAAACACGAGATTGAATTAGTTTTAACAATTAAATTTAAAGGAATTAGCGTTGATCTTAATATCAATGAAAGCTTAATTGTAATAAATGCCTTAGCTGTGAAAAGATCAGAGTTGAGGGGTGGGTTTTGGAGCACTGCCGGGAAAAGAGTTGAAAAACCATTGATGCAGACACTTTGTAAGCTGTACAGTGTATCCGAAAGAAACTATTTTTTAAAAATAAAAGGAGAAAACACGAAAGATGACTTTGAGAGAGAAGTAGACTTTTATTTGGTGGGCGGAAACAACCGACATAAATGCGAAGTAAAATTAATGGGACGAGGAAATCCGGAAAGTGCCGATGCCGTTATAGCAAGGGGGAGTAAGGTTTTTGTGGCCGATAAATTATCCGATACTAATAAAAAGCAGTTGGATAGTTTAAATGTTGAGTGGGTTGAATTAAGGAGTAGTGGTGGATTTGAGAAATTTGATACGGTATTAGAAAATTTGAAAATTCCACATATAAGATCACTCAGTAACATAGATGAAAGATTAGAAGTAGCATTGAAAGAGATTTTTCATTAAAAAGAATTTGCTGCCAAGCCAAGCAAGGTTTTGGATACTTTTAGTGCGGCCGCTAAGAAAGCTGTTCCCACTGTTGTTCGCCGTTAAGCACGAGAAAAAAATAAAAATTTTCCAGTATTGGAGTTGAAGAATAGTGGAGAGGGAAGGGGTCGAACCCCGGACCCCGTGAAGGATCAATGGTTTTCAAGGCCATCGTTTCTTGACTTCGTAGGTTTTGGCTCATAAGCGATTGCCCATGAGTGATTGAGCCAGTGCCCTCAGGATTCTCAGGGGCACTACATTTATAGTGTTGCTTGCAACGCTCCCGTGCTCAGTTTCCTCCGGGGCGCGACTTGCTCGGAAGCGGGAACGGAGCTTCGTCCCATTTCAAACCTACGCTACGGTAGGTCCTGTTGACGTCCGCACTCGCGCCGGATCCGCCACCCTGTCCCGCTTGATAGACCCGGTCGAGATTCAGTAGAACGCCGCCGCTTCGCTCCAGCCCGTACACCGTGGCGCGCTTGCTCTGCGGCTGTGCGATACGCGCCAGTACCAGCTCGCGCAGGATGCGATTGGCCGCCATACGGCGCGCACCCAACACCTAGTTCCATCCGAGGTGCGAATAAATCTGCGCGAACGCCTCGTGCACCCCAAGCGTCAGACGCGTTTCCTCACGGCATTTAGCCAGATCCGCCGATGCCTCTTGCACGGCGCTTTGCCGCGGTCATGCAAGGCGCTGAGCCCAGTGCGGCGATAACGCTGGCGCCAGCGGTACAAAGTACTGCGACCGACCTTGAATACGTTCGGGAGTTATAACCTCCCAAAATAATAGGGCAGTATATTTCTGTTGAAGCTTAGAATGCTCATGAGCCTCCATTATTGAAGTATACGATGCCACCCTAAATGGGATTTTTGAAGCGCTTCGAGAGAAGCGTTCGACAGTAACATTCGGGGATCGGTGTTTTCTGTCCGTTGCCGACATGAGGGCGGTGCGGGGTGAGACGCGCCCGGAAAACCAATTGGTTTTCAGCGGTGAACGACCCGACAAGGACGTCGGGGCTGGGGCTTGTTGACAGAACCCAGTCGCGTCATGGACGACAGGCACTTTACCGACAATCCGGCACAATCCGCCGACAATCCGGCACAATCCGCCGACAATTCGCACAATCCACCACCAAACTACAAAATGGTTTCATAACCGGTCATTGAATGCTTCCGTATCGGTAAATAGCAGGTCTTCTGCATGATCGATACAATCTTCTTGGACGGTGCGGCTGAAGCGCTTGATGTGCGCGTTCATTTTCGGACACTTGGGATAGGTCAGCCACTGCTCAATCACGGGCGATTCCCGGATGAGCCGGGCAAACTGTCCTTGAAACTCACTACCGCCGTCCGTCAAGATATATTTTACCGGTGGCGGTAGCACCGCCAGGGTCAAGCGCAGAAATGCGGCAGCACTGCGGCTGTTACAGCAGTTGGTTGCCACTGCCGTTGCCATGCGGGTATAGACATCAATGGCCGTTAAGACGGTGCGGCGCATCCCGTGCTGATAACGCACAATTGTATCTAGGGCGATGCAATGCTCCGGATACTGTGCTTTGAAGTCTTTCGGCTTGTGTGCCCTGCAACGGCGCTTAAACGGTCGTTTTGTTTGTCCTTTGGCATTCGTGCGCTGCGGAACACGGCGCATTTTATCCGGCGCATCCGCGGTCAGGCGCGCAATCGTGCGGACACTCGGGCAGGGTGAGACGCGCCCGGAAAACCGATCGGTTTTCAGCGGCGAACGACCCGACAAGGACGTCGGGGCTAGGGCTTGTTGACAGAACCAAGTCTCGTCATGGGTGAGACGCGCCCGGAAAACCAATTGGTTTTCAGCGGCGAACGACCCGACAAGGACGTCGGGGCTGGGGCTTGTTGACAGAACCCAGTCGCGTCATGGACGACAGGCACTTTGCCGACAATCCGGCACAATCCGCCGACAATCCGGCAACAAGCGCAAAACGGTTTCACACTGAATCGGTTGGCTAGGTCCGTCGGCGCCTCTTGCGCGGCGCTCTGGTGCGGCCATGCAAGGCGCTGAACCCAATGCGGCGATAGCGCTAGCGCCAACAGCACTAAAGTACTGCGACCGACCTTAAATGCGTTCGGGAGTTACAACCCTCCTAAAATAATAGGGCAGCATATTTCTGTTGAAGTTTAGAGCGCTCATGAGCCTCCATTCTTGAAGCTAAATTGGCTCATATAGAAACCTTTGATGCGGTGGCCGATGTGTTGATATTGCATATCGGTCACCTTTTTGAGTTAAGCCGTGAGTCCCATACGTATCTGGCACTATACAGTGCCAAGCACTAATTCCGAGTAGTGCGCAATAGAGTGGCATTATGCAAAGGATCATAGCTAAATCATTAGGGCCATACGAAAGTTATCTCATCGTCTTGTGTAGACATTAGTAAATGTTTTTGACATTAAAGTTGACCTTGCCACTTATTTTTTACTTGAAGATGTACCGGATAGCTTGTTCAATGCTTTATCTATTAAGGCTATTGCCTCATCAATGTTTTGATCGGAAGTATTAAATCCAAGACTGAATCTGATTGACGACTCAGCCTCATCACTTGTCAACCCTATGGCTTTGAGAACATGAGATGGCTCTTGAGTGCCCGAAGCGCATGCCGAACCGATTGATGCCGCAAGACGTGGTTGCAACACATTCAGGATATCATGTGCTGTAAACCCCTTGAATCCGATGTTGGCATTGCCCGGGTGTCTGTATTCGACAGGGGGGCCGCACAGCGTCATGGGCCATGACAACGCCAACAGTTTGTCGACAAATCGGTCCCGGTGTCTGCACAATTGTTCACGCTTATTCCTTGCTTGATCAGAACATAAGTATTCTGCTGCCGCTCCCATTCCAACGCATAACGGTGTAGGCAAAGTTCCGGAACGCAGTCCGTTCTGTTGTCCGCCACCGTAGATCAGAGGTTCAATGCTTTCTTGTAAGTCACGACGGATATAGAGCGCGCCAATTCCCTTGGGACCATATATTTTATGCCCTGAAAGACTCAACAGGTCGGTATCATTTGCAAAGTTTTGCATATCTATCGCAATAGGCGCCTGAGCGGCATCACAATGAAAGATGGCGCCGGATTGTCTGATTAAGCCGGATAAATTCGCGATATCCTGTATGGTTCCTATCTCATTGTTTACCGCCATAATCGAGACGATCAGCACGTCATCAGTGAGGCTGCGTTCCAAGTCCGGCAGTAAGATGTGTCCGGATTCGTCAACCGGAAGCAATTCGACCTGAAAACCGAGCTGCTCGTTCAATACGCGCCCGACGGCGAGCACACTCTTGTGCTCAATTGCGCTAAGAAGGATTTTTTTTCTTGCAGCGCCCTCTGCCGCCGCATGTTTTGCTAACCCTAGCAAAGCTAAATTGTTGGACTCGGTTGCCCCGGACGTGAACACGATTTCATCGGCATCGGCGGCGATCAAGCGGGCAACTTGCTGCGCCGCTTTTTCCACAGCGCGAAAACTTTCCCAACCAGGCGCATGATCTGCCGAATGCGGACTGGCATAGGATTCCGAGAAGTACGGACGCATTTCACGCAACACTCTGTCGGAAACCGGCGTCGTTGCCTGATAGTCAAAATACAGATATTCTGATGCGTTCATCGGTAAGTCTTCAATCTTGAAATATCCTATAATACCAGAGACAGTCTTCAGGAATATAACCTTGAGACTATAATACATGTTCCGATAACAGGACGACGAATATGACACGACGCGGCCCCCTATGTAGACAGGATTACAAACCGCACTTTTTAGGACACGAAACATTTCCCCTGCGCTATGGGTGGCTGAAAAAAGTCTATGACCGTGTGTCCCGCACCGAGAGAAATAAAAACAACAAAGCCCTGTGTTGGGGTGATAACGCTATTGCCTTGTTTGGTGTCGGTAAAAATATGGTTGCGTCAATGCGCCATTGGTCAATTGCGGCGGGAATAATTGAAGAGCCTTTAGG
Organism: Candidatus Oxydemutatoraceae bacterium; assembly: GCA_965218975.1. Classification (GTDB taxonomy): domain Bacteria; phylum Pseudomonadota; class Gammaproteobacteria; order Poriferisulfidales; family Oxydemutatoraceae. Next base: position 282,302 of record OZ244717.1, read on the forward strand.
CGCAAATAAGGTGATTACAACCAAGATTGGCCGACAACTGTTCGGCAACGGCGGCCTTGATCCTTACTTGGAGCACCAAACATCTCTATGGCTAATCCATTGGAAGCTGGCAACGGAGTGGAAAAAAAAGACCACTTGGTTTTGGGCTTTCAATCACTACTACGCCGTACAGTTTGAGCAGGATAAGTTTGTCAAAAGACTTGAGCGCCTGGCAAAACATCTCGGGTGGCCACATGCCGCACATAGGACCATCAAAAATGACGTTGTCTGTTTTATTCGAACCTATACGACTCATCCCCTTGCCTCAAAAACGGGATGCGATGATTTACTCGGGTCGCCCCTAGCAGAGCTAGGCCTCATAAAGCCGTTCTCTCGAAAGGGTGAGTTCAGATTTGTTCACGGCCCGAAATCAACCTTGGGCAAAGGCGCTTTTGTTTATGCTCTTCTTGAGTTTTGGTCAAATTTTTCTCCCGCTACTTCAACACTTTCGTTTGAGGCGATTACCTACGAGCCCGGGTCGCCGGGACGCGCTTTTCTGCTTGATGAGAACGACGCGGCCGAGAGATTATCTGACATTGACGATATTACCGGCGGTGCGCTGCGGTGGTCGGAGACGGCAGGATTGAAGCAGGTCGTGCGGAACCCCGGCTTTGCGATAGATTCTGATTATGCTCTTCGGCTCATAAAAAATGATTATGACGATTCTGCTTGCATGAAGGCAGCGTAGTGGCACTAATTGATCAAATTCATATCGCGCGGCGTTTCCAAAAATCAATCCGCATTGATGCCGATTTCGGCGAACGCGATGCGCTGCACGGATTTATATGCCCTCGGTCATCGGGGAATACTCTGCTATCCATGGCCCGGCACGTGTCGGAGACCAACCAAGGCGCTTTTACTTGGACCGGTCCGTACGGCAGCGGAAAATCTAGTCTTATCGTTGCTTTAAGCGCATTGCTCGGCGGTAATCCGCATTTGCGAGAACAAGCCGCCGCGATTTTTGGCCGAACGCTTACTAATGCGATACGAGGAATGCTTCCGGCAGGGATGAAGGGTTGGCGGGTAGTGCCGGTGATAGGGAGGCGAGATGACCCTGTTGATGTTATCGGACGCACCTTAGAGACAACGGGGCTTGTCGCTCGCCGGCCTCGCGGCGGCTGGACCGAAGATCTTCTTATTACCAATTTGATGGAAGGCGCGACAAACAAGGTTTACGGCGGGTTGATCTTATTCGTTGACGAGATGGGAAAATTCCTTGAGGCGGCCGCACAAGACGAGGTGGATATTTATATTTTCCAGCAACTTGCCGAAACCGCCTCGCGAAGCAACGGGCGACTCCTCGTCATTGGTATATTGCACCAGGCGTTTGAAGAATATGCGCACCGCTTGTCTTACGAAATGCGCGATGAGTGGGCCAAGATACAAGGACGCTTCATTGATCTTCCGGTTAACACGACCGGCGAAGAACAAATTGACCTTATTTCCCGCGCAATCGGAAACAACCGCCGTGCCGGTAAACCGAGCGCGCCATCTGTAACCGTGGCACAGTCGGTATATCGCGGTCGCACCGGCGATGCTCGGCAATTAGCCCGGATGCTGGAAAATTGCCGGCCGTTGCATCCTGTTGTCGCGTGTTTGCTCGGGCCGATATCGCGCCGGCGCTTTGGCCAAAACCAACGCAGTATATTTGGCTTTCTCAATTCAGCCGAACCTCACGGTTTTCAGGATTATCTGCGCACCGCAAACGGAAACAGTCGCTACGGGCCCGAAAAGCTTTGGGATTATTTGCAGACAAATCTCGAGCCGTCCATTCTCGCCTCGCCGGACAGTCATCGATGGGCATTTGCGGCGGAAGCCATAGAGCGCTGTGAGTCTGTCGGGGGAGATATCTTCCATGTCAATTTATTAAAAACGATCGCGGTTATCGATCTTTTTAAGGAACGATCGGGACTCGTAGCCGGTTTCGATCTGCTTAAATCATGTTTTCCCGGTATCACGGCAAAATCTTTAAAGCAAGGTCTAAAACGGCTGGACGATTGGTCGTTGACCGTATTCAAAAAATTTCAGGATGCATACGCCGTATTTGCCGGCAGCGACTTTGATATTGACCGGGCTGTCGGCAAGGCATTGGAGGAAATTGACGAAATTGATTTTGCCGCACTGAAATCGTTGGCGGGGCTTCAGCCGATTCTTGCCAAGCGCCACTATTACGAAACCGGAGCAATGCGCTGGTTTGACGTAGATATCACTTCGGCGTGTGATGTTGCGGAATCCGTAGCTCGGTTCGAAACGAAAAACGATGTGATCGGTCAGTTCCTGTCGGTAATCCCGACAAAAGGAGAAGATGAAGATACGGTTAAAAAATTGTGCCGCGACGCAGCAAAGTCGCACGGTCAATGGGGCATCATCGTCGGGTTTTCCGAGTACTCCCGGGCTGTTGTTGCCCTCGCGCGCGAGCTGCTGGCGACGGATAAAGTAAATAACGAATCTCCCGAGTTGGCGGGCGATACCGTTGCGCGCCGCGAAGTGTCCGCCCGTCTTGCTGAGTTGCAAGCCCTGCTTGAGCGCGAGCTGAATAAGTCTTTTGACCGAGCCGAATGGTATCGCAAACATTGCGTTCCCAAGCCGTATCGCCGAGCCGATTTGAATAATCTGGTTTCTAAGCTTGCCGATAAGCGCTTTGATCAGTGCCCCAAGATTCGTAACGAACTTTTAAATAGACAAAAACCTTCCGGCAGCGCCGCCGGCGCGCGGAATGCCTTGTTACGTTGTATGGTCCGGAACGAGGGCAAGCCTCGCCTCGGAATAGAGGGCTACCCTGCTGAAGGCGGTTTGTTCGCATCTATACTCGAGACGACAGGCCTGTATTCCGAAGCGCGTGCAGGAAAATGGCATTTTACGGCACCACCCCAAGGCAAGACTGACAAGTGCAGGATATTTCCTATGTGGAATGCGGCTGTCCGACACATCAAAAAAAATAATCAGCGTCCCGTGCCGGTATCGGAACTCTACGACAAGATTTGGTCTCAACCGCCCTACGGGGTCAAGGCGGGATTGGTGCCCGTTTTATCCGTTGCATTTATATTGTCGCAGCGTAACAACGTAGCGGTATATCGCGAGAGTATTTTTCGTGCCCGTTTTGACGATATTGACATGGAATATATGGTCAAGAACGCTGCGGCCATACAGTTGCGCTGGATGAGGCTCAACAGTACGTCGCGCCGCTTATTGTCCGATATGACCGAGGTCGTGCGCGACTTGAACAAGAACAACAAACTGCTTCATCCGGAGCCGATTGACGTGGCGCGCGGTTTGGTTGCAATTTACGAACGATTGCCTCAGTGGGCTAAGCGCACGATGAGGCTCTCGGCAAACGCGATCAGAGTGCGCGATATTTTTAAGCACGCATACGACCCTAATAAATTCTTGTTTGACGATATTCCTACATTGTCGGAAGGGAAGAGGACGGGCCCTTCAGGCGCAAAAGCTATTCGGAAAATTGTTTCCTTGGTAAATGAAGGCTTGCAAGAGCTTGTGCAGGCCTATCCTTTGATGCTCCGTCGTATGCGCGACGTTATGTTGGCAGAATTGCAGGTTCCGAACGCATCAAGGCAATCTCTTGCGGAATTAAGAGACCGAGCTACCAATATAAAAGAGTTGGCGGGTGATTTCCGTCTGGATGCTTTTATCGGGAGAATCGCCCGATACGACGGCAGCGACGCCGGATTTGAGGGGATTGCCAGTCTTGCAGCGAATAAACCGCCTCGCGACTGGGTTGATCCGGATTTGAACCGCGCCGCAATAGAGATTGCGGACATGGCGCAGAAGTTTTTAAGAGCCGAAACTTTTACCCGTATCCGCGGACGGCCTGAGAAACGCCAGGCCATGGCTGTCTTTATCGGCGTGAAGGGGCGACCCGTGCCTTTGCTGGAAGAGTTTGATGTCATTGACTCCGACCGAGCGGCAATTGATGATCTTATTGAGCATGTCTCTGCCGTGCTTGAGACGGTTGATACAAATAGCCGGAGTATCGTATTGGCCGCATTGGCCGAACTTGGCGCCCGGTATATGCAAAAGCCGGACCAAGCCAAGCGAAAAAGGAAGAACGGAAAACCTACCGATGCCTGAAAAGCATGTTTTAGGATTATCCGGCGGCAGAGACAGCGCTGCGTTGGCTGTTTACATGCGGCAACATTATCCCGAGCTTGAGTTGGAATATTTCTTTACCGATACCGGCAAAGAATTACCCGAAGTTTATGAGTATCTAGGACGGTTGGAAGGGTTTCTCGGGCAGCCGATTTTGCGCCTTAATCCGGATCGCGATTTTGACTTCTGGTTAAAGCAATATGACGGTTTCCTTCCTTCTCCTCAAACGAGATGGTGCACGAGACAATTAAAACTTCGTCCGTTTGAAGACTGGATTCGACCGATGCTTGAAAACGGAACAAAAGTGTATAGTTACGTCGCTATTCGCGGGGATGAGGCGTATAGAAAAGGGTATTCTCCTAAATACGAGAATTTGAAAATCAAATTGCCTTTTAAGGAGGCAGGTATAGACAAAGCCGGGGTGCTTGAAATTCTTGACGGTGCCGGGCTCGGCTTGCCCGAATATTACTCATGGCGGACTAGGAGCGGGTGCACGTTTTGTTTCTTTCAGCAGAAAATTGAGTGGGTGCGGCTGAAGGAGCGGCACCCGGACGCATTTGAAGAAGCCAAGGCATACGAGAAAGACGCCGTTAACCACGGTTCCCCTTTCACCTGGAGTCAAGGTGAGTCCTTAGAAGAGCTGTCACAGCCGGAGCGTATTGACCAGATCAAAGAAGAACATGCGCGACGTCTTCTGCGCTTGAGGGGTAAAGTGCAGAATAATCCTTTGCGTTCCGATAGCGAGCCCTTGGATATTGACGATTTATACGGCAAGGCAAAAGTTTGCTTGGCATGCCATAAGTAGACTTTGACTGCTTTTCGGAAATAGTTGGTAGGCACTTCGGCAACGGCTTACTTGGGGATGTTCTTGCGGGGAGGTGTGCTTGAATCTTGAAACCGAACGGATTGTCGCATACGGACGTGCGGGCACACCCACAGCGATGCAACTTAGTGCTTTCTCAGCATCTTGTCGATTGCCTCCGACAGATTCCAGATCGGTTCCGCACCACCGTCCTTCAGCATCTCCAAAACATGCGGCAGCCCGGCCGCGGCAAGGCCGTTTGCGAGCGTCATCATCTTTCGCGGTTCTGACACAATATCTACGTTACCTGATTTGCTGATCGCGATTAGCATGAGCGTGTGAATACGCCACGGATCGCTGATGAATATCGACCCGTCAACTATCTTTTTTATCTTCTTCCGCGTACTGTGTTTCGCAGTGTCAGCAGGTTTTAAGCCTAGTCGTGCCGCGATGCAGACGGACAGAAACCAGAGATCAACCATGCGTGGAAACGGGCTTTGGTCTATTACGGTGTCGGCTTCGGCGCTTCGGCAATATCGCGTGAACGCCTCGTGGAATTCCACTGGCACGTTGATGTCAATGGTTTGAAAAGGATTGAAATATCGGTCTGCCATCATCGCCTCCTATGACGCCACGCCTGGTTCGACTCGCGGGTCTGGGCGGCGCCGGCAGAGCTGGCATTCGTCCTTGTGATCGCATTCGCAGCGGAGGACCCTGCGTTCTTCAATGCCGGGATCGTTCACGAGCATTTTCGGGTAGTGTGCGGAGTTCGTCAGGGTAAATACCACTCCGGCGGACTGATCGATAATTTCCTCGCAGCCCGTAATTTCATCGTGTGTCAGGAACAGAATCAGTTGCGCGCTTTCACGTACGGATGTGTGCAGGACCGAGCGCTTCACAAAGCCACTCGTCATGCCGAGCGGTGTGTCAATCACGTTCGGCGCTTCAACCTCGCTCACTTTCGTTAGGGCGAGGATGAATGCGAGCGTCAGCGCGCGGCGAGATGCGCCGTTTAGGTCGCGGTCGGGGTTGAGTGTCCTGTCATTCGGGCCGTAGGCGATGATGTCAAATTCCCGGCTGATCTCAGCGCGCTGGATAATCGCGCCCTGTTTCGGGTCCGCGCCGATCATTTCCAGGAATATGTTGTTCATTAAATCGCTGACCTTCCGCAATTCCTTGTTGGTGATTCGCTCATACGCGCTTTGCAGCACCTTCCTGACGTCTTGCGTGACTTCAAGTTCGGCCCGAACCCGCGCTCCACTTTTCTGTTTGCGCAAGAGGCGGTCGCGCTCGGTTTCTAACTTTATGCGATCGCGGTGCAGCTCGGTGAGCTGGGTTTTGATGGCCGACTGTTCCGACAGGTAGTGGTCACGCCGGTCATTGAACTGGCGGCGCGCTTTGCGCAGACCCTGGATATCCGTGTTGGGAAGCGAGTCGAGTTGCAATTCCAGCGCACGCAACTTCCGACCTTCTTCGTTGCGCAGGGTTCCGAGATCGTCGCGCCGCTCGGCGACTTTCTTGTAGTCCTCAAGCCATCCACTTGACCCGGCGTCACCGCTGGTCTGTAAGGGCTTCGCGTAGTACAACAGTTCGGCGACGACCTCCTGGATTTCTTCGGGATGCCGGCTGTCGTTGATCAGCTTCTGAATACGTGCGCGGCGCTTGTCGCCGCCGGGACCGTCGGGTTCCAACGTTTCGCCGCAGATGCAGATTTCCGCTGAGAGACATCCCTCAAGCACCGGGATCGTTATGTACGGGATCTTGCCCTGCTCGCGCAGCTCTTCGAGTTTGTCGAATGCCTGACCGAGCATCGGCGCAAGCAGGTCGGTTGCAACGGACCGGCTGCGAAACAGTGCTGAGTGTTCCTCGTTCGCCACCTTGACCCGTCTGTCGAGCTGACGGATCATGTTCTTCGCATATTCGAGGTCCTTGCGCAGCTTTTCCTTGTCACCTTTCTGGAGGGCCGCGTCAATCTCGCGGTCTCTCTTATTGACGTATTCATCGAACGTCCTGAACTGTTGTTTGGCGTCCGCAAGAGCGTCTTCGGATTTCTTGCAGTCGTTCTCTAGCGTTTCGAGGCGCGAGGCGGTCTTGTTCAGCTCACTGCCGGACCCGAGTTGCTTTGCTTGCTTATTCACTTCCGCCGCCGATTTGCCCACATGCTTGATCGCGTCGTTGATTACTTCGAGTCCCAGAAGAGAACATATCGCCTGTTCCACGCGGTCGCGTTTGGTGGATAGGATAACATCCGCTTCGATGAAGCTTAGCGCGCGGTCACCATCTGTGAAAAAGACCTCCCTTAGCTGCGGTGGCAGGTTTTCGTTGATGAACGCTTCTGGGGTGCTCATGGGACTTGCGCCGGTATCGTTCAGCTGAAGCAGGTCCACGGTCGAGGCGGAACGACGGGCCTGGCTGTCTATATCCTCGAACGCCGAGCGTACGAGGCGATAGTGCCGGCGGGTTTCGCGCCATTCCTCGCCGACTCGTCGGTGGGTCGTCAGCTCGAATTCAACCACGGCCATGATCGGGACCCGCTTCCCATCGCTCGCGACCCAGTCAATGGGATGCAGCCGAAATCCCTCGCCCTTGTCGGGCAGCGCCCCGTCGCCGTAAAGTGCCCATTGAAGGCCGTGCAGGATCGTGGTTTTCCCGGATTCGTTCGCGGCGCGGATAACGGTTAGTTTTTTGTCGGGGTCGGTGGAGAATTCCAGCTCCAGATCGCGGAGCAGCCGGAAGTTCTTAAATTCGGCGCGGAGCAGCTTCATGAGTCCGGTTTCTCTGTTCCCGCGTCTTGACCGCGTTGAGACGCGAGGAACCGTGCAGCGGCATTGCACTTGTTGTTTATCTTCTGTTGTATGTTTGTCGCTGAGATGCGATGCTCTCGTTCATATTCCCGAATATCGTTAATCACTTTGAAGATCTCTTTCCTATAGCCCTCACACCGTTCCTCTATCCCGGTGCACTCCTCAAGGATGATCGAGATTATCTTTTTGTCGTTTAGCGGCATTTGTCCTCCCTCTCCTTTACAAGTACGCGGCGTCAACCATTCTGTCAATCGTCGCCAGCGGCCCGTCCGTCCGGCCCGCGTTTTTCGCTAGCCGGGCAAACTCCTGCGCCCGATGCAATTCTGAACGTACAAGGCTACGTGCATCAGGGTCAAGCTCCTCTTCCATCTTCGGCGGCAAAGCTAGTAAATCGTGAATAATGCTGTGCGTTTTGCCAATATTACTACAAGTGCGTAAAAGGCGTCCGCGCCGTTGCACCCATTGCCGTTCGACCGTCGTGCTCGCGAGAATGAACGCCTTGCATATCTGCGGGATATTCACTCCTTCGTCGAGCACGCGCTTTGCCGTCAGCATCTGAATTTCCCCGTCCTGGAAGGACTTGATGATCCGCTTAGTCTGCTCGCGGTTCGCCGTCTCTTCGGCGGTGAGCTGGTGGAATAAGATATTCCGGTCGCGCAGCAACCGATTCACGTCGTCGAGCTGATCCGGTCCCTTGTCGGAGGTGTAAACGAGCGTGTGCCGCAGGTTGCCGGTATCCTCTTTATCAAGCAGAGTCCTCAGCATCGAAACCTTGCCGGAGGCGGTTTCCAGCAACGCGCGCCGATCCCGCAAAAGCTTGGCGAGGTACTCGTCCGGCTTATCTCCGTCGCTGCGCCAAGCATTCCGCTTGATTTTGCCCGTCAGCTCGAACCAGTCGTCCATTTCGGTGTCTGTCAGGGACACGGGATGGACGTAGTAATCGTATTCGACAAGACAGCGGCCGATGGCCTCTTCTAGTGCGAAACGGAAAACAATGGGTCCGAAGAATCCGAATAGCGCTTTTGTCCCTTCCTCGTCATACTGACGTATCGGTGTGGCCGAGAGACCGAGACGATGTTCAAAGAATTCCGGCGGATTCCTGACAAACGAGGCGCGGCCTAGATTGTGAGCTTCATCAGCAATGAGTAGGCGGTCGCAATCAAACTTCTCAACTGCGACGAGAAATTCTGGAGTGCACAACGTATCGTGACTGACGACGATGACTTCAACATCCGACAGATTGGTACGCAGTCGCCGTTTCAGTTTTTGCAGCTCGCGCGCACGCTTCGCCGCACCGCCAGCTGTCGTGAGATTGACCGGCTTTATCCCGAACGGAACGATTTCATTGCACCACTGTTCAATCAATGGTACATAGGGCGCGGCGACGACGATGAATAGCGGTCTGCGCTCTTCGTAGAGACGGTGTGCGCTGATCATTGAAGTGATTGTCTTCCCTGAGCCGGTCGCCATTTCCAGAATGCCTCGATACCGGGTCTCGCACCATGCATTGACTGCCTTTCCCTCGTGTTTGAATGGCCCGTCTTCGTATCGAAGCCAGCTTGGTATTACGAATTCCGTCTTCGGGACCGGAACGGGCTCGTACAATGCGGGCTCTTCCGCAATGCCGGTTGCGCGCACGTAGAGAGCACGCAGATCATCTTCGGTCGGAGGCGATTCGGAGCCGTAGGTGCGCAAGAGACGCTGTCTGATGGCATCTGGCATCGCGATAACGATACAGTTGTCGTCCTTGTTTTCCCACAGTCGGCGGAACTCGTAATGAAGCTTATCGGTGATGTAATGTTGATTCGAGTCCTGCCATGACCTTGATATGGTGGTCTGTTCGATGTTCTTCCGAATGCCTGCAAAGGTTACGTTGCTCGAACCGTGCGCCGCGACGACATCGCTACCGTTCTCGAAGAGCCAAACCTTGGGATGAAAGAGAGCATCTTTCATCAGGGCGGTCCTGATTTCGATTCGGTGCTTCCGAACCAGCCACGTAAGGCATTTTAGCGTGTAGCGTTGTAGTAGGTCTTCGGTGACGATCAGCTCTTCTAGAATCTTGTCGGCGACCTCTTCGGCTGACTTCAACCCGTCCTCAATTGCGGCTTTATCCTCGGCACGGAGCAGGGGACTCACAACAAGCCGGAAACTATTTTGCGACCCTGCGATGTAGGTCGCTAGACCCGGGGCAAGCGAAGCTAGTACTTCGCTTGAAAAGAAACCGGTCATGCAATCTACGCTATCCGCTGCCCGGAATCCCGGAATCAACACTTCCTCGGCAAATGGGTCTGCCGGCAGCATGTAAAGCGGACGGGCCGACCCCAGCGACCGAAGCGTTTGTGTCACCACAGTCGCAGTTTTGTCCTGTATTGCCGTATCATGCACCACACGTTCCTCCTGTTTTTCTAGTTGCCTAGAGATTCCGACCCGGGCCGATACAATGGGAAATTAACCACGATGCCGTTGCAGTGCCGGTCCAAGAATTTCGCGACAACACGCCAGATCATCGGGTTGCCGACGGTTCGAATCCGGTGGCGAGGTATGTTGGTTCCTTGCGCACTCCTTCGTTGATGGTCTACAGAGAAGCGAACACCACATCTCTCGGGCTTTGAATACAGCAAGTTCCTTCACTCCTCTTGAAACTTACCTTTTCGAGTCGTATCGTGAGTCCAATATGTATCCGGCACTATACATTACATTGTTATCCGGTAGTAGGCAATAAGATGTACATGCCATTAGTACGGAGCACAGAAATTAATCGGCGCCCTTATCTACATTGGGATATAAAGCTAGACTCAAAATATATTAGAATGGCAGTTTGTTTGAGAGGTTGATAGTCATAAAATGTGCAACTCTCGAAAGTTTGTGAAACGATGATTAACACGGAGGAGGTATAAGTAATGGCGAATAAACATCATGATACGCCCATGCTTGACGAACTGGAGAATGGCCCTTGGCCAAGTTTTATCTCCGGAATTAAACGGTTGAGAGATGAGCATCCTGATCAACGTGTCAGCGGTGTTGCCGACGATTTACTTGGGCAACTTGAACACTCCTATGAAACACGTAAAGGTTATTGGAAGGGTGGTACGGTTAGCGTATTTAGGTATGGCAGCGGTATCATTCCGCGGTTTTCGGAAGTAGGTCATGCTTTCCCAAAATCCAAAGAATTTCATACTCTGCGTGTACAACCTCCTGCAGGAAATTATTACACAACAGACATGTTGCGTAACCTTGCCGAAAGCTGGGAGAAATGGGGTTCGGGGCTAGTAACTTTTCATGGTCAGACCGGCAATATTATGTTTATCGGCGCAAATACTGAAAACACCCAACACTTTTTTGATGAAATCAATGATTATGGTTGGGACTTGGGCGGTGCGGGCCCTTGTGTGCGGACGGGTCAGTCGTGTGTGGGTTCGGCGCGTTGCGAGCAGTCCAACATTGATGAAATGAGAATTCATCGCACTTTGCTGAATAACTTTACCGATGATGTGCATCGTCCTTCTCTCCCGTATAAATTCAAGTTCAAAGTTTCAGGTTGCAGCAATGATTGTATGAACTCGATTGAGCGTGCCGATTTCTCGATCATCGGAACTTGGTGCGATGATATGAAAGTAGATCAGAACGAGGTAAAAGCTTTCCTTAAGAAGAAAGGGCATCAGTATATGATTGACAACGTGATTACACGCTGCCCGACAAAAGCTTTGTCGCTGAGCGATGATGACGAACTAAAAGTTGATAACCGAAACTGCGTGCGATGTATGCACTGCTTGAACGTTATGCCGAAAGCTTTGTCGCCGGGCGATGATAAGGGTATTACCGTCCTGATCGGAGGAAAGCGCACGCTTAAAATCGGCGACATGATGGGAACGGTGATTATGCCGTTTATGAAGCTGAAAACAGAGGAAGATTACGAGAAGCTTGTTGAGCTTGCTGAGGAGACGATTGATTTCTGGGCTGAAAACGGTTTGGAACATGAGCGTTGCGGCGAGATGATCGAACGAATCGGTTTGGTTAACTTCCTAGAGGGTATCGGTGTTGAAGTTGATCCGAATATGATTACCGACCCGCGTACCAGTTCCTATGTGCGCACCGACGGCTGGGATGAAGAAGCGATCAAATGGCTACAGCGTAAAGCCGAGAATAAGCAAGCAGTTGCTTAGGCGCAATCGCGGTACTACAATCAATAATTCATAAGGATACTTAAGAATGCCAACACAACAACATCGTGAACCTATTGAATCCGGTTGCCCCGACGGGTTTCAGTACATGCATCCCGTGATGCGTAAGAATTATGGGAACTGGGCATACCATGAAGACCCGCGCCCGGGTGTTTTGCGTCACGTTTCTAAAGACGGCGATGCGATTTGGACAGTACGTGTCGGTACACAGCGGATTCTTGACGTTTTTACTTTACGCAAGCTATGTGACATCGGCGACAAATATGCCGAAGGCTATGTACGTTTTACGATTCGCAGCAATATCGAATACATGGTCGCAGACGGCACGAAAGTCGAGCCTTTAATTGTAGCGCTGGAAGCCGAAGGATTTGTCGTCGGCGGAACGAAAAACTCGGTAGCGATGATTTCTCATACTCAAGGGTGGTTGCATTGTGATATTCCCGGAACGGATGCTTCGGGTGTGGTAAAAGCAATGATGGATGAGTTAATCGAAGAATTCAAGGGCTGGAACATGCCGAACCGCGTGCATATAACGACTTCATGCTGCCAGATTAATTGCGGTGGACAAGGTGATATCGCAATCAATGTGCAGCACACTAAGCCGCCTAAAATCAATCATGATCTGGTTTCTAACGTTTGTGAGCGCCCGTCGGTGGTCGCGCGCTGTCCGGTTGCGGCGATTCGTCCGGCAATGGTTAACGGCAAACCCTCGTTAGAGGTGGATGAGAAGAAATGCATTTGTTGCGGTGCTTGTTATCCGCCGTGCCCCCCGATGCAAATTAACGATCCCGAACATACCAAACTTGCGATCTGGGTCGGCGGGAATCATTCCAATGCACGCGGCAAGCCTACGTTTCAGAAGTTGGTTGCCGCCGGGATTCCGAATAACCCTCCGCGCTGGCCGGAAGCGACTGCAATTGTTAAAAGTATTTTGCAAGTGTATCGTGAAGATGCCAAAGATTGGGAACGGATAAATGATTGGATCGAACGAATTGGTTGGCCGCGTTTCTTTGAATTGACCGAGCTGCCGTTTACTAAATTTCATATTGATAATTGGTTGGGCGCACGTCAAAGTCTGAATGCTTCAGCCCACATTCGTTTCTAAAATTAATCGTTAGTTGAAGGAATGAAGTATGAAGTTTGGCGTTTTAGTCAACGAAGGACCTTATACACACCAAGCTACGGATACCGCCTACCACTTCGTTAAAGCAGCATTGGAAAAAGGACACGAAATATTTCGGGTCTTTTTTTATCACGACGGCGTTAATAACGGCACCCGTTTGATGGTGCCGCCTCAAGACGAACGCAATATCACGCAGCTTTGGAGCGAACTTGCTGAGAAGCATCAGCTGGATTTGGTCTTGTGCGTCGCCGCGGCACAAAGGCGCGGTATGCTGGATGCCGACGAAGCAAAGCGACATGGTAAAGATACGGATAACATCGCCCCCGGGTTTCGCATTTCCGGTTTGGGGCAGCTGATTGAAGCCGGGATACAATCCGATCGGCTAATCGTGTTCGGAGATTGACCCGAATGCCCGCAAGCGGCCAAGTCAAGAAGTTCCTATACGTAAATCGGAAAGCGCCGTACGGAACAATTTATGCTTTGGAATCGCTTGAAGTTGTACTGACCGGTGCTGCGTTTGAGCAGGACGTTAGCCTTGCCTTTATTGATGACGGCGTTTATCAGTTAAAAAAGAATCAAAACACGCAAGGCATCAACATGAAGAATTTTTCACCGACCTATAACGCTTTAGGCGATTACGATGTCCGTAAGGTGTACGTAGAAAAAGAGTCGCTGGAAATGCGTGGTCTAACCAAAAGTGATTTACTAGACCTAAAATACGAGGATGAAGATGACGATTGGACGGAAAAAGACTCTATCCGTATCGTCGATAAAGAAGAGCTCGCCGGCATTATGGATGGTCAGGACGTGGTGTTGAGTTTCTAACATGTCAGTGTTGCACACCGTCAATAAGTCCCCTTTTGAGCGCAATACTGCCGCTTCGTGCTTGCGTCTGGCAAAGCTCGGTAGCGCTATTTTGTTTATTGAAGATGGAGTCACTGCCGCATTAAAAGAGACCAAGTTTGCGCAAAAAATAATTGTTGCCGATAACCGTTTCAAATTTTATGTGCTTGTTTCGGATTTAATAGCGCGTGGTTTTGATGAAAGCAATATAATAACGGGAGTAACGGCTGTCGATTATGGCGGTTTTGTTGACTTGGTTGCCGAGTATGACAGTGTTCACGCTTGGCTGTAAAGTGAATTATTTATTTCTTTAATTTAATATAGGAGAACGAAATCATGGCTCTGGAAGTAGATGGTAAAAGCTATGAGACCGACGAAGAAGGATATCTCGCCAACCTCAGCGATTGGAGACCTGAGTTGGCTACGGCAATGGCAAAAGCCGATAATGCCGAACTAAGTGAGAATCACTGGAAAGTAATTAACTTTTTGCGCGAGTACTATGAAGAATATCAAATCGCGCCGGCAGTTCGTGTTTTAACTAAGGCAATCGGCAAGCGGCTGGGTAAAGATAAAGGGAATAGCAAATACTTGTACGAATTGTTTCCGTACGGTCCGGCAAAGCAGGCTTGCAAATATGCGGGTCTGCCTAAGCCGACAGGTTGCGTTTAGTTATCGATATTCGATTATTACAGTGGTGCTCTCAGTTTTGAGAGCGGTGAGTTGAGAGGAAGCATGTCGGTTATGACGGTTGTGTACACGGCGCTTTTTTACATTGCGACTGCGGTGTTAGTGTTCGGTAGCGGGTGGAAAATTTGGTGCTACATGCGTATCCCCGCACCTCTGATAATTCCCACGACACCCGCGCCGACAAGTCGACGAGGAGTTGTTTTTAGAATTTTCAAAGAAGTGGTTATGTTTGAGAGTTTGTTTAAATCAAACAAATGGATTTGGTTATTCGGTTGGTTGTTTCATTTCGGTTTATTTCTTGTTCTGCTACGTCACCTGCGTTATTTTACCGAACCGGTTTGGTTTTGGGTTGAGTGGCTGCAGCCATTCGGCAAGTACGCCTCGTTTATGCTTATAGCCGGTCTTGTCGGATTGTGGTTGCGTCGTCTGGTTGTAGATCGGGTGAGGTATATTTCTTCTCCCTCCGACCACTTAATGTTGTTATTGCTGTTTGCGATCGGCGTCAGTGGGATGATGATGACTTTCGCTTTCAAAGTCGACATCGTTGCGACCAAAGCGTTTTTTGTCGGTTTAATGCGGTTCGACTTGCATCCTTTGCCTACCGACGGATGGATGATTTTTCATATTACTTTGGTTGCTTTGCTGATGATGGTGTTTCCGATAAGCAAGCTTTTGCATGCACCGGGGCTGTTTTTTAGCCCGACACATAATCAAGTTGATAATCCGCGTGAGAAGCGTCATGTTACTGCGTGGGCATTAAAGCTTGAATCAAAGGCAAAATGATAAGGAGAATTCGTGGCTAATACAGAGTTTCAAACCCCCGAGTTTCGTGAATATCGCATCATTCCTAAATTACGGAAAAATGTGATGCGCCACAGCGCTCCATACACCGCCAAGCCGGAATTTCAAAAACCGCTTGGTTTCCCGGGTGAGTTGGTTGATAACTGGGAGGAAGTCGCGGTTACCAAGCTTGGCGAAATGACGCAAAAATATCGCTCGCTTAAGGTATTTCTTGATTCGTGCGTAAAATGCGGCGCTTGCACGGATAAATGCCATTATTACTTGGGCACGGCTGATCCCAACAATATGCCGGTTGCGCGCCAAGATCTGTTGCGCAAAGTATACCGGCGTTATTACACTTTCAGCGGCAAGTATTTTCCGAAGCTAGTCGGTGCGGAGGATATGACAAAAAAAGTTTTGGACGAATGGTGGACCTATTTTCATCAGTGTTCACAATGTCGGCGTTGTTCGGTTTATTGTCCGTATGGAATCGATACCGCAGAGATTTCTATGGCGGCACGTGAGATTATGGATCATGTTGGGAAAGGGCAGAAATACTGCAATGAGATTATCGGGAAAGTACATGCGATCGGCAATAATCTCGGGTTACCCGAACCGGCTTTGCGCGATACTCTTGAAGGGCTTGAAGAAGAAGTGCTTGAGGATACCGGGGCGAATGTTCGTTTCCCGCTGGATGAAAAAGGCGCCGACGTTTTATTGGTAACACCGTCGGCAGATTTTTTTGCCGAACCGCATGTGGACGGTTTAATCGGTTACGCCAAAGTATTTCATCAGGCACGGATTCGTTGGACGCTAAGTTCGTATGCCAGCGAGGCGGCGAATTTTGGTATGTTTATCGGCAGTTATGAAAATATGCGTAGTTTGGCGTTACGTATCCGAGAGGCTGCTTTGAAATTGGGAGTCAAACGAATTGTTTTCGGCGAGTGCGGTCATGCGTGGCGAGTTGCGTATAGTTTTCTAAATACTTTAGCGGGACCTTTTGATTTTCTTGATCCGGACTATCCGGTGCCGCAGCATATTTGCGAAGTAACGTACGATTTGATACGGCAAGACAAATTAACACTTGATCCTTCGCAGAATGACGACATGGTGTTGACTTACCATGATTCGTGTAATGTGGCACGTGCTTCACGGATGGGAAAGACTCCCGGCGGACAATTTGAAATCCCGCGTGAAATTATCAGAGCGTGTTGCAATCACTTTTATGATATGCCTGCGGATACGGTTCGCGAGGGGACTTATTGTTGCGGCGGCGGCGGTGGTTTGCTGACTGATGATTTGGTTGAATTGCGAGTTAAGGGGGCTTTGCCGCGGATGGAAGCGCTGAAAGAAGTTGTTGATGAGTATCGGGTGACCCATATGGCGGCAATTTGCGCAATTTGTAAAAGCCAATTCTCAAAAGTTTTGCCGTATTATGGCTTTGAAATGGATCAAATCGTTAGCGTTCATCAGTTGGTGAGTAACGCCATTGTTTTAGAACCGGATGCCGGTTCGGCTGTCGCGGCGGCGGCAGCAGAAAGCGAGCAATTGCCGGAAGAAGTGGCGTAGTGTCATATCGTAAAAAGTTTATATTAAGAAGCATTGAGCCAATGAATAGGATCAATCCTAAAATTACTTTAGCAGGAGCATTAAGATGCTAGTGAATAATGCGGCGCAAAAAATTGAGCAGAAACTTACTTTTAGAAAATTTAAAGATGGTGAAAACAAGTGGGAGAGTTTAAACGAACAGATTTTCAAGGCAGACCGCTCGCATAAGTGTCCGACATACGTACACCGCACTCCGCCATGTCAAGGCAGCTGTCCGTCCGGCGAAGATATTCGCGGCTGGTTGTCGATTGTGCGTGGGATCGAGAAACCCGGCGAAGGTGCTTCAATGCAGGAATATGCGTTTCAGCGTTCGACTGCGGCTAATCCTTTTCCGTCCATGATGGGACGTGTATGTCCGGCACCGTGTCAGGTCGGCTGTAACCGCAATCATGTTGAGGATTTTGTCGGGATTAATGCGGTTGAACAATATATAGGTGATTACGCCTATAAAAATGGGTATGAATTCAAAGACATTTCCGCGGTAGGCGATAAGAGAGTGGCGATTATCGGAGGCGGTCCCGCCGGCTTGTCCGCGGCATATCATTTGCGTCGCAAAGGTCATGCAAGTGTCATTTTTGAACTTCAAGAGGAGCTCGGCGGAATGATGTATTACGGTATCCCGGGATACCGGACACCGCGCGGGATACTTAAACATGAGATTCAACGGATTCTGAATATGGGGAATATCGAGGTGCATACATCGGTGCAAGTAGGTAAGGATATTCAGGTGAGTGATATTGAAAAAGAGTACGATGCGATTATTTGGTGCATTGGCTGCCAGTCGGGACGTGCTTTGCCGATACCGGGCGGCGACGCGCCAAACTGTGTTTCGGGTGTGAAATTTCTTGAAGCCTTTAACAAAGGCATTTTGCAGGTTGCGTCAAATCGCGTCGCTTGCGTGGGCGGGGGTGATACGTCAATTGATGTGGTATCGGTTGCCAGACGCTTGGGCAAGATTGAATCTTTGGACAAAAAAATGTATCCCGAGCATGTGGTCGGCGGGTATGTTGCGCATGATGCCGCTTTTGCTGCCGCCCGTGAGGGTGCGCAAGTAACTCTGACTTCATTATTTTCCCGCGAGGAAATGACTGCCAGTGAAGCAGAAGTGCAAGATGCTTTAAAGGAAGGCGTCAAAATTATTAATGGGGTCATGCCGGTAGAAGTTGTACTCGATGGCGCCGGACGAGCTACGGCATTGCGAATGACAAAATGTAAAATGATTGAGGGCAAGCCGGTTGCAGAAGAAGGTGGCGAAATTGAGATTCCCTGCGATCTGTTGGTTTCGGCCATCGGACAAGGCGGTAACTTAAACGGTTTAACCGAGTTTAATAACGGACGCGGTCTGATGGATGTAGATAAATTCTATGCGATTCCGGAGCATCAGGGGCATTTTGCCGCCGGCGATATTATTCGCCCGCATTTATTAACGACTGCTATCGGACAAGGTTCGATTGCGGCAGACAGCGTCGATTTTTACCTGCGTGAGACTGAAGCCGGCAAACGACCTAAGGTTGATGTGCATCACTTTAATCTACTTGATAAATTAAAAGAACATAATCTTGAACCTGATAAATTTGAAGGTGGCGGTCAATGGGGAACTTGCGCCGCTGATTTTTCATTACATAATTACGAAGATCGATCCGGCCAGGAAATCATCCCTCCCGAGAAATTATTTTTAGGTCATTTTAGTTATGTCGAGCAGAAGGAACGTGAAGGTTGCGGGCCCGGTTTGGACCAAGTATTGGGACATTTTGAAGAACGGGTAATGGGGCTTGATGATAACGATGCGGTTGAAGAAGCCAACCGGTGTATGAGTTGCGGGATGTGTTTTGAATGCGATAACTGTGTCATTTTCTGTCCGCAGGATGCGGTTTTTCGTGTTGATAAGAATAAAAGTACTACCGGACGCTATGTTGATACCAATTATGATCGCTGTATCGGTTGCCACATATGTGCGGATGTATGTCCGACCGGCTATATCGATATGGCATTGGGTGATCATTAAGCGTGATTGATATTGATGCGCCATGTGCTGATTTTTTCTATTGTATCGATGGTGGTTTTTGCCGCTTTGCTCGGAGGCATTACTTTCGCCGATTCCGAACGTAGCAGTCTGCTACCGAAATTACCTCTTGCAAAAGGCGAGCGGTGTGTTGAGCCGACCGAAATAATGCGTCGCCGACACATGGACTTTCTTTTGCATCAACGTGACCTCACTGTCGTAAAAGGGATTCGTACTGAAAAATATCGGTTTGTGAATTGCCTTAATTGCCATGTGCTGCCTGATGCGGAGGGTCGCTACGCGCGACATACCGATACTGAACATTTCTGTACCGGATGCCATCAATTCAGCGCGGTGAAGATAGATTGCTTCCAATGTCATGCCGACAGACCGGAAGAAGCCTTTGCAGCAAAAGTCGTCCGGCCATCATTAAATGATGAAATGACAGATGCTTTACGGCATCGTTCGCAGTCGCAATGAAAGATACCGTATCACTTCAACCGTCTGATCGCAGTCGCCGTAGTTTTTTGAAAAGCGGGGCTGCTTTTGCCGGTAGCGCCGCTATCGCTCCCGGTGTTTTTCTCTATAGCGTGAGTCAAGCAAGGCCCTTGGATAAAGCAGTTACCGATTCTGTGCGGTGGGGGATGTTGGTTGATACCAATCGTTGCGCCGAAGGCTGTAGCGAGTGCGTTACAGCGTGTAACGAAGAGCACGGATTAAACGGGACGAATCGTCCGTCAACCGATGCGCAATGGATACGCAAGCTCACTATCCGTGATAAAAAAGCCGGATTCAAGAAGTCGTTTCCGGTCATGTGCCAGCATTGCGAGTCTCCTCCTTGTGTGGATGTTTGTCCGACCGGCGCCTCTTTTAAGCGTGCCGACGGCATTGTGTTGGTCGACAAGCACACCTGTATTGGTTGCCGTTATTGCATGATGGCTTGTCCTTACAAAGCGCGTTCATTCATTCACGAAACATTGCACGATCAGTTGCCCCATGCGCCGAGAGGGAAAGGCACAGTCGAGAGTTGCACTTTCTGTGTTCACAAGCTGGATCGCAACGAAGGTACCACTGCTTGTGTTCAGGCTTGTGAACATGCCGGGCACCGAGCTTTGATATTCGGTGATTTGAATGATCCGAAAAGTGAAATATCGTCGCGCTTGAAAGAGTATGGCGCGATGCAGATTCGATCGGATCTCGGTTTGAATACCGGAGTACGTTATCAGGGGCTGCTATGAGACCGGTACGTTTTGCCGCGCTTTCAGCGGATAACATCGGTTACTACTTGTGGCTCAGCGGCTTCGGATTGCTCTCTATGATAGGAGTCGCAGCGGCTTGGTACATGGAACACCACGGGCATTATGTGACGAATATGAATAATCAGATTGTTTGGGGCGCTCCGCATGTATTCGCAATTTTTCTGATAGTGATTGCTTCCGGAGTGTTGAATGTGGCATCCATAGCCTCTGTTTTCGGAAAAATAGATTACAAACCTTTAGCCCGGCTGTCGGCGCTGCTTGCCATAGTATTTTTAGCAGGTGGTCTCGCAGTGTTGGTACTGGACTTAGGCCGCCCCGACCGCTTGATTATTGCAATGACTTATTATAACTTTAAGTCGATATTCGCTTGGAATATTATTCTTTATACCGGATTTTTTGCCGTTGTGATCATTTACCTTTGGACGATGTTTGAGCGACGAATGCATCGATATGCAAAGTTCGGCGGAACAGTCGCATTAATTTGGCGCTTGATTCTAACCACAGGCACCGGGGCTATTTTTGGCTTTTTGGTTGCACGCCAAGCATATGATGCTGCTATTATGGCGCCATTGTTTATTGCGATGTCATTTTCATCGGGTTTGGCAGCTTTCATTTTGGTGTTAATGACGACATTTTACCTGTCAAACCGCGTACTCGGCGATTATATTTTGCTTAAATTGCGTAATCTTTTAGGCGTGTTTGTTGCGACTGTTTTATATTTTACATTGGTATACAACCTGACCAATCTTTATGCGACGGAACACCACGGCATTGAAATATTCCTGCTTAAAGAGGGGGGAATTTATCCGTTACTATTTTGGGTCGGGCAAATTGGCATCGGGAGCGTCATTCCGCTGATTTTGTTTTATTCGTTTCCGTTCGGAAACTGCCGTTTGACGACAATGTTTGGGAGTGTTTTAGTACTGGTCGGAATACTTCTACAAGTTTATGTTATTGTAATCGGCGGTCAGGCATATCCGTTGGTTCTGTTCCCCGGACTGGAGGAGAGCAGTAGCTTTTTTGATGGCGCCATCACTTCTTATACACCTAGCTTGCCGGAGGTTCTACTAGGGATCGGCGGGATTGGTATTGCACTCGCGCTGCTGGTGTTTATGCTCGGAGTATTAGACTTTTTACCGGAGAATCTTTCCGACGCGCAATTTGATATACCGGCGGCCGGCTAAAGATCCTCGGCGGCAGCTAGAATTGACGGTTGTGGAGAACAGCAATGAAGCTACTTGTCAGCGCAACGCGTAAATCGTCGGGTAAAACTGCTTTTTGCGTCGGTTTTTTGGCGGCATTACGCCGGCGTGGTATTCCGGTTCAGCCGTTTAAGAAGGGCCCCGATTATATTGATCCGCAGTGGTTGTCGCTTGCCGCTGATAAGCCATGTTACAACCTTGATTTTCATGTCCAAACCGATAATGAAATAACAACATTCTTTGACCGTAGAAGGCAAGATGCTTTCGCAGTTGTTGAAGCCAACAAAGGTTTGTATGATGGGGTGTCATCGGATGGCTGTGATAGTAACGCAGCGTTGGCGTATTTATTGAATCTTCCGGTTTTATTGGTGCTTGATTGCAACGGTACGACACGTGGTATCGCGCCATTATTACAGGGCTATTTAAATTTTGATAATCGGATAAAGATTATCGGTGTGGTATTAAATAAAGTTGGTGGCGACCGTCATCGGAACAAACTGGAAACAATCATTCGCATGCATGTCGGAATACCGGTGAAGGGAGCTATTATGCGTGATACGCGTATGGAATTACTTGAACGACATTTAGGTTTGGTGCCGGAAAATGAGAGGGGAGATGCGGCGACAATTGTCGAAAAAATGCGGGCTGCGGTTGAAGAACAAGTCAATTGCGGTGAAGTGTTGGGGTTGGCATTTCATTCGGACAAAAAAGACAAAGGAAGCATGACTTCGCAAAGAAATAAAGTCATACTCTCATTGAGCGACACTGAGCGAGTCAGTGTTTTGCCGCAAAGCCGATTCCGGCTAGGAATATTCCGCGATCAAGCGTTTGGATTTTATTATCCGGATGATTTGGAATCTTTACAACAACATGGCGCAGAGCTGGTTTTCATTGACAGCTTACATGACATCAATTTGCCGCCGGTGGACGGACTTTTAATCGGCGGCGGATTTCCTGAGACTCAAGCGAGTTTGTTACAGGCAAACTGTAGTTTACGTGAGCAAGTCAAACAAGCGATTGAAGCGGGTCTACCGGTATATGCCGAGTGCGGCGGGCTAATGTATTTGACGAGAAGTATCACATGGCAAGGGCAAAAGTACGCGATGTCCGATGTACTACCGGCAGATACTATTATGCATGATACGCCGCAAGGCAGGGGCTATACTCGGGTATATGAAACCGAAGCGATGCTCTGGGGCTCGGTTCAGGAAGGAGAAAGCAATATGATTTGCGGACATGAATTTCACTACTCTGAGATTATTGATTTACCGCAGTCCACATCAATGGCATTTGATATGTTGCGCGGCGGAGGGATTGCCAACGGTAAAGACGGCATTGTTTACAAGAACCTGCTTGCAACCTACTTGCATCAACGGTCAACGCAGGCTAATCCGTGGACGAAGCGGTTTGCTGAATTTATTCTAGCGTGTAAATCGGGTAATGATTGAAAGCGGGTATGAGCACGACATTCAGTGAGAATCATCTCGGTAAAAGAATTCGCTCTCGCGACAATGCCTTAGTAAGGTCTTTGATTCGGCAAGGGTGTAGAACGGAATACGACCATGGCATATTGTATTTGATTGATACGTTTTGGACTTCGCGTCAGAGACAAGGGCATAGTTTGCATGAAATTAGCTATCGCGCTTGCTTTAAGCCACAGCTGCCGGAATTCTTTATTAATCGCCTTACGACAGAAAGCGATAGAGTATTTGATCCGTTTATGGGACGCGGTACGACTCCGGTCCAAGCCGCATTGATGCGAAGACAGCCTGTAGGAAGCGATCAAAACCCATTATGCGTCATGCTGACGCGCCCGCGGTTATGTCCGCCGACGCCTGTAGCGATTAAGGAACGCTTATCACGGATTGATCTGACAACAGCATTGGTTGACGACGTGAAGGATGATTTAACAGAGTTTTATCACCCCGAAACATTGGTGCAGATTCAGTCCTTAAAAAATTATCTGTTAGAAAGAGACAGTCAAGGATCATTGGATTCGGTAGACGATTGGATTCGGATGGTTGCGATTAACCGCCTGACGGGACATTCGCCGGGATTTTTCTCAGTGCGGACAATGCCGCCGAATCAAGCGGTATCTATTGCATCGCAGAGAAAAATAAATCGTAAATCCGAAGTCATGCCGGCTGCTAAAAATATCCGAATGATTATTTTAAATAAAACCAAAAGCTTGTTGCGTTCAGGTATACCGCAAGACTTTGGTCGAAACGAAAGCCGTGGTTTGTTACGTTGTTCCGCCGCCGATAATTTATCGTTCCTTGCGACTGCAAGCGTTACTTTAGTTGTTACTTCTCCTCCGTTTTTGAATGCGGTGGATTACCGCAAAGACAATTGGCTGCGTTGTTGGTTTGCCGGGATTGACAGTCCGGCACTTCCTTTGTCACTGCACATCTCTGTTGAACGCTGGAAGATATTTATCCGCGATACTTTCAAAGCGCTAGTCAGGGTCGTGCAGCCCGGCGGCTATGTTATTTTCGAAGTCGGCGAGGTGAACAAAGGTTCCGTATTACTCGACCAAGTTGTGAAGGATGCCATTGCAGGATTGCCGTTGCACATCCATGCGGTGATGATTAACGATCAACGCTTCACTAAAACTTCCAACTGTTGGGGCATCACGAATAATCAAATCGGTACCAACACGAACCGAATACTCATCACACAGCGAGCGTGAAGATTTGATAGACTGTTCTTTGTATGTGTATGCCACATAATTTTTAACGATGTTTTTAATGCGTGCCGGAAACGAGGTTTGTCTTGTTTGGTTTTTGTTGTATCAGGGAGAACAAATAATGAAAGCCGGTTACTACAAAAGCAAATCGGACGTTAAAAGAGACGGTAACGGAGTAACGAAGTAATACCTGTGCTCTATAGACATGGTGAAAGGCATTTTTCAATCGCTGGAACTTCTTACTACGGCTTGCTTTAACCGATGGTATCTTTTTCTTTGTTCGCGCGCATTTCTAGCGTTTTTCCATGATCGCATAAATCCCGGATCAGGCATTTACGACATCGCGGTTTACGTGCAACGCACACGTAACGTCCGTGCAGTATCAGCCAATGATGAGCATGCCGCTTAAATTTATCGGGCACATATTTCAGCAAATTTTTTTCAACCTGCAAAGGGGTTTTACCCGGCGCAATGCCGGTAAGATTTGATACGCGAAAGATATGTGTATCAACAGCAATGGTTGATTCGCCGAAGGCAGTATTCAAAATCACGTTGGCGGTTTTACGGCCGACACCGGGAAGTTCTTCCAATGCGCAGCGGGTACGGGGAACTCTACCGCCATGCCGGTCGCATAATTGTTTGCAGGTTTTCATAATATTGGCAGACTTGGTATTAAATAAGCCAATGTTTTTGATATAGGTTTTGAACTGCGTCTCGCCTAATGCCAACATTTTTTTCGGCGTGTTGGCAACTTTATATAATGCTTTGGTTGCCTTGTTGACGCTGATATCGGTTGCCTGTGCCGATAGAATCACGGCAATCAACAATTCAAAGTTTGATTTATAGCGTAATTCGGTTATCGGTTTCGGGTTCATTTTCTGAAATCGCTGAAAAATTTTGTTGCGAGTGTGACGGTCCATTATTTTTTATTCAAAGCCTTGTGTATGGTGATCAACAAAGCGCAAGAAAAAAATGCGCCTGCAGGCAGTAGTGCGGGGATGAACCCCGGGTAGCCGGGCAAAGCGATGCGCAGCGCGTCGGCCGTTAATCCGAACAATAGTCCCAATCCGTCAAATAATCTGCCGCTACCAAACAATTCACGTATCGTACCTAGTGCGATTAGGGTGATTAAAAAGCCGATACCTGTCAGTAATCCGTCTAATGCGGCCGGTATGACGTCGTGTTTGCTTGCAAATGATTCGGCGCGGGCGATGATAATACAATTCGTTACAATCAACGGAATAAATAGACCGATCGTATGATGTGCATCATAGAAATAAGTTTCCAACAATAAATCGATTATACCTACCCATCCGCCGATGATTACCATAAAAACCGGCAACCGCACTTCGCTCGGGATAACATTGCGTAACAATGAAACAAAAGTTCCGCTTAACGATACGACAAACAAGCTTGCAAGTCCAAGTATCAGACCGTTTGCGACGGTGTTGGTTACCGCAAGCAGCGGGCATAAACCAAGTAACTGTACCAGTCCGACATTATCGGCCCAAACGCTTTTAAGCTGTTGCGCAAAGCTTGGTTGTATGTAAGAGTCTGCTGCTTGTTGCATTGATAAAAAAAACCGTTGTCAGTTTTATCACCGGAGCTTTACCGTCGGATGTTTCATTGTAAAACATCCAAGTATGGCTGTAACTCCGACATTGTATCCCGCATAACGTTTAAGACTGCTTTTGCGGTGACAGTTGCTCCGGTTAAATGGTTAAAATCTCCGTTTTCAAATTGGCCGCGCAAACGCCAAGCATTAGGTTCGGATTCTATGGATAGACCGATTAACCCCCTTAGCCAATCACTTTTGCGTCGTTCAATGCGATCGCCAAGTCCGGGTGTTTCGTGGTGTTCGATGACACGGACATTAGATATTTTGCCTTGCGCATCAATTCCCGCAAGGAGTCGAATATCGTCGTTATAGCCGTCGGGGGCGATTACTTCAATGACGACACCATGATAAACACCGGATAAATTAATTGGGTAAATTGCTTGTAATCTTGCATTCGTATCAGGTTGATATGCAGTCGCTTGCCAAGCATGAGCTTCCGGCACCGCGTACGGTGCGACCGAATTCAATATCCGGGTGAAGCGTATTTGCGCTTCGCGATCACGCTTTTCCGCAGTTATCTCTGCGATTGACATCAAAATACCGATTACTATCGCGGCAAAAATTGTCAGGCGAAGTGCAGGCTGTAGAAAGTTTCGTTTCATTATGGTTTTGAATAGCGGTTTAGCAAGGGAGTGAGCATGTTCATTATTAGTACTGCAAATGCCAGACCGTCGATCGCGTTGCCGTAAGAGCGGAAAATAAGTAATAAAAATCCGACTCCCGCGCCAAAAATTATCATTGCGGATTTTGCTTTGGGCGCAGTTACCGGATCGGTGATGATGAAAAAAGCTCCGATCATAGTGGCGCCGTTTAACCAGTGAAAGATTGGTGTCGGATAATCGGTATCAACTAAATGCAATAGCATAGAGCCGGCCCCGAGCGCAAAAAGAAATCCGACCGGCAAATACCATTGAATGATGCGTTGTTGCAATAACCATATACCACCGAGTAAAAAAGCGAGGTTGGGGAAAAGCCATTGCGATTTCGTCGTATCGGCGGTGATGGCAAGCTGAAATCGTGCGGCGCTAAGCGGGGTTGCACCGCTAATCACATCGGGGTGTCGCTCGCCGACTATGCAGCGTAGTGTAGCGGGCCAGTCAAACCGCATTGCCGGGTCTATGTTTTGCCAGTTGGCAATAAATAATGGAAAAGCGACAATTACGATAGCATAACCGACCATCGCAGGATTAAAAATATTGTTGCCCAGCCCGCCATATAACTGCTTACCAATAATGATAGCGCCACCGGAAGCAATCGCTATCGTCCACCACGGAACACAGGGCGGCACTGCCAATGCAATCAGCCAAGCAGTGAGCAATGCGCTGTTGTCGCAAACGAACGGTCGGACAGCAGAATGGCGCAAACGCAGTAGCAAAGCTTCGCCGACGATTGCGATCGTTGCGGCAATGATCAGATTGACAACAACACCTAGTCCGAATTGCCAGACGAGTACTGCGGTTGCAGGCAGTAACGCGTAACAGACCTTTCGCATTAACACCGCGACAGTGAGATTTTGGTGTAGCGGCGCAAACATTGCAGGCTCAGCAGCGATCGGATCGGTATAATTGCATTTTCAAAGAGTTGCGCTGCTTGTTCCAGAACTCCTGCTGCTTTGTTTCTTGATCTTTCTGACGCTTTTGTTTGTTTTCATAACGCTCCCGATTGTACCGAGCTTGTTTTCTGGCGTTGTGTTGATAATTATGTAAGCGTTTCCCGAATTGATAATAACCGAGTAAGGGAATATGGCTTGGACAACTGGCCTCGCACAAACCACATTCAATACACTGGGTGACGAGCTCAAGGGAATCGGTATCGCATTGATTGCCTTGTTTAATTTTGTGATAAAGGGTTTGTGCGGGTAACCGCACCGGGCAAACCGTGCTGCAACGGTTGCACCGGATACAGGGAAGTGCGGTGGTATCGGATGTTATTTGTAATATCGGCACGGGGGGATGTGTCGGCACCGGAACCATTTGAATGCAATCAACCGGACAAGGTGCGACACACAGTTCGCAACCTGTACAATCAGCATTGATTACGGTATGCATATAATCAGGCGCGCCAATGATCGCATCCACCGGACATGCCGGTAAACAGAGTGCACATCCGATACACTTCGCTTCATTGATTACCGCAAGCTGTGCGGGTTTTTCAGTACCGAATCGCGAATCCGGCGGCGTAACCGGATTATTGAGCAACTTGGCAAGCGATGTAATGACTATTGTGCCGCCGGGAGGGCATTGGTTGATTTCGGCCTCGCCTTTAACGATTGCTTGAGCGTATGGCCGGCAACCGGCATACCCGCATTGGCCGCACTGCATTCCCGGTAAAGCAAGGTTTATCCGATCAACCAAACTATCGCGATCGGAATCAAGTCGTTGAGCGATAAAACTCAATCCGAGACCGATAATCAAAATCAGTCCGATAATGATACTAAAGCCAAGCATCTGTTAGCGGGCAGCAAGCCCTTCAAATCCGATGAAAGCAAGCGACATAATGCCGGCGGTGATCATCGCAATTCCAGTGCCACGCAAAGGCACGGGTACCGCAGAATCTTCCAGTGTATGGCGTAGCTCGGAAAAAACAACCAATACAAAAGCGAAACCGATTGCGCTGCCTAAACCGGTTAAAAGCGCTTCGATAAAATTTTCAGCTTGTTCGATATTGATCAATGCGACACCTAAGACTGCACAGTTGGTAGTAATCAGCGGAAGAAAAATCCCCAGCATACTATGTAACAAAGGATTGGTTGCGCGCAAAATAATTTCGGTGAGTTGAACAAAGGATGCAATAACAACAATGAAAGTCAGCGCTTTCAAATAGGTAAGTTCAAAAGGGATTAACAAGTAACGGTGCAATAAATAGCTGATTCCTGCGCTGGCGGTTAGTACAAACATTGTCGCCAAAGCCATGCCTGCCGCAGTTTCAATCCTTTGTGACGTGCCGAAGAAAGGACATAAACCCAAAAACTTTGTTAACACAAGATTGTTGATGAGAGCGGTGCCAATTAGGATGAGCAGATAATCAGACATGTTACAAACGGAAAAATTGTTTATTTGCTTATTATACAGACGCTCGGTATTCATTTACTCTTGAGCAATCGAAGAAGTATTTCTTAATCTCGCCTAATTCCACAATATTATATATCTTATATAAAGATAATATTTATAATTACATATATTAAAAATACATAAACATGGATTTTTAATAAAAACTGAAAAAGGAGGCCGAATATGCGGCAGATCATTTCCACAGCATTAATTTCATGTATGTTTTTTACCGGTGCGACTACTGCACAGACAGAGACATTTGATGAGGAAAACTTCAGCGCCACCGTATGGTTTACGAGTGATTATGTTTTCCGCGGCGCTTCGCTATCCGACGAAGACGCGGCAGTTCAAGCGAGTCTGGATTGGACCTATCACAATTTTTATGCGGGTATTTAGGGAACAAATCCGGATTTGACCGGGTTCGACGAAAACGGCGCTGAAAACGGAACTTCCAGCATTGAATATGACTTGTATGTCGGCTATGCCGATTCGCTAGGTCCGATTGATTATGACTTTTCTTTGGTTTACTACTGGTTCCCGAATGATAACGGCAACTTGGAAGCGGATGTCTTAGAGTTCTGGGTGGGGCTGAGTCATACATTTGCGGAAGTGAAACTATCTCCGACGATCGGTCTATTAACTGTCTATTCACCTGATGCGACACTTGAAGATGGCGATTATATTTATGTTAAAAGCTCGCTGGAATTAGTATTAACAGAGACAATCGGATTTGATTTTGCCGCTGGGGTTGTCGATGTAAAAGGTGACAAAGCTACGGATGAAGGTGGTGCGTTTTGTAATTCCGCTGCGGATTTGCTGTGCGATGGTTATGGTTATACGCACTGGGAATTAGGTTTGACCAAAACGGCAAAAGGTTTTGATTTCGACCTGGCGTTACCACGATACCAATCAACAAGCGAGTTATACGGCATTTTGGAGAGGTGATGACCCCATAAGCGACCGTGTTGTTTTTACCGTTTCACGTAGTTTCTGATGCGAGCAATTATTTAATTGTCATGCCGGCGACGGCACCTGCGTCAGGTTTTAGCAGGAATATTTTGTCCTTGCCTGCGGCAAGGATCATTCCTTCCGATATGCCAAACCGCATCTTTTTCGGTTTCAGATTGGCAACCAACACGACCTGCCGTCCGGTAAGCTGTTCGGGAGTATATGAAGATTTAATGCCAGCCAATACGCTACGGGTCGTATCGCCGTCGTTTAATTTTAAGCGCAAGAGTTTATCCGCACCGTCAACCGGTTCCGCTGTTAGAATAGTTGCGACTCGTAGATCTAGTTTGGCAAAATCGGCATAATCAATCATCGGTTTTTTCTCCTGCGCTATTTTAAGCGCGTCGGATTCGGATTTTGGTACTGTGGTTAACTTTCGAACGACAGTTTCCTCAATACGTTGCATCAATGGCATAAACGGTTTAATCCGATGACGAGTGGTTTGCGGTCGAAATAACGGCGCGTCCCAGCGGTTCAGCTTCAGATTTAAGAATTGCTCAACTTTTTCACTGGTACGTGGCAAGACCGGGGCGAGTAATCGGATGATGTAAGCGAATAGGACCAATCCCACGCTACATACTTCGTTCAGGTGATTGTGTTGTGTTTCTTCTTTGGCAATTCGCCACGGCTTTTCTTGATCGATATACTGATTCGCCATATCCGCAATCTGCATAATCTTGCGCATTGCGCAGGCATACCGACGTGTTTCATACGCATCGGCAATGCTGGGCGTGATATCAATTACGGCTTGAACAGCCGGATGTTTGGTAACGGCCTCGTCGCATCTCATTTCACCGCCAAAATACTTATCAATAAAACCGGCGCAACGACCGGCAATGTTGATAACTTTGCCGACCAGATTGCTATTGATGCGCAGGATGAAGTCATGCAAATTCAAATCGATATCTTCGATTCCGTCCGTTAACTTAGCGGCAAAGTAGTAGCGCAAATATTCGGCATTGAGGTTTTCCAAATAGTTACGTGCGGTAATAAAAGTACCGCGCGATTTAGACATCTTTTCTTTATTGATAGTAACAAATCCGTGGCAATAGACTCCGGTCGGCTTTCTAAAACCCGCACCCTCCAGAATCGCCGGCCAAAACAGCATGTGGAAATAAGCGATGTCCTTGCCTATAAAGTGATACAGTTCGGTGGCACTGTCTTTTTTCCAGTAGGAATCGAAGTTCAGCCCAATACGCTTGCACAATTGTTTGAAACTCGCCATATAGCCGATCGGAGCATCCAACCAGACATAGAAATATTTTTTCGGATGATCGGGAATTTTAAAGCCGAAGTAAGGCGCATCGCGCGATATGTCCCAGTCAAGCAGCTTGTTTTCAAACCATTCATTCAGTTTGTTGCGTATTTCCGGTTGGACTTGTTCGTTGGCGAGCCATTGTTTCAAAGCCGACTCAAATTTCGATAATGAAAAAAAATAATGCTCGGATTCGCGGGTGCTAGGTGGTTCCCCGGAAAGTACCGATACTGCATTATTCAGCTCGGTCGGGGTATATGTCGCGCCGCAACATTCGCAACAATCACCGTATTGATCGGGTGCGTGACAGCGAGGGCAGTCGCCTTTGATGAAACGATCGGGTAAAAACATTTCGGCTTTGTTATCGTATGCTTGAGTAATATTGCGGGTGAATATGAGGTCGGCCGCTTTTAGTTTTTCGTAGATTTCTTTGGCAAAAGCGTAGTTTTCTTCGGAATGTGTCGAATGATAATTATCAAAGCTGATTAGGAAATCAGAAAAGTCTTTTGTGTGGCTTCGTTTGACTTTCTCAATGAGCTGTTCGGCCGTTATATTCAGTTCACGCGCTTTTAGCATAATCGGAGTGCCGTGCGCATCGTCGGCGCAAACATAGTAGCAAGTATGTCCTAGCAGTCGTTGAAAGCGTACCCAGATATCGGTTTGGATATATTCCAGCAAATGCCCTAAGTGAATCGGGCCGTTAGCGTAAGGCAGTGCGCTCGTAACAAGAATTTCGCGTTTCACTTGTTTTGCCGGAAGTACCAAAATATCATGGATAGTGAACTGCCATTATATATTTATGGGACGGTAATATGCTTAAAACTATGAATAAGCTTCCGGAAAAGGCGCGGCAACGTTTGGATTTCTTGTTCCATACATTGCGAGAAAATGAAGCCTCCCAAGTCGGTTATCCCTGTAATCAGACGTTTGTATATAAGGATCTGATGAGATTTTTTGAATATTGTCTGAATAATGTGGGAGATCCTTTTCATAACAGTAACTACTGGAGCAATACGCATGAAATTGAATGCGAAGTGATTTATGAGTTTGCTCGGTTAATGCATTCGGAAGAAAAGGAATGTTGGGGTTATGTGACATCCGGGGGCACTGAAGGCAATATGTATGGCCTATATCTGGCACGTGAGTTACATCCGAACGGGTTAGTTTATTTTTCCGAAGATACTCATTATAGCGTCCTGAAAAATATGCATGTGTTGAATACTCGAAATATCATGATAAAGAGTCAGGGGAATGGTGAAATAGATTACGAAGACCTATATGAGACTGTACGGATTCATCGTGATGTGCCGGCCATTGTATTGGCAAATATCGGCACGACCATGAAAGGAGCGATTGATGATGTGGCTAAAGTGCGGAGTATCTTTGCGGATTTAGCGGTGACCAATTTTTATATTCATGCCGATGCGGCGTTGTACGGGATGATTTTGCCTTTTATTGACAACCCGCCGCCGTACGGTTTTGATGCCGGTTATGATAGTGTTTCAATTAGCGGGCACAAATTGATTGGTGCGCCGTTTCCCTGCGGCATCGTGCTGGCGAAGCAAGATTATGTCATGCGTGTTGCCCGCGCCATCGAATATGTCGGTGTGTTGGACACGACCCTATCAGGTTCGCGCAATGGGGTAGCGCCGCTAATGCTTTGGTACGCGTTGCAGAATTATGGCAGATCAGGGTTTCAAAAAACGGTTCATGAGATGTTGGCAAATGCAGAATATGCGGTCAATCGTTTCAATGAGCACGGTGTGCCGGCTTGGCGCAATCCTAATTCTCCGATTGCCGTCTTTCCGAGACCTGATGAAGAAATGTTGCAAAAATGGCAGATAGCCGTATATAAGGACATCGGACATTTAATTACGATGCCGCATGTGACATGCGAGATCATTGATCGCGTCGTCGGCGATTATGTGGCGGGAGAAAATAGCCGGAAATGAAGCGAATTACTATCATAGCGGATAACCGGGCGGGCATGCTTGCCGACATTAGCAGTGTGTTGGCAGATAACGATATTAATATTGATGGGCTGGATGCCGAATCGGCGGATGAATACGGTGTGATTCATTTGGCGACCGACTACTGCGATCAGGCGCTACAAGTGTTAAAGACTGCCGGATTTCAAGCAGTAACGGATGATACATTGGTTATCCGGCTTAAAGACGAGCCCGGCGCTTTGGCAAAGGTTGCCAAACGTTTCAAGCTCAGTAGAGTCAACATCCGCAGTATCCACATTATCCGGCGCGACAAGGGCTACTCCACCGTGGTCTTGACGGTAGATGAGCGCGAGCAAGCTCAAGAGTTACTTGAAGATGTACTAATTACTTAATCAAGTGTCGGTGCGCGAGCCAAAATGGCGGTGACGTGTGGTGTATAGTGCCGGATACATGCTAATATAAATGCCTAACTGGTAAAAGGAACTGATTGCGCTGATATTGCGTGCCGGTCCCATTTTTATTGATATCCAAGAATCCGGTATGGTTTTTGGATATACACATTTTGGATATACACATCAGTAACATATATAATCCGCCCGCATATCGGTTTGATTATTTTTCTATCTCTATGAGTTCCTGTATTGCGTCCATGTCTTACTACCGGGTACCAGATGCCGACTAGTAGCAGAACCGGGCGTGCCCGTAAGGCAGCATAGCGTGTTTTCTGTTCGCCGCGCAATCCACTACCTCGGCATCGCCGTCCTGCTGCTGTTCGGGTTTTATCTGCTGCACTATCTGGGTAACCAACTGCCGCAGCAGCGCGCTTTTGAGGTGGTGCGAGAGGCGTTTGAGACACATAACCTGAAGCCTAAGGCTGTTATGCCCGAGCACTCGAAGTCAATCCGAAGCCTGATCGGCATAAACCTGTTTGCGGATTGCGAGATGCTCAACAGTATGATTGCCGCGCCTTCCGGACGCATTGAGGATGCGATCGTTCCCAAGCGCTTGTTTGCGAAGCGCGGACATGAGAGAGGCGGCCCCTGCGGGGAGTTGCATCGCATCGTCATGCAGGAACAAAAACACTATACCTGGCACATGAAGTCGCGCTACCGGCACGGCGCCAAGGCGCTTATCGCAATCGCGTTGCGCTGGCAGGCGTTGGACCTGTTTCAGATCAATGCCGGCATCAAAGCTCTGACGTACTTCGCGTATCTGTTGCTTGCACTGGTTGCTCTGGCGCACTCGACCCGCCTATTGCTGATATTGAGCCCGTTGATCTTCCTGGGCTTTTTCTTTTCGGGTATTCCGTACTACGGAGGATTTGCCCGTTCGCTGCCCTACCTGTTTGCGCTCGCAGCCTTGATCGCATTGGTACTACTGCTGCGCGCCCAAGCCCGCCCGCACACCGTGAGGCTGTTTTTCTTTGCTACGGGCATGGTCTCGGCTTATCTGTTTTTGTTGTCGGGGCATCTGCTGTTGCTGTTGCCGGCGGCGGTAGTGATCTTGTACTTCGGGCGCACAGGCGTTCCTGAGCTCCGCCGCCGGCTGATTGATGTCGCCTGCT
The DNA here is from genome assembly GCA_965218975.1 of Candidatus Oxydemutatoraceae bacterium. Classification (GTDB taxonomy): domain Bacteria; phylum Pseudomonadota; class Gammaproteobacteria; order Poriferisulfidales; family Oxydemutatoraceae. Next base: position 316,869 of record OZ244717.1, read on the forward strand.
GCATGGGGTCGTTTGCAGCCGGATTTGTCTGTTCCTACGGTGCCGACCAGCTTGCCAAAGCCTACTATCTCGGTATGCACATGCTGTATCGCGCCGGTGATCAGCTGGCCTGGCGCATGAGCGACGGTCGGTCGGATGGTGTGTTACATACGCTGAATGTACTATTTCAGCACGCTTATCAAACCGTCGGCCTGATGGGCAACGAAACCCTGTACGCCCTGATCGTGTTCGCCTCATCCGCAGCGCTGATTACGGCGGTCATCGTCGGCACGCTCAGAGCGTATGGCGCAAAAAGCATCGCGGCCGCGGCCGGCGTCATCGTGATACTGGCGGCAATAGCAATGGTGCTTGTGCGTCTGGGTCTGTTCCCGCAGCATAGTATGCAGCACAATCTTCTCATCGGACGCTACATGTTCGTGCCGATCGCATTGGCATGGTCGGCGCTGATCGTCGCGCTGTGCGAAACGGACCGGTACCGGTTGCGAATACGTGGCGGTTGAAGAACACAGCATAATATCCCAGCCAACCCCGCAGAACGGGACACACCTTCCCTACGACTCACTGCTGGTTATCATTCCGGCTTTTAACGAGGAGAAATCTGTCCCGCAGGTGGTGGCACGGGTTCGCCGGTGTGCCGGACGATTGTCTGGGCTCGGTCTTCGTCTTCAAGTCTGCGTGATTAACGACGGCTCTACCGACAACACCGGGGCGGTAGCCAGACAGGCAGGAGCCGATCACATCCTCACCCACAAGCTTAACCGGGGTTTGGGGGCAGCAGTGCGCAGCGGCCTGATCTACGGGCGCAATCACGGATTTAGCATAGTCGTCAAGCTGGATGCCGATGCTCAGCATGATCCGTCGGACATACCTGCGCTGATTACCCCAATCCTCAATGATCAGGCCGATGTCGTCTACGGCAACCGATTCCCGCAGCTGAATTACCGGATGCCTTTTATTCGACGTGTGGGAAATACAGCCTTCCGATTGCTTATGCGATGGTTGACGTCTTGGGACATTGAGGATTCGCAACCAGGAATTTTTGCTGTAAGCGATGCCTATCTGAAGGTTTTTTTCATCCCGGGCGACTACAACTATACTCAACAAATCCTACTTGACTCCTACCACAAAGGAATGCGGTTTGACCAAGTTCCGGTTGGCTTCAAACAAAGACGGGCCGGCAGCTCATTCATTTCACTCAGGTATCCATTAGTAACATTACCGCAGATACTGCTGTTGTTACTGCTGATTAAGCCTCTGAGAATTTTTCTGCCGGTTGCAGCGTTTTTCATTATCGCTGCCATCACTTTGTTTGGCGTTGAATTCGCCATGTGGTTATCGGGCAACGCAGAGAAACCGGTTGAGCATGTTAACTTAGTGCTGGGACTGGCAGTTTTTGGCCTGAATACCGGTTACTTCGGGTTGCTGGCCGAGGTGATTGTGCGCCGCAAGCCATAATCAATGCTTGACCAGGTCGGGCGTTACGTTCTCACCGGAATAGCCGGACTTGCGGTAAGCCTCGGAGTAACGGCACTGATGCACGAGGTTGCGGGTTTTTCCGTCGGAGCATCATTTGCTGCCGCCCTGGTTGTAGTTTTTATATTCCACTTTGTCGCAAACGTGCGTTTTGTGTTCCGCTCCGGCGCGGGCAGCCGTGCTTTTTTGCGCTATACAGGTTCTGCACTGGCATTTCGAGCGCTCGACTTCCTGTTGTTCAAGGGCATTATGGAATTGACGTCACTCTACTATGTTGGAGTCGTGTTGGCCGTTAGTGTCTCTAATGCCGTCAAGTTTCTGGTCTATAAGTACTTAGTCTTTATCGGGCGTTAACACTTGAACGAGCCAATACATTCCGCGCCTTTATACGGTCGGCGTTCGTGCCGCTTCATGCGGCCGGAAACACTCGTCGCCAAACGTATTTGTATAATGCCGGATACATATGGAATTCACGGCACGACTCGAAAAGGTGACCGACATGCAATATCAGCACATCGACCACCGCATCAAAGGTTTCTATATGAGCCTGTTTAGCCTCAAAGATGGAGGCTCATGAGCGCTCTAAGCTTCAACGGAAATATGATGCCCTATTATTTTGGGAGGGTTGTAACTCCCGAACACATTCAAGGTCAGTCGCAGCACTTTTGTACCGCTGGCGCCGACGTTATCGTCGCACTGGGCTCAGCGCCTTGTATGACCGCGGCAAAGCGCCTGTCGTCCGTGACGAGATTTCGTTCTGCGAATGAACGCCAGCCTCCGACATCCTTGTCGGGTCGTTTGCCACTGAAAACCGATCGGTTTTCCGGGCGCGTCTCACCCTGACGGACGGCGGGAGCGAGTTTCAAGGACAGTTTGCCCGGCTCATCCGGGAATCACCCGCGATTGAACAGTGGCTGACCTATCCCAAGTGTCCAAAAATGAACGCGCACATCAAGCGCTTCAACCGCACCGTCCAAGAAGATTGTATTGATCATGCAGAAGACCTGCTATTTACCGATACGGAAGCATTCAATGATCGGTTATGGAACCGTTTTGTGTTTGTTGGCGGATTGTCGGCGGATGTTTAGCGCAGGGCCTGTCATCCATGACGCGACTGGATTCTGTCAACAAGCCCCAGCCCCCACATCCTTGTCGGGTCGTTCGCCGCTGAAAACCAATTGGTTTTCCGGGCGTGTCTCACCCATGACGCGACTGGGTTCTGTCAACAAGCCCCAGCCCCGACGTCCTTGTCGGGTCGTTCGCCGCTGAAAACCAATTGGTTTTCCGGGCGCGTCTCACCCATGACGCGACTGGGTTCTGTCAACAAGCCCCTGCCCCGACATCCTTGTCGGGTCGTTTGCCACTGAAAACCGATCGGTTTTCCGGGCGCGTCTCACCCTGACGGACGGCGGGAGTGAGTTTCAAGGACAGTTTGCCCGGCTCATCCGGGAATCACCCGCGATTGAGCAGTGGCTGACCTATCCCAAGTGTCTAAAAATGAACGCGCACATCGAGCGCTTCAACCGCACCGTCCAAGAAGATTGTATCGATCATGCGGAAGACCTGCTATTCGCCGATACGGAAGCATTCAATGACCAGTTATGAAACCGTTTTGTTTTATTGGTGGATTTTCGGCGGATTGTGCCGGATGTTTAGCGCAGGGCCTGTCATCCATGACGAGACTTGGTTCTGTCAACAAGCCCCAGCCCCGACGTCCTTGTCGGGTCGTTCGCCGCTGAAAACCAATTGGTTTTCCGGGCGCGTCTCACCCATGACGCGACTTGGTTCTGTCAACAAGCCCCAGCCCCGACGTCCTTGTCGGGTCGTTCGTCGCTGAAAACCAATTGGTTTTCCGGGCGCGTCTCACCCTGCACCGCCCTCATATCGGCAACGGACAGAAAGCACCGACCCGAATGTTACTGCCGAACGCTTCCTCCGAAGCTCTTCAAAAATCCCATTTAGGGTGGCATCGTACAGGACCTATACAAACCCTTGTAGTTGTGCCAGAATAGCGCTTTAATGACATCGTGTTTCACTGCAACGCCTCCAGTCTCTTCTCCGCTACTTCCATTTGACGAGCACGGAAACCTAAAGCATTTTCTGACAATTGAAGGATTGTCCGAAGCACAATTCATCAATGTGCTAAATACAGCGGAGTCTTTTATCGCCGATGACAATCGTAGCGTTAGAAAAATACCTTTATTGCGAGGTAAAACCATTATTAATACCTTCTTTGAAGCCAGTACTCGTACTCGTTCCGCCTTCGAGCTCGCTGCAAAAAGGTTATCTGCCGATGTCATGAATTTTCATATCGATATGGCATCTTTACAAAAAGGTGAATCATTGTTGGATACATTAAAAAATATCCATGCAATGGGAGTTGATATGTTTATTATCAGACATCCCAATAGCGGCGCTACCGAGTTTATTGCCCGACATCTTGGCGATAAAGTTTCTATTGTTAATGCCGGAGACGGAAGCCATGCACATCCGACCCAAGCTTTGCTTGACATGCTGACTATTAAAAAGATGAAACAGGATTTTAGGCACTTAAAAGTTGCTATTGTCGGAGATATTCTACATTCGCGAGTTGCGCGTTCTGAAATTACCGCTTTGACGTTGATGGGCGTAGAAGAAATACGTTTGATTGCACCGCAAACTTTACTGCCGACAGGTATTGATACGGAAAATATCCGGTTATATAACGATCTTGACGAAGGTTTGCGAAATGTTGATGTTGTTATTATTTTGCGTTTGCAAAAAGAGCGGATGACTAGCGCTTTTTTGCCTAGCGAAAGAGAATATTATTTATGTTACGGAGTAACGACGAAGCGTCTTTGCCATGCAAAGCCTGACGTCATGGTAATGCATCCGGGGCCGATTAATCGCGGAGTAGAGATTAGTTCCGAGGTTGCCGATGGTCTTTATTCTGTTCTCTTAAAACAAGTCGGATTAGGGGTTGTGGCAAGGATGGCGGTGATGTCTTTGATTCTGGGTAGGCATGCCGATGACGGTTAAGGTAGTGATACGTCAAGGAACAATCGTTGGTCCTAGTACTGGGGGAAGCGGGGTTCGTGATTTATTTATTCAAAACGGACGGATAGATCTTTCCGGTAATTTACAATCTTATGCCGATGCTAAGGTGATTAATGCTAAGGGGCGTTTGGTGTTATCCGGGCTAGTTGATTTGGCAACACATTTACGTGAACCCGGGCTTGAACATAAAGCGACCATCGCTTCAGAGTTGCGCGCAGCGATCGCTTGCGGAATCACAACATTATGCTGTTTACCCGCCACCAGTCCGCCAATTACTTCGCCATCTGATGTACAGTTGGTACAGCAACGCGCGCGGCAACAAAAGTTTGATAATGTACTTGTGATTGGCGGGATAACGGCTGATTTGAAAGGCGAGGCTTTGGCGGAGATGGCAGCATTAAAATCATCCGGCTGTGTTGCGGTGAGCAATGTTTTGAATCCTTGGGCAGATACCGGCGTTTTGAAAAGAGCGCTTGAATATGCTATGGGACTTGATTTGTTGGTTATGTTGTACCCGATGGACTGTGCATTGAGCAAAAATGGTTGCGCACATCAGGGGAGGGTTTCCGCTCAATTAGGTTTGTCAGCTATACCGGTATCCGCGGAGACCAGCGCATTAGCACAATATCTAGCTTTAATTGAGGATGTAGGTACGCGAGTGCACTTTTGTCGATTGTCTTGCGCACGTTCGGTAGAAATGATTGCCCAAGCGCACAAAGCAGGCCTGCCGGTTACGGCGGATGTTGCGGCGCATCAACTATTTTTATGTGATGAAGATGTACGCGGCTTTGATTCGGGGTATCATGTTTTGCCGCCATTGCGTAGTCGCGAGGACCGCGATGCTTTGAGATGGGGTTTGAGTCAAGATGTGATCAGTGCGGTTTGTTCTGATCATCAGCCGCATGATGCCAATGCCAAGCTGGCACCGTTCCCATCTTCAGAACCAGGGATTTCTTCACTGGAAACTTTATTACCCTTGATGTTTGAGCTGGTTGATGAAAGCGTCATTTCTTTAACTAAAGCGGTTGCGCTGGTAACTACAAACCCGGCACAAATATTAGGTATTGATCGAGGCCGCCTCGATGAAATGGCAATTGCCGATATTTGCATTGTTGATCCGTCTCAGCAATGGACTCTTACTAAAGAAGCCATGCTTAGCGCCGGTAAGAATACTCCGTTTCTAGGTAAGCAATTTAGTCATCGAGTCACACATACCATTATTAATGGTGTTATTGCCTATGGTGAATAGGGAATATGAAAATGGGGCCGAAACAGAAAATTCTTGTTGAGGATGCGTATATTATGGCGCATCATGCTTATGCGCAAGGACAATATATTATGCGCCTATCAATGCCACAATGCGCTCAACTCGCCAAGCCCGGTCAATTTATTCATTTGCAATGTTCCAAAGAACTCCCACTCCGCCGGCCATATTCAATTTTGAATGCCTGTCCGCGAGAAGGCTGGGTTGATTTTATGTATCGGGTAGTCGGTCAAGGGAGCAGTTTTTTGGCAAGAAAAAAAAAGGGTAATCGCTTAAATAGCATGGGACCGATCGGTAAACCGTTTTGTATAGCATCATCCGAAGTTAAACCTTTACTACTAGGTGGCGGATTGGGAATTCCGCCGATACTATTTTTGGCGCATTATCTAAATGATATGGATATCCGACCGGTTGCTTTTCTTGCTTCGGAAAGACCGCTTCCTTTTGATGTCAGTCAGTCCTCTCATGCGCAAGGGATTTTTAAAGATTTAGAAGTACGAGCGACACTGACCATGCTGGAGAAGCGAGGAATAGTCGCACGTTTATGTAGCCGGAAAGATTATCCCGGCTACTTTAGAGGGCGTATTGATCATTTGACGGATTTTTGGCTGGCTAACCTCAGTCGAATGGAACAACGGCAAACAGAAATTTTTGCATGCGGCCCCCCTGCAATGTTGAAAAACATTGCGCTGCTCGCCAAAAGGTACCAAATCGCATGTCAAGTATGTGTTGAAGAGTATATGGCATGTGGTGTGGGCGGTTGCGCCGGGTGTACTGTTCAAGCCATCGTTGACGGTAAACCGATAATGAAGCGTGTTTGTGTTGACGGGCCGGTTTTTTGCGCCGATGAATTGTATGGGTGCGATAAATAAACAGACAATCGGACGTAACCTGCCTGCGGTATTATCACGCATTCGCCGATATGAGAAAAAATACAGTCGATCTGAAAATAGCGTACAACTTTTAGCAATCAGTAAGACTAGACCAGTACAAATGATTACCGAAGGGTTTACACTTGGGCAGTGCCAATTTGGTGAAAACTATGTACAAGAAGCTGAGAAAAAGATTAATCTATTGCATAAATTAAACATAGTCTGGCATTTTACCGGCCCGATTCAAAGCAATAAAGCGAAAAAAATCGCTGCATTGTTTTCTTGGGTACACAGCGTTGACCGTATATCGGTGGCAAAAAAATTATCGGATAACAGACCGCTTACCACTCAACCGTTGAATGTATGTGTGCAGGTTAATCTCAGTGGTGAAAGCGCTAAATCCGGGGTTCCCGTTGACTCTGTTTATTCGATTGCGGATTCAGTCAAGGCGTTACCCCAGCTACGTTTGCGTGGACTTATGGCAATTCCGGCGCCGCAAAAAGACTTTGCTTTGCAACGTCGAGTATTTTCAGTACTACGTTCAATATACGAGAACATGAAGGAGGATTATTGTTTAGACACTTTATCAATGGGAATGAGTGATGATTTTGAATCGGCGATTGCAGAGGGTGCGACGATGGTGCGGTTGGGTACGGCGATCTTTGGTCCGCGTAATACTGCCTGAGCGTTTTGATTTTGAATAGATGCTATAAACTATTTACGTTATTTGTCGTGATGTATTGTACAAGTTCGAGAACATACCGCATCATTTACTGCTCGAACAAAGACAATGCAATATCAGCTATTAGCCGCCGTGTCGAACCGCTTTATACATTGTGTTAAAAGAATAGACGGTTGCTAACGATAGGTACTTTGCGATAGGTGTGGGCGGCTTAGCAATTCTCTAAGAGGGATTATCACGGTATGCGGCGGTGTAAGTGTTTTCGCAACGCTTGCAGCGAATGTCTGAACAGACAATAAAGCGACATGATTAGCGATAACCCCTGTGTATCTCTACACATTCTATAAGTCAAATATTTGGCTAGTAGAAGCTGCGAAGAAAGTGAATTACTCCGTTTTATCCAATACGTCATAGGCTGACGTATTCCCAACGCTGAATCACATTGTCGCAGTATATTTAACCAAGTCGCGAAATCTTCCGACATACTTAACGTGGGCATATAGACTTTACCGAACGCCAAAGTATCATAAACCACTGTTGAAGTGCCGATGATATTTCCTCTTAGCAGGCGTTTGTAGTTCACTTTCTCCGGCACGTTTATCAACACTTTGCCTTTTTGTGATTTGATTATATAACTTGTATATGAAAAGCTCGCTGCTTTCCTTTGCATTTTGCCGATTTGTACTGACAATTTATGCGGCAACCAATAATCATCCGAATCAAGGAAAGCGATATATCGGCCTGTTGCTGCGTATATAGCTGAATTTCGCGCAGCGGCAGCCCCGCCATTCTTCGTGCGCTTTATCAGTTTGATACGCGGGTCGTTTATTTTTTGAACTGTAGCACAAGTGTCGTCGGTCGACGAGTCGTCTGCAATTATCACTTCCAGGTTGTCGTATGTCTGGTTTAATACAGACTCAATGGCGCGCACTATGTAGGATGAGGAGTTATAGCTCGGTATGACGACAGATACTTTTTCCATATTAAGGGACTATATAGCTTAAGAGACGTATCCCTTTATCCGGACGGTAAAGCTTGGTCTATAAGCAGGTTATTAGCCTAATTCGCATCGGGCTGCCACAATCAATCGTAGTAAATCATGTCAGGAGTCTGTTCGTCAAGTGTTTGTACGTGTCCAATACATTCCGGACAAATGAGGCCCGGGTAAATAGAGCGGCTGCCGGACAATGCCTTGATAGAGGGTCATGTCGTTTAATCTCCGGTGGGGGCGCTCGCCGTTGTAGCGTTGTAGGTAATCGATCATCTGCCGGTTAAACGCACCGATGTCTTCAAGCAGTAATGCTTCCCGATAGCCGATAAACTCTTCCTGAACCGTACGGTTGAAGCTGAAGCGCTCGTTATAAGCATTCATTTTGGGGTACCCGGGCAAGTATAGCAGTGGCGGATCTTTCGTTGCCGAATGTATTGATCGAATGCGCCTTGAAGCTCGTTGCCGTTGTCGGTCAATACTTGCTCGATTTTGCCCGGCAAGACTGTTTGCACCAAGGCGACAAACCGAGTCGCTTGGGTGCTATTGCCGCGAGGCACTGCCGCCGAAGGCAAAGCGGCTTGAATGATCCGTTGCGGTCGGAATATAGCGTCGGCTGCCTTCGATAAAACGGATAATAGTATCGAAAGCAACACAGTGTCCGACATGCTTGGCACCGGCTTTGCGATCTAGACGCGGGCGCGGCGGCTTACGTCGCAACGGTTTAGCTTGACCTTTGCGGTCCAAGTGCTGCGGTGAGAAACGCATCCGATCCGAGGCATCTGAAATCAAGCATCCGATCGTCGCCGCACTCGGACACAACAACCATGCTTGCGGCACCACGGCAAGAGCAACACATAAACCTTGTCCCGTCCCTAGTGGGGTATCTTAGGCGCAGACGACGGATTTCCCGGGTCAGAGTTTGCGGCCAGACCTGCCGGCGGCGTTTACGCGGCGTTCTGCTGCAGTCGTGCAAACTGCTCAACCCTCCCTTTTGTGTTTGTTGGCGGATTGTCGGCGGATTGTGCCGGATTGTGCCGGATTGTCGGCAAAGTGCCTGTCATCCATGACGCGACTGGGTTCTGTCAATAAGCCCCAGCCCCGACGTCCTTGTCGGGTCGTTCACCGCTGAAAACCGGTCGGTTTTCCGGGCGCATCTCACCCATGACGCGACTGGGTTCTGTCAACAAGCCCCAGCCCCGACGTCCTTGTCGGGTCGTTCACCGCTGAAAACCGGTCGGTTTTCCGGGCGCGTCTCACCCATGACGCGACTGGGTTCTGTCAATGAGCGCCAGCCCCGACGTCCTTGTCGGGTCGTTCGCCGCTGAAAACCGGTCGGTTTTCCGGGCGCGTCTCACCCTGCCGATAGGCCAGGGGCGCCATACATACAGGGTCGAACGACTGACCTTGAATGCGTTCGGGAGTTACAACTATCCCAAAATGAGGGCATCATATTTCTGTTGAAGCTTAGAGTGCTCATGAGCCTCTATTTTTGAAGCAAAATTGGCTCATATAGAAACCTTTGATGCGGTGGCCGATGTGCTGGTATTGCATGCCGGTCACCTTTTTATTGACGTCCAAGAATCCAGTATGTATCTGGGCACGTACAATCCAAGAGTCTTTCCTTTCGGTTTGACCGGAACTCTTCGGCATAAGCGATAAAGCCGCTAAAACGGTACAATATCGACATGGCGGGTTATCTCAAACCGATTAAAGCGGACATTACCACACTCGCGGTTGACGCCGTCGTCAACGCTGCTAATTCCACTTTACTCGGCGGTGGCGGAGTTGACGGTGCCATCCATGCCGCCGCCGGTAATCAACTACGTGAAGCATGTCACAAACTCGGCGGGTGCGCGACCGGCGAAGCCAAAATCACGTCAGGGTTTCAATTGCCTGCCCGCTATGTAATCCACACTGTCGGCCCTGTCTGGCGCGACGGCAAACATCGTGAGGCGGAAGCGCTAGCGCAATGTTACTATCACGCATTAACTCTTGCGCGACAACATTCGCTGGTTAGCATTGCCTTCCCGGCAATCAGTTGCGGCGCGTACGGATATCCCCGCGATGCTGCCGTACTTTTGGCAGTGCAAACAACCGCCCGCTGGCTGAAACAAACCGCTTACAACTTGGATGTCTTATTTGTCAACGTCAATGAAACGCTTCATCAGCTATATCAAAATGCCTGCAATCGTTATCAACCCTAATACGCATCGCGTCACGACGGCAAAATACATCACTTCACCCAATGCCGACACGCGTCCGGCGGAAGTGAACTTAAACTTAATCGTAATACATTCTATCAGCGTGCCGCCCGGCGAATACGGAGGGAATGGTATTCAACAATTGTTTACGAATACACTTAATCCGAACGTACATCCATATTACCGCGATATCATGGACCTAAGAGTTTCAGCCCATATCGTGATTCGCCGCAATAGCAACTTGTTGCAGTTCGTTCCGTTCAACCGGCGCGCTTGGCATGCCGGAGAATCCCGCTACCAAGGACGTGAACACTGTAATGATTTCTCTATCGGAATTGAATTGGAAGGCCGTGATGATCAACCGTTTGAAACGGGACAGTATCGGCAATTGGCAAAATTGGTACATGCGTTATTGCTCGCTTATCCCAGCTTATCTGCCAAACATATTGCTTGCCACTCCGACATTGCACCGGGACGTAAAACTGACCCTGGAATTTACTTTGAGCGCAATTTTTTATCAAAATATCCTCAAAATGGCGAAACCAAACCATGAATACCGAACAATTAGTACAAAGACTAGCGGATCAAACGAACAAAGCGGTGGTCGCCGAAGGACATCAAATCGGTATTGAAAAAGAATCTTTACGCGTTGACACACACGGCGCGTTAGCTTACACACCGCATCCGGCGGCGCTAGGCGCAGCGCTAACTCATCCCTATGTCACGACCGATTATTCCGAAATGCTACTTGAAATAATCGTGCCGCCGCAAAAGGATAATATCAATGCCGTTACATTCCTAAATAACTTGCACATTTATACCCATCACCATCTGGATAATGAAATTTTGTGGTCAAACAGCATGCCCTGCGTCACAAAAAATGATGTAACTATCCCATTGGCACAATATGGTTGCTCAAACATCGGCAGGATGAAAACCATTTATCGCAGCGGGCTCGGTCATCGTTACGGACGTTCAATGCAAACTATTTCCGGCATTCATTTCAACTATTCTTTTAATCCGCAACTTTGGTCTTGTCTTGCCGAAATCTTCGGTCGCGATACCGCACCCGAAACATTGCGTTCCGAATACTCAATGGGAGTCATCCGCAATTTGATGCGCATTAGCTGGCTCATCACTTATTTGTTCGGCGCATCTCCCGCAGTTTGCAAGAGCTTTGTCGGTTCGGCACGAAATTTACAAGTTTTCGACGACTGCTCCTTATACGGACCGTATGCGACTTCTCTGCGAATGGGAGATATCGGCTACCAAAATAATCTTGAGGCGAAAATGGATATCACGCCCTCGTACGACTCGTTGGAAGAATATATTACATCGCTACGCCGTGCCGTAACCACGCCTTGCGAACAGTATAAAAAAATCGGCGTTTTGGTTAACGGCGAATATCGTCAACTCAATGCCAATATTCTACAAATTGAAAACGAACATTACGCGACGGTACGGCCGAAATGTGTTGCGCGAAAAAACGAAATGCGCTTGCTCGGTTTGCACCGAGCCGGAGTCGAGTATATTGAGCTGCGTGCGCTAGACTTGAATGCATTCGACCCGGTCGGCCTTGATGTACGGCAATTGGATTTCCTTGAAGCCCTGTTCTGGCTGGCTTTACTTCAACCGAGTCCGCCGATGAATGCCGATGAGCAAAAAGAAGTTCACTATAACGAAATGTTAGTCGCTCACCAAGGACGCAAACCGGGGCTACGGCTGTTACACAACACAGCCGGAAGAAATCTGGCCGAGTGGGGCGATACAATTTGCAAGACAATTCAACCAATTGTCGAGTTACTTGATACGGCGCGCGGCGGCAATCGTTATCGCGCTGCGCTCGCTACGCAACAATACTTATTTGCCGAACCTGATGCCACCCCATCGGCAAGAGTGCTTGATGAGATGCGCACCAACCATGAAAGCTTTGCTGCAATGACGCTACGCAAGTCACATGAATTCCACCGTGACTTTTTAGCACAGTCGCTACCGGATGAACAATTAAAGCAATGGCGTCGGCTGGTAGATGAATCTATTGCTCAGCAACAAGCGACGGAGCAACGGGAGACCCTGCCGCTGGATGACTTTATCAAAAATTACTTTGCGCAATTAAATACGCTGCCGCAATGAGTTTTCGCACTCTGGAATTACCCACCGTCACAATCGAGAAGGTTTGCCGGAACGATGATTGCCTGACGCTCAAGTTCCACGGGGAAATCATCAAAACGATGGAAGGAGCCGATCAACGCACTCGTTGGCAACAGTCCGGTTCACTGATTATGCATGCCGTTCAAATCCAATCTGAGCCCACGCTAACGCTACCTGTCGTATTAACCGGCGGTGATCTTATTGACAATATTTATGTCTACCGCAATATAATCCGATTGCCGCTGCACAGCTTCGGGAACGTCGGTTTTCGCTTGCAGCTAAAAAACAGCACAACGGATTTCGCGGCGGATGGCAGTGAAATCGAGGTTGTTTTGGATGGCGAACCCAAATACATCTGCCACTTAGATTGACGACAAATACTATAAAGTGATGCCGAAGCCCACCGCTATTGCCACGCAAGACCGCTTGATTGTCGCATTAGATTTTCCCGATGCAAAACAAGCGCAGCAAATGGTTGATCAGCTCGGTTCGACAGTGTGCTTTTACAAAATTGGCTTGGAACTGTTCATGTCAGGCGACGGATTCACCTTGCTTGAGCAGTTATTGAATCAGGATAAAAAAGTATTTGTCGATCTGAAATTTTTTGACGTCCCGCAAACCGTCGCTGCCGCAGTGCGTCAACTACGCAACCGCGGCGTTAGCTTCGCAACAGTGCACGGCAATGATGCCATGCTCGCGGCAGCAGTAGCAGAAAAAAGCGCACATTTGAAATTACTTGCAGTTACCGCTTTGACAAGCCTTGACCGCGGCGATTTGAACGACTTAGGTTTTAATTGCGATATCGAAGCGCTGGTGCTGTCACGAGCAAAGCGCGCTCTAGCAATCGGTTGCGACGGCGTTGTCGCATCGGGTCTTGAAGCCCCCGGATTAAAAAAAGAATTCGCCGATCAACTGCTGATTGTTATCCCCGGGATTCGTCCGGTAGACAATGATGACGACCAAAAAAGAACTGTGGATGTAACGCAGGCATTTTGTAATGGTGCCGATTATATTGTCATCGGACGCCCGATCACTTTGGCCGACTCGCCCCTTGACGCTGCCATGCGAATTGCAGACACTATCACACGATTCTTCGCCGAATCTGCCGAGTTAAAACAGACAGATTTTAATTATTCAACAGATAGCAAAGCATAATAAAAATTAAATATAATCACGAGATGGTGCAATTGCCAGCGACTGCCGAAATGCTGAAAAACGAAGTGATCCATGCGCTTCAGCGACAAAAATATACAGTTAAGCACGATACTTTTATTGATTTCATAGAATCTTTTACTTCCGAAGCCAAAAAATTTATGCGCGATAGCTCTGAGTCGGATATATTAAAAATCAAACCCAAGTTAATGCATGCATAAGCTCAGAAACATTTGGCATGTATATACTTACCGGAACATGAAAGATAGTTTTGAGAAAGATTTCAAAGAGCTGACAGAGTTTTCTTTGTTTGAGTGACCATTTCACCGAGAACGATACTTCTTTTGCGCTCAGCATTTGCGCAAATCTCGGCAAAACTTCGGATAGAATAAAGTATTCCTATGAATGAATATGCCCACTTCTTTACCAAAGTCAGCAAGCATGACAAGGCGCATTCGTGGCAGAAAAAACTTGCGGATTCACAAAACTGCGGCAACCGACTAATTCGTATTCCGACGGGTTTCGGAAAGACTCTGGGCGTGCTTACAACTTGGATATGGCATCGCTTACAGCAGCGCAATGAAAAGTGGCCGCGCCGCCTAGTCTGGTGTCTGCCTATGCGCGTACTCGTCGAACAAACAGGAAACGAAGCCCGCAAGATCCTCGAAAGTGAGGATATCGATGCACTGTGGGACGGACAAGAAGGCACACACGACGGCAAGGTAGGTGTTCACTTGCTTATGGGGGGCACCGATACAGGTCAGTGGTACCTATATCCCGAATACGACGCGGTGCTGATCGGCACGCAGGACATGCTACTTTCCCGCGCCATGAATCGTGGCTATGCCTGTCCCAGAGCGCGTTGGCCTATGGAGTTCGGGTTACTGAATCAAGACACTCTGTGGGTGATGGACGAAGTGCAGCTAATGGATGTGGGCTTGGCTACTTCGGGGCAGCTTCAGGCGTTTCGAAGCAAAGACCGAAATGACGGGAAGTCGCTGCGACCCTGTTTCACATGGTGGATGAGCGCGACATTGCAGCAAGCCTGGTTGGAGAAGAGTCCGGACACGGCCGATTTGACCGAAGAGCTGGCTGGGAATAAGCACTGCATCGGATCCGAGGATCGGGTAGGACATCTATGGAATAACGTTACCAAAACTCTGAAAATCAATCAGTTTTCCGATCAGAAGAAACTCGCTCAGACCGTTATTGAACAACACAAGGAAGGATTAACGTTGGTCGTGCTCAATACGGTGGAGCGAGCCGTCGGAGCCTGGAAGGTGCTTCGGCAAGACAAGACGCTGAAGGACGCAAGTACGGACATTCGTTTGATTCATAGTCGATTCCGCCCCGCCGAGCGACGGGCTTGGCGTGAAGAATTTCTCAACCGCGAAGCTTGTGGCCCGGGCACGAATCGCATTATCGTTTCTACGCAGGTGGTGGAAGCCGGTGTGGATATCTCGGCATCTCTTCTGATTACCGAGCTTGCCCCATGGCCAAGCTTGATTCAGAGATTCGGTCGTTGCGCGCGATGGGGTGGTACAGGCCAAGTCATCGTCGCAGATTTCGGGTACGACAGTGACGAGAAAGCCGCTCCCTACTCAAAGGATGAACTCGATGCCTCGCGCGATGCCTGCCAGGCATTACCGGATGCCGGGCCGAACCATCTCGAACAATTCGAAGAAAAGAATGGCGCATTACTGCCGCGCCTCTATCCCTATGAACCCGCTCATCTGTTACTACGCCACGAATTGGATGAATTATTCGATACCTCACCTGATTTGTCGGGAGCGGATATCGACATCAGCCGCTTTATTCGGTCAGGTAACGAACGCGACGTGCAAGTATTTTGGGCCGAGGTTGCCGACGATGATCCGCCGTCGAACATGAAGCCAACAAGAGATGAACTCTGTAGTATTCCTTTCCTAAAGACTCGTGACTGGTTGTGCAAACCAAAATCAGAGAATCTGAAACCAGGCGTCCAAGCATGGGTTTGGGATTGGCTGGATCGCAAATGGCGTAAAGTCAGCCGCCGCGACATCTATCCCGGACAGACGGTGCTGATCGAGAGTACCGTCGGAGGTTATCGCAACGATCGCGGATGGGACCCGGAGTCCGAGGAACGGGTTAAGCCCATACAGTCGGACTACGCAATCCGGCACAAGAAGAAACTCTGCTGGAAACGACGTAACGGTGGTTGGCAACCTGGCGAAACCCGGCGGCTCATTCGTGTACCTAAGTCGGAAAATGATGCAAACGCCGCTGAAGCCGATGAATTCCTCAAGCCGGAAGATGATGCGGACGCCGCCGAAGATGATGAATCCCTGAGCATCACCGATAATTGGCAAACCATTGCCAGTCATGGCTTGGAGGTCGGCAAAAAGGTCCAATGTATCGCAGAGCAAATGCAGGTTGAGCCGAACTTCGCTAGGCTGCTACATCTTGCCGGGCGTTGGCACGATCTCGGTAAAGCTCATCCTGCGTTCCAGAGTTCCATTCAGGCAGATACCCGCCCCGAGCGGGAAGACATTGCCAAAGCTCCCGATATCGCCTGGCCGTGCAGCTTCAATAATTTGTACCGTATCAACGCCGGTGATCAACGACGCGGTTTCCGCCATGAGCTGGCGAGCACGCTCGGCTTGTTCGGCGTGCTGCAACGGCACAATCCCGAACACCAAGCTTTACTTGGCCCTTGGCGCAAGTGGTTTGATGCAATGAATGAAGTCAATCAAAACGCTATTGAATCGTCGGATGAGTCTGTCAATGGTAATGACATTTCCGAGCCTACGGCCATTGAACAGGAAATACTCAATCTTACTGCTCAAGAGTTTGATTTGCTTGCCTATCTGATTTGTTCCCATCACGGTAAAGTGCGCATGGCCTGGCATGCAAGTTCTTCCGACCAGAAAGCCGATGATAGCCGAGTGCGTATTCGTGGCATCCGGGAAGGCGATATTTTGCCTCCTGTGCAGCTGGCTGCTGTTGATGGCAGTTTTCATCAGTTGCCGGCTACCGAACTTGACCTGGCACCGTCAGAAATGGGTTTGAGCCTCCGAACCGGCAGGAGCTGGTCCGAGCGCGTATTAAGTCTTGTTGAACGCTTCGGGCCGTTCAATCTGGCTTGGCTGGAAGCTGCGTTGCGCTCAGCTGATATGCGTGCCTCGCGACAGGTGGCTACGGAAGATCCATTATTGCAAAAGCAGGAGAATTACCACGCGAAGCATCAGTTGGATATAGATTCGGAAACGGTTCGGGTGCCGTATTCGGCCACCCGCTACGTTAAGACTTCTATCGGCATCCTGAGCCACCAAAAACTTGTTTCACTGCTGACTGAACGGATTGCCGATATCGAACAGGCTATTGCTAAGCGAGCGCTTGCGGGGCTGCGCATCTATGATCTCTTGCCGGAGCTGCACCGACGCATTTGCGCTAACTTGACTCCGAATATCGCCGGGCATTGGCGTTCTCGGGATGTTCGTGCCGGCAAACGCAAAGCGCCGACGTATTCGCGGATCCCAACGTTGATGCGCGACTATACCAACGATCTTGAAGCGCGTTGGAACGGTAACAATGGCAAACTTGATAAGGAACGGATTGATAGGAGCTTCGCTTTCACCGAAAATCAACTCCGCTACATTCACCCTTTCGAAGAATTCAACGACCACGTTACTCATCTGTTCCTCATTGAGATTAGGCGCCGCTTCGCGCAGAGAGGCCTGCAATGATTCATGTTCATCAGCTTGATGGTTGCGCACCCACGCCGTTGGCACATTATCTCAAGGCGCTTGGGATCCTGCGGCTGGTTGCCGAGCAAGTTGACAGCGATGCGCGCGGATGGTGGGATGGGGACCACTTCCGGTTGGCAACAAAATTGACCCGGGAGAAGCTCGAGACATTTTTCCTATGTGACTATCAGCCCACGCCACTCGTTGCGCCGTGGAACAAGGGAGCGGGTTTCTTTGCCGATAATGATCCGGCTTTGTCTCGGATCGAGAATTCGAGGAGTCGTCGATTCGCAAGATTCCGTTCCGGGATCAGCGAAAGCCGATTACAGCTTAAAAGCCTCTCAATAGCAGATAAAGAAGTCCGTGACATCAAAGCTGAAACCAAAATACCCGGTATGAGCGCTGCCGAAAAAAATCGAATCAAAACTTCCGAAGACTACAAGAAACGACTTCGGGAGGCAGAAAAACGATACAAGAGGCTCAAGGCAGATCAAATCCTCAGCCTCCGATTACATTGGCGTGGCCCACATAGAGAATGGATGGATGCCGCGATGGTGTTAGGGGACGATGGAATCCCAAAATATCCTGCGCTGCTCGGTACTGGTGGCAATGACGGCAGGTTTGATTTCACGAATAATTTTATGAAGCGGGTCAATGAGATCTTTGATCTTGACAATGATGATGGCAAACCTAAACCTGCAGCGCAGGCGTGGGTTCGTGGAGCCCTTTGGAGCACACCTATTCTAGGGAATTTATCCGGACCACCTGTTGGCCAGTACTTTCCGGGTACAGCTGGGGGTGCAAATAACAGCAATGGTCCGGATTCAGATAGTTTGGTGAATCCGGTAGACTTTATCCTAATGCTTGAAGGCACCATTGCCTTCAGGTCAAGTGCTTCTCGCCGGTTCGGATCATCGAAATCCTCCCGCGCTACGTCGCCATTCACCGTCAACGCTTGCGGAGCGGCGTATGCAAGTGCATCGGCGGACGACGAAAGCGCAAGAGGCGAGCAGTGGATGCCGTTGTGGTCACATCCGGCCACTTATCAGGAATTGCGCCGGTTGCTTGCAGAAGGTCGTGCTCAGGTTGGTGCCAAGGCTGCACGAGAACCGCTTGATCTTGCTCGAGCTGTGCAGCGTCTTGGCACCACGCGGGGAATTAGGGCGTTTCAACGGTATGGCTACATTGAGCGTAACGGACAATCGAATCTGGCGGTACCCTTGGGTCAATTTGACGTAGCGGATCGCCCCTCCGAACATTTAGCTTGCATTGACGATCTTGATTTATGGCTGCATCGCTTGCGTCGGGAGGCTCGCGACAAAAATGCGCCGGCTCGCATAATTGTTGTGGAAAAGCAGTTGACCGATGCGCTCTTCGCTGTTACCGAGCGTCCCCATAGTCCCGAATGCTGGCAGAGTGTTCTTTTCCAGTTGGTGGAAGCTGAGGAGACCATGGCCCGTGGTAGCGGTTTTACCGCTCAGCCTGTACCTCGCCTGCGTCCCGAGTGGGTGACCGCCAGCGACGATGGCACTCCGGAATTCCGTCTGGCCTTAGCCTTTGCTTTGCAGGCAGGTAACTTTGAAACAAACGGAACACCAATTGACCCGATCCGACGTCATTGGCTTCCTCTTGATCAAAAGCAACCATCGCTTTTTGCCACCACCGGCACAGGCACCGGAACGCGGCTTAATATTCAGCCGGAGGTTGTTATGCACGGTCGTCGCGGGATTGACGATGCCATCGCTCTGCTCGAACGCCGTCTGGTAGAGGCTTCGCAGCACGGAGACCGTCATTTGCCGCTCAAGGCGGCGCCACGCGCGTCAGCCAGCATCGCCGATCTCGCAGCACTTTTTTCCGGAGAGGTTGACCTTGATCGTACTCTGGCTTTAGCACGCGCCTTTATGGCTTTGAACTCCAAGGCATGGGCCAAACAACGAGTTTCAATTGAGTATCCACGAACGACAGAATGGCCGGACGATGCCTGGCTCGCGATTCGCCTATGTGCGCTACCCTGGTCGTGCAAGACACGTTTCGGGTTTGAACTCGATATCGGAACCGACCCCGCACTCGTTCGTCGCCTTGCAACCGGCGATGCGGCATCCGCCATTACTCTGGCCTTACGTCGTCTGCGCGCTACCGGAGTTTGTTGCACGGTGCGTGCAGGCGCTGTGTCCCCCGATACCGCCAGACTGTGGGCTGCAGCTTTGGCTTTTCCTATCACACCAAACACTGCCCAGAGGTTTTTATACCGCCTTGACCCAAACACAAGCAATGAACATGGGCATTAATTTTGGACCTAAAACTAAAGGAGCAAATGTATATGAGTATTAATATTGAACCCTTAAAGAACATCAATCGATTGCTGTTCAAAATTCCACTGAAACCTCTTCAAGGAAGTCGATTTCAGCCTACCGGGTTTCCTTCCTTGGGCGCTGCGACTTTTCAAACCGGTAGCGGCACGAGTCTTCTGGTAGAGTCGGCTCAGAGCATGGCCAACCGTCTTGAGATGACTATATGGGATGCTGCCAACAACGACGTGAAGGAAGAGCTCAAGGGCATTTCGCATGTACGTATCACTCGCAATGGCAACTTCCTGACCGACACGATTTTGGAATCGCATCGGCTGAACAGCCCTTATTTGCTGGAAAGCAAAGACAAGACGTTCTTCAACACGCTCAAGGAAGAAATCGGCGTAATGGAAACAGGCCCCATTGATCGGCAGAAACTCGCCGAAGCACTCGTGAAGTACGACGTCAACTCGTTGCTGCATGGTGTGTTTCTGGCCAAGAAAGAACTGGCAGGAGGTCGCCTTCGTGCCGCTCGCGCATTGTCTGCGTTCATTGAAGCAGATAGAACCCAAGTTGCTGCTTCCGGCGGTGTGAAGAACGATCATGTCGATCCGTCAGGCGACACTAAGGCGGGGTTCGGCAACGTCCCGTTTGCGCGAGACGAATACACCGCCGAATCGATCACCTTATACGTCAATTTAGACCTGGCGCAGATTCGCGGTTACGGATTGGGAGATTCTGTAGAACGCCTTCTGATCCTCTTGTCGTTGTACAAGCTGCGTGCGCTGACCGATGAAGGCATGCGTCTGCGAACCGCGTGCGATCTGCATGTTAAGAGCAAAGAGATTAAGGCCACAATGCCTTTGGAATGGTCCCTTCCCGCACTTGAGGACTTGGAAGAAAACATGAAGATCGTCATTTCTGAATGTAAAAGTCGAATGGTTGCGCAAGAAGTGGCGTTCAACGAGTAGGGTGCATGTCGGTATCTCTTGCTTTTCGTTTCCTTGCCGGGCGTTATCACGCGACGCCCTACGGCCACCACGTCAACGAAGGCTTGATTGAGTGGCCACCCTCTCCGTGGCGGCTGTTGCGTGCGCTGATCTCGGTCGGCTACACATCCGGCGTGTGGAATGGTACCGGCTTGTTGCCTGAGGCTCGCAGCTTGATTGAAAATCTGTCCGCCGAGCTGCCGCGCTACTTTATCCCACCTATGGTTGGCACTCACAGCCGTCATTACATGCCGATTGGTGCACTGGATGAGAAGAAAATCGAAAAGACGACCCTGGTGTTCGACACCTGGGCGCGGGTTAAAGACCAAGATTTGGTTGTTACTTGGTCCAACGTGCCTCTGGACGATGATGAACGTAACATGTTGGGCGTTCTGATGGAGCGGCTGAATTACTTAGGGCGCTCGGAGAGCTGGGTCCAAGGCCGGGTAATAGGAGAAGGTGAACAGATTCCGGAAGCCAATTGTTTTCCCGAAGAATACAGAGATAACCCCGGACACGGCTGGGAGCAGATTACCCTTCTTGCACCTAATAGCGCGTCCGATTTCAAGACTTGGCGGGAGGCACAGATCAAAGAGGCGCTGGCCAAATTGCCTTTGCCGGAAGGAAAAAAGCCAACAAAAAAGCTGCGCAAGGATCAGGATAAAGCTAAGGCAGCTTATCCTGACGATCTGCTTGACTGCTTGCAGAAAGATACGACATGGGTGCGCTCTCACGGTTGGAATCGGCCGCCCGGCAGTCGGCGTGTCTTCTATTGGCGACCATCCAATGCCATATCGGTTGGTGCCCCGAAGGCAAGAACAGCAGCTCGACGCCAGCCACGGGTTGAAGCCATGCTTCTATCTCTCACGAATACCAGCCGCAACGACCACGCGTTGCCGCCGGTGACCAGAACTTTGCCACAGGCAGAATTGCTGCATCGCAATCTCGTCGGTATTGCAGCTAAGATGCTGAAAGCTCAGCAACAAGAAAAGCATGAGGAATTGCTATCACCTGAACTGACCGGGCGCGACGACAACCGCCGACCGCTTCGAGGACCGCATGAACACGCACACATCAATCCTCTTGATCTCGACGGCGACGGGCACCTGGACCACATTCTCGTCTGGGCGCCGGGGGGACTCGGTGCCGAAGCCCAGGCGGCCATTCGCGCGGCACGGACAACTTACACCAAGGGCAGCGGCGAACCGCTGCGCCTGGCACCGGCCGTAACAGGTGACCTGCAAAATTTGGCTCGGTTGCCTCTGGAATACGGACAACGTGTCATCCGTCTTGTTTCCCGTTCGGTTTCTTCGGATGGCGCGACGGTTTGGGAATCCCTGACGCCCTTCGTTCCTCCAAGGTATCTCAAACTGCGTGGCAAAAACACATTGGAAGGACAAATACACGCCGAGCTTCAATCGAGAGGATATCCTGAACCAGCCTCGGTGCATCCATTCGCGCCAATGTTCCGGAATCAAAATGATGCCGTGTCGGCAGGTAGCGCTGCCGGCGAACGAAGCAAAACGACCTGGAGCCGTTTCCGCCATTTCAAGATCATGCGTCAACGCGGACCGACGCCACCGGTCGTATGCTGGTTTGGCATCCGGCTGGAGTTTGATCGTCCGGTCCGAGGTCCCATAGCGCTTGGATACGCCTCGCATTTTGGTCTAGGGCTGTTCACTGCTGTTGACCCATAAACAGCAGCGTTGAATAGCATTTGACGTATATACTTATCGGAATATGAAAGATAGTTTTGAGAAAGATTTCAAAGAGCTGACAGGATTTCCTCCGTTCAAATGGCAGAAACGCCTTTTCTATGAGCGTTTCGCCAAAGGTGATATTCCTTCTGCGCTCGACATCCCGACAGGTCTCGGCAAGACTTCGGTGATGGTAATCTGGTATTTGGCCCGGAAGGCCAAAGCTGCATTGCCCCGGCGTTTAGTTTATGTGGTTGATAGACGGGCAGTCGTTGATCAGGCGACAACTGTGGCCGATGAAATTAAAAAGAAATCAAAGGACGATACATTGCGGGTGAGCACGCTGCGCGGTCAACATGTGGATAATCGGGAATGGCTTGCGGACCCAGTTGCGCCGGCCATTATTGTCGGCACCGTTGATATGATCGGCTCACGGCTGTTGTTCTCGGGTTACGGCGTATCACGCAAGATGCGCCCCTATCATGCGGGTCTGCTCGGAGCGGATACGCTCGTCGTGCTTGACGAAGCGCATTTGGTTCCACCGTTTGAAAAACTTCTCGAAAAGATTGCGAAGATTGTGAACGGAGCCAACGTATTCGGTCCGCGCGAGCAAGAGGACCGAAGAATAACGCCGCCCCTCAAGTTGCTTTCGCTGTCGGCTACAGGACGTGAAAATGATCAAAGCAGAAAAGGAGGATTCTCGCTTCTTCGCGAAGACTGGGAAGATGAAGTTGTTAAGAAGCGTCTGGAAGCACGAAAACGACTTACGATCCAAGTGCTCAATGATGCAGAAAAGCTGGCACAGGAGCTGGCCGAGCGGGCATGGAAACTTGGAGAGAAGCCGGCACGTGTGCTCGTTTATTGCGATCGCAGAAAAGATGCTGTGGAAGTAAAGAATAAAATTGATAAGAAGTTTGAGAAAGGAACCCCCGAACCTGTTTCCGAACTTTTGGTCGGCGGGCGGCGTGTGTTTGAGCGGCAAACGCTTTCTGACTGGTTGAAAGAGTACGGTTTCTTTGGCGATGCCAAAGGATCGCCAAAGCAGCCGACTTTTCTGATTGCGACCTCAGCCGGTGAAGTAGGCGTTGATCTTGATGCGGACCACATGGTGTGCGATTTGGTCGAGTGGGAGCGCATGGTGCAGCGCCTTGGCCGTGTGAATCGGCGCGGCAACGGGGATGCCCGTATTGAGGTCGTTGCCGCGCCCCGCACGGAAAAGCCCAGCAATCAAAAAAAGGCCAAAGAGTGGGAGAAACTCTTGGCCTGTTTCCGCAAGCCGCTGGACAGCCTGCGTTGTGTCGGCGTACAGGACGAACGGGACGCGAGCCCGGGTGCGCTCCTGGAACTCAAAGAACGCGCGGAAAATCATTCGGAACTACGAAACGCGATTGAAGCGGCAACAACACCGGTCCCGTTGCGGCCGGCATTGACTCGTGCCCTCGTTGATGCGTGGTCTATGACCTCGTTGGACGAGCATACGGGGCGACCGGACGATATTCAGCCGTGGCTGCGCGGATGGGAGGAAGATCCACAACCGCAAACTACGGTTGTCTGGCGCAAGTATCTGCCGGTACGCGCAAATGGGACCGAGACGGAGGCAACGAAGAAAGAAATTGAAGCATTTTTTGAAGCAGCGCCTCCGCATACGAGCGAGAAACTTGAAATCGAGACTGGTAAAATTGTTGGATGGTTTTCCGAACGTGCCGAGAAACAATTCCAAATAAAGAAAACCGTCGACTCGGCGGCAGAACCAAGCGAATCCGACGACAACTCCATCGCAGATATTCAACCGTTACTGAAGAAAGATATTTGTGCCTATGTCCTGTCGCCTGCTCACGATTTGCTCTCTATACTTAAAGGGCATGACTGCGATAATAATACGAAGGTTAAAGAATACATTCTTCCCGGTTCCACGCTCATAGTGGACGCGCGCTTTGGTGGTCTTTCAGAAGAAGGGATGCTTGCAGAAGAGGGGATGCTTGATGAGAATGCTAGCGGTCCGCCGCGCACGATTGACGACGATGAAAATTGGCTGCCTGACGATGGAGAGGGCAAGCCAACCATAAGGTTCCGTGTGCGACACGTTACTGGCGTTACTGAAAGTGACAGCACCGAGTCAAAACCAGACTCAGGTTGGCGGGAGCGGCTGAGGTTTGATCTTAAACGTAGCGAGGAAGGCGAAGCTACCAAGTGGCTGCTCGTTGAGAAATGGCGCGACGACTCCGAAACCGGGGACGACCGTTCCATAGGTAGGTTGCAAGAATTGTGTGAGCATCACGCCTGGACGGAAGCCAAGGCGCGTAAAATAGCCAACGCTTTAGATCTGCCTGACTCCCACATTGAATTGCTAGCCGTTGCGGCACGACTGCACGATAAAGGAAAGCAACACTCATTGTGGCAACGGGCTGCCAAGGCCCCGCAGGACGGTAAAATTTATGCAAAGACGGATAAACGGATGAATGTTAATTTGCTGAATAAATATCGTCATGAATTCGGCTCGCTTCCGTTCGCTAAAGAAGATGCAGATTTTAAGGCTTTGCCTGCTGACTTGCAGGAACTTTCTCTGCATTTGATCGCGACACATCACGGTTATGCGCGGCCTGTCATTTCTACTAGCGGTTGCGACGACCCTCCTTCTGTTCTTGAAAAACGCGCCCGCGATGTTGCACTACGATTCGCCCAAATGCAGAAGCGATGGGGGCCTTGGGGATTGGCCTGGTGGGAATCATTGTTGCGCGCCGCAGACCAACAAGCCTCACGCGATAATGATGACCCCAATCGAAAGAAGGATAACTAATGGCTGAATCTTCGATTCCTGTGGACCTCTTCAATCCGGGCCAAATCTTCGCCTGTCTCGGTTTTCTGGAGGCTGCCGACGTGCTATGTGGAGACGCCGAAGGAGGGTTTGATTGGAGCGATGAAGCCGAGGTAAAGTTTTGTCTGAGATCAGTCGGTGAGGAAAATCCTTTTGAGGTGGTTTTGAGGTTTTTGGCAGAGGCAGAAATTGCGATCATCTGCCCGACAGGCATTGAATGCCCATGGCCAGATGGCACTGAATCAAATGAGGAGTTTCCAGCCCCCCGCACTGCCTTGATGAAGTCCGACGGGAAGAGTCTGACAGCGAGTTCGCTGCCGGTTCGTTTACAACAAGGTACCAACTTTGTCCAGATTTCGCATTGGTTGAAAGCAGACAGACGCGAAACATGCAAATTATTTGCAGGCCAGCAAGTTGGCGCCAAGCTCACGCATAACATGTTGTATGGCGACCCGACCCCGAAGAAAAAAGCTAGTAAAGGCTTCAAAGACATCTTTCAGGGGTTTGACGAAAGAGCTTTTCAGAATCCATTTAGCGAAGTTTGCGCCGTAGGAGGTCGTTTCGGTTTTGATGCTCGTGGTGGCTGGGATGCCTTGAGAATTGGCACTTCGCTCGACGAGCAAGAAATTTTGCCGAAGGTTGCCCCGCATGTGGAACTGCTCGCAGCTATAGGTCTCGAAAATGCGCGCCCCACGTTTTTCTCAACATATGAGATACGATATGCGGCTTGGGGAGATATTTTACCAATCACTCTTTGCCGAGTAGCGTTAGCAGCATCAATACCATCAACACCGCATACACCGCATATATTTTTACCAAAAGATCAATTTCGTTTTTTTCGCGCACATTTAGGTAATGATAAACAATACAAAAAGTGCTTTTTTGCTGAACCGGAGGAATAAAATGAGCAATCCTATCTCACTTACGTTTGAAACCATCAACGCCTGGGCCGACGACGTTCAAGGCCCTGTGGCTCTACACTTAAAGCAGAAACTTCTCCCCGTCGAAGGAGAGGAAGGTGTCATCTTTCCGCCGACGTACGCGGACGCAGATATCGGCTATAACATTGACACGCTTTCCGACGGAACGAAAGTCGCGCTTATCGACAGTGTCGGTTCTCAGGCAAATCGCATGGAACCGATTTTTAAGAACGGGGCTTATTCGAAGCTCGTTCCGCAGATTGAAATTGGGTATGGGGATGAAAATGACCAGAACAGCGTATCGATCTTTGAGGTTGGTCATCGTCTTGGTGATGCGTGTATTCGGTCGTCTGATCTTGGAGGCGAAGTAAAAAAAGCATTTGAGGCTTTTCTTAATTTGGGAGACGCTTCTACATTGGCAAAGCTTGCTCCAACTTCACTCGTTTTTGGCGTCTGGGATTCTCGGAACACGCAAGCAAAGCTGCCTCGGATCGTCCAATCTGTAATTCGGGCTTGGGATGTAGACCCACTGACACGTTTGGCGCAATACAATCCTCCGCTTGACTATGCCGCGCTTGAAGTCTTTTCAGAAGAGGAGAAGAAGAAAGCAGAAGGCGACAAAAAAAACCCCCTTGCACAACGTGGATTCGTTCATCAACCCGTGCCTAGTTCGCATGGCGGAGTACGCGTGCGCAGCGCCATTGAACGCGATATTACTGTGAACTTGGTGGCCTTGCGCCAGCTCAAGGGAGGCAACACGCAAAATTTACGCCGATATATTCTCGGCCTTTCTCTTGTCACCGCTACGGTACCGCTAGACCTTTTCTTGCGTCAAGGATGTCTGCTTGTGCCCGATACCGAGATGCCTTCGCAGTGGGAATTGATCGAGCGTGATGGCAGACGTAAAGAAATTGAGTTAACGAAGGACTTAGCTCAAGACTATGCTTTGGCGGCAGCTGAGACTTTCGGTGTCGGGGAAAACAAGATTGCTCGCTTTGACAAAAAACTAGCTAAAGAGGATCTCAAGCAAGCTTGACAAGAATCTCATTTAAGTTTCTTGAGTTAACTATGAATCGGACACTTCTCCTCTCGGCTTATTTTCATGACGGTCGCTATCACGGTGAATGTGGGCATGGCAGCAGCGAGTGGCCTCCAGCACCGGCGAGACTATTTCAGGCGCTGGTTGCCGGTGCCGCAAGAGGTGCCGAATTAGCTGGCAGGGACGAAACGGCGCTTGAATGGCTTGAGAAGCTTGGAGCACCGGTGATTGCCGCACCAACCGTTCGCCGGGGCCAACTCTACAAAATCTATGTGCCGAATAACGATCTCGACGCGGTCGGCGGTGACCCGAGGAAAATCAACCAGATTCGAGTCGGGAAGTACGTACATCCACATATTTTCGATGCGAGAATACCACTACTCTTCGTCTGGACATTCAATAGCGGTGCATTCAGCGAAGATCATGCTCAAGCCGTCTGCCAAATCGCGGAGCAACTCTATCAATTGGGGCGAGGCATTGACATGGCTTGGGCTTCGGCAGAGCTTCTGGACGCAGGCGAAGTTGAAACACGCCTCAATCGTCATGGCGGTGTTGTGTATCGGCCGAGCAAAGCTGGAGTCGGCAAGATGTTGTTGTTCTGTCCAAAGAAAGGATCATTTGCGAGCCTCAAAGAGCGATACGATGCGAACAGGAAACGCTTCACCTATATAAGAAAGGGTAGGGGGTTTCAGCAACTTTTCTCTCAGCCACCTAAGCCACGGTTTGCCAGGGTCGCGTATAACGCTCCACCTCAGCGTTTTCTATTTGAGCTACGTGCAGCTACGCACAATGAATCTTTTGTGACATGGCCATCCGCTCGAACGGTTGAGCTCGTTGTAGCTTTGCGGGATAAAGCAGCTGATAAATTGAAAGACAAACTACCCGAAGAGGCTGGAAAGATTGACCGCGTATTTATAGGCTGTGAGGCAACGGAGGCAGACAAAGCTGCCCGGATACGGATTTTACCGCTTCCTTCTATTGGTCATATCCATGCGGATCGTGCGATTCGCCGGGTACTGGTTGAAGTACCGCCAAATTGCCCGCTACGCTCGGATGACGTAGCTTGGACATTTTCCGGCCTTCCTGAGGTTGACCGAACGACCAGAGAAATCCTATGGAATCTTGTGCAGACACAAGAACGGATGATGCTCAAACACTATGGAATTAATAGCAGTAAACAACAGAGCTTCCGTGTCTGGCATACGGTTACTCCCGCGGCTCTGCCGGTCATGCGGACAGGACGCAGAAATTCCGGAGCCAAACGTGTTGCAAGGGAAGCGAAAGTAACTCGCGCTGTTATGCAAGCGCTACGTCATGCCGGAGTGACAGAACCGGTAGAGTCTGTTCGCGTGCAACGCGAACCGTTTGATCGCAATGGTTCCCGGGCAGAAGAGTTTGCGATACCCGAGCGATTTGTCGCACGTGGTCTACATCACGTGGAGATTACTTTTGCGCGAGCCATACGCGGTCCTCTTATTATCGGGAACGGCCGCTATCTTGGGCTAGGGCTGATGGCGCCGCGAGAGATCGTCGTGCGTGACGCGCTGGCTTTTCCAATAACGCCAAATATCGCTGTCGCCGATACTGCGCTGTTGTTACGTTCGGTCAGGCGCGCATTGATGGCATTGTCGCGAGACGGTGCTAATGGGCATGTCCCTCGACTTTTCTCCGGGCATGAGCCCGATGGCGCACCGGCAAAATCCGGTGGACATGATCATATTTTTCTTGCCGCGGATGACGTTGACAGAGACGGACTCATTGAGCGGTTGATTGTTGCTGCGCCATGGGTTTGCGACCACACCACCAAGGAAACTCTTAAGGATCGCACTTGCTTTGATAGAGTATCCAGGCAGTTAACCAACGTTCGAGCCGGCAGACTCGGCATTCTTACTATTGGTCCCGCACAGACTCTGACGGTCGGCGACCCACTTGTCGGGCCTGCCTGCGTATGGGAAAGTCGTAGCCCTTATCGCCCGACACGCCATGCCGGGCGAGGCAAAGATTTAGATGCTGCTGTCGCACGCGACATAATCGCCGAATGCGAACGTCGCGGCTTGCCTAAGCCTGAAGTCGAATTGTTAGAGCTCAACGCCGGTCCAAACGGCGGCAATCTAACTGCTCGCGCACGTCTTCGTTTTGCTGTAGCAGTTACGAAACCGATCATGCTCGGATGTGACAGCCACAGAGGCGGAGGCCTTTTTTCCGCCGTGAGCGGATAAGCGCATAGAACTGTTGCCGAGACGAGCGTGTGAACACCTGCTATGGTGGCGCCCTAATTTGATTTTCCCTTTACAGGTTCCAAAACCCCTTTTGGCTATAATAGATACTATTATTAACGTATTAACGGCATCCTCGCGAGGACGATTATGGTCGGAGCTATCAAGCTCGGATCAGTTGGTTATGGACGCAACCAAGTAAACCGGAGTGTTTTTGTCGTTTGCCACCGAAACAGACTGATCATTGGACAACAATCGGAAAATCTGGTGAAAAAATATTGATTTACCAACAGGATATTGTGAAATATATACTAATTAGATTAGAAGAGGGGAATTTCGGCAATTCTTATCTAGTATCGGCTCGGGCGAAAATGATTCAGAGCGATGTCTTTTACGGAGTAATGAAAAGCCTTGCGAGAAAGAAAAAAGGTTGCCGGTCACGCTATCGTGATTGGTCGAAATAAAACCCGTCGATTGCGCTTAGCGCAATGCTCATGCCAAGACAAGTGATCCAACAGGAATTACCCCTGCCTTTTCCAAAGCTTGGCGCAGACATGCCATTATTGCCGGCGCGTATGGTGAATGAGTACGAATATTGCCCGCGTCTCGCTTATCTGGAGTGGGTACAAAAAGAATGGGCAGATTCGTCGGATACCGTCGAGGGCAAGTATCGGCATCGTCGCGTCGATAGATTCGGGGGCAATTTGCCGGACCCGGAGCAGGTGGCGGCAGACGAAACATTTCACGCGCGTTCGATTACTTTGTCCTCGAATCAACTCGGGGTTATTGCAAAACTTGATTTGGTGGAAGGGGAAGGCAATGCCGTTATCCCTGTAGATTATAAAAAGGGGAAACGCCCCCATGTGGCACGAGGTGCATACGATCCCGAACGTGTTCAACTATGCCTGCAGGGCATGTTGTTGGAAGAGCACGGTTATGAATGTGCGGAGGGGATCTTGTATTACGCGGAATCGAAGGAACGGATACGTGTGATCTTTGATAAAGAATTGAAAAACAAAACCCTGTCCGCAGTCTCTAGCCTGCGCCTCATGGCTGCCGGCAAAAAAATGCCGCCGCCTTTGGAAGACAGCCCTAAATGCCCGCGTTGTTCTTTGGTTGGCATCTGCCTTCCGGATGAAGTTAACTTTTTGAAGTATATGAAAACACCGCCGAGACCTCTAAGTGTCGCGCAGGACGACAGCCTTCCGGTATATGTGCAGGCCAACCGCGCCTCTGTCAAAAAGGCAGGAGAGACTCTGGAAATCCTGGTTGAGGATAAGTTAGTCAAGAAAGCCCGTTTGCCGGAGGTTTCGCAAGTAGTCTTAATGGGCAATGTATATCTCACCACTCCCGCTTTGTGCGAACTCATGCGCCGGGAAATTCCGATCACTTGGCATTCCTTTGGCGGCTGGTTTCTGGGGCATACCATTGGCACCGGACACAAAAATGTCGAGCTGCGCACGGCACAGTTCAAGGCCAGTTTTGATGAACAGGTGTGTCTGACTTTGTCTAAAGGGTTCGTGCGCGCCAAGATTCAGAATTGTCGCATCATGATGCGGAGAAACTGGAAGCTGAAAGATAAGCCTGCCAGACTGTACCGTGCATTTCACCAAGATGCTAACCGGTCTGACCGTGTGTCTTCAATAACCGAATTATTGGGTGTGGAGGGTAATGCGGCAGCGCGATATTTCGGTGAATTTCAAAATTTGATCAAGCGGGAAAAGGACACGGATCAATTTATTTTTGAGTTTGAGAAGCGCAACCGTCGTCCGCCGGCAGACCCAGTCAATGCTTTATTGTCATACGCTTATAGCCTTTTAACACGTACCTGGACGGTTACCCTTACTGCGGTAGGGTTTGATGCATACCGTGGATTTTTTCATCAGCCCCGCTATGGCCGTCCGGCGCTGGCGCTGGATATGATGGAACCCTTTCGTCCTTTGGTTGCCGATTCCACAGTGTTGATGGCAATTAACAACGGTGAAGTTCGTCCGGGCGATTTCATATCTGCGGCTGGTAGCTTCAATCTGACGCCTGCAGGAAGAAAACGGTTTATCGGAACATTTGAACGGCGACTGAGTCAGGAAATTATTCACCCGCTGTTCGGCTATAAAATCAGTTACCGCCGCCTGTTTGAGGTGCAAGCCAGACTGTTGGCTCGATTCCTTCTTGGCGAGTTGATTGAGTTTCCCCAATTTACCACGCGGTGAGACATTGGAAGAACATCTTTATGTCATTGCTTATGACATTTCCGATCAAGCAAGGGGGCGCCTGATATTCAAACTGCTGCATGGTTATGGGGAATGGTTGCAAATGTCTGTCTTTCAATGCCGGCTATCCCGTCGTCGTCATGCGGAATTGATTGCCATGCTGGACGAAATTATCCACCACACGGAAGATCATGTTATGCTGATGGACCTGGGATTAGCGGATTCGGTTAAACCGAAAATTGTAAGTCTAGGCAAAGGTTTTCAACCGGTGGAAAGGGAACCGATTATTGTCTGATGTTCTTCCGTTCTTCATAACTCCCGCGAGAGCCTAGGTGATGAACGTTTGTCCGGGCAGTGCTCGCATAAAAATGTTCTTTGACAATCAGTATCTTACAGGTGACATCTTGCAAAAAAAATACAAGAAACACGACAGTGTTATGATGCATTTAGACCTCTCGAAATGGCTTTCTATAATCTTTGCCAAACAATAGGTTATGGGATGTGCTGTATTCCGTAGCTATATGCTACGGCCTCATTGAAGCATCTCCATTTTATACGCGGCAGAATTACCGCGTGATGTATTCCGTAGCTATATGCTACGGCCTCATTGAAGCGATATGGCCACATTCGGCGATGAGGACGATGACATCAGTATTCCGTAGCTATATGCTACGGCCTCATTGAAGCTAGAAGTAGTGGTTTTATACCTTGATAGAAGTTTTGTTGTATTCCGTAGCTATATGCTACGGCCTCATTGAAGCCGACACTGTATGTGATCGCGAGCTACTCTGTGACACGTATTCCGTAGCTATATGCTACGGCCTCATTGAAGCGAGAATAATGAAAAGTAAGATGAAAACACCTGCTTATGTATTCCGTAGCTATATGCTACGGCCTCATTGAAGCTTTTGCAGCAAGCTGCTAAAATTATGATAACAGATTGTATTCCGTAGCTATATGCTACGGCCTCATTGAAGCTTCTAAGTTCGGCTTCCATCATTTGTTGAGCACCTGGTATTCCGTAGCTATATGCTACGGCCTCATTGAAGCATCTACAAGTCGCTCGCATCTCCGCACGTCATCGGCGTATTCCGTAGCTATATGCTACGGCCTCATTGAAGCAGCACCGGTAGTTTCTGTTGAAGAACTTGCTATGAAGTATTCCGTAGCTATATGCTACGGCCTCATTGAAGCCAATGCCAAAGACCTAATGCACCATGTCATTAGATGTATTCCGTAGCTATATGCTACGGCCTCATTGAAGCATCGACCAGCCGCTCGCATTTCTGCACGTCATCGGCGTATTCCGTAGCTATATGCTACGGCCTCATTGAAGCGAGATAACCGTCAGTAATTCCGCAAAGAATTTTGTGGTATTCCGTAGCTATATGCTACGGCCTCATTGAAGCGATTACTTGGGCACAAGAAACGAAAGCAGCATATCGTATTCCGTAGCTATATGCTACGGCCTCATTGAAGCGAATTTTCAAGCGTTTGCGTGTACCAGATATGCCGGGTATTCCGTAGCTATATGCTACGGCCTCATTGAAGCCGTACAGGCAGTCACGCATCGGAGATCGGCATCGCGGTATTCCGTAGCTATATGCTACGGCCTCATTGAAGCGAGAGGTTAGCTGCACCTGCCGACTGGAAAGAATCAAGTATTCCGTAGCTATATGCTACGGCCTCATTGAAGCTCGAGTTATCTTCGCGTTAGTCGGGTCAAAAAATAGTATTCCGTAGCTATATGCTACGGCCTCATTGAAGCCTGCAATTCAACCTGCAAACCGTTTTTTACAATGCGGTATTCCGTAGCTATATGCTACGGCCTCATTGAAGCTGCCGCAAGTGTCGGGTTGCCGAAGTCGTTAAATGCGTATTCCGTAGCTATATGCTACGGCCTCATTGAAGCTTTACCCCGCTCCACAATGGCCATGATTGCTGCGTAGTATTCCGTAGCTATATGCTACGGCCTCATTGAAGCTGCGGGTCGCCGACGCAAGAAAAAAGGTTGCATTAGGTATTCCGTAGCTATATGCTACGGCCTCATTGAAGCTTGGCGGGACGCAACTAAGTCGACCGAAGGGTTAGGTATTCCGTAGCTATATGCTACGGCCTCATTGAAGCTGGGCTGTACCCTGACGACTCCTGCGAATTTGATGATGTATTCCGTAGCTATATGCTACGGCCTCATTGAAGCGCGGTAAACGCTAACTCCATGTTCAGCTAATCGGCTGCGTATTCCGTAGCTATATGCTACGGCCTCATTGAAGCCTCACTGCCTTCGTTTCCTTCCAGCATAATTACAGCGTATTCCGTAGCTATATGCTACGGCCTCATTGAAGCTATATTTTTTTTCTACATCTTCCATGTTTTATCTCCGTATTCCGTAGCTATATGCTACGGCCTCATTGAAGCCCACGATTATCTTTGTGTTGCGAATGATTGCCGAGGTATTCCGTAGCTATATGCTACGGCCTCATTGAAGCCGGTGTAAAATCATCCATCAAAATAACGGTCTTGCTGTATTCCGTAGCTATATGCTACGGCCTCATTGAAGCAAGAAATTGAACATCGGCTACAGCTATGATACCTGACGTATTCCGTAGCTATATGCTACGGCCTCATTGAAGCTGTTTTGTAGTAGTGCATTGTTAGCAGTTCGTTTGTGTATTCCGTAGCTATATGCTACGGCCTCATTGAAGCTTCTCCAATAACTGTTGGGTCAGGCACAAGGCCTGCGTATTCCGTAGCTATATGCTACGGCCTCATTGAAGCTAGTAAGATCATTAGTTCTGCTGTTTTGAGATTCCGGTATTCCGTAGCTATATGCTACGGCCTCATTGAAGCTGCAAGAGCTAATTGAAGGTGGAAAAAATGGCAGGTGTATTCCGTAGCTATATGCTACGGCCTCATTGAAGCAACGTTACACAGAATTAGTTGTATAGACTTATTAGGGTATTCCGTAGCTATATGCTACGGCCTCATTGAAGCCCACGATTATCTTTGTGTTGCGAATGATTGCCGAGGTATTCCGTAGCTATATGCTACGGCCTCATTGAAGCCGGTGTAAAATCATCCATCAAAATAACGGTCTTGCTGTATTCCGTAGCTATATGCTACGGCCTCATTGAAGCTCATTGACTCGGGATATGGACGTCCTCGATTCTTTAGTATTCCGTAGCTATATGCTACGGCCTCATTGAAGCTATGCAAAAGATACCGAAGAATACAATAATTTGAAGTATTCCGTAGCTATATGCTACGGCCTCATTGAAGCTTTGAAGATCAATATGTATTCAATCGTTAAGTTGGGGTATTCCGTAGCTATATGCTACGGCCTCATTGAAGCACATTGGATAGTGCTGCGATTGAGCCTTTTATGAGAGGTATTCCGTAGCTATATGCTACGGCCTCATTGAAGCCCATTCTCCAAAGCTGCCGCGAGAAACCCGTTCCCGCGTATTCCGTAGCTATATGCTACGGCCTCATTGAAGCTCTACGGTGATCTGACCGAGCACTTCCAACTCAGCGTATTCCGTAGCTATATGCTACGGCCTCATTGAAGCTACGCAGCGGTACGGCGTCTCGGAGCCGCACACTTGGGTATTCCGTAGCTATATGCTACGGCCTCATTGAAGCGAGGCAGCTTTGTCCATTTGCTGGAGCCGCACGCGGTATTCCGTAGCTATATGCTACGGCCTCATTGAAGCCGGTGTAAAATCATCCATCAAAATAACGGTCTTGCTGTATTCCGTAGCTATATGCTACGGCCTCATTGAAGCTCATTGACTCGGGATATGGACGTCCTCGATTCTTTAGTATTCCGTAGCTATATGCTACGGCCTCATTGAAGCTATGCAAAAGATACCGAAGAATACAATAATTTGAAGTATTCCGTAGCTATATGCTACGGCCTCATTGAAGCTTTGAAGATCAATATGTATTCAATCGTTAAGTTGGGGTATTCCGTAGCTATATGCTACGGCCTCATTGAAGCACATTGGATAGTGCTGCGATTGAGCCTTTTATGAGAGGTATTCCGTAGCTATATGCTACGGCCTCATTGAAGCCCATTCTCCAAAGCTGCCGCGAGAAACCCGTTCCCGCGTATTCCGTAGCTATATGCTACGGCCTCATTGAAGCCTCACTGCCTTCGTTTCCTTCCAGCATAATTACAGCGTATTCCGTAGCTATATGCTACGGCCTCATTGAAGCTATATTTTTTTTCTACATCTTCCATGTTTTATCTCCGTATTCCGTAGCTATATGCTACGGCCTCATTGAAGCGCGGATGATAATTTGTGCAATTCCCTCATTTGCCTTAAGTATTCCGTAGCTATATGCTACGGCCTCATTGAAGCCCGGAAGTTAAAGTCCCCATGTCCGCAGTTAAAGCGGAGTATTCCGTAGCTATATGCTACGGCCTCATTGAAGCGGCTCGGCAATTTCAGTCATCAAATCTTTATAACTCGTATTCCGTAGCTATATGCTACGGCCTCATTGAAGCATGATGGTGTTTTAGCACCGTCATGAATGATGTTAAGTATTCCGTAGCTATATGCTACGGCCTCATTGAAGCTTGTTGCAGTATTTATTTTTATCTCGCTTGTCATGTTGTATTCCGTAGCTATATGCTACGGCCTCATTGAAGCTGGTAAGCACATTCGACTCAACCATGGCTTTCCTCACGTATTCCGTAGCTATATGCTACGGCCTCATTGAAGCTGTGTGGCGGAATGTCCCTTTTGGGTATAGTTTATCCGTATTCCGTAGCTATATGCTACGGCCTCATTGAAGCAGCGAAGAAGCCGATGAGGCAGGCGTATATATAGTGTATTCCGTAGCTATATGCTACGGCCTCATTGAAGCGACCGCTGTAACTACGACCTGTCACATTACATAATGTATTCCGTAGCTATATGCTACGGCCTCATTGAAGCGGTGCTTTACTCACGCATTCAAGGAATCCGGCGCATGTATTCCGTAGCTATATGCTACGGCCTCATTGAAGCAAATCTCCGTTGTTGTGGTGCCGGCAAGAGCGCCGGGTATTCCGTAGCTATATGCTACGGCCTCATTGAAGCAACCTTTGCATCTGGGGATAAAAAACAGTACTGGAATGTATTCCGTAGCTATATGCTACGGCCTTATTGAAGCATTGCAAATCATCCATATACGGATAAGGAAACAAAGTATTCCGTAGCTATATGCTACGGCCTCATTGAAGCTTTGGCTTCTATTGTTCTGCGCGGTTCGGGTACGCATGTATTCCGTAGCTATATGCTACGGCCTCATTGAAGCCCAACTATTTGGTCAACACCTATCAACCCAGAAATAAGTATTCCGTAGCTATATGCTACGGCCTCATTGAAGCGACTCAACGCTAATGACGCATACGGCAAAGCCGGATGTATTCCGTAGCTATATGCTACGGCCTCATTGAAGCGGCGTTGGGTAAATCTCAGCTAGTGCGTAAAGTGCACGTATTCCGTAGCTATATGCTACGGCCTCATTGAAGCGATTTTCTAAGTCAGGAAGCTCCAACCCGCAACATAGGTATTCCGTAGCTATATGCTACGGCCTCATTGAAGCAAGCCGCTGTTATATCGAGTGGTCAAGGAGTGAGTGGTATTCCGTAGCTATATGCTACGGCCTCATTGAAGCTTTTCGTTATTGGGACGCAAGTCATTCCAGGAGACGTATTCCGTAGCTATATGCTACGGCCTCATTGAAGCGCGATTAAATGTTTTTCGTAAATTTATGCTCAACGTTCACCACTGAATAAAGCCTCTTGAATGTCGCCTTGAATACAATTCTTCACGCCATTCGCATTTCTTTGTTTTGTATTTTTAACAGGTTTCCTAAGTGGTTGCCCATTATGTTCAAGATACCCAAGAACTCTCCGCAAGCCAATTTCAACATGCTTTTGTGATCTTTCAATACCGATGCTTTTTCTACCTAATGTTCGTGCAACTGCATTAGTAGTAAATGCTCCTGCAAACGGGTCAAGAATTATATCTTCTTTATTTGAACTTGCTTGAACAATTCTTTGAAGAAGCGTTTCAGGTTTTTGGGATGGATGATCTTCATATTCATCCATCTTGTAACGTACTCGAGGAAAATACCAAACATTTCCTGGAACTTTTTTCGTATTATAAATCGTTGGAATCTTTTTTCTGTAGTCAATAAGTTTACGTTTAGCCCCCGTTTTAGCTTCTATAGCAATTGTGTCAGCGTTAAAAGTGTAATTATCAAGATCTTTCACACAGAAAAGAATCGGTTCATACATGGAACCATAATATTTTTTCGCTTGCACCCCCGAACTATCATATGACCAAATAATTCTGCTAAGTATGTTTATTCTCTTTCTCAATATAATATCTATGTAGGGCATAGCTTGGGTGCTTGTCATCACATACATAGAGCCTTGAGATGAAAGTTTATCAATACAAAGAGTTAACCATTTCTCACACCATTCAGCATACGCTTCATCAGAAGGCCATTTGTCATCAAATCCATCAAAGCGTTTCCCAATGTTGTAAGGGGGATCAGCAAATATCAAATCAATTGAATTATTAGCAATTTTATCGCGTAATACTTCTATTGCATCGCCTTGGTAAATGGCATGATTTTTTATTTCGTATTTTTTAATCATTAAATCAAGCTACCAATTGTTCATAAGTAATCGTCTTCCCAACCATGGCCTTAAAGAGATCATCAAGTCTGTCCTGTGTATCACGTTTCACATTGCCTTCATTAAGTCTGAATGTAAACTCATTTACATATTGTTGACAATGCTTCTTGCTCCAATTGTGGTAAACACCATTGAAGCCACGTTTAATCACTGACCATACAGATTCAACTCCATTAGTATGCGCCATCCCGTTAACATATTCTCTTGCTGAATGTTTTACGCTTTCATGCTGATAATAGTCGCCTCCAATATCTTTATAACCCTTGTGGTCATCCGTATAAATGGTGGTACCCACTTCAATGTTAGCAAGAACAGCACTATGAATAGTAGCCTTGTCTTCACCTTCAACTGGCATAGCTTTTACACGGCCTTCCCGTTCTCTCATACCCAGCACAGCCTGCTTTCCCACAGTACCGCGTCCGGCCTTGAGTTTCTTATGAGAGTGTTTATTCTTTTCAGCCCTACCAATATAGGTGGCGTCCATTTCCACTTCACCACTCAAGGCTTCAAGATTGTTGCCGCAAGCTAAACGTAGCCTATGCAGCATGTACCAGGCTGTCGGATAGCTAACGTCCAGTTCCTTGCTTAATTGCATGGCGGAAATACCTTTACGGGCGGTCATAAGCAGATACGCTGCAAATAGCCACATACGGGCATCACGCACCCTGTTATGTTCAAGTGGGGTTTCTGTGAAAGCATTGAAATATCCGCGACAATCGCCGCACCAATAACCTTTCTTGTAGTTCTTTTGCTTGGTGATTCTGCCGGTACAGCCGCATTTGACACATACAGGCTTAGTTCCCCATCTAAGCTGCTCAAGCTTCGGCAAAAATGTTTTCAAGGGCAATTTCATAATTGGACTCTTTTGGCGATAGACCCCGTTCAATTGATTTATTGCGGGTCACGCCCCGTGCCTTTAGGCAGGCAACTTTTAGGAGCCACTCATCAACATCCGGAATCCATTGTTCCTTTGTATCCGAAGGCAGCAGAAAAAGTCTTTGCTTCCCACCTTCGAGAAAGGGACTTTGTAAATTGTCACGTATATTTTTTAAAAGTATATCGCTTGCTACAGAATCATCATAAATTTTATGGCACCAATTCCAAATCGGACCAAGTTTATCGGCCTTATCAACCACTTCCCCTGTTTCATCAAGGAGGATACTAACAGGAATTAGCTTCTTGTCGAACGCCTTCTTAGGATCAACAAGAGATTTACCGATTTTGGAATTTCGGTAACGTAATTCTTCCTTCATCTACCAATTTAATCCAATCATGAATTGAGCGTTCTTTATAGATTGTTTCCATAGTCTGTTGTCCTCCTTATCGGAAATACAACCTCTGCATCGACAATTGCAGCTTCAATTCTTTCCATCTTCAGCGGCTTTGACTGCATCAACAACGTCATCAGCAAGTCGACGAAGTTCAACATATTCAAGCACTGCTAGTTCTCGAGAACCGCCGATAAAGCAAATCTCCCGGCATACATCTAGCACTTTGCCGGCAGGCGGCAGTTTGCCGCTACTTTCATTGTCGTCGGGAAGAAATCTTGTGAGACTCGCCGCCACGGCTTCTTGGACCGAAGCTATTCCAAAAACGGGATTCCTGGATACCATTGCAGATACAAACCATTCCCAGTGGGCTTTTGTTTGCCGAAGTATTTTTCCTATCCGGTCTTTCGCTATCCCGGATTGTATCTCGGCTCGCCGAACTAGCCGCTCCCGCCACCAAGCTCTCGCAAACGGACAATCAACAAGAACACTTTTGTTCCCCCGAACATGAGGCAATCCACCCAGTTGGCGTAGAACCGAACGCACGCAGTTGTCCGTTTGCTCTTTTCTTTTAGGGTTCTCGTTGGCCATTATCCTGTCAATACGCTCTGCGCCTGTTTGTGATGCGATCCCATTACTTGCGAGGAAACTCGGTTCGATTCGACCTTCCCGAACGTGGCACATAGTGACATGAGTCCAAAATAATGTGCTTGAGGCAATCGACAAAGAAAGGTTATTCCAGAGATCGTACATCTTGGATTCAGTGCTAGCTGGGGGATCCTTGAATTGCGCCTCGCTCATCTTGACCTGATACAGATCGGGATCAATCAAACCAGAAACCGGAATCTGCTCCATAGTTTTGATGAATGCTTCCCCGTCTCTGATCTCTTGAAGAAATGCCTCTTGTTTTTCGCTACCTTTCTCGCTAAGCAAATTCGCCCGGAATTTGGCCCACTCTTTGTCGTCAAGACATTTCCAATCAAGTTCACTCATCTTCGTGCCTCAATGGTGGGGGTACATCATGCGGATAAAGCAGCGTTGCAGCCTCCTCAGGTCTGAAATCCGGATCTTCCCAATTACAATTAGTGCAGCCTTTCGTTTCCAGATCATTGGCAAGCGATTCTAGAGCTTTGTAACTGCACCATCCTTCTTCACTATCTCCGTCGGAATCCTTGTATTTCCGTTGCAGTGCAGAAAAGCACGAAGTCACGACATGAGTCATAATGTCCTTGCGTTTATCCGAATAGTGCCCTTTGTCTTGAAGAAAAGTATAAAGAGCTGGACCACAATGTACTACGAAGCGGAACGTGTCTCCATCAACAGCCTCTGTATAAAATTGGCCTTGCTTTAAGCTTTCGTCCGACCAAATAGAAATGAGTCCTTGAAGACCTGATGCCCCAAGATTAAATACCGGCCCCTGCGCAAGCCAAGCACCCTTCGGAAATATTACTTCCAAACCATTCCAGTCGGGATGTACATCATCCTTTTCAGAATCCAGAGTACAGAATATTTCCCGGATGCATACAATTACTGGAGTGAAGTACGGAGGCTCACCAAAGTTTGTGTTATTCCAAGCAATTTCCTGGGTCGGATCTTGAGAACACTGAAGTTCCCGATACGCCGAGCGAGGCGCGGCCAAAGAACAAGCATACCGGGCATGTTTTTGCGCAATCAGTCGCTCGACCAGACGGGCACCCGTCACCGAATGCGTTAGCAAGAAGCGGCTTTTGTCGGAACTAAACCTATGTTGAACCTGACTATGTTGAACCTGATAATTGCCATTCGGGAAGGCATCATTGCCTTCCTCAATTGCCGGATAATTACGCGCCAGAATCGCGTTCGCCCCGGGGGCGCTCTTGGCGTTGATGTCGGTATTCATTCTGAAGTGCTTATGGTGGGCTTAGTATCATCGGAGGGTCTCTTGCCAATCTC
Organism: Candidatus Oxydemutatoraceae bacterium; assembly: GCA_965218975.1. Classification (GTDB taxonomy): domain Bacteria; phylum Pseudomonadota; class Gammaproteobacteria; order Poriferisulfidales; family Oxydemutatoraceae. Next base: position 358,487 of record OZ244717.1, read on the forward strand.
CACTCGGAGACTTGCTCCGGATTGGATAGGGACACCATCGGCTGCCAGTTTATATTCGGCCTCTACTTCGGTCGTAGTATTCTTTCCAAGATTGCCCAGCAAAATAGCAGGATAGGGTTTGGTAATTATTCTATCCGGCTGAATCGTTTTTCCATTGACCTTCGCCGCGGTGATTGCGGCAACACGATCAGTCCATATACGCTCAGTCGTTACATCCGAATGATCATCAACAACGAGACGGAGTTCCAGATCTTCACAAGGCTCAATGCAATGGATCCGGATTTTCCGGCGATTTGAAGCCGATGGAGTAACAACGATCTTAAAATATTGCGGCAAGGTCGGCCTTTCCCGAGAGCCGCTCCGGCTACTTTGCCGTCTTTTCCCGGTATTCTTGCTTCGGCCCTTGTTCCTGCCACCTGTCGTTCCCCCGGGCCCTGTTTCATGTGGTCGCCGTGAGGATATCCGTCTCTTAATCAGCGCGATTGTGCCCTGATATTCCCGACCGGCTTTTTTTCCTTGTCGGCTTCCGGCGGTGCTATCAGGGAAGACCAAGAAGTCGTCAGGGCTATACTCGTCAGAAGTAAGTTTTGGTATTACCTCTTCGATTTTCTTTTTAATCACATTAAATGCCTGACGTAGCTGCTTCCAGTCCTCGTTGCTGATAGCCTTCTTATCAAGCCGATTGTGTAGAGGCCCCTCAGCTTTTCCAATAAGATCGTGGAACCGGCGGGGCGCGCTCTTTGCGGAAACCAGAACCAAACCTTCAAAGGCCTCATAGTCTGCAAAGTTAAAACCGGGAATGTTGCCGGTAATCCACATACCGTTCCTGCAAAGATTTACTCGCGTTCGCCCTGAAGGCGCCGGATGCTGAACGAAAAGTCTTACCGAGCCATCCAGGACCTCAACTTCATGGCGATAACCTCCTCGGTAGGCTTGATAGGCAAAAAATGCCTGTTCGCCCGGGAGATAGTCCTTTTTCCGTTTTTGTTCCCGATATTTCTCCAGAACAGTCTGCAACTGCTCACTCGTAAGTTCCCGCTGGGGCTTATTGCCCTCGCCTTCAATAACCACCTCGAGCTGCCCATCAGCTATTGCGACAAAAAAACTACAGGCAATAGCCTCCGGTACGGTATCAGATAGAAAATCCTTATCCTTACTACGAAAACGGTTGAATGCAGGAACGATAACGGCAGTCCCATGTCCGGAATCCTTCTCAATATCCGCCAAAGCGTTTTTAATCAATATCGGAAGGTCATTTCCCCACGGGTATATGTATTCTCTTTTTTTGCGATCAACCAAGTAATAACCGTTAGCGCTCCGCCCTGTGTCGTCGCTCTGGTTAGCATAATGGGATGCGAGAATTGCGTGGCCGCTTGCAATCCGTTTCCCGTTGCAAATACCACCGTAGAGTACATACCTGAGATCTGAGGCGGGAAATAACGAAAAATGCCCAACGCCGAAGGTACCGGACGCTCCACTTTCCTTGCGACTTCTGCCGTCCGACAATAATGCCGTCATTCTGTCTTTGTCGAGGCCAATACCATTGTCCGAAACAATAAGTGCCTGCTGCCAATCTTGTGATAGCGCTTCAGAGATTCTGTCAGCCACAATTTGCTCCTGATCATTGAGCGAACCGTTGTTTTCCTCCTCACGCCTTTTCACTGCTTTCTTAAAAGCGGATTTATAACTCTCAATTCCAGGTATATCTTCGGTTTTTACCTCCGTAGTAGAAAAACGTACTATAGCCCTAGCCTCACGAACCCCAGTGTAATGGAGGGCGGCGGCGGCATCCAGAGAATTTTGGATCAGCTCGCGCACAATTGCGAACGAACTCATCTCTCGGAAGCTGCTAATGCTAGCAGCCGTAAATCCGTAAGAGTCACTCGATTTGAAAAAATAAAGATCTGTCATGCTACTGCTACTCCTTCACCAAACTGCCGTTCAAACGCAAGAGCGGCAAGCATAATATCCTCCTCTGTGGTAAACCGGCCTAGGCTAATACGGACCGCCTGAAGCGCCGACAAAGGCGGTTGTCCGAGGGCCGTTAAAACATGAGACGGTTCAACCCCTCGTGACGAACAGGCAGAACCCGTTGAAATCGCCACGCTCCCTTCAAGCCCGGCAATTACTTCATCTCCGGATATCCCCGGAAACGACACATTTAAACTTCCCGGTACACGTTGATATTTGTGCCCGTTCAGTTGAAGCCCTGGCGCGCTTTTCTGCAGTAACTGCCATAGCCGGGAAGTCAGTTTCCTGATACGTAACGAATCCTTTTCTGTCTCATTCAACGCAATTTCACATGCCGCACCAAAGCCAACAACGAGATGTACGGGCAAGGTGCCGGGACGTAAGCCGCGCTCCTGACCACCTCCTGTAGCAACCGGCCCGATGCGATCAAAAGTATCGTTGTGGACATAGAGGACCCCAATCCCCATCGGGCCATATACTTTGTGCGAGGATAACGACAACAGGTCGATTCCAAGCGAATCGACATCAATTCCTATTTTTCCGGCGGCTTGGGTTGCATCCGTATGCATTAACGCACCATGCTCATGGGCAATCGACGCAATCTCGGCAACCGGATGAACAACTCCAATTTCGTTATTAACCAGCATAGCGGATACTATCGCAGTCTTATCGCTGATCGCATCTTGCATTTCGTCCATATCCATAATGCCGTCCGGATTCACCCCGATCTTGCGGATAGGAACTCCATCCAAACCCAATGCTCGAACTGTTTCCAAAACTGCCGGGTGCTCGGTAGCTACAGTAATAATCTCGTTACGGCCAGTGCTTCTCTTGATCGTGCCTCGAAGCGCAATGTTGCAGGATTCCGTTGCGCCGGAAGCAAAAATAATTTCTTGGTCGTCTGCGCCTAACAGGGCAGCTACCTGAGCACGACCTTCAGCTACGGCCCGCGCCGCATTCCATCCATAGGCATGATGGATTGCATGGGGATTCCCAAAACGCTCTTGCAGAAAAGGCTGCATGGCATCTCGAACCCGGGGGTCAAGCGGAGTGGTGGCCTGGTAGTCCAGATACACCGGTGCAGAAGCCATATGTTTAGTCAGTGCAATCACATGGCAACATGGCCTTGGTTTCAGTGAGCGCTTGGACTCCGCGGTCCGCAATGTTTCGGTAAGTCATCTTGCTGTTCGTTCCAAAGAAACCGACTGTACCGTCAATGCCTCGTTGTTCTGCTGTCAAATCCCGAGTGTAGGTATCCTCTATACGAGCCCACCAAGCGACATCCATCGGTGTGTTCTGCTGACTGTTAGGTAAATCTGCCTCGCATTCCGAATGAATACTCTCATAAACCTTAGTCAGGTTTGATGTTCCCTTGAGAAAACAGTAAACACAATTGGACAGATGCCCGGTCGCGGGGAGTTTCAATTCAAAATCCTTGTTTTTCCGCCAGAATGCCTTAACGTCTTCTTTTTTTACACACATGTCTGAAAGCGGCATATAGACATGTTCTCCTTCATACTCCCGAACCTCAGAACTGCCCGAGATTCTCGCTTCGACACGTTGCACACGTGCCTCTTCATCTCCCCTCAACCCGATAAAAGCGACATATTGCACTCCACCCTCGCCAAATACAGCATTCCCCCCATACGCTTTCCCATCCAAGAGCTTACTGTCCATGGCGTCTGATGCTGTCGAAAAATCCTTATAACGTTGCTCCGGACGACATACCGGCTGTGACATCACAAATTTCTTCTTGGCCAGAAAAATATCTCTTGGGACCCCGCCATTATTGCGACGGTGGCGTTGATAAAGCGTTTCCTCATCAACCTGGGGCTTATTCTCCCAATGGCCAAGACGAGGAATGATTTTTTTGCAGGCCAGCCAGTCGCGCAGAAACATTCGTGTTGTCTCAAGTTTCAGAGTTGCTGTGCAGGTCCGGCGGAACTGGTTGGGAACATACCCTGACCACGACAACATCTCCTCAAAGACCTCGCCCCTCCAGCAGTAACCATCCGGGTTATTTTCCGAACGAGGCTTGGCATTCACTAGCCGATAGGAAGGCAAACGAGTCCAGTCGCCGTTGCGCACATCTTCATAGGTTTGATACTCGATCAGAAAAAATGGAATTCCGTAGCAAGATTCTGCTCGTTTCTTGCATTGGGCTACAAAGTCATAGGTGGCCGGATGTTCGGCAGCAGTATTGTTAAAGAGTATGACATCACCGCGCTCGGCCTTTAGTACACGGTTTTCCAGCAGAGTAAACAAAAGCATTCCGCTGGATCGACCGCCGGAGAATTTGACAACGTGAGGAAAATTCTCGTGCCTTTTAGACCGATATCGAAACTGATACTCGAACTCCGGATCGTATTTTTTTGGTTTGCGAAGGCGTTTCGAAACTACTAGCTTGGGAATTCCTTTTACAGAATGTTTAACAAGATTTTCTACAACGGTCTGCATTACGGCCTGCCTCCAAAAATCCGGGAATTATTAAGATTCGTTGACAAGGACTGACTTATTCAACCTCTTCCATGATTGGTTTTCCCTTGCGACCTACCCGCATTCTAAACTTTCTTTGCAAGTCTTTCTTGAAAACATAGGTTCGATTAAGAGGGTAAAACTCGTTCATCATCGAAAGTTTAGACATGACAAAAGAGTCTTTATCGTAATTTTCATCAAAATCGCAACCCCATCCAAAGCAAACAAACGGCGTCAGAGCCTCATGGTTCATCGCTGCCCTGATGCCTATCAGATTCTTGCCAAGTCGTTCTATAGCGTTTCCTTGTGCCTGTTTTTTCTTTCCTTCCTGTTCACGTTCCCTATTCGTTCCCTGTTTCTTTATTTCTGAAACAACAATCAATTTGCGGTAGTTGGCATCATTTTCCTTTCTCAGCCAGATTACCCCGCCATCGGGTATTATTGTTCAATCAGTAAACACCAAATCAAACTCATGTCTCTGGCCGGCCCCTTTGATTATAGATGGCTTTGTCGCTCCGTTTGGAGTCTTTATTCTTGACCTTGTGTTGCGCCGTGTTTTGGCGCAGATCCTCTGCTCTAGCCACTGTAGAAATAATGCCCCTTTTAGCCCATGAATATTGAAAATCAAAACTTCACTATGGAATAGAACATCGTTGTATATGTCTTTCGGCAAGGCCACTATAGACGTGATTTCAGGGTAGGTTCCATCTACAAAACGCATCCAACGCTTGCTATTCAGAGTCTGGTTAAGACGTAACCCATAAGGCGCAAACAAAACAATCGGGATGTTTTTACCAAATAACTCTATCGTTTTACGCAACCAGACTTCAAGTAAAAGCGGACGTCTGCCGAATGTTTCCGATACCAACTGTTTTGTTTTTTCTTCAATATTAAAAGGCGGGTTCGCAATGACAAGTGCGGGTTTTTCCACTTCACCTCTTGAAAGGGAAATAAAATCCCTGACAATCGTGTCGGGAAATCCTTGATCCTCTATGTCAACCCCTTTTGTTTTGAACCCCGCTTGCTTAAAAGGGATAAGAAGCGAACCCTTACCTACACACGGGTCAAATACGATTCTGTCGGATTTGATTTTCTTATGAACAATACTAAACAGGAATTGGCTTAATTCCGGCGGGGTGTAGACTGTGGAGTTCTTTTGCTCCTTGTAAAAGTCGTTGCGGTCAACGCGATACATTCATGCTACCAGTTTCTCAAACGTTACGGTCTTCCCAACCATGGCCTTAAACAGGTCATCCGGTTTGTCTTGTGTATCACGAGCAACATTGTCTTCATTCAGGCGAAAGGTGAACTCGTTGACGTACTGCCGGCAATGCTTCTTGCTCCAATTGTGGTAAACACCATTGAAGCTGCGTTTGATGAGCAACCATACAGACTCGACCCCGTTTGGTATGAGCCGTCCCGTTCACATACTCTCTGGCCGAATGGTTGACCTTTGCCTTTATACCCCCTGTAATCATCGGTGTAAGGAGTAGAGCCAAGCTCAATGTGCTCGCGGAATGGCATTGCTGGTCGTTTCATGGTCCTCGGCCCGTATCGGCATGGCCTTTATATGGCCGCCACGCTCCTGCATCCCCAGCACGGCCCGTTCGTCTACCGATCCTCGTCCAGCTTTCAGCTTCTTGTCCATGTGCTTGTTCTTTCATTTACGGGCATCCATGAGCTTGTTGTGCTCAAAAAGACTTAGCGTTTTAGCGTGTTTTCTAGACATCTTTCTTGTTCCTACAGAATATGAATTAATGCCTTTGAAGCCCCGCAACTTTGAAGAATATGGGCTAGTGATTATACACGCTTCGCTTCTGCTCTCCCGCTTCTCTCCTTACCTTTCTGCACAGGAGGCATGTCAACAGATGAGCCAACGACATGCCCTTCAAACTACCTCAATCGGTCGCAAGGCAGTGCCTTATTGGTCGTTCCCCCGTTCGCGGGTGCATAAGCTCAGAAACATTTGAAACCGTTTTGTGTTTGGTGGCAGATTGTCGGCGGATTGTGCCGGATTATTGGTGGATTGTTGGTAGGTTGTGCCGGATTATTAGCAAAGTGCATGTCGTCCATGACGCGACTGGGTTCTGTCAACAAGCCCCAGCCCCGACATCCTTGTCGGGTCGTTCGCCGCTGAAAACCGTTCGGTTTTCCGGGCGCGGCTTACCCATGACGCGACTGGGTTCTGTCAACAAGCCCCAGCCCCGACATCCTTGTCGGGTCGTTCGCCGCTGAAAACCGATCGGTTTTCCGGGCGCGGCTTACCCATGACGAGACTGGGTTCTGTCAACAAGCCCCAGCCCCGACATCCCTGTCGGGTCGTTCGCCGCTGAAAACCGTTCGGTTTTCCGGGCGCGTCTCACCCGACAACGGACAGAAAGCACCGATCCGAATGTTGCTGCCGAATGCTTCCCCGGAAGCCCTTCAAGAATCCCATTTAGGGTGGCATCGTACATTCTTGACAAGCCCGCCGCTTTCCCCTAACCTGAGCTTAAGTTACGAGGCGCAGGCCTTATTCTTTACTCGCCCGCGGGGAGGATCCTCGCGGGGACCTTCCAGCGGTAACAACAGGAGACTATTATGGAAATTACTGCTGAGAAATTTGAGCAGGAGCTTCAAAAGCTTGAACAGAGGCTTGAGCGAAAGTTTGATACGAAGCTTGATACGAAGTTTGATAAGCTCGAAGCCAAACTCGACTCGGTGAAGACTTGGTTTGTCGGTTTAATGGTCACTACCGTTTTAGTCGTGACCGCGTTGATGACAACATTCGTCAACATTAACATGAACTAACCCGGGCATCACCGCCTATTCTTAAAACTTGGTTTCGCGTCTGCTCGCGAAATCCTACTCTAAATTGATGATACAAACCATGGGTTTTTATCCTTAGCCTGCCTATCAGCATCGTTCGCCGCTGAAAACCGTTCGGTTTTCCGGGCGCGGCTCACCTGTTTTGTGTTTGGTGGTAGATTGTCGGCGGATTGTGCCGGGTTGTTGGTGGATTGTTGGTAGGTTGTGCCGGATTATTAGCAAAGTGCATGTCGTCCATGACGAGACTTCGTGCTGTTAATGAACCCCAGCCCCGACATCCTTGTCGGGTCGTTCGCCGCCCGCTAAAAAAGGTGGCACCGTTCGGTTTTCCGGGGCGCGGCTCACCCATGACGAGACTTGGTTCTGTCAATGAGCCCCAGCCCCGACATCCCTGTCGGGTCGTTCGCCGCTGAAAACCCCGCTGAAAACCGTTCAGTTTTCCGGGCGCAGCTCACCCTGCGGCGTCAGGGTGGGCCTTATCCGCACGTAGCGGTCAACCGTATATAGCGTCAGGCATGCGAGCCGAAATCGGACAGCGCCGGCAACCGATATATCCTCGCATCCCGGTAACATTGCCTGCGCGGACCGCGCAGCTCATTGGGTTACAATACCCCGTAGCTAAAAATAAAAAAGGTCTGACTGACAACTACATGTTTTACCTAGATACGACAACGCCTTTATTTCAAGACAAAGAGAATCAAGACCTGATTACCATATATCAGGCGAGTGTTTGGATATCAAAGCACCTAAACAAAGAAGTAACCTCCTCCAATATCTCGTATCTAATCCAATACGGAAGGATTGCCAAATATTCGGAGAACGGGACAACCGCGGTCAGTAAAAACGAGCTGGTCAATTACTATAAAGGCTTTCTTCAGGACCGGGAAAGTGTTTGGAAGAATAAGCTCGGGGACGACCTAAACTGGAATCTTTCATTCGACTTCCTCAGAGAGAAAGACACAACGAAGCATGTGCATCGATTTCATCCCTACAAGGGGAAGTTTATCCCTCAATTAGTTGAGTATTTCTTGGATGGCCACACGGATGAGTTTAAAAAAGAGGCCTTTTTCCAAACCGGGGATATTGTTTTAGACCCGTTCTGCGGCAGCGGAACAACGCTGGTGCAAGCAAACGAACTCGGAATGCACGCCGTCGGCGTTGACATTTCAGCTTTCAATACTTTGATTGCCAACGTAAAAATAGCGAAGTATGACCTCAACGAGCTGCGCAACGAACTGAGATGCATAGGCCTTTTACTTCGGCGGAAAACATACGATTCTCCGAATATTGAGTTTGAAAGAGAATTGTCGGAAGCGTTAAACGTCTTTAATAAAAACAACTTTCCGACACCGGATTTCAAAAGAAAGCTTCGGGTAAAGGAAATAGATGAAAAAACTTATGCCTGCGAAAAAGAGAAGGAATTTATGCCTGCTTATGACAAATTGGTTAAGAGGCATCGTATTCAAATTAAGCAGACTAAAACCGGCCGTTTTACGGACAAGTGGTTTTTGAGGCCCGTAAAGGATGAGATAGAGTTGTTGCTCAAACAAATCAGGGAAGTCAAGAATGAGCGCATCAGAAAAATCTTGGAAATCGTTTTAAGCAGAACCGTTCGGTCGTGCCGAGCTACGACCCATGCCGACCTGGCCACCTTGAAAGAGCCCGTAACAAAACCGTATTACTGCAAAAAACACGGCAAGATTTGCAAGCCCTTGTTTTCTGTCCGGTCGTGGTGGAAGAGATACGGTGAGGACACTTTAATCAGGATTCAGGCATTTAATACTCTGCGCACTGAAACCAAACAAATCTGCCTGCAGGGAGATTCGAGAACAATAAACTTGATTGATCGCCTGCCGGGGAAAGAGAAGCGCCTTGCGGGACTTATAAAAAGCAAAGGAATAAACGGCATATTTACCAGTCCTCCTTATGTCGGACTGATTGACTACCACGAACAGCACGCCTACGCATACGACCTATTTGGCTACAAAAGAAACGACCGGCTTGAAATAGGCCCCCTGTCCGAAGGGCAAGGCGCTATAGCAAGACAAACTTACTCGGAGTCAATTGCCGAAGTGCTACGAAATTGCAGAAAATACCTTGCGAAGGACTTTAATGTTTTTCTTGTCGCGAATGATAAATACAACTTGTATCCATCAATCGCCAAACTTGCCGATATGCGCATAGCGAATACGTATAAGCGACCGGTTCTTAACCGAACGGAAAGGGATAAAGGGGCTTATTCGGAGATGATATTTCACTTGAAATAAAAAACAGAATGGCACTTGATGAACGACAAATAACAGGAATCGGGGGCACTATAAGGGAAAGCCTAAGGAATAAGCTCAGCAATTATAAACCCGAGACAAACCACATGCCCTTTCACTACAGATTGATCGGTAAAGACAGAATGGCGTTGTTTTCTTTTATTCACTCTCTGAATACAACCTTCGGAACTTCTATCTTTGAACCTGCGGCAGAAGCTTTGGCGAAACCGAACTTCCGGTCCGTAAACAAACAATACGAAGTCGGCAATAAAATCAGCAAACGGTCCCAGTCCGAAATTCAGAGCATTATCAATGATCTTACAACCGGAAAAGACCCGGATAAAAAAGCAGAGAGCGAAAGAATAAGAAAAGTATGTAACAGCGGCAGTATGGAAGAACTACAAACTGTAAAAGTAGATTTATACGCTCAAAGTTTTGACGGAGTAGTCCATTTGTTCAACCTGAAACCCGCCAAACCGAACATTAGCGACTTCAAAGACTTTAAAAGAACCCTGTTAGAGTGGACTGCAATTTTTCTGGCCAACAATCCACAAGCAAGAGTAAATTCATATATTGCCATCCCCTACAATCCTTATGAACCGAAACCTTACGAGAGATGGACCTTAAAAGGAATGCTAGACTTGGAAAATGAACTGAAGGTTGCGGAAGAGTTCTGGGATTTTTTAGGCAGCGAAGGCACTTACGAGGACTTGCTCGGATGCTTTGAAAAAGTGGGAGTCGGAATGAAGGAAGAGATAAGCGATTATTTCCAGAGATTTAATCAGGTTTTAATATGAAAAGGCCAAACCAAAGCGGCCTTGCGGGTAGCCGCCGAAGAATATCCCGCATACCCGGGATACACCGCCGCTTAGTCCATCATGCTAGGAAAGTGCGCATAAGGCAAAAATTGCCATTCAAAGATTGCATGGGGCTGTCATAATTTACACACTTGATGTCGCGCGGGTGTCCTCCGCGGGATTGATCCGACCGCGAGGCAAAGTCAGGCTCCTGCGGGAGCTTCAAAGCAGCCGAGACACAACGGATCAGCAATTCTTAAAGTTCTTCTTAATACATTCGCGAGCAAGGTCTTGCGCTTTAGAGATATCGGCAGAGGTCATTTTTTTTGCCATCGTCTCTCTTAATTTTCTTCCGTCCTCAGCCCCGTTTGCGGAAGCGATGTTCGCCCACATATGGGCATAAACATTATCCTTTATTAACCCCCGACCTAAAGCATACATCAAACCCAGATTATTTTGCGCGGACGCATGTCTCTGTCCGGCGGCGAGCCTGTACCATTTCACTGCCTCGCGATAATCTTGAGGAACACCGTCTCCGTTGCGATACATCACACCCAGACTGTGCTGCGCGTCCGCATGTCCCTGTTCGGCGGCGAGCCTGTACCATTTCACTGCTTGCCGACCGTCTTGAGGAACACCGTGTCCGTTGTCATACATCACACCCAGATTGTACTGCGCGGACGCATGTCCCTGTTCGGCGAGAGGCATCCACTTTTGCAGGGCGGTCGCAAAGTCTCGTTTTAGAGCGACATCCAACCCTTTCTGAAAATCAGCAGAATAGGCAAACGACCCGAATAAGAGTGCGAACAGTAAAATAGAAATGATAGACAGAGTTCTCATCCTTGGATTGTAATCCGAATAATGTTAACGGCGAAAAGATTGTATGGAGCCGCTGTAGTTTACACACTCGGTGTTGCGCGGGTGTCCTCTGCGGGATTGACCCGCCCGCGAGGCAAAGTCAGGCTCCTGCGGGAGCTTCAAAGCAGCCGAGACACAACGGGTCAACAATTCTCAAAGTTCTTTACGATGCATTCGCGAGCAAGGTCTTGCGCTTTGGAGATATCGGCAGGGATCATTTGTTCCGCCATTATCTCTTTTAATTTTTCGCCGCTTTCATCGCCGTTGATGGAGCCGATGCTTCCCCACATATAAGCATAAATATTATCTTTTGATAACCCTTTACCCAGAGCGTACATCAGGCCAAGTTTGGTCTGTGCTCTCGCATCCCCCTGTTCGGCAGCGAGTTGGTACCACTTTACCGCTTGCCGATTATCTTGGGGAATGCCGTCTCCGTTATAGTACATTGATGCAATATTGTACTGTGCCTTTGCATGCCCCTGTTCGGCGGCAAGTTGGTACCACTTTGCTGCTTGCCGACTGTCTTGAGAAATGCCGTCGCCGTTGTGATACATCACTGCCAGATTGGTCTGTGCGGTAACTCGTCCCTGTTCGGCGGCTAACCTGTACCATTTCACTGCTTGTCGACTGTCTTGAGGAATGCCGTCGCCGTTGTCGTACATCAACGCCAGATTAGTCTGTGCTAGCCCTTCTCCTTGTTCAGCAGCTCGCTCGTACCACCTCATCGCCTCGCGATAATCTTGAGGAACACCGTCGCCGTTGTAGTACATCCATGCCAGATTGGTCTGCGCTTTTACGTCTCCTTGTTCGGCGGCGAGCCTGTACCATTTCACTGCTTGCCGATCGTCTTGAGGAACGCCGTCGCCGTTGTCGTACATCACGCCCAGATTGCACTGAGCCCTTGCATCTCCCTGCTCGGCGAGAGGCATCCACTCTTGCAGGGCGGTCGCAAAGTCTCGTTTTAGAGCGGCATCCAACCCTTTCTGAAAATCAGCGGAGTAAGCGGACACACCAAACAGGAGCGTATGCAGTAAAACAGAAACGACAAACAGAGATTTCATACTCGCATTGTAATCAAATAATTTTTGAACTGTAAAGAAATTGTATAGGCCCGCTATATATCACGCTTAAGTGAATTTTTTTTATCAATGACACGATATGAATTTGAATTTATACACCTTTTTCTAATAATACGGCCTTTTTCATATAAAAATGATTGACATCAGGAATAGCGGCTTCCGGAAAAATGAGTCGCTTTCATCGCCAACATGAGCCGTCTAAGAAAGCCGGAACTTGAACGACGTCAGAGCGGCGACGCCCTTACAAACACCGAAGAGTTTGTAGACTTGATATATAGCAATTCCATCAAACAGATCGTTAAATTTCGTTGATAAGCGACCTGGTTTCTATAATCACCTTTCCCCGATACGCAATAAACAGGGTAACAGCACTAGCGTAAATAAAGTGCTCAGCAGCAATCCGCCCACAATCACCGTCGCTAACCCGCGATAGAGTTCGGCGCCGGCGCCGAATGCCATCAGCAATGGGAGCATGCCGAATAAACTGGTCAATGTGCTCATTAGAATAGGGCGCAGACGCAAACGAATCGCCTGCCGTACCGCATCGCAACGATTGCAACCGCCGCGTTCCGCCTGACGTGTTTGATGCACTAGCAAAATGGCATTATTCACAACCAAACCCAACAGGATGATAAGACCGATCATCGTCAACAAATCCATCGGCTGAAATGTGATGAAATTGACAATTCTTAACAAAATCACACCGCCGACAGTTGCCAGCGGTAAAACAATCACTACGAATAAGCTATCGCGGAAAGAACGGAATAACACCGCCATCAGCAAATACAGAATTAAGACCGCCAGTGCAAATGCTTGCGACATACCGGATAGGGCCACTTTTAATTTATCTGCGCTTCCGGTATATGTAATTTCCCCGTCCTCAGGCAATTGTTCGCGCAGAATCGGCTCGACTCTTTCGCGCAACAATTTCGCCGTTACTTCAAGCGGTAAAAACGGCGGCGAAATCACTTCCAATGTAACGGTGCGACGTCGGTCAAGGCGACGAATGCGATTGGGGCCTGCGGTTCGGCTGATTGTAACCAGCTCGCCAAGCGGTACGGTCCCGGCATTTGGCGTCGCCAACGGAACTGCTGCCAATTCCTCAGGAGTTTTCCAACCGCTGATTCTACCGATAACATCAATCTTCTTGTCGCCGTCAAAGTAATCGGTAATAAACAAACCGTCGCCGATCATACGAGTGAGCAGTCCCATTGTCGTATAATCCCACCCCACCTCGACAATCCGCTCTTCGCGGGGAAGCAGCGAAATCTGAGATTCCGCCAGTTCGAGTCCCGGTTTCGGGTTGACTCTTGCACCGGGGACCTCGCGCATGATTAGACCATAACCGGTATATGCGGCTTGCAATAAACTCTCAATATCGCGCGTTTGTAAGTTCACCTCAACGCTACGAGTGTTCCCTTGACTGAATAAAGATGCGATTCGCGCAAATGAGAATGTGTCAGGGAAATCACGAAATACATTCCCGATAATTGATGATAGTTGTTTCACTTGACTCGGTATTCGCGCGACCGCGCCCATGAATGCCCCATTGGCAAAGGCGACAAAAAAATAATGTCGTATCGCGGGTTGTTTGTCGCCGATAACATGCGGCTGTAATTGTTGCGTAACAACCTCCCCCATTTCTTTTTCCAGCGTTGCAAGATTCATCCCCGGTGGCGTCAGTAGAAATGCAAAAACCAAATTGCGATTACCCGCGGGCAAATAATCAGCTTTAGGCAGCAATAACCCCGTCAGAACGACCGGCATTAGAAATAACCCGGCAATTAAAATATGTCTGTGTGTCTTCGCCGCGGTCAAGCGCATCAAGTGTTCCGTAATTCGGTCCCAAACTTTTGCGAATAAATCCGTATTGCACTCTTTATGCAACCACTCCTTGCTCATCGCCGGAACTAAAATCAGTGCAGCAACCATTGAAGCGGTGACCGCTGCCGACAGCCCGACGGCAAGATCGGCAAACAATTGCCCGGCCTCGTCCTCCAACAAAATAATCGGCAGAAAAACCGCCACAGTGGTAATGGTTGATGCGATCAACGCAACCTTGATTTGATCGCTGCCTTCAACCGCCGCTTCGCGCAAGCCACGCCCCGCTTCACGCAAACGCAAAATATTTTCAATCGCAATAATTGACGCATCCAGCACCATGCCGACTGCTAACGCCAATGCCGCCAGCGAAATCACATTGAGCGTGCGTCCGGTAATTTGTAATACAATCAATGCGGCAAATAGCGAGATAGGAATGCTAACGGCAACGATCAAAACCGTACGCACACGGCGGGTGAACCACCACAATATCGCACCGGCGAGCACAATGCCAAGCAACAAGTTCGTCAATAACACTTCAATCGACTTCTCGATATAAATCGTCTCGTCGTACACTTGCTCCATTTCGAGTCCGACACGTTTGAGCGGGCCTTCTGCCAATGCGTTTGCCACCTCCCGCAAACGCGCCATCACCTCGATGACATTCACACCGACTTCACGGTACGCATTGACCGCTAACGACCCCTCGCCATTGTTGATTACAAATGATTGACGGTCTTCATAATCCGGACGAATATCGGCTATATCGCGTAAACGTACGGGTCTTCCGTCGCGCCATTCCAGAATCATTTCCGATAAACCGACGATATCAAACGCGCCTTCAAAGCGAATCGTATAACTCCGCCTGCCGATATCTTCCGTTCCGCCGGAAATATTTTCTTGTCCGGTAATCATCCGTGCCGCCCGCGGTAGGTCTATACCCAAACCGGCCGCTTTATAAGGGTCCACGGAGATTCGAATTTCCTGCTCCAAACCGCCGCGCACTTCAGATTGCGAAATTCCCCATACCCGTTCAAACCGAGATTGCACCACTTCTTCGACAAATCGTTTGTACTCCGCAATGTTTTTGTCGTTACCGTGTATCGGCTTGATAATAAACCAAGCGATCGGACGTGCCGCTTCGCCGACAGTGCTTAATATCGGTTCGTCGGCATCAACCGGATAGTCCGCCACTCGATTCAAGCGATTGAGCACTTCAATCAACGCACGTTCGATGCTGTAACCTAAATCAAATGTCAAAGTAACAGAACCTTGACCACGGCTTGCTTCCGAAAGCATCGATACGACTCCCGGCAGTCCTTTTAACGCATCTTCTTGCGGCTCAATAATTTCAGACTCGATTTCTTCAGGCGCCGCCGCGCGCCAAGTCGTTGTAATAGTAATCTCAGGCTTAATAATTTCCGGAGTGAGCTGAATCGGTAATTTAAGCAACATTACAATCCCAAAGGTCATCACTAACAAGAGGATGACATATCCCATAATCGGATTGTCTATTACCGTACGCGTCAGCTTCATTGACGTGACTTCAAAGATGGCTGGGAATCGCCTTGCGGCGCATGAAGCGGCCGTACCGACATCCCTTCGCGTACCCGCTCGGCGCCGCGAATAATCACTTGGTCGCCGATTTTTAATGTGCTGTTGCGCACTTCAATCAAACCATCGCTGGTGGATACTCCGACTTGTACCGGCACACGTTGCGCCATCTGATCACGAGTCACTCTCATCACGCTCATCCCGGTGTTGCGAATAACCAATGCATCTTCCGGTACTACCAAACTATTGCGCGGCGATGAAATCGGTACTGCAACGCGCACCAACTGCCGAGCATAACCCGTCGGTATTATCCAATCCAAACGCAACTCAAACAGCCGCGATACGCTGTCGGCAACCGGCACAACGGTGCGCAGATTTGCTTGTTGAGCTTGCCCGTTGACCTCGATTATCAACAGGTCGCCTACGGCAACTTGCGATAGGATGTAGGCAGGGACCGATGTTGTAATTTCCAAACTCTGCGGGTCTGTCAATGCGACAATTTCATCTCCCGCCGACACCCATTCGCCTTCTTCCGCGTGCCTTTCGTTAATCACTCCGTCAAACGGCGCAACAATGCTCATCCGGCGAAGTAATTCATCCGTCCGTGCCACTCTTGCTTGGTTTGCCGCATACATTGCTCTAGTCGCATCCAAATCGGCCTGCATCTGTTCAAGCCGGCTTAAAGCCGCATTGTTATTTTTCGCAAGTTCGTTAAGACGCCCAACTTCCCTATTCAGAAATCCGATGCTTGCTTGCAGGCTAACACTTTCCGCTTTCTGCGCGATCAATTCTTGTTGCAACAATGCATCGTCAAGCCGCACGATGACTTCACCGCGCTTAAAGTAATCGCCAACTTCCGGTACCGCGATAATCCGCCCGGCATTTTCAGCAGCGATGTCAGCGTGATTGCGACTTATCACACTGCCGCTAAACCATAATTGTTCGCGTAATTCCTGCTGTTGCACCGGAGCAAGAATTACCGGCATTGAGGGGACTGCCCCGCCGGGCGGTCCTCCCGGCAGTTGCGCGACACTCGACGCTACCGTAAACAACAGCGCCACACAAATCATGCCTGCTGCCGACACACTCAACTTTACTTTTAATATTATTGACAACTTACCCTTTGCGTTATTTGCTTATAGTTTAAACCAAGATCGGACTGTACTCGTTCCTTAGCGGAAGAATAAAATTTTCGACTTAGAATCGGGGCGCTGCCGCCGCAATCCGCGCACTTTTACCAGTAAGCTTCAACCGTGATGTGTCCTGGCGTGCGTCGCCGATTTCTCTCTAACCCCTTCTTGCGCAGAACAGTCATGGTGTCTTTTACCATATCCGGATTGCCGCAAAGCATCACCTGCGAATCTGCCGTATTGAACCGGCAGCCGGTTCCCGCTTCCAGCGAACCATTCCGAATCGCCGCGGGGATTCTTCCCGGCAAAGCGAAGTCGCTTTGTTCACGACTAACAAAATGTACCAATGTGAACTGATTCGGGTGTTGCGCGGCAAACTGCCGAAGAATGTCGCGGTAAGAGGCTTCTTTAATCATTCTTACCGCATGGATAAGAATCACTTTCTCAAACCTTTGCCATGGCGTTGCAGTTTTGAGTATGGATAAAAATGGCCCTATTCCCGTGCCGGTCGAAATTAACCAAAGATGCTTGCCGTGCGGAATTTCATCAAGAACTAAAAAACCGACGGGCGATTTCGCGACCAAGACCGAATCGCCGGATTGTAATTCGGCAAGCTTTGAAGACAAGCGGCCGGCGGAAACGACAATGGAATAAAACTCTTTGATCGGATCGCCCGGTGCATTGACATATGAATAGGGGCGAGCCACCTGCTCTCCGTCAATCATCAACGCCAATTTGCCGAACTGTCCCGCTTGGAACAGATCGGTTTCCACATCCACACGCAGCGAATACAACCGATTTGTCCAGTGTTTATTCTCGACAACTGTTCCTTCCGCATACTTTGCATTGACCATTTCTTTGTACCGATATTTTTTAAAAACGCATTGTAGTGCAGAATAAATTACCTGTCTTTATTACTTAAGGATGAACATACGTTATAGATCAATCGGGTGGATACGGCGTTAGTTGCCGAGCATAATAATCATTGATTGACGTAGAGATTTTTTCTATAGTACCCGTTACGATTACAATTGTTTGCAAAGGAGAAACGAATGGATATCTATCGCATCACCGCTATTATCGTTGGTCTGTTTATAATGGGCCTTGCGGTGTATATGGGCATGCACTAAACGCCGCGCTTAATCAATCGCAACCCAATCGCGACCGCTGGTTACCTGCTTCGCAACCGTTTATCGGTTGAGCTGCCGTCTGTTCCGCCATCTCTGGTAAAACACCCGAATGATGGCATGGCGGCACGCAACACTTGGCTTCACTCTGGTAGAACTATTAATTACATTGACTCTGATCGCAATTGCATTAAACGGTGCGGTATACGGCTACCGTGACTGGCAGAAACGCACTTTGATTAGCGAACACTTAAACTTGTGGGTCAAGACTTTGCGCTTTGCTCGCAATTATGCGTTAATTTCAGGTAACGCAACGGTTCTTTGTCCGAGCTCAAGCATTGTCGGATGTAATGGGAACGATTATGCAAAAGGCTGGTTGGTCTTTGCAGAAAATTCTCATGGCGACGCGGGACGCTACGACAGCGAAGATCGCATCATTGCTCGCTCGGATGCTTGGCATTCCTCGCTAACATTACATAGCAATTTTAAAACGCCGGTGCGGTTTAACTCTTCGGGCAGAACCAATGCCAACGGGCGGTTTGTCCTCTGCATTGATCATGACCCCGGATTAATGCGCGGAATCTTTTTGATTCGTTCCGGACGGCTGCGTTTGACACGAAGCGGCGAACTCAACGAGTGTTTATCGTGACGAACACGGCAAACCGCTTGCAGAAATCAACATGCGGATTTGCTTTAGTGGAATTGCTGATCACTATTTTACTGCTAACGGTCGGTGTACTCGGCACTTTACATTTGCAACAATACGCCGCCATGATAGAGCGTGATCTGCAATATCGCATTCGCGCAAGCGCCTTAATCGAAGACATCGTCCGCAAGATGGATGCGGCAGAACATCATGCCGATAATTTTTTAACCGGTTTCGGCGCACCGCCCGCAACTACTAATTGCTGGCAAACAAACTGCGGAGAAACTCAACGTCACCGCTTTCATCTCGCTCATTGGAAATGCCGCTTAGGGAGATGGCAAAATACAAGCGTTTGCCGCACCCGACTTCGCACTCGCGGATTACTGCCTTACGGTGACGGTGAAATTCAACGCGGCCATCAAACCTTGCGCATTGCCGTGCGCTGGCATGACAGTCGCCAACAGATACAAACACTGACCCACCATTATGTTCCGTTACATCCTTAGCGCCAACAATCCTAAATTCTTAAGCATTGCGGGCACAGCTCTTCTCGAATGGATACTTGCCTCATTACTCGGGATTTTTCTGATAGTCGCATTAGAACGATTGTTTCAGACGATCGCTACCGATCATAGCTTTAGGGAGGCACAATCCGCCGCGATAATAACGTTGGCAGTAACCGAGCAAACCGTCAGTAAACGCTTGCACCTTAGTACCGCGCTTCCTTGCGGTAACACCCCGGGACAAATCAACCTTGTGAACGACGGAAGCGCTCTCTATTGGCTTGACCTGTTTGCAAGTGCAAAACAAATACATCCCTACGATAGCGAGGAAGCATCAGCGATTCGTCGCCTCGGCACTGCTGCGGGCGAACGCGCCGCCGGCAGCGATGTATTAGTGATTCTCGCCGCACAACAACCGATTCGGGTTGTCACACACAATGTTGAAGAGGGCATATTAGTTTTAGCCGAAGCTTCCTTATTGCGGCCCGGTGAATTTGCGATCGTCTGCGACCCGCAAGTAACCGCGTTATTCCAAATCACCCGGCAATTTGATCAAGGGCAGCGATTGGCATATCGTGGTGGCGGCGTGTCGCCGGGCAATTGTGCAAACGATTTTGATATAAATCGGCCGTGTGCCCCGAACACTGCTTACATATTTTCCGACCACGCCTTGCTCACGGTGTTTGAACCGGCTGTTCTGTTTGTCGGGCAATCGCATCATCCCGGTCGTCGTTCACTTTATCGCGAACGGCTCAGTCTGACTCAATCCGGCGATGGCAACATTCGTGCCGGCATGCGCCGCGAGGAAATTATTGAAGGTGTTGAAATTCTGCGTGCCCGCTCGCTAAGCGATAACGTGGTTGATTTTGGAATTGTCGCCGCCGCTCCATTACCGGTTGCCGACCTAACGCCCGCTTCCGTTCATTTGCTTGGCAGGGATGTTACATCATGGCTATCCGACCACGGAAGCTTATATGACGTAACGGAGTTCAGCGTTGCACTATAAATATTTCATTGACCAATGTTTGGCGTATCCTCATTCGAAAACTCGTGGCAGTAGCCTGATTATTACTTTAGCATTACTGTTGATTTTGACACCTTTAGCGCTCGGCAGCATGTACCGATTGCAATATCAGTCTCAAACCTTATATGCGCTAGACAACAAACGCCGCCTGCAAACCGAAGTCAGGCAGCAACTCGTTCTAGCCGCCGCAATTGCGCAGACGCTGCCGGCAAATATCTCAGTAGCCAATTCAAATTGGCAAATCACCGCCTTAGCCAATACCGCCTCAACTCAAACCATCAGTTATTTTCAGCTCAGCGGGCAAGTTGAAAATGCTTCCGGTCGCGTTACCGCTCACGCCCTGTACCGACGCGGCATTGATCCGGCAATACGGATGTTTCAGTTTGCTCAATAGCTCGAATAACGCGAAATACGGTTGCCGTATTGCAGCCTTCTCTTTGCTTGAACTGCTGTTTGCAATGGTCATCAGCGCCATTATTTTATCGTTGGCGATCAACACTTATGATCGTTATCAAATAAAAATTCAATATTTAGACGGGCGCAATAAACTGCTTGAAATCATGCAGAAACAGCATCACCATTTTGCCGAACATTTAACTTTCACCGACCAACTCGAATCTCTAGGGTTTTCCTCGATTGATCATGCCGTCTTATCCGATCACCAACATTTTCGCATCCGTGCCGCACCTTGCCAAACCGTGATTGCTCAATGTGTCCGCTTAACCGCAACTGCAACCGATCCCACAAACGATGTTGACACTTTAACTTTGGACTCCATGGGGCGCCGAACTCCAGCAGATATCTGGTAGATTGAACAAGTGAAAACAGGATTTATTAGTTTAAGGTAATTGCTTAATTTTTTATATATTTTGCACGATGCCACCCTAAATGGGATTCTTGAATAGCTTCGGGGGAAGCGTTCGGCAGAAAGCACCGATCCGAATGTTATGGTCCTATACATATTGTTGACATGCTGTTGTAAAGTCAATATACTTTGACGCAAACCAAACAAGATGGCGCAACGCTTAGTGGCGTTACGGCGTTTAATAAAATACCCCGAATTCGAAGGAATGTAAGATATGAAAGAAATAACCCCGCGTCGTTTCCAGCGTGCCAGATTAACCGCCTTTCTCCTAATCAGCGGCTTTGCGTTAAGCGGTTGTTTTGATTCGGGCGGAAGCGGTTCAAGCGGCGCTTCGGTTGAGCGGTTTTTATACACGAGTAGCAATAGCAGTAGCGGGAATGAAATTATACGGATGGGTATTGCTTCCGACGGCACACTCAGTAGTAGCACCGTAACTCGAATACCGACCCATGGTTTTGGCGATGCCGACGATGACGACTTTGACGGGCAACATTCGTTGCATATCGTGCATAATTATCTGCTTGCCGTCAATGCCGGGGAAGATCCTGCATTTTCGGACATGAAATTTAATGGCGAGTTTGCCGCTCGCACCAGCGGCAACGGAACTATATCGGTATTTCGTTTTGAAGATGACGCTTTAACCCAAGTGCCGCAGGGAGAGGATTCTGCAAGCAGTAATGTGGAGTCGCACGGAATCAGACCGGTGAGTCTGACATCGGCAATAATCGACGATGTAACATGGGTATTAGTCGCAAACCAATACGACAATCCATTTTGTAAGTGGTTTGACGGCAAGGAGCCGCAATGTCCTGCTATTCCGTCGCCGCGTGAGGATGACAAACCGAGTATTGATGCGTTTAAATTCAATCCCGAGGACGGACAATTGACTTATTCCGGCGAAATGGACCTTTTTAATTTCGGCGACAACGGCGGGCCGTCACAAGTTTCTTTTAGTCCGGACCGGAGCAAAGTTGCGGCAACGATGTGGGGAATACCGTTTCTAAGTTCCACAGGAGTGGAAACGATAGATATATTGCGGAGTACAACTGTCAATACTTTCCGTGAAGGTGGGGTGTTCGTATGGGATGTGGAAGTACAGGATTCCACTCAGGGTTCCAATTTGATGCTTATCAAGCGCCGCTTTTGGTTTGAACCGGGGGTTTCGGGTAGTATCGGGTTTGTTTGGAGTCCGGATAGCCGGTATCTTTATGTAACAAACTTCAATGTCCCGATCAACGGGGATAGGAACTTCAGCGTAGTTTCGTTGGAAGATACGTCTTCGGAACTGACTCCTGTCGATCAGTCGGGAACACGCGACAATGACGGCGCGATGCAGGTGCGACATGCCGATGAGGCCTGTTGGGCATGGCTTGAACCCGACGGGAGCAGGCTTTATACGGCAAGTTTTAGCGGAAACATCGTGTCGTTCTTTGACGTGACACCCGAGACCGGCATGATTGATCACAATTCGTATTATCCTCGTCGTGACCAAGCGCTCCCATTTCCGATCGCTCCTTCTTTAAGAATATCCGAAGCTCCGGATACAAAGGATATTTACGTTTTATCGAACGGAACATTTCTCTATGTTTCCGGCGCATTAAATTCGCACACGATTTCAATTTATGCGGTGAACAGCAAGGGAACTTTAGTGGAAATAAATTCCTCGCCGTTTAGCGTCCCGTTTCCGGATGCAAGGACGGATAAGCGCGAAGAAGCATTTTTGGGTCTTGTCGGCTACTAAAAGTGAGTCTTTTCGGAAGAAAAGATATAACTTAATAGGCAATGCGCAACGCATTATTTTTGCTCGGTGTGGTACTGATGCTCGCGTTCGTTTGGAATCGGATGCTACCCTCCGCATCTGAAAGTGGTGCGGAGAAAAACGGGCACAACCACGCGACAGCAAAAATGTCCGCTCCCACTATGATTCTTACGGCATCGGATGAAAAAGTGTCCGATTTGTCCGATGCAAAAGCGGTTCCGTCGCGGCAACTATTCCCTCGTTCAATGATTGAAGCTGAATGGCAAATTTCCGAGGAGATTATTCCTTGGCTTGGCACTTTCGGCCCTTTCTCCAGAGAAGAACTCCGACAGTTTGCTTCAAACCCAAGCTTTATTCCGCGTTTTCTCGAGATTGGGCTTTCGGACAAGGAGGTACGCCCTGCAGATATCGGTCAAGGAGCAGAACAAAGAAGAAAAGTTCATTTTCGACACAACGCTTTACCGCAGTCTCGGGACGCTGCGATACCGCCTGATTTTCCAATCGATCAAAAAAGAATTTATGCTCACTTTACATATCACAACCTCCCGCATGATCAGGTGCTGGTCAAATGGAGCGAGTCGGCGGAAAATGGGGAAGTGTTGTTGTTTAAGCGATATCCGCTGATTACTTCAAATCAGCATCATTATGTTTGGTTTGATAAAGACGCTCCATGGGACCCGGGCGTTTATCGCGTTGAGATATTTTCCGCAGATGCCGACCTAACGGCGCTTGCGGCAGGAACTTATACGGTAAACGTTAATTAGTTAATTGCATAGATCACTTATCCTGTCGGACCCCATGAAGAAACCTGCATACTAGTGAAAAACTTTACATCGCTATAGAATGCTTGTCGGAGGCACCATGAAACGTACGCTCATACTCTTATTTATATTGCTTGTTTCGTCCGTCGCTTACGCGAAGGGAAGCGCCGTGCTTTACAAGGTTAACGGACAGTCTTATGAAGGCTATTTCGTGATGCCGTCTCCCGGCGCGCCGCTGGTGTTGCTCATCCACGATTGGGACGGTTTGACCGATTATGAAATCCGTCGTGCCGAGATGCTTGCCGGGATGGGGTATGCAGTGTTTGCAGCCGACCTGTTCGGGGCAGGAGTACGACCGTCCGAACTTGCCGATAAACGCCGGCACACCGGCGAGTTGTACGCAGACCGCAAGAAAATGCGTGCTGTACTACAAGGCGCGCTCAACACCGCCCAAGCGAAAGGCGCCAGCGTTCGCAACGCTGTGGCAATAGGCTACTGTTTCGGCGGGGCTGCCGTGCTTGAGCTGGCAAGATCAGGCGCGGCGCTCAAGGGATTTGTTACTTTCCACGGCGGCTTGAGCACCCCGCCTGGGCAAGGGTATGCCGACACTAAGGGAAAGCTGCTGATCCTGCACGGCACAGCAGATACTATCATCACGATGGATCAGTTTGCCGCACTCGGTAGCGAGCTGGAAAAAGCGAACGTTGACCACGAAATGATCACGTACGGCGGCGCGCCGCATGGGTTTACTGTATTCGGCTCAAATAACTATCGGGAAGACGCCGATAGAAAGTCATGGCGACGGTTTTCGAAGTTTTTGGTTGATACGCTGGGATGACGAACGTACTAGATATTTAAAAATATACACCGAGAGAATCTAAAATATATTAAATGGCGTCGTGCCGGTTCCGTCCGAAGAAATAACGGATGCCAATCTCGGTTATTCACCGTCTTTGGACTTCGTTTTTATCCCACGGCACATCGGAGAGGAAATAACGGATGCCAAGCTCGGTGATTCACCGGGAATACGGTAATGATAGATTGGCTTACATTAGAGTCACCACAGAGTCACCACTAACTCATGGAGGGGCATTTTCCTTGTCGCAGGCTGCACAATTCACTAAGAATGCCGTCGCCGGATTGTGGCTGATCTTCTCCCACAAATTGAACACTATGCGAAGGGAAGCTCGGTGCAAAATAGCTCCGGAGGAAACGAACCTCCCGAATAATCGGCCGTGTCTCCTTGAAGTTCAAATCAGAAAATGCCGCACCTTTTTGAAGCATTAGAACATTCTGCTGCCAGCTGGCGTAAGAAGGGTTATCCTTGTGACGCCTATCCGCTCATAGGCGAAATTCTTGCTTACCAAACGGAAAAGCAGGAGGACAGGTCAACCCCGAAGTTTCTGCGCGAACCCCAATTCCTTGCCTTGGAGGTTTACTGGTATATCCGCCTTATACGGGAAACCCCTCATATCATAGACCTTTACAAGCATTATCACGGCAGCAATAAAGAAGATTTTTTTGATGCGCTTGGAATCTCAGTATCAAGAGATGCTTTGGAGTTTGCAGAAATAGACGGAATGATTGAAAAAATTAAAAGGGATGAGGGTTTTGTCAAAGACAAAAGAATTCAAGCGTTGCACGAAGCCGTCAAATTAGACTATCCGAGCTACATTTTTGCTTTGGCTATGGGTGCGGGCAAAACCGTTCTGATAGGGACGATTATCGCAACCGAGTTTGCAATGTCGCTGCGTTATCCCAAAGATAGATTTATGAAAAATGCCCTCGTTTTTGCTCCGGGCACGACAATCATAGAAAGTTTGCGCGAACTCAGCGATATATCTTATGAGCAGATTTTGCCGCCCGGCCTTAACCGCGATTTCCTTGCTAATTTGAAGATTGAATTTCCGGGCAAGGAAAAAGACATACAGGCGCAGAGAAACAGCAGTTATAACTTGATTGTTACCAATGTTGAAAAAATCAACCTGCGTGCCAGGCAGCGGGAGAATCAAACACAATTATCTTTTGAACACGAAGAAGCACAGGCGAATCTACGGCTTCAAAAGATCGCAAGCCTGCCCGGCCTCGGGGTTTTTTCAGATGAAGCGCACCACACATACGGAAACACCTTTGACAAACTCAAACGCGTGAGGGAAACCATCAACTACATACACGAGCAGACTGAAATAGTGGCGGTGATCAACACCACCGGAACGCCTTACTATAAAAAGCAACCCTTAAAGGAGGTGGTTGTCTGGTACGGGCTTGGCGACGGCATCAAAGATAATATCCTCAAAGGCCTCAATAACGGCATTCATCTATACGATATCGGAGAGCAGCCGGAGGAAGAGGTTTTTAGGGACATCATTCGAGAATTTTGGGAGGGCTACGGAAATGTTTCTCTTCCCAACGGCGCACCGGCAAAGATTGCCTTTTATTTCAAAACGCAACAGCATCTGGTAAGTTCAAAACAACAAATAGAGAAGGCGATGACGGAAATCGGGCAACCTGTTTCCCATATATTAGTTAATACACAACAATCCGATGCAGCGCAGATCGACGAGTTTAAGCGTCTCAATAATCCCGAAACCCAGAAGCGAGTTATTCTGTTGATCGGCAAAGGGGTTGAAGGTTGGAACTGCCCCAGCCTGTTTTCCTGCGCACTGATAAAGGAGCAGACGAGTAAGAATTACGTTTTGCAAGCATCAACGAGATGTTTGCGGCAGGTTCCGGGCAATAGCCTTCCGGCGAAGATATTTCTAGATTCCGTCAACGCAACGATTCTAGACAAAGAATTACAAAATAACTTCGGCACCGATCTTGATAGACTTAGCGGGGAAACGGGAGACAAAGAAACCATCACTCTGCGTATTCTTAAAACAGAACTGCCGAAACTGGAAATCACCCGCACTGTTAAAAGAGCTATAAGAAAAGGGGAAATAAACAGAAATATACGTTTGGAGAAACCGAAGGCGCAAAAACTGCCCGTTGTATTGCGCAGCATTTGCACCCCTGATTTCAGCGGTCCAAAGGAAATATTAATGCCGACAGGACAAACGAAGGAGCTACCGGCGGGAAGACGTGTTACCGGTTGCCATACTGCCGCTTGGAGAATCGCTTCACGATACCATGTACCGGTTCTACCGATCTTGAAAAAACTCAAAAGCTTTTATCCGAAAGGAGTAATGCCGGATAGTCATTTATACGGGCTTTTTCAGCAGGTTGAACGGCAACAAACAAGTTACACAACGGTTGAAGAAAAAGTAACCGAGGCGATGGCGTTGATCCGAGTTCAGGATGAGAACGGAGAAGGCATCTTTGATAAGGATGAAAAGGGGGTTTTTGTTCACCGTTTGCGGTTGCTTAAAAGGACTGTTGAACGTATGGAAGAAGGCGGATTGTTTGCAGAGAGGGAAAATTATGAGGACCAGCACGAGTTGAGTTTTCACTATACCCCCTACAACTTTGACAGCAAACCGGAACGTTCCCTGTTCCGAAGGATTTTATCCATGTTGAATACAGAACCTTATGACGTGGAAGTGTTTCTGTTCACCGGTGGGCTAACAGACCCGAAGAAAACTGATTTCCATTTTGAATATCTGGGCGAAGACAAGCGGTATCATCGCTACTTTCCGGATTTTGTGATTGCCAAAAAGACCGGTGAGTTTTATATTGTCGAGGTGAAAGAAGATAAGCGCGAGGATAAAACTGTGGAGGCCAAGAAAAAGGCAGTTGAGAAACTGCAGAATTTGCCAACGAACAAGTTCGGATACCATATTATCTATGCTTCTACAGCGACGCTAGGCGTGAGAGAAACCACGCCGATTCAGAATTGGATACAAAAAAACTAATGGAACGCCACTCATTCTCGCCCGACAACCGAACAGGCCGGAAAGTTTTCCATGGACTGTATTACCGCAGGCGCATCCTGCTTGCCATTCTGGCGCAAAGAAAGAGGCGCATAGAGAAACTGCGTTTGCAGAAGCTGCTCTTCCTTTTCACTCAACAGCAAGAAAAGCCGGCATACTATTTTCTTCCTTATAAATATGGAAGCTACTCATTTCAGGCCTCCGAAGACGCAAGAATACTCGCTTGCCATTACGGTTTGATAATAAATAGCCGGGACGACTCTTATTCCTTGAACAAAAAAAACGTTAAAGAAGAATATTTTGCACTAAAAGACACGGACCACGATCGGCTGGCACATGTATATAAGCAATACGGACCTCTCTCAACAAAGGAGTTAATTTACCAAGTTTACAAACAGTATCCGTACTATGCGGTCAGAAGTGAAATAATTGGTGAGCAGCGCTTCAAGGCGTTACATAAGAGCATAAAGAAAGAGCAGCTACAATTCCAAACAAGCAACGGTCGCCGTTGTCTCTACACAATCGGTTATGAAGGCATAAGCATAGAGCAATATATTTCCCGCCTGATGAGAAACGGCATATCCGCTCTGGTGGATGTCAGACGCAACCCCTTCAGCATGAAGTACGGATTTTCCAAAACTCAGTTACGGCGTATCACTAAAAAATTTGACATAGAGTATTAC
Source organism: Candidatus Oxydemutatoraceae bacterium (assembly GCA_965218975.1). Taxonomy (GTDB): domain Bacteria; phylum Pseudomonadota; class Gammaproteobacteria; order Poriferisulfidales; family Oxydemutatoraceae. The sequence continues at coordinate 386,481 of OZ244717.1, forward strand.
CACATACCTGAGCTCGGGGTCGAAAGCGACCGTCGCGTGAACTTGACGACCCGCGCCGACTATAATCAACTCTTCAGAATGTATCGTAGATCATTGCGGCAAGAGGAGGAAAGTCTGCAATGTATTCAAACTATTTTGCGTGAACATTTGCGTACGGCGCTGACGTGCTTTGAAAAAAAACACGAGTGGTACCATAGAGGAATTTTATCCGAAGCAATTCATGCTCAATGCGGTATAACCGTAAAGCACTTTTGAAAGGCGTGGGAATCCAAAAAATAAAGGCAAAACAGTTTACAGATTTTTCTCATGCGCCTATTCCAAACCCGGAACGTCAAAAATACCAAGCAAAGAGAGAGAACATTCTGAATAGTCGGAAGCAGGGGTCGCTGATAGATGATGGCCTGAGAGATGCCGAGCTGGTATCTGCCCCCGACTATCGTTTCTACTATCACTTTGACGATCTAAACGGCAAAAACAGTAAAATGATGATAGCAGATTGGGAAATACAAGCGTTATACAGAAATTGTTTGCGAGGGAAAAATAAGCAACAAGCGCTTGAGGATGTGCGCAAAAAATACTCTGGCGGGCCGACAGACTCGAACAAAACCGATTTCCATTTTTGAATATCTAGGCGAAGACAAGCAGGATCATCGCTACTTTCCGGATTTTGTGATTGTCAAAAAGACCGGCGAGTTTTATATTGTCGAGGTGAAATCGAAAGATGAGCGCGGGGATGAAACCGTAGAAGCAAAGAAGAAAGCGGTGGAAAAGTTACAAAATCTACAAGCTGATAAGGTTAAATATAATATCATTTACACAAAGACGAACACAATAGGGGTTGAGGACATTGACATCAATACGATTGTGGATTAGGTAGGAGTCGGATGAATGCGACCACTTGATGAGTATATCAAATCTCACCTGAATGATTACATTAAAGAAATCGGTGAGGCATTGGGAGGGGTTGACACAATGTCAATAGTTAGCCCGATTATTCCCGGTGTTGATCAAAAAGTTAGAAATGTTATTGATATGAAGCAAGAGAAAAAATCCGCAATCGCTGTGGTTCTACAGACTCCTGGTGGCGTAGTTGAAATTGTTGAAAGGATGGTTGAAGTAATCAGAAATTTTTATACTGAAGTAAGTAGTAGTGATAGTACCAGACCGGGCAATGTCTGCCGGAACTGTTTTTACGTTGAGTGCAGACAGAATAATGATGGACTATTTTTCTCGATTGGGTCCGATTGACCCACAAATTGTTAAAGACGAAAAACTTGTACCCGCTCTCTCTTACTTGAATCAGTATGAAATTTTGAATAAAAAAGCTAAACAGGGCCAACTCACCACGGCAGAGTATGCCATGCTTGACAAACTTGATTTGGGTGAATTGTATCGATTTGAGCAAGCCCGCGAACTCTCCATAGAACTTCTCAAGAAGTGGCTTTTTACATACAAATTTAAAGATTGGAGAAAGACAGAGAGTAGAAAACAGGCGGTTACAGAAGAAATGAAAGAGGAGCGTGCCGAAGAGATTGCTCAAAAATTAAATGATACAAACAGATGGCATTCGCACGGACGAGGAATAGATATTTTCACTTTAAGGGAAGAATTAAATTTGAGAATTGAAGACTATTCGGAAAACAAAAAATTAAGCAAATATATACAGAATTACTATAATCTTCTAATTGATTATTTGGAACGAGAGAGGGTGGGTTCTTTCGTTCACACGGAGGAATATTTCTCGGAGGGATATTTTTAGACATGGGGGAAAAATAAATCGACTGGAGAAAATTCCATTTAGTCAGTTGTCCAAAAACAATCCGAAAATATCAACATCTGTTGTTACCCAACATCGTGAGTTGGAGGAAAAATTGAAAAACATAGGTGTGCGTAAAAAAGCTCGCTACACGCTTTCTCCCCCACTTGGCGAGACCATTAATCTATCAAAAATAGTTTGAAGTCTCTAAAAATCACCCCAGTTAAAGGTCGCCCGATGCTACACTGGATCGGTAAGAAGCCGCTGGATGTTGTCCGCCATTTTCCGGCGCAGTTATGCGAGAGTATCGGCATTGAAAACCCGCCTGTTGAGCCGTCGCACAAGAAATTTATTAAAAGCGATTACAACCTGCTCTTTCACGGCGACAACAAAGAAGTTCTTTCCTCTCTTTTGATTGCCGGGTTTCGGGGCAAGATAGATCTGATTTACATTGACCCGCCGTTTGATTCCGGCGCGGATTATGTCCGCAAGGTGACGTTGCGCGGGCAGTCTGCGAAACTTGCGGGTGAGGGGCATACTTTTATTGAGCAGGTGCAATACGAAGACATTTGGGCCAATGATAACTATTTGCAGTTTATGTATGAACGACTGATTCTGATGCGCGAGTTGTTGAGTGATAAGGGAAGTATTTATCTGCATTGCGATTGGCACAAAAGCCACCATCTGCGGTTTTTATTGGATGAAGTATTTGGTGCGGAAAACTTTATAAATGAGATTGTTTGGTATTACAAAGATGCATCGGGAATTCTTAAGAAAGGTTTTAGAAAAAAGCACGACGGCATTTTTATTTATTCTAAGAGTACAGATTTTTATTTTGACGTAGATTCTGTTCGTCAGGAGTATGGAGATTCAACGAAAAAAGCGGCAGAAACAGGAACATTTTCTTTTGGCAGACCTACAAGGATTAATCCTTTGGGGAAGTATCCCGATGATGTTTGGGAAATAGCTATAATTAACAGTCAAGCAAAAGAAAGACTCAATTTCCCCACCCAAAAACCCGAAGCACTTTTAGAGCGTATTATCAAAGCCTCCAGCAACGAAGGTTCCATCGTCTTGGACTGCTTTTGCGGCAGCGGCACAACCGCCGCAGTCGCCGAAAAGCTGGGACGGCGCTGGATTATGGCGGACTTGAACAAAGGCGCGATTCAAACGACCATCAAGCGATTGCAAAGTGTTATCAAAGAAAAGAATGGCGACCTTGCGGAAAAAAACGGACGCGGGTTGATTCATTATCGGGTCAACAACTACGATTTCGCAAAGCAGGCCGAACTCAAGAAAATCATCGTCTCTAAATACGGTATTCAAACAGACCACAAGGATTTGTTCTTTGACGGAACGGCCGACGGCCGGTTGGCAAAGATTACCGATTTGGACAAGCCGCTGACGCGGTTGGATATTCAGATTATCAAAGACGAAATTGCCGATAACCGGCCGGACGAAACACGACACATCATCGTTTTCTGTAATGGTTCCGAGTTGGAATTGATCAAAGAGCTTAACGAAGAAATAAGACCGATCAATAAAATTAGCATCTGCGATATCCGGCAGGACGGAATGATTACCGATCAGCTGGCGCAAGCGGAGATTAAAATTACGAAAAGAGGCAAAAAGGCGATTATCAAAATTGAAGATTACATCAGCCCTACGATACTTGCCCGACTGGAGATTGACCGCAGTTTGTTTAATGAGCAGGTCGAAGATTTCCGATCGCAAATAGATTGCGTATTGATTGATACCAATTACAACGGCAAGGATTTCAGAATAACGGAAAGCGACTTGCCTGAGAAAAAGACCGGTCTCATCAGAGGGGAATACACACTGAACTTGCCCCGAGCAGGCGTCAAAGTGGCGGTAAAAATCGTGGATATGCTCGGAGAGGAAGTTTTGGCGATTAAGTAGAAGGGTTATATACCTGACTTCGCGTACCGCCGGCGTCGGCGGATCTGGCCGCAGGCGATCCGCCATAGAATCAAACGCCTGCGTCGGGTGAATCTCGGTAGCTTTGTGTTCGGTGTGGGGTTGTCGGTGGATTGTGCCGGATTGTCGGCGGATTGTTGGCGGATTGTTGGCAAAGTGCCTGTCGTCCATGACGCGACTTAGTTCTGTCAACAAGCCCCAGCCCCGACGTCCTTGTCGGGTCGTTCGCCGCTGAAAACCGTTCGGTTTTCCGGGCGCGTCTCACCCTGTCGTCCATGGCGAGACTTGGTTCTGTCAATGAACCCCAGCCCCGACGTCCTTGTCGGGTCGTTCGCCGCTGAAAACCGTTCGGTTTTCCGGGCGCGTCTCACCCGTTTTGTGTTTGGTAGCAGATTATTGGCAAAGTGCTTGGTGCAGGTTTGTCGGCGGATTGTGCCGGGTTGTTGGCAAAGTGCCTGTCGTCCATGACGAAACTTAGTTCTGTCAATAAACTCCAGCCCCGACATCCTTGTCGAGTCGTTCGCCGCTGAAAACCAGTAGGTTTTCCGGGCGCGGCTCACCCAGCCCCGACATCCTTGTCGGGTCGTTCGCCGCTGAAAACCGATCGGTTTTCCGGGCACGTCTCACCCGGCAACGGACAGAAAGCACCGATCCGAATGCTACTGCCGCACGCTTCCCCAGAAGCTCTTCAAAAATCCCATTTAGGGTGGCATCGTACACGGTGTTGGCAAGTGTTGTCGTTTAATGTATATTAGCAACCTGCTACAGCACTACGTGTCCGCCCTGTCGGGCGGCCCGTGAATATAAAACCGTTCGAAAATAAGCGGGAATACTTCTTTACGTAGTGTTTGTAGCAATCGCCTGACTCCTTAAGTCAGGCGATTAAGCAGATTTAATTTAATCTATGGAGAAATATAATGAAACTATTAATTCGAACGGCTACTCTTTTAATGGCCTTTGCTTTTATTCTCACCTCGACAACGCAAGCGCAAAACGCCCCGGCGGATCAAGCGGAGTTCGAGAGGCTGGTTGCAGGTATGCAGATAGAGGCTGCTGTTGGTAGCACCATGACCACACTGCAATTCCCGAATCCAGGGCGTATCCTAGAAATTAGTGAAGAAGGAAACTTCCTTGGTAATTATCAGTACACAAATACCGGCGACAATACGGGAATGCTCACTTACACCTACGACGCGAGCGGTAACAATGCGGCTATGGAGCAAACCGAGGGTACACTCACGTTCACTTCGGCGACAATGGGAACATTCGAGAGTACCTATTTCTATGTCACAGCGAGCGAACCCCGTGTGATGAGCAGTGGCACATTTGAAATCGTCGACGCCGAACCTCCAGCTGTGTTTGCCCCACTGGATCAAGCGGAGTTCGAGAGGCTGGTTGCAGGTATGCAGATAGAGGGGATTGATGCTCGCGGCAGCATGGGCACACTGCAATTCCCGAATCCAGGGCGTATCCTGGAAATTGTGGAAGAAGGAAACTTCTTTGGTGATTATCAGTACACAAATACCGGCGACAATACGGGAATGCTCACTTACACCTACGACGCGAGCGGTAACAATGCGGCTATGGAGCAAACCGAGGGTACACTCACGTTCACTTCGGCGACAATGGGAACATTCGAGAGTACCTATTTCTATGTCACAGCGAGCGAACCCCGTGTGATGAGCAGTGGCACATTTGAAATCGTCGACGCCGAACCTCCAGCTGTGTTTGCCCCACTGGATCAAGCGGAGTTCGAGAGGCTGGTTGCAGGTATGCAGATAGAGGCTGCTGTTGGTAGCACCATGACCACACTGCGATTCCCGGACTCGGGCCGTATCCTAGAAATTAGTGAAGAAGGAAACTTCCTTGGTAATTATCAGTACACAAATACCGGCGACAATACGGGAATGCTCACTTACACCTACGACGCGAGCGGTAACAATGCGGCTATGGAGCAAACCGAGGGTACACTCACGTTCACTTCGGCGACAATGGGAACATTCGAGAGTACCTATTTCTATGTCACAGCGAGCGAACCCCGTGTGATGAGCAGTGGCACATTTGAAATCGTCGACGCCGAACCTCCAGCTGGGTTCGCCCCGCAGGATCAAGCGGAGTTCGAGAGGCTGGTTGCAGGTATGCAGATAGAGGGGATTGATGCTCGCGGCAGCATGGGCACACTGCAATTCCCGAATCCAGGGCGTATCCTGGAAATTGAAGAAGAAGGAATCTTCCTTGGTAATTATCAGTACACAAATACCGGCGGCAATACGGGAATGCTCACTTACACCTACGACGCGACCGGTAACAATGCGGCTATGGAGCAAACCGAGACTATACTCACGTTCACTTCGGCGACAATGGGAACATTCGAGAGTACCTATTTCTATGTTGAAGCAAGCGAAACCCCCGAGGTGAACACAGGTACATTTGAAATCGTTGCTGCTCCGGTCGCCCCGGCGACTCAAGCGGAGTTCGAGAGGCTGGTTACAGGTATGCAGATAGAGGCTGCTGTTGGTAGCACCATGACCACACTGCGATTCCCGGACTCGGGCCGTATCCTAGAAATTAGTGAAGAAGGAAACTTCCTTGGTAATTATCAGTACACAAATACTACCGCCGTTTCCACCAGTGTAGGAAGCCTCACTTACACCTACGACGCGAGCGGTAACGATCCGGCTATGGAGTACGTCACGGTCAACCTCGTGTTCACTTCGGCGACAATGGGAGCATTCGAGAGTACCTATTTCTATGTTGAAGCAAGCGAACCCCGTGTGATGAGCAGTGGCACATTTGAAATCGTCCCTATTCCTGGTAGCAGCGGTGGCGGTGGCGGCAGCGGCAGCGCGGGTTTGTGGCTGTTATTGCTACTGCTTGCATCAGTTGTCGGCAATCGCTGTGCTCCTGTCATTTTTCGGACCGGATCATCCTAGAAGGTTGAGATATAGCGCATAAAATCCGTATTGTCGCCTAGAAATAGGCGGCAATACGGTTTATCAGTGTATGCTGCTTTAAGAGAGACCTGCGCAAGTGTTTTTGTGTGGGTCACTCTCGGCCGGAGGCAAAGTGCTTAGTCCAGGTTTGTCGGCGGGTTGTGCCGGGTTGTTGGCAAAGTACATGTCGTCCTTGACGAGACTTGGTGCTGTCAATGAACTCCAGCCCCGACGTCCTTGTCGAGTCGTTCGCCGCTGAAAACCAGTAGGTTTTCCGGGCGCGTCTCACCCAGCCCCGACGTCCTTGTCGAGTCGTTCGCCGCTGAAAACCAGTAGGTTTTCCGGGCGCGTCTCACCCTTACAAAATTTTGCGAGTCGGGTATGATTAGCATATTGTTAAACTCGTTAGGTGAAATATTGTGATTGCCGTTATTTCTCCCGCAAAAACTTTAGACTTTAAAACACCTCCTTCAACCAAGATATATTCGGAACCGATCTTTTTGGATGATAGCGCCAAGCTGATACGGAGGTTGAAAAAAATGACTGTGGAAGACTTATCCGGTTTGATGGATGTAAGCGAACGAATCGCGCAGTTGAATTATGCGCGGTATCGATCATGGAACAAGCCTTTCACACCGAATAATGCAAAGCAGGCAATCCTTGCTTTCAAAGGCGACGTTTATGCCGGGCTTGATGCTGAAAGTTTCACCAATGCCGATTTCAAGTTTGCGCAAAAACACTTGTGTATCTTGTCGGGCCTTTACGGCATTTTGCGCTCATTGGATTTAATTCAGCCGTACCGTTTGGAAATGGGAACACGTTTGGATGTCGACGGTAATAGGAATTTGTATCAATTTTGGGACAATCGTGCTACCGATTGGCTGAACGGTCTTCTGCATGTCGAGAGAAGCCCGGCGCTGATTAATCTTGCTTCCAATGAATACTTCAAATCAATTAAACTTGATAGAATCAACGCAAGAGTTGTGACTCCGGTGTTTAAGGAGCGTAGGAAAGGAGTATTCAAGGTGATTAGCTTTTCTGCGAAAAAAGCGCGCGGGATGATGAGCCGCTATATCATCAGAAATCGGCTCCGCAACATTACCGCGATTAAACAATTCTGTGAAGCAGGTTATTGCTATCACAAAAATTTATCCGGTCATGATACATGGGTATTTGCTCGCGGTTAATTGATCGGAGCTTGCTAATTAGCTAATCGTAACTTTTGGGCGTCAAGCACGCATGTGAAAATTTATCTGGCAGGTATTTGCGGTGCTTTTATGGCAGGGCTTGCGCGTCTAGGGCAAGAGATGGGACATATTGTCGGAGGTTGCGATGTTGCCGCTTGGCCGCCGATGAGCACCCAACTTGAGCAAATCGGTATTATTCCCGATCAAGGTTGGGATCAGGTGGAACCGGAGCAAGGTTTGGGACTGCATCATTATAGGAAATGCGTTACCGCGCGGCAATCCTTTGGTTGAAAAAGTCCTAACCGAACGTTTGCCTTTTACTTCGGGCCCGCAATGGCTGCGCGATGAAGTTCTTACCCAACGCGAAGTTATCGCTATTTCCGGCACTCACGGCAAGACAACGACAACCGGCATGTTAGCGTGGATTTTAGAAAACGCAGCGCTATTTCCAGGATTTTTACTCGGCGGACTAGCAAAAAAATTTTCAGCCTCGGCACGATTCGGTAAAACATCGGCGCCTTTTGTAATTGAGGCCGATGAATACGACACAGCTTTTTTCGATAAACGGCCGAAGTTTATTCATTACTACCCGCGTGTTGCGGTTTTGAATAATCTTGAGTTTGATCATGCTGATATCTACCCGGATATTCGGGCAGTTCAGCGTCAATTTCATTATTTTTTGCGTACCGTGCCGAGTGACGGGATGATACTATATCGTGCGGCTGATTCGGTTTTGCAAGAAGTTATTAATGAAGGTGTATGGACACCGATAGAAACCTTTGGTATTGATGGCGGCGGTCTGCGGGCGGATTGGACGGCACGTTTGATCCCCGATAAAGATAGTAACCGATTCGCTGTGTTTTATCGCGGGAAGGAGCAGGGAGTCTGTCGAATGAACGCTGTCGGAAAACACAATGTTGAAAATGCGCTGGCGGCAATTGCAGCGGCCTATCACGCGCAAGTTGACGTTGCGTGTGCAATAAATGCGCTTGAGTTTTTTACCGGTGTCAGTCGCAGACTCGAAGTCGAGGCGGAAGTTTCCGGGGTCACCGTGTATAATGATTTTGCTCATCATCCGACAGCAATTGCGGCAAGTTTGCAGGCGTTAAAACAGTATGCGGCGAAAGGTCGTTTGCTTGCGGTGTTTGAACCGCGTTCCAATTCAATGAGAGCAGGTGCGCATCGTAAAGGATTAGTAACGGCGTTTGTCGATGCGGACCAGGTGTTTATGTATCAATCCGGGCGGTTAGATTGGTCGCCGGCAGAGGTATTGCCTGCGGCGCAATGCTTCACCGATACCAAAATGCTATTGGAAAGCGTTTGCGCCGAAGCACGTGACGGAGATTGCATTATTGTCATGTCAAATGGTGCTTTTGATAATTTGCCGACTCGTATCAGCGAGCGCTTATCGGCGCGAATGCCGCATTGAAAGGCGGAGACGCAAGCATGTCTAAAATGTTTGGCGTATGGCTTTGGAAAAAGATTGCAAACTGGTTGTCTCAGATCACCATTGATGAGTTTTTATCGCCGAATGACATGAACTGTGTCATGCGGGAAATACGTGCGGGCGATGTGCTGTTGGTTGAAGGGCGCACGCGTATCGGTAACGTTATTAAAATTATTACACGCAGTTCGTGGAGTCATGCGGCAATATGTATCGGGCGACTCGAAGAAATAAAAGATGAGAAAACTCGCGCATTGATTTTACAGCATTATGACGGGGATACCTCAGTGCCGCTGATTATTGAAGCTGAGCTGAATAAAGGAACAGTGGTTGAACCGGTTACTTTTTATCTTTACCATCATGTGCGAATTTGCCGTCCGGCAGGGCTCTTAAAAGAAGATGCCGACAAAATTGTCGCCTATGTTGCATCGTATCTCGGCAGTCATTACGATGTTCAACAATTGTTTGACTTGGCGAGGTTTCTAATTCCGTGGTGGGTTGTTATTCCGCACCGTTGGCATTCGACGTTATTTGAACACAATGCCGGTATTCCGACGCGTACTGTCTGTTCAACGATGATTGCCAGCGCATTCCGGCATGTTGATTTTCCTATATTGCCGCTAATTGAGCGATGTCCCGACGGCGGATTTAGAATGCGCCGGCGTAACCCAAAAATTTTCACGCCGCGTGATTTTGACTATTCACCATTTTTTCGTACGATCAAATGCCCGTTGTTGATAGATATGCATCACGGTTATTATCGTAAGTTACCATGGAACGATGAACAGAAAATGCATGATAAGATCAGCGATTATCTGGATTCGGCGGACGTTATTCATGTAAAAAGCGCTACCGATCCGAACGATGAAAAATTTGGGCGACAAGATCACTCCGCCGATACGGTGCAATCCGATGAGAAACCAATCCGATGATATTTGATATCGTTTCCGAACTGATTCTACTTGTGCTGCTTGGTATTGCTTTGCTCGGAATCATTTATCTCAAAGCAAGGCTCCCGGTTGCAGTCGCTCTGACGGTTGTTACGGTAATCGCATATAAGGCTTATTCGATACTGCCGCTGTGGTTGCATCTGATATTGTGGTTATTGATTATCGCCGGAATAACTCTATTCAACGTTCCGTTTTTGCGCCGCCAATGGGTTAGTCGATTTGTGCGTTTATATATGCAACGCAGACTCCCGCATATTTCAACCACTGAGCGTGAAGCGCTTGAGGCCGGCACGACTTGGTGGGATGCCGAACTGTTTTCGGGCAAACCGGATTGGAATATATTTCTTGCAGGACGGAAGCCTGAGTTAAACGATGAGGAGAAATTTTTTCTGGAAGAGACAACGCAGACTTTGTGTTCCATGATTGATGACTGGAAAGTAACGACAGAGCACTATGATTTGTCGGAACCGGTGTGGGATTTTATAAAGCGGAATAAATTTTTTGGAATGGTTATACCCAAACAATACGGCGGACTTGGGTTTTCGGCTTATGCACATTCTTGTGTAGTGCAAAAAATCGCCAGCCGTTCGGTTACCGCTGCCGTAACCGTGATGGTGCCTAATTCTTTGGGACCCGGTATGCTGCTGCTGGAGTACGGCACCGACGAGCAGAAAAATCACTATCTACCACGTCTCGCGAGTGGTGAGGAGATACCATGTTTTGCATTAACAAGTGCACAATCAGGTTCGGATGCGGCAAGTATGATTGATACCGGGGTTGTATGTCGCGGAACATTTGTCGGTGAGGAGATGATCGGTATTCGTTTGAACTGGAGCAAACGGTACATCACACTGGCGCCGATTGCGACAGTGCTTGGAATTGCATTTCATTTGTACGACCCCGACGGTCTGTTGAGCGATCAGCAAGATGTCGGTATCACGTTGGCGTTGGTCCCGTCCGGAACTCCCGGTGTTGAGGTTGGTGATCGTCATATGCCGCTAAATACACCATTTATGAACGGACCGATACGTGGTAAGGATGTATTCATTCCGGTGGATTGGCTCATCGGCGGAAAGAAATACGCAGGACAAGGATGGCGTATGTTAATGGAATGCTTGGCCGAAGGACGCGGTATTTCATTACCTGCCTTGGCCGCCGCCGCGGCAAAGTTTGCTTGCTTTAATACGGGCGCTTATGCGCGCGTACGGAATCAATTTAAGCTCCCGATTAGCGAATTTGAGGGGGTTGCCGAACCATTATCACGAATTGCCGGAAATGCTTATTTGATGGAAGCGGTACGTAGTGTGACTGCGGCGGCGATTGATACGGGCGAGAAGCCGGCGGTTATTTCTGCAATTGCAAAATATCATTTGACCGAACGGATGCGTTCGGTTATCAACGATGCGATGGATGTCCATGGAGGCGCCGGCATCTGTATAGGGCCGCGTAACCATATTGCACGGCTTTATCAATCTGTTCCCATTGCAATTACCGTCGAAGGGGCAAACATTCTTACACGTAGTATGATTATCTTCGGGCAAGGTGCGGCACGTTGTCATCCGTGGTTGAGTAAGGAAATGGCAGCCGCTTCGGATACCGAGAACTACACACTCGAAGATTTTGATGAAGTACTCTACGGACACATCCAAAGTATTTTACGCAATACCGCAAGATGTTTGTTCTTAGCGCTTACGAATGGGCGTTTGGCAAAATACATTCCCTCGCATGTTCAGCTCAAAAATCATTTTCGGCAAATTTCCAGAATGTCGGCAGCGTTTGCTTTAGTATCCGACTATACCCTACTTAGGTTAAAAGGAGGTTTTAAGCGCAAGGAACATTTATCGGCTCTACTCGGCGATATGTTGAGCGCCATGTACTTGGCATCATCAACACTTAAATATTTTCACGACAATAACTGCCTGAGCGAACAAATCGTGTTTGTTGATTGGGCAATGAAAGAATGCCGGAATTGTTTTCATGCCGCATTACTGAATTTGCTTGAAAATCTTCCTGGCGGATTGCTTAAAATAAAACTACGCTGGCTGATTTATCCGTATGGCAAGCCGAACATAACGCAGAATGAGCAGATGATCGCGCGAGTCGCCGACACAGTGAGCGAAGCATCGCCGGCACGTAAACATTTGATTAAGGGAATGTTTGTTCCGCAATCTGCCGACGAACCGCTGGCAAAATTAGAGGATGCTTTCTATAAAGTGCTTGCCGCCGAGCTGCCGGAGAAAAAATTGCGCCGAGTCCAACGTGAGAAAAATATCAAAAGCCTCAATTATGAACATTTGCTGGATATTGCCGAGACACAAAATATTTTAACCGGTGAGGAGTTGAAGATTGTGCGTCAGGCACATCGAGCACGACTGGAAGTAATCGCGGTGGATCAATTCAATCCGGCTTACTGGCAACGTTCTTATTCGGTCAACGAATAATGTCGCAAGATGAAACGCGCAGTGTCTATATCGTTGACGGCACTCGAACCCCGATACGAAAATTCCGCGGCAAACCGGGGGGTCTGACTGCGACAAACCTTGCGGTTTCAGCCGGTAATGCATTATTGATTCGTCAAACTTTTGACATGAATGCGATTGATGAAGTAATTCTCGGGTGTGTGATGCCTTTACCTAAGGAGGCGAATATTGCCAGAGTCGCGGCATTGCGGCTGGGTTTGCCGGTGCATATTCCGGCATGGACGGTACAACGTAATTGCGCTTCGGGAATGCAAGCTTTAGATAGCGCAGCGGCTCGCATCACACTCGGAGCATCGAATATCGTGCTTGCCGGCGGGGTGGAAGCGATGAGCCATGCGCCGTTGTTATTTGATTCTATGGCAGTGGCTTGGCTAGGGGAATGGCGCAACGCCCGCTCCGTTCGGCAGAAAATTCGGGCTCTTACTAAACTGCGCTTGCGATATTTCAAACCGGTTGTTTCATTATTGCGCGGACTCACCGATCCTACGGTTAATTTGTCGATGGGGCAAACTGCAGAAAACATTGTGCACCGCTTTGGCATCACTCGCGAAGCGATGGACTTGTTTGCGTACGAGAGTCATAGTCGTTTGGCACGTGCTCAGGATGAAGATGTGTTTAGTGAGGAAATCAGTCCGATCTATGATGATCAAGGGAATGTGTTTATACATGATGATGGTTTGCGTCGTGATACCGATGCGGAAAAGTTATCTGCGTTACCGGCAGTGTTTGATCGTCGATTCGGTAACGTTACCGCCGGCAATAGCGCACAAATTAGCGACGGTGCCGCTTGGTTAATCTTAGCTTCGCATGAAGCAGTGCGCAAGCATCGTCTGCCGGTGTTGGGGAAATTGTGCGCGACTCGTTGGGCGGGATTAGATCCGGCACAGATGGGTTTGGGGCCGGCTTTTGCCGTTGCGGCATTATTGTGCGAACGGAAACTTTCACTGCAGGAAATTGACTACTGGGAGATTAATGAAGCATTTGCGGGGCAGGTGCTTGCCTGTCTTGCCGCTTGGGAAGACGAACGCTTTTGCTGCGAGCAGCTGCGGCTAACCTGCGCGCTAGGGCGATTGAATCGCACCCGCTTGAATGTTGACGGAGGAGCAATTGCCTGCGGTCATCCGGTGGGCATGAGCGGAGCGCGAATCGTTCTGCATCTACTGCATGTATTGCGTAGAAATCAGGTAAGGCAAGGCATTGCGACAATGTGCATCGGTGGCGGACAAGGCGGTGCAATGCTAATTGAGCAACCAAATGATTGAGCATGGTCGACAAAGTCATCGCCATTGGTCGCTTAATTACAATGCGGACGGGATCGGTCGTTTAACTTTGGATTATGCCGATGGCGCGGTAAATGTATTAAATGCCGCAGTGTTGGAAGAATTAGAAGCGGCATTAACGGACATTATGCAATCTGCTCCTCACGGCCTGATTATTGCGTCGGCAAAGCTTCGGGGATTTCTTGCCGGCGCCGATATCGCCGAATTTATTAAATTGGAAAGTCGCCGGCAGGCGTTGGAAAAATTGCGTTACGGACAAGTATTATTTGAACGTATTACACAGCTGAAATGTCCGTCGGTCGCGATAATTCACGGTTATTGCCTCGGCGGCGGGTTGGAATTGGCGCTTGCTTGTGATTGGCGTGTTGCCGAAGATGCGTCGTCATGCCGTCTCGGCTTTCCCGAAGTGCGTTTGGGAATCCATCCGGGTTACGGCGGCACTGTTCGCTTACCGGAGTTAGTCGGTGATTTGCCGGCGATGTCTTTAATGTTGCGCGGATGCCTAGTCCCTGCACGGCAGGCGCAAGCAATGGGGCTTGTTGACTATGTCGAACCGTTTAGACAATTGGATACTGCCGCAAATCAGCTTGCGGTCAAAATATCGCAACGAAAGAAGCCCCGATTTCATGCAATCACACGGCTTTTTCCGGTGCGTCAGACGCTTGCAAAGATTATGCGTCATCAAATCGGGCGGCATGTACGCCGCGATCATTACCCGGCGCCATATCAGTTGATTAAGCATTGGCAAAGCGCACCTAAAAAAAGAGCGCTGCAACTTGAAGCGGAAGCGCAATCGGTCGCAACATTGTTTTTATCTCAAACCGCAAGAAATCTTGTACGAGTATTCTTTTTGCGTGAACAGCTTAAAGAGCAAGGAAAGAAACGCACGTTCGAGGCGCGTCATGTGCATGTGATCGGTGCCGGTGTTATGGGTGGCGACATCGCCGCATGGTGTGCGCTACAGGGGCTTAGGGTTACATTACAAGATCGTGAACCGCGATTGATTGCCCCGGCAATTGCTCGTGCATACGGCCTATTTCAAAAGAAACTCAAACAGCCGCATCGGCGAATTGCCGCTCGCGACCGTTTGATACCGGACCCGAATGCGTGCGGACTTCGGCAAGCGGATGTGATTATTGAAGCGGTATCTGAAAATCTTGAGATTAAACGTGAGATTTTTGCCGCAATTGAACCGCAAATTAAAGCGGATGCGATATTAGCGACGAACACTTCAAGTATACCGCTAAAACAGCTGGCGCAAGGGTTGAATCATCCCGAACGTATAGTGGGCTTACACTTCTTTAATCCGGTCGCTAAAATGGAATTGGTTGAAGTAGTGTACGATACGGCAACCGCTTCCACGCTTGTCGAACAAGCAGCGGCATTTGTTTCGGCAATTCGTCGGCTGCCGTTATCGGTGCGGTCGGCGCCGGGGTTCGTCATCAATCGTATTCTGATGCCCTATCTGTCGGAAGCGATTTTATTGGTCGAAGAAGGTGTGCCGCCAGCTGCAATTGATCATGCGGCTGAGAGTTTCGGGATGCCGATGGGCCCAATTGCCTTAGCAGATACTGTCGGTTTGGATGTGTGTTTGTCGGTTGCGCAAGTGCTCGGGCAGGCATTTGATCGAATCATACCGGATTCTTTGATACGGCATGTAAACGCACAACGCTTAGGACGCAAAACCGGTCGCGGCTTTTATGTTTGGAAGAACGGCAAACCGAAACGTGCTCGTTTGCGGCGTTCGCGTCGGTTCGAATTTGATGTCACCGAGCGATTGACAATGACGTTGCTGAAGGAGTCTATGGCATGTTTAAGCGAGCGGTTAGTCGCTTCATCCGATTTGCTTGACGCCGGTATGATTTTCGGCACCGGTTTTGCGCCGTTTCGCGGCGGGCCTATTCACTATATAGAACAGTCCGGCATTGGTCGCATACAAACAATCCTGGAAAAGCTTGCCGGACGTTACGGTAACCGCTTTAAACCGGAGAATCACTGGGAACAAATTCTGCGAGCGGCCGAATAGTGCAGACATTAACTCCGCCGACTTTGGGTGATTTATTTGATCATGCCGACAGGAAGTTTGGTGAATCTGCGGCATATATTCAATTCGATCAGAAAATCCGACAATGGCGCACTTGGTCTTGGACCGAGATGCGGCGGTATGCTACTCAATGTCAGCAATGGTTGGCTCGTTTGGAGCTTGATTTAGGTAGTAGGGTTTTGATTATGGCGCCGAACAGCACAACATGGGTTGCGATGGATGTGGCAGCAGCGGGGTTGGGGCTTGTTACCGTACCGGTGTATGTGCAAGAGAGTGAAAAAAATCTACTGCATATTTTACGCCAAGTGCAAGCGCAAGTTTTGTTGGTCGGAGGTGTCGAGCAATGGCAACTCGTCAAGCCTTGCTTTGATCATCTAGTCGCTGATGAAAAAATAGCGCATTGTGTGAGTGTTAATCCGGTTGTGTCGCCACAAGTGCGTTTGCTCGCTGATTGTATTGCGCCGTTTGCCGAGACTGATGCCGACTATACCAACTGTGTTGATGATGATACGGTATTGGCGACGATTGTTTACACTTCAGGCACAACCGGTTTCCCGAAAGGGGTGATGCTGTCGCACAAGAACATTTTGTCCAATGTGGTAGCCGCAACTGCCGCAGTGCCGATTGGTAAAGAGGACCGTTTATTATCATTTCTGCCGCTGTCGCATTCTTTTGAAAGAACGGTGGGTTATTATGCACCGATGCTGCATGGTTCGGTAGTTATTTATAATCGCGCTATCGCTAAAATTCGCGATGATCTTAAGACCATACGTCCCACCGTTTTAGTTTCGGTACCGCGTATTTATGAGCGTATTTATGCGCGGGTCCATGCTCGATTCGCGAGTCGACCACTGGTAAAGCACGGGTTAAATCTTACTGTTTCGATCGGTTGGCGATACTTTTTATATCGACAAAAACGCGGCGCTTGGCGGTTGTCTTTGTTGCTACGCCCCATGCTTGATCTCTTGATAGCTCGCCGGGTTCGTGCCGAGTTTGGCGGCCGTCTTCGCTTTACAATCAGCGGAGGAGCGCCGCTTGCGGCAGAAATTTCGCACTTTTTTATTAGTTTGGGGATTTTTGTGCTGCAGGGCTATGGGATGACTGAGACTGCACCGGTTATTGCGGTTAATAGACTTGATCGGAATATCCCGGAAAGCGTCGGTATTCCGCTCGACAAGCTTGAAGTATGTTTGAGTGAAGATAACGAATTGTTGGTGCGCGGCGAGAATGTAATGTTGGGTTATTGGAAAAATGATGTCGCAAGCCGATACGCATTTGCCGGCCAGGGCTGGCTACGTACGGGTGATATCGGTCAATTCAAGGACAAACATTTGTTTATTACCGGACGACTAAAGGAAATTATCGTGCTTGCGACTGGGAAAAAATTTTCACCTGCGGAACCGGAAGCGGCAATCCTTTTTTCTCCTCTATTCGATCAAGTAATTTTATGCGGTGAACAACGGCCCTTCCCAGTCGTAATTGCGGTTGTAAACTCTGCGCAGTGGCAGAAGCATGCGGAGAAAAATGCTTATGACTTGGCCGGACATGCGGCGCGTAATTTTGCCGCGCGAGAAATCAACCGTTATTTACAAGATTTTCCTCACTACGTGCAAGTGCACGGTGTGATACTAACGGAAGAGCCGTGGACAACGGATAATGGTTTGCTGACTGCCACATTGAAGCTACGACGTGCCGCGATTCAAGCACATTATCGTGATGAGATCAATGCGATTTATGCGACACGGTAATTATTAGATGCGGGTATATACGGTTTAACCTCAGCGAATCGTTAGTCGCAGTGGTTCCGGGCCTCGCAGTTTAATGTTTTGTATGGCAAGCAGTCGGACGGTTTCTCCGATGATATCTGCGCAGATGACCGACTATCTCCTTGATGCAAACATCTTCATCCAAGCCAAGAACCTGCACTACGGCTTTGATTTCTGCCCCGCATTCTGGGACTGGCTGGTCAAGCAGAACCGCGCGGGAAAGGTTGCGAGCATTGAGAAAGTCGCCGACGAGCTCCACGCCGGCGAAGATGAATTGGCGACCTGGGCGAAGGAGCAGGACGACGACTTCTTTCTGAGGCCAGATAGCGCTGTTGTGCCCGCGCTCCGCACCGTGAGTAATTGGGCAAGCGGCAGTGTATACCAACCTGCCGCCGTCTCTACGTTCCTACCCAATCCGTACACCGGGGCACGGCTTGCTTTGCGGCGTGGATGCTAGCCTGCCGCCGTCTCTACGTTCCTACAGGTCGCCGACTACTGGCTTGTCGCGCATACGCTCGCTCACAGCTGCACTATCGTCACTCACGAAGTGCCTGCCGACACCGTTCGCAAAATCAAGATCCCAGATGCCTGCATTGGCCTCAGTCTCCACTGCATGACCTCCTATGAGATGCTCCATCGTGAACGAGCGAGGTTCGTCTTGGAACCAGGCAGAGAGGTTGCCTGATGGCTGGTTTCAACGAAAGCCACATCAAGGACGCCGCCCTCGAACGACTTGCCGGACTCGGCTACGCCGTGCTGCACGGGCAAAACATCTCCCCGGACGGTCCGACACCTGAACGCGTCAGCTATGACCAGATGTTGTTAACCGCACGGCTTCGCGAGGCGCTCGGACACCTTAACTCGCACCTACCCGCCGAGACGCCAGAGGAGATACCGCGCTAGGTGCAGCAGACCGAGAGCCCCTCGCTCATCAAGGAGAACCGGCGTCTACACCGCTATCTGATTGAGGGCGTGCCGGTTGAGGTTGCCCGCGAAGACGGCAGCATCGGCGGGGATGTCACCCGACTAGTCGACTTCGCGGACGTGGACGCCAACGATTGGCTTGCGGTCAATCGGTACGTTGCCGGATTTTCGGCAAAGCGCCCGTCGTCAGTGCTTGGCGTCCATGACGAGACTTGGTTCTGCCAATAAGCGCAGACCCCGACGTCCCTGTCTGTGAGCACGCAGACAGGTTTGTCGGGTCGTTCGCCGCTGAAAACCGATCGGTCCTGCCTGTGGATACACAGACAGGTTTCCTGGCACGTCTTATCCTGCCGACAGGAAGAGAAGCTTTGCAAGTCTGATATATAAGCTATCGAATCCGGGGGTTTAAAGGCGGGAGTATAGGAGTATAATTGGGTCATCCTTACAGGGACCTTAGTTATCAACTTATGACGACCACGAAAAAAAATAATTCTTTTTCTAGTTCGTACTTTGACACATATCGCAATTTGACAGAAGGTGTTGAAGCCATTGTAGAGGAAGTAGCAGAGGTTTATCTCAGTGACGAAATTCCTTGGACAGTAGGCTACAGTGGAGGTAAAGACTCAACCGCTGCGTTACAATTAATTTGGTATGCATTGCAGCACATCGGGGCTCATAGGGCACACAAGCCGGTTCATGTAATCAGCACAGATACATTGGTGGAAAACCCCATAGTTTCTACATGGGTAGTTAATTCATTGGGTAAGATGAATGACGCAGCCAAGGCGCAAGGCTTACCAATCACATCACATCGTTTAATGCCAGCTTTGGCAGATCGATTTTGGGTAAATCTAATCGGTCGCGGATATGCAGCGCCTAGGCAAAAATTCCGCTGGTGCACCGAACGCTTGAAAATTCGGCCTGCACATAAGTTTATTACCTCCATGGTAGATAAACATGGGGAAAGCTTGTTGGTGCTTGGTACCCGCAAGGCAGAAAGCGCAAACCGGGCACGCAATATGGCACGTTACGAAAAAGGAAGGATCAGGGACAAGATCAGCCCCAATGGGAGCCTAGCTAATTCTTACATTTATACCCCTATAGAGGACTGGAAGGCAGAAGATGTTTGGCTTTTCTTGCTAGAAAAACAAAATCCGTGGGGAAACAACAATATGGACTTGTTCGGGATGTATAAGGGCGCTACAGAAGGCGGGGAATGTCCACTAGTGGTGTCTAGTGGTACTCCTAGTTGTGGTGATAGTCGTTTTGGTTGTTGGGTATGTACTTTGGTAGAGAAAGATAAATCCATGCAGGCAATGATTCATAATGATGAGGAAAAACAATGGATGATGCCATTACTAAATCTGCGCTATGAAATTGATTTTAGAGTGATGCCAAAGGGAGATCGAGCTTTGCGAGATTATCGGCGTATGAATGGTCGCGTCCAGCTGTTCCACGGACAACCCATTCCGGGCCCCTACAAAAAAGAATTTCGTGAACATATGCTGTATCGTGTTCTAGAAACACAGGCGCTTGTTCGTCGTAAAGGACCTCAATACGTCCGCAACTTGTCTTTGATTCAACTAGAAGAGATCGAAGAGATTCGTCGTATCTGGGTTGTGGAAAAATATGAGATGGAAGATAGTCTTCCCCGTATTTATCGTGAAGCTACAGGTAAGGAATACCCTGGAAGCAAGCTTAACGATAGTGCAGTTTTTGGTACTGATGAAATGAATCTACTACGCGAACTATGTGGTGAAAATCAGAATCAATACGAAATGGTTCGGGAGCTGCTTGCAATAGGAAACCGCCAAAAACTGGCTATACGCCGTACCGGAGTGTTCCAATCTCTACAAAGTGCCATAGAGCGCAACTTTTTTGCCGATGAAGAAGATGCTATTGACCGAGCCCGCAAACATCAGCAGTGTTTAACGCCACAGTTGAATAACAGAAAATAGGAATCACATAGATGATTCTTGATCAAATTACGTTACACAACTTCGGTGTATATGCTGACGTGCAAGAGATTGATCTAACTCCCCCATCCCGGAATAAGCCAATTGTATTATTCGGAGGATTAAATGGTACGGGCAAAACAACATTGATGGACGCGCTGCAACTCTGTTTGTTTGGTACTGCAGCTAGGTGTGTAACGTGCAATGGAAGTAGTTATAAAGACTTTCTGACCAGCAGAATCCGCAAACGTTCACCGAGAAAACATGCTTCTGTTTCAGTTGTTTTCCATTGCACAGCGGACGGTGTGGAAACCTCTTACCACGTGACGCGTACTTGGAAAAGTACTGGTAGCGGTATCAGAGAAAAGTTGGAGGTAACCCGCGACGAATGTTCTGACAAATCTCTAGCAGAGAACTGGGATCAATATATCAGTGAAATCATACCAGTAAATATTTCTCATCTGTTTTTCTTTGATGGTGAAAGAATTGCCTCCTACGCAGCATCGCATGGTATCAGTGAACTGATAGCGAATGGAGTACGCAACTTGTTCGGTATAGATGTGGTAGAACGCTTGCAAAAGGATCTTCAAATATTGGAACGGCGACAGGACACTACGATTTCTTCCGTAGACATTGATGACATCCACCAAAAGGAAAAAGAACTACATACGCTTCACAGACAAATTGATCAGATGGAGAGAAGAAGGGTCATTTTACAAACACAGGGACTAGCTACTGCTAGGCATAATCTTGCCTGCGTAATGCTGGAGTACAAAAAACTAGGAGGCGAATTACGTGATCGGCGAGAGGAAATACAGCGCCGTGTTAGCAAAGCAGAAGCCAATCTTGATGCCTGTAATGCTCAAATGATTGAACTCGCAAGCAGTGAATTACCATTGCTCCTGATTCGAGATCTGTTGCACGAAGTGGCCCGTCATGCGGCATACGAACAAAAGGTCATACAGGCTCGTGCAATGGTTAAAAGTCTGCAACAGCGTGATGCCAAAATGCTTCGTTTAGCAAAAACTTTCCCGGGCACATCTGATTTATTGAAGGCTTTGCAAGAATTCTGCCAAGCCGATACAGAAAACCAAGAGAAGCTGGCAGCCTGTAAAACCCCGCTCAACGTAAGCGATACTACTACAGCAAGGCTGACAACATTCCTGCAAAACAGGCTACCTATTTTAGAAAAAAATCTTAGAGGTATATTTGCGAAGCAATCCGACTCCAAAGATGAAATGAAAGCAGCTCAGTTAAAACAAGCGGGAATTCCAGCAGAAGATTCTATTGATGAGGTTGTCAAAAACCGTGATTTACTGGTTACTAAAATTACACAATTAGAAGCCAAAGTCGCAAATATTGATAGTGAACTTGAAAAAGTACATCGGAAGAGTAATCGCCTTGAATCCGAAATTAATGCTTTATGGACAGCGCATACCGAGTTGGAGTTGTTACATACGGATGCTTCACGTTTTATTCGGCACTCACAATTAGCTAGACAGACATTGGCAGACTTCAGCTTGGCTGTGTTACGTCAACAAATCGGGCGTGTGGAACATTTGGCTCTAAAAAGTTATCAATCCTTACTACGAAAGGACAGATTGATCTCTACGTTACAAATTCATCCAGAGACCTTTGTTGTTTTTCTACGTGACATGGAACTAACCCCAATTTCACCAGAGCAGCTATCAGCCGGCGAGCGCCAGCTACTTGCAATTGCACTCATGTGGGGAATGGCAAAAGCATCAGGCAAAGCATTGCCTGTTGCCATTGATATGCCAATGGGACGTCTTGATTCCAGTCACCGGGAACGTCTAATCAAACGATACTTCCCCTATGCTAGTCACCAGACATTACTGTTTACTACAGATGAGGAAATCGCTGGCGATTATTTATCTCAGTTGCGTCCTTGGGTCGGGAAGAGTTACCACTTAGATTATGACGATACAAAGGGTGCAACTACTGTTTCTACCGGTTTTCTGGAGCGTTTATGACAAGCATTGGGAGTATTCGCCTGTCAAGTGCAGCAAAAGACCGTTTGTCTAATTTGAAACGGAAAACAGGCATATCCCAATGGAATATTCTGTGCAGGTGGGCATTTTGTCTTTCATTAGCAGAAAAAAGCATACCATCTGAAATAGATATAGTTACTGATAGCAATGTAGAAATGTCCTGGCGGACTTTTACGGGTCCAGGAAATGAGGAATTGTTTCTCGTCTTGCTAAAAGCGCGATGCCTTAGAGATCAGATCCCAACTGATACACGAACCCTAACGCAACAGTTCAAGTTACATCTCCACCGTGGTATCGGTTATTTGACGACATCTGGAAAGATCAGATGTTTGGTTGATCTGCTTTCTCTCACAATGCAGCATGAAGAAGGTCTGAGTAATAAAGGCTTAGTGAACTAATAACAAGTGTTGTTGGCTTTGTCGGGAATATTTTGATTGTTAAGAGACCTTCGTTTACAAGAGGAATATTTTTCCGGTGACTTAGATTTGGTTGAGGTCTTTTATCGTCCATGTCTTTCCGAAGCTATCAGATACAATCGATCAGTCGGTTATTTTCGTTCCTCAGTATTTATTTTAATTGGTTCAGACATCATCAACTTTGTGAAACGAGGCGGAAAAATACGCTTGATTAGTTCCCCAAGTCTAACAGAAGATGATATTGAGGCTATTGATACGGGCTACAAAAGCAAATACGACAGTGCATGTAGCGCACTTAGTAGGGATATAGATTTTTTGCTAACGAACCAGTTGATTACAAAGAATACAGAAGCATTAGCTACGTTAATTTCACTGGGCGCAATGGATGTCAAACTCGTCTTTTTACCTAAGGCTTGTGGTGATTATCATGCTAAATTGGGGATTTTTTATGATGAGCTTAATAATGCCGTCAGCTTTAAAGGTTCAATCAATGAAACATGGAGTGGTTGGTATGAAAAGGGGAATCATGAAACTCTGGATGTATTCTGTAGTTGGCGCGAAGGTAGAGATGAGAGACAAGTAGGGCGCGACCAGAAATATTTTGAGAAGCTATGGAATGGCGAGGTTAAGGGCTTAGAGGTGATACCGTTTCCTAAAGTAGGAATAGAGAAGCTCAAAACGGTAGCCAAAAGATCCTTGGATGATATTAACTCTGGAGATATCATTGATTTTTTCAGTCTTGGTCATCAACTGGCAGAACATAAAATTAAGGAAGAGTCTCCTTCACATGAAATACGCAAACCTCTTAAGCATCAGTTAAAAGCTATTGCTGAGTGGAAAAAACAGGACAAAAGAGGGATTTTAGAACACGCAACTGGTAGCGGTAAAACGTTCACTGCCCTCACCGCCCTCAAAGAACACTTGGAGCCTCAAGGTGTAGCTATTATTTTAGTTCCAGATAAGCTGTTACATCGTCAATGGGCTGTAGAACTTATTGAAGAAATTGAAGGAGTGCATCTCTTAAAGGCAGGTGATGGACACAACAGATGGAAAAAAGACAGGCGATTGTTTGATTTTACATCACCGTTACAGGGCTTAGGAAAAAGAGTTGTATTAGTGACGATGCAGACAGCGCGTACAGATGCTTTTCTAGCTTCTCTTAATCAAGGTAAACATATCATGCTAATTGCCGATGAGGTACATGAAGTTGGGAGTAGGGAGAACTCTAAAGCATTAACTATCGATTCGGGTCCAAGGCTCGGATTGAGCGCGACACCTAAAAGATATGGTGACCCTGAGGGCACATTCAAAATACTGAATTATTTTGGTGTAATTGTTCAGCCTCCGTATACATTAATAGATGCGATAAACGATAGGCGTCTTGTGCCCTATGAGTATTTCCCTGTGACTGTTCGGCTTGATGCGGAAGAGTCAGAGCAGTGGGCGAAAGAAACCGATAAGATTTCAAAGGAGTTTGCACGTTCTAAGCGAGATAGGGATGGGAATGTAAATATTTCGCCATATTTACAAAACTTAATCATCCAGCGTTCGAGGATAGCGAAGAAGGCTAAAGCAAAAACTCCTCTCGCGGTAGATATCATAAAGAAACAATATCATGAGGGCGAGAGCTGGCTCATTTATTGTGAGGATCAGTTTCAATTAAGACAAGTCATGGATTCTTTAAAGCGTGAAGGATATTCTCCGTTGGAATACCATACGAATATGGAGAGTGATACTACAGCGACCCTTGAGTATTTTAAGAATTTCGGGGGTGTACTTTGTTCTATCAAATGTTTGGATCAGGGAGTCGATATACCTAAAATTTCACATGCAATTATTTTGGCTTCTTCCCAGAATCCAAGGCAATTTATTCAAAGACGAGGACGTGTTTTAAGAACATGCAAAGATAAATACAAGGCAGTTCTTTTCGATGCCATTGTAGTGCCGGTAAGTTTGGAGTCTGAGCCAGAACAATTTTCTTTGCTAAAGAGTGAGTTCCAGAGGGGTATCCAGTTTGCTAAAACTGCGTTAAACAGTAGTGCGGCAATTGAATTGGCTAGCTTGGCTGTAGAGTTAGATATTGATCCGGAAGAGGTAGGGTTAATGGATGGCGACGGTATAGAGGAGGAAGAAAATAACGATGTCTGAATCAAGTAATATCATTGCTCTTTTGCTGAATATTAAAGAACGTGAGGGATTGGATGTTGATGATCAACTTATAAAGCAATGTTATGAACTACAAAAAAAATACCAGTTTGATCTAACTCGTAATACAGTTGAAAGAATGCGCGAGTTAGTTGAGGCCAGTCTTGATAAAAATGATGGCCGGTAGTTGTTATGAAAGTAAAAAAAGTAATCTTCCATAATTTTATGCCCTTCAAGGGTACGCAGAAAATCGAGTTTCCCCAGCATGAAACACAAAATGTGATGTTGCTCTTTGGCGATAATATGCGTGGAAAAACAAGCTTCTTAAATGCAATCCGCTGGGGGTTTTATGAAGTCGCTCTAGGTCGTCACTTACGTAAAATTCCCAAGTTAAATCTGGTCAATCGTGATGCCGCGGATGAGGGAGATTGGGCAATGTCCGTTTCCTTGTATTTTGATCACAATGGAAGAAGCTATCAGCTAAATCGCAGGATTGAGAAACGTGAAAACACGCCAATACCTAGAAACGATTCCGATTTTAAGAAGATTATCGGTCTGAGAATTGATGGGACTCTCATAACAGGTGACTCGATTGACAATGAAATTAACCAAGTGATGCCACAGGAAGTGTCACGGTTTTTTTTGTTTGATGGTGAGTTGCTTCAAGAGTACGAAAACCTTTTAATTGAGGAAAGTGATCAAGGCAGGAAAATTAAAAAGCATATTGAATCTGTACTAGGTGTTCCGGCATTAGTGCATGCGAGGGATGAATTACAGGTATTGTTGAAGGATGCACGTACTGCCCAACGTAAAGATGCTCAAAAATATCAAGAGTTACGTAACTATGCACAAGAACAAAAGAATCACGAGATAAAACTGGAAAGTATAGAAAACAACCTTGAAAAATTAAATTCTCAAAAAGAAGATTATCAGGAAAAAATTGATGATATCGACGACTTTCTAAAAAATACAGAGGCAGTACAAAATAGAAAAATTGAACTTACTCGGTTAGATGCTGAGCAAGAGGGCCTAGAAGATGAAATTAATCGGTCTAACGAAGATACTCATAGATTATTAAAAACAGCTTGGAAGGATGTATTGGCCAATAGTGTTCAAACCATTGTTAACAATTTAAAAGAGGAACGCAAAAGGCACGAACAAATTACCAAAGAGTCTATCAGTCTACAGGGCAAGATAGAAGGATTGCGAAAATCGCTTAAAGATAACAAAGTTTGTGATACCTGTGGGCAGGATATTCCCGATAGTATCAGGGCGCCGATGAAGGAAAAATTAGATAAGCTGCTGGCCGAAAGATCAGAAAAAAAAGTTGATCCTGAGAAGTTAACGGAAATCAAAAACACCATTGATAACCTGGAAAGTATACGCTCTGAAGGCGAAGTCAAGCGAATAGTTGCCAATCAAGACGCTGTTACCCGAAATAATGTGAATTTGACGACTATTGAAAATAAGCGAGATGATCTCGAAGAGGAAATAAAAGGATATGATACAGAGGAAATAATGCGAAAACGGGAAAAATATCAACGTTGTATGAAGCTGTTAGGGGAAATTGAAGCCAAGATTAAAGATAACAACGAAAAAAAGGAGGAAAATATCCAAAAGCAAGAAAGAATATCTCAATTGATTGCCAAACTTGGAGGAGCTCAAAGTTTAATTAGTAATCAGCGAGTAGACAAATTGCAACAATTAGAAAAGATTTTTTCAGAAGGTATCAATCAACTGCGCCTCAAACTAAAAGATGATGTGGAAAGGCATGCAACTAAAGCTTTTAAACAAATAACCACTGAAAAAACTTACTTGGGTCTGAAAATTAACCAAAGCTACGGTTTGTCTATTTTAGATAAGGAGGAACGAATAGTTGATGAGCGTAGTGCCGGCGCAGAGCAAGTTGTTGCGTTGTCATTAATTGATGGGCTTAATAAAACTTCAGGTACAGAAGCCCCGATAGTTATGGACACACCTTTGGGGCGTTTGGATCCCAAACATCGCAGAAATATACTGCAATATCTGCCGGATATGTCTGAGCAGGTTGTATTGTTGGTGCACGAGGGTGAGATTCGTGCCAAGCAAGATTTGGAAATTATTGCCTCACGCATTGGTGCACGCTATGAAATCAAACGTGTTTCTGCGACACAATCTCGTATTGATAAGGTGATATAAATGGAAGAACCGCAACGAATTGGTTTAACCGCGCAAGCGAATGCCTATCTTGATGGAATGCTTGATTCTCTGAATAGTGAAACCGACGCGCCAGATTTGATCAAGTTTGATTTATATCGCTTGGCGGTAGCTTTGGGAGTAAAGAAAGGCATAACACCTGAGCCTTTATCAGACAAAACCGATAATGCATTTCGTGTGGGAGAGTTAGACCCGGATAAGGCATTGTTTTTTGCGGTTGATGCTGCAAATTTACAGGAACCAGGTAAATCAATTTATCGTACTGTTGAGGCTTTGGGAGAACAGGGTATTCGACATTTCTATGATACTTACCGTGAGAATATGGATAAGCTGCACTGGGATAAACTACTTACTTAGTTATGTCTGCGCTTAAACTTTATCTGATTGTAGTTAAGAGCAATCAGGTCGAAGAAATTGTCACTATTCGTGAGCTAGACAGCTGCCATCAAATATGGAGCGCACATTCTTGCATTGGTAAAACCGCTATTATTCACTGTGGGTTTACAAGACCTCAAGTCAATCAGTGCATTGAACTTCCAGAGAACACACAAGGCAAAGTGCTGTATTCCGGAGCAATGAAGTGGGCACTTCCGGAAATATACAAAAGCAGTGTAAACGCTATCGCACATATAGAGTTGGACAAAGCTGCGACTCCTTGCTACTTTGCTTTAAATCAGTGGGGCTATGAGATTGACGAATTAGAGGCCGAACCAAAAGTTGAAGCCGAATCAGAAGTTGATGACCTAGAGGTTGATGACCCAATTTTACAGCGTCCGATTGACGTATTGAGGTTGACTGTACGTGCAACAAATAGCCTGAAATCAGATAGTATCCTCTATATTGGAGAATTGGTTCGGCATACAGAAATTGAGCTATTAAGAATTCCCAATTTGGGTAACAAAACTTTGAAAGAAATTAAGAGTGCATTAGCCATGTATGGTTTATGTTTAGGGACAAAACTGGAAAGCTGTCCATTCCCAGGGACAAGTGAAATGCCTGAGGTCACAACTGATAAAAGCAATTCGAACCGTTTAAATTCTCAGGTGGCACAAGTACCTTTGATACAACATTTGGAAAGGACATTAGGTGAATTGAGTGATGTGGATAGAGTAGTCTTGCAGGGACGTCTTGGGCATAAAGGGAAAACTCTGACGCTAGATGAAATTGGTGAAAAACTAAATGTTACTCGAGAACGAGTCAGGCAGCGTCAAATGAAATACACCAATCGAATCATTGCACAGGAATACTGGGACGATCTAATCGGAATTCGCATCGGACAACTTTTACTGGACAGAGAAGAACCACTTATTCTTGAGTTGCTGGATATTGAAGATGAATGGCTTAAAGGATTCGGAGACAATTACATCTATCTTGCTAATGTAATACAACTGTTCTCAAAAAATGCAGTGTATGTTATCAAAGCAGCTGGTAGAAGTGTTGTAACAAGGATTAAACAAAATGAGTGGGATGATCTAGAAAGTGGACTTCGCACAAAATTAAAACAAAAAGCTGAGGAAAGGAGATGGAGACGAAGCGAAATCATGCAATACTTAGAATCCAGCTTATTCGAGTTCAGTTCACAAGAATTAGCCCCTCTTTTACATGAAATTTTTGATGAGTTTCTGCAATATCAAGACGGAAGTCAACAAGCAATACTAATGGCTTTTGGGAAATCCGTGGAGTCTGTAGCTAATACAGTGCTTGCTCAAGCAAGAAGACCTTTACATTTTACAGAAATTGCTGAAAGGGCAAATAAATTATTGGGTAGAAAAGTGGACGAAAGACGAACGCATAATGCCCTTAATCAGGAGCATATCTGGCTGTTTGATCGTGGCACTTATGGATTGATTGAGCATTGTCCTCTACCTGCCTCCAAACGCCAAAGTGTTTGTAGCACAGTAGAGAAAATCCTTTATCAAGGCCCGATCAATAAGCAGTGGCATTCAAAACAAATAGTTGATCAGTTGACTTCCATGTTTCCAGGTGATTTGAAAGATTTAGACCCCTATGTATTGCGGATGTGCATAGAGCACTCTCCAAAAATTACATTTTTAAACCGTATGGTTTGGGCAAGAGCGGATTCTAGAATGAAGGTCGGCGATAGAATCGAAATAGCTAATGCTTTTATCCAAATACTAGAGGCGGTAGGTAGACCTCTAAGCGGTCAAGAATTGAAACACCGCTTATCTGACATCAGGGAAGTTTCAGAAAACATGCAGATACACGAAAATGAACGTTTGATCGTAGTTGGCCCAAACTTATGGGGGCTGAGTGATTGGGGCTATTCAAAAGGGTGACCGACATGCAATATCAACACATCGGCCACCGCATCAAAGGTTTCTATATGAGCCAATTTAACTAACAAAATGGAGGCTCATGAGCACTCTAATCTTCAACAGAAATATGCTGCCCTCATTTTGGGAGGGTTGTAACTCCCGGGCACATTCAAGATCGGTCGCAGTACTTTGTACCGCTGGCGCCGGCGCTATCGCCGCACTGAGCAGAGCGCCTTGCATGACCGCGACCCCGCTTGCGCGCCTCGGCGCGGGCAGGAAAGCGCCGCGCAAGAGGCGGCGGCGGATTGTGCCGGATTGTCGGTAGGTTGTGCCGGATTATTAGCAAAGTACATGTCGTCCATGACGAAACTTCGTGCTGTCAACAAACCCCAGCCCCGACATCCTTGTCGGGTCGTTCACCGCTGAAAACCGTTCGGTTTTCCGGGCGCGTCTCATCCATGACGAAACTTCGTGCTGTCAACAAACCCCAGCCCCGACATCCTTGTCGGGTCGTTCGCCGCTGAAAACCAATTGGTTTTCCGGGCGCGCCTCACCCATGACGAGACTTGGTGCTGTCAATGAACCCCAGCCCCGACGTCCTTGCCGGGTCGTTCACCGCTGAAAACCGATCGGTCCTGCCTGTGCGGCGCACGCAGACAAGTTTCCGGGCGCGTCTCACCCTGCACCGCCCTCATGCCAGCAACGGACAGAAAGCACCGGTCCGAATGTTACTGCCGAATACTTCTCCAGAAGATCTGCAAGAATCCCACTAGGGTGGCATCGTTGCATAAGCTCAGAAACATTTGGCACTCCGCCCGACATGAGGAGCAGCCATGCAAATCCAATATATAGGTTATCGAATCCGGGGGGTTGCCGGGTGTACGTGTCCGGATACATACCGGATTCTCGGACCTCAATAAAAAGGTGACCGATATGCGATATCAGCACATCGGCCACCGCATCAAAGGTTTCTATAAAATAGCTAATTTTGCTTCAAAAATGGAGGCTCATGAGCACAGCTGCTCAACAGAAACACGATGTCCTCTGAGCATGCGGCCAGGGGACATCACCATGATCGCCATAGACGCGATGAGCATGTGCATGATGAAGAGCGTCATCACGACCGCCGCCAACGCGATATGCACATCTGGCTTGATCCGGAAAATGCCAAACAAATCGCGCGCGCCATTGCTGAAGAATTAAGCGCAGTCTATCCCGGCAACCGTGACGCGTACAAGGCTAATGCCGCCGATCTGATTAGCCGTATCGATACACTAGACGCAATGCTGCGGTCTGAGTTAGCGGAGTTGCGAGATAAACGGTTCGTCGTTTTCCATGACGCCCATCAGTACTTTGAACGCCATTATGGATTGAGCGCGGTCGGGTCAATCGCATTTGATCCCGGCGCGGCGCCGTTGCCGAACCATATCCGAACAGCGCGCGCAGCTGCGGCAAACGGGCGCAAAATGCGTCTTTCGCGAACCTCAATTCTCAGACCGAGTAATCAATACCGTCATTGAAGGAACAGTCTTGACTTCGTAGGTTTTGACCTTTGGGCAAAAAATAAATCTTTTATTATCATAGGGTTACCCGGACGCTGCCGAAAAACCCTATTGTAGTGCCCCCAGGCTTGTTTTCACTTGGATTTTGGGTTATCATTCGGGTCTATGTACTTGCGTGAAAAATATGATCCCGAACGTGGCCGCACTCGCTTGCAGATCGTGCGCTCCGTGCGCACTGCCGATGGTCCGCGTCAGCGTGTGGTTCGGCATATCGGCGCTGCCGACAGTCCCGAGCAGCTTGCATCTTTGCGCAAGCTCGGCGAGGTCACCTTGGAAGAGCTGCGCCAAGCCGGTACAGCACAACAGTCGCTGTTCACACCGAAGCAGTACGCGGATCTCGCAGCTGAGGCACGGCACGCACCGCGTTTGGCGCGCTTCGGGGTAGATCTTGCCGAATGCCGTGAGGAGATGCGGCTGATACTTGGGGTGCGCGAGGCGTTCACGCAGATTTATTCGCACTTGGGTTGGAACCAGGTGTTGGGGGCGCGGCGCACAGTAGCGAACCGCATCCTGCGCGAGCTGGTACTGGCGCGTATCGCACAGCCGCAGAGCAAGCGCGCTACGGTGTGCGAGCTCGAACGAAGCGGCGTTTCGCTCAATCTCGACCGGGTTTACCAGACTATGGATCACCTTGAGGAGGCGGTGATCGCACGCATCCGGGAACAGTCTCATCAGGCGGCACAGAAGTTGTATGATCAGCCCCTCAAGGTGTTCTTCTTTGATTGCACGACCCTGTACTTCGAGAGCGAGCAAGAGGACCCGTTGCGCGCGAAAGGTTATAGTAAGGACGGCAAGCCGCACCGCTGCCAGGTGTTACTGGCACTGATGACGACCTGCGACGGTCTGCCGGTGGACTACGCACTGTTGCCGGGCAACACCTTTGAGGGCAAAACCTTGATGCAGGCAGTGACAAGTCTGCAACAGAGACATCCGGGTGCTGTATTTACAGTAGTGGCCGATGCGGCGATGCTGAGCCGTGAGAACCAGACATTCCTGCAGGAGCAGGGCTTGGCCTATGTGCTCGGCTATCGTCTCAAGTCGGCCCCGGCCAAGATCAAGCTGCAGGCCCTCAGTGCAGCAGACGATCAAGGCTGGCTCAAAACGCAGGACCTGCGTTACCGGATGATTCGCCACGAAGGCCGGCGGATCATAGTCACCTATTCACGCCGGCGCGCGCGCAAGGATCAAGAAGTTCGGGAACGCATATTGTCACAGTTGCGCCGGAAGTATCAACGCAGCGAGCGCCCGGCAGGTTTCGTGGCGCGCGGCTATGCCTGTTACTTAAGCTTCCCCGCAAAGGGCCGGGTTAAGATTGATGCGGCCAAGGTGGCCGATGCGGCGCGTTGGGACGGCCTGCGCGCAATCATCGCACACGGCAACGAGGAGATGGCGCCAAAGGAATTGCTGTCGCAGTACCGTCGGTTGTGGGAAGTAGAACATTGCTTTCGCACTAACAAGCATGACCTTTGCATCCGCCCGATCTTTCACTGGAAGCCGCGGCGTATCCAGGCGCACATTGCGATCTGCTATATGGCCTTCTGCTGCTTGCAGCAGCTGCGCCGGCGGCTCAAAGCGCTGGGCTTCCCGATGAGCGCGGAGCGGATCCGGCGCGAGCTCGACACCTTGCAGTTGAGCATCTTGGTACGTACCGACACACAGAAGCGGTATGCGATGCCGAGCCGCGCGAGCGCAGACGCCAACAGGATCTACCGTAGTGTCGGCCTGAAATGGAACGAAGCTCCGTTCCCGCTTCCCGACAAGTCACGCCCTGGGGGAAGCTGAGCGCGGAGGGCTACAAACAACACCGTAATGTAGTGCCCTTGAGAATCCTGAAGGCAATAATATCAATCACTTACGAGACAAAACCTACGAAGTCAAGAATACCGTCATTGAAGGAACAGTCGTGAAAATCGGCACGCTCAATCCCCTGGGTGTTGAACTGCGAGCAGGGGCAGACTTGTATTTCGAACTGCTGAGAAATCTGACTAACGACCTCAAAGCCTGTCTTGACTAAATTAAATAGAGATGACACTATCCTTGAAACTGCGGTGTGCTTATGGATGGGTTCTCTCTTGCGACAGAAGCGGCAAAACCGCAGTAAGCGCTGTGCCGGAGACCGGAATAACAGCGCTAAAAGCAAGTTCAGTGCCAATATTTAAGGAGAACAGCGCATGAATAACGAACAGGTTGCCGATAGCTTAAAAATGGTATTAGCGGATACATACGCTTTGTATCTTAAGACCCAGAATTACCATTGGAATGTAACCGGACCGAATTTTAAGTCTTTGCACTTATTGTTTGAGGAGCAGTACACCGATTTAGCGCAGGCGGTTGACAGCGTTGCGGAACGCATTCGCACTTGCGGTAGCGATGGTGCGGGAATTGGCCGATGATCAGGAAACCATTATCAACACGCTGAAACAAACGCTGGAGAAAGAGCAAACCGCGAATGACGAAGGCACGGTCAGTTTGATGGCGGACCGGATTGCCATACATGAAAAGACTGCCTGGATGCTATGCAGCAGCGTTTAATCCGAGCATATAAACGGTCCGCTGCCCAGGCCGCAGCTCCGTCTTCCAAAATGGAACCTGGCGGAAAGGGGGCCTGCCGCCAGCAGTTTTCAGGGGCAGCCAGGACACTTCTTTGATTATCATTGACATGCCGATAAATATGCCCTTTATTCTGTCAGGAGCCTGCTTGACCAATCACGCGCCATCATGCGGTACCGTGTCAAACGGGGTGTGAATTGGGGCACGAGATGGCAAGGCTCTCGGTGCGCAAGGTCGGAACCGCGCAGACCTGGGTTCAGCGGCTCACCATCCGGAGGGCGCGGACGGACAACAGCATCGGGTGCTATCCGGCCATGAGTTTGGCGGAAGCATGCACGGCAGTCTTCGGGCGTTGGAAGACCACCAAGGCGAGCAGCCAGATCGTGGCACCGACATTCGCGGAAGCTGCCGAGACCATCATCGCCATGCGCGAACCGACTTGGCGCAGTCCAAATTCCGGGCACCAATGGCGTGCCGGTCCCGAGACCTGCGTCTCTCCGAGCATCGGAAAGCTATCCGTGTCGGAAGTGACACTGGGCCGCGTTATGGCGATTCTGCTGTCGCTCCGGAGCGCGAGACACGAGACAACTCGATGCCGGCTCTAGCCTACCCTGAGGTTACCGACTACATCACCGGGACCCGGACCGGACGGCGGGTGGTCCTCGCATTGAAGCTGGCGCTCAAGTACTCGCTCCTGACGGCCACTTGGTCGGCCGAGATGCGCAAGGCGACATCGGCCAAGACCGACATGAACAGCACCATGCGGACGCTGCTGTATCATTTTTTCAGTCGTGACGCATCGCTATGAAGGGGGAATTGTACGCGTGGGTCCCGTGGTTCCAGGAACTCGCCAACAAGATCGCTGAAGGGAGCCCAGAGCAACTGGCTAAGCGCGCGCGACAGGTCAAATGGCGCGACAGCGACGACACACATCCACTTCTGAAGTATGGCCCGGACAATATTGACCCATTCTCGTTCATCTACACGCTTACGGCGAACTGCGGTAAGGTCGCGAGCCGAACGAGGGTCGTTGGAAGCGTCTCGACCGTCTTCGAACTGCAGGCTAAATTGCCCGTGGACCTTGACTATGCCTTCTATTTCCCACGTGCCAACCCGCAGAACACACTCTTCCACCAGGACGGCGTCGGCAATCCGAAGCTGCTCTGGGAGCTATTTCGAGACGCTGTACAGGGAATTGACTCGGTCCGTGCTGAGGTTTTTAGCGATGCCCTGCAGATCAAAAACGTGCGTATCACGAAACTCACACAGACGCTGTTCCTAATTGACGGGAAGGTTTTTATGCCGTACGACAAATCAACGCGGCCGTTACTTGGGGACAAGGTGCCCAAAACGCCGGACTGGCAACATTACAGGCAAGCCATAGACGCAATGCGAGCCGCGTTCCCGGGTTGTGAGCTCTACGAGATTAACCTGTTCGCGTACTTAACACACAAGGGCATAATTAATAAGGTAGGAACAAAGATATTTCAGGTGAGCACCAACGTATTTGACGACGGCGTGGACCATTGGGAAGACTTTGACCGGAACAGCTGGGTGTACACGAACGAAGTCGCGCCGGAAGTTGAATCCGAGCAGGATGGCACACCGCCACCGCGCACGTACCCAGTCAATGCGCCCAATACAGGCGATGTAGTGCTGGCACACAATGGCGACGCAGGCAAAGGCATCGGGATCATCTGGCCGAACGACTATCGGCATAGTCGGCTGCACGTGGTCTGGCTGAACAAGATGCAGACGTCGCTGGGCGCCAGGTTCACACCCCAGCGTGGTTTCACTCAAGCCCATAAGATTGAGCAAGCGTTCCGCAGGTGCGAGGCGTATCAACCGACATTCGCTAAGATTGACGGGCTACAGGCAATCCATGAAGCGGAGTTGACGGAGGAAGGCAAAGCGGAGGTTCGGTCGGATCTTGGAATCTCTCAGCCGCTCAACCAGATTCTCTACGGTCCACCGGGCACGGGCAAAACATGGCATACGGTGAATCTGGCGCTCGCCATCGTTAATGGTCGCCCGAACGGCGACCACAACCTCGAGCAGTTTGAGGCTCTTCGGTTTGACCCGGCGGCGGGTAAGGGGACAGGTAAGGGCAACATTGCCATGGTAACCTTCCACCAGAACTTCGCCTACGAAGACTTCGTGGAGGGTATCCGTCCCATCCTCAAGGACGATGCGGAGGGAGGATTGCGGTACTGTCTCCACCAGGGTTTGTTCAAGCAGATTGCGACTGCCGCGCGCGAGCGGCCGAGCGAGCGTTTCGTTCTCATCATTGATGAGATCAATCGGGGTAACATCGCGAGGATATTCGGCGAACTCATCACTCTGATTGAAGACAGCCGACGGGTGGGCGGTCCTGAGGAGACGCGCGTGATGCTGCCCTATTCCAACGAACAATTCGGTGTCCCAAAAAACTTATACCTCATCGGCACGATGAATACGGCCGACCGTTCAATCCAGCTGCTCGACACCGCGCTACGGCGCCGTTTCGCGTTCGTTGAGATGATGCCCGACCCGGATCATGACAGCATGGCCCGAATCGAGAACCTGAGCTGCGCCCAAATGCTGAGGACGATCAACAACCGGATTGCGCTGCTGCTGGACCGGGAGCACCAGATCGGACACACGTATCTGCTTGACGTGAACGACATAGAGACACTCGCGCACAGATTCAAGAGCCAGATTTTTCCGCTGCTGCAAGAGTACTTCTTTGACGATTGGTCAAAGATCAAGGCAGTGCTTGGCGCCAGTCCATTTGTTGAAGTTGATTCTGCGGCCGAAAAGAAGCTCCTTGACCCTGAGTTGACCGACGATGGCCGCAAGATTTTCACGCGACTTTCAGACAATGACCCGCAGTGGAAGTCCTCGGAATCGTACCGCAAAATCTACCAGACAGAGCCCGGTCCACCGGAAGAAAGCTGATGCCGCAGGTCCATACGGTCCGGGAGCACGATATGCTCAAAGCCGGACCGACGTTGTCGGCGGCCGAAGTCGACGAACTCTGCGCATTCACCCCGAAAGTGTTCAAGCGGCGCGACGGCGATCTGGTCGCTAGCAGTCACGTTGGCATCGTCACAACAAACCGCGGCACGGTCGTGGAGATCCTGCCGAAGATTGATCTTGATGACAGCGGCGACGCGGGGTATGAGCGCACGAGGCAAGTGTTCCTGCAGATGTTACGGCACTGGAAGGGTCTCGGCGCGCCACTGCCGCCGAGCGACATTCGGGCGTTTTCCCGCTTCCCGATGCTCGAGGTGTTCGTGCGGCAGTTCCTCAAGCACGTGATCGAATTGGCACGGCGCGGCCTTGCCAGACGCTACGTTGGGGTTGAAGAGAACCTGCCTTTTCTTCGCGGACGAATTGTCTTCGCGCGCCAGCTCCGGGAAAACATCGTCAACCAGGCCCGGTTCCATGTTGCCCACGACGAACTAACCACCAACCGCCCAGCCAACCGCCTGATCCGCAGTACGCTACTACGACTCGCGGCGCGCATTCGCGAGCCCGGGAACCGGCAGATGCTACGAGAGGCACTGGTTAGCCTGGCGGATGTACCACCTGCCGAGGACATCAATGCGGATTGGCGGAACCATCACGTGGACCGTTCAATGCTGCACTATCATGCCGTAATGCAATGGGTTGGTCTGTTCCTGTTCGATCGAGGACTGACGACCTTCTCAGGGCCTCACACGGACTTGTCCCTTTTGTTTTCGATGGAGCGGGTGTTCGAGGACTTCGTGACGGACAGTTTCCGGCGCTACCAGCGTCGCTACCGTGTCTGGGCACAGCGCCCGCAACGGCCAATGGCATCAATCGGCGGCCGCAGAGCTTTTATGATGAAGCCGGACATCTCGCTCCTGCGGGGAAGCCGGGGAGGCAAGGCTGCCTTTATCCTGGACGCCAAGTGGAAACGAATCAACGCTGGGCGCGATCACCCAAAACACGGCATTGATCAAGGCGATCTCTACCAGCTTTATGCGTACGGCAAACGCAACGACTGCGACGCCGTTGCACTGGTCTATCCGCGAAATCGCGCATTCCGGAACACGCTGCATTATCGCTTCTTTGATGACCTGCCGCTACTTGCGGTTCCGTTTGACGTGACGCGACCGGAGGCAACAACGGTACAAGTCATTCAGGCGCTTGAGCAAAGTGTTGCACGAGATTCCAAAAGTTTGAGTTGATCACGCCTGTCATTGCCGCGCCGGCGGACAGTGACAGGCTGCTAAATCGCCCGAAGCGCCTGCAGCGACGCAGCTTGCTAAGCATGTTCCTTCGTGCCGAATTGATGATGCGGCATTCCGGCGTGATACATGCGTAGCAACTGTAGGCTACACATGGTAGCCGTGACCGGCCCGGGAAACCGACGTGGCGCCGAAGGATATTAAAGCGCCATACCGCAGCATCGCGACCTGGAGGACGCACCGGGAGATGGTGCACCGGCACGTCACGTTGAGTAATTGACGAGCGCATCATAGGCGGCTTGGCGGCTGCAGAACGGAAGGCGCGCTGCATGACCAAGCAGCAATCCAGCTTGGAAGCCGACCTCGCCGTGGCATGACGGATCACGTGGATGCAAAACCCAGCGCGCAGACAGCAAACCACACGCGTGAACTGATGCCCGAAACCGAAGATCGCGGCCTGTATAGTGCCAGATACATATGGGACTCACGGCTTAATCTAAATCGGTTTGCCGTTTCAGGGGAAACTACAGACCGGATGTCACCGGGCGCATTCTTGGCAGCCCTAAGCTCTTCGAACCGATGAAACCGTTTTGTGTTTGTTGTCGGATTGTTGGCAAAGTACATGTCGTCCATGACGAGACTTGGTGCTGTCAATGAACCCCAGCCCCGACATCCTTGTCGGGTCGTTCGCCGCTGAAAACCAATTGGTTTTCCGGGCGCGTCTCACCCGGCACCGCCCTCATGCCGGCAACGGACCGAAAGCACCGGCCCGAATGTTACTGCCGAACACTTCTCTCGAAGCGCTTCAAAAATCCCATTTAGGGTGGCATCGTACAAATGATAGCCGAATCCGAGCAATTTGGTTATAATCCCTCGCGCTGATTAATTTCTCTGGGGCGATCTGGCTTCGACGGAGATCACAAAACTTGAGGCGCATGCCGAGCCGGCAGTAAAACTCGTAAAACTGGACTGCAAAATATTAGTTGCCAACGAAGACAACTACGCACTGGCGGCCTAAGAAACCGTCCATGCCTCTTATGAATTAGGTGCTTGTGCCGGTTCAATAAGGGTCGTTTACACAAGATCGCAGCAAGATAGTCTGTGTTCTTGCTGTTAAACCTGGTAACAGGTTAATACAGAATCGTTGATGACAGCTCTTGTTTGGTCAGAAGTTATCAATTAAATTAAAGACGAAACTAAGCATGTAGGGCCAACAGCGGCGGATTTTCGGACGCGGGTTCAATTCCCGCCGCCTCCACCACTGAGATTTCCTATAAAGTCCGATAGCGTCTGAATATCCTTTATAAAACAATATTCTAAGGTGTTTTATTGTCTTATAGTGTATAAAGCTATGTTGTAAAATCCAGCAGTTTTAGTAATACTCTTAGTAATACAGCACATGTTTACTTAGGAGCGTATTACTAAAATGCCACGAATAACCAAACCCCTCTGTGAAACAGAGGTCAAGCACGCCAAGCCCAAAGGCACTACTTATAACCTTGCAGATGGAAAAGGCCTATACCTCAAGATCAAGCCCAGCGGCTATAAGGTTTGGATATTCAACTATTACCGGCCATTCACCAAAAAACGAACTGTTGACACTCTTGGCGAATACCCCGTTATAACTCTCGCCAAGGCACGTTCTAGACGCAATGAATACTTAAAGCTGCTTGCTGATGATATCGACCCGATCGAGCACAAGCTTGAAAAGAAGAGAATTCATACAGAGAAAAGCAAAAATACACTGGAAG
The DNA here is from genome assembly GCA_965218975.1 of Candidatus Oxydemutatoraceae bacterium. GTDB lineage: Bacteria > Pseudomonadota > Gammaproteobacteria > Poriferisulfidales > Oxydemutatoraceae. The sequence continues at coordinate 426,242 of OZ244717.1, forward strand.
CTGTGACCAGTTGATGGATCAAGGTCAAAAGCAGCCAAGTCTCTGAGGCACATGCAAAAGATATCTACAGATCACTGGAACTGCATATCTTTCCCGCGCTCGGCAAATTGCCCCTTCACAAAATCAGAGCAAAGCAAGTTATTGAAGTATTAGAGCCTTTAGCGGCGAAAGGCTCCCTGGAAACTGTAAAACGTTTAATCCAGAGATTAAATGAAATCATGGTCTACGCAGTAAATACAGACCTGGTGGCTACGAACTGCCTTTCAGGAGTAAGCAAAGCATTTGCTTCACCGGAAAAAAATCACATGCCTACCCTGAAACCGGAGCAATTACCGGAATTAATGAGAGCCATTGCCAATGCCAGTATCAAGAAAACTACTCGATGCCTGATCGAGTGGCAATTGCACACAATGACAAGGCCTGGCGAGGCCGCCGGTACAAGATGGGAAGAAATAGACTTTGAGAAAAAATTGTGGGCTATCCCTGCCATGCGCATGAAAAAGAAACGCCCTCATAAAGTGCCCCTCTCGCCACAAACACTGGTTTTGCTTGAAGTAATGAAACCGGTTAGCGCGAACAGAGCATATGTATTTCCTGTGGACAGAAACCCTAGAACCCACACCAACCCAGCAACTGCCAACATGGCGCTCAAAAGAATGGGGTACGGTCGCTTGTTAGTTGCTCATGGTCTCAGAGCTCTAGCCAGCACTACGTTGAATGAGCAAGGCTTTGATCCTGATACCATTGAGTCGGCATTAGCCCATTCGGACAAAAACGACGTCAGAGACGCATACAACCATGCTGAATATCTGGAACGTAGGAGAGTCATGATGTGCTGGTGGTCTGAACATATAGAAGCTGCTGCAGAAGGAAACCTCAGCCTTTCAGGCACTAGAAAATTAAGAGCCGTCAACTGATCCTGCTCTTCAGCATGGTGTCTGGATTCAATCCACTGGATCGCTGTATTTTCATGCTGCATGCGCTGGTGAATTCAAACTAAAATTTTTGCATTCAGTCTCAAGTTATACCGCATAAGTATCGACAAAACAAAAATATACATGCTAAAGAGATTAGATCTCATTTATAGGGTATAAAGGCTAGAAACATGACTTCTAGGATGCGCAACACTCTGTATCAATTCCACAGTGATTCTGGTGCACCATTGGATGCTCATTTCGAGATACAAGAAGGGCAACTAGTTCTACATTCGCGTGGTGGCGCTATTGGTACACCGCATGCAAGAAATACAGAATACGGCCAAGCATTACGTATTCTCCTTACAAGAATTGAGAAATTTAACCTGAAGCTAGCTGGTGTGTGGGTTGACAGCAAGCGGGTCCAAAGTCTACCAATGGAGAAGAGGTCAATACTCAATCCCGAAGACACTAGGAACTCACCTTCTGTGTTGTTTACGATGTTATCGAACAGAATGGGCGTTGTAGGCCGCGGACCAAATGTTCGAAGCAAATTTGGAAATTCAAACAAAAAACTTCGTTTTTCTTTTGCAGAAAATCTGTCTGATGAGAAAATCACTCTGATTGCAGGTTGGGGAGAAAACAACAAGGACGCACTGATCTACAAAGCAGTTCCTCTATGCCCCAATGATCAAGAATGGGCCGAAGGGCGACCAAGGCTTGTAACACACCTCAGACGTGAACGTGGTTCGGGGCTCGCCTTGGCAAAAAAGGCGAGATTTAAATTCGAGCATGGTCGGTTGTTTTGTGAACGCTGTGGACTAGACCCTGCTAAAGTTTATGGCTCTGATGTCGGTGATGCATGCATTGAAGTGCATCACAAACTGCCAGTAGCCAACATGCTGACAGTGCACAAGACAAGACTGGAAGATCTAGTGTGCTTATGCGCAAACTGTCACCGAATCACTCATCGTGAACTTCAGAATGAAGATTAACTAAGTCCGAGTGCCGTGAAGCGACCTACTAGTAGAATTCGCAGATGCAAAAAACGCAAGCTTATCCCGTCGTAGATATTTTTGCTGGCCCAGGCGGGCTTGGTGAAGGTTTTTCGTCTGTACTTGGCGAAAACGATCATCTCCGTTTCCGTAATATCATCTCTATTGAGCACGACAAATTCTCTTACAAAGCACTACATCTTAGACACTTCTACCGTTCATTTTTCCCTAGCAATATTCCTGAAGAGTATTACGGTTATTTGCGAGGCGACATAGAAGCCGATGAGTTATTCTGCCTATATCCGGCTCAGTTTGAAGCAGCTAATAAAAGCGTATTGAAAATTTCCCTTGGCCGCCGGCCAGTGCTTGACTTCGTCGGCAGCGCCACGATCAAGGCGTCTCCTGCGACTGTCGCGGCAGTGATGCGCGCGACGCTGGACTTTGACCTCGCCGCTCAACGAACGTGCCCGACATGGACCGATGCGCTGCGGTTGTTCATCCGACAGGCCGACGAGGCCGGTGTCTTCGTCATGGTAAGCGGCGTCGTGATGAGCAACAACCACCGCCGCCTCAATCCGGCCGAGTTTCGCGGCTTCGCGTTGTCCGACTCCCTGGCGCCGCTGATCTTTGTCAACGGCGCCGACACCAAAGCAGCACAGATGTTCACGCTTGCTCATGAACTCGCGCACATCTGGCTGGGAGCGTCGGCTCTATCGGACATTGGCGCCGTGCCGATGCGGGGCTTCCAACAAGAGGAAGTGTGGTGCAACGCGGTAGCGGCGGAGCTCCTCGTGCCGCTTGACGCATTGCGAGCGGAGCTGCTAGCCGACGAGCCCGTAGCCGATGCCCTGCCACGGCTGGCACGCACCTTCAAAGTCAGCTCATTGGTTATTCTGCGGCGCTTACTGGATGCGAACTGGCTAACGCGCGAGCGTTTCGACGATGCTTGGGCACAAGATATCAAGCGCCTGCGGACCTTCGTTCAAGGCGGCAGCGGGGGCGGCGCTTTCTATCGCACGACGCTGGCGCGTGTGAGCCGGCGGTTCGCCCGCGCATTGGTTATGAGCACGCTTGAAGGGCAGACCCTCTATCGGGACGCCTTTCGCATGCTCGGCGTGTCTAGGACTGAGACCTTCAACAATCTCGGGCACGAAGCCGGGGTGAAGCTGAGGTGATGAGATGACCGACTATCTTCTCAATGCAAACGTCTTCATTCAAGCCAAGAATCTGCACTACGGCTTTGATTTCTGCCCCGCATTCTGGGACTGGCTGGTCAAGCAGAACCACACGGGAAAGGTTGCGGGCATTGAGAAAGTCGCTGACGAGCTCCACGCCGGCGAAGATGAATTGGCGACCTGGGCAAGGGAACGGGACGACGACTTCTTTCTGAGGCCGGATAGCGCTGTTGTGCCCGCGCTCCGCACCGTGAGTGATTGGGCAAGCGACAGTGGGTACCAGCCTGCTGCCGTCTCTACGTTCCTACAGGTCGCCGACTACTGGCTTGGCGCGCATGCGCTCGCTCACAGCTGCACTATCGTCACTCACGAAATACCTGCTGACACTATTCGCAAAATCAAGATCCCAGATGCCTGCATTGGCCTCAGTCTCCACTGCATGACTCCCTATGAGATGCTCCGTCGTGAACGAGCGAGATTCGTCTTGGGGCCGGGCAGAGAAATCGCCTGATGGCTGGTTTCTTGACTTCGTAGGTTTTGACCTAGGGCAAGAAATAAATCCCTTATTTATTATAGAGTTAGCAAGCCTCCGCCGAAAAACCCCGTTGTAGTGCCCTCAGGCTTGTTTTATCTTGGATTTTGGGTTATCATTCGGGTCTATGTACCTGCGTGAAAAATATGATCCCGAACGCGGCCGCACTCGCTTGCAGATTGTGCGCTCCGTGCGCACTGCCGATGGTCCCCGTCAGCGTGTGGTGCGGCATATCGGCACTGCCGACAGTCCCGAGCAGCTTGCATCTTTGCGCAAGCTCGGCGAGGTCACCTTGGAAGAGCTGCGCCAAGCCGGCACGGCACAGCAGTCGCTGTTCACACCGAAGCAGTACGCGGACCTGGCAGCTAAGGCACGGCGTGCGCCGCGTCCGGCGTGCTTCGGGGCAGATTTGTCCGAATATCGTGAGGAAGCGCGGCTGATGCTTGGGGTGCGCGAAGCGTTCGCACAGATTTATTCGCACATCGGATGGAACCAGGTGTTGGGCGCGCGCCGGACCGCAGCCAACCGCATCCTGCGCGAGCTGGTACTGACACGTATCGCACAGCCCCAGAGCAAGCGTGCCACAGTGTGCGGATTGGAACGAAGCAGCGGCGTTTCGCTCAATCTCGACCGGGTTTACCAGACTATGGACCACCTTGAGGAGGCAGTGATCGCACGCATCCGGGAACAGTCTCATCAGGCGGCACAGAAGTTGTATGATCAGCCCCTCAAGGTGTTCTTCTTTGATTGCACGACCCTGTACTTCGAGAGCGAGCAAGAGGACCCGTTGCGCGCAAAGGGCTACAGCAAGGACGGCAAGCCGCACCGCTGCCAGGTGTTGCTCGCACTGATGACGACCTGCGACGGTCTGCCGGTAGACTACGCATTGTTGCCGGGCAACACCTTTGAGGGCAAGACCTTGATGCAGGCGGTGACAACCCTGCGCCGGCGACATCCCGGTGCCGTATTCACGGTGGTAGCCGATGCGGCGATGCTAAGCCGCGAGAACCAGGCATTCCTGCAGGAGCAGGGCTTGGCCTATTTGCTCGGCTATCGTCTCAAGTCGGCCCCAGCCAAGATCAAGCTGCAGGCCCTCAGTACAGCAGACGATCAAGGCTGGCTCAAAACGCAGGACCTGCGTTACCGGATGATTCGCGCCGGCGTGCACGCAAGGATCAAGAAGTTCGGGAACGCATATTGGCACAGTTGCGCCGGAAGTATCAACGCAGCGAGCGCCCGGCAGGTTTCGTGGCGCGCGGCTATGCCTGTTACTTAAGCTTTCCTGCAAAGGGCCGGGTTAAGATTGATGCGGCTAAGGCAGCCGATGCGGCGCGTTGGGACGGCCTGCGCGCAATCATCGCGTACAGCAACGAGGAGACGGCGCCAAAGGAGTTGCTGTTGCAGTACCGTCGGTTGTGGGAAGTAGAACATTGCCAGAACCCAAAGCGGATGCACCAACAAGCATGACCTTTGCATCCGCCCGATCTTTCACTGGAAGCCGCGGCGCATCCGGGCGCATCCGGGCGCATATTGCGATCTGCTACATGGCCTTCTGCTGCTTGCAGCAACTGCGCCGATGGCTTAAGGCGCTGGGCTTTCCGATGAGTGCGGAGCGGACCCGGCGCGAGCTCGACACCTTGCAGTTGAGCATCTTGGTACATACCGACACACAGAAGCGGTATGCGATGCCGAGCCGCGCGAGCGCGGACGCCAACAGGATCTACCGTAGTGTCGGGCTGAAATGGGACGAAGCGCCGTTCCCGCTTCCCGGCAAGTCACGTCCTGGGGGAAGCTGAGCGCAGAGGGCTACAAACAACACCGTAATGTAGTGCCCTTGAGAATCATGAAGGCAATGGCACAATCATTCCTGGGCAATCACTTACGAGCCAAAACCTACGAAGTCAAGAGGTCTCAACAGCTTTCGTGAAATGCTTTCTCGCTTGTAGTGAGCGGGATAGTTGGGTGTGGTACTGGAAAGGGGAAGCTACCACCTACTTGATTTGTAGAAGTTCAGATTTGATTTAATAGCTACCGGCTCGATGGCGTAACTGTCAGTTAAAGTCCAGTGTGCAAGTTGCTACATTTCAGTGACGTAGGCTAACTCACGTTGCCGTGATTTAATCGAAAGCCAGGGTACACAAACGCACTTGAGATCCGCTCGCAATCCTGTTCTGTAATGCCCTCGGCCCTTGCGATGTTGTACCAGCGGTCGCGCACAATCTGCTCCATGGCTCGGATCGTAGTGTCGGCATCATCACGATCTAGTAGAAATCGTGGGTGTTGTGATAACAGGTTGTTGACGTTTGCATAGCACCCTAAATCGCCACAGATGAGGGCAAGATCGCGTCGTTCGGTGCTGACGGGCATCGATGGGATCAAGTCATAGGCGGGTGACAACCCCCAGTCCGCATCCAGTGCGATGATGGCGTGATTTCGAGGATGATCGTCCGTATTCGAGATCAACGCATTGAAGCACATCCGCCGGAAGAGTTCCTGAGCATCTTGTTGCGGCCGTGACGAGATTCGCCGCAGTTCTTCGACCAGCAGGATGTAGGACCATTTGTCCCGGTCTACATGAGAATCATCTGCGCGTAGTATTGTCAGGGCACTCAATAGTCGCGCACGGCGATAACCCGTTGCAACTTTAGCACGATCAAAGCGCTTGACCATCAACACATCACGGCCACCAACCGTCTCGACGCGACTCTCCGCTGTCTGCAGACCGCATTCACGGGCAAGCATTAGCATTGAGTGCTCGACACGGGCGTGATTCCAGCGGTCCTCCGGGTGATTGAATTTCGCAACCCACAGGCTGTCATCATCTTCTATGACAGCTTTCGGGCGTGCACCTCCCATGGACGTGCCGGCGAGCAGTAATGCTTCAGCTTGTTCAGCGTTCGCATTGGCTGGCAGTTCTTCATCAGCAATGATTGCATCTGCCAGTCGCTGTAACTCGGCCAAACCCAGGGTGCGGGAGAATCTTCGCCGCGGCGCCGGCGGTTCCCGATTCAGGCCGAAGCTCATGGCACCGGTGCGGTCTTCCGGCGAATAAAGCAAGTAATCAAGTTCACTGAGATTCGCTTTGCCGGAATGTTTTTCGATTACCCGCCGGCCCCAGTAATCCGGACCCGCGTCGCGGAGTGCTCCGAAAATGCCTTTGAGCCGTCGCGTCTCGAATGTTTCGGTCGTGAGTTTGAGTTCGATCGGATCGATGGCGACGGCATTCGCGCGCCCGAGGTAACTTTGCCCATAGACGAATTTGCCGATCGGATATCTGTGCCGGTCAGTGGTGAGCACGAACTTTCCGGCCGTTACGAACCCCGTCTCGCCGGGCAGCACAATGTACACGTAGCACTCGCCGTTCATTCGACGATCTAGAAATCGTTGTCCAGGCTTTCCGGTTGGCGGGCTCGAGCACGCTTGCGGTGCAGGGTGAGCGCTAGCCCCTCCTTGTCGAGTGCCGGATCTGCAATCTCTCTCAAGGCTTCCAGCAGGTCATACGCCCAAAGCAGCGCAATGTAGACTGCAACTCCGGTCGAAGGCTTGCCTTGCTCGGCATTGGACACTGGGCGCGGACCAGTACCGATCTTCTTGGCAACGTCCTGGATCGTGAGGTTCCTCTGGAGCCTTGCAGTTCGCAGGTTGGCACCTAATTGTTTCAGCACCTGTTCCACGGGATAGGGGGGTGCGGTTGTCAATGTGTTTCTAGCGGTCATATGCTCTCAACTACCTCTGATGCAGGTTAACATGCTCTTAACAGCATACCTACTTTTGGCAGAGAAGCAAGCCTGTCTGCTCTAAAGAGCATACTAAAGCGGTTAAAAGCTTTTAAATACACATGAATCCAATGAAGCATTCGTCCTGCGGACTAGGATGCAGGGCCCCTTCCTTGACTGGTGTTCACCCCATAAACTAGTCCATAGCGTTTGCGAAAGCTGCCATGATAATCCCTAGAATGGGGATGAGGGGCATGGTTAAGTATGTCTGGTAGTGACAAAGATAATTGATGAAATAATATTATTCTTATAGTAGTCTTAAATTTTAAGATAAGCGTAATATTTATTTACATAGGAAATATTGGATGGAATATACAAACCAACAACTTCTAAACTACGTCAACCGTATTAAGCTCACTCAGGAAAAAAATCGTCTTACACACAACAAATCGACAATTTGAAAGAAAACGTTCTCAAAGCCATCAATGGCATGGTAGAACACTAAAGTCATAAAAGTCAAAAGAGCAGGCTCGTGGAAGAAAGGTACGGCTTTGGCACCGAAGGAGTACCATCCACTTGATATTGACATGATTTTCTACCTGGATGTTGATGATGATACCTCCTTTGATGCCAAAGAACTCCGGGATGAAATTATTGACGTGCTCTGTGAAGCATATCCAAACAAAAAAAGATCAGACTTTACCGATGGTCAAAAAACTATCGGTGTTGTCTTCGGGGGCACTGGGCTTGAGGTTGATATTGTGCCGTTTATCCCAGAAAAAAGTAATACGACATATGGCAGGCAGCCCCGAAAAAAACTCAATTCGGGTGAGTTTAAAACCAGTGTTGATAAGCAATTGGATTTTATAAGCAAAATAAAAGACAAGCACCCGAATTTCACGTCTGTCGTCCGTCTCCTTAAAAGTTGGAGGAACTATCAGGAGCTGGAGCTATCCTCTTTCTCCATTGAACTTGCAGTAGCACACTTGATTTCTGAGGGCAGGATATCTGCTTCTTCGATAAACCGAGCTATCACAATGTTCTTCGAGTTTTTTGGGAACGATAGTGCCATACAGGTGTATTTCACTGGTGCTATTGGAGCAAAATCAAGCACATCCCCTTGGATAGCAGACCCAACAAACAATGAGAACAATACTGTTAGGTTATCAGACAGTGAATGGAACGAGGTTATAGAAGTGGCCGAGCTTGGCTTCGAAACAATTTCTTATGCACAGACTGTGCAAGAAACTGGAAAAACATTGGATCTATGGAAAGAAATTTTTTGTCCAAGTTTCAACGTACAGGAGCAATATTGATGGGTACCATGACGCAAACCTATACCCGAACAGATATTCGTAAGGTTTTCGAACAATTTCAGGCAGATTTACAAATGCTTGCAGTAAGAACGCAAGCAATGGAATTCAACCATGCACAGGAGGGCGGCTACGATGTATACCTGATGGCCCGAGAAGAGTGTTTGACGCAGGTTCACATACAATTGCGAGATTCTTATGGAAATCTGGTAAGAGTTCATCGATATACCGTTCATAGAGACAGATTATTAGGCACCCAGCGACCAGGTGGGAATGGATGGCCATGTTTGCCTAACGGCACACTAAGCGTACTTGTTACACCCTCTGATCAACAAAAGCTAGAAAAGCTTAAAAAATCGGGGCGTTGAAACTAAGTTGGGGTCCTTCATCCTTGTCAACCGACTATCCTGGAATGCGAAATGATAGGCCCAGACTTTATTCTAGCCAAAGCTATGGGCTACAGCGGGATTCATTTGTGAATTAGATAGGACAAGATCATGCAACAAGATACATTTGATGCTCAGCAAGAGCTCCCTTCACAAAAGCTAGAAAATATTGCTACAACACTCATTGACTTTGAGAGGCACTATGAAAAGTTGAAAAATCATTGGATGCTAGTGCTAATGCCCGATCGTGTTGATGGTTGGAGTAAAAAATACCACAAACAAATAATTCCCTTATGTGAAGTGGTCCAACAAAGATACCCGCTTTTCCTTTTTAGCGGTGATGTTGGGACGGGAAAAACTGTCACAGCTGAGTGCGCTGCAAATCGGCTGACTATGGACATGAAGAAGGAAGGATATCTGCTCAAAATGAGCACCCGTGTAAGAGGAAAGGGATTACATGGAGAGATGAGCCAACTTATACAGGATGCGTTTGAAAATCTAAAAATCCAAGCAGGCAAAAAGCGTTTGTCCTTTTTATTGATAGATGAGGCAGACTCCATTGCATCGCTTAGGTCAACCGAGCAAATGCATCAGGAGGAAAAAGCGGCCGTGAACACCTTGATACAAAAGATTGACAACATACGTCAAGCTGGTGGCCGCGCAGTTGTGTTTCTATGCACAAATCGAGCAAGCGTCATAGATCAAGCTATCATCAGGCGCGCTGCACTACACATCGAGTTTACCCGCCCAAATAAAAAGCAGTGCTTAGAATTGCTGAGACGTGATCTCGAAGGAATAAATCTGACAACTAAAGAGATGAATGAGCTGGCGTCACTGACATCAGCAGGTGGATATTATGGAGACAGCGGGTATACGTATTCAGACTTCCGCTTACGTTATTTTCCGGAAGCACTTGCACGTGCCTTTCCAGATCAAGGGTTGACATTTGATATTCTCAAGGAAACGGCATTGGCTATGAGACCAAGCCCGCGGGTTGACTGAAATGCAGGATAGTAATGTCCAGTCAGATGAGGTACTCCTTAAAAAATTAAGAAGAAAGGCGGAACTTTGTCGATTTGCTCACTCGGAAGAAAAAGAAAAATTCAAACGGAATCGAAATTAGAAAGAATTCACCGTTGTTTTGTTTTCTGTAATTTCAGCCGCATTGCTCGGATTTTATTTTCGAGGAATGCTGAAAGGTGATTTGGTGTTGTTAATAATTTTTATCTTATCTCTTGTCATAACGTTGTTACAGGGTCTGGGCCATACAGTATTTCAATGGACACACAAGCTAGCACGGCACGAATCAGCAGTTGCAATTTGGGGAGGTTGGATTAGGGAAGCAGATTTTTTTGAGAAGCGTATCCACCAGTATTCAAGTGTGGCGAACGAAAAGATGCAAAACTTACAAGAAAAATATAGTAGTTGTATGAGTAGTACAGAACAAATACCGAACAGCAAGTTCCTCAAATACAAAAAGAAATTCTACCAGTATAAGTCTCAGTCCAAAATTCTTGATCAGACGATTAGAGATCGGTAAATAGAATGAAGACCAGTGAAGATCCGACAGTTGCACAAATGGAAAAGTTGCAGTTTGTCGAGCTTCTTGCCTATTTCCATGGTGCTATAAATCGCGAAGACCTTATAAATAGATTCGGTATATCTAAGGCATCGGCAACCAATGTATTGGCTGCCTATAACCGAATGGCGCCTGAAAACCTAAGGTATGACATACGCCTCAAACGTTATGAGATCAGTAATGTTTTTAAACCTGTTTTCAATGTCCGCATACTGATTGAGCGTATCCCAGTGTACACAATGCCGAAGTTACATAAACCGGCTGATGATGAAGCAATTGAAAGAATTGCTTTGATATCAAGAGCAATTCAGAGAACACAATTGCTGATGATCACCTATACTTCAGCTACTAGTGGAATAAGTACAAGGTAGATTATTCCTGTTGCGTTTGCTGATAATTTGCTTCGATGGCATTTGCGTGCATACGATAGAAAACGGGAAAAGTATGTCGATTTTGTTTTCGCAAGAATTCGAAAAGTTAATCTGATTAAACATGATGCTATCGAGCATCATGAACACCCGGATAATGACAAGCAGTGGCATTCGTTCGTTGAGTTGAAAATAAAAGCACACCCACATAATTTGGTTGATACTCAGTCATTTGATATGGGGAATGATATTCATTGTGTCAGGATGCGTGCTGCCATGGCTGGTTATTTTCTTAAGCTTTGGAATGTTGATTGTTCACAAGATGCAAGTTTGAGAGGGAAAGAATATCAGTATATGTTAGAAAATATGACAGAAGTCTCCGAAGTGGCGGATTTAGAGTTAGCTCCGGGGTATGCCAGAGAAACTTAACGCTCATGTCTATGAATCACACACATAAAGTCTGGTCCAGTTTTTGCGGAGAACACCACGTAACTAGACAGGGGTAACAATGAGTAAAGACGACAACATGATCCCGTTCTACAAAAACCACGGATTCATCGGTGAATGGTCGAATGTTATTGAGAGCACATACGACCTACTCAGAATCCTAGAATATTGCGTTTCAAACGAGATGAATTACACCCCTGAGGCCAAGCAACAGATCCAAGAACTCATCGACTGGTTACGTGCGGCGGCGAATGATGAGGGAAAACTGACCGCCGCATCTAACCAACCCGGGTTTAGAAATGTACATAAAGAACGGTAAGTTTCTTAATTTAATCTTTCAGTACACCCCAGTACAATTTCTAGATTAAACTACTTATGTTGGTCTGGGCAAACATATTAAATCAACGAGAATTGTACTGAGTATTCTCCACTTCTACATAATTAGTAGGTCACTAGTTATTCCGGCTCTGAAGTACACACATATTCAATTAATCTATTCCGTAAACTTCTCTCATTGCTATTCCGTAAGCCCTAATTTGGGTACACTCTCGGCACACTGCCCTGTTTTCGCTGCTTACGCTAAACTTCTTGACTTCGTAGGCTTTGACTCGTAAGTGATTGATATTATTGCCCTTAGGATTCTCAAGGGCACTACATTACGGTGTTGTTTGTAACCCTCTGCGCTCAGCTTCCTCCAGGGCGTGACTTGTTGGGAAGCGGGAACGGAGCTTCGTTCCATTTCAGGCCTATGCTACGGTAGGTCCTGTTGGCGTCCGCACTCGCACGGCTCGGCATCGCATACCGCTCCTGTGTGTCGGTACGTACCAAGATGCTCAACTGCAAGGCGTTGAGCTCGCGTCGGACCCGCTCCGCGCTCATCGGGAAGCCCAGCGCCTTGAGCCGCCGGCGCAACTGCTGCAAACAGCAGAAGGCCATGTAGCAGACCGCAATGCGCGCGCGGATGCGCCGCAGCTTCCAGTGAAAGATCGGGCGGATGCGCAGATCATGTTTGTCGGTGCGAAAGCAATGTTCTACTTCCCATAACCGGCGATATTGCAACAGCAACTCCTGCGGTGTCATCTCTTCGTTGCCTTGATTTCGTAGGTTTTAACCTCAGCGAATCGCTAGTCGCAGCGGTTCCGGGCCTCGCAGTTTAATGTTTTGCGTAGCAAGCAGTCGGACGGTTTTTCCGATGATATCTGCGCAGATGGGTAATTCCCTACCGCCGCGGTTTATCAGAACAACCAGTTTAATGTCGGCAGGTCTGCCGTAATCAAAAATCTCATTCAGCGCGGCACGGATTGTCCTACCGGTATGTAACACATCGTCAATCAGAATAATGTGCCGGTTGTCTACCGATACCGGCAAATTCGAGGCGCCGACTTTTGGGTGTAACCCGATTTGACTGAAATCATCGCGATAGAAGTTAATATTCAATTCCCCTAATGCTTCAGATAAGCCTAGCATTTGATGCAGTCGTTGCGCGACCCACACGCCACCGGTACGAATGCCGATTAGCAAGGGATTATTGATCTTCTCACGATGTAATAGCTCCTTTAAGGCAATGTTGATCCGTTCGAGCAGAACCGCCACTTCCGGATTTTTCATCTGATCCATTCCGTCATCTCCTTCATTCTATCGCTATGCCGATGTTTTCAATGCAAGCCAAGTATCTAAAATTAAAGCGGCGGCAATTTTATCAAGCTTGCCGGTGTGGTTTTTTCCGACCAGTCCGAGCTTGCGTTGCTCAGTCAAATGATATTTCGCTTCGGTGGAAGTATATGCTTCCTCGACAAAATTTACCGGGCATTGATAACGTTCCTGCAGTTGCATGGCAAATAGCGCGATTTTCTTTTGTAAGGTATCGGATGCTTTGCCGGTTTTACCGACGACAAACAATGCGGGGTGCCAAGTTGTAACAAGTTGAGTAATCTGCTGCCAATCGGGTCCGTTCGCTTTGTTGTTGACGGTTGCCAATGGTTGTGTGTGCGAAGTCGCTTGGTTTGTGACGGCGATTCCGATGCGTGCTTCTCCGAAATCAAACCCCATCACGCAATTTTGATCTGAGATGAGTGTCATTGAGTGAGTTTGCTTTCAATCGCTGCGATGACGTCATTACCGATGTCCATCATATATAGGCGGTTTAGTTCACGCATACATGTCGGACTTGTCACATTGATTTCGGTTAAATATCCGGCAATGACGTCAATACCGACAAATAACAAGTCCATTTTAATAAGCGCCGGTCGGATACGGCGGCAGATTTCTTTGTCATGCTCGTTCAGACCGACACCTTCGCCGCGGCCTCCGGCGGCAAGATTCGCACAGAACTGTCCCGGCGGCGGAACACGCAGTAATGCTTTCTCTACCGGTTCGCCATCAATCATTAGGATACGTTTGTCGCCGCGGGCGTAATCTTTGATTGTTTGTTGTGCGATAATCGTGCACTTGCCATAATCAGTTGCCGAGTCAATCGCTTGAGTAAATGAAGCATCAGCCGTACTGATACGGATAATTCCGGTTCCTCCCATTTGATTTAGCGGTTTCAGTACCACATCGTTATATTCACGCGCAAAATCAATCAATTGAGGCCTACATTTACTGACGATGGTTGGCGGTGACAGATGGGCAAACTGCTGAGCAAATATTTTTTCGTTGATGCAGTGCAAACTAACCGGATTATTAACAACCAACGTGCCATCCCGGCTTGCGGCTTGCAAAAGATGACAAATATTTAAGAACTCAAGGTCTACCGGCGGGTCTACCCGCATCAAAATAACTGCGAGAGTATTCATCGCCATATCGTGTTCTTCATCATCGAACCGGAACCAATCGGTACGATCTAACGTGACCGAAAGCGGTTTGCCGTAACCGCGCGTGCAACCATCACGTAAATATAGGTTGTTAGGTTCAAAGTACATTAAATTCCAACCGCGCCGCTGCGCTGCTTCAAGTAAACCTAGCGTGGTGTCTTTATCGGGATTAATTTCTGCGATGGGATTCATTACAACTCCCATGGTTGCGGCGGCAAAATTCTTTTGCGGAAGCGTAGTAGCCGATTGAGTATTGAGAGCCATATTCAAGATATTATAAATTCAAGCGGCGGTAATTTACCGGAGGCTATAATTGTAAATTATCAATTGAATAATGCTGAATTACAAATGTTTGCTTCTTACCGCTTGTTGCTTTTCTTCTCGCTGTGTATCGTTTCCGAATGGGTTGCGCCGGATAAAAAATATATACTGTCCGATACGCCGGTAATCAGTCGCTCGTTGCCAGCCTCTACTGTCAGGGGTACTACAAAATCAACAACGGTAGGCTTACCCTCGGTCATAGGTAAAGCGAAATCAACCACGCCCACCGAATCAACCGTACAACCTGAGCCGAGAGCAAAACCTGAGCCGAGAGTACAACCTGAGCCGAGAGTACAACCTGAACCTAGAGTACAACCTGAGCCTAGAGCAAAACCTGAGCCTAGAGCAAAACATGAGCCTGAAAAATTCGAGCGTAGCGGGTTTTTTATTCCGCAGCACTCCACCAATATTGAAGCGGCTCGTGCCGGTACCATATTGCGCTTGCGCAAGGAGACCGGGCAATATTTCGAAGCAGATGAAATTTTAGTGGAAATGAGTTGTTTGCACGAACATGCACAGCTTGAAGAACTGCGATTATTGCATCAGGAAGCAAAGATAAAACGCAAGCAGATGATTGCCGCACGGCAGAAGAATGAGATTACACCTGAAGAAATGTCGCTGGCGGGTCTTGCGGTTGAAATATCGCTTGCGCGTTTGAATCGTTTACGTACGGAAATGAAAAGCTGCATGATTAAAGCGCCTTTTGCCGGCTTGGTGCAAAAGACGTATGTGCGACAGGGGCAAAATGTAGGGTTTTTATCGCCCTTACTGGAAATTATTTCAGATAAGCCATGGCATTTTACCGTTGAAGTGCCGGCTGTTTGGTTGCGGCATATTCGGGTTGAAATGCAGTTTATCGTTCATCCCGATGCGGCGGGGCGAGATTATTCGGCAAAAGTACTACGGATTGGCAATGAAATTGACATTGCGACACAAACGGTAACAGTTATCGCGGAAATAATGCAAAACGACACAATCATAAGGGGTGGAATGCATGGCGTGGCAAAATTTGATTTTGCGGATAAGTAATTATGACATTTCAGCCAATTGATTCTCCGGAGGAATTTTATGAACTTAAAATACGCCACGTTGAGTTATGCATTCTCGGCTAACTATGGTGATGAGATTCAAAGCATTGCCGCTGCTCGGTGTTTACCAAAGGGGGAGAACACAACGATTGATCGTGGACGGCTAAATGTATTTTCCAGCGCAACGAAACACATATTGTTGATGAATGGCTACTTTGGTTTAGGCAAAAGGGGCTGGGACGGCTTTCCTCCTTCGGAAGACATTATCCCAATTTATTTTAGCTTTCATATTGCGCAAAAAGCGGCTGCGCTTTATACCAGCCCCGAATGCCTTGAACATTTCAGGAAATGGCAACCGATCGGGTGCCGTGACCGGGGCACCGCTGCGCTATTAAAAAATAAAGGGATTGATACCTTTTTCGCTAAGTGCTTGACTTTGACGTTGGAGAAGAGGGCCCGTTCGCCCGCGAACGGTAAATTATTCATTGTCGACGGGGAAGATCTTCCGGTCCCACGGTCACTGAAAAGAACGGCGGAATGGGTGAGACAGTCGCCTCATCCTGACGACCCGCTTGGCCATCAAGCTAAACTCAAGCGGGCTTTGATGTTGTTAGAGCGATACCGAGACGAAGCAAACTTGGTTATCACCAAGCGAATGCATTGCGCTTTGCCGTGTCTCGCGATGGGCGTTCCGGTTATTTTTATGACGATGCGCCCACCGACGGATTATCGGTTGAACTTATATTCGGATATAGGCGGAACAGTACATCGTCTTTTACCGATGACCAAGTTGTTGCGATTATCCATCGGACGTCTCATTCACAAACTGCAAGTGCGTCATTTTTCATGGCAGGGAGACGTACTGGATTTAAGCGACGAAAAGCGGAAAATTCGCGTTGCTTTGCAGCAGCAAATCGACAGACAACTTGCCAAGCTTTGAAATAAAAAAGTCGATGTAATCGATCAATCGGTTCGTTCCCGGGCAGACATTCTGTACTGATGTCGGCGATAGCTAGGGTACGGCGTATCTCTTCCCGTTTCGGGCGTGCGTTTTTACTCAAACATCGGTTCCGGTAAGATCGTAGTTACCGGGATGTTTTACAAACGGCATCGGCTTATTATTGCCCGCGCTATCGTGTGCCTGATTGTGGATACATCGAATAGAATGCTACCGTCCCTACCCGCTCAGCACCAAAGAATTATGCAAACCGCAGACACAAGTATAAACACTTCAAAGCACAATCCGGAGCATTGGGTCGCCCTTGATACTAGCGTGCGCTTTCAGCGCGAGGATGCGCGCCATTCTTAAACACTATTGATATCGATTCATGCCTTGAGTTGCAACGGCAACCGATAGCGGGTGAATCACATTTGAAGCGGTATGACATGTGCCGACCGCATACCGGTTTAGGTTCAACAGCCCCGTGCCGAATGTTGATTCCAAACAACCCTAAAAAAATCCGGAATGTATTGGTATCGTACATCCGGCGCTTCCGGAATCAGTTATACTTATCGCATGAGCGCGATTGATCTCTATAACCTGTTCCGGCGTATTCCGAATGCAACCGAAGCAGAAGCCCGCGCGGCCGCGGATACCATCGCGCATACGGACGATTTCGCTACTAAAGACGATCTGAGCGAATTCACAACCAAAGCGGATTTGAAAGCGGGATTGGCTGGGTTAAAAGCTGAGTTAAAAGCTGATTTGGCTGAGCTGGAAAATCGGTTGACCAAGTGGATTGTCTTCGCGAACGGCATCGTCATCGCCATCCTGGGACTAATAATTAGACTTTAATCATCCCGTCACTGACTATAACCGCGATAACGCTACCGCCGGCGGCACAAAGTACTGCAACTGAGATCGAATGCATCCAAAGTTGCATCCGGCCCGTGTTTATCCCAAAATGAGGGCATCATATTTCTGTTGAAGCTTAGAGCGCTCATGAGCCTCTATCTTTGAAGTTAAACAGGCTCATATAGAAACCTTTGATGCGGTGGCCGATGTGTTGATATTGCATATCGGTCACCTTTTGGAGTCGTGCCGTGAGTCCCATATGTATCCGGCACTATACGCGCACCACATAGCCTGAGAGAAAAAAGAATAGGGGAAAATCAGTGCGTTCATAATGTACAATTTCCCTTGCCGAAATTGCAAGATTCCGCGACAATAGCCGTTTCTTATCGTAATCCGTGCACGATTTACATATACTTTCAGTGAATTAGATGTCTTTAGCTAAAGTCTCGCACGAGGCGTTGTCAAATGCGGTCCGTGTTTTGAGTATGGATGCGGTTGAGAAAGCGCGGTCCGGTCACCCAGGTGCGCCGATGGGGATGGCGGATATTGCCACAGTGCTTTGGAAAGATTACCTAAAGCATAATCCAAGTAATCCGGCATGGGTTGATCGCGATCGTTTTGTGCTGTCAAACGGTCATGCGTCAATGCTGTTGTATGCGTTGTTACATTTATCCGGCTATTCGATTTCAATTAATGATATTCAAAACTTTCGTCAATTAGGCTCTAAAACGCCGGGTCATCCCGAGTACGGATGCGCTCCCGGAGTTGAAACGACCACCGGTCCTTTGGGTCAGGGAATTGCTCATGCGGTCGGGATGGCATTGGCGGAAAGAACTCTAGCGGCGCAATTTAATCGTCCGGAATACAAAATTGTCGACCACTATACGTATGTCTTTGCCGGTGACGGCTGTTTGATGGAAGGGATTTCACATGAAGCATGTTCATTGGCAGGGACCTTGAAATTATCCAAGTTGATTGTATTTTATGACGACAACGGTGTTTCGATCGATGGCAATGTTCAAGGATGGTTCACCGATGACACGGCGACAAGATTTCGCGCTTACGATTGGCATGTCATTGAGAAAGTAGACGGTCATAACTCCGTACAGGTTGATCGAGCGATTCGGCAAGCGCGTGCGCAAACACAACGGCCGACATTTATTTGCTGTCAAACGAGTATTGGTGCCGGTGCTCCGAATAAGGCGGGTACCGCCGATTGCCACGGCGCGCCGCTTGGCGCCGACGAAGTTGCTCAAACACGTGTTGTATTGGGGTGGCGATATCCTGCATTTGAAATTCCTAAGAACATTCGAGCACAATGGAATGTACGGGATAAAGGACAAGCGGTTGAAGAACGGTGGCAGAAATTGTTTTCGGCGTATCGCGAGAAATACCCCGATCTTGCCGTAGAGTTTATCCGCCGCACGCGAGGTGATTTGCCTGTAGACTGGGCGCAGCGGTCCGCCAAGTATATTCGCAAGGTTTGTGCCGCTAATGGAAAGATGGCGACGCGTAAGGCCTCGGGGAAAACGTTGCGTGTCTATAGTTCTCTTCTGCCCGAATTGATTGGCGGGTCTGCGGATCTTGCCGGCTCAAACCTTACTTTATCGGAATTATCGCAACCGGTAACTGAAAACAGCGCCGGCAATTATATATATTTCGGTGTGCGTGAATTCGCAATGACTGCGATCGCAACAGGGTTTGCATTGCACGGCGGATTTATTCCTTATACCGCTACATTTCTGACTTTTTCCGACTATGCACGCAATGCGGTGCGTCTGGCAGCATTAATGAAGCAGCGTGTCGTTATGATTTATACGCATGACTCTATCGGCTTAGGCGAGGACGGTCCGACTCATCAGCCGGTGGAACACTTGGCGTCATTGCGGTTGATTCCGAATCTGGATGTATGGCGTCCCTGTGACGAAGTTGAAACGGCAATTGCGTGGAAAGTTGCGCTTGAAAATTATCGCCGTCCAAGCGCTTTGGCATTGTCGCGCCAAAGTTTGTCGCCGCAAGCACGCTATGCCGAGCAAGTCGCTAATATCGCCCGGGGCGCCTATATAATTGGCGAGTGTGAAGCCTCGCCGGATTTGCTGCTGATCGCTACCGGTTCCGAAGTGGCGCTTGCAATGGGGGTGAAACAGCGGCTTGAACAAGCCGGCAACTGTCAAATCCAAGTTATTTCCATGCCTTGTTGTGAAATGTTTGACCGTCAGACCGACGATTATCGTAGCTCGGTTTTACCGCCGGCAATTACAAAACGATTGGTGATCGAAGCGGGCGCAACCGGCGGATGGTATAAATATGCTGGCACTTACGGTCAGGTGTTTGGCATTGATTGTTATGGCGAGTCGGCGCCCGGCAATGTTTTATTCGAGCACTTCGGATTTTCGGTGGCAAACTTATCAAGATTGGCAATGGGATTGCTCAATGAGTGATATATTAAGTTGTTCTATTAAAAAAGGGGAAACATCTAATGCACGCTAAAGTTGCGATCAATGGCTATGGACGTATAGGGCGTAGTATTTTGCGTGCGTTGTACGAGTCCGGCATGAATAAGAAATTGCAGTTGGTTGCGTTAAATAATCGCGGTGATATCGACGCCTGCGCCCAGGCCACGTGCTACGATACGACACATGGCAGATTTAATTTTGACGTCAGTATTGAAGGTGACCATTTGATTATAGGCCGGGATAGAATTCGTTATCTTTCAGAAACTGACCCGGCAAAACTTCCTTGGCGCGAGATCGGGGTTGATATTGTTTTTGAGTGCACGGGAAAATTTAATAGTAAAGAATGCGCTCAAGTGCATCTTGATTCGGGTGCGGGAAAAGTTTTGTTGTCTGCTCCGGGAAAGGGGGTGGATGTGACGGTGGTATTCGGAGTGAATCATCAGACGATTCAAATGAGCGATCGGTTGGTTTCAAATGCATCGTGCACCACCAATTGTTTGGTGCCGGTCGTCAAAGCACTCAACGATAGTATCGGCATTGTTCGGGGATTACTTACAACTGTGCATGCCTATACGAACGATCAAGTTTTAATTGACGGCAATCATAAAGATTTGCGCCGGGCACGTTCGGCGACCACGTCAATGATTCCGACGAAAACCGGTGCGGCGCAAGCAGTGGGGCTTGTGCTGCCGGAGCTTGCCGGTAAGTTACACGGATATGCAATTCGTGTTCCGACTCTGAATGTTTCATTGATTGATTTAACGCTTGATGTGGCGCGTCAAACGACCATTGACGAAGTCAATACCGTGATTAAACGAGCGGCGGAAGGCGCGATGAAAAATATTTTGGAATATTGTGACATGCCGTTGGTATCAATTGACTTTAATCATAATAGCGCGTCAAGCATCTATGATGCTACTTTGACACAAGTAATGGACGGCACTTTAGTGAAGGTGTCTGCGTGGTATGACAATGAATGGGGCTACGCCAACCGAATGTTGGATACCGCACTCTTTATGTCGTCAATCTCATGACTGTTGTACGAGATACAGAGGTATCTTCCGCGGTAAAATTGCCATGTGTTGATGATTGCGCGCTCGGCGGTCAGCGTGTGCTGATTCGGGCTGATTTGAATGTTCCGATAAAAGACGGCAAGGTAGCTAATAACCAAAAAATTATTGCATCGCTGGCGACGATTCGGTTTGCGCTAAAGCAGAATGCGGCGGTAATTTTACTGTCGCATCTGGGCAGGCCGGAGGTGGGAGCGCTTGCGTCTGAGTTATCGTTATATCCGGTTGCTGTTAGACTTGCCGAATTACTTTCCTTGCCGGTACGGTTTGAAACGGATTATCTGGCAGGGATTCAAGTTGCACTAGGAGAAGTGGTTTTGTGTGAGAATGTTCGGTTTAACATCGGTGAGACTACCGACGATGAAGCGTTGTCACGACAATTAGCCGGATTGGGAGATGTGTTTGTAATGGATGCTTTTGGTAGCGCGCACCGCGCTCATGCTTCAACGCATGGGGTTGTGCGGTTTGCCAAGCATGCGTGTGCCGGCCTTTTGTTTACAAAAGAAATAAAAGCACTCTCGCAAGCGATGTATGTTGCGCGACAGCCGATGGTTGGGATTGTCGGAGGGTCGAAAATATCAACGAAACTAAATGTGCTGGAAGCATTAGTCGCCAAAACCGATTACTTGGCGCTCGGCGGCGGGATTGCCAATACGCTGCTTGCCGCGGCGGGCCATCGAATCGGGCGGTCGTTATGTGAGAAAACCATGCTTGAGCAAGCAAAGCGCCTGCTGGAGTTTGCCGAACAACATGCGTGCGTTTTGCAGCTACCTAAGGATGTGGTCTGTGCCTTGACGCCCGAAGCAAGAGATACCATAGAGATACGTGAAGTGGATGAGGTTGCGGCAGATGAAATGATTCTTGACATAGGTCCGCGCAGTTGTAGAGCAATTGCAGAGAATATTCGACAAGCGGCAACAATACTGTGGAACGGTCCTTTGGGTCTGTTTGAAGAGCCGTCATTTATGGCGGGCACACGATGCGTAGCGCAAGCAATTGCGGAAAGTGGCGCTTATTCAATTGCAGGAGGCGGCGATACCTTAGCAGCAATCGATCAACTGAATCTGGCACAGGAAGTTTCGTATATTTCAACCGGCGGCGGGGCCTTTCTTGAATTTGTTGAAGGCAAGCCGCTTCTTGCCGTTGCAGCATTAAGCGAGCATGTTATCCAATGACGGAATTTAGCAAAGGAAAAGCGCCACGGCAAACGAAGATTATTGTAACTCTAGGGCCTGCCACAGATGATCCGGCAGTGATTGAAGCGTTGGTCCATGCGGGCATTGATGCGGTGCGAATTAATTTTTCACATGGCGATGCGGAAGAGCATCTTGCTCGTGCGCGCATAGCTAGGGATATGTCCAAGCGGGCGAAATAT
Source organism: Candidatus Oxydemutatoraceae bacterium (assembly GCA_965218975.1). Lineage (GTDB taxonomy): Bacteria > Pseudomonadota > Gammaproteobacteria > Poriferisulfidales > Oxydemutatoraceae. Next base: position 448,525 of record OZ244717.1, read on the forward strand.
CATCTCGGATTGATTGGCGATTTACAGGGACCGAAGATTCGGATAGAGCGATTTGTCGAGGGGAAAGTACTGTTAAAAGCCGGTCAACAGTTTGTTTTGGATGCGGGGATGGACCAGAATGCCGGAACTGCCGCCGGCGTGGGTTTGACTTACACTGATTTGTGCAAAGATATCCGCAGCGGAGATGTTTTATTGGTTGACGACGGTCGGGTTGAGTTGCTTGTTTTATCGTCGGATGAAGAACGGATTGTTACCAAAGTGCGGCATGATTCGGTGTTGTCAAGCAATAAAGGCCTCAACCGCAGGGGCGGCGGTTTATCCGCGCCGACTATCACGCAAAAAGATCACAAAGATATTCAGCTTGCCGCAAAGATGGGTATTGATTACTTAGCCGTTTCTTTTCCAAAAAGCGCCGACGATATTTTATGTTCAAAAAAACTCTTGGAAGAAGCGGGTTGCGATGCCGGCATCATTGCAAAAATTGAACGTGCCGAGGCATTGGATGCAATTGATGAAATTATTGAAGTATCCGACGGCATTATGATCGCGCGCGGCGACCTGAATCTTGAAATCGGTGATGCCGCTTTGATTGCGGTACAAAAACGATTGATAAGGCTGGCTCGCAAGGAGCAAAAAATCGTGATTACCGCGACCGAGATGATGCAATCAATGATCGAAAATCCACGTCCGACGCGTGCTGAAATATCAGATGTCGCGAATGCGGTTCTTGATGGTACTGATGCTGTGATGTTGTCGGGTGAAACCGCGATCGGGAAGCATCCGGTTACTGCCGTTAAGACAATGAGTAGGATTTGCTACGGTGCTGAGCAGAGCGACTATCATCAATCCGGCGTTGAAGATATAAACCAAATTCCCCACCGCATTGATCAAGCAATTGCAATGGCGGCAATTCGTACCGGTAGAGATTTGCAAGCAACGGCGATTGCGGCGCTAACCGAGTCAGGTTCTTCGGCATTATGGATGTCGCGGGTGCGTTCGTCAATTCCAATTTATGCGCTAACGCGGCATATAAAAACCTGTCGCAAAGTGACTTTGTATCGAGGTGTGTACCCTGGCGACTTGAACAGTTTGAATAAGCGGCATACACAGATCAATCGTGAGGTGATTGAGACTCTGCTTCGCTGTAAAGCGGCAGAAGACGGCGATTTAATCGTCATCACCAAAGGCGATTTAATCGGAGTGCACGGCGGTACCAACGCAATGAAGGTTCTACGAGTCGACAATTTGCAAGAGAGAATCTAAATACTTACCGTTTTATTACTTACTCAAGAAGACTTCTCAGCATCCATGCATTTTTTTCATGCGCGGTCATGCGTTGTGTCAGTAAATCAACGGTCGGTTCATCATTTGCTTCTATAGCGATAGGCAAGCTTTTGCGAGCGGTTTTAATTACCGCTTCCTGCCCGCTGATCAGCTGATTAATCATTGCTTTAGCATTGGGAACACGGGTTTCCTCCTTGATACTGGTCAATTTACTGAATTGTTGATAAGAACCGGGGGCCGCTACCCCTAAAGCGCGAATTCTTTCGGCAATTTGATCAACTGCCATGGCAAGTTCGTTGTATTCCTCCTCAAATAAAAGATGCAGCGTGTTGAACATAGGGCCAGTAACATTCCAGTGGAAGTTATGCGTTTTTAAATAGAGGGTATAGGAATCGGCGAGTAAGTGAGCAAGCTGTTGAGCGATGCCTTTACGTTGTTTTTCTGGTATGCCAATATTGATTTTCATAGTTGTTTTTCTATAAGCTTGTTGTCCGAATTTAAGTTTTGATAGTATATATCATTAGTAGTATATATCAATTCAAGTGTGCACGATGCCACCCTAAATAGGATTTTTGAAGTGCTTCGAGGGAAGCGTTCGACAGTAACATTCGGATCGGTGCTTTCTGTCCGCTGCCGACATGAGGACGGTGTAGCTTATACCAGGCTAAATACTCCCATAATCGGTCATTGAATGCTTCCGTATCAGTGAATAGCAGGTCTTCCGCATGATCGATACACTCTTCTTGGACCGTACGGTTGAAGCGTTTAATGTGCGCATTCATTTTCGGATACTTGGGATAGGTCAGCCACTGCTCATTGAAACTCACTGCCGCTACGCTCGCGCCGGATGACCGCCAAAACTGCATTTTAGCTTTTGTTCTCCGGAAAGCTTCAAGGCAATAATAGTCATAAATCCTGCATAGCTTATAACGGCCACAAATACCGGCTATTCACCTCCACCTCGCTCTCATCGCAGACACTTCCCGCGCAGAAAAGAAATGTTGCGTGTGTTTATGGTTGCATATTTGATCTATATATTCAGGGGAGAACTTAATTCTTTGTTTCATTTCCTGGTTAAACCATTCCAGCGATCGCGTTATTCTATGTTTGGTCCGCCGTTTCCACACGCTGATGTCTGTGGAAGGCGTACTTCCCCTTTTATTCCTCTCTGGAATCATAAAGAAGAATACAGCCGACAAGGCTCTCTCAATCGGATTTCGCACCAAACTGATCAAGTAGTATGTATCGGAATAAACAAACACTTTTTTCGGGTCCATAATTCTTTGAAAATCATGTGCTTGCGCTACTGTGATTAGCTTTGTATGACTTAAAGATCTTTTAATGATATGAGGATTGACGTCGAACCGGCTTTTGGTACCGTATAGACAATGATTGAGCTATGATTGAATATTTTACAAATAGCCCTGAATATCCGGGGCCTCCATGGTCGTAATACATTTTTAAGTACTTTAATGCCCGAGTTGTGTGAAAAAAACATATAAGCCAAACAGTTATATATTAAACGAGTGCCGTTTCGGCGGAAAATTCTGCAACGACCGGTACGTGGTCGGAAGGACGCTCCCAAACGCGCGGTTCTCGATCGATATATGCTTGCTTGCACTTACGTGTTAGCACGCCACTGGCCAGAATTAAGTCTATTCTCATCCCTTCGTTGCGCCGATAAGCGCCACCGCGATAATCCCACCAGCTGAACGTTTTAGGTGGCTGTCGGAATAAGCGAAACGTATCCGTGAGCCCTAAACCCATCATCTGTTTTAACGCATCGCGCTCGGGTTTGCTGCATAAAATTTTTCCCTGCCAAAGAGCCGGGTCATACACATCTTCATCAGCCGGTGTAATATTGAAGTCCCCTACAATCACTGTTTGCCGGTATCGTCTTAGTTCTCTTTTGATCCACGCGGTCACGTGTTGTAACCATTCCAGCTTTGCAGCATATTTATCCGAACCCACTTCGCCGCCATTGATTACATACAAGTTAATTATACGTACACCTCTTACAGTTGCCGCTAAAGTACGTTTTTGTGTCGTATCAATTCCTGATGGCAATCGCTCAACTTCGTCCGGCGGTTGACAGCACAATAGAGCAACTCCATTGTAAGTCTTCTGCCCGGAATAAACGGCATGATAGCCTGCCTCACGAACTGCTTCGATAGGAAATTCCTCGTCGATAACTTTAGTTTCCTGCAATGCCAGCACATGCGGTGTTGCTAACTTAAGCCAATCCAATACATGCGGTAGACGCACACGCAATGAATTGACGTTCCATGAAGCGATTTTCACCAAACAGTCAGATGTCTAAGTTGGAAACTGCCAGGGCATTATTTTCAATAAATCGGCGGCGGGGTTCTACTTGATCTCCCATTAACGTGTCAAACATTGCATCCGCACGCAAAGTATCTTCAATTTTTACTTTAACCATACGCCGCGTTTGTGGGTTCATTGTCGTTTCCCATAGTTGATCCGGGTTCATCTCACCTAAGCCTTTGTAACGTTGAATCGTACAACTTCTCTGCGCCTCGCTCAATAACCACTGGGCGGCCGTAGCAAAATCGCTAATGGCAGTCTGGGCGCTGCCGCGTCGTACTACCGCGTCTGCTTCAAGCAATCCCTGTGTCTGCGCCGCAAACTCCTGGATTCTCCGAAGTTCGGCAGATTGAAAAAAGTCCCTATGATAAGCATCGGTATGCACAGTGCCATGTGAAGTTCGCCGTACATGTATCGAGTTTCCATCGCCGTTTTTACCATATACCGGTGACACTTGGTACTGACAACCCACATCGGCAACCGCATTAATACGTTCATTTAGTTCTTCTGCCCAGTGTTGCAATGCGACATCATCGTCAATCTGTTCAGAGGTTAAAGGCGAGATATATTGTAATTGGGTCAATAGTGTTTTGTCACGTCTCCGGGCGAGTGTTGCAATATTGTTCTGCACTTCTTGATACATTTTCAAAAGTGAGCAAAGCTGTCTCGGAGGTACCGGTCTCGCACGGCCACTTGGGTAGAGGGTACTGTCTTCCAACGCAATTTGAATCAATTGCTGAGTTAACTCATCGTCATCTTTCAGATACTGCTCGCGTTTCCCTTGCTTAATCTTATATAGCGGCGGCATAGCAATATATAGGTGTCCGTTTTCAACAATTCCCGGCAATTTACGATAAAAAAACGTTAATAACAAGGTGCGAATATGTGAACCATCGATATCGGCATCCGTCATAATAATGATTCGATGATAGCGAAGATTATCATATTGATATTCTTCGCCTATCCCGCAGCCAATGGCAGTGATTAAAGCGCCGATTTCAGCGGATGCAAGCATTTTATCTAATCGAGCACGTTCAACATTCAGAATTTTTCCTTTAAGCGGTAAAATCGCCTGGTTCAGGCGGTCGCGTGCTTGCTTGGCGGAACCACCGGCGGAATCGCCTTCAACTAGAAACAACTCACTTGCAGCCGGATCTTTTTCTCTACAATCAGCAAGCTTCCCCGGCAAACCCGCAATATCCAGTACACCCTTGCGCCGCGTCATCTCTCGTGCTTTACGCGCTGCTTCACGTGCACGTGCCGAGTCCAGTATTTTTGCGGTAATTACTTTAGCCGCCTTTGGGTTCTCTAAAAGAAAATCGGTGAGATGCTGGTGAATCGCAGTTTCAACCGCACCTTTTACTTCGGATGAAACAAGCTTATCTTTTGTTTGTGAGGAAAATTTCGGGTCGGGGACCTTAATAGACAGCACAGCGGTCAGCCCCTCTCGTGTATCTTCACCAATGACTGTAACTTTTTCTTTTTTTAACAAGCTCTCGCGCTCAATGTATTGATTCAGCGTGCGTGTCAGTGCCGCTCGTAGTCCGGCGAGGTGTGTTCCGCCGTCATACTGCGGAATATTATTCGTGTAACAGTAAATCTTTTCCTGGTATGTTACGCTCCATTGCATCGCCGCTTCTACTTGTACTACATCGCTCTTTATATTAAAATAAAACAGGCTTGGGTGTAACGTAGTGCGTGTTTTATTTAAGTACTCTACAAACGCTTTAATACCCCCAATGTAACAGAAGGTTTCGTGCCGGTCCGTATGTTCATCGTGTATCCCAATTCGCAGTCCTGAATTAAGAAAAGCCAACTCCCGAAATCTGTTAACTAATAAATCGTACTGAAACTGAGTCTGGGTAAAAACAGCCGAACTCGGTTTGAACCGGACACACGTGCCGGTTTCCGCTTGGTCACAGCTTTCCTCTTCACGTAAAGGGTAAAGAGGGACTCCCATTCGATATTCCTGGCAATATTTTTTCCCGCTACGATATATTGTTAAGTTGAGGTGTTCCGACAACGCATTAACGACTGAAACACCGACCCCATGTAAACCGCCGGAAACTTTATAAGAATTTTCATCAAACTTACCGCCTGCGTGCAGTGTCGTCATAATCACTTCAGCGGCCGAATGCCCTTCTTCAGCATGAGTATCAACCGGTATTCCACGACCGTCATCACTAATGGTTGCTGATCCGTCTTTATGTAACGTTAAGTCAACTGTTGTACAAAAACCCGCCAGGACCTCATCAATCGCGTTATCTACCACCTCAAAGATCATGCGATGTAGACCGGACTCATCATGAGTATCTCCGATATACATACCCGGCCGTTTTCTAACGGCCTCAAGTCCTTTTAGAACCTTAATACTGGAGGAATCATAAACCATATACGGAAAAGCACTAATCATAACATAGATACATCCGCTTTACTAATAATTGTACGATTCCACCTTAAATGGGATTTTTGAAGGGCTTCGGGGGAAACGTTCGGCAGTAACATTCGGATCGGTGCTTTCTGTCCGTTGCCGGCATGAGAGCGGTGCAGGGTGAGACGCGCCACTGAAAACCGATCGGTTTTCAGTGGCGAACGACCCAACAAGGACGTCGGGGCTGGCGCTCATTGACAGAACCGAGTCTCGTTATGAACGACAGGCACTTTGCTAGATTGCGGCAGTACCGACACTATACACACCAGGGTCAGGCGCAGGAATGCGGCTGCGTTGCGGCTGTTACAGCGATTGGTTGCTACTGCTATTGCCATTCAGGTATAGACATCAATGGCCGTTAAGACGTAGCGGCGCACTCCGTGCTGATCACGCACAATCGTATCCAGGGCGATGCAATGCCCTGGATACTGTGCTTTGAAGTGTTTCGGCTTGCGTGCCCTGCAACGGCGCTTAAACGGTCGTTTTGTTTGTCCTTTGGCATTCAGCCGCTGCGGAATACAGCGCATTTTATCCGGCGCATCTGCGGTCAGGCGCTTTGCCGCGGTCATGCAAGGCGCTGAGCCCAGTGCGGCAATAACGTTAGCGCCAGCGGTACAAAGTGTTGCAACCGACCTTGAATGCGTTATAGAGCATCATGTTTTTGTTGAGCCATTGTGTTCATAATAGCTTCTATTTTTGAAGTGTACATATCCAGTACATTACCGGGTTTTTTTGGGTTGTTTGGGACCAACATTTGACACGGCGACTGTTAACCTAATCCGGCTGTAGTGCGATTGATATAGCTGGCAGTGACTACCGTACAACTCCAAAGCCGCGAGTCCACATCAATCACGTTCAGGATATAACGGCATGCCCTAGAAAGTATTTGTTGATATATATTCAGCATATAGAGAGTGAAAAGATGGTTTTCTAAATTGTTTCACGTGAAACAATATCCGCTGATAGATTCGACTGGGCTTATTTAACCGGATTCCCTATTATAAGGTGTATTAGATCCATAACATTTGGTACTCCGGGTGGTGAGTCAGGAGCGATTGTATCGGGAGATTGCAACCCCAGTGAATGATGGGGCGTTGGGTGTTGTAAAACACCGGCCATTGCGCCAATTCCCAATCAAAACAGAGGCCACATCAATGAACAGGAGCCTCTCGCAAAGAGCTGCGCGGTTGTCCGTGAATGATTCCTGCAAGCTACGGTTGAAGCGCTCGACGTGCGCGTTCATCTTTGGCGACTTCGGATAGGTCCACCAGTGGGTGGTCCGGCGCTGTTTCAACTCGGTCTCGAAGTCCTTCATAAACTCCGAGCCGTTGTCGGACAAGATATAGCCGATCGGTTTCGGCACCAGTTCTGCCTTATCGCAGGCAGCGGCCATGCCATGGCTTTCCTGGAAGGTGAGAATTTTGAGTCTTTGTTTTGCATCGTAAGTCATAGTATCCCAACTATGCCTAATTTCAGCAACCCGGTAAAATCCCCGGATTCGATAGCCTATATGTCAGATTTGCAAGGCTTCTGAGCTTATGTATACACAAAAGATATGTGACTCTTAACTGCGGTTATTTATCATGTTCTGTATCTAATTGTTCTTATATGTAGCTATCTTTTAGACCTGGGTCGGCATAATAATGTTTTTAGTCGCATCTGTGTTCTCTTCACGAATTTGCGCTCCGCTATTACTATCCCTATATTCAAAATAGAATTTTTCACTTTCGGTTACCGTTAACACGTCTAATAAATATTGTGCATTAAAAGCAATTTGAAACTCCGTACCTTCATAGTTAATCTCTTGTTCAACCTCTGCTTTTTCCCCCTCCTTATTCTGTGTAACTGCAAGGAGTCTGTGCTTACTAAAATCCAAACGGACATTCGAGGTCCTATCTTCTCTAATTACACATGCAGCTTCCAGTGTTCGACGAAATATTGCTGTATCAATCAGTACTGTCTCAGTAAACTTTTGAGGGATTACTCGCTGATAATCCGGATATTCTGCTTCGATCAACTGCGCTGTAATTGTTATATTCTTATATGTTACGCATATTTGTCGCTCCGATATCTTTATTTTTGCGCTGTCATCATCTTTACTGTCAAGAAGCTTCTGTAACTCTAAAACAACTTTTCGCGGAAGAATCACTTGTCTATTACTATCATTTCCTGCTATCGCTTTTGGGAGCTGGCAAAGCGCTAAACGGTGTCCATCTGTCGCAACTACCGTCACTTCTTCCTGGTCCACAGACAATAAAGCACCATTTAAGTAATAGCGTGAATCATTTTGAGCCATAGCGTGAGAAATTTTCTCTATCAGATATTTCATATCGCCGGACTTTACTACCACCTCCATAGCATCTTCAGCACTCTTTTGTTTTGGAAACTCATCTGCCGATATTGTATTTAGCAGATAGTTCTGCTTTTCAATTTGCAGCATCACATTTTGTTGATTATTACTGAGAGAAACCCGAGCATCTTTAGGACTATTCCGACAAGCGTCCAATAATTTTTGGCCTGAGACCAAAACAGGCGAGTTTTCTTCTAATGAAACATCACTAACAAACCACCGAATTTCAATTAGGTGATCTGTCGCTGTTAAAACACATCCTCCGGATGGGGCTGCTTCAATCAGAATCATGCTTAGGGATGTTAGCGTTTGGCGTCTCTCAATGATATTACAAAGTGTTGAAACAGCCGGCAAGAGAGCATTATTTGAAACAGAAAATTTCATGTTTTTACCTTTCTTATTATTTATTATAAATTCTGAGAAGCTTTCTTATATTTATGATTATATGATGATTTCACTTGCCATTCACCGTTAGATTTATTTCTTATCTATTGTCTTTCCGCGATTTTATCTATTTATTGTTTTGTGATTTACTTGTGGAAACAAGGCCTGTTTTTTGTTGACAGTTTTTCCATTATAGATAAGATTAAGAATTCTATATTTTTTTCCACAGTTTATCTACCGGTTCTCTTCCTGTTGTAATTTAAGTTTGATCTCCTTATATTTTTGGTGAAGATGCGAATCTGCTTTTAGTATCGCTTTAATTTTGCGACAGGCGTAAATTACAGTTGTATGATCACGTCCTCCAAAGGCGGCTCCAATCTCAGGGAGGCTTTTGTCAGTTAATTTTTTGCAGAGGTACATTGCTATTTGTCGCGGTCTTACTAAAGAACGAGTTCGCCGTGGGCAGGATAAGTCTGCAGTACTGACCTGGAATGAACGTGCAGTTGCGTTCTGAATCTTTTCAATCGAAAAGAGCGTTTCATTGGGGGCAATTAAATCTGCAACCGCATTTTGTGCAAGAGCAAGGGTAATAGGGGCCTGCTGCTGGAATTCGCTACAGGCTTTTAACCGTTGCAGTGCTCCTTCAAGGGCACGAACAGTGTGAATTTTGTTTGAAATGTAGTTTGCTACTTCTTTTGGAACAGAAAAGTTTTGTCGGCGGCCTTTCTGCTGCAAAATTGCAATTTTGGTTTCAAGTTCCGGAGGGCTGATGGATTGTAGAAGGCCGGAAGAGAAACGTGAGCGCAGGCGTTTTTCAATAAAACCCATTTCTTGCGGGTACATATCGCCAGCAAAAATTATTCGTTTGTTGAACTCAAATAGGGTGTTGAAAAGATGAAAGAATTCTTCTTGACAATGCTTTTTATCTTTTAGCATCTGTACGTCATCAACAAGCAAAACATCAACGGTACGTAATCGTCTTCGTAAGGCCTCGATTTGCTCATGGTTATTTTGGCGGCTACAAAGAGCTTTTACAACTTGTCGGACGAACAGAACAGAATGCAGATATAGCACTTTTACGTTGGGGTCTTGGCTGATAACCTTATTTCCAACAGCATGAAGCAAGTGTGTTTTTCCTAGGCCGACACCACCGCGGATGAAGAGTGGATTATATGAAGTCTGTCGATTCTGTGCTACTTCCTTTGCTGCGCTTAAAGCCATTTGGTTGGATGGTCCGGCAATGAAGTTTTCGAAGGAATAATTTGAGATTAATAAATCTTGCCAGTGAATGTTTCCGTACACTGCAGCGTGTGTACGGCTGTTTGTTTGAGATGAGTTTATGCCTGGATGTTGTTCGGCGCATCCCTTCAGCGAAGTTGAGTCTGTGTAGCTTGAGCTTGAGCCGACTGCAAAAGAGAGGTGAATCTCTTGGTTAGTTAAGCTTTTTAAGGCGGCTTTAATTTGCGGTAAGAAACATTCTCTAATTTTATTTAGGACGAATTGGTTCGGAGCAAATAAGGTTAAACGGTTGTTATTTTCTCCTTTGAAATTTCCTACTGCTTGTAGCGGACGGATCCATGTATTGAGGTTTTCTTCCTCAATATTGTGAGAAAGTTCACCGACACATTGCTTCCAAAGATCAAACATAAATGTAAAACTAGGTCTATTCGTTTACAACGAAGATTTTTTTGCGACTCTATTAGGGTAGAAAGTTTAGCCGATGTTTTGATTAAGAGTCGTTATGTAATAAAAAAGCAGCAGAAAATAAGAAAGAAAAAAACTTCAATTTTTATAACCGAAGCGACACTATAAAAAGGTGTTGATAAACCGAAAGTTTGTTTTGAACATTTTGTACAGGTACTGCTCACTGGCAGCAGTAAAGTCTTTGAGCTGATGAGACTGTTTTGTGTTTGTTGCCGGATTTTCGGCGGATTGTGCCGGATTATCGGCAAAGTGCCTGTCACCCATGACGAGACTTGGTTCTGTCAATGAGCACTAGACCCGACATCCTTGTCGGGTCGTTAGCCGCTGAAAACCGATCGGTTTTCCGGGCGCGTCTCACCCTGCACCGTCCTCATGCCGGCAACGGGCAGAAAGCACCGATCCGAATGTTACTGCCGAACGCTTCCCTCGAAGCCCTTTAAAAATCCCATTTAGGGTGGCATCGTACAACTAATTGACAAAACGGTTAAAAAGTCATATTTTACCCCACAAGAGAGCGGTGAATTTTGATTGCATATCTAATGAAAAGAACCTTTCAACCAAGCAAAGTTAAACGGAAACGGGCTCATGGATTTCGTGCACGGATGCGTACCTGTAGCGGGCGTGCAATTCTAACTGCACGCCGGAGAAAGGGGCGGGCGCGCCTATCCGCATAGCAGTCGTTAATTATTATTGTGTACATAGGTTATCGGGATGCCTACCCAAGTATGGAGCGATACCGACAAGCTATGTGATGTATCTGTGTGTCCGGTAGAGTGGCACACTTATTTCCTGCTTCAGCCTACCGGTTACGGAAACACAGAGAATTTGATCGAGTGCTATATAACTCACAATCAGTGCGGATTTCACACCGAACGGCTATTATTTATGCATGCCCGAATGCTTATCAATACCCGCGGTTGGGAATAACAGTTTCGCGCAAAGCTGCAAAAAAAGCTGCCGCGCGTAATCGAATCAAGCGTCTTATCCGTGTCAGTTTCATGCGGAACCGCCAACGCCTTCTGTGTGTTGACACAGTTGTGATTTGCCGGCACGGTAGCGCCACACGAACATCTGTCGAGTGGCTCCATACGCTTGAACAAATGTGGATAAAAGTAGCGAAGGGAGTGCAACAGCAATGTGTGTTTCCGCCGCCGACAGGAAACAGTCTGTAATTATGGATCAAGCACGGCCGCTTCTGTACGTTTCATTAGGGTTTGTATTGCTATTGTTGTGGCAAAGCTGGACAACGTTTACCGATCCCACACCGTCGCCGATCTCTCCGGTAACCCCATCCGATTCATCGAACAAACCACAGAAATTTCCTGAAGATTTACCGGCATCAGTAACATCCGAACAGCCGCGCCCCGCAGAATTAGAGCAAAACGTTACGCAGCAAGTTGATTCTCCGACAATAGAGGTACGGACGGATGTTTTATCCATGACTATCAGCACTCGTGGCGGTGATGTCATCCGTGCCGATTTAAGCAAGATACCTGTGCACCTCGGGGACCCGACCCCGTATCATTTGTTCCATTATGACGCTAAAGGCAGTTATTTGATGCAAGCGGGGCTGCTTCATGACCATTTGCCAGACATGTCCGGCACTTTGGCAGATTACGCCCCGTCGCATCACGCGAGATATAACAGCGCTTCGGCCCACTATCAAATGACCTCAGAGCAAGACGAACTACACATTCCGCTCGTTTGGCAAGGTCAAGGGATTGAGGTAAAAAAAGTATTTATATTTCGCCGAGGGAGATATTTAATTGATATTGAGCATTGGGTACGCAACAACCGGGAGCGCGCATGGGTCGGACGTCAATATACACAATTGCGCCGCAGCGACGAGGCGCCAGAAAATGAGAATCGGTTTCTCTATACATTCACGGGTGCAGCGTACTATGACGGCACATACACCAAGCAAGGCTTTGCCGATATTGTAGAAGAACCAATGTCACAAGCAATACACGGCGGTTGGGCGGCAATGCTTGAACATTACTTCGTTAGTGCCGTCGTCCCTGATCAAACACAGGCACATGATTATTATTCAAAAAGCGTTTCCGGCAATGCCGGTGCTGAGTATATCATCGGCATTCGTTCTCCGGCTTTGACTATCGCGCCCTGGCAGGAAGAGAGATTTCACACGCAATTGTACGTCGGACCGAAACTGCAGAGAAAGTTGGAACATATTGCACCTGGTCTCGAACTGACCACAGACTATGGTATTTTCACGGTAATTTCCAAACCATTATTTTGGCTGTTGGAGCGTATTTACCAATACTTAAGGAATTGGGGTTGGTCGATCATTATGTTGACGCTGTTAATTAAGTTGGTGTTTTATAAACTCTCGGAAGTTGGTTATCGTTCTATGGCACGAATGCGAAAATTTCAACCGCAACTGACACGGCTACGCGAACGCTATAAAGATGACCGCCAACGAATGAATCAGGAAATGATGGGGCTTTATCGCAAAGAAAAAATTAATCCGCTTGGCGGATGTTTTCCAATCTTAGTGCAAATTCCGGTTTTCATCGCGCTATATTGGGTTCTTTTAGAGAGCGTCGAGTTACGCCAAGCACCGTTCGTTCTCTGGATTCAAGACCTTTCCGCCAAAGACCCTTATTTTGTTTTACCGGTATTAATGGGAATCAGTATGTTTTTGCAAAACCGCTTAAATCCGACACCGCCGGATCCGATACAAGCAAAAGTTATGATGTTCTTACCGTTCATTTTCACTGTCTTTTTTGCTTTCTTCCCTGCGGGGTTGGTACTGTACTGGCTTGCCAACAATGTGTTGTCCATCGCGCAACAATGGATGATTACGCGACGGATCGAGCGCGCCGTCGTCAGCTAGCGGAGATTTTCGGTGCGTTATGCATCAAACGACACAATTGCGGCAGTCGCCACCCCAGCCGGCAAAGGCGGGATTGGCATCATTCGAGTCAGCGGTTTATCGGCGGAGCCTCTTTTGCGACAAATCATTGGAAAGACTATTACGCCGCGCCGAGCATGTTTCACATGTTTTTTTGATCACGATCGCCAGGTTATTGACGAAGGTATCGTGTTATGGTTTAAAGGCCCGGCTAGTTTTACCGGTGAAGATCTGTTTGAATTGCATGCTCACGGCAGTCCGGTAGTGCTGGATTTGCTATTGCAAACATTGATCAAAGCCGGCGCGCGGTTGGCGCAGCCCGGTGAATTTAGCCGGCGTGCATTTGAAAACAATAAGTACGATTTATCTCAGTTGGAAGCAGTTTCGGAACTGATTCACAGCACAGGCGTACAAGCCGCGCGTAGTGCGCAGCGTGTATTGCAGGGTGAATTTTCGGCGCGAATCCATGCGGTGGTTTCAGCGCTCCGTCACTTACGAGTATCGGTTGAGGCGGCAATAGATTTTGCCGATGAAGACATTGAACATGCGACAACAAAAGATTGGCAGGCACAGCTTCAAACTACTTGTGATCAGCTTACACAACTCCAACAATCCGCCACTGAAGGCGCGCGGTTAAGCGCCGGTGCGCAAGTTGTCATTATCGGCTGCCCGAACGTGGGTAAATCTAGCTTGTTGAATCGATTGGCACAATGTGATGCGGCAATTGTCAGTGATATCGCCGGTACCACCCGCGATGTTTTAACAACGGCAATATCCGTCAGAGGGTTGACGTTGTCAATCATGGATACCGCTGGGCTGCGTGACAAGAAGGCTGTAACAGGCGACCCAATCGAAAGAGAAGGTATGCGACGTGCTCGAGCGGCAATGGCGACGGCAGATGCAGCGCTTATTGTAATAGATGCAAGCATTGATTACTGCGGGCAAGAACGCACGCTGGCAAACGATCTTTCCGCTAGCGATGTCCCATGTTTATGGGTTTTAAATAAAATTGATTTGATTACGCCGACACAACGCACCGCATTGCTTGAGAAGGTAAAAACGTGCACGGTTTTAGTCTCGGCAAAAACCGGTGCCGGGATAGGTGAACTAGGCCAACGTTTAATCAAGGAATTGGGATTGACGGATAGCTGCGAAGATACACTCATAGCTCGTCGTCGCCACTTGATAGCCTTAAATCAAGCAGCAACCCATCTGCGCGAAGCCAAAGGAGTCGTCAGCTCAAACGAGCTATTTGCCGAAGAGTTGCGTCTGGCTCAGACCGCACTTGAAATAATTACCGGCGAAACGAGCAACGAGGACCTGCTTGAGGAGATTTTTGCCACATTTTGCATAGGAAAGTGAATGAGGCCCGCAAACGGGTACTTTGAGGGACACCGGTGATGAATACCTCGCTAGGTTATTCTTTACAACTTCTTTCTAAAACCACTTTAAGCTCGTCCGCCAATTTAGGTACAGCCAAAACGGACAAGATGGTCGTCTAAATATAAGCTCCGACCTTGAAATTGGCACCCCGCCAAAGTTATATACTGCAGCACTAACTACCATATATACATGAGCTTGAATACGACCTGCAATGAAACCACCAAAATTCGGTTGCATTCGATGATACGGCGGAATAGGTTGGACCGATCAATGGCCCCTATGTCATAGAGTATAGCCGATTCCGGAGGTACAAAGAGTGAATGAGCAAATAAAAACCCGGCCTCCCGATGTAGAACCTAATATAGGCCGGATTCAACAGATTGTTTGAGATCGCATTCCTGATGAGAACAAATCGGCGCGAAATTCATCCTGCCCAGAGAGAAAAGCAGCCCTCAACAGCAGCCTTGCTTTTCAAACTGGAGCGGATCGTATATACCGGCGTTGCGAGATTTACTGCGGTATCAACTAAAGCCCTAACTCGGTTAAACCGGGATAATCATCCGGGCGCGGGCCCGGCTCCCATAAAAATTTTCGTTCGGATGCCTGGATCGGTACATCGTTGATACTGGCTTCACGTCGGCGCATCAGACCTCGTTCGTCAAACTCCCAGTTTTCGTTCCCGTGTGCACGAAACCAGTTTCCGGAGTCGTCACGCCATTCGTATTGAAAACACACTGCAATGCGATCGTTCTGGTACGTCCAAAGTTCCTTGATCAGGTGATAGTCTAATTCATGTGCCCACTTGCGCTTTAGAAATGCGACAATCTCTTCGTGACCCTGGAAAAACTCGGCGCGGTTGCGCCAACGGCTGTCTTCAGTGTACGCTAGCGAGACCTTTTCCGGGTCGCACGAGTTCCATGCGTTTTCAGCCATTCGGACTTTCTGCGTGGCAGTCTCAAGAGTAAACGGTGGGAATGGAGGACGTTCAGACATGATTTCGACTCCTTCTATTAAGTGCTGATCAGTACAGTATATACCAAATGGGACAAGAGTAATGAGATTGTACGTAACCGATATATACCGGAAAAGTCACAGTATAACTCGCGGTATAATACATTTTCGGCTTAAAAAATGATGGTAAAGAAAAACACAGTTGAAGTGATCGTGGTTGGTGGCGGTCATGCCGGCGTTGAAGCAGCGCTTGCTTCGGCACGAGCGGGCGCACGTACGTTACTGCTTACACATGATATTGAAACGATCGGACAAATGAGCTGTAACCCGGCAATCGGAGGGCTGGGCAAAAGCCATTTAGTGCGTGAAATAGACGCACTCGGCGGGATTATGGCTTGTGCCGCTGATGCAGCCGGAATTCATCTGCGGGTCTTAAACACACGCAAAGGCCCCGCGGTTCGTGCGACGCGTGCCCAAACTGACCGGCAATTATATCGACAAGCAATTCGTCATGCGGTCGAGACCCAGCCGCGACTCCAAGTTTTCCAGCAATCAGTTGAGGATTTGATCATTGAAAACGAACAGATTAAAGGTGTGGAAACACAGATTGGCTTGCATTTTTATGCATCTGCGGTGGTATTGACAGTAGGAACGTTTCTCGGTGGTAAAATTTACGTCGGACAGAGCCATCGCCCCGGCGGTCGTGCCGGGAATCCGCCGGCAAACGCATTAGCGAAGCGATTGCGTGCATTGCCGTTTACTGTCGGGCGCTTAAAGACGGGAACACCGCCGCGCTTAGATGGTCGCAGTATTGATTTTTCAGCGCTCGCAGTGCAGTCCGGCGATATTCCGCGTCCAATGATGTCGTTTTTATCGCCGGAAAAGTATTATCCCGAACAAGTTCCGTGTTATTTGGCGCAAACGAATGCAGATACCCACGCTATTATTACTGCCGCGCTGGACCAATCGCCGATTTACAGCGGCGTGCTTGAAGCAAAAGGCCCGCGGTATTGCCCTTCGATTGAAGATAAAGTTGTGCGCTTTGCCGATAAACCTGCGCATCGAATTTTTCTTGAGCCGGAAGGTTTGCAGACGCGCGAGCTTTATCCGAACGGCATTTCTACAAGTTTACCGTTTGATGTGCAGCAGCGATTTGTGCGCACCATTCGAGGTTTTGAAAAAGCGCATATTACTCGTCCGGGGTATGCTATCGAATATGATTATTTTGACCCGCGCGGTTTGCAACGTGGTCTGCAAACGAAGTCGGTTGACGGGTTATTCTTTGCCGGACAGATTAACGGCACTACCGGTTATGAAGAGGCGGCGGCACAGGGTTTGCTTGCCGGAGTGAACGCCGCCCGCTATGCCGATCAAAAAGGGCTGTGGGTTCCCTTACGTGAAACTTCCTACCTCGGTGTATTAGTCGATGATCTGGTGACACAAGGAGTTAGCGAACCGTACCGGATGTTTACCAGCCGTGTTGAATATCGCCTGCTATTGCGCGAGGATAATGCCGACCTGCGCCTGACACCGATCGGGCGCGAACTCGGGTTGGTAAATGACGTTCGCTGGCAGGCATTTGAGTGCAAACGTAAAGCGGTCGCAAAGATACAAGATATGCTGCGTACCACGCAAATTTCGGTCACGCAAGCACTGCGGGAAGGAATTGTGCTTGATCAGTCATGTTCCGCCGAAACGTTATTGCGTCGTCCCGAAATGACTTGTGCTAAAGTGATGACGGCAGCAGGACTGACACTGTCGGATGTGACCGCCGAGGTGATTGAGCAAGTGGAAATTCAAGCGCGTTACGCAGGCTATATGCAGCGTCAGGCTGAAGAGATAAAACACCTGCACGCTCAAGAAAACCGACGTATTCCACCGAATTTCGGCTACTGCGACATACCGGGTCTATCGAATGAATTGCGTGAAAAGTTGACACAAATTCAGCCGGAGACCATCGGTCAAGCAGGACGCATTCAAGGAATGACCCCAGCGGCGTTATCACTGCTTCTGATTCGGCTGAAAGCAATCGGAGATTGGCATCGAGACATATCGGAACCGGTGAAGCAACAATCGGCATGATACGGCAACGCTTTCTTATCTTTGTTTGTATGGTGAGTCTGATTTGCATACCAGCGCTGGTATCGGCATCCGTTCCAAGTTCCGACGGAGTATTCAACACGAAAAGCAAATACAATGTTGCGGATACAGTCGAGCGGGCCAAGCGAATAATCCGGTATCACGGCTTTCGATTGCTCGGAGAAGTTAACCACGGCAAACGAGCTAAAAGTGTCGGCACGGCTCTTGCACCGACTCGCCTAATTGTTTTCGGCAATCCGCAAACAGACTCTAAGTTGATGCGGAAAAGCCGACTGATGGGATTGGATTTACCAATGAAGCTATTAATTTGGGAGGATGATGCCGGGATTGCTTGGGTCAGCTACAACAGTGCCGAGTATCTTGCCTTGCGACATCGTTTATCGCCCGATGCCGCCATTATTATCAAGACGGCAAAAGTTCTGCGCGAACTTGGTGCGGAAGTCGCAAAGTAAGTGAGCCGACAAGCACAGAAACTACAGGCAGGACTGGAACGACTCGGCATTGCGGCAAATGAAAGCCAAGTGCAACAGGCGCTGCAATGGTTGAACTTGTTAGAGCGGTGGAATCAAGCGTACAATTTGACCGCCATTCCCCGAGCACGGCGGATAGCGCAATTGGTCTGGATGAGTGTTGCGGCAATTCCGTATTTACATCCGACCCGGGTTTTAGATGTGGGTAGCGGCGCTGGGGTGCCGGGGATTGCGCTGGCAATTTTCGCCCCGCAATTTTCCTATACTCTGGTGGACAGTTGTTTTAAGAAAATACGATTTATGCGGCAGGCAGTGCTAGAATTGAATCTATCTAACGTCGCTGTTCTGCATCAGAATATTGAGGCGCTGCCTGCCGAACGATTGTACGATACGATTATTTCCCGCGCGTTCACGGATATGCGGCGGTTTTTTGATGCGACTCAATGTTACGGGGCACGGCAGGCGCACTGGTTGACATTTAAAGGAGCAAGAAGCGGAGCGAAAGAAGCGGCATTGCTTTTGCAAGAGCAAATACAGTGCAGCACGTTTCCGCTTGCCGTCCCGGGATTGAACGTCGAAACCGTGTTATTGAAAATACAAACAACGTAATGAGCAATATCTATGCAATTACCAACCAAAAAGGCGGTGTTGGTAAAACGACGACCACAATCAATCTTGCCGCATCGCTTACTGCGACCGGGCAACGGGTATTGCTGATAGACATTGATCCGCAGGGTAACGCAACTATCGGCAGCGGAATTGATAAAAGCGCATTAGATGTAACCGTTACCGACTTGTTGTTGGCACAACGAGCGTCGCAGGATGCAATTGTCCGTGCCGAATACGGCGGGTATGACGTCATTGGCGCCGATAGCATGCTTACGGTCGCTGAGGTTCGTCTGTTAGAAATGGATGAGCGCGAATATCGGCTACGCAAAGTATTGTGGCCATTAACCGGGCGGTATACATTTATTTTGCTGGATTGTCCGCCGACATTAAGCACTTTGACAGTCAACGCGCTCGTTGCCGCCACCGGTATCATTATTCCGGTTCAGTGCGAGTACTATGCGCTGGAAGGGTTATCGTCATTACTGCAAACTATCCAACGAATCCGGGAAACGGTTAGCCCCGAACTGAAGATTGAAGGAGTATTACGCACCATGTTTGACCCGCGCAATAATTTGTCGCGTGATGTGTCGGAGCGTTTGCGTGAGCGTTTTGGCGACAGCTTATATCAGACGATTATACCGCGCAATGTCAGCCTTGCCGAAGCGCCAAGTCACGGAATGCCGACGTTGCAGTATGATAAACGCGCGCGAGGTGCGCAAGCCTATTTAATGTTGGCGGGTGAAATTTTGAGCCGTGCTGCCGCCACAAAATAACGATTAAACGGAGGAGTGATGGCAAAACAACGTAAAGGTCTCGGCAATTTGGGCGTGGATGCCTTATTGTCGACCAAATCGCTTGAGACATACACCAAACCTTACAGCACATCAGATAGCTATGAGTTCACTTATCTGGGGGTCGAACGAATCCGTCCCAACCGCTACCAGCCGCGTATCCGTATAGATGAACAAGGATTGGAAGAATTGGCGCGGTCAATGCGAGAGCAAGGCTTGATTCAGCCGGTAGTCGTTCGCGCCCTTCCGGGTAAGCCCAACAATTATGAATTGATTACCGGTGAGCGACGCTGGCGCGCAGCGCAACGCATCGGATTGGAACAAATCCCGGCGGTAATCCGACAGGCCGACGAGCAGCAAGCCGCTATATTGTCATTGGTTGAAAACATACAGCGTGCCGAACTAAATGCACTGGAAGAAGCAGCGGCACTACAGAATACTATCGAGCAGTTTTCTTTGACGCATGAAGCGGTGGCGGCTTTGATCGGACGTTCGCGAACGACAGTAACCAATTTGATTCGACTACTGGAGCTAGATGACCGGGTACAGCAGTTGCTCAACGAAGGCATGCTTGAGATGGGGCACGCGCGCGTATTGTTGCGATTAAAGAAAAACAAGCAAGCGGCGGCGGCGCAGAAAATCGTGCAGCAAAAAATGACGGTACGTCAAACCGAAATATACGTCGCGCATTTGCTTAAAGGAAAACCGCCATCCCCAAAGACAACGCGCGCTCCTGAGATCACCGCTTTGGAGCGTAAACTAACCGAACGGTTGAACACACCGGTACAAATTAAGCATCAGGAATCCGGCGGCGGAAAATTGATAATTCGCTATACAAATTTAGCAGTGCTGGATGGGATTCTGGAAAAAATTCGCTGAATATTTATATTGAAGAAGGGGAAGAATGCGACTGTTTCGTAATGGCGATGGTTTACATCGCGCCCAAGCCGCAAGTGCGGCGACAATCGGTGGGTTTGATGGAATGCATTGCGGCCATCAGGCGGTGTTTGCCAGACTACATGAAATCGCCGCCGCTAAAAAATTGCCGACAACGGTAATCCTTTTTGAACCGCTGCCGCATTCATTTTTCCATCAAAATACGGCACAACGGTTGGTTTCGTTACGCGACCGTTTGGAATTTTTGCAGGCAGCGGGAGTGGACCAAGTCGTTTGTTTGTCATTTAATCAACGGCTTGCGACACGTTCGGCGCAAGAGTTCATTGATGACATTTTAGTGCGCGGATTAAAGATTCGCTGTTTATTAACCGGCGATGATTTTCGCTTTGGGAAAAATCGTGAAGGGAATTTTGCTTTGTTGCAACAAACGGGTCAAAAATACCGATTCTGTGTTGAGCAAGTTCCGCCATTCGTTCAAGGAGAAAGACGGGTGAGTAGCACATGGATTCGTGAAGTGTTGGCCGCAGGTGATTTTACTATGGCGGCAAGGTTACTCGGGCGCGCATATACCATTACGGGACGAGTCGGTTACGGGGACGGAAGGGGTCGGCAATTGGGATTTCCCACGGCCAACTTGATAACTGGCAAGTATCCCTTATCATTGCGCGGTGTATTTGTCGGCGAAGTGCGGGATCAATCATTATCCGAAGCCGCACCGGCAAAACCATGTTTGTTAAATGCCGGATATCGTCCGACGTTCAATAAGCAAATATATCGCTTGGAAGTGCATATCATGAACTTTGAAAGTGATTTGTACGGGCATCATCTGCAAGTCCGCCCGTTAAAAAAACTACGTGATGAAAAACGCTTTGACAATCATGCCGTACTGCAGGCAAATATGCGGCAGGATTTAGAACAAGCGATGGAGTTTTGGGCGGTTGGCTGATTACAAGGGCACCTTAAATCTACCGCGAACTGATTTTCCGATGCGAGCAAATCTTGCGCTACGAGAGCCGGAAATATTGCGGCGTTGGCAAGCAATGAAACTCTATGAAAGCTTGCGTCGAAAGCGTCGCGGAAAGCCGCAGTTTATTCTGCATGACGGCCCGCCGTATGCGAACGGTGACATTCATATGGGTCATGCGGTGAATAAAATTCTAAAGGATATTGTCGTCAAAAGTCGTTTGCTTGACGGAATGGATGTGCCCTATGTGCCGGGATGGGATTGTCATGGGCTTCCGGTCGAGATGGAAGTTGAAAAAACTCACGGCGCTCCGAAGTCCGCTGCGGATGCCAAACGATTTCGTCTTCAGTGTCGCGAATATGCCGGCAAGCAAGTTACTGTGCAACGTGAGAATTTTATTCGCTTGGGGATTCTCGGTGATTGGGAGAATCCTTATTTGAGCATGGATTATCGGACCGAAGCAGATATTTTACGCACTCTTGGGCGGATCATTGACAACGGTTACTTCTATCGGAGTGCGCGTCCCGTCTATTGGTGCCCGGAGTGCGAATCATCGCTGGCGGAGGCAGAGGTAGATTATGCCGAAAAAGAATCCGTCGCAGTAGATGTTTTGTTTCGTGCGGCGAATGTTGAGGAGATGGCACGGCGCTTTGGGACCGCGCCCGATCAACCCATAGGAGTTGCGGTTTGGACAACGACACCGTGGACCCTGCCGGCCAATCGTGCAGTTGCACTTCATCCCGACTACGATTATGTTCTGGTAGATGTGCCTCAGGGCAGAGTTATTGTTGCGGCGCCGGTATTAAAGGCGTGGCTTGCGCGTTGTGTTATTAACGATCATCGGATTATCGCGCGATGTCGGGGCAAACAGCTGCAAGGGCATCGCTTGCAGCATCCGTTTTATGCGCGCGAGGTGCCCGTAGTACTTGCCGATTACATCACCTTGGATATCGGCAGCGGTGCGGTACACATTGCGCCTGCGCATGGCGAGGATGACTACCGCACCGGTCTTGTGTATCAGTTGGAGGTTGATAATCCGGTCGATTCGCGCGGAGTGTTTCTCCCGACGACTCCTCAGTTCGCCGGATTGCCGGTACGCAGTGTCCACACCGCGATCATTGAAGCATTAAAACAAAAAAATACATTATTGTTTACTCATCGGTATACGCATAGCTATCCGCACTGTTGGCGGCATAAAACGCCGATCATTTTCCGGGCCACCGCGCAATGGTTTTTGCAACTGAGTTCAAATAATAATACTGGCATGCAAAGTTTGCGTGAACAAGCCCTAAGCGTCTGTGAATCGGTATGTTGGACACCCGATTGGAGTCAGTCAAGAATGCGTAATATGCTTATTAACCGGCCTGATTGGTGCTTGTCGCGCCAGCGCAAATGGGGCGTGCCGATCGCGGTGCTTATTCACAAACGTACCCGCTTATTGCACCCGAAGACAAGCCAAATCCTCGAACAGGTGGCGCAAAGGATTACGCAAGAGGGAGTTCAGGCATGGTTTGA
Organism: Candidatus Oxydemutatoraceae bacterium; assembly: GCA_965218975.1. Classification (GTDB taxonomy): domain Bacteria; phylum Pseudomonadota; class Gammaproteobacteria; order Poriferisulfidales; family Oxydemutatoraceae. The sequence continues at coordinate 471,555 of OZ244717.1, forward strand.
CTTATCCGCTGAAGATCTCATCGGTGATGAGGCCTCAGATTATGAAAAAGTATGTGACATTCTAGACGTATGGTTCGATTCGGGTTCGACATGTGCAAGCGTGTTGCGCACTCGCGAGGAATTGCAAGCACCGGCGGATTTGTATCTGGAAGGGTCGGACCAACACCGCGGATGGTTTCAGTCATCATTGCTGACATCGCTTGCGGCGTACCGTGAAGCGCCGTACCGCGGTGTTCTAACTCATGGATTTACTGTGGACGCTGAGGGACGGAAGATGTCAAAGTCGCGCGGAAACGTTATTGCTCCGCAAAAAATTATTCGCACACTCGGTGCCGACACGCTACGCTTATGGGTTGCGGCATCCGATTTCGGCAATGAAATAACCGTTTCGGATGAAATCCTCAAGCGGACGACCGAAACATATCGCAGAATGCGCAATACGGCTCGTTTTTTATTGGGGAACTTGTTCGACTTTGATCCGGCTACGGATATGCTAGCGGTTGACCGATTGCTGTCGCTGGATTGGTGGGCATTGGATTGTGCCGCCAAGTTACAAGCGGAAATTCGGCAATATTACTCCGAGTATAAATTCCATCAGATTTACCAAGGTATTCATAACTTCTGTAACACTAAAATGGGCGGGTTTTATTTGGACATCATAAAAGATCGTTTATATACGACTCAGGCGAACGGACACATCCGCCGCTCGGCGCAGACGGCGATGTTTCATATTGTTCATGCGCTGGCACGTTGGTTAGCGCCGATTATGAGCTTTACCGCCGAAGAGATTTATCGTGCGATTCCCGGTGATATCGCCGACAGTGTTTTTTTCTGCGAGTGGTATCCTTTGCCATCGACAAGCAACGCCACGGGGCTATCGACAAGCGAATGGGAAACGATTATTGCGATGCGTGAACAGGTTGCCAAACATCTTGAGAAGCTTCGTATCGAAAAGCAAATCGGTTCGCCGTTGGATGCAGAAATCACGTTGTTTTGTGATGATCAACGAAGACAAACTTTTGTCAAGCTGAAAGATGAATTACGCTTTGTGCTGATAACCTCGGCAGCGGAAATATCTTCGACCTGTCTGGCGGATTCATACCGGATTGACAGCGGGTTGTGGCTGAAAGCGGTCGCAAGCAAGGCGAAAAAATGCGTGCGGTGCTGGCACAAGCGGGATGAAGTCGGAACCATTGCACAATTCGCGGGTTTATGCTGGCGATGTCATGATAACGTCAACGGTGACGGCGAGCAACGGTTCTATGCATAAGTGGTTATGGTTATCTGCCGTTATCGTTGTGCTTGATCAGTGGAGTAAAGCAGTCGCCGCCGGGCAACTGATTCTACATCAGCCGGTTGCCGTACTGCCGCAGCTGAATTTTATGCTGGTTTACAATGCGGGCGCATCGTTCGGATTTTTAAGTTCCGCAGGCGGCTGGCAACGCTGGTTTCTTATTACACTCGCCTTGGCGGTGAGCGGGTATTTGTATATGTGGCTGAAGAAGCTGACTGCCGAAGCGGTCATCATGGCGGCGGGAATTGCTTTGATTATCGGGGGGGCGATCGGGAATGTGATTGACCGCGTGGTTTATGGCTACGTTATTGACTTTATTGATATATACTACGGTGCTTACCATTGGCCGGTCTTTAATCTTGCCGATAGCGTAATTACACTAGGCGCCGTGATGATTGTAATGACAGCATTGTTTGATAGTAGGGTGACTTCATGATGGTTATCTTGGCGAATCCCAGAGGATTTTGCGCCGGCGTAGACCGCGCGATTGAAATTGTTGAGCGTGCGGTGGCAATATTTGGGATGCCGGTTTATGTACGCCACGAAGTTGTGCACAACAAATATGTGGTTGCGCAACTACGTGACAAAGGCGTGGTGTTTGTCAAAGAGTTAGATGAGATTCCCGACGAAGCGGTAGTCATTTTTAGCGCGCATGGTGTCGCGCCGCAGGTGCGGCATGATGCTGAGAAACGACGCCTGCGCGTGCTGGATGCCACCTGCCCGTTAGTAACAAAAGTACATTTGGAAGTGATTCAATACGCTCGTCAAAGACGCGAAGTGATTTTGATCGGACACGCCGGGCATCCTGAAGTCTTGGGCACGATGGGACAATACTATGACCATATAGCGACCGAAGAAGGAAGGATGCGCCTAGTTGAGTCAATTGATGATGCTCAAACGCTACAAGTAAAGGAGCCTCAGCAGCTCGCGCTGGTTACGCAAACCACGTTGTCGGTTGATGATACGCGTGAAATTATCGCCGTACTGCAAGCACGGTTTCCACAAATGGTTGTGCCGCGCAAAAAGGATATTTGTTATGCCACGCAAAACCGCCAGGATGCGGTGAAGAAATTGACTGAAACATGCGATTTAATTTTAATTGTCGGTTCTCCGAATAGCTCTAACTCAAATCGATTACGCGAAATTGCCGCGCGTGAAAAGATTGAATCGTATCTGATTGAAAATGCGAAAGCCATCTCGCCCGCTTGGCTGAAGGGCAAGCGATGCATTGGTGTTTCAGCAGGAGCGTCGGCTCCTGAAACATTGTTGCTACAGGTTGTTGATACGCTCAAAGAACAAGGCGCCGACGACATTATTGAACAGGAAGGCACGATAGAAGATGTGACTTTTTCATTGCCGCGCGTGTTACGTGCGGTCCTGTAAAAAAGTAATTGCGGCGATTTAATTTGGGGCTCATTTTCCCTCTGCTTGTATCGTTTCTGTTCTCATGCGAGTAAAGTAACGGAAGAACGAGAGATAATCAATCTTAAAAATCCGCTATAGCTATATATCGGTCACGCACAGAGATTTTCTTACAATATCGGAGATAGTGTATAATCTGTCGAGGATTTAACTGAGAAGAGAGAAATGCAATGCCGCCAAAAATAGGAGGAGCGTCCCCTCCGGTACCTTTACCGGATTCACAATCAAGGGCTTCTCAGCATCAAACATCCGAGGTAACCGGCAGTCTTGGAGGTTTAAAAGTGAAAGTCGGAACAAACGATACCGGGTCGGGAGTTCCTAGCACTCACCTACTGCAGGGGTCTACGCACGGAGGATTGGGAAACGCGACCCTCGGCGCGGAACAATTTATTAATCGCCCCTCTGGCAACATCCGCCAAGGGGATACACGTAAGGCCGGTCGTTTGGCGCGTGTCGGGAGATTTTTATCTTGGATGAAACGAGGAATGGTGAAACACTTTTTTAAGCAGCGAAATAATGTGGCACAGCATACGCCGCAAGCAGGAAGCTTGTCTGCACCTACTCCGGCGGATATGACTGTGTTGTTTGCGCAAAGCGCACGCCAAGGAATTGATGCCACCAAGAATATTTTGAATCAACAGGTGGTAGGTGAGCAACACGATACCGCAGCGGTGCTAAATTTGTTGGTTGGCGGAGACGGAGGCTTGCGCCGTGCGATGACGGCATTGTTAAATATTTGCAAACATTTGAAACCGGAGCAATCTCCACCGGAATCTTTACCGGGAACTCCTGAACAGTGGCGGGCGCAGACCGAAGCAATATCGCAGATGGCGCAACAAATCGGGAGGGCCGAATTTAGTGAGAATGTGCAGGGAGAGTTTACTCAGTACGGCACTCCAAGTAACAACCCTTTCACTGCTGTCGCCGACCGCTACCCGCAACTGGATCATTCGGTACGAAATTGGCTTGCGGAAGGAGTTGACTTGCTTGATCAATTACTTACCGCTCAAGAACGGGCAGGCAAAGGCTTGCCGCCGTTAACAAGTAAAGAATTGGCTGAATTGAAAGAACAGGTTGAAAAATTTACTAATCCCGGGTTGCGTGACGGGCAAACTGAAACACCCGCCTTCACATCGAAAATGGGAATGGACGATGCGGTTGAAAAGATCGATAAAGTTTATCAGGGTCATAAAACGCAGACGTGAGGAGCATCCGGTGAAACGTAGAGATTATTAATCCGACGTAATATGTTAAAAATCAACCAAAAACTTGGGGAAAAGCGGCGCGATGAGCAAATTTGAAACTCTATTGGAAGGGCTTTCTCTACAAATAGGCATCCCTAAAGAACAGGTTTGCGGAGAGGGGCAGAGAACGGTCAATCTAATTTTTGATGAGAAAACCGGCGTGGAAATAAGCAATGATGCCGTCAACGGAAAAATTCGCTTATCTTCCAAATTGTTTCAGGTGAATGATGAAGAGGATATGGGGGCAATCGCACTTTTGCTCACACAAGCAAATTTTGAGCAGAAAGGGCTTTACGGCGCACATCTTGCTATGAGCGAGGAAGGGCTGATTGTCTTAATGCGCCGTGTGTCTTTGCAATCGCTTAATGGCACCGCTTTCGGCGATCTGATAAAAGAGTTTGTTAATGCTGCGGCGCAGTGGTCGGATTCGGTCACGCTAATGTCTAAGCTATTGAAGTCTGATCTCAATCACACTGCCGGCGGAGAATCGGAAGTGAGGATGAAGGTCTGATAGATACATGCAGTGGGTTGCATATCTTGGCAATTACATACGTAAATCGTATCTAGAGCGTTGATAATGTTGCAATGAGATCGGAAGGCTTGGGTTCGGGCAAAAGTAAAATGGCCTGATTTCATCGCGTGCTAACCGCTATGTTTCCGGTCGTTTTCCTTATCTTCTCACAACTTCTCAGCACGCTTTGCATTCAGGACACGATTTCTTAACTTCGTAGGTTTTGGCTCGTAGGTGATTGAAATTACTGCCCTCATAATTCTCAGGGGCACTACATCACGGTGTTGTTTGCAACCCTATCGCACTCAGATTCCTCCAGGACGTAGCTTGCTCGGAAGTGGGCAACGGAGCTTCGTTCCATTTCAGGCCGACGCTACGGTAGACCTTGTTGGCGTCTGCGCTCGCGCGGCTCGGCATCGCATACCGCTCCTATGTGTCGGTATGTACCAAGATGCTCAACTGCAAGGTGTCCAGCTCGCGCCGGGTCTGCTCCGTACTCATCGGGAAGCCCAGCGCCTTGAGCCGCTTGGCGCAGCTGCTGCGAGCAGCAGAAGGCCATGTAGCAGATCACAATGTGCGCGCGGATGCGTCGCGCCTTCCAGTGAAAGATCAGGCGGATGCGCAGGTCATGCTTGTTGGTGCGAAAGCAATGTTCTACTTCCCATAACTGGCGATATTGCAACAGCAACTCCTGCGGTGCCATCTCCTTCGTTGCCGTGCGCGAGGATTGCGTGCAGACCGTCCCAACGCGCCGCATTCGCCACCTTGACCGTATCAATCTCGACCCGGCCCGGTGCAGGGTGAGACGCGTCCGGAAACCTGTCTGCGTGCACTGCACAGGCAGGACCGATCGGTTTTCCGAGCGCGTCTCACCCTGACAGACGGTGGTAGCGAGTTTCAAGGACAGTTTGCACAGCTCATCCGGGAGTCACCCGGAATTGAGCAGTGGCTAACTTATCCCAAGTGTCCGAAAATGAACGCGCACATCAAGCGTTTTAACCGTACGGTCCAGGAGGATTGTGTTGATCATGCGGAAGACCTGCTATTCACCGATACGGAAGCATTCAATGACCGGTTATGAAACCGTTTTGTGTTTGTTGCCGGATTTTCGGCAAAGTGCTTATCGTCCATGGCGAGACTTGGTTCTATGAATGAACCCCGGCCCCGACGTCCTTGTCGGGTCGTTCGCCGCTGAAAACCGATCGCTTTTCCGGGCGCGTCTCACCTTGCACCGCCCTCATGCCGGCAACGGACAGAAAGCACCGATCCGAATGTTACTGCCGAACGCTTCTCCCGAAGCGCTTCAAAAATCCCATTTAGGGTGGCATCGTACAGACCCTTGTGCGAGCTGGACAAGAAAGTTTATGATGCGACCGAACCGAAGGAGGAAACCGTTAATCCATGAAACCCGAACCGACGTGTGTCAACTAATCTTTATAATTCCCCACCGATTGGTCGGGTAACCATTTTCGTTATAATATAAAAGGTTTCTTAATCAATTCCCTGTTTGTCGCATTTGCACCTTCCGCTGGAGTGCATATTCATTTCGACAGGGCAACCCGGCATATGCTATGAATGTCAATATACATCCGTTACTGCACGGCAAATATTCGTCCGGAACATATACGGTTGTTTCCGGTTTGCAGGGAACGAATAAACTGATTGAATGGATCAAGCGGGGAGAATTTCGGAATTTTGAGCGAGGCCAATTTATTATTTCAAATAAAGGTCATCGTTCTTCTAATGTAAAGGTTGTTTATGCTTTTTTTCTGCCGCACTATCCGGCCAAGTTGGTAATGAAAAGAAAAATTGTTAAGAGGATTAGGAGAATTAGAACATTGTATAACTATTTGTCGGGGAACCCTGCCCGCAGAGCATTTTTCGCCTCTTGCCTGTTTTTTGATAGAGGTATTTCAGTGCCGCGTCCTTTGGCATATTGGACTTTTCGGCATGGCTGGAAGAAAGGGTTTATCACGGGCAATTATTTTTTATACGAATACCAGCACGGCGAGACAATTGGCAGCATCATAAAATGTTTAAGGCGATGCGGAAGAAAAGAAGATATCCATCAATGGCATTGCAAAATTTTTTCTTTTATCAAACTGGTCCATCTTGCCGGTCTTCGTCACGGTGACATGCATGGCGGTAATTTTATCGTCAGCGCTCCGCAGCAAACCGGATGTTTTCCTGATATAAAACTTGCATCAATGTGTTTAATTGATATGGATTATGCCAAACGATCCAAACGTTGGCATACTCTAGTACCTGCAGTGAAAATATTTTTTGATTTCAAAGACTTAGCAAAAAATTTTACTACAGAGTATGACAAGGTTGTTTCACTGTTGCGAGTCTATTTTGGCAGAGAGCCGACCGATTATGACCTATGGTTACTGAGATTCTGGGAAAGCGGCGGCATACGTATTCGGAAAAGATTAAGGTGGCGGATTATGAAGTGGCGCAAACATGGCGGAGATTAGCCGCGTAGCATGCCAGACTTTTTCGAGGCAACCCGGCATATGCTATGAATGTCAATATACATCCGTTACTGCACGGCAAATATTCGTCCGGAACATATACGGTCGTTTCCGGCTTGCAAGAAAAGAATAAACTGATTGAATGGATCAAGCGGGGAGAATTTCGCGAATTTGAGCAAGATCAATTTAAGATTTCGTTCCTGTATAGTCCTCATAATACCATTTATGCTTTTTTTCTTCCGTATCATCCGACTAAGTTGGTAATGAAAAGAAACATAGTTAATCCTCGTTCTCTTTTGCTTAGGAGGATTCAAGTATGGTTTAATTGTTTGCTGGGGACATATGCACGCAGGGCATTTGTTGGTTCTTATCTGTTACACAACAAAGGAATTTCAACGCCGCGTCCTTTGGCATATTGGACTTTTCGGCATGGCTGGAAGAAATGGTTTATCACGGGCAATTATTTTTTATACGAATATCAAAACGGTGAGAAAATTGAGGAGATCAGGAGGCGAGCCGCTCAAGATGATCAATATCAATATATCAATCAATTGTATTGCAAAATGTTCGCTTTTATCAAACAGATTCATATTGCCGGTCTTCGCCACGGTGACCCGCATGCCGGCAATTTTCTCGTCAGCGTTCCGCAAGGAACCGAAAGCTTGCCTGATATCAAACTTGCGTCGCTGTGTTTACTTGATAACGATAAAGCCGAACGAGCTAAACGTTGGCATATTCGAGTACCTGCGGTGAAACATTTTTTTGATTTTGACGACTTGGCGAGAGCGATTCCGAAGAAATATACTGCGATTGTTTCACCGTTACGAGTCTATCTCGGCAGAGAGCCAACCGGTTATGACCTATGGTTACTGAGATTCTGGGAAAGCGGCGGCATACGTATTCGGAAAAGATTAAGGTGGCGGATTATGGAGTGGTACAAACAAAGAAAGAAGCGCAAGCATGGCAGAGATTGACCGCGTAGTATGCCGAAGCATGCCGGACCTTCTCTTCATAAAAGGAAAAGGAATCTTTGTTATAGCGTTCTTGCTCCGATCAAGCAGGCGGAGAGGTTTCGCTTCCGGGTTTGCGCACGAACAGAGGAAATAGAAAGCGGATTAAGGCGATTTGGAACGAATTGATTGCGGATATGCACAGAACGCTTAAACGCGGGTTGTTCGGTGAGTAAGATTGTTGTGTATAGTGTTAGATACGTTATGGGGCAAATACCTGGAATCTTAGGAAGTTAAGCGCTATTTGACAGATGTTCATCTTCTGAAATGACTAATAAAAAAAACAGGCATTGCCGTCGTTCCCGAATTGCGCAGAAGACATTTCGTCGTATTACACGCTATTTTGCCCCGGATTTCTCAGCTTCCGATGCCGACTCGCTTGACCGGAATCAGTATACACTCTATTAACACGATGTGTATTAAAATTCGCCAACGTGTCACAGAAGAATGCGTACAACTTCCGTGTCTTGTCGGTCGGCTTGAGGTAGATGAATCGTACTTTGACCCTAAGCGTATTCGGGGCAAACGAGGACGCGGAGCAGGTAGTAAAATAATCGTGTTCGGAGTGTTATAAACGTAACGGCCGGGGCTATACGGAAATTGTGCCTGATATTCGTAAACGTACGTTGCAAACAGTGATTCGGGGGAAAGTGAGTTTGGAAAGAATCATTCATTCTGACTGTACGATGCCACCCTAAAAGGGATTTTTGAAGAGATTCTGGGGAAACGTTCGGCAGTAACATTCGGATCGGTGCTTTCTGTCCGTTGCCGGGTGAGACGCGCCCGGAAAACCGAGCGGTTTTCAGCGGCGAACGACCCGACAAGGACGTCGGGGCTGGTGCTCATTAACAGAACCAAGTCTCGTCATGGATGACAAACACTTTGCCGAACATTCGCCAGCAAATACAAAATGGTTTCATCAACTCAAAGATTTTACTGCTGCCGAGATTCGAATGAGCTTGGCGCAGGGTGAGACGCGCCCGGGAAACCGATCGGTTTTCAGCAGCGAACGACCCGACAAGGACGTCGGGGCTGGTGATCATTGACAGAACCAAGTCTCGTTATGGACGACAGGCACTTTGCTGACAATCCGCCGACGCCTTTTGCGCGGCGCTTTGGTGCGGTCATGCAATGCACTGAGTCCAATGCGGCGATAACGTCGGCGCCAGCGGTACAAAAAGTACTGCAACCGACTTTGAATGCGTTCGGGAGTTACATCCCTCCCAAAATGAGGGCGGCATATTTCTGTTGAAGCTTGAGTGCTCATGAGCCTCCATTTTTGAAGCAAAATTGGCTCATCTAGAAACCTTTGATGCGGTGTTGTAGCCGATTTGTGCTGATATTGCATATCGGCCACCTTTTTATTGACGTCCAAGAATCCGGTATGTGTCCGGACACGTACAGAGCAAAAACGGCTTATTTAATTACTACTTCGCTGCTGCCGGAATTATCCTGATTATCCACCCAAGACAGTTTAACAGTGTCGCCTGCCGCGGCGCCCGTGAAAGTGAAGGAGACAAAAGGGTTTTGTGAAACACCGGTTCCCCAATAAGCATCAAATACCAACTTGCCTTTGTGCTCAGCCGACACACGCCGAATAAAATGCGCCGGGATTATATTGCCGCTGTCGTCTTTGCGCCGTCCGGTTTCCATCGGGTGGCTAATCAGCGCTTTAATGGTGGTTTCCCCATCTTTCAACTTTGCCCGCATTCGAATATTTTTGTTTGCCATCGCTTCCGCTCAATTATTGCTTAACCGCAACCTCCCGCGGTAACCTGCACTTTACGGCGAGCACTGTAAAATTTACCATCCGCCTTGACTAAAGCAATGATGTCGGAAGTTTCACGGACTTTCACATTGACTGCAACTTCAGGCTTGTTATACTCGGTGAACATAAATCGCGATGTCAAAGGGACAGGATTTTTTTCGACCAGAATGTTAATCATGTCAACTTTATCAAGGCTTGTTTTGACTCCGACACGTACCTGGCCGCCATTTTCGGCCACTCGCGGCACTTCAAGCTCCACATCAGATTCACTAATGCCGGCGCCGCCGGTAATGTCGGCAATGGTTTTATCCAGCTCGGTTATTGAAAAAATCGCCTTCGGCCAATCGGCGTAAGCTGGCAGCGAGAAAAAACTGACAGCCGCCCAACCGACAACGCGGCTTAAAAAATTTCTGCGACACGGATTCATTGTTTTTCCAACCTCCGGCTTCCGCAATGTTTGAGTGTATCAATGAATTGTACTATGTTAGCATCATTATTTAATCATTCAAAGGTTTTGGCAAAATGTTTTGTGAAAATAATCATAGCCGATTGTATCCGGCAATGATGCTTATTGCGTTGCTTAGCGCCGCTTGCGGCAATCGGGGGGATCTTTATTTGCCGGATGAACAGAATCGTAAAGTTACCGAATCCGGCATATCACAGTCACAAGCGGCAGAATAGCACGATGATGCTGATAGATAGGCAAGACGGGAAAGGGTTGCGATTGGAGAGTGTCCCGTTGTATACGATTGCCGACCGTTTCGGCACTCCGACATACGTCTATTCCGGCGCAACATTCGAGCAAAACTGGCGCGCATTCGATAGCGCATTATATGGGCGAGCGCATTCGGTTTGTTATGCGGTGAAAGCGTGTTCAAACATTGCATTACTACAGCTATTGGCAAAACTTGGCAGCGGTTTCGACATTGTTTCCGGCGGTGAATTGGAGCGAGTGCGGCGTGTCGGCGGCGATCTCAACAAAGTGGTTTTTTCGGGAGTCGGCAAGTTGCCGCATGAAATTGAAAATGCGTTACGTTCAAATATTCGTTGTTTAAATGTGGAGTCATCCGCTGAATTAAAAGCTGTCGAGCAAACGGCGGAGCGGCTAGGAGGTGTCGCACCGGTTGCCTTGCGAATTAATCCCGATGTCGCTATCGATACGCACCGCTATATTGCGACCGGCTTCGGTGAAAGTAAGTTCGGGGTGTCGCCGGGGCAGGCTCGAGATATGTATCGCCGGATTGCCGGTAGCAACGTATTGCAAGCGGTCGGTATCGGTTGCCACATCGGTTCGCAGATCACCACAACCGAACCGTTCGCTCAAGCGGCTAAATTATTGATTGAACTTGCCGATGAATTGGTTGCGGACGGACTTCCTCTGCAACACATTGATTTTGGCGGCGGATTCGCAGCAGGCGATGGTACATTAAGTGCGCATGAGTATATGCAAGTGTTGACGGATGCAATCGGCGACCGCCCATGGGAAGTACTGATTGAGCCGGGACGTTCGATCAGCGGCACGGCCGGGCTATTGTTGACGCAAGTGATCTATTTGAAGAAGAACGGACGGAAAAAATTTGCGGTGGTGGACGCAGCCATGAACGACTTAATTCGTCCGGCGTTGTATCAAGCAAAGCACTCATTAGTAGAAGTTCGCGAGCATATCGGACTTGCTCACGACGAGTGGGACATTGTCGGGGCGGTGTGCGAAAGCGGCGACTTTATCGCACATGATTGCCGGTTGAGAATTAAGGAAGGTGATTTGCTTGCAGTGTTAACAGCGGGCGCATACGGATTTTCTATGGCGGGCAACTACAATTCAAGGCCGCGTGCTGCCGAAGTATTGGTTGACGGCGAACAATTTCATTTGATCCGCACCCGTGAAACAGTAACCGATTTAATGGCGAACGAATTTCTGCTTGACGAATGAACCCGTAATTAAGGATGATTTAATCGGCAGTAAAAGTCGTTTGCGAAATGTTGCCGGATGTGTCGATATCGACTCGGGTTACTTGCGGCATTCGTTTTAGAATATAAGCGGCGGCAAGCTCCGCTAGCGAGTGATTTTCTTGAAGGATAGCTGTTAGTATGCGATCGGCGGCAATCTGACAACGTTGCAGGGTATTCGGGCACTCAACCCACCGCCGGCTCATTTGCCGACCGCGATTTAGATTGCGGTCGATATCGGAGAAGAAATCTTCCGCCTCCTCAAGCAAGGTATCGGTGACTTCAATCCGATAAAGCGACCCATCAATGGCGACTGTTAATAGCAAGCTTGTTTTTGACCGGCCGAAACAACTTTTATCTATGTCCGATACTGAGACTATGGTTGAAGGGAAGCGGCTGTTTTCAGATTAAAGCGTAGATTAACGTTTTGAACCGATTTCTTTGTGTGCGTCTTCGATGATTTCCATTGCGATTTTCATACAATCCTCACGATATCCGGCGAGCACAGACTCATCCTCAGGTGTGAAGTAATCTTTCATAGAAACCCCTGCCTCGTGCTCTTTCAAAATGAATTTTTTTTGCATTTCTATCAGTCTTTTAATTTTTTCCTGCTTAGTCATTTCTTCACCTTACAAGTACCTGAATTGATCCGTTGATTAAGGACGTTTAGCGCATTGTCGGTTGTAAGACTAACCGAAGTAACCGAACATTTCCAATATTCCTGATTAGATAGCGCATGATTACAGGTATGTCGTCCCGCGCGACGGATAAGATATAATAGCGTCTTTTATTTCAGCGGGCGTGTAGCTCAGTTGGTTAGAGCACCGTCTTCACATGGCGGGGGTCGCTGGTTCGAGTCCGGCCATGCCCACCACAACCTAAGCTTCTCGGCTTTCGAGAACTAACCCGTGGACGGCACAGAGTGCCGCCCGCTGATTTTGCGGCGTACGTCTTGTGAGAATGATAAGCCGAATTCTTTTGATACGAAACAGCTAATCAACCCCATCCACAAACGTTTCAACAAACGCTTTAATCCGGTCAATAATACGTTCTGTGATTATACGGCGCTCCTTAATCTTCGGGCGTATATACATGATGTCAATCACGTCATCTCGCAACGGCGTCTTCTCCGTGAACAGATAATCATCAATCACTTCCCGCAACCTGTTAACGTCTAGCCCTTCATCCTCGCTTAAAGCCTGAATGGCCTTGTGCTTTTCTTCAGTCCAGTAGCCTTCAAAAGCGATGTATAGTGCCAGATACATATGGGACTCACGGCACGACTCGAAAAGGTGACCGATATGCAATATCAGCATATCGGCCACCGCATCAAATGTTTCTGAGCTTATGCACATGCTATCGGCAAGATGGGATGGATTGACAAACTCTTTGATGCTGTCAAAGGGGGCAATGGATAACCCATCCGACAACTCGATTTCCTGATCTAGACGTAATCCACGAAAAACGGAAATATGGTAACCGGTGAACCGACGTCTTTCCTCCGGTGCCAGAAATTCTTCCAGTCTTGATGCTACATCATTGAGGTCTTTACCCTTCGTGCAACTCATTAGCCCCGCAACGATATCGGTCAAACTTACGCACGCACCCACATTTTCGATGTGAACATTAAGTTCATCTGTTTTGGACGAGGACTCCAAGACGTGTTTTAGGACAGGGTGTTCGCGCAGGACCTTTTTAACCGCATTCAATGCCAAGAAAAGAGGTCCGTAGTGAGTCCTATAGTAAAGAGACTCTTTGTTGGCACGCATTATTATATATAGAATAACGACGGCTGGAAAAAGGGTGTACGATGCCACCCTAAATGGGATTTTTGAAGGGCTTCGGGGGAAACGTTCGGCAGTAACATTCGGATCGGTGCTTTCTGTCCGTTGTCGGCATGAGGACGGTGCAGGGTGAGACGCGTCCGGAAAACCGATCGGTTTTCAGCGGCGAACGACCCGACAAGGATGTCGGGGCTGGAGATCATTGACAGAACCAAGTCTCGTCATGGGTGAGACGCGCCCGGAAAACCAATTGGTTTTCAGCGGTGAACGACCCGACAAGGATGTCGGGGCTGGCGCTCATTGACAGAACCAAGTCGCGTCATGGATGACAGGCACTTTGCCGACAATCCGGCACAATCCGCCGACAACACGCCAACAAACACAAAACGGTTTCATAACCGGTCATTGAATGCTTCCGTATCGGCGAATAGCAGGTCTTCCGCATGATCGATACAATCTTCTTGGACGGTGCGGTTGAAGCGCACGATGTGCGCGTTCATTTTTGGACACTTGGGATAGGTCAGCCACTGTTCAATCACGGATGATTTCCGGATGAGCCGGGCAAACTGTCCTTGAAACTCGCTCCTGCCGTCCGTCAGGGTGAGACGCGCCCGGAAAACCGATCGGTTTTCAGCGGCGAACAACTCGACAAGGACGTCGGGGCTGGCGCTCATTGACAGAACCAAGTCTCGTCATGGGTGAGACGCGCCCGGAAAACCAATTGGTTTTCAGCGGCGAACGATCCGACAAGGATGTCGGGGCTGGGGCTTGTTGACAGAACCCAGTCGCGTCATGGGTGAGACGCGCCCGGAAAACCAATTGGTTTTCAGCGGTGAACGACCCGACAAGGATGTCGGGGCTGGGGCTTGTTGACAGAACCCAGTCGCGTCATGGATGACAGGCACTTTGCCGAAATTCTGCCAGGCGCAGGAATGCGGCTGTGTTGCGGCTGTTACAGCGGTTGGTTGCCACTGCTATTGCCATTCGGGTATAGATATTGATGGCCGTTAAGACGTAGCGGCGCACTCCGTGCTGATAACGCACAATCGTATCCAGGGCGATACAATGCCCCCGGATACTGTGCTTTGAAGTGTTTCGGCTTGCGTGCCCTGCAACGGCGCTTAAACGGTCGTTTTGTTTGTCCTTTGGCATTCAGCCGCTGCGGAATACAGCGCATTTTATCCGGCGCATCTGCGATCAGGCGCGCAATCGTGCGGACACTCGGGCAGGGTGAGACGCGCCCGGAAAACCAATTGGTTTTCAGCGGCGAACGATCCGACAAGGATGTCGGGGCTGGGGCTTGTTGACAGAACCAAGTCGCGTCATGGGTGAGACGCGCCCGGAAAACCGATCGGTTTTCAGCGGCGAACGACTCGACAAGGACGTCGGGGCTGGCTCTCATTGACAGAACCAAGTCTCGTCATGGGGGAGACGCGCCCGGAAAACCAATTGGTTTTCAGCGGCGAACGACCCGACAAGGATGTCGGGGCTGGGGCTTGTTGACAGAACCAAGTCTCGTCATGGACGACAGGCACTTTGCTGACAATCCGCTGGCGCCTCTTACGCGGCGCTTTGCCGCGATCATGTAAGGCGCTGAGGCCAGTGTGGCGATAACGCCGACGCCAGCGGTACAAAGTACTGCGACCGATCTTGAATGCGTTCGGGAGTTACAACCCTCCCAAAATAATAGGGCATCATATTTCTGTTGAGCCGTTGTGTTCATAATAACCTCTATTTTTGAAGCAAAATTGGCTCATATAGAAACCTTTGATGCGGTGGCCGATGTACTGATATTGCATATCGGTTACCTTTTTGAGTCGTGCCGTGAATCCCACATGTATCTGGCACTGTACAAAGGGTCGGAAAACGTTGCTCGTCGCTTAGCGAGTTCGCCCACCCCTATTTTAATGATATCTAGCTCAGAGATGTAATCCATTTCAGTCTCTGCCAGCGAAGAAAGAGATTGAGCCAAACGTTTAACCCAATCGGATGCCGAAAAATGATGCTGTACCATAGTTAAGAACTTATCCTATTACATCTGATTGCGTCAATGTCTTAGATGTTAAGGATATGTAGTATAGCCAAGTCGCTATCCAACAACACAGCGTGTAATATGCGACGAATCCGTACAAATTCCTTGACTTTAGTTAAAGTGCCCATATTATTGTATGCACGATGGAAGCGCCAAAGGTGCTTTATCTCGTTAAATCACTGATTCGTAAACAAACGTTAGGAGTATTATATGAAACTTCGTCCCTTATATGACCGTGTAGTCGTTAGGCGTATGGAAGAGGAGCGGACAAGTCCCGGCGGTATCGTGATACCGGACAACGCCACCGAGAAACCCATGCGTGGTGAAATTATCTCACTAGGAACCGGCAAACTGATGGATAATGGGGAAGTCCGCCCGCCCGCTATTAAAGCAGGCGATATAGTTCTGTTTGGGAAATATTCCGGAACAGAAGTCAAAATTGATGATCAAGAACTGGTTGTAATGCGTGAAGACGACATTATGGCAGTGATTGAGTAACTAAGAAGTAACTTTAAATTAAATAGGGAAATTAAAACATGAGTGCAAAAGAAGTCAAATTTGGTCATGAGTGCCGCAAGAAACTTGTTTCCGGTGTCAACATTTTGGCGAATGCAGTAAAAGTGACGCTCGGGCCTAAAGGAAAGAATGTAGTCCTTGATAAATCCTTCGGTGCGCCGACCGTTACTAAAGATGGTGTTTCGGTAGCGAAAGAGATTGAATTGAAAGATAAATTCGAGAATATGGGTGCTCAAATGCTCAAGGAAATCGCTTCGCAAACCTCAGATGCCGCCGGTGACGGAACAACAACTGCGACCGTGCTGGCCCAGGGCATTGTGCGCGAGGGCATGAAAGCCGTTGAGGCGGGAATGAATCCGATGGACTTAAAACGCGGAATCGACAAAGCGGTGGAACATGCGGTAAAAGCGGTGCAAAATATCTCTAAACCCTGCACCGATAGTAAATCTATCGCCCAAGTCGGGAGCATTTCAGCCAATGCCGATACTTTGATCGGTGACATTATCGCCAAAGCGATGGACAAAGTCGGCAAGGATAGCGTGATTACGGTAGAGGATGGAACCGGCCTTGAAAATGAACTTGATGTGGTTGAGGGGATGCAGTTTGATCGCGGTTATCTGTCTCCGTACTTTATCAATAATCAAGACAACATGAGCGCCGAATTGGAGAATCCGATGATCTTGCTGCATGATAAGAAGATCTCAAATATTCGCGACCTGTTGCCGTTACTTGAAAACGTTGCCAAGTCCAGCAGTCCTTTGCTAGTGATTGCCGAAGATGTGGAAGGCGAAGCTTTGGCTACATTGGTGGTGAATACTATCCGTGGCATCGTCAAAGTGGTTGCGGTGAAGGCGCCGGGCTTTGGCGATCGCCGTAAAGCCATGCTGGAAGATATTGCCATCCTGACCGGAGGCAACGTTATCTCCGAAGAAGTTGGGTTGACGCTTGAAAAGTGCAGTTTGGACGACCTTGGCAAAGCCAAGCGAGTTTCAGTGACCAAAGAAAACACGACCATTATCGATGGCGGCGGTGATTCCAAAGCGATCAAGAGTCGTGTGAGTCAAATCCAAATCCAATCGGAAGAGGCCACTTCCGATTATGATAAAGAAAAATTGCAGGAGCGGGTCGCTAAACTTGCCGGCGGAGTTGCGGTAATCAAAGTCGGCGCCGCAACCGAAGTGGAAATGAAGGAAAAGAAAGCGCGGGTCGAAGATGCTTTGCATGCGACACGTGCCGCTGTGGAAGAAGGGATAGTTCCGGGCGGCGGAATCGCTTTAATTCGCGGATTGGAAGCAATCGGCAATCTCAAAGGCGACAACCATGATCAAGATGTCGGTATTGGCATTTTGCGCCGGGCAATGGAGGACCCGCTGCGTCTAATTGTGACGAACTCCGGCGAAGAAGCTTCGGTGATTGTCAACGAAGTGAAAGGCAAAGATACGAATTATGGCTACAATGCCGCGACGAGCGAGTTCGGCGATTTAATTTCGATGGGCATTATTGATCCGACCAAAGTGGCGCGCACAGCATTGCAAAATGCTGCGTCTATTGCCGGGCTGATAGTTACGACTGAAGCGATAATTGCTGATTTGCCGGAAGATGACAAAGCGCCGGCTGCCGGCATGCCGGGCGGCATGGGCGGCATGGGAGGAGACATGGGCGGCATGATGTAAGCAGCCTAGATGCTACATCTACCGCTGAGTTGAGTGTTTCGACCGGAACCGACGACAGTCGTTGCCGATGGTGTCCGACTGGCCGCAAGGTTCAGTATGAGCAGGATAGGGATACGGGGTATTTAGAGGCAATTCGATATTGCTTCTAATACCCCGGTGAAAAAGAAATCGGAGATGCGGTAGAGGTTCTCTAACAAAGTGTCGGATAGGTCTGCTAAATACACTTTTTCTCGTCCGATACGTCTTACATACATAAAATCCGCATTCGTATCAGCAGTTTGTAAAAACGTAGCCCGGCACACACTGCCTTTGGTTCATTGCAAAGTGCGCACGGCGAATGAGCGAATATCAACTCGTTCGGAGCAAGCATTGCGGTGCAAAGCGCGGGCTTTTTGCGGAGACGGTTTAGATTTTTTCGTTTAAAAATGAATCCGTCCGCGTTATTGATAATAACTTTCAATCATTGTCGTCATGTCGACGAAAAGTGCCCTCGATGTCGCGTCCTTTGCGACCGCTTTCTCGGGTAAACTCACGATCGAGATCGAGACCGTTTTTTACCATAAGGCGAATCAACCACATTCGACTGATCCGTAATAAACATAGAAACCCGATCAAGTCGGTTATAAAGCCGGGCACCAATAGCAATCCTCCGCCGATCAGCAGTAACAATCTTTCCAATAGCTCAAAAGCCAACAGTTCGCCGCGTGCTTGCACGGCTTGAAAGTGCATAAATGTATCAAGCCCTTGCGCCTTTAACATGCCGATGCCGATTATGGCGGTTAAGAGAACCAAAAAAATCGTTGCCCAAACGCCTATCATTGAGCCGACCTCAATTAAGACAACGATTTCTATCAGCGGTGCAAGGATTAGCAGGAAAATTAACATAGCATGAAAGCGCCTAATAACGAATAGTGATAGCGTTATATAATAATGCAGTTAGATCAACTTTTCAGGAAAAGACTTATGCCGAAGGAGTCATTGTTACTTGTCCAAACAAGCTTGCCCGATGATGCGGCGGCGGCAAAGCTTGCCGCCGCGTTGATTGAAAAGCGCCTTGCTGCTTGTGCGCAAATTGCCGGACCGGTTGAGTCGGTATATCGTTGGCAGGGTGCGGTTGAAAAACAACGGGAATTTCTATTGACGGTAAAGACCTGCCGGGAAAATTGTCAACATGTGATGACTTTTCTTATTAAACATCATCCTTATACCACTCCCGAAGTCATTGCAATCCCTATTGGCATGGTGAACGACGCCTATCTGAATTGGGCAATAGGCGAATGCGGTTCATCTCAGTAAGGAACGTAATGAGACGCCCGGCAATATATCTGTCCAATGCGATTACCGCTTTAGTATTTGCAACATTTCTGAGCGGATTTCTGCCCGCAGTACAAGCGGTTTCTCCGTTGGAATCTTTGCTTGATGCTCATCAGGAGGACCCTTTACCGCCTGATGAAGCTTTTCAATTGCAGCTAAGCCGCTCTGCCGAAAATAAAGGCTACATTGCGCAATGGACGATTGCCGACGGTTATTATCTGTACCGCGAAAAGATGAATATTAGCGCTGCCGGACAGCTTGCGGTAATGGACAAGCCGATAGGAAATACGATTACCGATGAGTTTTTTGGCACCACTCAGATTTTTCGACATCAAGTGCAAGTGCCGTTTCGGTTGACTGCCATCAATGAAACGATTGAGGTGCGCTACCAAGGCTGCGCCGATTTGGGTATTTGTTATCCGCCGATCGTCAAGCAGATTGCTTACTCAGACATTGTCGCCGTGACGTCGAACGGATTATCGCCGCCGTTTTCAGCATTACCCGCTTCCGAACAGACGCAAATTGCCGAACGGATCAGCGGGCAATCTCTATTTCTAATCGTTATCGGGTTTCTCGGAGCGGGTTTGCTATTGGCATTTACGCCGTGCGTTTTACCGATGGTGCCGATCGTTTCAGGCATGATCACTAGCAGCAGACATTTATCGACTTATCGCGCTTTCATGCTGACACTATTTTATGTGCTGGCAATGGCGTTGACGTATGCGGTTGCCGGTGTATTGGTGGGATTGAGCGGCGCTAATCTGCAAATTTGGGTCCAAACGCCCGCGGTTATCGGCGTATTTGTCGCAATTTTTGTGTTGTTGTCATTATCAATGTTTGGCCTTTACCCTATACGGATTCCGGCGGTTATTCAGAACCGTTTCAGTCAGGCCGGTAATGAACAAAAAGGCAGCATGTTTGGCGCGATGATAATGGGAAGCGCGTCGGCGTTGATTGTCGGACCCTGCGTGACGCCGCCATTGGTCGGCACATTATTATTTATTGCGCAAACCGGCAGCGCGGTTATAGGTGGCGTTGCGTTATTTAGCTTAGGTATCGGTATGGGCATCCCATTACTTGCAGTCGGCGCTTCGCTAGGGAAATGGGTGCCTAAGCCAGGCCCTTTGCTCGACCGCATCAATGTGCTGTTCGGAGTATTATTACTTGCGGTGGCGATTTGGCTATTGGACCGAGTTATCCCGCCCATAGCGACTCAGCTTCTCGCGGGTATTTTATTGGTATTGGCGGCGATTCACTTTTTATCAGCCAAGCAAGAACGGGGCGCTGGATTGTACGCTTGGCGCGGACTAGGCACGGCGATGATTATTTATGGCGTGATGTTATTGGCCGGCGTGGCGGCGGGAGGATCGAGTTTTATTGCACCGCTAAAGCCTTTTGTACAAAACGGTCGGCATATCGAACAGGTCCTCGCATTCACTAGAGTGGAAGATTTTGCCGAATTACAGCGGCATTTGCATGCGGCGGCACAGACGGGACAACCGGTAATGTTTGATTTTTATGCCGACTGGTGCGTAACTTGCAAGGAAATGGAAGCGTTCACTTTTAATCAAGCTAAAGTTCAGGAAGCATTAGCGCCTTTTGTCGTATTGCAGGCGGACGTTACACAGAATACTGCTGAAAATCGCTTGCTGCTCAAACATTTCGATGTTTTTGGACCGCCTGCGATACTGTTTTTCGATCGCGATGGTCAAGAATTGCGCCAAGCGCGTCTCGTCGGTTTTGTTTCGGCGGAAAAATTTATCGCGCACCTCGCACTGCTACAAGCGACTCAAACAAGTTGATGTGGCGTAGTTATACCTTGCTGGGCTTTGCACTAATTGCCGCAATCGGCGCTTTTTCAGCTTATGTCTTGCGACACTCCGGAATGATACCGTCAGCGCGGGAATCCCAACAAGAAAACGTGATCGGGCAGGTTATGCCGGCTTTCCGGCTAAATAATCTTGCCGGAGAAACCATTGCATCAAACACTTGGCAAGGTAAAGTAGCGCTGATTAACTTTTGGGCTTCATGGTGTCCGCCATGCCGTCGTGAAATACCTGCTTTTGCAGAAGTGCATGAATTTTATCGGGATCAAGGGTTTGAGGTTATAGGAATCGCAGTTGACCAGCGCGAACCTGTCATTGATTTTCTATCGGGAATGCCGCAAGTGCGTTATTTACAATTAATTGGGTTTGACGAAGCGATCGCCATCGGTCATCAGTTAGGTAACCAAAGCGGGGGACTGCCGTATAGTATTGTTGTTGACCGCAAGGGCGTAATTCGCTACGTCAAAAAAGGCGAGTTGAGCAAAAGCGCTTTATTAAATGTAATCGAGCCACTGCTGGGAAAAACCGGCTAGCTAATATCGAAAATATACGGAGCGGGCAGTGGCACAGGAAATGATGCGACCGGCAGTGTCGTTTTTCAGCATGACGTTGATCTCGCGCGTCTTCGGCTATATTCGCGATGCCGTCATTATGATTTTTTTTGGCGCCGGAGGATTAACCGACGCATTTCTGGTCGCATTCCGTTTGCCGAATTTCCTGCGGCGTTTGTTTGCCGAGGGCGCGTTTTCGCAAGCATTTGTGCCGGTGCTGGCAGAATATCAAAAGCAAAATCCCGCAGAAATGCAAACATTCATCAATTGTGCCGCTGGCAGCTTGGGTGCGGTGTTGTTGGTATTGTCGGCGCTTGGCATGATCGGTGCACCATTGCTGATTCTTGTTATCGCCCCGGGGTTTAGTAACGATGCGGCGCAAATAACGCTATCGGCCGATTTATTGAGAATTATGTTCCCTTATATTATTTTTGTTTCATTGACGGCATTGATTGCAGGTATATTGAACGTGTATGGGTATTTTGCAATTCCGGCGCTCACACCGGCGTTGCTTAATTTGTCGTTGATTGCCGCGACATTATGGCTCGCCCCGATTATGCAACAGCCGATTACTGCACTCGCATGGGGGGTGTTAATTGCAGGAAGCGCACAATTGTTATTGCAGTGGGTCACGCTCAAGCGTATCGGTCTTCATTTTAAGCTGATTTGGGGGTTTTATAATGACGGAGTGCGGCGGGTTTTGCGTTTGATGTTGCCGACAGTATTGGGCGCGTCGGTGATACAGATTAATTTATTGATTGATACTATCATTGCGTCTTTTCTGGCAGCGGGAAGTATTAGTTGGTTGTATATTTCCGAACGGTTTGTCGGGTTGCCAATCGGTTTATTCGGTGTTGCTATCGCTACCGTATTATTGACGAGACTCTCGACACATTTTTCAACAGATAATCGTTCGGCATTTTGCGAAGCGCTAAGTTGGGGCAGCAGTATCGGTTGGTTATTGGCAATGCCTTGTGTCGTCGGTTTGACAGCGCTTGCCGAACCGATTCTAATATCGCTGGTGCAGTACCGTGCATTTTCTGCCGATGATACGGCAATGGCGCGGTTGAGTCTGATCGCTTATGCGACAGGTCTGCCCGCTTTTATTTTAGTCAAAATATTAAATGCAGGGTTTTTCTCACGACAAAATACTCGCCTGCCGGTGCGTACCGCACTGTCCGCTATGGCGGCGAATCTGATCATGAATTTGCTATTTGTTTGGTTGTGGAAGAAATCCGGCCAACCCGGCGCCCATGCCGGATTGGCATTGGCAACAAGCCTCGCTTCATGGTTAAACTACGCACTTCTTTATCATGCCTTAAAAAAAGAAGGGTATCAGATTATACTGCCGCAATCCTTGCTGGCAAAAGCCGTGATTGCTTGTGCAATAATGGGGTTCGTTTTACTCGGATTGTTATCTGTTACCCCTTCTTGGAACGATGCAATGGCGGTGCAACGCCTCTCCGCTCTTGGCGGGTTGATGCTGATCGGGTTTGTCGTTTATGTATTGACATTACGGTTATTCGGAATACGTGCGCGGCAGTTAACGGCAATAGGAAAGATAAGTCGGGAGAGTAGTAATGGATGACAGACAAGACAAACCTAATATCGCCCTCATTGGGGTTGGTACTCTCTTTGCCTCTATGGTGCTTGGCGGGTTTATTCTCGGCTACGCTATAGATGTTTGGATTGATACGAACCCGTGGTTTATGTTAGGATTCGGCTTTTTTGGGCTTTTAGGCGGCATATTAAAAGCTCATAAACTATTGACTTGAGTCAACCTAACTATGGCGTTGAAAGCTGGCATCCGAAGGACACTGATGTTTCAATTTGTGATTACGTTGGTAATCGGCATCGGTTTTGCTATGGCGCAGGGTGTGCCGGCGGCGTTTGCAGCGTTGTTCGGCGGTGGTAGCGCAATGGTTCTGACGGGATTGTTAGCGATAAAAATGTATCGTCTTGCGCAACGGCTTCAAGAAAACAAAATGGTTGCATCACCCATGTTGGCGCTGGGTTTTGTGCCTCGGCTCATTCTTGTTTTAGGCTTGTTTTGGATCGGGTTATGGCTGATGGAACTAGCGCCGATTCCGATGGTCGTCGGCTTTGCATTGGCGCACTTAGGCTATTTACTGAACTTTTATAAATTAAGGCATCAGCATTGTGAATAAATCAGGTGGCGAAAACATCGGGACTGTTGAATATATCCAACATCACCTGACCAACTTATGCTACGGCGACTGTGACCCGGTAACGCATCATGCGGCCGGGTTCTGGGCATGGCATCTTGACACCATTTTCTTTAGCTATTTGCTCGGGGCAATTTTAGTTTTCTTTTGCTGGCGTATAGGGCGGCGTATCAGTCCGGCGGTTCCGAGCAATAGCGCCAATGTCGCGGAAATGCTGGTCGAATTTGTAAATAAACAAGTCAGCGATACCTTTAAAGTTCCGAATCCGCTCATCGGTCCGATCGCTTTGACTATCTTTATTTGGGTTTTGTTGATGAATGTGATGGATTTGGTTCCGGTTGACTTGCTGCCGGAATTGAGTAAGTTGGTCGGAGTTGAATACTTAAAAGTGGTACCGACCACGGATTTGAATGCAACGCTGGCATTGTCTCTAAGTGTGTTTGCCCTGATTATTTTTTATAACATTAAGGTCAAAGGGCCTATCGGTTATCTGAAGATGTTTTTATTTCATCCTTTCGGCAAGTTTTTTATACCGGTGAATATTGTGATGACAACGATAGAAGAGTTGGCAAAACCTTTGAGTTTGGCATTACGCTTATTTGGCAATTTGTTTGCCGGCGAACTGGTGTTTTTGCTGATTGCATTGATCGGCGGCACGCTCACCGTAGGTTTTGCGGCGCTGTTTTGGTGGCCGCTGCAAGTCAGCCTCGATTTAGGCTGGCTAATCTTTCACTTGCTTGTAGTCACGCTGCAAGCGTTTATTTTCATGGTCTTGACCATTGTTTATTTAAGCATGGCTCACGAACAGCATTAGTACTTTAATAGGAGAGTTGAAAAATGACACCTGACATGATTGCAATGATTTATGCGTACACCGCTATCGGCGTCGGAGTAATTCTTGCCGCCGCAGGACTCGGTTCTGCAATTGGTTGGGGACTAATTTGTGCGAAAACTTTGGAAGGGATTGCCCGCCAGCCCGAATTGCGTCCGCAATTAATGACGAATATGTTTATTTTTGCCGGTCTGATGGAATCATTCCCGTTTATTATTCTAGCGTTTGCAATGTGGTTCTTATTCGCCAACCCATTTATCGGGGCATTACAGTCGGCGCTGTAGCTACCTATCTGTAATCGCTCATTATCAGCCCCGTTAACTAAGAGAGCAAAATGAATATCACCGCTACACTGCTTGCCCAGGTCGCTGCCTTTGTACTGCTGATCTGGATGGTGAACCGCTTACTGTGGACACCGCTAATCACCGCGCTGGAAAATCGCCGCAAGCAAATTTCCGAAGGTTTGTCAGCGGCGGAGGAAGGGAAAGAAAGCCTTGCCCAAGCACAGACGCAAGCCGGCAAGATTGAAAACCAAGCTCGAAGTAAAGCCGCAAAGATTATTACAAACGCCGAAAAACGCGCCGCGGAGATTATTGATGAAGCAAAATCAGCCGCGCAACAAGAAGCCGAAAGAATTCATCACTCGGCGCAAACGGAAATTGATCGAAACATCGCTCAAGCAAAAGAATCTCTGCGTGCTGAAGTGTCGACACTTGCCATGCTCGGCGCCAAGCAGATACTGCGCAAAGAGGTGGATGCTGATATACATAGTGCGGCGCTTAAAGAGTTGGAAGATCAACTGTAGATATTTCCGATGTCCGAACCAATGACAATTGCCCGGCCCTATGCCCGTGCCGCATTTGAAATTGCCGACAGTGAAAAGCGGATTAGCCAATGGTCCGAATTTTTGCGGATACTCGGGCAAATTACCCAACAACCCGTTATCGCACGAATGATCGGTAATCCGATGATTGACGGTGATACCGTTGCCGAAGTGTTGTGTTGCGGCTTTAGTGCCGGTTTGACTCCACGGCAAGGGAACTTCATACGTCTGCTGGCGGATGCACGACGGCTGATGTTTACCTCTCGCATTGCCGAATTATTTGCCGACTATCAAGCGTCCGCCGAACAAACCATCAACGTCAACATTACTAGCGCGCAGCCGCTGACCGAAGAACAAACAACGATATTACAACAAGCGCTGCAACATCGTCTTAACCGACGAATTGTAGCGCGGCAACATACAGATGAGACACTGCTTGGCGGTGCCGTTATCCGTGCGGGCGATCAAGTGATTGATGGCTCGTTTAAGACCAAACTGGAAAAACTTTCCGCAGAACTCGCACATGAATAATGAGGATTAAGCGATGCAACTGAATGCAACCGAGATTAGTGATTTAATTAAGAAGAAAATTAAGAGTTTTCAAGCGCCTGCCGAAACACGCACGCAAGGAACAGTGATCGGACTGACCGACGGTATCGTTCGAATCCATGGTCTGCGCGACGTAATGTACGGCGAGATGATTCAATTCGGCGACGATTTATTCGGCATGGCATTGAACCTTGAACGTGACTCAGTCGGCGCCGTGGTACTGGGTAATTACCAAAATTTGACTGAAGGCGATACATGCTATTGCACTGGTAAAATACTTGAAGTGCCGGTCGGGCCTGTGCTTGAAGGGCGTGTGGTCGATGCTTTGGGTAATCCGATTGACGGTAAAGGGTCAATCGGCGCGAAACAAACCTTGCCGGTCGAACAAGTGGCGCCGGGAGTGATTACCCGGGTATCAGTTTCGCAACCGGTGCAAACCGGACTGAAAGCAATTGACTCTATGGTGCCGATCGGACGCGGGCAACGCGAATTGATTATCGGTGACAGACAAGTCGGAAAAACTGCCGTCGCGATCGATACGATCATCAACCAAAAAGGCGGCAACCTAAAATGTATCTATGTCGCGGTCGGACAAAAGCAATCCTCTGTTGCCGGCGTTGTACGTAAGCTCGAAGAACACAGCGCGATGGAACACACGATTGTCGTTGCCGCAAGCGCTTCCGATCCGGCGCCGATGCAATTTTTGGCGCCGTTCGCAGGCTGCGCGATGGGTGAATACTATCGCGATTCCGGACAAGACGCATTAATCGTTTATGATGATTTGACTAAACAAGCATGGGCATATCGCCAGATTTCACTACTTCTACGTCGTCCGCCGGGTCGCGAGGCATATCCCGGCGACATATTTTATTTGCACTCGCGCTTGCTTGAGCGCGCCGCACGCGTTAATGAATCGTATGTTGAGAAAGCCACCGGCGGTAAAGTGAAAGGACGCACCGGTTCTTTGACGGCGCTTCCCATTATCGAGACTCAAGCGGGCGATGTGTCGGCATTTGTGCCGACCAATGTGATTTCTATCACCGACGGTCAAATTTTCCTTGAAACCGACTTGTTCAATTCGGGGTTCCGCCCGGCAATGAACGCCGGTCTGTCGGTGTCGCGCGTCGGCGGGGCGGCTCAAACAAATATTATTAAAAAGCTCGGTGGCGGGATACGGTTGGCGCTGGCGCAATATCGCGAACTAGCGGCATTCTCGCAGTTTGCGTCTGATCTCGATGAACAGACGCGTAAGCAGTTGGAGCGCGGCGAGCGGATTATGGAATTGATGAAACAAAGACAATATTCGCCGTTATCAATCGCAGCAACGGCAGCCTCCTTGTTTGTCGCCGATAAGGGTTATTTAGACGACGTTGAAACGAGTAAAGTCGGTGCGTTTGAAAATGCCATGCATTCTTTCATGCGCGGCGAGCATCAGGAGCTAATGAATCAAATCAATGAAAATGCCGATTATAACGACGCTATTGAAGCGCAGTTGAAAGCCGCGGTTGAAAAATTCAAAACCGGCGGTTCATGGTAAATATTTAATTGCGAATTTTAACTAAGAGGAAACCATAATAAATGGCGGGCGAAAAAGAAATCCGTTCAAAGATTGCCAGCGTTAAGAACACGCAAAAGATCACAAAAGCGATGGAGATGGTAGCGGCAAGTAAAATGCGTCGGGCGCAGGAGCGCATGGCGGCGAGCCGTCCGTATGCCGAGAAAATCCGTGAGGCAATCGGGCACGTTGCCAACGCGCAAGCGGAGTATCAACATTCTTACCTGATTCGACGCGAGCCGGTTAAAAGTGTCGGATTCGTCGTGGTTTCGACCGACCGCGGATTATGCGGCGGCTTGAATGTCAATATTATGAAAACAGGAATGGCGGCGATGCGAGAATGGCTGGACCGGAAAGTTAAAGTTACGGTTACAGCCATTGGCAATAAAGCGGCGGGATTTTACCGCCGGTTCGGCAATCTGGTTTCGGAGACTGCCCATCTTGGCGATACCCCGCGGCTTGACGATGTGGTCGGCGCTATTAAGACAATGTTGGATGCTTATGATAACGAGGAAATTGATCGCCTATTCTTGGTAGAAAATAAATTTGTCAATACGATGATACAAAAACCGAGAACGATACAATTGTTGCCGGCCGAGCCATCGGTATCCGAGGAAGTTGCCGGCGGACGCTGGGATTATATTTATGAGCCCGAAGCGGCGCCGGTATTGGATACAATGCTTAAACGCTACATTGAATCACAAATTTACCAAGCGGTGATTGAAAACGTTGCCTGTGAAATGGCAGCACGGATGGTTGCAATGAAAAGCGCGTCGGAAAATGCCGGCGAGCTGATTTCCGATTTGCAACTGGTATACAACAAAGCGCGCCAAGCGGCAATTACTCAAGAGCTTTCCGAGATTGTCGGCGGCGCGGCGGCAGTATAAACACCAGCCTATTTGACGCGGAGGAAGCATGGAAACTGGCAATATAGTAGAAATTATCGGTGCGGTGGTTGACGTTGAGTTCCCGCGCGATCAGATACCGAAAGTATATGACGCATTGATTTTAGAAGGAGAAAAAAATCTCACACTGGAAGTTCAACAGCAATTGGGTGATGGTGTTGTGCGCACGATTGCACTTGGCGCCTCCGAAGGACTTAAACGCGGTTTGCAGGTTACCAACACTAAGGCGCCGGTCTCAGTACCGATAGGTCAGGGGACGCTTGGGCGTATTATGGATGTGCTTGGAAATCCGGTTGACGAAGCAGGGCCGATTAATACCGAAAAACGAATGCCGATTCACCGGAAAGCTCCGACATACGCCGAACAGTCTACTGCGGTAGACATTCTTGAGACCGGCATCAAAGTGATTGACTTGATCATGCCGATTGCCAAAGGCGGCAAAATTGGCCTGTTTGGCGGAGCCGGTGTCGGTAAAACCGTAACTTTAATGGAGCTGATTCGCAACATCGCAATTGAGCACAGCGGTTATTCGGTGTTTGCGGGCGTCGGCGAGCGGACACGCGAAGGTAACGACTTCTATCATGAGATGAAAGAATCGGAAGTGTTGGACAAGGTTGCGTTGGTTTACGGTCAGATGAATGAGCCGCCGGGAAGTCGTTTGCGAGTGGCGCTGACCGGACTGACGATCGCTGAAAATTTCCGCGACGAAGGTCGCGATGTATTGATGTTTATCGACAATATTTACCGCTATACCTTGGCAGGAACCGAAGTTTCCGCGCTGCTCGGTAGGATGCCGTCCGCGGTAGGGTATCAACCGACGCTGGCGGAAGAAATGGGGGTGTTGCAGGAACGGATAGCTTCAACCAAGACCGGGTCTATTACATCTTTTCAGGCAATTTATGTGCCGGCAGACGACTTAACCGATCCGTCGCCGGCAACCACGTTTGCGCATTTGGATGCGACATTGGTGCTATCAAGACAAGTCGCGGAACTGGGGATTTATCCAGCGGTTGATCCGTTGGATTCCACCAGCCGGCAGCTGGACCCGTTAATCATCGGACAGGAGCATTACGATACCGCCCGCGGTGTACAGAACGTTTTGCAGCGTTACAAGGAGCTCAAAGACATCATCGCCATTTTGGGGATGGACGAATTATCCGAAGAAGATAAGGCGATAGTGACACGTGCGCGTAAGATACAACGCTTTTTATCACAGCCGTTTTTTGTCGCCGAAGTGTTTACCGGATCATCGGGCAAATATGTTTCATTAAAGGAGACGATACGTGGCTTCCGCGGCATTATAGAAGGCAAATACGACGCTTTGCCGGAACAGGCTTTTTATATGGTCGGTTCGATTGAAGAAGCGGTTGAGAAAGCCAAAACATTTTAAGATTTATGTCCACGATAGCTGTTCGCATTGTCAGCGCCGAGCAAGAAATTTTCAGCGGTGATGTTAGCGCCGTGTTTGCTTCGGCGGAAATGGGGGAAGTGGGTATCTTCCCGCAGCACGCACCCTTGTTGACTCGTTTGCGTCCCGGCAATGTGAGGATACAGCGCGAAGGCGAAGAGGAAGAACATTTTTTTGTCTCGGGCGGTATTCTTGAAGTGCAACCGAATATAGTGACCGTACTTGCCGATACGGTCTTGCGTGGTGACGATTTGGACGAAGCGCGTGCCGAAGAAGCGCGTCAGCGTGCCGAAGAAGCATTGCAGTCTAAGATGACCGAGCAGGAAACTGCCAAAGCAATGGCGGAACTTGCTCAAGCTGCCGCGCAACTGCGGATGATTGAAGAGTTGCGCAAGATGCGACGGAGGTAACTAATGTCTGCTCAAACTCCGGTGTACGTACCCAATACATTCCGGATGTTTTTAGGGCTGCTGGGGGCGCGCAATCCGGTATGGGGATTGTTCCCTATAAACCGGCATACACTCGGTGCAGCCTACAGCAGTGCGCATTTGAGCCTATACTTACGGTATGATAGCACTATGCAGATTAAAAACTTCATCACACCCTTGTTTGCGGGAATCGCCTGGCTGGTCGGCATAATCCTGTTTGCTCAACTTCTGAGCGGGACATTTGAAACCCGCAGTTGCACCACCGCTTGTGTACAAACGCTTTACTGGATAGCATTGGTTGTCGCGGGGACCGGTTGGCTGCTCGGAGCGGTCCTTCTGCCAAAAATGCGTAACGCAGTAACGATAATCAGCATGGCGGCATTAACCGGTCTGTTGGGAATTTTTGTTGTAATGATGTTTATCGGAACATTTCTTTAGATCGTGGTTTTTTTACTTCCGGTCTAAACTTCGGCATACTTCGTCGCTGCCCCTAACCACCGAGTGATCAACTTGTCGGTAATCTCGGGTTGCGATTGTGCTAATTGTTCGGCAAGACTACGCACAACGCTTAATTGCGCCATATCGCGCGCCAAGTCGGCAATCCGAAAATTCACCTCTCCCGTCTGCCGCGTACCCAACACTTCGCCCGGACCGCGGATTCGCATATCTTCCTGCGCTACCTCAAAACCATCGTTCGTACGTTTCATCACATCCAAGCGTCGCCTTGCTGTCGGTGATAAAGGCACCGAATACATCAACACACAGCTAGCTTGCCGCTGATTGCGACCGACCCGTCCACGCAATTGATGTAATTGTGCCAAACCGAATCGTTCGGCATTTTCAATAATCATCAAACCGGCATTCGGCACATCAACACCGACTTCAATAATCGTTGTTGCTACTAGCAAACTGATTTCGCCTTGTTTGAATGCTGCCAGCGCTGCCTCGCGCTCTGCCGGCTTTGTTTGTCCGTGAATCATCTGTGCGGTGACTTCAGGCATTTCATGTTGCAATAACTGATAGGTTTGTTCGGCGGTTTGATACTGCAGCTTTTCTGATTCCTTAATCAACGGGCAAACCCAAAAAGCCTGCCATCCTTGCAGACAGGCGTTACGCACTCGCTCAATCACTTCGTCGCGCCGAGTATCCGCAATCGCAACCGTTTTCACTGCTTGTCTCCCCGGCGGCAGTTCATCAATTACCGAATAATCAAAATCAGCGTACATGGTCATCGCCAAACTGCGCGGAATGGGCGTTGCTGTCATAATCAATTGATGAGGATGGGTATCGCCGTGTTCGCCTTTTTGCTTAAACGCCAACCGCTGATGCACACCAAAACGATGTTGTTCATCCACTACTAATAATGCCAGCGCGGCAAACTCAACTTGTTTTTGAAACAAAGCGTGCGTGCCAACTACAATATTCGCTTCACCATTGCGAATTTGACGGCGGGAGGCCCGTACCGATGCCGTTTTCTGCTTGCTAGTGAGCAGGCAAACGCGGAAACCTAAATCATTCAGCAATGAATGTAAATTTTGATAATGCTGCTCGGCAAGAATTTCGGTCGGCGCCATCAACGCTGCTTGTTTATCGTTTGCAACCGCTGCCAGCATCGCTGCCACCGCAACCAACGTCTTGCCTGAGCCGACATCCCCTTGCACTAAACGTACCATCGGTTCGGCATGAGATAAATCGGAGAATATTTCACCGACTACCCTTTGTTGCGCATTGGTTAGATGAAACGGCAGATTTTTCTGTAAGCGGTTAAACAAACCTCTCGGAGCACTGAGAGCAATAGCTTTTTGCCGTTTAACATTTCTGCACAAGCGACGTAAACCCAGCGTGTGCGCGAGCATTTCTTCAAGCGCCAACCGTTTTTGTGCCGGATGTTCACCAGCTTGCAGAAGTTCAATGTCGGCATCGGCGGGCGGACGATGGATATAACGAATCGCCTCTTTCAATGAGGCTTGTGACGTAAACTGCACTAGTATATTCTGCGGCAACAGCTCTTCAAGATTATTATCATCGTGTCGCAACCAATTCAATGCCAAATCGGTAAACTTACGCCAGCTGAACTGATTAATACCTTCAATAGTCGGGTAGACCGGCATATATGCCGGCTCATAATCGGTATCGCCGGTATTGACAAACCGATATTCCGGATGAATCATTTCTAAGCCTTTTTTTGTCCGCCGCGCTGTGCCAAAACAACGCAGAAACCGTCCGACTCCCAAGGTGGCTTGCTGTGCTTTTGAAAAATAGAAGAACTTAAGCTCCAAACACCCGGTTTTATCACAAATACGCACGACCAATGTCCGCCGTCCACGGTATACGACTTGGACATGCTCAATCGTCCCCCTTACCAGAGTGTCGTGATGCGTGGGCAGGCTGGCGATGGAATAAACGCGCGTTCGGTCTTGATAGCGAAAAGGAAAATGAAACAGTAAATCCTCAATCGTGCGAATCCCTAATTTGCCCAACTTCTCCGCAACCCGAACGCCAATCCCGTGCAGTTGTGTAACCGATACGCTCATTGAAACACGTCTGTTTAGTTAAGTTATTCGCGATCAACCACCATAATGGCATCTATTTCAACTTGCGCGCCTTTTGGTAGAGCCGCAACTTCCACCACCGCGCGTGCCGGATAAGGCGCGCTAAAATGCTCTGCCATAATCATATTTACTGACGGAAAATGGGTCAGGTCGGTTAGATAAATATGCATCTTTACAATGTTGTCGAAACAACCGCCGGCAGCGTGCGCCACTGCTTCCAAGTTGCAAAAAACCTGGTGTGTCTGGGCGTCAATGCCACCGTCAATCAGTTCCATAGTCGTCGGTACCAAAGGAATTTGACCGGATAAATAAACGGTATCGCCGCTTCGCACCGCTTGTGAGTAAGTTCCGATCGCTTGCGGCGCGTCGGTGGTTTGAATAATCGTCTTGCTCATGCCAGTATTTTCAGAGTAAGCCGTTTCAGGACAGTACGGATTTGCGAATTATAGTATAAAAGCGCTTACTATACACGCATAACGCGGATGCTCTGCGAAAGATTATGAATTTTACGGATGATTTTTGCCAAATGGTCACGGTTTTTTACCGCAATAACAAAAGTGAGCGCAACCAATCCGCTGGCGCGATTGTCAATCGTGATGTTTTCAATATTAGACCCCAACCGTGCAATCTGCCCGGCGATAACGGCAAGCATGCCACGTTTGTGCTGCACAATGACTCGTATAGATGCCTGATACTCAACATCGGTCGCGCGCGGCGACCATTCCAGAAACAGACGACCATGTCTGTTGTCGGCGCTTGTCGACATGTTTGAGCATTCATTGCGATGTATCACCAACCCTTTGCCCGGATTCATATTGCCAAAAATTCTATCCCCAGGAATCGGGTAACAACATTTCGCATACGTCACTACCATTCCCTCAGTGCCTTTGATGGCAAGCGCCGACGTAGAGGCGCTTGATGCAGCACTATGCGCTATTTTTTCACCGAGTAATCGTCGTGTGACCAATGCCGACATCTGTTTGCCCAAACCGATTTCTTGAAACAGTTCATCGGGCTTGTTCCATCCAAACTCGATTAGCAATCGGTTAAACGCTTGCGGAGCAAGTGTTGCAAGGTTGCTACCGTAAGCCTTCAAAGATTGCTCAAGTAGCGTTTTGCCCAACTCAATCGCGGCATCGGTGTGCAGTTGTTTTAAGTGACGCCGAATGGCAACCCGTGCTTTTGGAGTGACGGCAAAACTTAGCCATTGCGGTTTGGCTTGGATAAATCCTCCGTTGGTCAAAATTTCCACCGTTTGCCCTGTACGCAATTCTTGGCTGATGCAGCAAGCTTTTTTATTAATCAATGCCGCAGTGCAGCCCAAACCGATGTCGGTGTGAACAGCGAACGCGAAATCCAACATCGTCGCGCCGCGCGGCAGAGTAATGATCTTCCCCTTCGGAGTGAATACATACACCTCGTCGTCAAACAAGCTACCTTTGAACTGCTCCATAAACTCTTCGGCTCCGTCGTCATCCTGCATATCAATCAATCCCTGCACCCACTCACGCGCTTTAATATGCTCGGACGCAACCGTCGTGATATTACTACCGTCGGTCTTATACAACACATGCGCGGCAATGCCCTGTTCGGCAACGGCATTCATATCATACGTACGGATTTGCACTTCCAGAGGGATGCCGTGCGGACCAAAGAGCACCGTATGTAACGATTGATAACCGTTTGGTTTCGGAATCGCAATGTAATCCTTGAAACACCCCGGTTTGGGACGGTACAAATTATGTACCAATCCGAGAATACGATAGCAGTTATCAACGTTTGTCGTCTTGATACGTATCGCCATGATATCCATAATCTGCGAGAAGGACAGTTGCTTTTCGCGCATTTTTCGATAGATGCTGTACACATCTTTGCGGCGGTTAAAAATCTCATGCTGAATATGATGCAGATTGAGTATCTCGGTGATGTGCCGACATACCTTCGTCATGTCATCCTGATATTTATCAATGTTTTTATTAATCGCTACAGTTAAAACGCGATGGCGTAACGGATACAAGTTGACAAATCCCAACTCCTCCAACTCACGGCGCACTCGATCTATGCCTAAGCGTTGAGCAATCGGCGCGTAAATTCCCAATGTTTCGCGCGCGACATTACAGCGACTCCGGTGTGTCTTATATTCCAGCGTACGCATGTTATGCAGGCGATCGGCAAGTTTTACAAGAATCACTCGCAAATCTTTTGTCATCGCCAATAGCATTTTCTGAAAGCTTTCGGCTTGCCCGATTTTTCTCTGCTGCGAGCCTAAATGTTCAATTTTGCTAACCCCGTCAACGATGTCGGCAACTTGCGTGCCGAACATCCCAACGATTTCATCTTTACAAACTTTAGTATCTTCTAACACATCGTGCAATAAACCCGCAATGATGGCAGCGGCATCCAACTTTAATTCGGCAATGACTCGCGCGACCTGCAAGGGGTGAGAAATATACGGTTCACCTGATAAACGCAACTGTCCCGAATGCGCTTGCGCGCTGAATTGATAAGCGTGTTCAATATCAGCGATATCTTGCACGGATAGATACGACAACTGTGCATAAAAATCTTGCGGGAGACGGTCGGGGACGACCTGATCTACGGTTGCTGCATGCCCTGCCCGCAATTCCATTGCAAGTTATTGAGCGGGCGGTCCCGTGCGCTTTGCCCAGATTGCATGGTTAAAAAGACACAACCGCTTCATGCGTTTTTTTCTTCGTCTGCTGCCTGAGAAATCGTGTCCAAATTTAAATCCGCCATGTTTTCCATCGCTTCGGCAGTCTGAGCATTTATTTCGTCACTATCCGTTTC
This sequence comes from Candidatus Oxydemutatoraceae bacterium, assembly GCA_965218975.1. GTDB lineage: Bacteria > Pseudomonadota > Gammaproteobacteria > Poriferisulfidales > Oxydemutatoraceae. The sequence continues at coordinate 506,967 of OZ244717.1, forward strand.
AGGCTGTTGGGCTTCTTCTTCGCTTTGCAGGCTTTCAAGGCTGACAATTCTTGGATTATAAGCTGCGTCTTTAGAGGTTGTTTTATCCTCGGAAATGTCTGTCTCATTCGTATTATTACCGAACATTCTATTCGGCACATCTTCATTATCATCATCCGATGATGCGCTTTCCGCACCTTCGGTGCCTTCAGGCAACATCACCTCATTCGCTGCACCTTCTGCTATGCCTTCGTTGAAGTTTGCTCTCAAATTGCCGACTTCCATACCGGGGACGGCGACCGCACCGGGCCGCATGTTGATGTCATTAGCCAGCAGTCCGGCTAAACTTTTTCCAGACCCGGCGAGAGTCGGTTCAATCAACGGTTCATTCAACACGCTCTCGTCAACTTTGCCTTCGGCAATTTCGCGTAGGGAGACAACGGTTGTTTTGTGCTTATCCGACGACTCGATACGCGCCTCGGAGCCGGTGTGTAACAGTCGTGCACGGTGGCTAGCAATCCGCACCAGTTGAAAATGGTTTTTAATTTTCTGAAGACAATCTTCTACAGTAATACGCGCCATCTGGTTGTGACTCAAGTTAAGTTAAACGGGGCACTATTATATAAAGCTCTAGCAGTTTCGTCCACTAATTGTATGACGATGACTCCTGCCTGCCTTCGTTATTCGCCTCTGTCGGCATGACCGACGGAATAGCCGCATTGCATGAGAGTGTTGTAAACAAGCGATCACATACAAGGAACCGGCATTTTGAAATGACCCGCGTCTGCCGGATTCATCCCGCTACGCCGACAATCACTATCGGCACACTGGCTTTAAAGAATCCTTGACACGGATGAGTGCTACAACCGCATAATCCGTACAAGCCTATACACAAACTAACGCGCTGAAAATCAAGCCATCATTATGCTCTATTGCGTATTACCGCTGCAATGAACCGGTAAAATCGGATCGGATGGCTTAAGCTTTAGTACATCAACTCAACCCGCCGATTCATTTTATGTGCTCGTTCACTGTTACCTTGATGCAGCGGACGTTCTTCACCATAGCTAACCGTTACGATCTGAGATGGGGAAACTCCCATTTCTTCAAGGATGTCCGCCACCATCCGAGCGCGTTGCAGGCCCAGCCGTTTGTTATATTCTCGCGATGCCACGCTGTCGGTATGCCCTTCAATAGTTACAATCAAGTCGGGATTTTTCTGTAAATAAGCGGCATGCGCCTCCAACAGATGCATCCCCGCGGAGCCAGTCCGAGCTTTCTTATAATCAAACTGCACAATATTATTGTTCGGTTGCCCGCCACTTGCTTCTTGGAGACGACCGGCGGCTTGCTTACCTTTCATTGCTGTCTCTGTAGGACGACGTGTCGGCGGCATCGCTTCTTCATCCGCCATCTGACCATCGTAGTTAAGGCGGCGAGGGGACTCCTCTGACGTTTCTTTTTTGGCACTCACCACTTCACGATACAATTCATTGCCATCCTCATCAACGTACACATAAACGATCTCTTCCACACCTTCTCCTGAAAACTCGTCCTCTTCCAATCCATTTTCCACTTCTATTTCGTCATCAAATACAATTTCTTTGACTTCTTCCTCATCGTCAAAAAACCAATCCCATGATTTTGAACTACAGCCAGTCAGCGCTAAAACGATAATTAAAGCGAGTAATAAAGGTTTGTATAAAGTCATGCTCGTTTCCCCTTTCATTTTTTCCTTGGCAGCACCGCATCGGTCCTATTCTTAGGATCATATTTATTTGCGATGAACTTGCGTAACCGCCATTTCACATCTAGCCCGATTGTTTGCAACTATTCATTCAGGGCGCATCGCTTTGCCCCGGAATTATTTTTTATGTTTCATGCGCATTCGGCGCTTCCACGCAAATCCGATTAATTCCCGCATTTACCTTCGCCGCACTTACCTTCTTTATCTTTTTTCATTTCACTTCCACCGCATTTACCTTCTTTATCTTTTTTCATTTCACTTCCACCGCATTTACCTTCTTTATCTTTTTTCATTTCACTTCCACCGCATTTACCTTCGCCGCACTTACCTTCTTTATCTTTTTTCATTTCACTTCCACCGCATTTACCTTCGCCGCACTTACCTTCTTTATCTTTTTTCATTTCACTTCCACCGCATTTACCTTCGCCGCACTTGCCTTCTTTATCTTTTTTCATTTCACTTCCACCGCATTTACCTTCGCCGCATTTACCTTCCATGCTTTTCTTCATTGAATGGTTGTCGGCCAATTGCATATAACCGGAAGAGAGCTCTTGCATTTCAAAAGGGGATTGTTCGGCATTCATATTCGCGGATAATGTTCCCGCAATCACAGTTGAAACAATGGCGACAGACGCCTTGAGTTTAAATTTTTTGTGCTCCATTTTTTCCTCGCTTAAAGAAGTTACGTCAACTTTCGCGCAGTATAATGCACTTTAATGTTTATTTCCATAATTTTATAGTATGGACCGGAACAATTTTGGTAGTTTCACACTCGCAATTTCGCTTCGTGGCGGTAGTATACGGCTTAATACGCTACGGACAATGCGAATGGTGTGATGGGCGCGCGCTGCCCTGGACACAATCAGCGACAGCGCGCTGTTTTTCGGCAATTGTTCCCCGTTCTCAAAACTCGAATTAAAAACTCAATGTTCGCACGCGCCGTACCGAACGGCATATATTATAAAGATGCCTTTTTTATCCGCATCTTTGCAACTTCAGCGATTATGCTCTCCTATTGAAACTCCACATCCCGAATGTCTTAACGATCGCAATCAACGAGTCGCTGCTTTGTGTATTTGTCGCCGCAAATCCGCAACTTTTCCAACTACCACTCGTGGCGGCACTTCGGTAAAATCCCGGCGCGGTTCGAGCGGTATATTTTTCGAGTGTGTCATCATGTGAGACTTCCAATCTTCACTTGCAAACTCGCGTCTCGGATTAAAGTTGACCCAGCGCCGATAATGGCCGGCATTGTTAATCACCACAGGATAAAAAGTTTGGACGTAGTGGCATGTGCGAAAATGCGCCGGAAACAATTCCAGCAGACCGGCATTTTTCGGAAGCATCATGCTAAGACCAAGCCCCGCACCATGCATTCCTATCAATATGTCAGTCTCATGAACCAAACGCAATTGGTCGCTCATTGGCAAGTCTTCCAAAAAATGCTCTTTAACTTCGGCATCAAGAAATTTCTTGCGTAAGGCCGCGACAATTTCATCCGCATTGCTAATTTTTCTGGATACAAAGTTTGTATACGTAGTACGCACTTTGTAATCACGGCGCAACACCAAAGTGATCTTGCCGACCCTGCTACTGCGGTCCCTTAATTTAATCCCGAAAGCAAGCGCTAGGCATTGACGTGTTTGCTCTATCACATCGCCTTGTTGCCATATGAACCGATCATACTGCACAAGCCTCAACTTGCGAAAGAAACATTTACCGCGCATACCCTCAATATGCTTTACATCAAACACCTTAGTGATCAAAGTGCCCACTTCCGTATGCATCTTGCTTCCTTGGAAAAGCAGCAGTCCGGTATGAATAGGGATATTGAAACTTGTAAAACAATGCACTAAATAGGTGAGTTCGCGCAGCACAATAGCGGGGTTTGCCCGTGCGGCTTGAGGCGGACACAGAAACACATTTTTTTCAGAAGTGGATTCGGCGGCGGCAGGCATCGGCGCCATTGTTTGCCGCCATTTGTTAAAATCGAAAACCTGCGTGAGTTTTGTGGCCGAAGGACTAATTCTGTCGCCTATACGCATAAAAGATTCTGCAAAAACTGTCTCTTTGCCGACCCTTTTACACAAATCGAAATCCACCAGCACATTTTCGCACTGTAATAGATGCCCTTCCTTTTTAACCGCACCGTTAAATCTTTGACAAGGAGAAACGTCACAACCAACTATCCTTTTATTTTTGCGACCATACAAGCTTTGTTTAACGATCGGACGCACCACTCGATTATCAAATCCGGTCATGAACACTGCGATCCAATAAAACAAAATATGCATCGATAGCAATTTGACGTATTGCCAATACAATTTATTTACTTCCTTAGTAACGCTTAGTGTAACAAAAGCGTCGGTAGAAAAATCTTGCTTCCAATACAGATTAATCGTATGGCTGCGAATTATAATCCGCCGATTGGTTAAATCTCCGATAAGCCCGTCTGATTGACAAAAGTTCCATTATCAATGAATTCTTCTTGCAGGAGTTCCGACATTTGAAAGTATTTGAGTCACTTACCTGTATATTAGTTTATATTATATTGTGTAATCTCGGTTTAGCAATCGAATAGAATTCGAATTTTTATTTAATATTTTCAGTTAAATCCTCTTAAATTCTTGCATCTTTCAGAAAACAAGCCTAAAATCTATGAACATGTCGGAAATACTTTTATTAAACGGACCTAATCTTAATTTACTCGGTCAACGTGAACCTGAAGTCTATGGGTGCGACACGCTGTCAGACGTTATCCGCCGGTCGCGAGATACGGCAAGGCTGGCAGGATTGACGCTGACCGACTTTCAAACCAATAGTGAAAGCGAATTGATTCAGCGAATTCAGGCAGTGCTGAGCGATGATACTAATTTCATTATTTTCAACCCTGGTGCATTGACGCATACAAGTATTGCTCTGCGTGATGCGCTGCTGGCTGTTGACACTCCGTTTGTCGAAGTGCATCTATCCAATGTGTTTGCGCGGGAGGGATTTCGGCAACGTTCTTATCTGTCCGATATCGCCGTAGGTGTCGTATCCGGTTTGGGCGTGAACGGTTATCTGGCGGCAATCTCTTTTGCGGCACAATACTTGCGGCAAAAAAGCCAAGGGACCTAAATGGATATTCGCAAAGTTAAAAAATTGATAGAAATGCTTCAAGACGCACCCGATATCGGTGAAATAGAAGTGCGTGAAGGCGAAGAATCGGTGCGTTTAACGCGCACCCCTAAAACACCGAGCGTGCCAATGCCGCAACAAGTTCAAATTCCCACGCCGGCTGCGACAAAACCGGCGCCTACGGCGGGACCGGTCACAACCGCCTACGCTGAGGTGCCTGATGAAGCAATAGAGGAGGGAAACGGTGAAGTGATTAAATCGCCGATGGTCGGCACTTTCTATGCCGCTCCCGCACCTGATGCCGAACCATTCGTTCGTGAAGGAACAACCGTTAAACAAGGCGACACCTTGTGTATTATTGAAGCGATGAAAACGATGAATCAAATTCCGGCGCCGGTCAGTGGCGCTGTAACAAAGGTTTTTGTCGAGGACAGAGACCCGGTTGAGTTTGATCAACCGTTGATGACCATTCAACCTTGAGCCGTCATGCACACCGATGCTTGACAAAATTGTCATTGCAAACCGGGGAGAAATTGCTCTGCGGATTTTGCGCGCGTGCAAAGAACTTGGCGTTAAAACAGTTGCGGTTTACTCGCAAGCGGATGTTTCGCTAAAACATGTCAAACTCGCCGACGAGTCGGTCTGCATCGGCCCGGCGAATTCGAGCCAAAGCTACCTTAACATTCCGGCAATTATCAGTGCGGCGGAATTAACCGACGCAATGGCAGTTCATCCGGGCTATGGCTTTTTATCGGAAAACGCGCACTTTGCGGAACAAGTTGAATCAAGCGGATTTATTTTTATCGGTCCGCACGCAAAAACGATTGCTTTGATGGGCGATAAGATTTCCGCACGCAAAGCGATGCAAAACGCGAGTATTCCATGTGTGCCGGGCTCTGACGGACCGATCGGTTCCGATGTTTTGGAAAATATTGAAATAGCGCGTCGCATCGGCTATCCGGTTATCATCAAAGCTGCCGCCGGAGGAGGCGGGCGCGGTATGCGAGTGGTGCATAGCGAAGGGGCTTTGGCAAATGCAATCATGTTGACACGGTCGGAAGCGCAATCGACATTCGGTAGCGATACGGTATATATGGAAAAATTTCTCGGCCAGCCACGGCATATTGAATTTCAGGTACTAGCAGACGGGCATGGCAACGCAATCCACCTCGGCGAGCGCGATTGTTCTATGCAACGTCGCCATCAGAAAGTAGTCGAAGAAGCGCCAGCGCCAAGTATTGCTTCAAAGCAAAGAGAACAGATGGGCGCATTGGTCGTACAAGCATGCTTGGATATCGGGTATCGCGGCGCCGGCACTTTTGAATTTCTCTATGAGGGCGGTAAGTTTTATTTTATTGAGATGAATACCCGTATACAAGTGGAACATCCTGTGACCGAAATGATAACCGGCATTGACATTGTAAAGTTGCAACTGCAGATTGCAAGCGGGGAAAAACTTCCGCTGGCACAGTCCGACGTTGAGTTTCGCGGGCATGCGATCGAGTGCCGAATTAACGCCGAAGATCCGAAAACATTTATGCCGTCGCCCGGAAAGATTGATTGGTTTCATGCACCGGGCGGCCCAGGTATCCGCATGGATACGCATTTATATAGCGGCTATACTGTGCCGCCATATTATGATTCTTTGATCGGCAAACTCATTGCCTATGGCGAGAACCGAGCGAGCGCCATTCAACGCTTGCGTTGCGCTTTGGATGAAATGTTTGTGACCGGTATTATCACGAACATCCACTTACATCAGGATATCCTGAACGATGCCGCATTCTGCGACGGCGGTTTGGATATTCACTATCTTGAGAAAAAACTTGCGCAACATCACGCGTAAAATCAATATGCCATTCTATCTGCGTAAGAGCGACGGGGAGTATCTGCCTCGTTCTCATTTCCGGCGAATCGTTATTCTCATTGAGGCGGAGACTTTTGCACGCAGGAAAGGAAACTAAAGGCACTGAAAAATCACACAGCGGTCGGAGTTCGATAATTCATCCGCCGCTTGACGAAACAGCGAAGTGTATCTGTTGTATAGTGCCAGATACATATGGGACTCACAGCATGACTCGAAAAGGTGACCGATATGCAATATCAGCACATCGGCCACCGCATCAAAGGTTTCTATATGAGCCAATTTTGCTTCAAAAATAGAGGCTATTATGAACACAACGGCTCAACAGAAATATGATGCCCTATTATTTTGGGAGGGTTGTAACTCCCGAACGCATTCAAGATCGGTCGCAGTACTTTGTACCGCTGGCGCCGACGTTATCGCCGCACTGGCCTCAGCGCCTTGCATGATCGCGGCAAAGCGCCGCGTAAGAGGCGCCAGCGGATCTGGCCGCAACCGATTCAGTGTGAAACCGTTTTGCGCTTGTTGCCAGATTGTCGGCAAAGTGCCTGTCGTCCATGACGAGACTTGGTTCTGTCAATGAACCCGAGCCTCGACGTCCTTGTCGGGTCGTTCGCCGCTGAAAACCAATTGGTTTTCCGGGCGCGTCTCACCCATGACGAGACTTGGTTCTGTCAATGAACCCCAGCCCCGACGTCCTTGTTGGGCCGTTCGCCGCTGAAAACCGATCGGTTTTCCGGGCGCGTCTCACCCTGCACCGTCCTCATGCCGGCAACGGACAGAAAGTACCGATCCGAATGTTACTGCCGAACGCTTCCCTCGAAACCCTTCAAAAATCCCATTTAGGATGACATCATACAGCACGATGTATGTTAGATATAATTATATGCGATGATGAACTGCGTATTAAATTGAACCGGAAATTTTCCGGCTTATGCCCTAAAAATAAGCGTTAAAAACCTTTATACGACGACTTTTTGATTTCTTCACTAAAAGCGATATGTCCAATAACTTCCTTAAATGTTTCGACATCGTACGGCGGGGTCTGCGTAAATGAAGATTCAGAGTACACTGCTACCGACAGAAATATCCGTTTTATAGCAAGGCTTCACACTGTAAACTGCTTGCCATAATAAGTGTATTATTGCCGTTTGATCGGCTTTCTCTAGACGAGCTATACGAGACCGTTTATGGAGTATAAAGTTGTTGATCAATTAAATTTTAGGAAATTGAGGCAGACATGCGTTTCGTCTGTATCTTCTCCGGACACTGTTCCAAAAAACTCTATTTGTAACAAATAATATGACAATACTAATCACCGGCGTGGCAGGTTTTATCGGTTCTGCAGTTGCTGAGTATCTTCTGCAACAAGAGGAGCGTGTGTACGGAATAGATAACTTAAACGATTACTATGACGTTAACCTCAAACGGGCCCGCCTAAATCGTTTACAGTCGTTTCCCGAGTTTTCCTTCGATAAAATAGATATTGTCGATCGCGACGAGGTAGAGAAGCTTTTTTCCGATGAGTCGTTTGCCACGGTATTCCATGCCGCAGCACAAGCCAACGTACGCTATTCTCTGAAAAATCCAAGCGCGTACATTGAAACCAATTTAGTCGGATTTTGGAATATTTTGCATAGCTGCATGACGGCAAAAGTCAAACATCTTATATTTGCTTCGTCAAGTTCGGTGTACGGCGCGAACAAGGAAGCGCCCTCTTCCGAATCCCATAGGGTTGATCATCCGGTTTCTTTATATGCAGCGACTAAAAGAGCCGACGAATTGCTGGCATATAGCTACGCGCACTTGTTCCGTCTTCCTTGCACCGGAATACGCTTCTTCACTGTTTACGGTCCTTGGGGCAGACCTGATATGGCGCTGTTTTCTTTTGCAAACTCGATGCTCAAAGGACAGGCGATCGATGTGTTTAATTACGGCGAGATACGACGCGACTTTACGTATATTGACGATGCAATTGCCGGGGTAGTCGGATTGATTGGGCACATTCCGCAATCCGACGACGGCGATGCCGGCGGAAATATTTCGCCAGTTGCTAAAACACCTTATAAAATCTACAACATAGGCAGTAATCAACCGCAACAATTGATGGATTTAATCACGTACCTTGAAAACGAGTTAGGAATAAAAGCTATTAAAAACATGTTACCTATGCAGATCGGAGACGTTCCGTCGACTTTTGCCGATACGACAGATATTGCAAGAGATATCGGATTTAAAGCGACGGTTTCTTTGCGGGAAGGAGTGAGACGATTTGTTCGTTGGTATAAAGGTTATCTATCTGAATTAAACTGAAGTCGGTATCGCGAAGCCTGTTTACGATAGATAGAAATAACTAATAGTTGTAATCATTACAATCGCGATCAGGTTCATCCAAAAACCGGATTTAACCATTTGTGAGACACGTATATACCCGGAACCAAATACGATTGTATTCGGCGGAGTCGCGACCGGCATCATAAATGCGCAACTCGCCGCAAAACTCACCGGTATCAGTAACAGTAGAGGGGGGATGTCAAATGCTGACGCAACTGCGGCAAACATCGGAACCAATACAGCTGTAGTTGCCGTGTTTGATGCGAATTCGGTTAAGAATACGACCAAAGTGACCACCAGCAATAACACCGCGAGATCAGGCAAATGCGCAAAGCCTGCAATTTGGGCACCTAGCAGTTGATCGACTCCATTGCTCTTAACCGCCTTCGCCAAAGCAAAGCCGCCGCCAAGCAAGATGAGAATCCCCCACGGCAGCCGCACGGCCGTCTGCCAATCCATCGCCGCTTGCCCATTTCCCGCCGGTAGCACAAATAGTAACAGCGCAGCAAGGATGGCAATACCGGCATCGGACAACCCGGCAAACGGTAAATACGTGTTGCCCGCAATTTCGACATTGATGCCACTGATAAAAGGCCGCGTTACCCATAATGTCGCCGCCAATATGAACACACTTAAGCTAATCCATTCGCCATTGCTCATTGAACCGAGCGCATAATAATGCACTTTCAGATTCTCGCGTCGAATACCGGGTAGCTGCCGGTCCAATGGAAAAACAAGATGCGTGAGCAACAACCAGCAAGCAAATAATAAAGTCAGACTTACCGGCAACGCCATTTTTACCCAACCGACAAATGAAATATCAGCGCTAAATTCCGCCGTCAACGAGTTTTGGATAAAATTTGCAGTAAACACGTTTGGCGGAGTGCCGATGATTGTCGAAATACCGCCAAGACTTGCGGCATAAGCGATGGCAATCATCAAACAGACAGAAAAATTATCCGTGTAAGGGGCGGCCTTTTTCTCATCACTCACAACCGTGTCGCGTAGCGACAACACGCTTAAAGCGATGGGGAATAACATGATTGTGGTTGCGGTATTCGATACAAAGGCGCTCAAAAACGCGGATACCAGCATAAAACCTGCGACGATATTAGCCGGACGCTCGCCCATAGCCAGTAACACAAGCAATGCAATGCGTTTATCAAGATGCCAACGGTTGATAGACAATCCTAAGATTAAACCGCCGACGAACAAGAAAATTAAATCCGACGCATAAGAAGCCGCTGTAGCCTTGATATCAGCAATGCCGAACATGGGAAACAGCGCAAGAGGCAACATGGCGGTAATAGCAATATCCACTGCTTCGGTAAACCACCACACTCCCATCCAGACGGCTATTGCGATGGTCATTTTAGCTGCCGGGGCAAGTAGCACCTCATTGCCGTTCGGCGTGATATAACTATCCGGCAAGGACCAATAAAGCAATGCCCCAAGTAGAGGGCCTGCGATTAGCGCAGGATAACGTAAGCTGTTTTTGCAGGAGTCAGAACCCGCAACCGTATTGATCTTCACTCGAAATCACGGACTTTCGGATTTATGGACGAAAATTAATCACCGAATCGATAGCCAAATTGTTCAATATCTTGCGCGTATTTTTTGGCAACCAGCTTGCGAGTTTTATCGGAGTAAAAATCAATGTAATCCAGAGGGGCCTCTGAAGATATATTGGCTTTCACCTTGCCCCATCTAAGTAAATTTTTATCCAGATTGACACGGCTAATTATTTGAGCAAGGCCACCGGGGAAATCTTCGACGTGGCCGACAAAGTCAACAAACTTCATATCAAAAAAGTCAGATTGCAGTCTGAAATGCGGTTCGCATAAGCCGTCGGGAACGCGACATACGAAATTCACAAAATCAGAAAATGCCATGTCTTTAAAATTCACCCAAGGATATAGAAAGTAGAAATGTCTGAATACGTCAGGGTACATTTGTAAAATCTTATCTCTGTAGCATGAAACGAGTCTCGCCCAAGGATTTCTGACAAAGGTAAAACGGAAGGCATTATCAAATTGAGGTTCCGGAAGGGGATTAATTTCAGATTTCCAGTGATTGATATAAGCATACTGCAGATAGCGAACAAATCTATCCTGCACGGCCTGTTGCTTAAGTTTGTTATAGATTGTACTCTCCTGCATCTTCGGGAGGGGAGCGCCCATGACATCAAGGAGGAATGATTGAATTAATGTGCATCCGCTTTTAGGAATCAAATAATAGGCCAAATAACGGTTTTTGCTCCTCACAAAACAGATTCTACGCTCTATATTGCCAACGTTTTTACCCACACGTAACGCGCAAAGACAATAAAATCTGAGTCGCAAATACATAACTTTTACTAATATACGACCCTTTTCCCATGCAAAGTTCAATAAGCCGCCTTTCCATTGTTTATTCTCTTTTCTCATAGCATATTTATTATTTTACAGAAGCGGGCTCGTTTGTGAAATAGCAAACTTTTTGTACACTGGCATTCACTGGGGTTGCAATCCTCGATACAATCGCTCCTGACTCACCACTTGGAGTGCCAAATGTTATGGACCTATACAACACAGTGCATTCGTACGCTTAGAATATTAATCTGAAATACCTCCTTTTAGTATTGTATAGATAATCTAAAAGCCGTTTTCACCAAAGCCTTCTATTTTGTCGGCCGAACCGTACCGCCGTATTCCTAATCGGGTATGCCTTGAGCGTCTGATACGTTCTCCATTTTAACACTTTGTTGTATCCATCCGAATTAAATTCCTAACGGAATATCAAGCACGATCCACGCACCAAACAGCATTAGCCAGCCACTGCCGATCGCCACAGTATATGGAAGCATCACTGCAAGCAATGTACCAATACCCGCGCGTCGGTCGTAGCGGTATAGAAACGTTGCGACTAAGGCAAAGTACGGCATCAAGGGAGTTATAATATTTGTCGCGCTGTCGCCGATTCGGTATGCCGCCTGCGTCGCTTCCGGACTGATGCCCACGAGATATAACATCGGGATAAAAATCGGTGCGATCAATGTCCACTTCGCCGACGAGCTACCAATCAGCAGGTTAGTTATTGCCGCGAGTGCAGTGAATGCGACCAAAATGAGACTGCTCGGCAGCTCAAGACTGCGTAACCACGTGGCGCTGTGAATCGCACTAATCAAACCGAGATTAGTCCAGTGAAAATAGCTGACTGCTTGCGCCGCAAAAAACATCAGCACGATGTAGCCCGCCATCGTGCGCATACTGTTCTCCATGCTGTCAATAACACCGCATTGAGGTGTGAACCGTCCGCTAGCGCGCCCGAAAATCCAGCCGGCCAATCCAGCGTATAAAGTGATGACGACAACGATACCTTTGATGAAAGGCGACGATGCAAAATTACCGCTACCGCGGAGTACGCCGCTATCAGGCCACAGCGCTATGGTCAGTGACAGACCGACCAACAAAGTAAACCATTTGGTGTGACGTAACCCGCGGCGATCGGCCACCGTCAATCGGTGAACGTCCGGCAGAGCAATTGTCGATTGATCGGGACGATAGTCTCCAAGGCGCGGCGCGACGATCCGTTCGGTAACCCATGCACCGATAAACGCCACTAGCGGCGTCGAAGCCAACATAAAGAAGTAATTACTCGTCGCGCTGACTTCGTAATCTGCAACCAACAGCCGCATCGCCGAACTTGAAATGCCGGCAAGCAACGGGTCAAGCGGTCCAATCAGGAAGTTAGCGCTAAACCCGCCGCTGACGCCGGCAAAAGCAGCAGCAATTCCCGCAATCGGGTGCCGCCCTGCCGCAATAAACAAAGAACCGGCCAACGGAATCAACACAACATAACCCACATCGGCGGCAAGACTTGAGAGAACACCCGCTAGTACCACCGAAAAACTGAGTAACGCGGGCGGCATACGTAAGATCAGCGCACGCAACACAGTGGGTAGTAAGCCCGACTCTTCAGCAATGCCAAACCCTAGCATGGCAACCAATACGATGCCGACCGGTGCAAAGTTGGTAAAGTTGCTTACTGTTTCGGCAAGAATTCGATGCAAGCCGGCGACGCTGATGAGATTGACCGCAACAATCGTCTCGCCGCCGATCGGATGTGTTGCCGACACATTGAACGTAGAACACAACCACGACAGTAACGGAATCAAAATACACAACGCAACGAACAACGCTGCCGGGTGCGGTAAGCGATTACCCAGCATTTCAATGCGGTCAAGAAAAGACATTAATAATGCATCGCTTGGTCGGCACTTATAACAAGCAGTATATAAAAAGCTCTCGGTACTTGTTTTTGAGTCGTCTGATAATCTTCCACGCTTCCTACCTCCCTCGAAGCATTTGTTGCTTATGCCCGCCGAATGCCGCCGGCGCGCGGGGCGATACCGCATAGGAGTTGATTGTAATCCATGACATTAAGCAGCTGTCAATAAAAAATTATCTCGCAATGAACTGCTCCGTGACTAATCCGACGCTAAACAGCTGTTGAAGTCAATGCCGTCATTGAGCAGGCACAGACTATTCTGCATTAAAGTATACTGGCGGTGGAATTGATATTAATCTGAGTCTCGATTGCGGGAACCAAGCAAAAAAACGAGACTTTGTCGCGCGTTTTTTTCAATAAAATGAGGGATAAAAAAAGAAACCTTAAAGCATAGAAGATAAGTGTCTAGAGAAATCCACAATACAGGCATCGTCAAGTGCCGGTGTATATGTATAGTGTCAACTACAGCCGGAAAGATTAAAATAGGCATTCGGCTGCCAATGATAATTAAGACGGGACTTTAACGTTGATGAGACCAGATACTAAAACTGCCGCTGATACCGCACATGCGAAATATCGGGTTCTACAAGCAGCGTCCGCTGTGCGACAAGATTTTAAATTCCTTACCAATCTGCGCAAAAACCAACGATGGCGGGCATTTAAGTTGGCACAAACAAACATTTCCTACAAGCGTTTGATGGTACCGATTAAAAAACCTGTTCAGATCAGCGCCGCTGAAAAAACAGCTCTCCGGAACAATTGTCGAGATTATAACTTAAGTTTTTACCGTTGCGCTTCTCTCTGCGACCCGCAAACTCTTCTTACATTCTGGTCCCAGTTGGGATTAACCGATGTAATTGCTAATCCGGAAGCAGACCATTATGGACTCAGCCATATTCAAGTCAAATCTGATTCACGCTATATCCCGTACTCAGATAAACCTCTGCTGTGGCACACTGACGGATACTACAATGTCGGAGCAAAAACCATCTACTCATTTGCAATGCACTGCATCCGTCCCGCCGTATCGGGCGGAAAAAATTACTACTTTGACCCTGAGATCCTGTACTTATTGATCGGCGATGAAAATCCGGACTACATTCGGGTGCTGGTACACCCACTAGCAATGACGATACCGGCAAATCCAGAAATTGGCATGAATTATCGCGACGAGGTCAGTGTGCCGATGCTTACGTATGACAATGGAAAATTGCTATTTCGCTATACCGAACGCACTCATGCTATCAAGTGGCGTGACGATGCTATGCTGACTCAAGCACGCGCGTTTATACGCAACACACTACGTAACAACACACGTTACCGCTTGGGTTACAAACTCAATGCCAACGAAGGCATAATTTGCAACAATGTGTTACATAGCCGAACAGCTTTTGTCCACCATCCGACAACTAATCCCGAACAATCTCGCCTGCTGTACCGTGCCAGATTCCACAACGCTATCGCTTAATCGCATTGTTACCGGATCGCGCGACCGGCGATGCTAAAATTAAGTACGATTCTTTTGCGACATCATAACTTATCAGGCTTTGATGAGTTGGTTACAGTCATCCGCGAACATGCCGGTGGCGGAGAAATTTTTCTTGAGTTTGACATTCGACCGCCGTTCCCGGATACGCCCGACAACTGGCAAGACCTGCTTGAAGCCACATTTACCGGTACAATGCGCAATTAAAACGAGACTATACAAACCTGTTACGACGGACGGATTGCTCCCTATGCACTGGCAAGAAGAAAAGGACGAAGAAAGGAAACAAACAAAAATATCAAGCAAGGTGTCGGATCTTTGCTTCAAAATTGACTGTCGCAGTCTGCCTATTGATCACGGTTGGATATTACAGGAAGCTCTGGAGGAAGAGCTGCCTTGGCTAGCCAATGAGCCGTTTGCGGCCATTCACGATATTCATGGTGCGGAAAGCGGTAACGGCTGGATTCGCCCGAGTGGTGGTGACGTTATTTATCTATCGCGACGCGCCAGATTACGCATTCGTTTGCCAAACCACCGTATTGACGATGCAAAGCTCCTAGAGCATCGAGAACTGAAACTTGCTGAATATATACTCACAATCGGGGCGAGCCGTGTATTACCACTGATTCAGCATAAAACTTTATTCGCACGTTATCTGCCGGATAATGCCCTTAACGAAGATACTTTTCTGGATGCTGTAATACAGATGCTTGCGCAAAAGAGAATTCACCCGCCGCGGATTATGAGCGGTAAACAACGTACCATGTACACTCCCAAAGGCAATCTGAACACTCGCAGTGTAATGATTGACGGATTAGACCCGGCGAGTTCATTGTTACTTCAAGAGGAAGGACTCGGGCTACAGCATCGTTTGGGTTGCGGTATATTTCTACCACACAAAGGGATCGGTGCAGTTTATAAATTAAACAACACCTAATATAAAGGAGGTTTTATGGCAACAATAACGGTTGATGAAAAAAGTATTAAGCTTACCGCAACCGGTTTCCTAGTCAACACTGAGGACTGGAATGAACAAGTGGCAAAGGCAATCGCACAAGAACAGCAAGTTGAACTTACCGATAAACATTGGGATATTATCAGGTATCTACGAGACGAGTTTTTTAAAAATAATGAAAATCAGCCTACTACGCGCAATATCGTTAAAAGCATGCAAAAAAAGTGGGATGATAAAAGTGTTTCCGCTGCAACACTGTACAAAATGTTTCCAAAGGACCCGAGCAAACAAGGCGGTATGATCGCCGGATTGCCCGAAAGCCTACGTAAGGGCGGCTATTAAGTCATTGCGCAACCGATGAGCATCGAACGAATCAAAGCGTCGGTTGCGCAAGACTTATCATTAGTTGATACTTTAGTAAAACGACAACTGCAATCGCCGCTACCGTTGATTAACGAGCTCGGTCTGCATTTGATCGCAGGCGGCGGCAAACGTCTGCGCCCTCTACTTGTTTTGTTGCTCGCGCGCGCGTTGAATTATCGTGGCGAGCAGCATTTACTAGTCGCAGCGATGATCGAATTGATTCATACGGCAACGCTGCTACATGACGATGTAGTGGATAATTCAAGCGTCCGGCGCCATAGAAAAACCGCAAAAGAGATCTGGGGTAATGATGCAAGCGTGTTAGTCGGAGATTTTCTTTATTCGCGCGCCTTCCAAATCATCGTAGAAGTCGGTTCATTGGAAGTTGCCGGCATTCTTGCCGATACAACAAATACCATTGCCGAAGGTGAAGTTCGCCAACTGCTGAACCGGCACCAAGCCGACATCGATGAGGCAACTTTCTTTGAAGTTATCCGCTGTAAAACAGCAGTCCTATTTGCCGCCGGCACACATATCAGCGCACTACTTGCCAATTCCAACGCCCAAACAATCGCTTCGATGCGTGAATTCGGTATGAGTCTCGGCATCGGTTTTCAACTGGTCGACGACATTCTTGATTACGCCGAAGGAGGGCGCTCAGGTAAAGAAGTTGGTAATGACTTGAATGAAGGCAAACCGACTCTACCATTGATTTATGCGCTGCAAAACTGTTCGGAAGTTGAGCGAATGACATTAGAAAAAACTTTGACCAATAAAAAAAATCACTCCGAAGAGGTGGCAACCGCACTCAACATCGTGCGTAAATCCGGCGGTTTGGAATACACTCTCAATAAAGCGAAAAAATACATTGATCAAGCACAATCGTCTTTATCCGGTATCCCGGACTCATCCTATAAACATGCACTAAATGAGTTAATGACATTTTTGCTCAATCGTACGCACTAAGTATCGGATTAATATAAAATTCGTATACATACTCAACATCTGCCGCTCCGCCCTTTGTCAACATCAGTGAGCATTGGAGCAAGCAATGACGTCATCAATATGACTACTTTGTAAAACTTAGGCTGCAGCGATCATGGAAGCAATAACGAGGTTATTATTGCAGTAACAGATAGTAGAATTGACTATGCTATTCGAATCCGGTCAAAGAATCTGTAAGTCAATATAGTGTGGCGGAACAATGAGACGACAATTCCGGCGGCAGCTATGATACCGTAGCCAAACAATACTCGTTCGGACGCTCAATTCCACACCACCGCCTATGAAATTTTGCCGCCGCTTGCGTATTACATGTATTTATGCATTCGCGTTTTCTTGGAAGTGCGTCGTAATAAATATGTATAATCTAGGGACAAGTCGGCTCGGAGTGTAGCTCAGCTTGGTAGAGCACTGCCTTCGGGAGGCAGGGGCCGGAGGTTCAAATCCTCTCACTCCGACCAACAGTTTTTAGAACAATCATCCGGACATGCCAAAAACTGCTTTTATTACCGGAGTTACGGGACAAGACGGCGCTTATCTTGCCGAATTGTTGATTGACAAGGGATATGAGGTACACGGCCTGATCCGACGTGCTTCATCGTTTAACACTGGACGGATTGAGCATTTGTACCAAGACCCGCACTATAAAGATCGCCGTCTAATTCTCCATTATGGCGATATGGTGGATGCGAGCAGTCTTGCGCGTTTGATGCATGAAATACAGCCGGATGAAGTGTATAACCTTGCCGCACAATCGCATGTGCAGGTGAGTTTCGAAACGCCCGAATATACCTCGGACACCAATGCGTTTGGCGTATTACGCATCTTAGATGCGATCAAGAGTATGCCGACCCCGCAAAATATCCGTTTTTATCAAGCTTCATCGTCGGAGCTATTTGGTAAAGTTCAAACCCAAATGCAGAACGAAAAAACCTCTTTCTTTCCGTGTTCGCCCTATGCGACGGCAAAGTTATTTGCGCATTGGGCTACGGTTAACTACCGAGAAGCGTTCGGTCTGCATGCTTCCAACGGAATTTTATTCAACCATGAAAGTCCGATTCGTAGCAAGACATTCGTCAGTCGTAAAATTACTTTAGCAGCGGCAAACATCAAATGTGGGCAACAAGATTCGTTATATCTGGGTAATTTAGATGCCCGACGCGACTGGGGGCACGCGCGCGAGTATGTGGTAGGCATGTGGCAAATGCTGCAACGCGACAAACCGGATGATTATGTGTTGGCAACCGGGGAGACACACAGCGTTCGCGAATTTTGCGAATGCGCTTTTGCCGAAGCCGGCATTGCCATCCAATGGAGAAACAGCGGGGTTGACGAAAAAGGTGTTGATGCCGAAAGCGGTAAAGTGTTGATTCATGTTGACCCGGTCTATTTCCGTCCGTCTGAAGTGGATTATCTATGCGGTGATGCGGGAAAAGCCAAACGAGAGCTCGGTTGGAAACATACCATTTGCTTCAAACAGCTCATTAAAGAAATGGTCGCCACCGACTTGGGAAAGATACGGCAAGGGCATGCAGATTTTGTATGAAATTCTCTTTCGGCGGTAAAAGAGTTTGGGTTGCGGGACACCGCGGCATGGTCGGTTCTGCTTTAATGCGGAGGTTGCAACAAGAAGATTGCGCTATCCTAACTGTGTCACATAGAGAATGTGATCTAACGAATCAGGCGAAAACACAAGCATGGATGCGGCATGTTCGTCCGGATGCCGTGATCATCGCTGCGGCAAAAGTCGGAGGCATCCTCGCGAACCAGACGAACCCGGTAGATTTTCTCTACCAAAATTTAATGATTGCCGCCAATATCATTCACTGCGCTTATGAGCTGAAAACGAAAAAACTATTGTTTCTCGGATCATCATGTATCTATCCCAAACTCGCCGATCAGCCGATGAGCGAGGCTGCACTCTTAACCGGCGCATTGGAATCAACCAACGAAGCATACGCCATTGCAAAAATCGCCGGCGTTAAATTATGCTCGGCGTATTACCAACAATATGGCGCGGATTTTATTTCGGTTATGCCGCCAAACTTATATGGTATTCACGATAACTTCCACCTTGAACAATCACATGTAATCCCGGCATTGATGCGTAAAATGCACGATGCAAAAGCTTCCGGTGCGAAAACAGTCAATATTTGGGGTAGTGGCAAACCGCAACGTGAGTTTATGTATGCGAATGATCTTGCCGATGCTTGCGTTTACGTCATGCAATGCTACTCCGACGCTGAGCATATCAATGTCGGTCATGGCGAAGAAATAACCATTCGTGGGCTTGCCGAAACTATTGCGCGAATTATCGGTTACACCGGGAAGTTTGAATTCGACACTTCAAAACCCGACGGTATGCCGCGTAAAGTAATGGATAGTGCAAAGCTCGCTTCTCTGGGATGGCGTCCTCGAATATCTTTAGAGCGGGGATTGACAGAAGTTTATCGCTGGTATCAAGAAAACCCCGTTTCCGACACATAGTGATATACCGGTGCCGGTGAGTGGATTTGAACCACCGACCTACTGATTACGAATCAGTTGCTCTGCCACTGAGCTACACCGGCATCAAACGACTATTTTAACGCCAACCGTCTAATTCTGTTCCGTCAGACCGAAATGAGCCGGATTTAGCGGCGGGTCTGTCCCGACAATCAGCGCACTGACTAGTGCGGCGGAACCGGGAGCGAGTCCGACACCATTGCGGAAATGTCCGGTGTTCAAGAACAGACCGGACATTTCCGGATGACAACCGATCAACGGCAATTCACGATTAACCCAAGGGCGTAATCCCGTCCATTGCTTTTGCACGGCGGCATGCTTTAAACCGGGCATCAATCGCTCAGCAAAAGTAGTGAGTGCTACTTTGGCGCTCAATGTTGCCGTTTGATCAAACCCACAGTCCTCAACCGTACTTCCCGCTAGCAAACGATTGCCGGAGCGTGGAATCAAGTATCGATCACCCATCGTCACAATATGCTTCCCAATAATCTCAACCCCAGCATATTGAACGATTTGTCCGCGTTTCGGGCGGATTGAATATTGCGGTGAAATCGTGCAAACCTTCGAACTCCATGCCCCGGCACAAACGACGACAACATCTGCGGTAAAACTTTCCGTCATTGAATACACCCCTGTCACCGATTGATCGTCTGTCATTAAGTCAACCGACTGTTTGACAAAAGACACCTTTTCCGAACGCAGACAATGAAACAAAGCGTTTACTAAGTCGGTTACTTCAACTTGTTTTACATCCCGCAATAAAAATCCGCTCGGCGTATTCAGCATGGGTAGATATTGATGCAATGCTTGTCGGTTTAGCATCTCTCCTCGAATATTTCTTTGTTGCGCCCACTGCATTGCCGAATGCTGCGCGGATTCGTCCACATAGACGATACCGTCATCAGCCAACCTGATTGTACAATAAGCGCGTAAATGATTTAGCCAATTTTCCCATTGCGACAATGAATATAACCACAGAGCAATAAATGCGGGCGAAAATTCCCAAGGCTTTAACGGCGCCAGAATACCACCGGCGGCAAGCGAAGCATTGCCGCCAAAACGCGATGATTCAAAAACCGTAACAGTCGCGCCGTATCGCGCCAATGCGTGGGCGGTTGTCAAACCAATCACGCCGCTCCCTATCACTATAGCTTTCATCGTTTATATTTAGCTGCATAGACCAGTATATATGCCGGAGGGTATGCTTTTAATAAAAAGGCGACCGATACGCAATATCAGCAACACCGGTTGCTACATCAAAAGTTTTTATATGTGCTCATTTAAAACCATCATAAGCACAGCCGCCCAACAGAAGTATGATGCGCGGGTATTCTGGGATAAACGCGGGCCGAATGCAACCCTAGATGCATACAAGGTCAGTCGCAGCGTTTTGCGTTCTCAAGCAAGCATTATTGGGAAAACAACCGGCCAGGGGGGCTGCACGGTAGAAATAAATTATCCCGCCAACGGCACTGATCAAAGGGTATACTCTACGAAGAAATCCGCTGCTTACGCAAGACTTACCCAAACATCGGTCCCAATAAGATCGTAGTGTTACCGGAGGTGCTCCTATAAACGGTGCCGGCTACGATGCCTAGCGCCGCCCCGGCGAGTTAGATTTCATATGTGTCCGATAGCGTGCGCATCGCAAACAGCCCTAAAAAAATCCGGGCAGTAATGGCATCGTACAAAACTTTTTCATTCTGATCGCTCTATAATGGAACGATGTACGTACGAATAAACGGAGAAAAGCGACAAGTCGCCGATTATTTAACCGTAGCCCAACTGCTTCAACAACTAGGCTTTACCGAACGGAAGCTGGCAGTGGAAATCAATCGACAGATTATTCCCGCATCCGAACACGCCAGAGTGAGGTTGTCAGAACATGATGCCATTGAAATTATCCACGCCGTAGGAGGTGGGTGAGAACAAATCTTTGAGAAATGCGCTTGTCGCGTACTAAATTTAGGGGGAACCCAGTGAAAACCGAAATGACCCGGATTGAACAGAGCAATCCGGTCACGACCGGCAATCAGCGGAGAAGTATCGATAAACGGATCAATCGTTCGCAGAAAATCTGTTTTACCGTATCGTATAGTCTGCGCGAGATTAAATATCGTCAATGTGTTGTTTAGACGACAAAACAGAATTTCAACTGTATGATTGTTGTCTGACGATGCGCACAAACAAAGGCTGAGAGGATTATTGCTTATTTTCCGCACCGCAAGAACATTCTTGCTCAAAATGCTCATCGCTTGTCAAATCAATTGAACTTTTATCGGCATTTGTAGCAAGCGCGAAAGTAAAAAAGACAAGTCTTTAGTATTTTGATCAACCGGGCACGTTTTAAGCAAAAAAATTCCTTTATCGGGTTGTAATCTCGACGGGATACCCCGACTTTTCAAAAATAACAATATACATTTAAAATTAAATGCACTAATGAACCCAATTTTTATGAGCAAATGCATATAAAATATACGTCAATCGGAACTTATTCGAGAAATAAGCAAACCTGCAATGAACGACTCCGACCCTCTTATCATTGCCGATAAAACCTATCATTCGCGGTTATTGATCGGCACCGGTAAATACCGCAATTTTGCCCAAATGCAAAAGGCAGTCGAGAACTGCGGCGCCGAGATTATTACTGTCGCATTGCGCCGAACGAATCTCGGACAAACACCCGACGCGCCGAATCTATTAGATTATCTGTCTTCCGATCGCTATACGATCCTGCCGAATACTGCCGGCTGTTACTCCGCCGCAGCCGCAGTACGCACTTGCCTGCTCGCTCGCGAGCTATTGGACGGACATTCGTTAGTCAAGCTCGAAGTGCTCGGCGATAAAAAAACATTATTTCCAAACACCGCTCAAACTTTACAGGCAGCCAAGCAGCTGGTGGCAAAACAATTTGATGTGATGGTCTATACGAATGACGATCCTATTGCCGCACGCCAATTGGAGGAAATCGGCTGCGCCTGCATCATGCCGCTTGGCGCTCCCATCGGTTCCGGCTTGGGCATTCAAAATCATTATAACATCATGACCATTGTTGAAAATGCTAAAGTGCCGGTAATTGTCGACGCAGGCGTCGGTACCGCATCGGATGCGGCGATTGCAATGGAACTTGGATGTGACGGCGTATTAATGAACACGGCCGTGGCGCAAGCTAGGGACCCTTTGCGGATGGCAAACGCAATGAAAAAAGCAGTTGAAGCCGGACGTGCCGCCTATCTCGCCGGCAGGATACCGAAACGACAGATCGCTCAACCTTCATCACCGCCGACGGATGTTTGAATGATAAGTATGACAAGCATCATTCCGCATATTCGTAGTTATGTTTGTCGCGGAAATCGCTTTACTCCCGCGCAGCGCAGTGCTTGGGAAAAGCATTGGGCACATCACCGCCTTGACGCTTCCCAACTAGTAGAAGCGCCAAAAATTTTTGCTCGAAACACAATGTTCACTCTGGAGGTCGGTTTTGGCAACGGCAATAATCTGCTCAAGCTCGCTCAAACTAATCCCGATGCCGGTTTTGTCGGTATTGAAGTCTATCGCCCCGGCATCGGCAGATTGCTAAACGATATAGCGGAGCATAAGGTATGTAATATACGCATTGTTTATGCCGATGTTGTCGAAGCATTGGCATCCCCGCCTCCAAGCGCAATATTTAGTCGAGTATTAATCCTATTCCCGGACCCCTGGCCAAAAAAACGCCACCATAAACGTCGCTTAATTACGCCTGAATTCTGTAATCGGTTAGTCCCTTGGATGAAACCAAATGCCACATTATTCCTTGCGACCGATTGGCAAAATTATGCCGAACAAATGCGTGGGGCGATTGCTGCCACCCCGAACTTGGAAAATTTAACGCCTGACAATGGATTTTGTGAACGTCCCGGTTGGTGCCTTGCCACCGCTTTTGAACAACAGGCGCGATATCCGGTTAAGAATCTACTGTGCCGGCGGATTTAGTCGCCGACTTCCAATTGCCGTACAAAGCAGACAGAAGACGGCTAGGTTGTCTCGGGTTGGATTGCAATACGCAGCCTGACAGATCATTCATCTTGCATTCGGCCGAAGAACACTCAAAGTCTTTTTGCCGTTGAAGATGCTTCCACGCGTACTCCAGCGCCTCATCGCGCGTAGTAAGAAAATGATCTTCCCAATCAGGATTTGCAAACCCGCAGCGACGGAATACATCCATCACCTCAGCCTGTACCCGCACAAATAAAAACTCAATATTTTGCGACACTAAAGTTTGCGATAGAGAACGCAACATCTCCTCACCGGTTGCATCAATTTCATTAATTGCTACCGCGTCGATAATAATAAAACGCAACTGTGGCATTGATGCGACTCGGTCCATCACACGCGTCTCAAAGTAACTTGTATTTGCAAAAAATAAAGGGCCTTCAAAACGAATAATTGAAATTTTTGGACACTGCTGAAGGATGTATCGCGCCGCATCGCGCAAAGCACCATCTTTATGCCTCGCCAAAATCGAAATGTGCGGATGCATGGTGCGGTAGACATACAACCCTAGCGACAGTAACACACCGGCAAGGATTCCTTTTTCCAGATGCGGCGCATACAACAGAGTCAATAAGAAAGTAGCAAAAGAAACAATGGCGTCATGTTTTTGCGTTCGCCAAATATTCTTTAGCGGTTTGACACGAATCAACCCTCCGACCGCCAGAATAATGACCGCGGCCAAAGTAGGTTGCGGTAAGTGATATAGTAGCGGAGTCAAAAAGAGCAGAGTGACTGCCATAATCATCGTAGTGACGACAGATGAAAACCCCGTCACCGCGCCGCTATCAAAATTTACGGCTGAACGTGAAAATGATCCTGAGACCACATATCCCTGAAAAAAGCTTGCAGTCATGTTAGACAATCCTTGTCCGATCAATTCTTGATCGGCATCAAGCCGTTGTCGGGTACTCGCCGCCATTGCTTTAGCAACTGAAATTGCTTCGGTAAAGCCGATCAATGCAATCGTGAACGCCACGCTGGACAATTGCATTAATACGGCAAAACTAAACTGCGGGACCTCGAACGGCGGCAAGCCTTGAGGGATTGCCCCCACCACTTTGCCGCCATTGCCTTCAAAATCAAACCACCATGACAGCAAAATGGTGACGACTACAGCAAATAACACTCCGGGAAATTTCGGTGCAAAAAGGCGTAAAGCAATCATACTTCCCAACGCAAGCGTAGCGATTCCAAAAGTAGGTAAATGAGGCGACTCAATCATTGCTTGAAAGGCCATCCAAACAGTTTCATAGTGGTGGTCGGCATTCTCGACTTGAACACCAAAAATCTTGTCTAGCTGCGATGTCGCGATAATAATTGCGGCGGCATTCGTAAAACCTATTACGACCGGATAGGACAGAAACGCAACCATAATGCCAAGCCGAGCCAAGCCGAGAATTAACTGTATCAATCCGACAATTAATGCCAATGTGACGGCATAAATAAAATACTCGTCGGAACCGCTTGCCGCAATAGGACCTAGCGCCGAGGCGGTTAACAACGAAACCACTGCCACCGGTCCGGTCGCCAACTGCCGCGACGAGCCAAAAATCGCCGCGATGGCAACCGGTAAAAAAGACGCATACAAACCGTAGTGAGGCGGTAATCCCGCTAATTGCGCATAAGCCATCGACTGCGGTACTAAAATCAACGCGACGGTGGTGCCGGCAATAAAATCCGCTTTTAAAATCCGCGGGTCGCGCAGTTCGGGAAACCACGTCATAAATGGCGTGAAATTTCCCGTCAAATCTTCTAAAACCCGCTTAAATCCCTTCAAAAACCGACCTTCTTCGAGGTTATATATGAGAGCACGCAAACTCAGATTATTAGTTTATACTAACATAAGCCTAGTGAGTTGTAGCAAAAATTCATTGAGGAATATACATTATGGAATATCGCCGGTTAGGACGCACTGGCATTGATGTCAGCATTATCTGCCTCGGAACGATGACTTGGGGCGAACAAAATACAATTTCCCAAGCGCATCGACAGTTGGATTACGCAGTTGCACAAGGTGTCAACTTTATTGATACAGCGGAGATGTACCCCGTTCCGCCCGGCGTAGAAACTCAGGGGCTCACAGAAGCTTATATCGGCGAATGGTTGGCAAAACGTAACGATCGCAGACGCTTGATTATCGCTACCAAAGTTGCGGGGCCGGGAATGATAAGTTATCTGCGCGACGGACCTCAACTAAGCCGCAAACATATTTTTCAGGCAGTGGATGATAGCCTACGTCGCTTACGCACCGATTACATTGATCTCTACCAGGTGCATTGGCCGGCACGCAGTACAAACTTTTTCGGCAAGCTTGGCTATGCTTACTCCGACGATAAAGATGCGACCCCAATCGTCGATACTTTATCAGCTTTATCAGAACTGATTGATATCGGCAAAGTACGTCACATCGGCATTTCAAATGAAACGCCTTGGGGTATATTGGAATACTTGCGCTTAGCGGAACAACAATCGCAGCCGCGGATTGTCAGTATTCAAAATCCGTACAATCTACTAAACCGTGTATTTGAAATCGGACTTGCCGAAATCGCTCACCGTGAGCAAGTGGGGCTACTTGCTTATTCACCGTTAGGTTTTGGCGTGTTAAGCGGAAAATATTTAAACCATCGTGCCCCGGCCAATGCGCGCTTGACTTTATATCCTTATTTCAAGCGCTATATTAGCGAAGCCGGAACCAAAATGACCGCAAATTATGTGCGGATTGCGAGAGAGGCGGGATTAGCCCCCGCAACTATGGCGCTTGCCTATGTCAATACTCGAAGTTTTTTAACCTCCAACATCATCGGGGCAACGACAATGGAGCAATTAGAAAAAAATATCGCAAGTGTTGACACCGTGTTAAGTGATGACGTGTTAGATGCGATTGAAGCGCAACATCAAGCAACCCCTAATCCCTGCCCGTAATTATCGCTGTCATCCGGTATCCGCAGCCGTGACATCAAACGCGGGTCAGGTCCTCCGCCACCGCCGCAAGATTAGAATAAACCGGAACATCCGTAATCGAATCAGCTGTTTGCTGAGTTTGTACTCCCTGGCCGGTTAATGTTAATATCGGCTTGGCGCCGACTGACCGTGCCGCTTCAATATCTTTGAGACTATCGCCGACAAAAGGAGTATCCTGCCATTCCAAATGAAACCGGTGGGCAATTTGTTCAAGTAAACCTGTCTTAGGCTTACGACAAGTACATCGTGCCGACGGTGTATGCGGGCAAAAAAATAATCCCTCAACTTGCGCGTTAAATCCGGCCAACGCATCCTGCAATTTCAAATGAATTGCGTACAGCATATCCAATGTTAGAAGCCCGCGTCCGATTGCCGATTGATTTGATGCAATTACGATTCGCCAACCCGCATGATACAACTGCGCAATCGCCTCGATACTACCGTCAATCGGTATCCATTCTTCCGGAGTTTTCACATAATCAGGGCGATCATGGTTAATAACTCCGTCTCGATCAAGAATGATTAATCGCGTCACGCTTTCCATCACATCCCTATCTTATAACGGCGATTGATTCATTAACCAAGCGGTCATAATAACTTGCGGTAATGTGATTGCAGGTAATAATAAAGCGATGGCCAAAGAGCGTGTAGTATTTTTCAATACAAGTATTTCAGTATAGTCGGTGGATACTCCGGCCATCAAAAATAAAAAACCATTTCCGGGCGCTCGAGCACGGTGGAATAGGTCCGATGCAAGCGGCACCATTCCTTCGGAACAAACCTCCGTAACCGTTGCGACCCCTAAAGTCAATAACAAACCCACGATAGTCGCGCCGAAATAAGTTTGCAGATGATCGGTAGCAACGAATGCTTGCACCATGGCGGTAATAATGATACCGAACAAAATCCATCGAATGGCAATACGTGAACCTTGAACACCTTCGCGCAATATCGTGCCGAACCACTCCGTCGACGGGCGGAAAGTTTGTAACCGCACACGCGCTTGCGGTATAAGCCGGAAATCTTCGGGCAATTCCAATCCGTGCGGATTGGCGACAATCCACCCGTGTTCATCAAGTAACATGAAAATAACCCCGGTGATGACGGCAATTACCATTGAGATAGCCACAAATAACAAGGTCCACGATAAACCGATTAAAGCGATTAAAATTAATGTTAATGAAAGGGAGTTCCACGGACTGGCAATCAGAAAAGCCATGACCTGCCCGATACTGACCCCGCGCTCGTACAACTTCGCTCCGACCAGCAAAATCCCGTGGCTACATAAATCCAACAATACTCCGGCAAGTGTCGCACGTAAAATACCGTGTAACCCGCCCTGCCCCAGCAATGCCACGACCAATTCTCGCGGAATCTTTCCCAGCAAACCCACCGCTAATATCCCAAGCAAAACACCCCACCATATCGTGTTGAGCAATGTAAATATTGCTCCGGTGAAATGATGCAATGCCGGTAAAAACATCACGTTATCGGGAAAAAATATATGCATACCATACGCAGCCGACGCGATCGTCAATACGCTCCAGAGCAGATAATCAATCTTCCGTGACGGCAACGTATCGCAACATGCCGTTATTTTTTTGCCGTCGGGATTTTCCATCGCCGTAAAGCTAGCGGTTGCTTCCGGCAGCAACAATCTCTGAAAAATCGGCAATTTGATAGAATAGCTTGCCGACATACAGTAATAGTCTGAGACGATTTTCACGCTTGCATGCATCATCCGACATCACTAATACCGAATCAAAAAAATCATCAATCGGCGCACGCAATTTAACCAATTCGCCGATAGCTGTTAAGTAATCCGCGCGCGTAATCATCTCATGCGTTTTTCTTGCACAAACTTGCGCCATCTCGAACAAATACTTCTCCTCAGCTTGCACCAACTGATCCGATCGAGGCAAATCATTGTGCTCCGGATTCTGTTTCAATAAGTTCCGGATACGCTTATTGTTCTGCACCAAACTCTCGGCAGACGACATCTGCATAAAACTTGCTACCGCTTTCAGTCGCCGAAAGAAATCCAACGGATCTAAAGTTTCAAGGGCATTTAACGTTGCCGCAATACAATCATGCGAATAGGCATGCTCGAGGCTGTACCCCTTCATTCGCTCGGTAAAAAAAGAAACAATCCGATCTACGATTGCTTTATCATTAACGTGATGCAAGCTCAGACTTGAGCAGATCGTTTGGTGCAAATCCAACGTGATTGCTTTCTCGATTAGAATGCGGATAATCCCTAACGCGCTACGGCGCAAGGCAAACGGATCTTTGGCGCCGGTCGGCGCCCGGTTGATGCCAAATAGACCGGTGATGGTGTCAAGTTTATCCGCTAATGCCAATGCGATCCCTGCCTGAGAATCGGGCAAAGCGTCTCCGGCGTAGCACGGTCGATACTGTTCTGCAATAGCAGCGGCAACCTCCGGCGACTCTTGTGCCGCCAACGCATAATGCTTGCCCATGACACCCTCAAGCTCAGAATATTCCTGCACCATATCCGTCGTCAAATCACATTTGCACAACTGCGCGGCACGCATCACTACTGCCTTGTCTGCATCGCAAATTGCCGCCAACGAACCTGCAAGCTCGGTCACACGCTGCACTTTATCCGCCAAAGTTCCGAGTCTCTTCTCAAATATGACACCTGACAAATCTTTGCAGCGCTTCGCCAAAGGAATCTTTTTATCCTGAGCAAAGAAAAAAACCGCGTCCGCGAATCGAGGCCGCGCGACACGTTGATAGCCACTGATAATTTCATCGGGGACCTCGCTTGTCCCATTACTGACGATGGCAAATTGCGGTAATAGTGTTGTACCAGTTTGATCTGCGATCGGAAACGCTTTCAGCGAACGGCGCAAAATACACCGCACCACCTCAGCCGGCAGCGCTAGAAAATTCGGCTCGAACTCAGCACACAGCACTTGCGGATATTCCGTTAATGCTGCCGCCTCATCAAGACCTGCTTCATCAAATAGCACGTGTCCGTCGGATATTTTTTGCAGAGCATCGGCAATCGTTTGTCGCCGCTCGAAAAAATCGGCGATCACTTTTCCCCCACGCAAGCAATCTGAATATTCATCGGCGTGCCGGATGGTCAATACATTCGGATAATGGAAACGATGCGCATAAGTT
The DNA here is from genome assembly GCA_965218975.1 of Candidatus Oxydemutatoraceae bacterium. Taxonomy (GTDB): domain Bacteria; phylum Pseudomonadota; class Gammaproteobacteria; order Poriferisulfidales; family Oxydemutatoraceae. The sequence continues at coordinate 536,737 of OZ244717.1, forward strand.
TGATTCTTGGACGGTATATCAAATAATGAGCAACCAAGACCTTCTCTCCCATGCACCACGCATAACCATCGTACCGGCCGCGCAAATGTATAAGGTTGCACTCCCCAACGCATTCGCTTTGCCACCGGCAATGCATTTGCGATGTCAGTCAGTGAAGCCGACAACACTTCCGCCAGCGACATACCCGATTGCATAAGCTCGCACATCAACCGTCCGGTCTCTTCGGAACGAATCAGCTGATCAACTTCGACACCGCAAGTTTTAGCAAATCCCCGAGCGGCGGCAGTGGGTTTGCCGGCAGAATCAAACGCTTGCGCTAGCAGGGGGCCTTTGCGCATAGCTACCCGGTCCTCTTGATGCGCCGATACATCGGAAATTGTGACTGCTAATCGACGCGGTGTATAAAAAGTTTTACGCTCAGATACTGTCGTATCAATCAACCATGCGTCGGCAAGTCGTGTAAATAACTGTTCGGCAAATGCAACTCCCAATGACTGTAACGAATGCGGAGGTAATTCCTCAGTGCCGATTTCAACTAGCAAAGTGTCGCGCGCACTCATACTTTTGTCTCATCATTCGGATGCGCAATATAACTGCGCCACTTCCTGAGCCATCCGGCGCGTACGCAGAATGTACGCTTGACGTTCGATGGCGGAAATAGCATGACGAGCATCCAGCACATTAAACGTATGAGAAGCGAAGATGAGTTGCTCGAAAGCCGCCAACGGAAGACTCTTCCGGACTAATTCTTGGCATATTTTTTCATACTCATCGTAGTGACGCATCAATATTCCTGTATCCGCCAATTCAAAATTGTAACGCGACTGCTGTTGTTCATTGGCTAAGAATAAATCACGGTAGTGTACGGGTTGATAACCATTGTCATCCCAGATCAAATCAAACACATTATCTTTTTCCTGCAAATACATTGCGAGCCGCTCTAAGCCGTATGTAATTTCACCGGTTGTCGGATGACACTCGAATCCACCCGCTTGTTGGAAGTAAGTAAACTGACTCACTTCCATTCCGTCCAACCATACTTCCCAGCCTAGCCCCCAAGCGCCAAGCGTCGGCGACTCCCAATTATCTTCAATAAATCGAATATCGTGTACTTTAAGGTCAATCCCTAACGCTTGCAGAGAATGCAAATAAACCTGCTGGATATCTCCCGGCGGAGGTTTTAGTACCACTTGCAATTGATAGTAATGCTGCAAGCGGTTTGGGTTTTCGCCATACCGTCCGTCGGTCGGACGACGACAACTTTGCAAATAAACACAGCGCCAAGGCTCAGCATCGATAGCACGCAAAAAAGTTGCCGGGTGAAACGTTGCCGCTCCCATCGGTAAATCGTACGGCTGCAACACCGTGCATCCCTGTCGCATCCAGTAGTTCTGTAATGCTGTAATCAGCTGTTGAAAAGTGTACTTTGTTTTCATCAATAAAGCACAAGTATAGCCAAACAAATTATTTTCGCCGCATCTACGGCAAATCAATGTCCTTCATCCGAGGAAATCCTGCTTAATTTCAACGAGTGGTGTTACTTGCGGGCGGTAATTGCAGAACTGTTTGAGCATGTTCACCGCGTCGCGCGCGTCGCGACCACCGTTATTCAATAAATCGTAAAGATTAGCGGACATTATAATAACGAAATACCTGAAAATGGGGCACAATAAGCGTCAACGTATCGCCTGCAACACAGGTTGTCAAAATCGGACGATATGATTCCCAATAACATAAATCATGGAGTATACCAATGTCAGCGGACCGAGTTTTGTCAATGATAAAAGACAATAATATTGAATATATTGACCTGAGATTTACCGACACAAAAGGCAAAGAGCAACATGTTACTGTTCCGACCGAAGCGGTTGACCAAAACTTTTTTACTAATGGAAAAATGTTCGACGGTTCTTCCATTGCCGGATGGAAAAGTATTGACGAGTCTGATATGGCTTTGATGCCTGATTGTTCGACCGCAGTGATTGATCCGTTTTTCTCTGATCCGACTCTGCTACTACGGTGTGACATACTAGACCCCTTAACCGGTGAAGGTTATCATCGCGACCCGCGTTATATTGCCGGAAAAGCCGAACAATATCTGAAAGACAGCGGCATTGCGGATGCTGCTTATTTCGGGCCGGAGCCGGAATTTTTCATCTTTGGTGATGTGCGATGGTGGAACGATATCGGTCGTGCCAGTTATTTCGTTACTTCGGACGAGGCTTCATGGCGTTCCAACGATGAGATCGAAGGTGGCAATATCGGTCACCGCCCGCAAGTGAAAGGCGGTTACTTTCCGGTTCCCCCGGTGGACTCATTACAGGACATACGTTCAACTATCTGTTCGACTTTAAAAAAAATGGGGGTGTCCTCAGAAGTGCATCACCATGAAGTAGGCACCGCAGGACAGTGTGAAATCGGCACGCGCTTTGATACTTTGGTTCGCCGCGGCGATATGAACCAGATTTTAAAGTATGTAGTATTAAATGTTGCTCATAATTACGGAAAGACCGCGACTTTCATGCCTAAACCGATAGTGGGCGATAACGGTAGCGGCATGCATGTTCACCAATCGCTAGTGCAAGGTGGCAAGAACTTATTTGCCGGCGACAAATACGCCGGTTTATCCGAAATCGCATTACACTATATCGGCGGCATCCTCAAGCATGCACGTGCCATTAATGCATTTACCAATGCCACAACGAACAGCTACAAAAGATTGGTGCCGGGTTTCGAAGCGCCGGTATTGCTTGTATATTCCGCTCGCAACCGTTCGGCGGCAATTCGCATCCCTTTTGATCCGTCCCCCAAGGGGCGCCGAATTGAAGTGCGCTTCGGCGATTCCTCAGGAAATCCGTACCTGACTTTTGCTGCTATGCTGATGGCAGGCATTGACGGCATTAAGAACAGAACGGACCCGGGAGAACAATACGATAAAGATATGTATGACTTATCCGCTGAAGAAGAAAAAGCAATCCCGACAGTCTGCGCCTCTTTGGAGCAATCGCTAATCACATTAAATGAAAACCGTGGGTTTCTGACCGTCGGCAACGTTTTCAGCGACGACATGATTGACGGTTATATCGAACTGAAAATGTTAGAGGTCAATCGCTTGAGAATATCCACTCATCCGGCTGAATTTGACATGTATTACAGCTGTTAGACAATCCTTGCTTGGTCGGGACTATGGTGGTCGACATTCAGTTCTAAAGTTCCGACCAAATCGGCAACTCTTGCATAGCCGTTTTCATTAAGATATGCATTGATTGCGCAGCTCATCTTGCCACAAATTAACGGATCGTAAAACAATCCGGTGCCGACACCGACCGTGCTCGCGCCGGCGATTAAAAATTCAATCGCATCCTCCGGCGTAATCGCCCCGCCTTGCCCGATAATCGGAATTCCATACGGTTTGCATAAGCGATAAATTTCGGAAATATTGTATAGCGCAATCGGCTTGATCGCAGCGCCCGACAAGCCGCCATGGTTGTTGCCGATAACCGGGCGTCGCGTTCGAATATCAATCGCCATTCCGACTACTGTGTTAATCGCGGCGAACGCATCGCTGCCCGCTTCGATACATTGCCGCGCATTTTCAACGACATCGGTTTGATTAGGCGACAACTTAGTGATCAAAGGCTTGCTCGTTGCCCGACGGCATGCGGCAACCACTTGCGCCGACATATGCGGATAATTGCCGAATGATAGTCCGCCTTCTTTAACATTCGGGCACGAAACGTTAATTTCAATCGCATTAATTGACGAATCATCCAAGCGGCGGGTAATTTCTTCGTATTCGGCAACAGTCGTGCCCGACACATTGGCGATAAAGCACGTTTCGGAAAAATCCAACTGGGGCAATATGTCTTGTATTAACACATCAATCCCAGGATTCTGTAATCCTATCGCATTCAGCATGCCATCCGGAGTTTCCGCGATGCGATGCGGCGCATTCCCTAACCGTGGCTTCAGTGTCGTTCCCTTCAAACACACCGCACCGACATCCCGGTGAGAAAATCCTTCAATGCGAGTGTACTCATCGCCAAATCCGACACAGCCGGATAATAGGACTAACGGATTGTTAAAGTCCATGCCGCAAAAACTAAGCTGCAATTTTGGATACTGATTTTTTAGCATCGAACACTACCCACTATTATTCTAAAGCAAATCGGTAGCGGATATATCATTGCTGCCCGATTGAATTGATTCTTCTCTTGTTTGCGGGCAGAAATTGCTCAACATTCCGGGCAAAACGACAGCAGTAAAAACAAACATACCCTTACATCACCATTGCACTATGGCTCGTTACAAAACCTGCCGGATGCCGATAGTGACCGGAAGATGATTAAGAATATGAATATAACATTGTCTTTACTTTGCCGAGAACACCTCCGGATATTTGCTTACCTCGAAACGGAGAATATATATTGATCCTCACAAAAGATATTCTCTGAAAACAACGACTATTCAGCTATTAAAATACACTCATGTTTGACATTGTTTTATATCAGCCGGAAATTCCGCCCAATGTCGGCAACATTATTCGCTTGTGCGCAAATACCGGCTGTCGTTTGCATTTAATTGAGCCGCTTGGATTCCGCTTTGACAATCGTGCTTTGAAACGGGCCGGATTAGACTATCACGAACGCACCATATCAATAGTGCATCCGAGTTTTAGCGAGTATCTTACGAATACAACATCGAATCAATCGCCTGCAAGATTGTTCGCTTGTTCAAGCAAGGTTCGACGCTGCTACGCCACAGTATGTTTTATGCCGAAAGATGCATTTCTATTCGGGCCGGAGACTCGAGGGCTGCCATCGGAAATATTGGTGCAAGTACCATCCGAACGTCAAATCACGATACCCATGCACACACATAACCGAAGTTTGAATCTAGCCAATGCAGTTGCAGTCATTGTTTATGAAGCATGGCGACAAAATGAGTTTGCACGTTAATCTCAATCTGTTAATACCAATGTCTCTAGTCCTCGATTTTAACGTCACGGTCTAGCAGTTGATCTACCACTTGTTTTATATCAATCTGATTGCGCAGTATCTGATTTATTGCAAAGCAGATAGGCAACTCGACATTCTCTCGTCGTGCAAAGTCACAAACGATCTGTGCGGTAAAAACCCCTTCGACGACTTGCCCGATCGCCTGTCGAGCTTGCTGATTGCTACTGCCGCGCGCGAGCAGTTTACCATAGCGATAATTGCGCGATTGCTGATCAGTACACGTTAAAACCAAGTCACCCAAACCGGCAAGACCGGAAAACGTTGCGGATGAAGCTCCCAGCCGCAGCGCAAATCGTCGAATTTCACTCAATCCGCGGGTAATTAACGCAGCACGTGCATTTGCGCCGTAGCCCAAACCATCCGACACACCGGCCGCAATCGCGATAACATTCTTGAGCGCGCCGGCAACTTCCACTCCGATAACATCTGTGCTGATATAAACGCGGAATATTTTGCTATGAAACAATGCTGCGGCGCGTTTAGCAACATCGGTATCGTATGTCGCTAATATGACCGCAGTCGGCAGCCCGGCAATCACTTCATCGGCAAAAGAAGGGCCAGACAAATAAATATCCACCGCTCTCTTATCTAGCGCCGCCGGAATCACTTGGTGCATAAACAAACCATGCTTGCGGTCCATACCTTTTGCAGTACAAATCACTCCTTGATATGACGAAGTTATATACGGTAGCGCAACGGCGAGCACAGCATGTACTGCAGCTGCCGGCACTGCAAGTATTAACCAATCCGACCCGATAACTGTCTGCGCAAGATTATCTCGAATGACAACCGTATCCGGCAAGGAATGAGACGATAGATGCTTCCGTGCGGCGCTACGATCGGAAAGTGTCGAATGTTTTTGCGTATGTCGCGTCCACAGCCGAACCGCGTGGCCTTGATTTGCCAAATGCACCGCCAAAGCGGTCCCCCAAGCGCCTGCTCCCAGAATACCGATGCGAGTGTGTTTCGCCATCACATCAAGTTAGCGCAACCCGTAAAATATCAATGTGTCGTCAATGTGGTAGTTTGCCGCTCTTTTAATGCATCCGCTTTTTGGCGATAGAGAGTTTCAAAATTCATCGGTCCTAGCAACAACTGCGGAAAACCACCTTTCGTTACCAAATCGGAAACCGCTTCACGAACAAATGGAAACAAAATGTCGGGGCATTGCACATTCAGGACTGCGTGCGTTTGGTTCTCTTTCAAACCATCTATTGTGAATACTCCAGCCTGTTGAATCTCTAGCAAAAAAGCAATTTCCCCCTCCTGTTTGGCGGTGATTAAAACACGTAATATCATTTCATAGCGGTTGTCTTCTAACTTCCGACTGTTTGCGTTGATCTCCACGTCCACATGCGGTTTCCATTTCTCAACATTCACAAAGGCATTGGGGGCTTCAAACGAAGCATCTTTCAGATAAATCTTATGAATCTTCAACTGTACTTTTTTAATTGATTCGGACATCGTGTTGTTTCAAATCCTCAATAATTCGTCAAGCTTGTCTTTCTGGTCCAACTCTACCATCTCCTGATAACCGCCGACATGCATGTCGTCAATAAAAATCTGCGGCACCGAAGTACGATCGGTGCGCGATCGCATCCTTTCATTCTCTTTGGCATCGGTGTCCACGCGAATTTCCTCATATTCGACCCCCTTTTTTTCCAACAACCGTTTTGCCCAACCGCAATAAGGGCAACGTCCCGAAGTAAAAACTTCCACTTTTACTTTCATTTGTTTATCCTCATTTTTTAACGAGAGGCATCCCCGTCTGTTGCCAAGCAGCGATTCCACCTTTCAAATGATGCACATTAGAAAACCCGTTTTTTACTAGCAGCCGGCATATACTCGGCGCACGTACGCCACTGGCGCAAAACGCAATCATTGGTTTCTCTTTGTGTTGTCCGATCTTATCCAATTGTTTCGGCAGATTACTTGCCGCCAAATGTTTGGCATTATGAATTGTTCCCGATTCCAACTCATGGCTCTCGCGCAAATCCAACAAGAAGGCTCCCTCACGATTGATTAATCGCACCGCTTGCGCCGGGGTAACTTCTTTATACTGCCGGGTGAAGCGTTGTGTTTCAACCACAATAATTGCCCCCAATAAGGACAAAGCAATTCCTACCAAAATTGCATTTTCTTGTAAAAAAAGTAAAAAATCGTGCTCCATAAATTACCTTAATAAAATCTGTCCGGTCATTTGCTTACGCGACCTCTTAGATACTTTAAAGCCAACAACCTCTTGGGTGCAAACCGTTGCGTTGGGATAAAGCAATGCATCACTCAAATTGTAGTAGATAATTCTACAACATAACACCTATTGTATGCAGCCGTATCAATCCCCGCTATGACCTGAACATTTGAATCACCCGTCGCTTACGATGGACCCGGTTAGGATGAAAAAAGCGTCGGTGTAGTTACACAGGACAGCATGGATTTACCGGTATTGATAACGGCAGTCGCCGGTCTGTGAAATACCGAAACCGTTTGATCGCGGCTCAGCCGGTGAAGCGAGTACGGCAGGCGACGAGGGATAAAATTCAGCTCTTAATATCGAAGCATCAAAGAAAGGATCAAGAAGCTATCCGCAGGAAATATTTAAGCGCTGTAAATGAACGTAGTTCACGCATAATATCTTAATTTAAGAGGATTATCCGCCATTTGCCTGCTTGGTTTCCATCCCAATCGTGAAGAGAAATAGGTGACGCGCTTCTCCAAGCGGGTATAATGAACTTTTACATTCGTGAACTTAAGGCATAGTTTTATGATTAACTATAATCTCCCTCGCTCGTCCGTCCCTGCGTTGTTGTACGCCGGGGTACTTCTAGTATTAAGCACACTGGCATCCGCCGCTCCGACCGGCAATGTCCCTTATAAGGACCTGCGTCTTTTTAGCAACATTTATGCCAACATCAAACAACATTATGTTGAAGATATTGATGCCACAAAAATTATTGAGGGAGCAATTCATGGCATGCTCAAGGAGCTTGATCCATATTCGGTGTATCTGACGAAAGATCAGTACAAGAATCTTAAAATTGGCACGACCGGAAAATTTGGCGGTTTAGGTATCGAAATTGCCATGGATAAAGAATATATCCGGGTCGCCGCACCGATTAAAGGCACACCTGCAGATAAAGCCGGCATCCTTGCGGGAGATTTAATTGTGCAAATTGATGACAAACCGGTGAAAGGTATGACTTTATCGGAAGGAGTTGATTTAATGCGTGGGAAAGTCGGAACACAAGTCAAGTTAATGATTGTGCGCGACGGAAAACCACCCTTCCAAGTCGAGTTGACACGTGCCGTGATCAAGCGCGAAAGCGTCAAGAAGGTACTCTTAGACGACGATATCGCTTACATTAGAATCTCCAATTTCCAGATCAAAACCGGTCAGGAATTGCGTCACGCTCTCGCCGCAATGAAAAAACAAATAAAAGGCGCGCCGTTTAACGGAATCATTCTTGACTTGCGCAGCAACCCGGGCGGAATCCTTAACGAAGCGATTGAAGTCTCCGACGTATTCTTAGATGCGCAACAGCTTGTTGTATATACCAAAGGGCGCGCTGAAAACTCGCTAGTGGAATACAAAACTCGCAGAGCTCAGCAGTACGCGGGCATTCCTATCGTTGTGCTGATTAACAGTCGTTCGGCGTCCGCATCGGAAATCGTGACAGGTGCGCTTAAAGATCATCAGCGGGCAACAATTATGGGAACAAAATCTTTCGGCAAAGCCTCGGTACAAACTATTCATCCGATCGATAAAACCCGAGCATTGAAGTTAACCACGGCACGTTACCACACCCCATCGGGCAGCATGATTCATGAAACCGGTATTGAACCGCACATCGTTATTGAATCGCCGAATACCGAAGATACAAGTAAAGACGATGAACTGGCAGCTGAAGCCGAAGCATCCGATAAAGCAATTGATGCGGAAAAAAATGCTGAGGATCTTAAATGGATGAGCTTTGAAGAACGCGTTAGAAAAAATACTCAAATACAGCGCGCAGTGGAAGAGCTAAAGGTGATGGCAAAAACGGCTGAAATTAAAACCGGTAACAAGCAATAATCGGCCGTTATTCCGGCAAACTTAAACCGGTATTCGGAACATTATTGACTTGAGCGCTTATTCTGCCATTCGCGAGCAAGTTCCTGTGCCGAAGCAACTTCCTCCCGGGTCATCATAACGGTAATCAAACTTAGGGCGCGCCTAGCCTCCGCATCACCCTGCGCCGAAGCGATGTTAAACCACTTATGCGCTAGTTTATAGTCCTGTAAAACACCGTTGCCTCGATAGTACATCAAACCAAGATTAAACTGGGCATTAACATCGCCTTGCTCGGCAAGCAGCATAATTTCCTCAACGGATAGGGAAGCACCCTCCATCTCTTCGCTCCAAACCAAACTCACGGCAAGCGAGAGCATTAAGCAACCGACCGCCAACAAGCAAATCATGACCGAACGGTGTAATATCATCAACTTCCCTTTATTCCTCCAAAGAGTTTTTTTAATGTGTGTACCCTCTACTGTTAAAGATTCCATGCATCCGCCTTCAATATCTACTATTGTCTAACTTAAAAAGATTCAAAGCAAACATTGCGGATTCTTACTTTATATCAAATGCGATGATTTGATATTACTTACGCTTGATAGTCATAGTTCTTGTGATAGTTCCGCTACCCGAAATATCAGAGTCTTTTTAAAAGACTTCATAACCTATCGTTCCACACATCTTGCCAAGATTTGACATACAATCTCCCTAGGTCGGCAGATGTCCGGAACAATCTACAACATCTCCAAGAGAACCATCAGGAGTATAGGTTGCTGCGGCAATCATAGAATAACTACTCAAGAAAACGGTGTTGGCAATATGTAAATATTGCAGAGAAGTGGATGAAACAAGACTGCCGTTTAGGTCTATTCTACCGTGACCGATTTTGCAAGATTGCGCGGCTGGTCGATATTAGTGCCGCGGATAAGCGCCGTATGATAAGCAAGCAATTGTAAGGGCAGCGTAAAAATAATTGGCGCAACCGTATTGTGTGGAACTTTTAATTTAATTAGCGCGGCGATCTTTCTGTCTTCGGAAAATGCCGTTTGTTCGTCGGCAAACACGTGCAGAATCCCGTGACGCGCACGTACCTCTTCCAAATTAGATTTCAATTTTGCCAATAACGCATCATTCGGCGCAACGGCAATCACCGGCATGTCGTGATCAACCAAAGCCAAAGGACCGTGTTTGAGTTCGCCTGCCGGATACGCTTCGGCATGAATGTAAGAGATTTCTTTCATTTTAAGTGCGCCTTCAAGTGCAATCGGATAGTGTGCGCCGCGTCCAAGAAACAATGCATGATGTTTGTCGGCATATTCGCGCGCCAGCGCTTTAACTTGCGGCTCCAAAGAAAGTGTTTGTTCAAGCTGTGCCGGCAATTGCCTCAACTGTGTTACTAAATCCGCCTGCATTTCTTGCGTCATCTGTCTACGTTTGCCAAGCAAAATAACTAGTAATAACAGTGCGACTAACTGTGTGGTAAACGCCTTTGTCGAAGCAACACCGATCTCCTGACCGGCATGCGTCATTAACACACGGTCGGCCAAACGCACGATCGAACTTTGCGGCACATTGCAAATTGCCAAACTGGCAATATACGGACGACTATTGGCAAGTTCCAATGCCGCTAAAGTATCCGCGGTTTCACCCGATTGCGATATTGCCACAAATAAAGCGTCGGGCGGCGTCGTTTGACGACAATAGCGAAACTCGCTTGCAATCTCGGCCGGGCATGAAATACCGACAAGATTTTCAAACCAGTATTTGGCAACCAATGCCGCATGATAACTCGTGCCGCAAGCGATAATGTGCACTGTCCGCACTTTATCTAAAATGTCGGCGGCGCCGGCTCCGAGAATCTCGTCCGACACACTATCTTTAAAAAGTCGTCCTTCCAATGTATCGGCAATCGCTTGCGGTTGGTCATAAATTTCTTTGTGCATATAATGCTTAAAGCGCCCGAGCTCGGCGGCTGAATCCGAAATATCGACATGAAACGACTCGCGCAACACCGGTTTTAATTCCAGGTTAAATATTTGCACATCCCGCTTTTTAAGCGTCGCCACTTCGCCATTTTCCATATAAATAAAATTCTGAGTATGGGGCAATAGCGCACGCAAATCGGAAGAAATGTAATTGCTGTTATTTCCCAGACCAATCACCAGCGGGCTACCGTTACGCGCGGCAATTAAACAATCCGGCGATTGCTTATCCAGCACTCCAAGCGCGTATGCACCCTCCAGGATGCGGCATGTCATTGTAACTGCTTCAAGTAAACTATCGGTTTGACGTAAAAATAGCATGACTTGATGCGCAATCACTTCGGTGTCGGTTTCCGAGTCAAACGTAAAACCTTCTTGCAACTGCATTGTTTTCAGTTGCCGGTGGTTTTCGATAATGCCATTGTGAACGATCACAATCCGATTGCTCGAAATATGCGGGTGTGCATTGACTTCATCAGGCACTCCGTGCGTTGCCCAACGTGTATGAGCAATACCAATATGTCCGTCGCAAGGATGTTCATCAAGCGCCGCTTGTAATTCAGCCACTTTGCCGGTTTTCCGGACACGTTGAATGTCTCCGTTTAAGAATGCAATTCCTGCCGAATCATAACCCCGATACTCTAGCCAGCGTAACCCTTCCATTAATACTTCGCTAACGTTACGATCACTAACTGCCGCAATAATTCCACACATTGGTTATTCCTTCCGATGAGCCGGTCGTTGCCAGTCGTCAATCGTCCTCTGCTCCCCGCGTGTAGTCGTCAATGCATCGGGCTTCGCATCTTTTGTGACAGTCGAACCGGCAGCAATCGTTGCACGATCATGAATTGTTACCGGTGCCACTATCTGTGTCCCGGAACCGACAAAAACATTATCGCCAATAATAGTACGGTGCTTGTTTAAACCGTCATAGTTACAGGTGATAGTACCGGCGCCAATATTTGTTTGTTTGCCGATTTCGCTGTCGCCGATATAGCTAAGGTGGTTGATTTTAGAATCATTCCGGACATGGCTTTTCTTGATCTCAACAAAATTGCCGATTCGCACCGCATCGTCCAAAGTAACTTCGGGGCGAATCCGCGCATACGGCCCGACAGCGCAATACTTTCCAATATTTGAATTTTCAATAATAGTAAACGGATTGACAATAGTGCCCTCACCGATTGTCGAATTTTTTATCACACAATTCGCACCGATACGAACCCCTTTGAATAATTTCACTTGTCCCTCAAACAAAACATTTAAATCCACCGCAACATCATTTTCAACAGTGACACTCCCACGTATATCAATTCGAAAAACATCTCGCAACCGGCAGCCCTGTCGCATCAATTCTTTCGCATAGCGATGTTGTAAATAGCGTTCCGCAACCTGTAGCTCATCCAGCGTATTGACACCACGCGCCTCACCAGCATCTTCCAGCGATTGCGTTTTAACTGAAATCCCCATTTGCACCGCTTGCGCGACGCTATCAGTCAAATAATACTCGCCTTGCGTATTATTATTTCCGATCTCAGCGAGGATGCGTCTCAGTAAAGCGCTGCGTGCAGCAATCACCCCAGTATTAATTTCTGTAATCAATTTCTCTTCGGGCATTGCGTCTTTTTCTTCAACGACGCGTATGATTTTCCCTTCACTATCGCGAATTATCCGGCCATAACCGTACGGATCGTCAACATTTGCCGTTAATACTACTAAGTCGCTATCTTGCAATCGGGCGGACAATCGCCGCAACGTCTTCGCGCGCAAAGCCGGAACATCGCCATACATAACCAGCATATGATCTGAGCCCAGCGCCGAATCAGCACAACGAACCGCATGCGCTGTGCCAATCTGCTCGGTTTGATGGTGAAAAAAGAGTTCACTGACACCATCCGCATATTTTTCAACAGCCGCTTGCACTTGCTTCGCACCATACCCGCAAACAATATGAATGGCATCGGGTTGTAGCTGTTGTGCCGTAGCAAGTACATGGGCAATCAGTGGCTTACCTGTCAAATCATACAATACTTTGGGATCTTGATTTCCCATCCGCTTACCTTCACCGGCAGACAGAATAATGATTGAAAAAGTCATAAATGCTTGGCTATTGCTATGATAGAGCGCATATTACCCTTTTTAACTATGAATAGAAAAGCCAGTTGCGAACCTCTGCCGACTCGCTTGATGCAATAGACCGATTTGCTAAACCGAATCGGCATTGAATACCGCCCACATATGAAAAATTAGCAGTAGGCAAGGTGGTTTGTTTGCCCAAACTACCGATTTGCCGATTAGCTATGACCTTCCTTTACGTTATCAGCGGAGTTTGGTGTGTTATTAATCGCATCGGGGTCTTCATAAATCGCACTCGCCGGTTGCTCCCGTTCGCCTACCTCAGCATACGCAGGCTCTTCTTGACCGGACATATCGGTATAGTCATCTTCGGCTACATCGTGAACATTCTGATAAGTTGCTTCCTGTCCGACACGCGGCGCTTGTCCCATGTCCACATACTCACCGGTATCATCCGGACGACTGCGCACTCCCGACATATCGGTGTAATCATCTTCCTCCTGATTGCGCACAGAACTTAATGCCGCATCGGGGTCTTCATAAATCGCACTCGCCGGTTGCTCCCGTTCGCCTACCTCAGCATACGCAGGCTCTTCTTGACCGGACATATCGGTATAGTCATCTTCGGCTACATCGTGAACATTCTGATAAGTTGCTTCCTGTCCGACACGCGGCGCTTGTCCCATGTCCACATACTCACCGGTATCATCCGGACGACTGCGCACTCCCGACATATCGGTGTAATCATCTTCCTCCTGATTGCGCACAGAACTTAATGCCGCATCGGGGTCTTCATAAATCGCACTCGCCGGTTGCTCCCGTTCGCCTACCTCAGCATACGCAGGCTCTTCTTGACCGGACATATCGGTATAGTCATCTTCGGCTACATCGTGAACATTCTGATAAGTTGCTTCCTGTCCGACACGCGGCGCTTGTCCCATGTCCACATACTCACCGGTATCATCCGGACGACTGCGCACTCCCGACATATCGGTGTAATCATCTTCCTCCTGATTGCGCACAGAACCTAATGCCGCATCGGGGTCTTCATAAATCGCACTCGCCGGTTGCTCCCGTTCGCCTACCTCAGCATACGCAGGCTCTTCTTGACCGGACATATCGGTATAGTCATCTTCGGCTACATCGTGAACATTCTGATAAGTCGCTTCCTGTCCGACACGCGGCGCTTGTCCCATGTCCACATACTCACCGGTATCATCCGGACGACTGCGCACTCCCGACATATCGGTGTAATCATCTTCCTCCTGATTGCGCACAGAACCTAATGCCGCATCAAGTGAAGCAGCTTGCTTTACTGTTGCATAGTCCGGACCACCCTTTACTCGGTATTGTTCAGCAGCGGTTTTCGCCTCATCAATGGTTGCATAAGTGTCCTCATTTGTGGCTCTAGTTTGCGGATGAAGCACACGAGCGAAAAACTGTTTAATTTTACGCGACCTGTTTGTTTGCTCTGATGGCAATTCAGGCAAAGCATCATAGACAGACCGAGATTGAACACCTTCTACTCCACTGGAGCCAGCTTCTTTAACCATACGGTCACGAAAAGTAGCTTTTGTTAAAGAAGCCTGCGCGGTATCGGTATTCGCCGGTGTAATCGGCTTATTATCAATTGGCTTAATAGTCGGCATAAATTCCCCCGTCACCGTTATTATACGAACTATTCTCGTATTTCCGCATTTGAACCGCGGAGTTCCGTGTAATATATCATAAATAGCCTAATCAATGTTATATTTGTACGATGTCGCTCCGAATGGGATTTTTGAAGAGCTTCGAGGGAAGCGTTCGGCAGTAACATTCGGATTGGCGCTTGCTGTTCGTTACCGGCATGAGGGCGGTGCAGATTATACCAGGCTACATACCCCCATAACCGGTCATTGAATGCTTGCGTATCGGCGAATAACAGGTCTTCCGCATGATTGATACAATCTTCTTGGAGCGTACGGTTGAAGCGCTCGATGTGCGCGTTCATTTTTGGGCACTTGGGATAAGTCAGCCACTGCTCAATCGTGGGTGATTCCCGGATGAGCCGGGCAAACTGTTCTTTGAAACTCATTACCGCCGTCCGTCAGGGTGAGACGCGCTCGGAAAACCGATCGGTTTTCAGCGGCGAACGACTCGACAAGGACGTCGGGGCTGGCGCTCATTGACAGAACCAAGTCTCGTCACGGACGACAGGCGCTTTGCCGACAATCCGGCAGCAAACACAAAATGGTTTCATCAGCTCAAAGACTTTATTGCTGCCGAAATTCTGCCAGGCGCAGGAATGCGGCTGCGTTGTGGCTGTTACAGCGGTTGGTTGCCATTGCTGTTGCCATACGTGTATAGACATTGATGGCCGTTAAGATGGTGCGGCGCACCCGTGCTGATAACGCACAATCGTATCCAGGGCGATGCAATGCCCCGGATACTGTGCTTTGAAGTGTTTCGGCTTGCGTGCCCTGCAACGGCGCTTAAACGGTCGTTTTGTTTGTCCTTTGGCATTCAGCCGCTGCGGAATACAGCGCATTTTATCCGGCGCATCCGCGATCAGGCGCGCAATCGTGCGGACACTCGGGCAGGGGAGACGCGCTCGGAAAACCGATCGGTTTTCAGCGGTGAACGACCCGACAAGGACGTCGGGGCTGGCGCTCATTGACAGAACCAAGTCTCGTCATGGACGACAGGCACTTTGCTGAGCATTCACCAACAAACACAAAACGGTTTCATCAGCTCAAAGACTTTACTGCTACCGAGATTCGCCAAAGCTGCCGAAATTCTTGTACGTGTCCAATACATTCCGGACTTGAGGGGTTGCTATCCTAAACCGGTATATACTTGGCGCATATTGTCATATTGTACTGTTTTGAATACGACCGTAAGCGGTCCCATAAGTAGCCTATGAACTCATCCAAGTCTGTCGACAGAGTGTCTCACCGTGACCTGTAAGTCTTCTTGCAGAGCGCAATTGAAGCACTCAATATAAGATTCGTCTCCGGACATATCGATCAACCAATGTTCAGTAAGCATACGACAGCGGGCATACGCCTGACAGCTTAATCAATCGGCGCTTGAAATTCGCGGTCGCCACTGGTGAAGCGCTTCGTTTCTATCGTGCAAACCGGCTCGTTTGTTTTTCCGATAACGCTTGATCAGGCATACAAAGTACTGCGACCAACCTTAAAAATATCCTGAGGATGCATCCAATCCGTGTTTGTCTGCGAAAGAGCGATTAGGGTCAGGTCTATGATCACAGCATTGCCAAGAGTGCAATATGTGATGACCGCACACATTGATAAATATTTGTGAAATCGGGGCGACCACCCTGCTTAACAGGAAGGATAACCTGAGGTGTAATAAGCCCATCGTCAGTAAACGATCGGGCTCGGATCAATGCTGCGCCACAAATACCAAGTCGCCACTGTTCGCCATGGTGTCCAACGCTCGCCAATCTTAACAACGTCGGAGCGCTCAAGCGTTACACCTTTGTTATATAACCGGCTCACTGCATTGATTAAACCAAGGTCGCTTAACGGCAGAATATCGGGATGTCTTAAATAAAAAATTGCAAACATTTCAAACGTCCAAATACCTACTCCTTTGATCGACAGTAATTCTTGGCGCAATATCGTGAAATCTTGCTTCCAATACGGCGGACGAATATCGCGGTCAATAAAAAATTGAGCAGTTGCGCGCAGATAATTTGCCTTGCCGCGCGACAAACCGCAACGGCATAAAGTATCGTAACGACGATGCACAACCGATCGCGGCGTGATTTCTCCCAACTTTTCTTTCAGCCTTGACCAAACGCTATCAGCCGCTTTAACCGAAATTTGTTGTCCGACAATCGCGCGACACAAAATCTCAAATGCGCTGCTTTTACTTGATAGCAAAGGACGCTTAAACGTTGTAATCAAATCCGCCATCATTGGGTCGCATGCCGCCAACTCGGCGCAAGCGGTCTGCCAATAGGGGGGAGACTTCATAAATTTTTACGCCGGTAGATAATTAAGAAACTGATATTATGCTTCAAATAATTGATCGGTCTTTGCCGCCATTACAAAATCATTCTCATGTAGCCCCTTCACTTTACGGCTCCACCAAATTACAGTCACTTTACCCCATTCAACAACGATTGCGGGGTGATGCCCTTCAGATTCGGCAAGTGCGCCGACTTGGCCGGCAAAACGCATCGCCGCCACGAAGTCTTTAACCGAATATTGTTTTTGCAAACGCTTGATATTTTCCACTTTGATCAAGTCCCATCCCGGAACTTGCGGTGATAACTGTTTAATTCGCTCTTCAGTTATTTGAGGCGCCCCGACTCGACAGGCTTCACAACGTTGCTCATTTAGCTTAGTCATATTACATTACTCCTGTTGGCATTAGCATAGGTACAATCATAACGTGCGGCAACCATGCCCGGCAGCGCTATACCAATATCAATATAAATCAAATACTTCCGCCCGACACCAAATTTCTTCCGGCTAAAATACTAGATATAGGATACTTCTGCAACCTCTCTGAATTCTTATAGAACTCATCAATGTTGATTTATCAACGCTTCAGATTTATTTAAAGTCATTTCTTGACACCGGCTGATAACTATATATAGTGCTCCTAAAACATAATATACATATATACTAAGCGTGATCTTGACTAGGTTTACCATATTCGTTAATTGATGGCACCGGTTTCAAGACGACTAAAAGACCGGATAGGACGCTTGTTGACAAATTAGGAGGAAGAATTAATGAGCAGTGCCGACACAACGGAGTTGCACCAACCGACATCGGGTACCGACCCCAATAATCACAGCCAATTCCCGCATGCGACAGATACCGAGCTATTGATTGCCGCACCGAGCGAAGGGAAATACCGCGTTATCCGCCGCAACGGTAAAGTTACCGTATTCGATGAAAACAAAATCAAATTTGCAGTAATGAAAGCATTCCTTGCGGTTGAGCAGGACAGCGCGGTCACTTCGCGTCGTATTCACGATATTGCAGAGAACCTAACCAAACAAGTGGTATATGCCTTGCAACGTAGTCGCCCCGAAGGTGGTATTTTCCATATTGAGGACATTCAAGACTATGTTGAGCTCGCGCTGATGCGCAATGGCCACCATCAAGTGGCCCGTTCTTACGTCTTGTATCGCGAAGAACATGCCAAACAACGAAAAGAAGCCGGTACCGCCGAAGGCAAAAAGCAGGTTGATGCCGCAAAATTCAATGTCGTGATGAAGGATTCCAGCCGAAAACCGCTGAATCTTGAGCGTATAAAAAAAGTGATCAACGAAGCATGTAAAGATACGGATGACGTTGAATCGCGTTTGGTTATCGAAGAGTTTCTACGCAATATTTTCGACGGAATATCTGAAAAAGATGTCGGCACCGCATTGGTTATGAGTGCGCGCACCTTGATTGAAAAGGAACCAAACTACACCTATGTTTCCGCCCGTTTGCTCCTTGATCAACTGCGCAGAGAAACTTTGTCTTTCTTATCCGGACGGTTTGATGAAGCCACAGCGACGGAAATGAGTAAACGTTATCCCGAATACTTCAAGAAGTGCATTCACCGAGCGGCGGAACTTAGGCTACTAGACTCAAAACTTGCTAATGAATATGATTTGGACAAAATCGGGAAAGCGATCAAACCCGACCGCGATCACCGGTTCACTTATCTTGCGATGCAAACATTATACGATCGCTACTTTATTCACTTTCAGTCGCATCGCATTGAACTACCCCAAGCATTTTTCATGCGCGTGGCAATGGGGCTTGCAATCAATGAAATCAATTGCAACACCCGCGCGATTGAGTTTTATAATTTATTGTCATCATTTGATTTTCTCAGCTCGACACCTACATTGTTTAATTCGGGTACTTTGCGCCCGCAGCTATCGTCGTGTTATTTGACAACTGTCGCAGATAATTTACATAGCATTTTCAGCGCTATCCAAGACAACGCAATGCTATCAAAATTCGCCGGCGGTCTAGGTAACGATTGGTCGCGAGTGCGCGCAATGAAATCACATATCAAAGGTACCAACGGTGAATCGCAGGGAATTGTCCCGTTCCTAAAAGTTGCCAATGATACCGCTGTTGCGGTCAACCAGGGAGGCAAACGCAAAGGCGCGGTTTGCGCTTATTTAGAAACTTGGCATTTAGACATTCTTGAGTTCATTGAGTTGCGCAAAAACACCGGCGATGATCGCCGTCGCACACACGATATGAATACCGCCAACTGGGTCCCCGACTTATTCATGAAACGCGTGGCGAATGACGGAAAATGGACGCTGTTCTCTCCCGACGAAACTTCCGATTTGCACGACTTATACGGTGCGGCGTTTGAGCGGCGTTACACCGAATACGAAGCGATGGCGGAACAAGGCAGAATAAAAAATTCCACTCAGATGAAAGCCAACGATCTGTGGCGCAAAATGCTCAATATGGTGTACGAAACCGGTCATCCGTGGATGACATTCAAAGACCCGTGCAATCTGCGTTCGCCTCAGCAACACAATGGCACCATTCATTCATCTAACTTGTGCACTGAGATAACTCTCAACACATCGGACGATGAAATCGCAGTATGCAACTTAGGCTCAATCAATTTTTCCACGCATGTCAATGCAAACGGCTTAATGACGGATAAGATTGAGAAAACCATCACGACCGCAATGCGTATGTTGGATAATGTGATTGGCTATAATTACTATAGTGTTGATAAAGCGCGCACCTCCAACTTACGCCATCGTCCGGTCGGGCTAGGCGTGATGGGATTCCAAGACGCACTGTATAAGCTGCGGATACCTTACGCATCGGAGGAAGCTGTTGAATTTGCCGATCGCTCAATGGAGGCTGTCAGCTATTTTGCGATCAAAGCTTCTAATCAGTTAGCACGTGAACGCGGCGCTTACTCGAGCTTTAGCGGATCGCTCTGGGATCAAGGCATCTTGCCGATTGATTCAGTCGCCAAGCTAAAAGAATATCGCGGAGATTATCTTGACTTGGACATGTCCCAGACCTTAAATTGGGATATCCTGCGCGAAGATATTAAACATTACGGGTTACGTAATTCAAACACATTGGCAATTGCGCCGACCGCAACTATTTCTAATATTTGCGGTGTGTCGCAAAGCATTGAACCTACGTTTCAAAATTTATTTGTCAAGTCCAACTTATCCGGTGAGTTTACCGTGGTAAACCCTTACTTGGTTAAAGATCTTAAAAAATTGGGTATCTGGGACGAAGTAATGGTCAATGACCTGAAATACTATGACGGCAGCGTCGCCAATATTGATCGTATTCCGCAGGAACTCAAGGAGCTGTTCGCCACAGCGTTTGAAATAGACCCTCGCTGGTTGGTTGAAGCCGCAGCGCGGCGTCAAAAGTGGATTGATCAATCGCAATCGCTCAACTTGTACATGAACGAACCGTCCGGCAAAAAAATAGACTCTTTGTATAAGCTGGCCTGGCTAAGAGGCCTCAAAACAACTTACTACTTGCGCTCTGTCGCGGCAACTCATGTTGAGAAAAGCACGCTTGAAGGACGCAACAATCAATTAAACGCGGTCAAACTCAACAGTCAAGATAAAGATGCCGCCGCATGCTCAATCCTTGATCCCGAATGCGAGGTATGTCAATAACTCGGTACTTTAATAGGAGGTTATTATGGAACTAACATGGGATGACCCACTGATTCAAATCAAGCAGAAGCAGGATAGTCGGTCAATATCCGACCACAGCAAGATTGGCGACTCTCCCGCAGTACCTGCTATTATCAATCAATCCGGTATAACCGGCTTGGAAAATATAGAAATGGGGGCCGCGCGGGTACATGTTGATAACAAACAAATCATTAACTGCCGCGCCGACCTCAATCAACTTGTTCCGTTTAAGTATAAGTGGGCGTGGGATAAATATCTGCGTGCATGCAATAACCATTGGATGCCTCAAGAAATTAATATGGCTGCCGATGTTAAGTTATGGAAGGATGAAAACAGCCTGAGTGAAGACGAACGTCGTATTGTTAAACGCAACTTAGGTTTTTTTTCAACTGCAGATTCATTGGTTGCAAACAATCTTGTGTTGGCAGTCTATCGTCACATTACCAACCCGGAATGCCGGCAGTATTTGTTAAGGCAAGCTTTTGAAGAAGCGGTGCATACCCATGCTTATCAATATTGCATTGAAGCGCTGGGGTTGGATGAATCCGAAATATTCAATATGTACCGCGAACTTCCTTCGGTCGCCCGTAAAGCAGAATGGGCATTGCCTTATACGCAAAGTATTAGCGATCCGAACTTTAAAACCGGGACTCTCGAAAACGACCAACGCCTGTTACGTGATTTGATCGCCTTTTATGTGGTGTTTGAAGGCATTTTCTTCTATGTCGGTTTCACGCAAATTTTATCCATGGGTCGCAGAAACAAGATGACAGGTGTCGCCGAACAATTTCAATATATCTTGCGCGATGAATCAATGCACATGAACTTCGGCATTGATGTGATCAATCAGATTAAAGTGGAAAACCCGCATCTTTGGACTGAAGAATTCAAACAGCAAATTACGGAAATTATTCTCAGCGGAGTGGACTTCGAAAAACAATATGCGGAGGATACAATACCGCACGGTATGTTGGGAATGAATGCT
Source organism: Candidatus Oxydemutatoraceae bacterium (assembly GCA_965218975.1). GTDB lineage: Bacteria > Pseudomonadota > Gammaproteobacteria > Poriferisulfidales > Oxydemutatoraceae. The sequence continues at coordinate 558,521 of OZ244717.1, forward strand.
AATCTATTTAAAGACTATGTCGAATACATTGCCAACCGCCGTTTCAGTCAAATTGGTTTGCCTAGACAATTTCCGATCAAAGCGGAGAGCCCATTCCCATGGATGTCTGAAATCGTCGACTTGAAAAAAGAAAAGAACTTTTTTGAGACACGCGTAACCGAATATCAAACCGGCGGCGCATTGGAATGGAATTAATAAGCATCGGCGCAAACAGCTTTGACTAATCTTAGTGTACGTGTCCAATACATTCCGGACAAATGAGGCCGGGTAAATAGAGCGGCTGCCGGGCAATGACTTGATACGGGGTCATGTAGTTTAATCCCCGCATGTAGTTTAATCCCCGGTGGGGGCGCTCACCGTTGTAGCGCTGCAAGTAATCAATCATCTGCCGGTTAAACTCACCGATGTTTTCAAGCAATAACGCTTCCCGATAGTCGATAAACTCTTCCTGGACCGTACGGTTGAAGCGTTCGTTATAAGCATTCATCTTGGGGCACCCGGGTAAGTATAGCAGTGGCGGATCTTTCGTTGCCGAAGGTATTGATTGAATGCGCCTTGGAACTCACTGCTGTTGTCGGTCGATACTTGCTCGATTTTGCCCGGCAAGACTGTTTGCACCAAGGCGACAAACCGAGCCGCTTGGGCGCTATTGCCACGAGGCACTGCCGCCGCGAAGGCAAAGTGGCTTGAATGATCCGTTGCGGTCGGAATATAGCGTCGGCTGCCTTCGATAAAACGGATAATAGTATCGAAAGCAACACAGTGTCCGACATGCCTCGCACCGGCTTTGCTATTCAGACGCGGGCGTGGCGGCTTACGTCGCAACGGGTTAGCTTGACCTTTGCGGTCCAAGCGCTGCAGTGAGCAACGCATCCGATCCGGGGCATCTGAAATCAAGCGCCCGATCGTCGTCGCACTCGGACACAACAGACCTTGCTTGCGGCACCACGGCAAGAGCAACACATAAATCTTATCCCGTCCCTAGTGGGGTATCTTAGGCGCAGACGACGGATTTCCCGGATCAGGGTTTGCGGCCAGACCCGCTGCTGGCGTTTACGCGGCGTTCTACTGCGGTCGTGCAAACTGCTCAACCCTCCCTGCCGATAGGCCAGGCGCCATGCATACAGCGTCGAACGACTGACCTTGAACGCATCCAGGGTTGCATCTAGTCCGTGTTTCCCCCAAAATAATAGGGCATCATATTTCTGTTGAAGCTTAGAGTGCTCATGAGCCTCTATTTTTGAAGCAAAATTGGCTCATATAGAAACCTTTGATGCGGTGGCCGATGTGCTGATATTGCATGTCGGTCACCTTTTTATTGACGTCCAAGAATCCAGTATGTATCTGGACACGTACATGATACCCAGGTTCTCTTTACGTAACATTTGCCTTGTCGGCATAATTACCTGTAGCGGAGCTTTAGCATTTGCCTATTGGTATTTGGAGCGGCATCTCGGTCTGACGCCTTGCCCTCTGTGCATTTTTGACCGCGCCGTAATTGCCGTGCTCGCCGGATGTTTTTTCATCGCTCTGATGCATCAACCTGCGCGGATGGGACAGCGGATATATGCAGGAATTATTTTGGCGTTTAGCATGCTAGGAATTGCTCTCGCCGGCAGACATATCCACTTACAGAACCTGCCGCCGGAAGCAACGCCTGATTGCTTGCCTGATCTAGGGTATATGCTGGAAAAGTTTTCTCCGGTCGAAGTTATTCAAACAGTGTTCAATAGCACGAGAGAATGTACGGAAATCGATTGGACATTTCTTGGACTAACCATCCCGCAACAAACATTACTGGTATTCATTCTGCTGATGATTTTCGGTGTAGCGCTGGGGCTGGCCCGAGGCAAAACATCCGCAGCATCGCATTAAACGTTTGTCAAGCTCGGCAGTTGCCAACGCGGATATATTTGCGGGAAATCGGCGCCTCGTCGGGTATAGCGGAACAATCCCGCATAAGCAATCATCACCCCGTTATCCGTGCATAATTCATGCTGAGGGAAAAAAACTTCGGCAGGCAGTTTAGAAAGAGCCTGACGAAGGGAAATATTAGCGCTCACTCCTCCTGCCGAAGCAAGATGCCGCACCCTAGTTTGTTCAAGGGCGTAACGGCACTTAGTCACCAGTGTTTCAATAATGGCTTCTTCAAAAGCAAGCGCGATGTCAGCTTTTGTTTGGGGGTCCGAAGGGCCATTTTGCACTGTGCGGAGTACACAAGTTTTCAGCCCGCTGAAACTAAAATCTAATCCTTTGTCCAACATCGGACGCGGGAACTGAAACCGACCGCTGCGACCCTGCTGTGCGAGCCGTTCAATCTCGGGCCCGCCCGGATAAGGCAAACCCAACAGCTTTGCCGTTTTATCAAAAGCTTCCCCCGCCGCATCATCCAAGCTTTCTCCTAGTAAGGTATAACACCCTGGCTTTTTTACTAGTACCAATTGTGTATGGCCCCCGGAAACCAGCAATGCAACGAACGGCGGTTTCGGTGCCGGCGTGTTCAACTGCAAAGTAAGTAAATGCGCTTCCATATGATGAATCGCCAATGCCGGAACCTCCAACGCATATGCAATGCTGTGCGCAAACACTGCGCCGGTTAACAAAGCGCTTGCCAAACCGGGACCTGCGGTATAAGCAACCGCATCGATATCTTGAATACGTGTCTTCGCAATTGCTTGACGAATCAACGGAATCAATCGGCAAGCATGGTCGCGTGATGCCAGCTCCGGCACCACGCCTCCATAAGGTTGATGCAATTCGACTTGGCTGAATAACGACTGACCAATAATACCTTGCTCTGAATCAACCAGACCGATACCGGTTTCGTCGCAGGAAGTTTCGATGCCTAATATGCGCATTGCATCAATATAATGAGCGCAGGACCACTAGCAATAGATACAAACCAAATAGCGCAATCATAATGCTGAAGTCGACAGGACCGGTGATGGATAAACTTCGCCTTATCGGTTGCAGCAATGGTTCGGCCAGCTCATGCAATAAGACAAACAATGCATTGTTCGTACGCTGAATCGGGGAAATAAACCAGCTACTAATTGCGATAATAATCAACACAAAGATATAAATATGTATAACGGTTTGTGCCAGTTGGATTATCCCGACGAGTAATAATTGTTCAAATGGGATTATTCCTTTACGGATCAAAATCAAAAATCCCGACTCGCTAACTTTGACAATATACGCAAACAACCAACACGATAAATCCACTCGTCCCACTGTCGGCAGAAACTGGCGTAGCACCGATAAAGGCCTTTCGGTCAAACGAAAAATGAATTGCGATAGAGGGTTATAAAAACTCGCTTGAACAAATGTCAGCATGGCGCGTAATATCAGTACCAATGCGTAAATAGAAAATAAAGTCTCAGTTATAAATAACATGAGATTTTGCGCAATATTAGAACCCACGATCTGCCCGATTAGTTGAGTGTGACCGGCTTACTTCATTAGCAAGGCTTACTTCATTAGCAATTTGCGTGCAACGTTCGGTCGCCGCTTGCAAAGCGCGCTTGAAAATCGCAGGAAGATTCTCCTGTTCAAATATTGCCAACGCTTGCTCGGTTGTGCCGCCTTTTGAAGTCACGCGATCGCATAATTCGCTTAAATTCACTGTACTCTCACGCGCGTAAGCCGCCGCACCCAACGCAGTTTGTACTACCAGCCGTTTTGCCAAATCATGCGTCATACCGGATGCCATTACCGCGTCTTGCAGCGTTTGTAAAAAATAGAAAAAATAAGCCGGGCCGCTGCCGGATAATGCCGTTACTTGCTCCATTAGCGTTTCGTCTGTCAACCACGCAACTTCTCCGACTGCAGCAAAGATTTCCTCCGTCGCAGCACGTTGCGCAGGCAACACTCCTTCAGCCGCGCACAACACACTCATCCCTTGTCCGACCGCAATCGGCAAATTAGGCATGCATCGGATAACGATCGTTGACGATGTCCATTTCTGAATCATCTCCAAACGAACACCCGCAGCAACTGAAACCAGCAATCGACCGTCTAATACAGAACAGATTTCCTTGCATACCGAACGTATATCATTCGGCTTGACACACAGTAAAACAACTTCCGCAGAAGCAACCGCGTCCGCCGCTCGGGAACAAATGCTGATAGTCGGGTATTTGCTTCCGACCTGTTTACTTTGTTTAGGGTTAATATCGAAAATGTATAGATTGCGCAACGGGTCCGATATCCGCAATAAACCTTGCAGCAGACTCCTTGCCAGATTTCCCGCACCGATCAAAGCGATTTTCTTCATTTTGCCCCCACTTTGTTTTCTTCGCCTGCCAATATTAAGCGAATATTTGTTTGATGTCTGACAATTAGCATCGCGGCCATCAGCATCATAACAACAGATAGAAAAAGTGATCCCGAGCTCCACCACGTTATCAACGGTGCGGCAATTCCCATAAAAATGTTAGCGAGCGAAACGTAACGCGTCGCCGCAATCACCAATAGCCAGATACCCGCACAGATTAACGCAGTCTGCAGGTGCAAAGCAATTAAGCAACCCATTAATGTCGCACCCCCTTTCCCGCCGCGAAAACCATGATATAAAGGAAACAAATGTCCGAGGAAAGCCGCTAAACCTACAAGCGTCAGTACCGATAGTTCAAGCCCGAGCTGCGTTGCTATACCAATCGGTACAATCGCCTTGAACATATCGCCGATCAAAGTCAAAAATCCTGCGGCCCAATGTCCATCGCGCGAAACATTGGTTGCGCCCGGGTTGCACGAATGCACGGCACGCGGGTCCGGCAAACGCAATAGTGCGGATACAATAATTGCAAATGAAATAGAGCCGATAAGATAACCGGCAATAATTGCTATCGTGTTAATCCAATGTGACATCAAGATTTGTTTGTTTGATATTATGCATCACGCACTAAATTACGGAATGTTTATTGAACGAACCGGGCAAGGTACCAATCTTTTTCTGATTCATGGCTGGGCAATGAATCGACACTGCTGGAACCCACTGCGGGCGGAACTTCCGTCTCATTATCGCCTAAATACCATTGATTTACCCGGACATGGCAATAGTATCAATTGCACCGTATCCCTTGGTCAACCGCAAGCCTTAATCCGTGCATTGCTTGATATGGCACCGGATAATGCTATTTGGATTGGTTGGTCGTTAGGCGGATTGCTCGCTCAAATGGCGGCGGTCCGAGCACCCGATCAAATTCGCCGGCTAGTCAGCATCGGAATGGGGGCACGCTTTACCGCAACACATAATTGGTCTTCGGCAACTCCTCTCGCACGAGTCGCGCAGATAAAAAGAAATTTAGCGGCTCATCCGTCACAAACTATGCATGACTTTATTGAAGCACAAATTGATTCGTGCCACTCCCAAGAAGAAGTACGTACACAACTGCAACGCATGATACAACCCCCTTTTGAATTGGAGGAAATACGGAATGGACTTGCTCTGCTTCAAACCGGCGATTGCAGAGCTGAAATGTCGCAGTACCGAGGACAAGTTTTATATATCAGCGGCGCGAATGACATGATTTGCCCGCCGCTTTCCGTAAAACGAAGCGCCGCATTATGCCGCAATGGTCGTTTTGAAATCATTGCTAAAACGGGACATGCTCCTTTGCTCTCGCATCCCTTCCGGATTTCACAACTTTTGGAATCTTTACGCATAAAAGATGAACCGATTAAATAAACGATTAATTCGCCAATCATTTGAGCGAGCCGCGAAACATTATGCGGCAGGTGCCGACCTGCAACGTTGTTTGGCAACGCGTTTAATTTCATTCGCCAAACCTTACTTGTCCACACTACCAAAATCTGTTCAATTGCTTGACGCAGGTTGTGGTTGCGGAATTAACATCCCCATGCTGACAGAAACTTTTTCCGGCGCGCACTCCAACCATATTGTCGGTGTCGATATTGCCACCGCTATGCTACAGCAGGCAAAGAATCAAATAAGTACCGATACAACCGCGCCGGTAGCCGATCATACCGTCCGGTTTATTTGTGGCGATTTAGAGGCGTTACCGATTAAAAACGGCACGTTTGACGTAGTCTTCTCAACCGCCGCGTTGCAATGGTGTAATGACATTGCCTGCGTAATTCGAGAGTTCAGACGCGTATCTAATGCAGGCAGTCGGTTGTTAATTGCCACTTATGGACCCACAACTCTGTATGAATTACACAATAGTTGGCAAGGCATCGATCACCATCGACATACACTGGATTTCGTGTCAGTCAATCAACTGACACGCCATTGCGGTAACGAAGGATTCCGAATCCTGCACTGTAAGCAACAAAGGGAAGTGGTGCTGTACCCAAACGTCAAATCACTGCTCATCGCACTCAAAACTATCGGCGTTAAAAATTGCCGTAATGATCGCGCGCGCGGCTTGACGTCACCGACTTCGCTGCAAAAAATGATGAAAAATTATGTACGCCGCTATGGTCAATGCAACAAAAAAAGCATCCCGGCGAGCTATGAAATCATCCAATTAGTCGGGCAAGCCATTTAAATGATTAAAACTAAGGAAAATACGATATATGACAAACCGCAATCTGCATAAGTTCAGAAACTTTTGGCACTCCTGCCGACAGAAGGAGAAGCCTTGCAGGTCCAACATTATAGGCTATCGAATTCGGGGGTTGTATAGTGCCAGATACATATGGGACTCACGGCACGACTCGAAAAGGTGACCGACATGCAATATCAGCACATCGGCCACCGCATCAAAGGTTTCTATATAAGCCAATTTTGCTTCAAAAATAGAGGCTATTATGAACACAACGGCTCAACAGAAACACGATGCCCGGTTATTTTGGGAGGGTTGTAACTCCCGAACGCATTCAAGGTCGGTCGCAGCACTTTGTACCGCTGGCGCCGACGTTATCGCCGTACTGGACTCAGCGCCTTGCATGACCGCGGCAAAGCGCCGCGCAAGAGGCGTCGGCGGGTTGTCAGTAAAGTGCCTGTCGTCCATGACGAGACTTGGTTCTGTCAATGAACGCCAGCCCCGACGTCTTTGTCGAGTCGTTCGCCGTTGAAAACCGATCGGTTTTCAGGGCACGTCTCACCCTGCGCCAGGCTTATCCGAATTTCGGCAGCAGTAAAGTCTTTGAGCTGATGAAACCGTTTTGTGTTTGTTGCAGTGTTATCAGCAAAGTGTCTGTCGTCCGTGACGAGACTTGGTTCTGTCAATGAACGCCAGCCCCGACGTCCTTGTCGAGTCGTTCGCCGCTGAAAACCGATCGGTTTTCCGGGCGCGTTTCACCCTGCGCCAGGCTTATCAGAATTTCGGCAGCAGTAAAGTCTTTGAGCTGATGAAACCATTTTGTGTTTGCTGCCGGATTATCGGCAAAGTGCCTGTCGTCCATGACAAGACTTGGTTCTGTCAATGAACGCCAGCCCCGACGTCCTTGTCGGGTCGTTCGCCGCTGAAAACCGATCGGTTTTCCGGGCGCGTCTCACCCTGCGCCAGGCTTATCAGAATTTCGGCAGCAGTAAAGTCTTTGAGCTGATGAAACCATTTTGTGTTTGTTGCCGTGTTATCAGTAAAGTGTCTGTCGTCCGTGACGAGACTTGGTTCTGTCAATGAGCACCAGCCCGACGTCCTTGTCGGGTCGTTCGCCGCTGAAAACCGATCGGTTTTCCGGGCGCGTTTCACCCTGACGGACGGCGGGAGTGAGTTTCAAGGACAGTTTGCCCGGCTCATCCGGGAATCACCCGTGATTGAGCAGTGGCTGACCTATCCCAAGTGTCCAAAAATGAACGCGCACATCAAGCGCTTCAACCGCACCGTCCAAGAAGATTGTATCAATCATGCAGAAGACCTGCTATTCGCCGATACGGAAGCATTCAATGACCGGTTATGAAACCGTTTTGTGTTTGTTGGTGGATGCTCAGCAAAGTGCCTGTCGTCCATGACGAGACTTGGTTCTGTTAATGAACGCCAGCCCCGACGTCCTTGTCGGGTCGTTCACCGCTGAAAACCGGTCGGTTTTCCGGGCGCGTCTCACCCTGCTCGTCCATGACGAGACTTGGTTCTGTCAATGAACGCCAGCCCCGACGTCCTTGTCGGGTCGTTCGCTGCTGAAAACCGATCGGTTTTCCGGGCGCGTCTCACCCTGCACCGTCCTCATGCCAACAATGGACAGAAAGCACCGATCCGAATGTTACTGCCGAACGCTTCCCCCGAAGCCTTTCAAAAATCCCATTTAGGGTGGCATCGTACAACTACTTGTCAGGTTGCGCGACGATACATATAATCGGCTACCTAAACTATTAGGAGGATTCAATGCCGTTTGAAAACTATATTTCCCCGATTATTTTCTTTGCGGTGCTCATTTATCTTGAGTATCTAATTGCCAACGCGGCAGTTTAATTAGAGCTACGCATAGCGCACATGTGATGCGCCGCATGCACGCTAAAAAATATTGAGCGACTATACAATATTTCTCGGAAGGTGATTTTCAGTGTGGTGGCTTTGCGTTGCCGACGATACATTATCCGACTATTTATTATTACTTTGAACTGAGCCGTATCTACTCTGATTTCGCTAGCATTGTCACCGTGTTATTTCTACACGAGTTAAAGCGGATTGCTGCCCCATTCGGGGATCGTATACAACAGCGTATCCATTAGTAAGCGTACGGTATGAGTTCCAATACCTAAGGGAGGGTTACATAACTTATAATCGGCGGCTTAGCGTTTCAGTACAATGCACGGTAAGTCGCTATGTCGCTTTTTGCCTCATTGATCTGAAAATTATCGGAGGTAGCAGATGCTTACTCGACGCAATACATTAATTCTTCTAACAGTACTTTGGCCGGTGATGCTGGTAATGATCAGTGTTGTACGTTTTAGTATTGCAATGTTTTCGGACATAATGTCATCGCCCGTGCAAGCTTTATTCGGTTTTTTATCCGGTTTGTTGATTTTTGCGTTGATCGGATGGCTGTCGGGTTTGTTGTTGTTAGCCTTTATTAAGCCGGGGCGTTCTACGGCAAATATCGGTGCAGTCGTCGGGTATATCATCGCGGCAGTGCCGGCAGCTTGGTTTGCGATTGTAGGCGGATTATTGTTTCCGATTATTGGTCAAACGCTGTATGGACTGTCGGTTATTGGCATCGGAGTTGTCGCTGGTCGAATGTTCGGATCGTTGTTCGGGCGCATTGCTAAGCGTCTTAAAACTTAGAGGGGCGATCCGGTGTTACAACGACGCCCTGAGCCTAATGAGCTCATGAATGGCGCCGAACAAGCGTACGCTTATGCGCATGCGGACTTTGAGACTGCACACCGCGCTCTGGTGGATTATTTGTGGCAGGTGTTTCCGGATTTTCCCGCAACTGCCAAAGTAATTGATCTTGGCTGTGGCGCTGCCGACATTGCGATTCGGTTGGCACGGCATTGCCCGCAGTGCACAGTGGTTGCGATTGATGGCGCACCGGCAATGCTTGCACATGCAAAAAGCGCTGTTCTTGCCGCCGGGCTACAGGACAGAATTGTGTTGCAATGTGTGATTTTATCCGAACAAAATTTGCTATCGGGGCACTATGACGCGGTTGTTTCCAACAGTCTTTTGCATCACTTATATCAACCGAAGGTTTTGTGGCAAACGATTCAATTAGTCACAAAGCGCGGTGCGTATGTTTTTGTCGCCGATTTAATACGACCGGAAAGCGCCGCCGCTGCTAAAGACTTGACTATTCGCTATTCTGAGCGCGAGCCTGAAATTTTGCGGAAAGATTTCTATAACTCCTTGCTTGCGGCGTTTACTCCGGACGAGGTTCGGGCACAATTGGCGGTGGCGGCGCTCGGCCATTTGACAGTGGAAACGATTAGCGATCGACATATGGTTATTTATGGCCGTGTGTGACAAAAGAGGTTAATAATGAGATTAGCTGATATAGAAAATCGTCTAAAAAAAATGAGCAGTTTGGGTAACAAATTCCTCATTGTCGACAATTTGGACGGCACGTTGGGCAATTCGGCGCACAAAGACGTTCTTGATTGTATCAATCAGGAAGGACCTAAGGAGTACAGAAAGTTTGATCAGATGTTGCTTATCACGCAAAGCATCAATGGTGCGGACTTTTGGGTGCGGGTTTTTAACTCTGATAAGACAGAGGCGGGACAATGCGGTAATGGCGTACGTTGTGTCGCGCAATATGCACGAGACGAAGGGTTGGTAGATGGGAATATTGTGCATATTCAAACGCAAGATGGGAAAGGCGGTGTGACAAGCCATGCCGGCAACACGGCAGCAAATCCCTCTTCTTATAGAGTGGTGGTAGCTAAATTGTTGAACGATATGAACGTTCGAGCAAACATAGGACCGCCGATTTTTGATCCTGACAAAGTGCCGTTTCGCACAAGTGTGCGAGCAGACTACTATCTGATCGAATTGGACTGTTTATCGTCCCAGCTGAAGGAGAAGTTCCACTGTGTGCTGAAAAAGGTCGGTATTGTTTCTATGGGTAACCCGCATGCGGTCATGCAAGTGGATAGTATTGACGAGTATAGCGCCGATGAAGTTGATGCGATCGGCACCATTTTCCAGCGACAAGAACTTTTATTTCCGGAGCAAATAAATGTTGGGTTGATGCAGGTGCAAACCCGAAGCTATATTCGTTTGCGAGTGTATGAACGTGGTGTCGGCGAAACGAAAGCATGTGGAAGCGGCGCGTGTGCGGCGGTTGCTGTCGGGAGACAGTGGGGCATGTTGAATAATGCGGTGCAAGTGGAGTTGCCGGGCGGGATGTTGATCGTTGAGCAGGATGCGAAAGGAAATTTAACGCTGACTGGCCCGGTGGAATCTTCTTGGGAAGATTAATTAGGGATTAGCGAGGCAATCATGCTGAAATTAGAGTATCGCGGCTAATGCGCACGATGGCGGTGTAATGATTTGAAATGATCTCTTCTTTTCGGCTCGAGATTTCAGGGCCATATCGGGCTATTTTTTTTAAGCTTCTCTTTGGTTCTGATTAGTGATTAAAAAGTTTGAATGTATTGGTTGACCCCATACGCAACTTCTCGATTGAGCATCGAGGAAGCCGCCGTTTTATAAGGTTTTCCGTATATAATCGCAACAATTATTTCGAATAGACCTCCTCATGGATAAATATCATAATCATGTTTTGTGATAGTCATCTTGACCGGTGGGGCACGGACTCATTGCTGGCAAAGGGGAAAGGTTTAGCTAAACGTGCGCGAGAGAGCATTTTGATACGAGGTCTGCTCTTTGCTCACAAATGTAAATGTATATGAGCGATTCAGTATATGAGTGATTCACACTCAAGCAAAAGTCAAAATCCGTCAGACACTTCCGTACGGCAAGCGGTGGAATCCGAGTTAAGTGCTGACGAGGTGTTAGCTTATCTGCTTGCGCATCGTGACTTTTATCAGCGTTACCCGGAAGCATTTGCCGGTCTGCAACTCGCTCATCAGGTAACCGACAGTGCATCGTTATTGGAAAAGCAAATAGAAGTGCTGCGCGATAGAAATCGAGAATTAACCAATAAGCTAAAAGTCATGGTGGCAACAGTGCGAAAAAATGAATCCCTCAGTTTGGCGTTGCACTACCTCGCAATCCGGCTATTGAGCGTCTTAGTAGACGGCGCCAAGCTTGAGTTTCGCGATCGGAAAATTAGTGCCATAAAGCAAGTTTGCGGCGAAGTGTTTCATGAACGATTTCCCGACACGAAAATTTTTTTGCATTGGTTTGCTGAATTTATTAATGATAATTCCGACAACACATTATCGATTATTCGCCGCGACGACCAGCGTATTGCCGGTTTGCTACATCGGGTATTTTCAACCGGGAAGCCGGATTGTAGCCGTCTGACTAAACCTCAATGTATTGTTTTATTGCCGCAGCTAAACAGTAGCGTCGCGTCGACAGCCGTAGTACCGTTGCAACAGCCTAAGTTCGGATCAAAGATAGGTCTGTTAGTGTTATATAGTTCTGACGCCAACAAATTCTCACCGGGCAAGGGGACTATGTTTTTAGTTCAATTGGCGCAATTGATTGAACACTCTTGCGGCTAGTTTAAAAAATGTTCAAAATGTTCCTTGATAAACTATTTTTTGGCAGGTAAGCGGATGATATTTGGCAAAGCAGTTACAGAATTTCTTTCTATGCTTCGCTACGAGAAAAATTATTCGAAAAATACGATTCGTAGCTACGACCACGACCTCAAGCATTTTCGACGCTTTCTTGTTGCGTTCGAACTTGAGGGTCGCTGGCGCAGACTTGATGCGGAGCAGATTCGTAGTTACATCTCACAGCGGTATTTTGCCGGTTCGGGAGGGCGGACTTTGCAGCGTCATCTATCTTGCTTAAGAAGCTTTTATCAATACCACCTATCCTGCGGTAGCGTAACCGTCAATCCGGTTGAAGGGATACGACCGCCGCGTTCGGATAAAAAACTGCCGAAAACTTTGACGATTGAGCAAATTTCACAACTGCTAAATAATCCGACGACGGATTTTTTAGAGATCCGTGATGTTGCAATGGCGGAGCTCTCTTACTCTTCAGGTTTGCGTTTGGCGGAACTGATTTCGTTGACGCTTGATGGCATTGATTTGGAGGCGGGAATTGTCTCCGTTATCGGTAAAGGTTCCAAGCAGCGCAGGCTTCCGGTCGGCAAATGTGCGCGCAATGCTATTCAGCGGTGGCTGAAGATTCGGACTCAGTTTGCTGGGGAAGAAGAGGCGGCTTTATTTGTCGGTCGTCAAGGACATGCTTTGACCGCGCGAGCGGTGCAGAAACGTTTTGCCGCTCTTGCATTCAAGAAAGCATTGAGCGTGCATTTGCATCCGCATTTGCTACGTCATTCCTTTGCCAGTCATCTGCTTGAATCATCAGGTGATTTGCGGGCAGTTCAAGAACTATTGGGTCACGCCGATATTAGTACGACTCAAATTTACACCCATTTAGATTTTCAGCATTTGGCAAAAGTTTATGATGAAGCGCATCCGCGCGCTAAGCGCCGGTGATTATTAGGTCGGCATCCATTCAACCGGATGTTGTAAAATAGTTTACCTTATGAGATTAAGACGACAAGAATAAGTTTATGCATGGGACAACGATAGTCTCGGTTCGCAAAGATAATCAAGTAGTACTAGGTGGTGACGGACAAGTTACTCTGCAGAATATTGTGATGAAGTCCAATGCACGTAAAGTGCGTCGTCTGTATCACGATAAAGTGCTAGCGGGGTTTGCCGGCGGTACGGCGGATGCATTTGCTCTGCTGGAACGTTTTGAGGGTAAGATTGAGGAACACGGAGGTAATTTAACGCGTTCCGCATTGGAACTGGCAAAAGACTGGCGCACCGATAGAATGCTACGTCGTTTGGAGGCCCTGCTGGCGGTTGTAGACAAGGAACAGTCGTTGATTATTTCCGGCAACGGCGATGTGATCGAACCGGAAAACGGATTGATTGCCATTGGTTCGGGTGGCGCGTATGCACAAGCGGCGGCAAGCGCGCTGATCGCACATAGTGACTTAGGCGCAAAAGAAATCGTTGAACGATCTTTAGCCATTGCTGCTGGTATTTGTATCTATACAAATACCAATTTAACTGTTGAGATTTTATGAAGGTAAGCGGATGATGACTCCCCGGGAAGTAGTGCGTGAATTAGACCGACACATTGTGGGCCAAGATCAGGCTAAACGAGCGGTTGCGATTGCCTTGCGCAACCGTTGGCGCCGGATACAGTTAAGCGAACAGCTGCGCCGTGAAATTTTTCCAAAGAATATTTTAATGATCGGTTCAACCGGTATCGGCAAAACTGAGATTGCGCGACGACTTGCACATTTGTCCGATGCTCCTTTTACCAAAGTTGAAGCGACTAAATTTACTGAGGTTGGTTATGTCGGGCGCAATGTCGAGTCAATCATCCGTGATTTATGTAGTGTCGCGGTGAAGCAAATGCGTGAACGGGAGACTGACCGAGTGTATCATCGTGCTGAGGAAATTGCTGAAGACATTATCTTGGAAGCATTATTGAAAAGCGGACGGTATGGTTCCGATCGTCAAATGCTGCGGGTACGCTTTCGTCAGAAAGAGATAGACGATGAAGAAATTGATATCACAGTTGCAGCGTTATCTGCCAATGTCGAGATCATGACGCCACCGGGTATGGAAGGGTTGACCAATCAATTGCAAGGGATGTTTGATAAGCTCGCCGGCGGCCAACGTCAGTCGCGACGATTGAAAGTTCATCAAGCGTTCAAAACACTGACTCAGGAAGAAGCACAAAAATTAATTGATGATGAAGATCTCAAAGGGAAGGCGCTCGAGAGTGTTGAGCAAAATGGAATTGTTTTTATCGATGAGATTGATAAAGTTGTCAAACGTAGCGAGAGTGTCGGCGGAGGGGATATTTCGCGCGAAGGTGTTCAGCGCGATTTGCTGCCATTGGTTGAGGGTTGTACGGTCAGCACTAAATACGGCACGGTGAAAACCGATCACATCCTATTTATCGCATCGGGTGCGTTCCATACGAGCAAACCTTCCGATTTGGTTCCGGAACTACAGGGTCGATTCCCGATCCGTGTTGAGTTGCAAGAATTAACTGCGAAGGAGTTTGTCAAAATTCTTAAGGATACCGATGTCTCATTAGTTTATCAGTACGCCAAGCTAATGGAAACTGAGGAAGTGAAGCTGGAATTCACCGATGATGCGATTCGTCGCATTGCTGAGATTGCTTATGAAGTCAATGCGAGAACCGAAAATATCGGCGCGCGCCGTTTACATACTGCGATGGAGTATTTGCTTGAGGAAATTTCTTTCACCGCGCCGGATAATAGCGGGAAGCACGAAGTGATTGATGTTGAGTATGTTGAGAAAAATCTTGCTCCGCTGGCAGAAGATGAAGATTTGAGCCGTTACATTCTTTAACATTTTATTACGGAACCGATGTCGCAACATCTACCCACCGATATTCAGCTGTATCAGCAGTCACGTGTGCTGGAAGTTATGTTTGATAATGGTGCGGCTTTCAAAATGAGTTGTGAATATTTACGGGTTTTTTCCCCGTCCGCCGAAGTAATGGGACACGGCGGCGGTGAAGGCAAGTTACAAATCGGCAAGGAGGATATCAACATCATTTCAATTGAGCCGGTTGGTAATTATGCAATTAAATTAGTTTACGATGACGGGCATAGCAGCGGCATTTACTCTTGGGATTACTTGTACAGTTTGGGTGTCAATCAGATGCAAAACTGGCAACGTTATCTGGAGCGTCTCGCCGCGGCGGGTTATCAGCGCAAAGAGAGGCGGTTTAGTTGATCACATGGCTAAGAGAGTTCATTTTGGTTATCGAAAAGTTAGGCTAACAGAAAAAACCGAATTGGTCGGTAAAGTCTTTCAATCCGTTGCCCGCCGTTATGATTTGATGAACGATTTGATGTCGTTTGGTATTCATCGGCTATGGAAGCGCCATACTGTTTTTTTATGCGCGGCGCGACGGAAGCAGCAGATTTTGGACCTCGCCGGCGGCACCGGTGATTTGGCAGCGGGTTTACACGCCGATCTTAAAGGAAATGCCGAGATTGTTGTTGCTGATATCAATATGGCAATGCTTAAAGTCGGTCGTGCACGTTTGATTGATCGAGGGATTAACACATTAAAATTTGTTCGTTGCGACGCCGAGCTGTTGCCGTTTGCCGATAACAGCTTTGATCGAGTGGTGATGGGGTTTGGATTGCGCAATGTTACCGATAAATCCGCTGCGCTATCTGCGGTGCAACGCGTTCTAAAACCAGGCGGATATATTTTGGTGCTTGAATTTTCACAAGTCAAAGAATGGCTTGCGCCAATTTATGATTTGTGGTCTTTTACCGTGTTGCCGTTGCTTGGACGTGTGGTTGCCGGTGATCAAGAAAGTTATCGCTATCTGGCCGAATCAATACGGATGCATCCGAATCAAGAAGCATTGCTACGTTTGATGGAGGATGCGGGTTTGAAACGTTGCGAGTATTTTAATTTGTCGCAAGGTATTGTCGCCATCCATCGCGGTTATAAGCTATGAGAAGGTTTGATCATATTTCGGTTGGTTCCGATCAGGTTTTATCGTTTGCACATCGTGCGTTTGCATCGATAGCTGAACGGATGATCAATACTCGCCTGCGGATGAATCCTGAGGTGGCAGCAAATCTGTACGAGTTGAGTGAAAAAATGATCGGATTGGAAATCACGACATTGGGTTTACGGACATTTTTTACACCGGATACCGAATCCGAACCGCTGCGAATTCGAGTAGAAGCGTCGTCGCAATCGGAACCGACAACTTGGATACGTGGCAGCATTGTAAATTTAATTAAAATGACGCGGGAGGGGCATCGCTCCGGCGCTCAATTGGAAATTTCCGGCGATATCGGAGCTGGAGAAACATTTCAGCATATTTTGCGTGAAGCGGAGCTAGATTGGGAAGAATTGCTTGCGCAGTTTGTCGGTGATATTCCCGCACATCAAGTCGGCAAAGGGGCGAATGCGATTAATCGTTGTACCCGCCGTGCGATCAATTCCGTTGCATTTAGCGCAGGCGAGTATTTGCGTGAAGAGATTGATCTTGCGGTTGATGCAAGGCAAATCAATAAATTTATCGATCAAGTAGATAGGTTGCGCGACGATGTTAGCAGACTTGTGGCGCGTGTCGATCGTTTGCGGGGGAAACATCGATAATGATTGTTCAGACCGCACGTTTCTTTCAAGTAAATATGACTTTGCTAAAGTATGGTTTGACCGATTTGCTTTTTAAGGTGTCACCGCCTTGGTTTGTGCGAGGGCCCCTTCATTTGCTACGGTTTTTAGTCAGAGGTTGGCGATATGACAAAGCGCCGCTGGCAGCGCGCATTCGTTTGGCATTGGAAAAATCCGGAACCATTTTTGTTAAGTTTGGTCAGACTTTGTCCACTCGCCGGGATTTATTACCCAAAGATATTGCTGATGAATTAGCCAAGCTGCAAGACAAAGTGTCACCGTTTGACGAGGAGCGCGCAAGGAATATTATTACAACTGCTTTGGGTCGACCGCCGGAGGAAGTGTTCTTATCATTTGATGAAAAACCGTTGGCCGCTGCTTCTATTGCGCAAGTACATGCGGCGATTTTGGAGGTCAACGGCAAAGATCAAGAAGTTGTCGTCAAAGTTCTGCGCCCGGATATTGATCGTCAAATTCATTGCGACATTGCGCTGCTTTACTTGTTAGCAAAACTATTCGGCTGGATAAAACCGGCAGAGAGCAAACGTCTGCGCTTGATTGAAGTGATCGAAGAATATGAAAAGACTATTTTAGGCGAGCTTGATCTGATGCGAGAGGCGGCGAACGCGAGTCAGTTGCGGCGCAATTTTGAAGGATCGCCTTTGCTTTATGTGCCGCAAGTTTATTGGCGCTATTGTCGTCGTGAAGTGATGGTGATGGAACGAATCCGAGGGGTGCCGATCAGCGATATCGAGCGACTTAAACAGGAACGAGTTGATCTGAAGAAATTATCCGAACGCGGAGTTGAAATTTTCTTTACTCAGGTATTTGAACACAATTTTTTTCATGCCGATATGCATCCTGGCAACCTCTTTATAGAGATGAGCAATCCACAAAACCCAAAGTATTTAGGGGTTGATTTCGGTATTATGGGGACTTTGTCGGTTGATGATCAGCGATATTTGGCGGAGAATTTTTTAGCTTTCTTTCAAAGTAACTATCACCGGGTTGCCGAATTACATATTGAATCTGGATGGGTGCCTGAGGATACCCGTATGGATGAGCTTGAATCTGCGATCCGCACAGTTTGTGAACCGATCTTTCAGCGTCCTTTGAATGAAGTTTCGTTTGGTCAATTACTGGTTCGTTTATTTCGCATCGCCCGCGGGTTTAATATGCAAGTGCAACCCCAGCTGATTTTATTGCAAAAAACTTTGCTGAATATTGAAGGATTAGGACGGGAACTTTATCCCGATCTTGATTTATGGGAAACAGCGAAGCCGTTTTTGGAAAAATGGGTGTCGCAACGAACGGGACCGAAGTTTATTCTCTCCGAGTTACGGCAGTATCTGCCTCAGGCGTTGACGCAATTACCGCTTCTGCCGAAAATCCTAGTAGATCATTTTGAGCATTCGCATGAGATGCAACGCCGGACTGAAGCAAGCAATCGTGAGCTGTGTCAAACAATTAAACGTGCGCACCGCAATTTAATCATTGTTTTGCTATTTTTAGCTGCAGTCATTGTCGTCGTTTTTGTACTGTAGCAGTGAACAATGGATGTCTCGCCGATACTGGATGCGTTAAATTGCGAACAACGTGATGCTGTCACTGCCTCAGCGCAACATGCACTGGTGCTTGCCGGTGCAGGCAGCGGCAAAACTCGCGTTTTGACGCACCGCATTGCTTGGTTAGTTGAAACTCAGAAAGTTTCTCCTTTTGGGATTGTTGCCGTGACCTTTACCAATAAGGCGGCGAATGAGATGCGCATGCGTCTTGAATCTCTGCTTGAAACTCCGGTGCAAGGCATGTGGTTTGGTACTTTTCATGGACTGTGTTATCGCTTACTGCGCCGGCATTGGCAAGAAGCCGGTCTGATGCAGAATTTTCAGATTATGGATACCCAAGACCAGCGTCGTCTCATCAAACGGATTCTGAAGAACTTGAATCTGGATGAAACGCAGTGGCAACCTAAGCATGTGCAATGGTTTATTGAACAGTACAAGGATCAGGGAATACGGTCGCGGAATATACAAGAAAACGATGATATGGTGCAGCGCCAAATGATGAAAATTTATGCGGAATACGAAAAAGTTTGTACGCAGTCGAGTTTAGTTGATTTTTCAGAGCTGTTGTTGCGCACAGTGGAATTATTGCGTGACAATAGCACATTGCAGCGGCTGTATCATGAACGATTCCGCTCTATTCTGGTTGATGAATTTCAAGATACGAACCGATTGCAATATGCTTGGATACGCAATCTTGCCGGCTGCGACACTTCAATATTCGTTGTCGGGGACGACGATCAATCAATTTATAGTTGGCGTGGCGCATGTGCCGAAAATGTAAACAACTTCAACCGGGATTTTCCCACCGCAAAAATATACCGCTTAGAGCGTAATTATCGTTCAACACAAATAATTCTGTCTGTGGCTAATGCATTGATCCGACATAATCAAGGACGTCTTGGTAAGAATTTGTGGACGGATGAAAAGCAAGGAAATCCGATTCTATTTTTTGCGGCACATGATGAGCGAGAGGAAGCGAAGTTTACGGTCGCAAGAATTCAAGCGTGGATTGAGTCGGGGAAACCAGGGAACCAAGCGGCAATTTTATATCGCTCCAATGCGCAATCGCGGGTTTTTGAAGAACAGCTGGGTGCGGAAAAAATTCCTTACCGTGTTTATGGGGGAGTGCGCTTTTTTGAGCGTCTAGTCGTCAAAGATGTGTTGGCCTACTTACGGCTTGCGCAAAACTTCGCGGATGATCCGTCGTTTGAACGGATCATTAATATGCCGCCGCGAGGAATCGGGAACCGCACGATTGAGACTTTGCGCATGACCGCAAGGGAGCAAAACATCAGTTTATGGGCAGCAGGGTTACATTTGCAGAAAACGAACCAGCTATCCGCGCGAGCAACCAATGCGCTGGCAGACTTTTATCATTTAATAAACAAACTGAAAAGTAATACGGCTTTGTTGCTTGCCGAACAAATCGAGAATGTGATTGCTTGGTCGGGGTTGAGAGATCATTATGCTCGATTAAAAGATGAAAAATCTCAATCTAATATTGAAAATCTTGGTGAATTGGTTATCGCCGCCGAATCGTTTGAAAAAAATCAATTGGCGGATGAAGATTTGACTCCGCTTGAGGCATTTCTGATTTATACTGCCTTGGAGGCGGGAGAGCGATGGAGCGGATCACCGGATGATTGCGTGCAGTTAATGACTTTACATTCAGCAAAAGGGTTGGAATTTTCGTTAGTTTTTATGGTGGGTCTTGAAGAAGGACTATTCCCCCATGCTATGTCAATTGAAAATCCGGCCGGTTTGGAAGAAGAACGACGGCTATGTTATGTGGGGATTACACGTGCAAAGGAACAGCTAGTTATTAGTTACGCACAAACGCGACGACGTTATGGCGCTAAAGAAGTGCATAATCTGTCGTCACGATTCGTTTATGAGTTACCTTTGAAATTGATTAAAGAAGTCAGGCCGGAGTTACGTACAAGTCAAGCGATTTCATCAAAGAAAGTTACGCAAACATTTAGTACCAATAATGCGATTCATGTTGGTCAAACAGTAAAACATAGCAAGTTCGGTCAAGGAATTGTCCTAGCATGTGAGGGCTCGGATGTCGGCGCACGCGCACAAGTGCGGTTTAAAAATGTCGGAACCAAATGGTTGGTTGTCGCTTATGCCAATTTGCGCGTCTGCTAATATTTTCTTTGCATAAAACGGTTACTTGGTCAATTTGCTATAATACCGTCATCCGTAATAACATGTAGTCGTTATGCGCCGCAGAGAGTTTTTCACTAAATTAGGTTCAGGTGTATTGGCGGGCGGCGCTTTGAGCGCGTGCGATCAGTCCCAGCCAACTCGACCGAATCATCAGTCGAAAGCCGCTACGCATGTTTTCCAATGGAAGATGGTAACGACTTGGCCTAAGAATTTTCCGGTCATCGGCACGGGCGTTGAGCAATTTGCGCAATGGGTTGACGAGATGTCAGGCGGACGGTTAAAGATTAAAGTGTATGCGAGCGGTGAATTAGTTCCGGCATTTGAGTGTTTGGATGCGGTATCCGATGGTGCGGTGCAAATGGGGCATGGCGCATCTTATTATTGGCAAGGGAAAAATCCCGCACTACAGTTTTTTTCTTCGGTTCCGTTCGGAATGAATCCTTTGCAGATGAATGCTTGGCTATATTATGGCGGGGGGCTCCGTTTGTGGACGGAAGCCTATACGCCTTTTGATGTCATTCCGATACCGGCAGGAAATACCGGAGTGCAAATGGCGGGATGGTTTAATCGCGAGATTAATGGGGTTGATGATTTCAAAGGCTTGAAAATGCGCATTCCCGGATTGGGGGGCAAAGTGTTAAAGCGTATGGGAGGCACTCCTGTTACCTTACCGGGTGGCGAATTATTGACTGCCATGCAAACGCGAGTAATCGATGCGGTTGAATGGATTAATCCTTATTCGGACTTTGCTTTTGGTCTGCATAAAGTTGCAAAATATTATTATTATCCGGGTTGGCACGAGCCCGGTACCACATTGGAATGTATTGTCAATCGTAAGGCGATGGAGTCTTTACCTAGAGATTTGCGGCGGATTATTTTGACTGCGACGAGAATGATGAACACTGGGATGGTTGCCGAATATGTGGCAAAAAACAAAGACGCGATCAGGAGAATAAAAAATTTACCCGAAGTCCGACTGCGACGCTTATCCGACGAAATTTTGGCTGAATTACGTGATATTTCCGAGCAAGTAGTTGAGGAGCTGGCGCAGGATAGCGATTTTTCTCGCAGAATTTATGATTCTTATGTACAATTTATGCAGCAAACACAAGTTTGGCTTGATGTTTCAGACCATGCATATTATTCAATATCAATGTCATAACATCAATGCGCTAAACGAAGGAAGGGAAACTCAATGAGTATAATTTTTGATCTTGATATCGGCACACTGGCATTTTTCGTGTTTAGTTTTTTAGTCGGCATTATCGTTGCGATTCAAGCAATCTTTTTTAGTCGCAAAGAAACTAAAATGCACCGATTAGTACGCGGCGTTGTCGGTGTTGCCTATCTTGTCATCACAACGGCTGCGTTTCAACAGCTGCAAGTCGTTGATGTGATGGCAAAGTAGCAAATACTACTCCGAGAAAAGTAAGTTCGGTAACCAAGTTGCTGTCATGGGGAACAGCGCGAGTAGTGTCAGCATTAACAACTGCAGAGCGATGAACGGTGTTACACCGGCATAGATTTGACCGGTTGTAATTGACTTGGGTGCAATACCGCGCAGATAGAAGAGAGAAAAGCCGAACGGAGGGGTAAGAAAAGAAGTCTGCAAATTAATTGCAATCATAATTCCTAACCAAATGGGGTCAAGTCCGAGCATTAGCAATATTGGCGCGACAATCGGGACGATAATCAAGGTAATTTCAATAAAATCCAAGAAAAATCCCATAGCGAATATTACTAGCATCACAACAATGACTTTAGCTCCGGTTCCGCCCGGAAGTTGGGATAATGCCTGATGTACAAGTTCATCACCGCCAAAACCTCGAAAGCTCATAGAGAAAAGTGATGCGCCTATCAAAATCATAAAAACCATACAGGTAATACGGGTTGAAGAAATGACGATTTTACGTAAATTTACTAGATTCATACTGCGGTTTAATGCGCTAAGGATTAGGACGCCGACTGCGCCGATTGCTGCCGCTTCCGTCGGTGTCGCCACCCCGAAGAGGATGGCCCCCAACACTGCCGCCATCAGAAATAGAGGCGCGAACAAGGCCTTGCTTAAATTTTTCCAATCAATCGTTTGCCGAGGTGCAATTCGTGATGCGGGGACCCATTGTGGCTGAAAAATAGCGACGGCAATTAGGTAAGTTGAATATAACACGACAAGTAGCAGCCCCGGAATCAGCGCACCGGCAAAAAGATCAATCACTGAAACCGATTTCGGAGAAAAAATGCCTTGACTGGTTTGAGCAATTTGATAGGAAGATGAAATTACATCGCCGAGTAACACTAGTATGATCGAAGGCGGGATAATTTGCCCTAGAGTGCCTGTGGCACAAATTGTGCCGCAGGCAATGCGCGGATCGTAATTATTTTTTAGCATGGACGGTAGTGCGATTAATCCCATTGATACTACAGTTGCGCCGACAATCCCGGTGCTTGCGGCAAGCAGTGTTCCGATAAGCACTACAGCGAAACCAAGATTTCCACGAACTTTAGGGAATAGATAAGAGATTTGGCTGAGCAAGTTTTCAGCGATACGGCTATGCTGCAACGTAACACCCATAAATATAAATAATGGGACTGCAATCAATGTGCCGTTCGTCATAATTCCGTACAAACGTCCGCTGATAAGGTGCAAAAATGACGCATCGATTGTACCGCTTAGTATTCCGACAAAAGCAAACAGTAAAGCGGTGCCTGCCAGCACAAAGGCGACGGGAAATCCGCTGAGGATCAAACCGATAGCAACGATAAATAAAATGACCGCCATGCTTAATTTACATGGTTTGAAGAAGGACCGCGGTAGCAAAGAGTGCGAAGATTGTGCGCAATGTCGGCGATACTTTGTGTTAGTAACAATATTGCCATCAAAGGAATAAAGGTCTTTAAGATAAATACGAATGGCAGGCCGCCTGCCTCAAGAGATTTTTCCATCAACTGCCATGAACGTAGCGTATAATTGGCGCTGATGATAATGATCGTTATGCTAAAAGGCAGCACTAAAAATATATGGCCTAATAAATTGACCTTGGCGCGCGTTACCTCTGAAAACTTTGCATAGAAAATATCAATGCGCACGTGCTGTTCGCAGCGCAAGGTATATCCCATGCAGGCCATTACAATTATTGCGTGCAAATAGGTGGTGATTTCCTGCATCCAGATTACGCCGAAGTTTAGGCTATAGCGCAAAGCTGCCACGATGAATGTGACAATGATCAACGGCAGAAATAGCCATGAGATGATATGACCGATATAGTCGGATACCCGACCCAATTTTTTTTCAAGGTTTATTAGAAATGTCGTTATTGATTTTGACATAAAGAAGGTGCTTCCCGGATACGTTGATACAAGATGTTTTTAATAAAATTCGGGTCTTTGGTATGAGTGATGTGTCCGCGTCGCGGAAAATGTTTGTCGTACAGGCGGGACAGCCAGAAACGTAACGCAGCGTGACGTAATGCATTTTGCCATTGTAACTGCTCATTTTTGTTGAAAGTGCGGAGTTGTTGATATGCAGCTATAAACGCATGATATTTTTTTAAATCAAATCTTCCATCAGGTTTGACACACCAGTCGTTGACAGTAATTGCGATGTCATAGATAAATTTATCGTTACAGGCATAATAAAAATCAATTAACCCGGTTAATCGACCATGCTCGAATAACACATTATCGCGGAATAAATCGGCATGGATTGTACCCGCGGGAATGTCTGTCAAAGGATAATCATTATGGTGCCGGAGCTCTCTATCAAGCAAGTCTGCGTCTTCCAAATTCAAGCATGATCGCACTCGTGCGTTAATGTCGCGACACCAAGCGAGCCCGCGCTGATTGGCACGTTGATGCTTGAAATTGCTAGCGGTAAGATGTACCGTTGCCAACATGCGGCCAAGCATATAGCATTGCTCAACAGTTGCTGTGCGGATAGTTTGTCCGCTTAACCGGGTGATTAAAACCGAAGGTTTGCCGCGCAGTTCTTGCAAGTAATTTCTTTGCTTGTCGGGGACCGGGGTCGGGACCGGAAGATTGGCATCCGAGATGTACGCCATGAGCTTTAGAAAATAAGGAAGATTATCGGAACTTTGCTGCTCAAAAATCGTTAGGACGAATTGTCCTTTGGTTGTATCTACGAAGTAATTGGTATTCTCAATACCCTCATTGATACCGTGATAGGCAAGCAGGGCGCCGACCGAGTAACATTCCAAAAAATCATGCATTTCTGCTTCCTCAATTGAAGTATAGACGGACATGTGAATATCAAGAGTTTAAGAAATGTGCAATACTAACAAACTTTGCGCGGACTATAGTGTTTTTTGATATGGCTGAGAAGAAAAAATTAGTTTTAGTGGATGGTTCAGGCTATTTGTTCAGAGCATTTTACGCCGTTCCGCCGCTAACTGCCCCTGACGGTCGACCGACCGGAGTAATTTATGGCGTAATTAACATGTTGCGCCGGTTATTAAAAGAAGAGAAACCGGATAATTTTCTGGTAGTTTTTGATGCAAAAGGCGAAACATTCCGACATCGAATGTATCCTCAATATAAAGCAAATCGTCCGCCGAATCCGAAAGAATTGCAGGTGCAAGTTCAGCCCTTGCTTGAATTGGTCATGAAATTAGGTTATCCGATGCTGCAAGTTGAGGATTTTGAAGCGGATGATGTGATAGGCACTTTGGCGGTATCCGCGCCGGAAAAAAATTATAAAGTTATTGTTGCGACATGCGACAAAGATTTCGCGCAAATCGTAACGGAGGACATCATTTTATTTGACCCGATGAAAAGGCAGTTTTTGCGTCGTGAGTCAGTTAAAGAAAAAATGGGCATATTTCCCGAACAAGTGGTTGATTACCTCGCTTTGATGGGGGATAAGTCTGATAATGTTCCCGGAGTAGAGGGTGTCGGACCGAAAACTGCGATACGTTGGCTGAAGGAGTACTCAACACTTGAACAGCTTTTGGAGCATGCGGAGAAAATCAAAGGAAAAGTGGGTGAAAAGTTACGCGCGAGCCGAAAAGATTTGGCCTTGTATCGCAAACTAGTGACAATTAACCGCGCAGTGCCTTTGAATGTTGGGATTAGTGATTTAAAAATGAGCGCACCGGATTTGCCGGCGTTACATGAGATATATGCGGCACTTGGTTTCCGGAGTTTGCTCAACGAAATTGAAAACTTATCTGCCGAAGGAGAGAGTGCTCCGCAGCAGCCGGAAGGAGCGGACTATCAACTTATTTTAGACGATAAAGTTTTCCGGGAATGGTTAGACCGTTTAAAAGCAACCGAACTATTTGCTTTTGATATTGAAACCGTCGGTGATAATTATATGCAAGCTGAAATTGTCGGCATGGCTTTTGCAACCACGCCGAAGGTGGCGGCTTACTTGCCGGTCGCGCATGATTATGGCGGGATGCCCGTACAATTATCGCGTGAAAAAACCTTGGATGCGCTACGTGATTTATTACAAGATGAACAAGCAAAAAAAGTGGGCCATCATCTGCAATATGCTCGTAATGTGCTGTTTCATCACGGTATAAACCTGCGCGGCGTTGTACATGATATAATGCTGCAGTCTTATGTGCTGAATTCAGCGACAGGCAATCACGATTTAATCTCATTATGTCGGCAGCATCTTTCCTGCTATCCACCTGTATGGGAAGAGATTGAGAAGAGTATGAAGAAGCAGCCGATCAGTCAAATGGATGTTGCGGCAATATGTCGGTATTCTGCCGGGAAAACAAGTGTTTATATAAGTTTGTATCAAACGCTGAATAAGAAGTTGAAACTTTGCGAGCGCTTATTAAAGTTTTATCAAGAAACCGAGTTGCCGATGCTGTACGTGCTTTCGGATATAGAGCGGAAAGGAGTTTGTTTGGACACTAATCTCTTAACTAAGCAAGATAAACATTTGACCGAACGAATCCGTCAAATTAAGCGGCAGATTTACGCTGTATCCGGTTATGAATTTAATCTTGATTCGCCGACGCAAATACGACAAATATTATTTATTGATCAGGGTTTACCCGTGATTAAAAAGACTAAGAAAGGCGAGCCGTCGACCGACGAGGAAGTGTTAAATCAGCTGGCTGAAACATATCGTTTCCCGCAATTAATTTTACGGTATAGGTCGCTGAGTAAGCTGCAATCTACTTACACGCGGAAATTACCTCAGGCGGTGAATCCAATAACACAGCGTATTCATACCTCGTATCACCAAGCGGTAACTGTCACCGGTCGACTTTCTTCATCAAGCCCGAATCTACAAAATATTCCGATTCGTACTGTGGAAGGAAGGCAAATACGTAAAGCTTTTGTCGCAGCTGAAGGTTATAGCCAAATTGCGGCGGATTATTCCCAAATTGAACTGCGTTTGATGGCACATATTTCTCAAGATAAGAATTTATGTGCGGCTTTTCATCATGGGGATGATGTGCATAAACTTACCGCCTCTGAAGTGTTTGGGATACCTATTCAACAAGTGACAGAAACGGAGCGACGTGATGCAAAGGCAATTAATTTTGGTTTGATTTATGGAATGCAGGCTTTTGGGCTTGCCAAACAACTTGGGGTTAGCAGGGTGCAGGCAAAAGAATATTTGGAGGCGTATTTTGAGCGCTATCCTAAGGTGCGGCAATACATGTCCGATATAAAAGAGTCGGCACGCCGGAAAGGGTATGTTGAGACTTTATTCGGTAGACGCCTGTATTTACCCGCAATGAAGTCACGTCATGCGCCGACGCGTCAATATGCCGAACGGACTGCAATCAATGCACCGATGCAAGGCAGCGCTGCGGATATCATAAAACGTGCGATGGTCGGTTTATATCGAAGATTTGACGAAATGCGAATTGATGCTGCAATAATTATGCAGGTGCATGATGAATTGATTATTGAAGCCAAAGAATCCGATGCCGATGATATCGTGATGGAGTGCCGGCGTATTATGTCTACCGCCGCTCATTTGATAGTACCGCTTGAAGTGGATATTGGTGTTGGGGCAAATTGGGACGAGGCACATTGATTGTCGGGTATTGCAAGCTAAGATCTTTTACAGATGATTCAGTTCATACGAAAAATTCTAACAAATCTCGGCAATAATCCTTTCTGCCGAAAAATTCTAACAAAGCTTGGCGATAATCCTTTCTACGAAATTTTTCAACGTTTAAGAAAAGTTTATCGTGTTGGGGATACGGCGACGCGCCGGCGTATTATCTTTCTTCATGTATTTCGCGTGCTACAAGGTTTACTCCAAACATTTCTCGTTGCCAGCGTGGTAATAATGATATTGCTACTGAAATCTTCCGCAGCGATTCAGGATAATCGTTACGTTGCGTTAATCTATAACGGGTTAGGTTTTACGGATACTGATGTTTTTGTTTTAGCGTTCACTTTTTTAGTAATCCTTGCTTTTATAATCGGGGGAGTTTTAAATTTTTTTATGCGCGTTTATTTAATGCGCTTTAACCAGCTAGTCGTTCAATTTTATATGCAAAGGACTCTCAGGCTTAATTTTAGCCGGAGTTATGAAGAAAACTTGATCATCAGTACCGATGAAATGCTGCACAAATCAATGGGTGTAGTCCAACAAGTTATTTCACAATCCATTTCGATGGCAGCCCGATTGGTTTCAATAATCATCAACTTGTTCGTAATCAGTCTGGCGCTTTTCGTATTGAACTTTATTTTTGCGGTCGTTATGTTTCTCACCCTAATACTTTACTACGTCACAATTTATAACTTCTCCAAGCGAAAGCTTGTTATTTACAGCAAGCAGATGTATGAGTTGCGGCGACAAAAGATTAAGGTGTTGCGAGAGGGGTTTTCCGGCTATCTGGAAGTGTTTTTGCTCGGCAAAAGAGAAGAATACCTTTGCTTCTTCCGGCGT
This sequence comes from Candidatus Oxydemutatoraceae bacterium, assembly GCA_965218975.1. GTDB lineage: Bacteria > Pseudomonadota > Gammaproteobacteria > Poriferisulfidales > Oxydemutatoraceae. The sequence goes on from OZ244717.1 coordinate 586,851, forward strand.
AATTTTGTTAAGCAGTTCACGATTCAATTAAAGACTTTTTTCCTTAACCAGATTCCCTCAACCGGCATCAAGATGTTAGTTGTTCTTATATTGTTTACAGTAGCGGCATTTGTAATTTTGGGAGGAGGCGAGGGGCAGGATTTAACGGGGTTTATTATTTCTATAGGGGCAGCTTATCGAATGCTTCCGCTAGTAGCGCAACTTTACAATGTTTCTACTGGGGTTAAGAAAACGAGCTTCCAGTACCAAAAAGTAAATGAGGATTTAGAGGAACGCGTGGACACAGAAACTTTACCGCAGCAACCGGATGAAAAAGTATTTGGCGCTTCCATGCACGTGAGGCTTGATCATGTTGATTACTCATATATTAAAGATCCCGATCAGCCTCTAATCATCAAAGATTTGTCGCTTTCAATAGAACCTGGTGAGGTGGTTGTTTTGTGCGGTCGCTCCGGAGCAGGAAAAACAACAGTTGCCAGACTAGTTAGCGGTTTAGTGCAACCCGACCGCGGCAAGATGACAGTCAACGGATTATCCTTAAAAGATAAGAGAATTAGGCAGCAATGGTATTATTCGCTCGGGTATATTGTCCAAAAGCCATTTTTTTCCGATGATACTCTCGCCGCAAATATCGCGTTTGAATTAGACTATAAAAAAATAGATTTTCAAAAAGTGGAAGATGTTGTAAAGAAGGCATGCCTTAATGACTTTGTCGCATCATTACCCGAAGGTCTGAATACGCCTATTGGTAAAAGTGCTGTTACAATCAGCGGCGGTCAAGCGCAAAGGTTAGCGATCGCACGTACGCTTTATTGCGGTGCAAAGATGTTAATTATGGATGAGGCGACTAATGCTTTGGATTCAATGACCGCAAAAGAAGTAATCCGATCGCTTTTAGCAATCACACCGCGAAAATCGTTTCTGATAATTTCTCACGGCATGGAAAGTCTCAGCTGCGCCGATCGGATTATGGTTATTGATGATGGACGCATAGGGGTGCAAGGGACATACGATGAGTTGCTGGACCGTAGCGATTTATTTTTATCCCTCGTCCGGCAGTACAGTAAAAATATTGCTTCTACGCCAAAGCCAGCTATAGATTTGCCGCAATAGGATGAAAATCATTTATCCTGAATTTTCTTTGCGCGAGCAGTATCAGTTTGGTGTGGCGATTATGGTACGTGACCGACCTTATTATGTGAAACGCTGTTTCAACAGTTTGAAGAAGAGCGATTTAACAGATACATTGATCATTGTGCTTGACGATGCCAGCGAAAATACTGAAACGTTTGAATTTGTTAAGAATTTTTCCATACCGGATGTCCCAATCATCAAGATTTTGCTTTCAAAGCACATTAACTTTAATCTTCATAACCATCTGAAGCTAATGTGGGATATGCTATCTGAAAAATATGATTGTCAATACCTTTGCGTTTTAGATTCGGATATGATTGTAAAACAACATTGGCTAAAAGCGCTTTACACGTTGCATGAAAAGGGTAAGCAAAAACACGGTAAGTGTATTGTTAGCGGTTTTAACAATTGTTCACGTCGTGTAATATCATGCTCTAAAGAATATCGTGTTACGCCTGTACTTGGCGGCGCAAATATGTTTTTCGGTGCGCTGCTATACCACCAAATGGTCAGATATTGTTTATGCAATTTTTGGGATGAACATTTGTGTAAAGCGGTTCAGTCTAGCGTTAAACTGCTTATTACTCACCCTTCTGTCTGCCAGCATATCGGGAAACAAGGTTTGTTTTCCGGAGGAAATTTCAAATTCGACTTTGCGTTAGATTACTCATGGGCCGACACTATTTGCTACTCTCCGTTCTATCTGTGTAGGGGGTATTGGCCTATGCCGTTAAGTTTTTATAAAAGTAAATTTTTTAGCTGGTTGTATAGTGCCGGATACATATGGGACTCACGGCACGATTCGAAAAGGTGACCGATATGCAATATCAGCACATTGGCCACCGCATCAAAGGTTTCTATATGAGCCTGTTTAACCTCAAAGATAGAGGCTCATGAGCACTGCATAAGCTCAGAAACATTTGGCACTCCTGCCGACAGGAGGAGAAGCCTTGCAGGTCCGACATATAGGTTACCGAATCCGGGGGTTTCCCCGGGTCGCTAAAATCGGGCATAGTTGGGATACTATGACTTACGATGCAAAACAACGACTCAAAATTCTCACCTTCCAGGAAAACCATGGCATGGCCGCTGCCTGCGATGCATTCAAGATCGGTTGCCGTACCTTGTATCGGTGGCGGCAGACCTTGAGGGAAGCCGGACACAACGCAGCGGCACTGGCGCCGCGTTCGACCCGCACCGCATCGCCGACGGCAGACGCGGCGCCCGCCCGGTTTGATGCAAGCAATCCGTCGTCTGCGCGAGCAGTATCCGAACTTAGGTAAACAGCCGGTGCAGAAGTTGCTTGAGCTGTAGTGCGAGCGCCACGGCCTAGCCAACCCCAGCGTCTCGACTATCGGGCGCATCATCGCCGCAGCCCCGATAAGATGCGTCGTATCCCGCAGCACCTCAATGCCCGCGGCCGGCGCCGACCGTACCGCTGGGTCAACAGGTAAAGTCTTTGAGCTGATGAAACCGTTTTGTGTTTGTTGGTGGATTGTCGGCAAGGTGCCTGTCATCCATGACGCGACTGGGTTCTGTCAACAAGCCCCAGCCCCGACATCCTTGTCGGGTCGTTCACCGCTGAAAACCAATTGGTTTTCCGAGCGCGTCTCACCCATGACGAGACTTGGTTCTGTCAATGAGCGCCAGCCCCGACGTCCTTGTCGGATCGTTCGCCGCTGAAAACCGATCGGTTTTCCGGGCGCGTCTCACCCACCGCTACGTGTTCACCTTCATTGACCCGCGCTCGCGCGTTGCGTTTGCGTGGGCTTCCACTACCCGCAGCAGTCGGCGCAGCGCACACGCCCTGCGGCTGTTGTGTGAACTGGTGCCGAAACCGATCAACTATATTTTGTCCGACAACGGCTCGGAGTTTATGAAGGACTTCGAGACCGAGTTGAAACAGCGCCGGACCACCCACTGGTGGACCTATCCGAAGTCACCAAAGATGAACGCGCACGTCGAGCGCTTCAACCGCAGCTTGCAGGAATCATTCACGGACTACCGCGCAGCTTCTTTGCGAGAAGCTCCTGTTCATTGATATGGCCCCTGCTTTAACCGGGAATTGGTGCAATGGCTGGTGTTTTACAACACCCAACGCCCCACCATTCACTGGGGTTGCAATCCCCGATACAATCGCTCCTGACTCACCACCCGGAGTGCCAAATGTTATGGACCTATACAGCATCGTACACGCTGAATCAATGTGCTCTATAATACCGTAGGCAGCTTCTCCAGAAAGATTCCAAGAAACACAATCAATCCGAGCCAAGCGTTATTAGTAAAGGCGCTAAGGCATGCAGTCGCTTCGCGCTCGCGGATTTCCCATAACTGATACAGCGCAAGAACGGCAGCGATAGCGATGCCGGCATAAAACCATAGGCCAAGTCCGAATAATTTTCCGGCAAATAAAAGTAGTGTCAATCCTGCGGTGTGAAACAGGCCGATAAATACTCTGTCATAGCGTCCGAATAAGATAGCGGTTGATTTAATTCCCGCTTCGAAATCATCGTCGCGATCAATTAACGCATAAATGGTGTCGTACGCAACCGTCCAACAAATATTCGCCGCATACAGTAGCCAGATGGCGGTAACTGGAAAGGTGTTGTTTTGTGCGACCCATGCCATTGGAATCGCCCAGCCGAATGTGACCCCAAGATATACTTGCGGTAGGTGATGCCAGCGTTTCATGAGCGGGTAGCTAATAATGAATGTAAGTGCGACAAGCGACATTAGAATCGTCGCAATATTCATTATTAACACCAATGTGAATGCAATCAACAATAAAATGGCGGCGAGCAGGCGCGCTTCAAAGACGCTGACTGCACCGGTTGCAAGCGGTCGGTCGCGGGTGCGCTTCACTTGCGCATCAAATTCGCGATCGACATCATCGTTAATAACACAGCCGGCTGAACGCAATAGGATGACACCGAGCACAAAGACAACGAAAACGGTACGGCTCGGCTGTTCGTCGCCCGCCAGCCATAGCGACCATAATGTCGGGGCCAACAACAGATAAATGCCGACCGGACGGTTCAATCGCATCAGTGCGATGTAGTTGCAAATTTTATCAAGCATTATTTATGATGAGTATAATGTCATAGAGATTAATCTTATGGCAATTCGCGATTATTGTGGTAGGCAGCCCCAAATTGCCCCTAGTGCTTTTGTCGACGAGATGGCGCTAGTGATCGGTGACGTCGTAATCGGCACCGATAGTTCGGTTTGGCCGATGAGCGTTATCCGCGGCGATGTGCAGCCGATTCGAATTGGTGCACGCACCAACATTCAAGATGGTAGTGTTTTGCATGTTACCGGCAACGATAAGATTCCCTCCGATGTTTTCCCGCTGCAAATTGGTAATGCGGTTACGATCGGACACGGTGCGATATTGCACGCATGCACGATCGGAGACATGAGTTTAATCGGTATCGGAGCAATTGTTTTGGACGGTGCAATCGTAAGTGGCGCTTGACTTCGTAGGTTTTGTCTCGTAAGTGATTGATATTATTGCCTTCAGGATTCTCAAGGGCACTACATTACGGTGTTGTTTGTAGCCCTCCGCGCTCAGCTTCCCCCAGGGCGTGACTTGTCGGGAAGCGGGAACGGAGCTTCGTTCCATTTCAGGCCGACACTACGGTAGATCCTGTTGGCGTCTGCGCTCGCGCGGCTCGGCATCGCATACCGCTTCTGTGTGTCGGTATGTGCCAAGATGCTCAACTGCAAGGTGTCGAGCTCGCGCCGGATCCGCTCCGCGCTCATCGGGAAGCCCAGCGCTTTGAGCCGCCGGCGCAGCTGCTGCAAGCAGCAGAAGGCCATATAGCAGATCGCAATGTGCGCCTGGATACGCCGCGGCTTCCAGTGAAAGATCGGGCGGATGCAAAGGTCATGCTTGTTAGTGCGAAAGCAATGTTCTACTTCCCACAACCGACGGTACTGCGACAGCAATTCCTTTGGCGCCATCTCCTCGTTGCCGTGTGCGATGATTGCGCGCAGGCCGTCCCAACGCGCCGCATCGGCCACCTTGGCCGCATCAATCTTAACCCGGCCCTTTGCGGGGAAGCTTAAGTAACAGGCATAGCCGCGCGCCACGAAACCTGCCGGGCGCTCGCTGCGTTGATACTTCCGGCGCAACTGTGACAATATGCGTTCCCGAACTTCTTGATCCTTGCGCGCGCGCCGGCGTGAATAGGTGACTATGATCCGCCGGCCTTCGTGGCGAATCATCCGGTAACGCAGGTCCTGCGTTTTGAGCCAGCCTTGATCGTCTGCTGCACTGAGGGCCTGCAGCTTGATCTTGGCCGGGGCCGACTTGAGACGATAGCCGAGCACATAGGCCAAGCCCTGCTCCTGCAGGAATGTCTGGTTCTCACGGCTCAGCATCGCCGCATCGGCCACTACTGTAAATACAGCACCCGGATGTCGCTGTTGCAGGGTTGTCACTGCCTGCATCAAGGTTTTGCCCTCAAAGGTGTTGCCCGGCAACAGTGCGTAGTCCACCGGCAGACCGTCGCAGGTCGTCATCAGTGCCAGCAACACCTGGCAGCGGTGCGGCTTGCCGTCCTTACTATAACCTTTCGCGCGCAACGGGTCCTCTTGCTCGCTCTCGAAGTACAGGGTCGTGCAATCAAAGAAGAACACCTTGAGGGGCTGATCATACAACTTCTGTGCCGCTTGATGAGACTGTTCCCGGATGTGCGCAATCACCGCCTCCTCAAGGTGATCCATAGTCTGGTAAACCCGGTCGAGATTGAGCGAAACGCCGCTTCGTTCGAGCTCGCACACCGTAGCGCGCTTGCTCTGCGGCTGCGCGATACGCGCCAGTACCAGCTCGCGCAGGATGCGGTTCGCTACTGTGCGCCGCGCCCCCAACACCTGGTTCCAACCCAAGTGCGAATAAATCTGCGTGAACGCCTCGCGCACCCCAAGTATCAGCCGCATCTCCTCACGGCATTCGGCAAGATCTACCCCGAAGCGCGCCAAACGCGGTGCGTGCCGTGCCTCAGCTGCGAGATCCGCGTACTGCTTCGGTGTGAACAGCGACTGTTGTGCTGTACCGGCTTGGCGCAGCTCTTCCAAGGTGACCTCGCCGAGCTTGCGCAAAGATGCAAGCTGCTCGGGACTGTCGGCAGCGCCGATATGCCGAACCACACGCTGACGCGGACCATCGGCAGTGCGCACGGAGCGCACGATCTGCAAGCGAGTGCGGCCACGTTCGGGATCATATTTTTCACGCAAGTACATAGACCCGAATGATAACCCAAAATCCAAGTGAAAACAAGCCTGGGGGCACTACAATAGGGTTTTTCGGCAGCGTCCGGGTAACCCTATGATAATAAAAGATTTATTTTTTGCCCAAAGGTCAAAACCTACGAAGTCAAGAATCGCATCAGTGCGATGTAGTTGCAAATTTTATCAAGCATTATTTATGATGAGTATAATGTCATAGAGATTAATCTTATGGCAATTCGCGATTATTGTGGTAGGCAGCCCCAAATTGCCCCTAGTGCTTTTGTCGACGAGATGGCGCTAGTGATCGGTGACGTCGTAATCGGCACCGATAGTTCGGTTTGGCCGATGAGCGTTATCCGCGGCGATGTGCAGCCGATTCGAATTGGTGCACGCACCAACATTCAAGATGGTAGTGTTTTGCATGTTACCGGCAACGATAAGATTCCCTCCGATGTTTTCCCGCTGCAAATTGGTAATGCGGTTACGATCGGACACGGTGCGATATTGCACGCATGCACGATCGGAGACATGAGTTTAATCGGTATCGGAGCAATTGTTTTGGACGGTGCAATCGTAAGTGGCGGCACAATGGTCGGAGCAAATAGTTTGGTGCCGCCGGGCAAACAATTGGAAGGCGGATTTTTGTGGTTAGGTTCGCCGGTGAAAAAGATCCGTGAACTCAATGAAAATGAAAAACGATTTTTAAAATTTTCTGCCGAACATTATGTAGAATTGAAGAACAAACACCGTACATAATAACAACAAGTTCGTATCTCAGTAGTGCTTTATTTTCTTAGCTCTGCAATTACCGGTTCGGTTTCAGGACGGGTATTACGCCATAAAGTAAAAGATTCCGCAGCCTGATGCACTAGCATTCCCAACCCGTCATGGGTTTCGGATACGCCATGTTGATTTAACCAGCGGGTGAAAGCGGTTTCATTCTGCTTGACGGTTTTGTAGGCAAGATCATATCCCCATTGTACGCGATTGGTGATGGCGGTCGGTACATCAGGTACGACATTTGTCAGGCTAGTTGAAGTTGCGTTAATGACGCAGTCAAAAAATTGGTCGCCGAGTGTGGCAAAGCTTACTGCGTTGACAATGCCGTAGCTGGAAAATTCTGCGGCAATTTGTTCGGCACGTTTCAATGTGCGGTTTGCAATAGTAATGCTTTGTAAACCGGTCTTAAGCAAGTCATATAAAATGCCGCGGCAAGCTCCGCCAGCACCGATGATGAGTAGTCTATATCCCTCCGGAGACAGTTGTAATCTCTGCAAGTCGCGAATTAAACCGACCCCGTCGGTATTATCGGCAAGGATAACTTGTCCCTGATTCATAACCAGTGTGTTTGCGGCATTTGCAATTCGTGCTCGCGATGTCGCCTCTTCCGCCAGATTTAGTGTTTGTTCTTTAAACGGTAGTGTTACGTTCGCACCGCAACCGCCCGCTTGCGCGAAATCGGCAACGGCTTTCGCGAAGCCGTCTACCGGAGCCTCAATAATCTCATACCGAATCGCCTCGTCGGTTTGTTCACCGAATATAGTATGGATCTTCGGCGATAAGCTATGTATCGCAGGATTCCCCAAGATGGCATAGCGATCGAACTTACGCATCATCCTTTAGCCATTCGGCGGTTGCAAGCGCGTAATAAGTCATAATTGCACTTGCACCGGCACGTTTGATTCCGCTCAATGTTTCCAACACGCAGGGTTTCTCCGCCAACAAGTTTTTCTGTACTGCCGCCTTCAACATTGCATATTCTCCGCTGACGTGATAGGCGAATACCGGAATGTCAAAACGTCTATGAATTTGATGAATCACATCCAGATACGGTGTTGCAGGTTTAACCATAATAATATCAGCACCTTCTTTAATATCCAATTCTGCTTCGGCAAGTGCTTCGCGTGAGTTGGCATAGTCCATTTGATAATTGTCTTTTCCCGTATCGCCGAGCGCGGCGCTAGATCGCACTGCGTCGCGAAACGGCGCATAAAAATTTGACGCATATTTTGCTGTGTAAGCGAGGATACGTGTGTTGTGGAAGCGTTGTGCTTCAAGCGCTTGGCGTATGGCTCCGATCCGTCCGTCCATCATGTCGGAAGGCGCAACGATGTCGGCGCCGGCTTCGGCGTGAGTCAAAGCTTGGCGGCACAGTATTGCGACTGTTTCATCATTTAGTACGTAGCCGTCGTTGTCTACTATTCCATCTTGTCCGTGTGTCGTGTAAGGGTCCAATGCGACATCGGTAATAACACCGAGTTCAGGCAGCTCTCGTTTCAAAAGGCGCACTATTGACGGAATCAGTCCGTCGGAGTTATAGGCTTCTGCGGCGCAAGCGCTTTTTTTGTCGGCGGCAATTACCGGAAAGATCGCAATGGCCGAAATGTTTAGTTGGTGTACCGTTTGAGCTTCTTTTAGCAGTAAGTCGGGAGTCAGACGTAAGCTGCCCGGCATTGAGTGAATTGCTTCCGACCGATTTTTCCCTTCCATCACAAACATCGGATAGATTAAATCACTCACATTGAGTGTGTGTTCGCGCATCAGGCGCCGACTAAAATTGTTACGGCGCATTCTGCGCATTCGAGTCGTCGGGTAATTACGGTGCATCAACATTTTCCGTTTTTAGCCAATCGCGAGGCTGTAAATAGTTTAAGTATAAGCTTTCTTCGGCGCTTCCCGGCGCCGGCTTCCAATCATAGTGCCAAATCGCTTGCGGTGGTAGAGACATCAACATCGATTCGCTGCGCCCGCCGGATTGTAATCCGAACAAAGTGCCCCGATCATAAATGAGGTTAAATTCGACATATCTGCCGCGACGGTATCGCTGGAACCATCGTTCGTGTTCGGTGTAGGGATGTGCTATGTGCCGTTTGACGATGGCAAGATAGGCTGGAAGAAAACTGCCGCCTACGCTTTGTATAAACTTAAAACAAACAGGAAAGCCCCATGCATTGAGTTCGTCAAAAAATAATCCGCCGATACCGCGGGTTTCGTTGCGGTGCTTCAAAAAGAAATAATCGTCGCACCATTTTTTATAGCGCGGATACACTTCCGTGCCGAACGGCTGACATGCTGCATATGCGGCACGATGCCAAGTAATCGCATCTTCAAAAAACGGGTAGTAGGGTGTCAAATCGTAACCGCCGCCGAACCACCAAACCGGCGGGTCGGTTTGTGTAAGAAAAAATCGGATATTGCAATGCGTTGTCGGCACATAAGGATTAAGCGGGTGTGCAACAACCGACACACCCAATGCTTCAAAACCGCAATTGCGCTCGGCAATGTTAATATGCCGGCCCCTTGCAGCCGGCGGTAATTGATTGCCGTAGATATGCGAAAAATTAACTCCCGCTTTCTCAAACACATTGCCGTCCGACAAAGTACGGGTGATGCCGCCGCCACCTTCCGTTCTTTGCCAGCGGTCGGTCGCAAAGTTTTGTTTGCCGTCGCTTTCGGATAAGGCGGCGCATAAATGTTTTTGCAGTTTGAGCAAGTACGTTTTCACTTCATCAATGCGAGGTATGATATTACGTGTATTCACGACAATATTCTACAGTGTTATATTTTCGGTGAGCGTCTCGCTTCAGGCTAAACTCAGGTGCGGATATATGTACCGCTAATCGCATCGGCGATCGGCGTCGGTTTGCTTGCGCCGGCAACTTTACCGGTAACGATGCCGTCGATTCCTAACGGAAAAATGCGCGCAACTTCTGCAGCGGTAGTCGCCGGCGGTTCGCCGTGCCGATTAGCGCTAGTAGACACCAATGCACACCCGGCGCTACGACACAAAGCGGCGGCAATAGGGTGGGCGGTTACTCGCACGGCAATACTATCGTGCCCGCCGGTTAGCCATTTCGGACAACTGTCGGTTATCGGAAACAACCAAGTATGTGCTCCCGGCCAACTTGCGGCAACTATCTGTCTGCGATTCTCCGGAATCGCTTTGCAGTAGGAAGTGATTTGGTCGATATTCTCTGCAATTAAAATCATGCCGCAATGATGCGGACGTTTTTTTAGCCGATATATGCGTTTGACCGCAGCCTCAATATTCGGATCGCAACCAAGCCCAAATACCGCTTCGGTCGGATAAGCAACAATACCTCCGCGGCGGATGATGTTTGCCGCCTCGCTAATCTTTAGCATTACCGAATTTCTTCTTCGCCGGTACGGCGCGTTTCTTTTTCAGAGGCGCTGCCTCCAGCAGGCTTTGACATTCTTCCAAACTTAATGTCGCAGCATCGGTGTCTTTGCCTATGCGCACGTTGTTACTGCCGTCGGTGATAAACGGTCCCCATCGCCCTTTGAGGATTCGAACATTGCAGCCGGGGAAATCTCTAATGACTTTTTTGGCATCCGCTTGTTTCTTTGCTGCAATCACTTCCAACGCGCGTTCCAAAGTAATGGTGTACGGGTCGTCTTCTTTGAGCGAGGCAAACTTGTTCCCGTATCTGAGATAAGGACCATATTTGCCGATATTCGCTTGCACCGGTTCTCCTTCATGTGTTTCGCCGATTTCTCGCGGTAGATTAAACAATTCCAGCGCCTCTTCCAATATGATTTGACTGATCTTTTGGTGGGGACGCAATGATGAAAATTGCGGTTTCTCGTCGTCTTCACGAGTGCCGATTTGCGCGTAAGGACCGTATCGTCCGAGCCGAACACTGACTGTTCTGCCGCTTTTCGGATCAGTACCCAATTCGCGTATCGGACTGGCGTCGGCGCGGGTAACGTTTTTCTCCGTCGAGTCGACCATTTGCTTAAAAGGTTTCCAGAATTCACGCATTACCGGAATCCAATCGCGTTCACCGCGCGAGATATTATCCAACTCGTCCTCCAAATCGGCGGTAAATTCGTAGTCGACATAGCGATTAAAATATTTGGTTAGGAAACAGTTTACAGTACGTCCGGTGTCGGTCGGGTGAAAACGTTTTTTTAGCAACTCGGCATAGCCGCGATTCTGTAATGTTGCAATAATTGACGCATAAGTTGACGGACGACCGATACCGTGCCCTTCAAGCGCTTTGACCAAGCTGGCTTCCGAATAGCGCGGCGGTGGTTCGGTGAAGTGCTGTTCGGCATTAATTTTCTCTAAAGCGACACGTTCCTTTTCGCTTAAAGGCGGTAATTTTTGTTCGTCCGAGTTTCCCTCTTTCTTTATTCTGCAACTGCTTGATTCCCTTTCTTCATGCGCTTCGGTATAGGCTAGCATAAAACCGGGTTCTATGACGGTCGAGCCGGTCGCGCGCAATGTGTAATCGCCACATTGAAAATCGACGCTTACCGTATCTAAGGTTGCATGAATCATCTGACATGCAACGGTACGTTTCCAAATTAATTCGTACAAACGGTACTGGTCGGCCTGCAAATAATTTTTAGTCGATCGGGGAGTGTGCATCATTGAAGTCGGGCGTATGGCTTCGTGCGCTTCTTGAGCATTTTTAGATTTGGTTTTATACAAACGCGGTTTGTCGGGGACACGTTCCTTTCCATACTCCCGCCCTATGTAATTACGGATTTCTTTGATTGCGTCATTGGCAAGTGTGACCGAATCGGTCCGCATGTAAGTGATCAAGCCGACCGGGCCGGAACCCAAATCAATTCCTTCGTACAATTGTTGTGCAATGCGCATCGCTTTGCTTGCTGAGAACCCGAGCTTACGTACCGCATCTTGTTGTAAGGTTGATGTGGTGAACGGCGGCTGAGGATGACGCTTACGTTGTTTCTTTTCAATTTTTGCGACAGACACTCCGTCTGCGGCAACAGTTCGGATTGCATCACGTATTTGAAAAGCGTGCTTTTCATCAGCGATATCAAACTGATTGACTTTTTTCCCATTGATCGCATACAGACGCGCAGGGAATCGGCTTTCCTCTTTGTTTAGCAAAGCATCAATCGTCCAGTATTCGCGCGGTTTGAATGCTTCGATTTCGAGTTCTCTTTCGACGATCATGCGCAATGCCGGACTCTGCACGCGCCCCGCTGATAACCCACTTTTGATTTTGCGCCATAATAACGGCGACAGATTAAATCCGACCAGATGATCCAATGCTCGACGCGCTTGTTGCGCATTAATTAAATCGTTCGATAAGTTGCGCGGATTTTCAAATGCTTTGAGAATTGCGCTTTCGGTTATTTCGTGAAAGACGATGCGGTAGATGTTTTTTTTGCCCAAGAGTTTCTTTTCTTTAAGCAGTTCGCACAGATGCCATGAGATCGCTTCACCCTCACGATCGGGGTCGGTGGCAAGATACAGGTTGTCCGCTTTTTTCAAGGAGGTAACAATTTGCCCGATTTGTTTTCCGCTGTTTTTTAATGCCTCGTACTTCATTTCAAAATCATTGTCAGGATCAACCGCGCCTTTTTTCGGAATGAGGTCGCGGATATGTCCGTACGAGGCAAGGATATCATAATCCTCACCTAGAAATTTCTTGAGCGTTCTAGATTTTGCCGGTGACTCGACGACAACTAAATTCATGAGCAAACCTCTTTCAAAATAATGAATCGATATAGTTTATAACAAACGGATGTAAACGCTATTTTGTACGCTAATATACCCTTTTAATTCCAATGCGGATAAGGTGGATAAAATTTCAGAAATAGGTAAATTACACCGCGTTACAAGATCATCCGCCGTTGTGGGCGAATCATACTCCATCTTTATCAACACTTCTTGTTGGTGAGGATTTAAGTCTGCTTCGGGTGTCGCAACCGTTGTTGCGGAATCCATCTGCGATGTTGCTGATATATCAAGCATCGGTGCCAATTCGGCAATGATATCTTCCGGGGTATGTACTAATTTTGCGCCCTGTTGAATCAAACGATGACAACCAGCAACCATCGGATTGCTCACCGAACCCGGGAGAGCCAAAACTTCGCGATTTTGTTCGCATGCAAAACTTGCAGTAATTAACGAGCCGCTGCGTCGTGCGGCTTCCACCACTAAAACACCGAGAGATAATCCGCTGATAAGCCGATTACGCTGTGGGAAGTGCTGTGACTTTGCTCGTATGCCGCAGGAAAATTCCGACACGATCACACCATCTTCCGCAATACGTTCGGCAAGTTTCTTATTTTGTGTCGGATACACCAAATCAGATCCGGTTGCAATGACTGCAACAGTGGGTGCGTTGTAATCTAAGGCAGCCCGATGTGCGGCTGTATCGATACCCAATGCAAGACCGCTGGTAATTGTCAAGCCGTAGTTTACAAGTGCGCCGACAAAGTTATGTGTATGACGTAATCCGGCAGCAGTCGGACGACGGGAGCCGACGACAGCAATTTGAGGCAGTTTCAATAAATCGATGACACCGGTAGCAAATAATACGACCGGCGCGGCGCTAATTTCACGTAATTGCGGTGGGTATGCCGCATCGGTATAAATGAGAATATGATGGTCGGTTTGTTGTCCCCATGCCAAGTCACGCTCAATTAATGGCTCGCATGGCTGCTGTAAAAATTGGATGGTTACTTGATGCATGCCGTTAGCTTTAAGCTCCGCTGCCGACGTCGAACGCAGTGTGACAATATCGCCATAGTGCTGTAAATATTTTAATGCACGGCGCGCGCCCAACTTAGGCGCATGATGTAAAGTCAGCCAATCGTGTAGCGATATTGATCCGTGCATCCGTCTATTGAAAGAGACCTTTTGCGCTCGCTGAAAGACTTCCCGATGAATGGCAGTGTTTGAGAGATAGATGGTTGTGGTCTAAAGTTTGTAAAAACCCTTTCCGTCCCGCAGTTATAGGATCTTCTTGAAGAGAAGCTCAAGGATAATGCTATTGCCGAATGCTTCCCTTGAAGATCTTCAAGAATCCCATTTAGGGTGGCATCGTACAACTGAGGCGTAAATTTGCTATAATATCCATTATAGCGATGACCGAAGCGGTGATGAGATGGCGATATTAAATATTCTAAAATTTCCTGATAAACGCCTTAGGAATAAAGCGGAGTCTGTTTTGCAAGTGGATAATAAAGTGCGTCAGATAGTGGATGATATGTTGGAGACCATGTACGAAGCGGCAGGTATCGGCTTGGCGGCAATTCAAGTTGACATCAAACAGAAAATTATTGTGATTGATATTTCCGAAGATCGCGATATACCTCTGTGTTTGATCAATCCTGAAATTCTCGAACAAGAAGGCCGCGCTGAAATTGAGGAAGGATGCCTATCGGTACCGGATTATTCGGCGAAAGTACAACGTGCCACGAAGTTAAAAGCGCATGCGCTCAACCGTGACGGCAAGTCGTTCGAGCTTAACGCGGACGGATTGTTGGCAATCTGTATTCAACATGAAATGGATCATTTGGACGGTAAATTATTTATCGATTATTTGTCGCCGCTGAAACGTGAGTATCTGACGCGCCGGATTAGGAAAAAGCATACGAGCAAAATTCAAGCCGTCGCCATTTAGCAATATCTCTTTCTCTTTGTTTCTTTACTACTGCGGTGATTGACTATGCGTGTTGTCTTTGCCGGCACGCTGGCTTCTACCATCCCTATCATCGAGACGATTGCACGAAACACACAGAAATGTTCACTTGTTGCAATCTACACCCAACCCGATCGTAAAGCCGGACGCGGGCGCAAACCGAGAGCAAGCGCGGTCAAGCAATGGGCGTTGGCGCGCGGGTATTCATTGGAGCAACCCGCGCAGTGGGATGAAGCGGCAATAGTGCAGTTGCGGCAATATCGGCCGGATTTACTGATTGTCGCTGCGTATGGTGTGCTGCTTCCGCAAGCGGTTATCAATTTGCCGTCACTTGCGTGCATGAATATTCACACATCTTTATTGCCTAGGTGGCGCGGCGCCGCGCCGGTGGTACGTGCCATTCAACACGGCGATACGGTTACCGGCGTGAGCTTGATGCGGATGCGTTTGGCGCTTGATACCGGGGAGATTATTAGTCAGAATAAATGCCCGATTTCTGAGGTTGACACTGCCGGTACATTGTGTCAAAAACTCATGGCATCGGTGAGTACGATGCTTGAGGATTTTCTAAAGGATGCCGCAAGTAAAATTGCTGAAGCTAAGCCGCAATCTGATGCGGGAGTATGCTATGCGCAAAAAATCACTAAACAGGAGGCGTGGATTGACTGGAATCAATCGGCACGGCAGATTGTTCGACAAGTTCGCGCATTCAATCCGATACCGGTTGCTCAGACGTACTGTCAAGACAGTAGTTTAAGGGTGTGGCGTGCTGCGGTTTTTGATTCGGTATCCGCCGCAACTCCGAGTGCAGAAAATGTGCCGGGAGAGATTATTGCAGTTCAACCTGCAGGCATCGCCGTTCGCTGCGGTAAAGGGATAGTGTCTTTGACCGAAGTGCAGCTTGCCGGGAGAAAAGTTTTGCCGGCATTTTCTTTTGCTCAAGGGTATGATTTGGCTGGGGTTGTGCTAGGCAAGTCGCTGCAAGACGAAGAATAGTAAAGGGCCGGGCACATACCGTGAAATACTTCTCAATCAGTGGCGAAAAGCCCCGGCATGGCCTCTAGGTATTGAAGTAGAAAAGGGTATTTTCCGCAGAGGAAATGATGAAGAAATCCGGACCGGAAGGTTGACATGCGCGACATAGAAACGAAGCTTGCGAGCGGATAACGTAGTAGAATCAAGGATTACAAAGCAATCGTTCGAGACTCCGATAACAAAGTACTGGGGTTGTGGGTACAAACCGGAAGCCTGCGCAGAACGGGCAGGTATTTAAGTTCCTAGATCCGTTTGTTAATGCGGGCAGCATTTAGCTTGAAACAGCAGGCAGCCTAAAGGACGGACGTAACGTCTGGGTGCTTGCAAGTCTAGGCTCCGGTTTTACCCCGGCAAAGGGTGATGAAATGAGGTTGATTTTTCAGCAGGCGAAAGCGCGTCCGTAGCAATGGCAAATGCGCTAATGTGTGTAAATACAAAACTGTGCATATCAGGCCCAGAGCCAATCCAGTTCCGAGAACGCGAGCTTGCGGTCAAAGTTCTCGATGTTGTCTCGGACATTCAGGATCAGGCAGCGGTCGCCGCCGCCATTCTTCGGTCCCCGCAAGCCCCTGCCGATCATTTGGAAGTAAAGGTTCGGGCTATACACCGGCCGTGCCACGATGATGGCGCGGGTCTTGGGCGCGTCGAATCCCTCCCGGAACACGGCGTAGTTCACGAGCGCTTTGATCTCGCCGCGACGGAACTCCTCGACCACGCGGCGGCGGGTCGCCGTTTCCGTCTCTGCACTCACGGCGCGCGACCGGATGCCCCTCCGATTGAGGAGAGCCGCCACCGTCTGCGCATGCTCGACGGATGTCGCGAAGATGAGGGTGGGCCAATCCGGATCGACATGCTGTCCATAGGCTTCGATAATGCGCCTCGTCTGTTCGGCGCTCCGGGCGATCCGGTCCTCGACACTCGGCGGCAACCAAGGCAGCGACAGCCACTTTTCCAGTTCCCGCTCCCGATCATCGGAGTCGAGGGAGTTTTCCAAGATATCGTCGAGCGAGAATGTTTCGCCCTCGATGGTTTTGTGATCCGCTTGGGCCAGCACATCCTTAGCCTGTAGCTCCTGAATAACGTCTTGGGCGTTGTCGCTCTCGAATGCTCCGGCATCGAGCCGGTTGCCACCGTAACGATTGGCCAGCCACTTTGTTTCTTCCTCGTTGTATCCACGATAGGGAGTAGCGGTGAGGCCGAGCATGAATGGCTCGTCGGCCCTTTGGAAGCGCGTCAAGCCGATTTCGTCCATAACCGAAGTGAAGGTCGGGGCAATCGACCGATGCGCCTCGTCGAAGACGACCAGCTTGAAATTGGCCAGAAATTCGTATTCGCCGGGCTGCTTGGATAGCTTGGCATTGAGCGTCTGGATCGTCGCGACGACGACATGAAGGTCGCTTGTGGGGAGCGGTTTCGGTTGTCCGTCCCACATTCTGGAAACGCGAAGATGCGATTCATGAGGACCGATACTCGACCAGACTTGGCGCCAAGCCTCCATAGCCTGCTCGCAAAGCTCGCTCCGGTCAGCGACCCATAGGATGCCACCTTTGAAGCCGCCATCGCGCATCGCTTCGACGATCGCCTGAACGGCAACCCGCGTTTTACCCGATCCGGTCGGCATGCTGATCATCCCGCGTCGTTCGGCACCGCCCCCGTGCTCGTTATCCAGCATGTTTCGGACGTTATCGGCGATAGTCTTCTGGTAGTCATGGAGGAGCGAAAGGGAGCAGGGACCTTCGACTTCCAAGAAGGGATCACGTTTCTTCTTTCGCTCTCCGGCCCATTCAGTGGAGAACCCGAGCGAATGCACGAACTCGATGGCCCGAGGCGACCCGGCCCATTGCGACGGCGGATCGAGACGGTCCAGCGCTTGCTTGTATCGCTTGAGCGCATCGGTGTGATACATCGCGATGGCCGCTCCCGTGATCTTGACGCCCGTCAGCGTGATGCTGTCCTTCTCGAGCTTGAGCACGTCCAAAAGCGAAGCAGGAAGTTCTGTGTGTAGCTGTTGTTCTCCCACCGCAGCCAAGAGACGTTCGGCATCGGTCAAGTGCTGCCGTATTGCGGCGCGTTGTTCCTCGATCTCCTGCGGCGTCTTGCGCTGCACAATTGCCAAAATCTGCGTGGGACTCAGTTTAAGTTCCAATTCGCCTGCAACGACCTTCAGTTTACGTTGCTCGTCATCGTCAACAGTGCCTTCGAGATAGATGTCGGGGGAGAGAAAGACACACTCGCGTGATTCATCCATGACCAGGATTCGTTCGCAGGGGACGATACGGCATCGCTTCTGATGATCCTGAAGGTGTTCCTCCAATCCGGGCCAAACATCGGTCAGTGGGATTGGGTCTCCTTCGCTGAATAACTTCGGGGTTGGTTCGGTCAGATCGAACGCCGCCTTGATTTCTTCGGCTTTCGGATGGTTCAGTAGCACGTGCAGAGCTTCCGGGTTCGCCGGGTGAGGCCCAAGTGCGTCCTTCAGCGACACAATGCCAGTGGACGTTCGGATTCGTCCGTGCTCGTGGAGCATCCAGACTGCTGGCGATTTACACTCTAACGGTAGGTAGGTACAGGTCAGATCCCTTGTGCCGCATCGTCCATGGGCCGTACACGGCATTGTTTGACAATAGAGCATTCGTAAATTGTGCACGACCTTCATCGGAGAGATGACGAAGAACTTCCAATGGTCCACAACCGACGCTCGTCTCGAAACCTAGAAGATAGGAATGTGGATTCTTTTCTAAAGAGCGACTAGCGAACCGCTTGCGCCAGTAGCCCAGGAACTCTTCAAACGACGGCTCCGCCGACAGATCGCAGTCGTCGTGTGGCACTTCCGTCGCATCAAGAGCGCGCAGCAACTTTTTGTCCGGTTCGTGGAAGTGCATATCCACAGTCGCATCATCGTCCCGACTTCCATCGCCCGGCACGATGTCGCCCGGCAGCAGCACGGAGTGCAAAGGCTGCCAAGTACCCGCACGCATCCGCACTCAGAGTTTCATGGGCCATAGTTCTCGCCCTTTCTGATCCTTTGGCCCCCGAACAATGGCATCAGCGTCTTCCACCGACAGCTTGCGCGAAGCGGTCCAGAACTCCTGATGAAGGTTCTCGCTTGCTTCTTGACCGGCGCCGCTTCCGAGGATGTGTTTTGCTACAACGTTGAACCTGTTCTCTGGCGACGGCAGCTTGAGGCCCAGCTTCTTCAACGCCGAAAGTGTGTCGGGGTCCGACGCCAGTTTCGGATGGACGCAAGACTTCGGGTCCGCGGGATCGTCTCCGTTCAGCGCATTGTCAGGCAGGAAGAGGCGTTCGGAATCGGGCGACCGCCAATCGCTGTTTGCTGTCAGGACGATATCGCCAAGTCCTTCGTCCGACCTTGCTTCGGACGGTATCGCTGCAGCCGTCTGTATCGCCGCCATGGACGCCCGAATCGCCTCGTCTCCTTCCTTGCCCTCCACGAGCGCCCGCAGCCACACCGCGATCGGGGCCCTGGGCGCGGGCTCGCTATCGTGGGATCCATAATCTGACCGCTTCCGTTTCGGAGGAAACAACCGGTCAATGGTAGCAAGCCGATTGCGTGTGAGTGCTTTATGATGAAGCCAATTGCGCGGACGGTCCGGGTATGCCGCCCAGCGCTCAAGCGGCTCTAGCTTTGAGGTTAACTCTTTCGGTGGGTACAAGAGGTTATTGTAAACACATAAGTTCCTACCTTGATCGGGGATAATTTCGCATTTGTGAAGATTAGTGAACAGGAGATCGCGAAGAAGATCGACCTGTTTGGAATCGCCTCCCCCGTGTCGGCGCGGCAACGCATCCAAATGCTGGGCAGGGTCGTCATGAGTCGTGAGTTCCGGGAGCGCTTCGGCAATCATCGCCGCCGCCGCTTTGATCAGCTCCTCATTGTACGCTCCCGGCAACAGATTCTGTCGATCCTCGTTGGTCTTCCATGGCGCATTAAGGATACCTGCGACGAGGCTCGCGGTGTCGGTCGGAAAGAATGCCCAGAATTGGCCCGGATCGGGCAACCTATTGAGCGGTACTGCCCACTGGATGCGCACCTTCTTGTCGCTGCCGTCCCCGGATCGCTGGTTGTCGTCGTCACGAGCATCACTCGACAGCGGGTGGGTGCACTCGAACAGTTTCCATTCATTGATCGTATCCTTGTTAGCTAGCGTATCCTTGTCAGCTAGGAGGTACTTGTCGTTGTCCCTCTCTAGCTCCAGCACGCGGTTCAACTTCTTTGAATTGTCGGTGAGCGTGATCTTCTTGACGTGTGCAACGAAAAGGAGAAACATCGGCGGGAAGCCCTGAATCTGCTGGGCAAGCTCCCCGTGCGCTCCCATCCTGAGGGGCAGGCGAACAATGTTCGTCGCCCAACTCATCAGTTCCCGCAATTCTTCATCCGTTTTCTTTGCGTCCTCGGGATCAACGGGCTCGGGTAGACGCAGCACCGGGTAGTGATCGGCCGGTGCGACCTTTGCTATGCGCTCCGCCGCGCGCCTCTTGTCGAAACGGAACGAACCTGAGCGGCTGTAGAACTCGGGCGCGTCGGTCACGCGCAAGACAGACTTGAAGCCGCGCCCGAATCTGCCGATCGCGGCGGTGTTCCGCTTGCTCGACATTCGGTCGAACATCAGCCCCTTAACACCGTCTTTATCTATGGGAGTTCCGTCATCGGCGCAGTAGAGGAATCCTTTCGTCAGGCAGATCAGGATGCGCTTCCCTTTCGGCGCATCAAGCAAGGCATCGGCACTGTTCTGGACGAGTTCGAACAATTGGCGGTGGGCATATCCGCCCTGAGCTGTATCTTGTTCCAACCGGGCGTGTTCCGTTATCAGATTCGGTTGCTCGCGGTATACATTGAAGCTCTTTTTCGCTTCCTTGACGATGAACGCGCCCAACGGATCTTCAAGGACCAACCCAATCCGATTTTCTGCCGGAAGCGGAATCGTATGCGCGCTTCATTCGCCTGATCCGTATTGACGTTGATCAGAGTCATGCGCACGATACCAAAATAAGTCGGGGCATCTCAGCACTGCAGGATGTCTGAGTCTCATGGATGGCTTACGCATACTTAATCCTATCATAGCCCGACATGCTTTCGGAATGATGTGTACGGGGTCATCGCATAATTGCACAATTTGTGGCGGGCTTACACATGCTATTGCTTATTCGAAAGAAGGAGATACACTGAATGGAGAAGGAGAATTGTAACTAACATAAAAGCATTGTAGAGGGCCGTGTGTGCGCTATTGCAGATGTATGATGCGTTTGGATGCCTTGCCGAATGTGCCGTTGATACGGCGGCATATACGCCTGTCGTTACCGACAAAATGAAATTTGCAGGGAAATTCGTGATGCATGTCGACTGTAAGGGCAGCGATTAATCCGGGAAGTTTGCTCACGGCTTTTTCAACTCTCCTGTTACGATACCAGGAATTTTTCATTTGACTCAAGCTTTTAACTACACGCGTATTTCCGCAATCTGCCGGCCGCAAGCAGCATTGATTCTACTACATGGCCTTGGCGCCAATGCCGAAGATTTAAGAGAAGTGGTTGATGCGCTTGAGCTTCCGGCTAAGGATGCAACTGAGTTTATTTTGCCGCATGCCACTTTGCGTCCGGTTACTATTGCCGACGGGATGAACCTTTCGGCATGGTTTGACATTTATGATAGACATCGAAATTCACCGGAGGATACAGTAGGTATCAACCAAAGCGTGCGGAAACTTGCCTGCGTCATTGATGAAACCCGGCAACGCGGCATTTCAGCCCAAAGAATTTTTATCGGCGGTTTTTCGCAAGGCGGCGCACTTGCTCTGCGTTATGCCTATTGTAGCGCTATACCTTTGGGCGGAGTTATCGGTCTGTCTTGCTACTTACCGTTACGCCACACCCGACCGGCGTTAGCCGATACGGATACCGGCAGAAACAACCCCCCGGTTTTCTTGTCCCATGGTGTCGCAGACGATGTGATTCCCCTTGATTTCGCCGAAACCGCGCGTGATATTCTGCGCCGGCATCACTTTGACGTAACGTGGCGAACTTATCCTGTCGGACATCACTTGTATGCTCAAGTTATCAGCGATCTTAGCCGGTGGCTAGCAAAGAGATACAAAGTATTAGACACGTCTTTAACAAATACCGTTTAATGGAGAAATTTTTCGTCCTTGGGAGTAGTTTTCAAAGTGGCTTGCCTCTCTTGCGGCAGGATGCCCTCGCCATTTAGTGCGGCGAAGACTCCAAATACTCTCGCGCACGTGCTAACTGAATGCGCACTTGCTTCGGTGACGTTCCCCCATAACTATTGCGTGCGTCAAGCGCATGGCGTTCCGACAGCACCGTGAAGACATCGTCGGTAATCGCGGGACAAATCTTTTGCATGGCAGCAAGGTCTAATTCAACCAGTGCGCATTTCTTTTCAATCGCCAGCCGCACTAGCCGCCCAGCCGCAGTATGGGCGTCCCGAAACGGGACTGATTTGCCAACCAGATAGTCGGCCAGATCGGTCGCTGTTGTGTAGCCGGACTTGACCGCCCAAGCCATCCGCTTAGGGTGAATTTGTAGCCCGCCGATGATTGCATCCAACATTAATACACAGCTGTGCACCGTGTCCGCCGCATCAAAAACCGGTTCCTTGTCCTCCTGATTGTCACGGTTATATGCTAACGGCTGCGCTTTCATAATTGTTAGCAGGGAAATCAAGCTGCCGTAGACTCTGCCGCTTTTGCCGCGAATTAGTTCCGCACTATCCGGGTTCTTTTTCTGCGGCATAATAGATGACCCAGTGCAATGCGCATCGGACATTTCTATAAAATCAAAAGGTTGTGAACTCCATAAAACCAACTCTTCGCCTATCCGCGATAAATGCATCATCAAAATTGCACCTGCGGCGCAAAACTCTATCGCAAAATCGCGATCGCTGACCGCATCCAACGAATTATCGCTCACTTCATCAAATCCCAATAGAGCGGCGGTATATTCGCGATCCGGCGCAAAGCCGGTTCCTGCCAATGCTGCTGACCCCAAAGGTAGAATATTTGTTCGCTGACGGACATCTGCCAGCCGTGCCCGGTCGCGTTTCAACATCTCAAACCATGCCAGCAAATGATGCCCGAAACTTACCGGTTGTGCCGCTTGCAGGTGAGTATAGCCCGGTAGCATTGTTTCAATCTGCCGATCGGCGAGTGCAATAATACTACTTTGTAAATTCATTAACGCCACTTGTAGCCTGTCGATCACCTCGCGCAAGTAAAGCCGTAAGTCGGTTGCGACCTGATCGTTTCTTGAGCGTGCGGTATGTAGCTTTTTCCCTGTATCACCGATTAACGCGATTAATCTCGCCTCAATATTCATATGAATGTCTTCCAATGCCGTTGACCACCGGAATTTCCCTCGTTCAATTTCCTCGCGGATTTGCTCCAAACCGCGCACGATTTGCGTCGCTTCCTCGTTGTTTAAAACCATCGCTTTTTCCAGTGTCCGGGCGTGTGCGATGGATACTTCAATATCCTGACGGTACAGCCTCCTATCAAATTGTACCGATGCGGAAAAAGTTTCCAGCACGGCACTGCTGTCTGCGTTGAAACGACCCTGCCATGGTTTTATCGGTTGGTTTGCTTTCTTTTTACTTTTCATAGATTATTATTATATCGTTAGCATATAAGCGGGCATCTTCTGTTTGGAAACCATGTGCGCAGCAACAAAAAAGTTACATCGCGCCGGGCACATACCAGACCGACAATTCCCAATAAAAAAAGTGACCAGCATGCAATATCGGCATATCAGGCACCTTTTACTAGTCAGGCATTTATCCCGTATGTATCCGGTACTATACACCTATGCGCAAAGTTAGCATTGTAGGTATAATGCAAGAAGTGGTGCGGGGTGGAGGGCTAAGCTTGTTCTGCGTTGCTTCGGCAGGCGCGGGCGCAAAATAATTATGCCTACAATGGATGCTATTAGCGAAGTTACGGTTGCTTCAAAACCAGCCAGAAAAGGTATCCGCGAAGGCCGGGGTTGGCGTTTCTATTGCCAGTCTTCGGAGAAAATGCGGCAGGTCGGCGATGGCAGTATTGCTCTGACCATTACTTCGCCGCCCTATTGGAATGCCATAGACTACGACCTACACACGAGCGGCGGCGATGAAATATGGCACAGGCAAAGGGAGTATTCGCAGTTCGGTAAGACCTACGGGGAATGGCTGGAGCGAGTGCGTCAAGTCTTTCAGGAAGTTCATAGGGCGACAATGGATGGCGGCTTTTGTGCCGTGGTCATCGGCACGATCCTCAAAGACCGGAAACATTATCCCGCCCCCTTTGATTTCACAGATCGGATGTTGAAAATCGGTTGGAAATTCCACCAGGACATAATCTGGAATAAGGTAACGGGCGGCGTAAAACGAGCCGGCGTGTTTATCCAACATCCCCAACCGGGGTACTACTACCCAAACATCATGACCGAATACATACTGATTTTCCGCAAAAGCGAAACAATGCGCAGAGGTGCGGAACAAGCATTGCCGATAGATGAAGTCTTTAAGCGAGATATTGCCAACAATATTTGGCACGTTGCGCCGGTGCCACCGCGCACGATAGCGCACCCATGCCCCTACCCCGACGAGATCGTGCGTCGGCTTACCCTGCTCTACTCGCAACCTGGGGATGAAATACTAGACCCATTCTTAGGCAGCGGTCAGACTGCAAAAGTAGCCCTCCGAAATAAGCGGCGTGTCGTGGGTTATGATATCGAGCAGCGATACATAGACTTGTCTGCCGCTCGTCTGAACGATACTAGTAGGCGAGAGTATCAGTTACTGCCGTCTTTTGAAAAGGTGAAGGCTGCGGTTTGATGGCGATGCCGGATGGCGGGAGAGGGCGCCCCGCGAGCTATAACAAGGAACGAGGTTATTTCCGTAGCCTCAAAGAAAATGTCTCGTGGCAGGCATTAGCGAAATATGAGCAGGCAATCAAAACCCTTTTAGAGAGATACAACACCACCATATACGAAAATCGCTTTATCGCCGGCGGGGCAGTAGAAGTCTTTACGCTGATGCTACTGTGTTCTGCGGGTATTCCGGCGCAGAGCTACGGCGATGAAACTGCTGCCGGTGACGTTATCCTGCCTAATAAGCGGATGCTGTCCATAAAGGGAAGCTTTACGGGTTCGAAGGATAGTATCCGACTAATTAACACAATGGGCGAAACGAAAGCGGTATGGTGCACTGCAACGTTATTCATAATCACAGGCTTGGGCATTGTGTATGGCGACCCTGTTATGTTGGAAGATGGTGATTTGTCCCGTGCCAAAGATGCTCTAATGCTTCGGCGGGCAGCGATAGATAGGTTCGCGTCAGATCCGGCTAATTTGATTGCGATAGATATTGCCCAAAAGCCGTCCAAGCAAATGACACGTTTTAGCCATAAGGCAAGCACTGCGGTTGCTCGTCAGATCATGTATGAGCAGCAGCTGAAGACGCTATTGTCGCAAGTCAATGGGCAACATAGTATGTAGGTCCCTTCTGTTTCTATGCCCCTTGTGTCGGATATATAATAACCGGGGCAGATAAGATAATACTTGCTCTTCCATTACCTCTTGACAGATATGAAGTCATTACGCTTGGAATTGCTCGCCGTAAAATATTGGCTCCTTGCCTGCTTGTGGGTCACAGCGATGGCACTAGGATTCGGTTTGGCAACAACTTCCTCGCTTGCGCTTGAAGCCTACTGGTCCAACACTCTCGGGTTTTTTCTATTATTCCTAAGCGGATTGGGTGTTTGCTACGGTTGCTGTATAGCATATCGCCATCTGATGCAGGCCTCATCGCATTTCCTCCTCCTGGTCAGCGTATCTCTGATATTGCTGACGATTATTGCTTACAATTTCGGGCACCTCTTGCCAGGAGTCCCCAGTCGTTACCCGCCCATCATCTTGGTTATCCTGACAAGCATTAGCGGAATACCATTATTGGGGATAATGGCATATTATCATTGCCTTATCGAAACCACTCAAATCAGCGCGTTATATCATCAAATCCGTCTACATTTTCTGTTTAATACTCTAAATACTGCCGTTTGTCTGATTTCTTCACATCCGCGGGACGCAGAAAATACACTACTCGGTTTGACAAGTTTGTACCGCTTAATGCTAAGACAGGAGCCTTTTGTAAAACTCTACGAGGAAATTAACGTTGCTAAAGACTATATCCGAATAGAACGGATCCGTCTTGGCGCCCGTTTGGGAGTAAAGTGGAAAATACCCGCTCTATCGACTCTTCAGACGCAAGTCCCCGTTTTGCTCCTTCAACCGCTGGTTGAAAATGCGATTTATCATGGAATCGAAACAAATGCGCAGGGCGGCATTGTAACCATTACTATCACCGAAGAGGAACGCTTCATCTTTTTCGAGATAAGCAACTCCGTTGATGCATCAGCCGGTCAATCAAAAGGCGGCCATATTGCCCAAGACAACATCCGCCGCAGACTACTTCATGTCTATGGATCGGAATGTGGCTTTAGTTCAAACCATAACTCGAGTCAATACTGTGTGAAATTCTCAGTACCTCGGAGGAGGAATAGATGATGAATATTTTAATTGTCGACGATGAACCATTGGCCGTGAAACGCCTGCATCAATTTATTGACAATACACCTGGCTACAATTGTGCCGGATGTGCTTTTGATGGAGTTGAGGCAGTACAAAAAGCGCATCAATTAAATGTTGACATTGTATTGATGGATATACGCATGCCGAAGATGGACGGTTTAACTGCCGCCCGACACATTCGCGATATGGAAAATCCGCCGGCGATTATTTTCACTACTGCGTTTGCCGAATATTCGCTTCATGCTTTTTCAATTCCCGCATCGGGCTATTTACTTAAACCCATCATTCAACCCAAGTTGATCGCGGCAATTGAAAACATTAAAAGCATGACCCCACGCGCTATCAGCGAATCTCTACAGATTCCGCATGAAAAAGAGGAGTATATTTGCTGTCGGCACTACGGAGAATTTTTGCTGATTGCATTTCGTCGCATCTACTACCTAAAATCCTCAACGAAGTATACACAGATATACTACCATAACAGTTCGTCTTTAACGGAAAGGTCACTCAAGTCGTTTCTTGAGTACTATCCCGACAGACTGATCCGGATCAATCGGGGAATAGCCGTCAATCGAGCTTATTTGAGAGGATTACGACGAATAAACAATGATCAGTATGAAGCCATACTTTCGAAAGTGGGGAAGGGATTATTGGTTAGCCGGCGCAATTTGCCGCATATACGCGCTCACTTGAATCAGATTGGGCACTCATTTCCGTTAGTGACCGAGTTGCCGGACGAGACCGATAGATAAACAAACACGGCTGACGGATGTGGGTATCGTTTTATGACTCTTGCAGTTTTACGTATCGCATCGCGTAAAAGCCCGCTTGCATTATGGCAAGCACGTTATGTTGCTTCGGTACTTTGCCGGCACTATCCCGAATGGAGTGTCGAAGTCATTCCTTTACTTACCAGCGGCGATACTCTGCTTGATCAACCGCTATCACAAAGCGGTGGGAAGGGTTTGTTTATTAAAGAGTTAGAGCAAGCATTGCTCGATCGTCGTGCGGATATTGCAGTACACTCCATGAAAGATGTACCGGTAACATTACCGATGGATTTGATTATTACCGCGACCATGCAACGTGAAGACCCTGCCGACGCGTTTGTCTCGAATCGCTTCGTCGGATTGGAACAATTACCTGCCGGCACGACAGTCGGGACTTCAAGCCTCAGACGGCATTGTCAATTAGCGCACCGCTACCCCAATTTGATGATTCAGCCTTTGCGCGGTAATATCAATACACGACTTAAGCGATTGGATGAAGGGAAGTTTGACGCCGTTATATTGGCATGTGCGGGACTGAAACGACTGGGTTACGTGCATCGTATCAGTGAAAGAATTACTTTTGAAACTTGTTTGCCGGCAATCGGACAAGGAGCGCTCGGTATTGAGTGTTGTGCCGAAAATGTTAGCCTGCGCAAACGGCTGGAAGTTTTACACGACCAAACAACCGGGAATTGTGTAGCGGCCGAACGCGCAGTCAGTCAAGCGCTTAACGGGGATTGTCGTCTGCCGATTGCAGCGTATGCCGAACAACGCGAAACTCGGTTGCATTTGCAGGCGTGTGTCGGAAACCTGAATGGCACCATATTGCTTACGGCGCAGGCCATGGGCAACGACCCGCATATCACCGGAACTGAAGTTGCGCAAAATCTAATCGCGCAGGGTGCCGACCGGATACTTGCAGCGTGCCGTCATCAAACATAAAATTCGTCCGTTGACACAACCATTAACCGGTGCCTGTATTCTAGTTACTCGCCCGCGGGGGCAAAGTGACGCATTGCTGGTAAAACTGCGTTCTGCCGGAGCACAAGTACTGCACTGCCCGGTGATAGAGATTCTTGACCAACATCAGACTCGAGAAAATTTAGCAAAAGCAACACAGCTATCACGCTACCAAGCAGTTATTTTCATCAGTCGGAATGCCGTTAAGTACGGATTACATTTGATGTATGCCGCCGATACTGCCGCTGCTGATCTGCCTCCGGTTGGCGCCATCGGACGCAGTACCGCCGCTTTATTGCAGCAGCATCAAGTCCGGGTCGCAGCATGCCCAAACGTCCCCGATAGCGCTGCATTGGCGGAAACTCCGGTGATGCGAGGGTTAAATGCCGGAAGTCGCGTGCTAATTTTTCGTGGGAAAGGTGGTAGAGAAACACTTGCTAAGATATTTGCCGCGCGCAGAATTGAAACCGATTATGCGGAAGTGTATCAACGCATCCGACCCACCAATCAAACAGTACCCGTTACAACACCTGCCGGTAGAAAGATTGATCTGATTATGCTCAGCAGCCGCGATAGCCTACAAAACCTGCATATAATGACACCGCTAAAAGACCGTCGCAAGTTACTCGAAACACCGCTGCTGCTTGGCAGTCCAACAATGCTTGATCTGGTTGATAAACTGGGTTTTCAGTCTCCTCCCATTATTGCACCTAGCCCTCTTGACGACGATATGCTGGCCCAAGCAATTGATTGGTGGCAACACCAAAATTCATTGTCCGCACAATGATAAGAAAATAAAAATTGCGTAAGCAACGCATGTAAATAAGCCGCGAATGCATCATTTTGTTATGATACGGATAAACACAAGGAGCGATTTTGATTCTAAAACTTGAACTGGCAATTTTGCTCATCGGCGGACTAATAATTGTCGGCTTGATAACAATTGATTCGCCGGACTGGCATATATTCGGCGTGAACATCGCAGTGCTTGGCGCCATTCTGATATTTATCATCAAGGTTTTGTATTGGGTAGGGCAAATCAGCCGACTGCCGGCAAAGCCTTTGCACCATTGGCAAAGACGTAAAGACGCACAAGCGCACGCGGCGTTTCACCGTGGGATTGCACTCTTTCTTGACAACCAGTCTAAATCGGCGCGAACCGCACTGCGCACATCTGCCGATCATCCGGCTTATTCCCGTTCGGCAAACCTATTGATTGCAAAGTGCGCGCTTGATGAAAAGCGATTTCGTGCCGCGCATGAAGCGTTAGAAAAAGCCCGGGAAGCCGGCGCTGAAACATTGACAACTGATTTACTCGAGGCGCAAGCGCATGGCGATGAAGGGCAACATCAGCGAGCACGGGCGTGTTTGAAGAGGCTGCGTTTGGCGCACCCGCACCATCCGAAAGTAACGGCATTATATAAAAAATATTTCGATTCAATCGTTGCGACATCATCCTCGATGACGTTCGGTAATGCAACGAATCATACTAAATTGGGAACATGAACAAACCGACGTCCTAGCTAAGCACACCGAAACATAACACATGCCTTTCTGCGCATTAAGATTTTCACGCGCGAACCTGTTTGCAATAAAAAATGAGATTGCTTGTGGAAATTCTGTTGCAGCTAATAAATATAGTTTAATTGACTTATAATCCGATTTTCTCGGAGACAAATATTGTTTGTAATTTTTGCTGTGATCCTATTGGGTGTTTGGCTGCAGCTGTCAGGACACTACGACACCTTTACTATATTGCTCGGCATGATAAGTATTGCTACGGTTATTTTTTTGGCGAAACGCATGGGCTTATTGAAGCAAGGACAGCATACATTGCATTTTTATAGCCACCTCCCCGCTTACGGTATCTGGCTATTGCCGCGTATTATCGTGGCAAACTTTGATGTGGCGTGGCGCATTTTGCATCCGAAATTGCCAATCAATCCGGGCTTTATTCGCACGCCGATGACACAAAAAAAAGAGTTGGCAAAACTCACCCACGCAAATTCAATCACTTTGACGCCTGGGACAATTAGCACTGACATAGATACGGATAGTATCGAAGTACATGTGCTAACACGTTGCCCGACCGACGAAATATCCTTGCTCGAATTTGACCGGCGCGCATCCATGCTTGAAGGAGATAAGAAAAGTAATGCTTGAATTCCTTCTCGCCGCATTGGCGATTACCATGACTCTGGCGTTGGTCCGCGCCGCTATAGGTCCTGGTTGGTTTGATCGTGTGTTGGCGCTAAATGTGCTCGGCACTTTAACCATTATACTGTTAGTGCTCATCAGCACTTTTACCGAGCTGTACGCGCTGATTGACATCGCGCTGCTTTATGGGTTGATTAACTTTGTGAGCACCATCGCCATCTTGCGTTTTTTTAACGATCGCCTCTTACCGCTGCCGCGGTTTAAGCTTCATTTGAAGCGAATGAAAAAAGAGGAGGCCGATGATTGACTTACTGACTACGTCACTCACCTGGATTCTTCTGTTTGTAGGCAGTTTCTTTCTAGTTACCGGCGGCTTTGGCTTGCTCCGAATGCCCGACTTTTTTACTCGGATACACGCAGCGGGGCTGATCGATACACTCGGTGCGATACTTGTCCTAAGCGGGTTAATGTTTTATATAGGATGGGAGAAAGAGCTCTTTAAAATTATCTTGATTATCATTTTATTGTTGGTAACAGGTCCGGCGACCATGCACGCGATGTGCAAAACCATCCGCGATCAAGAGAAAAGATATAACCAAGAAAAGCTGTCGGATTGATGGAACTACAACTTGAATTGCTGCTACTGGCAATGCTTGCTGCAACCGCTGTATTGGTCGCCTTGAGCACCAATCTGTTTGTTGCAACAATGTTGGCAGGCATTTTTAGCTTGCTGATTGCGCTGTTATTTGCAATCTTAGACGCCCCTGATGTTGCCTTTACCGAAGCCGCTGTAGGCGCCGGCGCTTCAACACTTTTATTTCTCGCAACACTGTCAAATACCGGACATTTCCATTCATACCGCAAACAGAGACATTTACCGGCAATCATTCTTGCGCTGACACTCGGGGCGCTGTTTATTTATTCAACCGTCGGATTGCCGCCGTATGCCGATCCGTCGGCTCCCGCCCACCAGCATTTGGCACAGTATTTTTTAACTTGGACACCGGCGGAAATTGGCGTATCAAATGTCGTTACCGCAGTGCTTGCCAGCTATCGCGGCTTTGATACGCTCGGTGAACTATTTATTATCTTCACTGCCGGTATCGCCACAATCGGTGTTTTTAGCGCACGATGAAAAGACTAATATGATTATTCAAAAAAACCCTGTCCTGCGTGAAACCGCACATGCGCTTATCCCTCTGATCTTACTGTATGCGTTTTATGTGCAGTTTCATGGTCACTTCGGACCGGGCGGCGGATTTCAGGCAGGTGTAATCTTTTCTGTCGGGTTGATCATTTACAAATTGATTTATGGTTTCGACCACACTCATTCAATTGTCACTCCGCGCATTGCCGAAATTCTTGCCTGCGCAGGCGTTTTGTTATATTGCGGTGTTGGTTTTATCACCATGTTGCTGGGCGGAAGTTTCCTAGACTATAACCTGCTTGCCTTCCAACCTTTGCTCGGTCAACACATCGGTATTTTTCTAGTTGAATTGGGTGTCGGCATCACCATCGTCGGTACTATTGTCGGTGTATTTCTTCTTGTTACCGAAACGCAATCATGAGTATGCATGAATGGTTTGAGAGTTACTACAGTTATTGGCTAACCATGCTACTGATGGTGATCGGTTTGTATATTGTGATTGCGTACGGCAATTTGGCAAAAAAATTGATCGGGTTGAATTTATTTCAAGGATCCGTCTTCGTTTTATTTATATTACTCGGCAAAATTGACAACGGCAGCGCGCCGATTCTAACCGAAACAGCCGAAGCGTACGCCAACCCTCTACCGCATGTGTTGATACTGACCGCTATTGTCGTCGCTATTTCATCAACTGCTTTGGGTCTGGCATTGATCATCCGCATTCATCGCGCATGGCACACTTTAGAGGAGAAAGACTTAGGTCGTTAATCGTACTGCCTATGTTTGCTTATCTTCCGATACTGATCGTTGCTGTGCCGCTGTTTGCCGCACCGCTTTGTATATTGGCTCGTCGCACTGTTCTCGCCTGGATACTGGCGGTCGGTTGTGCAATCTTTACGCTGACCGCAGCCACGCAGATGCTAGCCGTCAGTTTGGATGGCACGGTTCTAATTCATCACTTAGGCGGCTGGGAGCCTCCGTGGGGAATTGCTTATCGGGTTGCCACGAGCAACGCATTCATTGCATTGCTAATCGCATTCGTATTTAGCATCGTTCTGCTCTATGCAAAATGCAGTGTTTTGCAAGAGTTACGCGGCGGGCGGCCGGATATTTTCTTTGCAATCTGTCTGTTATTGCTAAGCGGATTGATGGGCGTGGTAATATCGCATGATTTATTTAACATTTTCATTTTTCTTGAAATCGCCTCGTTATCGGGATATGCCTTAGTTGCATTTAAACCCGGCGGGCGCGCACCGCTTGCAGCATTTCGCTATCTGGTGATCGGCACCCTTGGGGCAACATTGTTTTTAATCGGAATCGGCTACATCTACGCTTTGACCGGCACTTTAAATTTAAGCGATATCGCCCAGCGATTAACTGACGTTGCCGAAACCCGCCCGGCATTGGCGGCATTTGCGTTTATCGGGGTCGGGCTGATGCTGAAAATGGCATTATTTCCACTACACCAATGGTTGCCGGATGTTTATACTCAGGCCCCGGCGACGATATCCGCATTACTTAGTGCTGTTTCGGCAAAGGTTTCGTTGTATTTATTTATGACGTTATTCTTTCAGGTGTTTCAAATTCATACTTCCGAAGGAGCCGGGCATTTTGATACCATCCTGTTATCACTTTCGATGGCGGCAATTCTATTCGGCGCAATCGCCGCAATCGGACAAACCAATGTGAAGCGGATGATGGCATACTCAAGCGTGTCACAAATTGGCTATCTAACTCTGAGCTTAGGGCTTGCTTCGATTGCCGGAATGACCGCATCTTTAATTCACATGTTCAATCATGCTTTCATCAAAGGCGGGTTATTTCTTGCGTTGGGAGGAGTCATTTATCGTTGTGGCAATGCGGACTTGTCCTCGTTTGCCGGGTTAGGCAAACGAATGCCGTATACTGCGGCGGCAATTGTCGTCGGTGGCCTGAGCCTGATCGGTATTCCTTTGACAAACGGCTTTATTAGCAAATGGTTTTTAATCAGCGCACTATGGGAACAAGGCTTTTGGTTTTTTATCGCGCTAGTATTGCTTGGTTCTCTGCTAAGCGTCGTCTATGTTTGGCAGGTAATCGAACAAATGTACGCCCGCCCGCCCGCTGATAGGGCAAGCGATACAATTGAAGCGCCGTTTATATTGCTCGGCCCCATCTGGGTTTTCGCCGGACTCAATGTGTATCTTGGAATACATGCGAGCGGCTTGGTGCAAGTTGCTCAAATCTCCGCCCGAATACTGTTGAAGCAATAGTATAGCGATGAGCACTCTCCAGAATCTATTATTATGGACAATTGCGTTGCCATTTATCGGGGCTTTGTCAATTGCATTTGCCGGACGCCGTCGTGATGTACCGGCGCTGACGATTCCTTTTGCCACACTGATTCTCCTTCTTTTGCTGGCGTATTCGTTTATGCAGGTATCTACCGAGCAAACAGTCGGTTTTGTACTTGGCGAACTGGCGCCGGGTTTGCCAATCAGCTTTGCGATTGAACCCCTCGGCATGATTTTTGCCTGCGTCGTCGGTATTTTGTGGACGGTTAGTATGCTGTATTCGCTTGATTACCTATATGCAAATGGCCTGCAAAGCAAAACCCGATTTTGTGTTTGTTTTTTTCTCGCCATCGGCAGTACTTTAGGAATCGCATTTGCCGGTGATTTGTTAACACTGCTAATTTTTTACGAACTGCTGACTTTGGTGACATATCCTTTGGTAACACATAGTGGAAGCGATGCGGCCAAACGTGCCGGGCGGATTTATCTTGCCTTCTTGCTTGGTTCTTCATTTTTGTTGTTCTTGCCGGGCATTGTCTGGCTCTGGCTAAATTACGGCACTTTAACATTTACTTCCGGGGGGATTGTTGGCGCGCAACCGCCGCATGCGATATGGTTATTGATACTTGCTTTTGGCGTTGGCAAAGCGGCATTGATGCCATTTCACCGCTGGTTACCCGAAGCGATGGTCGCACCGGCGCCGGTAAGCGCACTCCTGCATGCTGTTGCCGTTGTTAAAGCCGGTGTGTTTACAATCGCAAAAATTGTTATTTATATCTTCGGGCCGGATTTTCTAGCGGCAAACGGCGGAAACTGGTTAGTTTATATTGCCGGCATTAGTATCTTAATCGCATCGTTGCTCGCACTGCATCAAGACAGCTTAAAGAAACGGCTTGCTTATTCAACCGTCAGTCAACTGTCCTACATTACGATGGGCGCAGCGCTGCTAAATCCGGCGGTCAGCGGAGCAGTTTTTCATTTGGCAGCGCACGCTTTTGCAAAGATCACGCTGTTTTTTGTTGCCGGAGCTATTCAAACCGTGACCGGGAAAGAAAAGATCAGCGAGCTTCGCGGCATCGGACAGGCAATGCCGTGGACAATGACATGCTTTACGATAGCCGCTGTCTCTTTAATTGGTTTGCCCCCCACCGCCGGCTTTGTCAGCAAATGGTACTTACTTGACGGCGCAATTCATTCGGCACATTATTTTGCCATCGGTGTATGGATCGTCAGCACTTTGCTGAACATTGCATATTTCGCACCGATCATTTGTCGCGCATTTACCCCCGACTCACAAATCAACCCCTATGATTCACGCGAGGCGCCGTTCGGAATGTTGATTGCAATGCTTCTAACCACATTGGCTGTTTTATTGTTATTCCTTTTCCCCGAATGGGTACTGAATCCGGCGCGGAAGATTTGATGCGGAAAATACATTTTGGGGTCTATTTGGCAATAATGCTATTTGCCTCAGTGTTGGCAGAAACCTTGATTGTACGTAAAGAGTATTTTGCTTCGGACAGCCTTGGCTTTTTTGCTTGGTACGGATTTTTAAGTTCTCTGGGATTAATTGGTGTGACAAAGCTCTTCGCATCATTGATTAAACGCGATGACAGCTACTACTTGAATCGGGAACGAGATGCCGATAATGATTGAAACTGCCTTCAATCCCGGATGGCTGCCGATTGCCGTAGCGTTCTTGATCCCAATATTGAGTAGACCCGCACGTGGTCTAGTGTTGCTGGTTACACCGCTTATAGTCTTAGCACTCGTTTGGTTAACTGTTACCGCACCCTCCGGCAGCGGGTTTCTCAAGCTAACGCCGCATGCGTCTGTGGCACACGCTTTCGGGCATTTCTTTGCGATCGTTTTCGCCATCGCATTATTTGCCGGAAATCTGTTTGCTTTGAAGCAAGCAAACACGCTGGAATTAAGCGCTGCGTCTTTTTATGCCGGCAGTGCTATTTATGCTGTGCTATGTAACGACCTTTTGTCATTCGTCATTTTTTGGGAATTGATGATGTTGGGGTCGGCCGGGATTATTTTTGCGGCGGGAACCTCAACGGCTCGACAAGCGGGTATTCGTTATTTATTAGTCCACGGTTTATCCGGTGTGCTGTTGTTGATAGGGGTGCTGGGGGTCATCGGTCACACCGATGATGCGGCTTTGCGCACTTTGTCATTGGAACATTGGTATCACTGGTTGATTTTGTTTGGCTTATTAATCAATGCAGGCGCACCGCCATTGTCCGCATGGGTGAGCGATGCCTATCCCGAAGCGAGTCCTAGCGGCAGCGTTTACTTATCAGCTTTTACAACCAAAACCGCAGTGTTCGGACTGCTGATCTTATTCCCCGGCGAGGCGGTCTTGATTCCTGTCGGATTGTATATGGTTTTCTACGGCATCATTTATGCGCTAGGTGAAAACGACATGCGGCGGATTCTTTCTTACAGCATCGTTAATCAAGTCGGCTTCATGATAGCCGGCATCGGTATCGGTACGACATTAGCGTTAAACGGCGCGGCGATGCATGCTTTTACACACATTATTTATAAAGCGCTGTTGATGATGTCTGCCGGTAGTGTTTTGTTGATGACCCAGCAACGAAAGTGCACGCAACTCGGCGGACTTTATCACAGTATGCGGCTGACAACCGTTTGCGGCATCATCGGGGCATTGGCAATTTCCGCTTTCCCGCTCACTTCCGGTTTCGTATCAAAACCTATGATAGGGCAAGCAGCGCTAGATCAACACCTGCTGTGGTTATGGTTGGCGCTGACCGCCGGTTCTGCCGGTGTGTTTCTTCATGCCGGAATTAAATTCCCATGGTTCGTATTTTTTCAGAAAGATTCCGGGCTGAGACCAAAGGACCCGCCGACTAATATGTGTAGTGCGATGGTTTTATCTGCACTGCTATGTATATTTCTAGGTGTTTTCCCAACGGTTTTATATAGTATCCAACCCTTAGCAGTTGCATACGTTCCATACACCGCCGAGCACCTAGTTACAAAATTTCAATTGCTGCTGTTTGCTGGGACGGCATTCTTTATTTGTTTACCATGGCTAAAACGCGAGCAGGTCATTAGTTTGGATACCGACTGGTTATACCGCAGAGCTTTGCCGGTCGTCGCGCGGCAGATCAGTTTATGGCTTGTAATCGGTTCAAAAATATTAGATAAACCCGGCTGTCAAATCGTGCAACAGACACTGCAGCAAATCCGGAAATATCAAACAAGTGATCCGTTACTTGCTCAAAACGCCCAATCTGCCGTCATGGTCATTTGGTTAGCGACGTTACTTGCGCTGGTGCTATTTATTTATTACTAAGTATGATTGGCTGAGGCTTTTATTTTTTCTTTACTGCCGAAAAAAGCAGCGGGCAAATAAGCGCTCCGCGCATAGGCAAATTTCAGTTTGAACCTGCAATATCCCGTGAATAGAAGTAATAAATAGTCGATAGGCTCTATTTAGTTTCGTAAATCCACGTTATATGGTGAGAAAAGCGAGTATAAATTTACCTTCCCGGAAAATTTCCAATGGCGATAGAAGAACGCCAAAGTCCGAATAAAAGGATGCTGATCCAAACAGTGGCGACCCAACCGCCCAAGACATCGGTACCGAGCCACGCGGATGCCGAATCGCCCGGAGACGTGAGATACTGAAACAGCTTGAGGCTGAACACCATGGCTGCATGTGCGCCGATGCAAAGTGCCAAACAATTAAAACGCAGCCGCAACATACCGAGGCCGAGACCGACTAAAAACAACAGACAAAGGCGCGGCATCTGCTCAGCCCACTGAGTAGGCATTTCAAGCACAGCATCAATCAGCAGTACCCATCCTCCGTCCCATTGGCCGTTCAACATCGGCCCGGGCGCGGGGTTGAGGAAATGTATCCCCGCGTAGAACAGAGCCGAAGCCACCAGCGGCGCCCGGGACCGGGATGTCCGGGACAGTAGCAGACCACGAAAATATAGTTCCTCCACTGCGGCCACAATCATTGCGCTCGTCAGGTATGTCGCGATT
Source organism: Candidatus Oxydemutatoraceae bacterium (assembly GCA_965218975.1). GTDB lineage: Bacteria > Pseudomonadota > Gammaproteobacteria > Poriferisulfidales > Oxydemutatoraceae. Next base: position 624,613 of record OZ244717.1, read on the forward strand.
CGGTAGCCTAGTTCGGAATTCCGTTCCCACGGATCAACCATCATGCGCGCATCCAGTATCAGCAAAAAAATCCACCAGGGTGTCAACAGTGCAACCGTAACCGCAAAGGTCGATAGTGTTTGCACCAGAAAAGATCCGACATTGGTTTGCAGACCGAGGGCACTACGGCTGACCCGCCGGCGTGCCCAGAATGCGAGGACTATTACAGCGGTCAGTAATGCGCCGTATCTGACGAATTTATGATGCGGAACCGGCGGCAGCCACAACGCGTATATTAAACCCCATAGAAAGGCCCCGCCTGCCAACGCAACGAGAAAGAGCAAAGAGTAAACCCAAAAATTGCGCATGAGCGGCTAACTCACTTTATTCTATCCGGGCATGCAACAGCGAAAAGCAATAGAGTTGATAGAGCATGCCGGTTTAAATGTCAATGAGATCATCTTGCGCAAGTTTGAGTTTCTTTGCTCGCGCTTAAAGATATTAGAAGGGCACACTCTTTGTCGACCCGGTAGCTGTTTGTGATGATGCGCCATAGATAAGTTTCTGTTATACGTGCCCGGATACCATACCGGATTTTGGACCTAAGAAAGTAACATTAATAATCTAGTCTACTCCAAAGACGGCAGACGTCACATTCTATTTGATGCGAGCCGTATGGAAGCAAAAGCCGGAGGTGATGTCTTGGATGGGAAACCAATCTTGTCAGGCAACACAACATTAAGCGAGCTTAAATTACTTGCGCTAGAAACTGTACGATGCCACCCTAAATGGGATTTTTGAAGGGCTTCGGGGGAAGCGTTCGGCAGTAACATTCGGATCGGTGCTTTCTGTCCGTTGCCGGCATGAGGACGGTGCAGGGTGAGACGCGCCCGGAAAACCAATTGGTTTTCAGCGGTGAACGACCCGACAAGGATGTCGGGGCTGGGGCTTGTTGACAGAACCCAGTCGCGTCATGGGTGAGACGCGCCCGGAAAACCAATTGGTTTTCAGCGGTGAACGACCCGACAAGGATGTCGGGGCTGGGGCTTGTTGACAGAACCCAGTCGCGTCATGGATGACAGGCACTTTGCCGACAATCCGGCACAATCCGCCGAAAATCCACCAACAAACACAAAACGGTTTCATCAGCTCAAAGATTTTATTGCTGCCGAGATTCGGATAAGCTTGGCGCAGGGTGAGACGCGCCCGGAAAACCGATCGGTTTTCAGCGGCGAACGACCCGACAAGGACGTCGGGGCTGGCGTTCATTAACAGAACCAAGTCTCGTCATGGGTGAGACGCGCCCGGAAAACCAATTGGTTTTCAGCGGTGAACGACCCGACAAGGATGTCGGGGCTGGGGCTTGTTGACAGAACCCAGTCGCGTCATGGATGACAGGCACTTTGCCGACAATCCGGCACAATCCGCCGAAAATCCGCCAACAAACACAAAACGGTTTCATCAGCTCAAAGATTTTATTGCTGCCGAGATTCGGATAAGCCTGGCGCAGGGTGAGACGCGCCCGGAAAACCAATTGGTTTTCAGCGGTGAACGACCCGACACGGACGTCGGGGCTGGGGCTTGTTGACAGAACCCAGTCGCGTCATGGGTGAGACGCGCCCGGAAAACCAATTGGTTTTCAGCGGTGAACGACCCGACAAGGACGTCGGGGCTGGGGCTTGTTGACAGAACCCAGTCGCGTCATGGATGACAGGCACTTTGCCGACAATCCGGCACAATCCGCCGAAAATCCGGCAACAAACACAAAACGGTTTCATCAGCTCAAAGATTTTATTGCTGCCGAGATTCGGATAAGCCTGGCGCAGGGTGAGACGCGCCTGGAAAACCGATCGGTTTTCAGCGGCGAACGACCCGACAAGGACGTCGGGGCTGGCGTTCATTAACAGAACCAAGTCTCGTCATGGGTGAGACGCGCCCGGAAAACCAATTGGTTTTCAGCGGTGAACGACCCGACAAGGACGTCGGGGCTGGGGCTTGTTGACAGAACCCAGTCGCGTCATGGGTGAGACGCGCCCGGAAAACCGATCGGTTTTCAGCGGTGAACGACCCGACAAGGACGTCGGGGCTGGGGCTTGTTGACAGAACCCAGTCGCGTCATGGACGACAGGCACTTTGCTGAAAATCCACCAACAAACACAAAACGGTTTCATCAGCTCAAAGATTTTATTGCTGCCGAGATTCGGATAAGCCTGGCGCAGGGTGAGACGCGCCTGGAAAACCGATCGGTTTTCAGCGGCGAACGACCCGACACGGACGTCGGGGCTGGCACTCATTAATAGAACCAAGTTTCGTCATGGACGACAGGCACTTTGCTGACAACCCGCTGGCGCCTCTTACGCGGCGCTTTGCCGCGATCATGTAAGGCGCTGAGGCCAATGCGGCGATAACGCCGACGCCAGCGGTACAAAGTACTGCGACCGATCTTAAATGCGTTCGGGAGTTACAACCCTCCCAAAATAATAGGGCATCATATTTCTGTTGAGCCGTTGTGTTCATAATAGCCTCTATTTTTGAAGCAAAATTGGCTCATATAGAAACCTTTGATGCGGTGGCCGATGTGCTGATATTGCATATCGGTTACCTTTTCGAGTCGTGCCGTGAGTCCCATATGTATCTGGCACTATACATGATACGCTTGTAAAATGGAGGTGTTTTTATGAAAAAAAGCAAATACAGTAACACGTTGAGCCTGTTTAATGCTATGAAAAAGTTTCCAACAAATGAGCAGGCTACCAAACATTTGGAAATAGTGCGTTGGGGAGGCAAGGCAAAGTGCCTATATTGTTTAACGCGCAATAAAATATCAGCGCGTAAAACCATAGGTCGCACGGCTGGACAATATCGTTGTAATTGTTGCCACAAAGAATTTACGGTGCGGACTGGCACTATCTTTGAAAAATCTCATTTACCATTGAATAAATGGATGTTTGCTATTTACTTAGTACAAACTGCACGCAAGGGCATATCATCGTTACAATTAAGTAAAGAATTAGGCATTACTCAAAAGACAGCGTGGTTTATGCTTCACCGTATCCGCGAGGCGTGTAAAGGTGATTTGACCAAACTAACCGGCATTGTAGAGATAGACGAAACCTATATTGGCGGGAAAGAAAAAAACAAACATAAAAACAAGCGATTAAAGGCTGCCCGTGGAGCAGTTGGTAAAACTGCTATAGATGGTATGCGTGAACGCAAAGGCAAGGTTGAAGCAATGCTGATTGATAACACAGACCAACATACACTACAAACGGCGATTCACCGCAATATCAATGTCGGTAGTCAGTTATACACCGATGATCATCGCGGTTATGCTGGATTGGATGGCGTGCTATATCAGCATAAAAGTGTTAAGCATTCCGCTAACGAATATGTAAATGGTATGGCGCATACCAACGGCATAGAAAGTGTGTGGGCGGTGTTAAAGCGCGGCGTTAATGGGACCTATCACAACATTACCACCAAACATTTACAGCGTTATGTTGGTGAATTTACGTTTCGGTTGAATGAGGGCAACGTTGAGCGACACACAAAACGACGCATAGACAGTGTGCTTGCGGGGGCGATAGACAAACGATTAACATACAAAAGGCTAATATCATAATGCCTTCTATTACCGCACAACAGTTTAATACTGCATTGCAGATTATATTGGATGTAAAACCTATTACCCCGATAGGGCGTATCGCTAATTATATGAAAGAAACCAAGTATCCCAATGGGTTACATGCAGGTGATGATGGCCGGATACTTGGTATATGGGTTATGGGCAATAACTATAAAGTTAAATCAGACTATTATGGTGGTTATCCTGCTGGTTATCTGAGGCGCATTAAAGCATTATTCCCTGACAAGCATAATCCCTTGCATTTATTTTCCGGTAAAGTTGAGTTGGATATTTTGGGGGGGGATACAGTAGATATGGATGAGGAATTAGAGCCAACATTTATTGATGATGCGCAAACATTAGTAAATGTACCGATAGAAGAATACGATTTGATATTGGCTGATCCGCCATACTCGGTTGAAGACGCAGACCATTATAAACCGACAATGGTTAAGCGAAATAAAGTTATGAGTTCATTGGGCAAACGGGCAGTAAAAGGAACTCATGTGGTATGGTTAGACCAAGTGTTACCGATGTATCGTAAAGATCAATGGGATATGATTGGACTGATAGGAATGGTTAAAAGCACTAATCACAGATTTAGAGTTATAAGCATTTTTGAGAAATGCGCAAGTTAGAGTTAGAGCATAAATACGTGCTTGATTTAACCGATAAAATTCAGTTGGGGCCGATAAAAAGGCAGGTATTATATGAGCGTTTAACAGACGCACGCATATCTGGTTTGTTAGTTGAGGATTTGGCTGATGCTATCTATAACAACGTTACCAAATCACCATCCCCAGCGTCCTCGTATGATCTAATGGATGATGATGGCAATAAGTACGAAAGCAGGATTGTAAATATGAGGGGTGCTTCTTTAATCCCTGCAAATCAGGTCGGGAGTGGTCGCCGCTATAATCGCGAAAATCATTTAGCGAAATTGGCAAGTTTATACGCATATTTGTTTGTAGATGTAAGAAGTTCGCCAGTGTTTAGTATAGTGGCATTCCCCGTAGGGATTTTGGGGGAGCGTAAAAGAATAACGACTATCCGGTTTGATGAACTAGTGAAGCCTATTCCAGTTACTAATATATGAATAGGAGTAAAGTATATAATTCCCATTTAAATCAACCCGATTTTTAAGGTCTTTATAGCCGCGTTCTTTACTAAAAATTGCGGCAAACATCAATTTCCCCATTGGCCAATCTCAAATCTCAAGAGTATCATACTTACTTTCATTTTCTTCAGTTACAACCCTGCCAAAATGAGGGCATCATATTTCAGCCGAGCACATCGGGAAACTTTTGCAGTATTTCCTTATGCAGGGACTCAATTGCATCTGAAGTACGTTTCTCCTCAGTGAAAAGCGGCAAGTCGGCAACGAGCGTTGCCGGCCGTTGCGCCACAATCAACAAGCGATTGCCAAGGAGTAAGGCTTCGCGCAGATTATGTGTGACAAATAACACTTTGCGCGGTGCAATTTCCAGTTGCGATTGCAACAGTTTGCGCAATTGCATTGCGGTGAGCTCGTCAATGGATGAGAAAGGCTCGTCCATCAACAGCAAAGGGGCATTCACGGCGAATGCACGCGCTAAAGCAACGCGACGACACATCCCTAGAGACAGGGTTGCGGGATACTGATCAACCGCGTGTTGCAGCTTCATTCTTTCAAGCAGCCAGTCGACGTTATCTTGTTGCTGCGGGTTTTGTAATACCAGAGTGATATTTTCTCTGACCGTGCGCCACGGCAATAAACGGGATTCCTGAAATACATAGGATAGCGGCAGACTGTCTTTATCGAACGGCGGCAAAGTGATGTTGCCGCAATAGTCACGATCAAGATTGGCAACGAGGTTAAGCAGAGTTGTTTTGCCGCAGCCTGACGGGCCTGTGATCATCACCACTTCGGTATTGCGAACCTGAAATTCTATATCACGCAGGATGGTCGTCTGTTCACCGTTGTAGCCAATAAATTTCTTATGCTTGATATTGACACGTAGAGGCGAGAAATGAATGTCTAAATCCGCCATCTATTAACATGCCTCTCGAAAGGCTGAATGAATAACAATTCAACAACCTGCATAATAATAATGAATGTCAATCCCCATGCCATGATCGCGGCAATATCGAATAGCTGAAAATATAGGTACAGCTGGAACCCGACACCGTCGCTGCGCCCCAATAGTTCGACCACTAGTACGATCTTCCAGATCAGCGCAATGCCGGAACGGGTTGCGACAGCGATATACGGTGCTAGCTCAGGCAATATGAGGTGACGCAACTTTTTCTGCCACCCAAAGCGAAAGATCGTTGCCATTTGTTGTAAATTAGAGTCCATCGCCCTGACCCCCTCACGTATAGTAACCACGACATTCGGTATCTTATTGACCGCGACCGCGGTGACTGCCGCAACCTCGGTCAGTCCCATCCAGATATAAGCTAGGATGATAACGATCAAGGCCGGTAAATTCAGGAAAAATAGCAACCAGGGATCCAATATGTTATTGGTCTTTTTGTTTCTCCCCATTAAAAAGCCGATGATGATACCGATCACCATCGACAGGATAAAACTTGCGATAACGCGCCATAAGGTAATCCCCGTATGCACAAACAACTCTCCGTTTTCCGCTTCACGGGCGATGATATTGAAAACAGTCAGCGGTGAGGGCAGTAGTTTTTCGCCTACGAACAGCGCCCCGGTCCACCACAACAGAATAAGTACACCAAGCGATGCGATAGGTGTAATGCGCAGTCGCTTTCCTACGGGATTGCTTTCAAAGTATCTAATCCGCATCTCTCATACAGGATTGCTCGTTTATCTCCACACTGATTGGGCAGTATTGATCCGGCATATCTCAGGCGTCGCCTACCTTTGGGCATTTATTATGTAACTAGAAACGGACCCCGTCCCAGAAAGTTCCGTCGGCAAGATTTTTGTGCATTCCGACCATGGTTTTGCCGGCAAGAGACGCGAGCACATTGAACAACTGTGTTGCCCCGATGCGTTCTGAATCGCCCCAGCGTTGCGGGACACCGGCGCGATAGCGGTTGCGTAACGTGCGGAAGCCAGCTTCGTCCTTGGCCTGCATTAACGGGCGCAGCCTTTCCCATTCGGCATCGCTGGTGAGCAATATCTGTCGCGCTTTACGCACTGCCGCATTGAATTTTTCGATGGCGCCGTTACGTGCCCATGTCGTCCTGAAAATATAACCGACCATCGGCAATGTTGTATTCTGTGTGAATTCTTTGACTATATCCTGCATTTCTACCAGCCTGCGGTAGCCTTGCGCTTCAAGACGCGCGCAATAATGCCAGAAGTTAAGCACGGCATCCAGATTGCCGTGTTCAATCTGACCGTTTAATAGCGGAGGCGCTGCATATTGTGTATCAAACATACTTAACGGATCAAAGTTGTAATGTTTTTGTGCCCAAGCGCGCAACAGTAGCCATGATTTGTCATAAGCTCCGCCCGCAATGCCAACACGCTGCCCGCGCAAATCCGCGAGCTGTTGCGCTTTGGACCCGGGAGGCACCATTATTGCGCCGAGTGCACCGGAGTAAGGAATAAAACTGAAATCTTCTCCATTATGGCGTTCGCGCGATACCCACAACCAATCACCGACAATGAGGTCCGCTTGCTTGCTCTGGAAGGCTATTTTTGTCGCTTGACTGTTTGAAAATGGAATTATTTCAAGCGCGATACCCTGCGCGCGGTCCAGCTTATGATGGCGAACTACATCCAGCTCCCAGTTGACGGTGCCGAATTTTAATGTTCCGGCCCGTATCAATTCAATCGCCTGTACCGAACCGACGAGTAGACCAAGCAGTATGAACAATCCTGTTTTTATCAATGTCATTGCAATACCGATTAGTTAAAAAGCAGGACTTTGCAAATCTGCTATTTCAGTGGCGGAAACCATACTCAAGAACAAAGAACTGAGGTTTCAAATGGGCGAGCGGCTGCCGAAGTTTTTCCAGCTCTTCTTTCACGCCATGGATTTCCAAACGGCTGAGATCGGAGATTTTGAGGATTTCATCAAGCAGCGAAGCAATGTTTTCAAGATGCGCCAATACACCTGAAGCATCCGCATAGCCTTCCCGACAATACGCCAGCTCGCCGTTAAAGCTGAAACCATAATAAAGACATTTTGGTTCGTCGTTGGTTTTTGCCACGAGCTTTTGGCATAACTGCTTAAAATTTTCCATCTCGCCGGGCGCAATTTTGAAGTAGGGTACGAGCGTACAACATTTGTCTTGAGTTGCCACAATATTCTCCTTTAGTCTAGACTAAACTATACCGCATAAACGCACTCTATGCACATTGGTTTTAGCGACGCAATGGGGCAATCCCTCAAGTGCCCTTACGGGTTCGGGGGGATTCGAAATTCGTGTGTGCCGTAATGATCTATGAAAATATGTTGGAATTTGAGGATTTTTCTGGTAGGTTAAATACCTAATTTCCTAATGTCGGATGTATGCTGAATATTGGGAGATGGTTTTCAGATTGATGTATAGATGTGTAGAGCAAACGCAATTATTTTTATCGTAGCGCTTATGGTGTGCATGAACGGGCCCGCCCAAGCGCAGTATCCGGGGGCTGCGCCCGAGTGGTGGCCCTGTGCCCAACGTTATGTGCCCGAGCTTTCTGCCGGTGTGTTTTGGACCGGAGCATTGCCCAAAGACGGTGCATGGCAGAGCTATCAAAACATTGTAGAATTAGCCGCTGTAGTAACCGATCGCAATTTACCGCTCGCGCAAGCAGTGGCAATGCTCAAAGAATTTTTCGGCGAACGGAACGGCGCTAAACCCGAGGCGGCGCAACTGCTTGCCGGCGCAATGACCGAAGCCGCCAATATGCGACGTGACCGAGTGATGGCAGGGATTCGGCGTTTCGGCGAACGACAGCAGATGATGGTCATGCGCATAGAAAAGCAGGCTAATAAAATTGGCGATATTGAACAAGGCAAGGAACCGGCGGCGACGCTTAACGATCTGCGAGCACGCCAAAAGTGGGATATTCGGGTGTTTGAGGAGCGTGAAAAGCTGACTGCTGCTTTATGCGAGCAGCCTGTGCTTTTAGAGCAGCGGCTTTTTAGCTTGGGCAGGAATCTCGCAACGTATTCGGAAAACGCGGTTCAATCTTCTCCTTCCGAGTAAGATTCGGGGAATGAAGTTTGGGGCCTTGTTAGCAACGTATGCTGTCAAAATTGACCAACGGCAGATTAAACATTGGGGTTTTGACCCGCACATGGTTTTCATACAGCCATTGAAATTGGATTTTATGCGCTTCTATCTCGCGCGCTTTCCAGGTTGAACAGGCGTTCCCAAGTTGCGGCAAACGTATCTGTTCCTGCACGTAATGGACAATTTCATGCAGCAAAATACTACGCGCGTGCATATCGGACCGGATATCCCGGTCGTCTCTTAGATAAATGACTTTGTCTTGATACGAGAACCATGCCTCAACATCGCATTGAGGGATATCACAGGCTTTTGCCGCGATATTTTCTTGTGTGGTGAAACGGACTTCGGGAGGCGGAAAAGGGACTTCAATTAGGTGCATTGCTTGTTGAGTGTACAGTAACAGCGCAGATATGATTCCGGTTATGGCTGCTGTTTCCATGTACGGGCTATCCGGGCTTATCGCGCAAAATTACGTGTCGATATATTCAGCTTTGTGTCAAAGGCCACTGCGACGCGAATATTTTCTTGCGCGAGTCAACGACTTGAACCGATAGCGCTTGAGTTTTATCGGTCGGCATATATGCGAAGTCAAAACTGGGATTTTCGCTGAACGAAATATCTCCCTTGACCGCAAAGATTACATCACCGACCTCGTTCTTAACCTCAACGGTTTCTATATAGTGCGGAGGAATAAAGTAAGTTGTGATCTGATCCTTTTGCAGACCCGAATAATTCGGATGCATGATTGAGAGGTGGAAACTGTAAGCGTTGCCAGGTGCAACAGGTTTCTCCTGCGTTAAGCTGGTTTTGCCCATCATCAGTTTGGCCATGGCATCATCACCCATAGGCGGCGCCGAACATCCGCCTGAAGCCTTAACAAAAACGGTGCTCATATACAGTTCGCCTTTGTTGGTTTGCGCGATAGCGCGCACGGTGCTGTACTCGTTGACTCGAATGCGCGTGCCGATGCTTGCCGACGTTTGCGGCGATAAGCTAAAATGGGCTGCTATAGGCGAAGGGTTTTTATCGACAACTAGATAGTGGTCGGTAATAAACTCTGTGCCGTTTTGCGGGTAAGAGGAAAGAATCTTGACGGTGACGTCACCGCCGTTGGCCGGACGGGCGGGCACATCCAAACTAATCACTCCGGCGCCGTCTCGGACCGGCCGGTCCTTAAACAGGTAATGCCGGATGTCTTTCCAGGCGCGCTCATCTTTTTGTTCTACGGACCAGACCGTTCCGATCGCCAGTGTTGTGCCTGCCGCCACAGTTGAGATTAGAAATTTACGTCGAGCTAATTCCATGACAACCCCCTGTTTTTTTTTTAGCCTGTCGGGATTATATCATCGGATGGGCGTTACATAGTGAAATTGTTATGCACTAACTTAAGAGGGTGTAAGCGGACACGCGAAATGAGGGAAAGGGACACAACTTGAGGGGAAATTAGTCCGGATGCAGGATTACCAGGGCTCTGATCGTTCAATTTACAATAGAAACCTTTCTGCCTATGCGTTCCACGCAGACAGGTGATGCGATGACCGATGTGCTGATATTGCATGTCGGACACTTTTTTGAGTCGTGCCATAAGTCCTGTATGTATCCGGACACGCACAAGTTAATGCCCTAGGCAATACTTCCATTCAAATCATACAGTTCACACATTTGCGCTAAAAATTGCGTTTGTCCACCATAACTAGGATGACGTACTTGAATAACTTTGTCTCGTTTATCTCGAGCGCATAAGCGGAGCGCTGTTTGCATTGCATCATTGCCTATTGCAATCAACCGACCCGGCTTCAACAGCCGAATAAGTTGGGAGAGAAATTCCTCACCGGATCGTTGCTCGAAAGAATTATGAGGGCGGTTACTGAAAGGGCTGTGAGGCTCGTGAGGGTGTAGTGGAAAAACATTCCAAAGAAAGACAGATGCGTCAACTCGTGAAAGAACCTGCCAGATGACAGCCGCAGTTCGCTCAATAACCACTTTCCCCCTCGTTGGCCGATTTATAGATAAACCCCACCGCTGAGCGTGAGCATGAATATGAACATCATCTGTTAAGGCAAGCCCTGTTCTCCTGCCGCCACGATAGCCCAGATCGCGTCCAATCCAGAGAGAATCAATTTCCTGTTCTGTTGCTACCTCAAGCATGGATTGCAACATCTGTGCTCTACTACGCGGTGCGTCATCCAAGTCGTGAACAGCACAACGGTTTGAATAAGGATTAAACGTATTTTCAAAATTCAACCCACACAATTCTCCCACATATTGGGCCGGCCTCATGTCTTACCCTTTCTCATCTATTGACTTGTACTTAATAGTACGGGTTCCTCTCTGTTTGTTTTTGGCCCTGCCGGAATTTCATCGTATGTGCGATTATTAAGTATTCGACCATTTCGGTGCTTTTGAACGCCACCCCATTGTTTGAAAAAGAACGATGCGCCAAACGTTCTGCACTGATCCTTGATTGACAGAACCCAATCTTCTTTCATTGGTCTTGCGCCGGGCCCGGACTCTCCGCCGACAATAACCCAGTGAATACCTCTTAACGGCAGATCATCGACAGGACCAATCAGTGGTTCACAAGAGAGAAAACGTGTATGAGAAGGAACTTCCCGCAAATCATGGATACGCTGATAAACCCGATCGTCTTCTACACTAACACCCATCCAGATATTTGGTGTCCACTTGAGCTTGTTCGCCAGGGATTTCAGGCGCCCGCTGCGTTTGGTGAGAATCTGGAAAATGTGTTGGGAACAATCGTTCATCGTTTTGAATGCTTGCTCGATAAATCCGGTTGGTACGTTTTGGTGGAAAATATCGCTCATGGAGTTGACGAATATCATGCGGGGTGAGCGCCATTTGCGGGGCGCATCCAATAAATCTTCGTGCAACGTTAGTTTGAAACCGTTTCGGTAGCGCTTATTTCCCATCAATTTGAGGCGACGGGACATACGTTCCGCATAGCAGTGCTTGCAGCCGGCACTGACCTTCGTGCAGCCCGTGACGGGGTTCCAAGTCATTTCAGTCCATTCAATTTTGGAGCGGGATGTCATCTTAATTATCTACTCGCGTTTAGAATATAGCCGGCACACTTCTTTGCCAAAGCGATTGCGTTTGGTGAATCATTTCCAACACAGAATATGAACTCATAGAGCGGCGACTTTCTCGAGTTTACCAATGTCTTTGATTTTTCCATTAATCTTGAGGGAAAGGGGCACAACTTGAGGGAAAAATTAAAGCCGATTACCCATTACAACGCAATGCCTGTCTCATATACGTGCACCTCTAGCGCAGTGCGACGTCCAGGTACCTGCTGTGTTCCTAGGAGTGTTTCGGTCGCGAGAGTGATGAGTTCGCCGCCCAGGAAAGAATAATTATGTACTATTCGGTAAGAAAATGAATCTTGCCCTACACTCGGGAGCACCTCCCATTGTGTCGTCCCCCTGTTATGGGTCTGCAAACGGTATAGGAACCATTGATGCAGCCTGTTTACGTCATTGACTTCTGGGCGGCTGTCCGGCTCAAATTCGGCGAAAGCGCCAAAGAATAAAGACAATTTCCCCCTTTGGCCGGCAAGTGATCTTGGAACTTCGAGCACAAAATATTCGGTGTATTCCGTAGTGCCCGCGGATGACCTAGCACCATTAGGGGCGGGGGCTATTGTGGTACTGAACCCATAGCGCGGATTGGAAAACTGTAATTCTCCATCCCAAATCATACTGGGGAGATCGGGGTCATACTCGCCTACTGAAATCTCTGATGCAGTGTGGATAGCGGCGAGAGCCAAATAGGTTGTTTTGGCGGCATCGGAACTGACGATGTTTTCTAGCGCGTTGACTCGCCGCGTAAGCTCCTCCACCCGCTCATCTTGAGTGAACACCGACACTGACCGCGCGATACTCAAGCTGATAGGCTTCTGAGGTGTAATTTTAAGCGAGATAGATTGCGTCATGATCTACTGAGTAATATCTCCAACCACCTCAAACACCAACGGCGGTTCATCTGCTCCGGGCACTGTATACGGTCCGTCGTCGGCGATTCTAACTTCTATATCCGCCAAGAATCGACCCGCTGGCCACTGGCGCGTCTCCTCCGCGGCGGCGGCAATGATCAGGTTGTTGCCAGCGGCGTCAAGCTCCGACAACCGTGTGATTATGCCATCTGCCGAGAAGTCAAAAATCAAGTCTTTGTTGACCCCCTTACGCACCTGCATCCGAATCTCGTATGTTTCGTCCAGCACTGCGACCTCGCCACTCAACCCTGACAGTTTAACACGTAGCTCGAACTTGTCGCCCCGCTTGACGCGGATCACCGGATTACTCATCTTGCTCATCCGTTGGCTCCGCGAACTCAAAACTGCCGTCGGCATACTCATGCAGATAATAGCCTCGCCGTGCTAGTTCTCCCTCCGCCCACGGAAAAGGCGCAGGCAATCGCGCAATCGCCTGAATAACATCTTCTTTGCGCAGATTCACCAACCGTGCGGCGCCAACTTGCTCTGCTGTCAAAATAGGCTTCTTGGCTTGGTCGCGGCAAATCGCGCCGTCAGCGTGGAGATAAAGGTAAATTTTCATGTTACTAAGTAGTAAATGAGCCGTCCCTCAAATGCCGCTAATTCGGTGTCGCTGGCGCCGGTGATGCTGTCAGGTTGATTGCGTGTCTCTACATTACCCAATGCGTTAGTCGGTAGACTGTACTTCAATGTCAGATAGTCATCGGTCTCCAGTACTGTCGTCACACTTCTGTAGTCGGTATTGGCCGGACGCCCGAAAGCAAAATAGGCATCGTCGCCAGTGAATCGGCGCGCGTATAACTGCACCCAGCGAGTATAAAAAGGTCCCTCTAATTGTGATATCGCGCCTTTCGAGACTCTCCGCACATGTCCTTTGCTGTCAACCTCCACATGCGTAATCGCCTCCCCGGTCGCTGCCACAACGTTGGCAGGTGTCAGCAGTTGATTCGTGTGCTCCAATGTTCGCTCGCCGGCGCTATTGCTAAAAAGACGCAACGCGGCATCCAAGCCGAACAATTGATCTGCTTTGATTTTGGCGTCGGCATTTAGCGTAGGTATCCCGCTTGCTTGATTCAGCGCCTCAAGCAACTCAATGAATCGGTTGGCTAAGTTGAGGAGTTCCGCTCTCGCCAAAGACGGATTATCGCTGGCGGCGTCTAGGTGCCGCTTGAGTATGTCCGCTGGATTAGGTATCGGCATCTATGCTTCCTCTTCCAATAGGATAATTTGCAACGACGATAGTACGGCGGGCGATATTCCGTTCGTCATAATTCTCACTTGGAATTGGAATAGCCGTCCGGTAATTCGTTGATCTTCAGGTATCAATGTCCATTGATTGAAACCGCCCGAGTCGGGGTCAATCACACTGTACTCTAACGTGTAGCCGGATTCGCCCGTGATACCGGCCGACAGCAATGCTCTCACTGTTTTCTCAGTGAATACATCAATTAAATTTGTTTCGTATGTAGCTTCTTGCACCGGACTCTGTCCCCATATTGTCCAGTCAGCCCACGTCTGCGGCGCGGTGCTCCACGTTAGAGATGAGGCGGTATGCAGATCACTGCCGCTGCGCACCAAGTTACCTATGAAGCCCGGCCATCTCTGCAAATGCTCGTTCGCGAAATAGATCGCCTGCCCGGGCGCGTTTACATTGAGATTAACTGTCTTATAAACGGCGTTTAATGATTCATTACCCGCGCGATTAACAGCTTTGACTCCAGCCGTATATGTGCCCGGAGGCAGGTGAAATGTTTCATGAGGGCTGGCGGTAATGAGCCCTTGATGCAGCGGCGTCATTGATTCCCACACACCGTCCAAGCCGATGGCCAACCGTATCTGATAGCCTGCAACATCACCATCGTCTACCTCTCGCCATGAAATTGACGTGAGTCCTCCCGGGTCTTGGGTGATCATCAGCCCGAACACGTCATCGGGCACAATATCGTTATCTCGGAGCGTAATATTCTGACGCCACGCATGACCTGTATTTACGCCTCGTGCCCCCGGTATGATAATAACTGGATATCTACCGGTCTCTTGCGCCGGCACGGTCCACGAGGCACGTGTCGAATTCTCGATGTAGGTGACTTGCTCATGAGGGTCACCAACGAACACAGCGGCGGAAAAATAATCGCCACTCACGTCGAAAGCCAACGACAATACACGTTCATACACTCCATTACGGTATCGCCATAATTGCGTAACCGAGGTGCCGGTGATTATCGGCGCCTCAAACCGCCGCCGCGCCTGTGCCACAACTGCCGGATTATTTTCTGCCTCATAGTATTCCGGCAGATAGTCAATACCGGTTAAAGTCGCTTGTCGCTCCTGCGTCCATTGCACACCGGTGATTTTGACTTGTCGGTGCCGGCCGCCCAGCCCAAAGTGAAAGTGTATATCGTCCGTCTGCCAATCATCGCTGATGCCGACATCAGCCGTATCACCATCTGTAGCGGAGACGGCGGGGGTAATCAGGATCACCTTCGCCGCATCGCTGCCGGGTCTGGCTTTAAACACCTTGACCGCGCCATTCGGATAAAACAGCGTGAGATACGCTTCTGCTCTGCCGCGAAAATCAACTGTCGCAGGTAGGCCGACCACGTTGTCCTCGCTGTCCCAACTCTTGATTCGACCCGCCGCATCAATGCGCGGAATTGCCATCGCAACGACATCGCCGCGGCTCAGCAATAACGCCTCCATGCCCATCTGCCAACTCTGCCCTCGTCGCAGCAATTGGTTTGCCGACCACTGCAAATTCGCCTCCTTTTCCGCTTGCTTGCGCGTAGTCACGCCGACCAATTCGACGTTCGCTTGATTCGCGATAGCGCCTGTCGCAGTCGCGACGTTCGGCACGCGGATCGTGGAGTGCTCCCAGTGGTTCTCGGGATCAATATAGCGGGCGACGACTTGCTCCGCCAACGCATGCCCGCCGGCCCACTCGAGCGTGTGCGATCCCGCAATAATGTTAGCCGGTGACACAAGCATTGCTGACGGTTTGTGCGGCGCATCATACGATACGGATAATCTGCCGGCCGGCCAACCCCACGCCGCTCGCCCGCACCGTGCGATGACGTCTAGCACTCCCGCATGACTGTGCCCGCGTACGACATAGTCGCAATGGAGTTCGTTGTCCTGGCAAAACTCTGCCCAGTCGTTAAGATTGCCGATCATCTCGTCAGGCAATCCGATGCCGCCGGCGAGTACGTTGTCCGGGCGACGGAAACCGCGCGCATACGCACGGAATATGGCTGCCGGATTACGCATTCGGTTGTCCCAGCTTTCCGGCGCTTTGACCCATGCCTCGTTATCGCTATCATAATAAGGAATCATCTGCCGGCAGAGCGACGACCATGTATTGATCTGGCCGGAGAGTTGCCCCGTAGCACGAATCACAACAGCCTCGCGCACTTGCCCGACGTAATCCGCAGTGTCCGGTTGATAGGCTTTGAGCTGCACCCACTCAAATGTATTCGTCTGCCCGAAACTGCCGGCCGAATCGTGATCTTCGGTCAACTTAGTAACGGCGACATCGTATTCGCCGGCGGCATCAAGCCGGTAGCGGTAAGTTTTGCGCACCGGTTTCGTATTGTCGTTGCTGATATTGATCGTGTCGAGCCGCTGCCAATTATCCATGCCGACCAGACGCGTATCCACCGTGACCTCAATTGATGCAGTGCGCACTCCCTTCTTCGTCAGATCAAACAATATGCCGGTCAAATCCACTGCAATCTCGTCCACGTTGTCCGGCGTCGTACGCTCAACCGCATTATCGTGAGTTAGTTCGGCACCGGTGATAATAGCCACGTCGCCCGAATAACTCTGCAGCGCACCGGTAACTGCATGCGACTGCTCCGTCTCCACATCGTCGTATTGATCAATGCCGATGGTGCCGATGCGTGTGTCGCTGATTGCCACATTTCCGACCCCGTAATGAAACACTTGCTGTAAGTATTGCTTGTCGCCCTCAAAGTAAGTGACCGGTGCCGCCGCATTGTCTGGCTGCACGCGGTGTTCGCCGAGCACGAGCATAAACGGTTCCCACAGGCGCGTCTGGTTGCGCGCCGCGCTCAACGAGTAGATCGGCTCTTGTTCCTGTTGTCGCCGATTGCTTGGTTGCGGCACGGACGGCGCGAATGCGCCGGCAATGAGCAGCCCGCCGACTGTGGTAATAGCCTGCGCGAATTTTGCGCCGATGGTGAAGCCGCCGATCTTCGTGCCTTCGATAGCGCCGGCGACCACCGGCCCGACATAAAAAGCGGCAAACGCGAATGCGACTATCGCGATGATACTCCCGATGTTAAGGTCGCCTCGCACGACTGCGTGCACCTCAACGATGTCGCGAGGACCGAGCCGATAGGAAAATGCACGGTCGTTGTCTATCTGCACACCGTTTACTCGGATGACCGGTGTGCCGGCGACCGTCGGCACGCGCAGACGCTCAACATAACTAATGAGTGTCTCACCGTCTCGCGGTGGCATAAACAATACCTTGCGCTCGCCCGGCTGTAGCGGATGCGGCGAGATAATGAGCGACGGCGGGATTAAGGCTTGTTCCACCGGTAGTACCCCTCAACGGCCAGCATCTGTTTTGCTAATATCGGTAGCGTGCTCAAGAATACACCGCCTGCCATCTGCGAATTATGTACCACGACGAGGTGCTTGAGCACCTTTGCTGCAACGCCCAAATGATAGCCTTTTACTCCCTTCATCAATACTGCATCGCCGTCTTTCGGATCGTCGGTCTTTGCCCACCTTGGTGGCCAATGTCGACGAATGAAGGCAGGTGTCAATGCTTCATCCTGCGGTAAGACTAGGTCGCGCCCAAATTCTTGCCGCTGCACGTCGGCGAAAAATGCCGCGCAATCGTACTCATCGCTGTAGCGTGCACCTAACCAATTCGTAAACCAGTACGACATCAGAAAAATAACCCCGGCGCTGTTGCCGGTTCAAACCGCTGCCGGACCGCCGGCCGGTTTAATGTGTTTGGCAGCCCCAACCGGAAAACAATCTCGCGCGCGGTCGCCTGAATGCCGACGACCTCAAGCCCGCGAAAGGCAAACTTAACGTCGTCCGGTTCGCTACGTGCGACCTCAAGTAAATTGACTGTGGCGCCGTCGGCGCCGTTCGTCTGATCAATCACGTCAACCAGCGCATCAATGCGGTCGAATGCGATGGAGGCAGAGGGTTGTTGCCCCTCTTGTTCAGACGGTTTGCGGGCAACGAAACGTGCGCGATGATAAGTGTATCCGTTCGACACAAAATCCTCCACGTCATTTGCCAACCGAAACGGCTCAACCAAATCAGGATGCACGAACTCAAGCAGCGTCACGGTTGCCGGTAAGTCACCGCGCAGTAGTTGCTCCGCCAATGTCATGCGAAAAACTCCAGCGTTAAATACGCCTGCCACGGCCGCTCTGCTTGCGGGTCGCCAAGCACATAGCGCACTCTGCCTGCGACGATTTGCGCTTGCACGTTCTCTGACGACCCATACAGCGGGAAACTAAATTGGTTTGCGCCGGTATTTAGATCATCGCGTACCCACGCCGCGAATAATGTTTTGTCGTCTTGCGTCAACGGCACCACGACAGTCAACGTATGCCGCGCCGCGCTGTAAATCCGTTTCTGCCGGGTGTACCCGTCGTCGTAAGGCGTGCGCGCAAGCCCCGGATCAACATCCACTTGATGAGGGGTCACTTGCGGGTTGGCGTAGGCCGGCCAATCTGCCATCAGTAATCCCGGCGTTTAATGCCGAACGTGCGCGTGATGCTCTGCGCGACTTCCCCGTTTTTCTCTAAGTCGTCCACGACGACTTTGACCACAATACCATCCGCTGTGGTTGACGCTGAGGCCTCTTTGACCGTTTGAGGCGCACCTTGATTCACGATTTGCACATTGACCGGTGCGGCGCCGGATTGATTGTTGCGATGTCTCGGGTCGGTACGAGGCAATACTTCTTCACCGCGTTTCAGAATCGCCGGCACTTCACCTCCTACCAACCCGCCGAGATGATAACGCGGCGCGGTAGCGAAAACCGAGTATGCATAAGCGCCGGGCAGACGTCGGCGGGGCAGGTTGTCCTGTCCGATGACGCCGCCGCCGTGCACGACAAAGGGCCCCGGCACGCCGAGTGATGCGCCTGCCGCGCTCGCCGCGTTGTGGCTGCCGGGTCCACCGGAAAATCCACCTACCAATGCCTCGAACAACGGTTTCGTGATGGTTTGCCGGATCGCGATACGCGCAAGGTCGGCGAGGATGCTGCGCACAAACGAGCCGAACTGAAGCTTGCCGGTCGTGACAAACTCCACCAATGAATCCTCCATACTCCGGAACGCATTACCGAACCCGTCGGCAATCTGCTGCGCACGCGACTGCGCATCCTCATCAAGACGCGCCATCGCCAAACGGAATCCGTCGGTAAATTGATTCGACTGCTCAAGTCTTTCACGCGCCGCTTTGCGTTGCCGCTCCGCGTCCTCCTCGTACAGACGCGCCAACTCTACCGAGAATATATGCTCAACATCATCGCGGTATTTGACATAGCCCTTGGCGGACTTGTTTAAACTAGTGAGTGTCGCGCGACGCCACATCGCAAGCTTCGCAATGTTGCGATCTAGTGTCGGCAACAAACTTAACTGCCGATCAATGATGCCGGCAATTGCTTTTTTGTGTGCCGCTTCGATCGCCTTGAGCGCCTCTTCGCTAAATCCCGTTCCTGTGCTTTTTCTTGTTCCGCCACCCGCGTCGCCGAGATGCATCTGCGCCACCGCTTGCAGGCGATCAGGGTCGCGGTCGTCGGCTAAGGTAGGTTTTTCGCCTTGAGTCAGTGCTAGCCCGGCGGCGAGTCCACCGGCGGCCCCAAAATATTTTGCGTACAGCCTAAATGTTTCGTTGCCAGCCCGTCCAATAAATTTTCCGAGAGCGCCACCAGCCAAAGCGGTTGCAACGGGAATCAGCACGTCGGCATGTTCAACCATGAATTTGAGCGTACTCCCGAGCGTCTGCCCAAACAGCCTCATACCTTCTTGCACTTTAGGATCGGCGAGCACATCGCCCACCTCGTTAAAAGCGCTTGCCATCTCGTCTAAGAATCCGGACTCGCCGAATGTGCGAGATAGTTTCGCGAGGCTGTTGTGAAAACGATTGATTTGCGCCGTGGATTCATTGCCCGCTGCGATTGCCTCGCTGGAGTAGAGTTGATGAAATTCTCGAGCCATTGCCGGCAACAAGTCTTCGGCAAGGATTTTGCCTAAAGCTAATTGTTTACCTAGTTCTTTCGTCGTCAATCCTGCCGCCCGTGCCGCAACCTGGAATGCCCCAGGGACCCGCTCACCCAATTGACCGCGCAATTCCTCCGCGCTGACTACACCCTTGGAGATAATTTGTTCAATGGCCGTCAATGCGCCGGAGGTTTGCTCCGATGTCAGCGACAAGGCGGTCGCAGCCTCGTTGATGCCGATAAAGATTCGGCGGATGGGTTCGCCTTCTAAAGCGGTCCCTTTTGCTGCGGCAGCGAGTTTCGCGTAGTCGCGTGCGGTTGTTTGCAGCCGCAGGCCTAAGCGTTCTGCCTCGTGTTCAATGAAAGTAAACTCACGCTGCGCTGCCTCAGTTGACCCGAATACCGCCTTCAGCGTCCGATCAACACGCTGGAACTCAATCGCAGTCTGCGCCAGATATTTGAGTGTCGCGGCGGAGATTACAGCCGCTGCCGCGCGGCGGAATGCTCGCATGCCGGATGATGCCACAGTTGATTGCTTGCCGACATCGCCTATTCGCCGACCGAAGCGGGTGAACGCACGCCCTTGCTTGTTCGCCTCGCGCCCGGACTCTTTGACCTCTTTGGATAACTTCGCGATCTCTTTTTCGCTACGCCGGACCGCGCCGACCAACTCTTTGCCGTCAGCGCGCAAGGTAATGCCGATCTGAATGTCATTTGGCATTGTTTTGCTCCCGGTGAGTTAACTCAACGATGCGTTGCTCCATTACGCGCAGTCCTGTGAATACGGATTTAAACGGGATATGAAGCGCCCTTAAAGTGTGCTTAACCGCCCCGTAATCCAACGCATAAATCCCCCCGAACCCGACGCGCCATTGTGTGCTGACCAGTAAAAATGCTCGCATTATTTCCACAGCCTCCGGCAATAATTCATAATCACCCTTTGCGCCGCTAAACCAATGTTCCGCGGCGCCGACTAGTTTTTTGCCAGGCTCGATGCAATCATGGCAGGGTTGTGTATCGCAGTGGTTAGCTCGGCTAGCAACGCGGATACGACGGCGCTATAAACATAAGGAATATCGATCAGGTCTTTAAATGCCTGCTCGCTGAATGTGATGTCGTCGCCGCCTTCATCGCGCACGTGTTTCCACCCTTTGACGATAGATAGTATTGTATCCGCATCATCGTCATCATTATTAGCGCATCGGCGCACAAAAGCATCACGCTCGCGCATGGATAGGTACTTGATCTTGATCTGGAAAGTCTGGCTTTTGCCCGCCCCCGGCACCTTAACATCCACATCAAGGTCAACAGTTTCCGGTCGCACAACGACGAACCCCATCAGTCAGGTCTCCCATTGATGTAGAGCGCAGGCTGACCACCTCGCGCCAGAAACTCTGCGCTGAAAGATATCTGCATCGGTGTCTCGCGCGATTGCAGCGCGCTTTCGCCGCTCGGTGCCAGTTCCGCATACGGGGCATACAAGTCTTTGTTTGCACCTTCGGCGTTGTCGGCGATCCACCGTAACGCACCGGTCAAGCTGGCATTTGCCGTTGTCTCCACTTGGTCGTATTTAAGGTGCGGCGCCAGCGTCATGTAGCTGAACTCAACGATAGCATCATCGGCAATGCTCCCATCCGGTTTGATGTAGATTCTCCCCATATCGGCGTCTAATATGTAATCATCGTCGACGGCGTAAACTACCTCCTCATCCGCAAGGCCGACCTTCTTTTCCACGCTCACACCTTTGACTTCCTTAAGATTTTTGCCGACCTGATACCACCGTCCTTTTTTCACCTTGCGTTCTTCGTGAGCCACCGCTTGGGACGGCTGTGCGACCTCCTTTGATCGCCCGCCGACAAACATTGCGAGATTCTCCGCTGAGATGTGCTCACACGTAATATTCGCGGTTCGCGTGATGCTCCTGACTACGCTGCTGATTTTCTCCGCCGTCGGTGTGTCCGACGAATACACGTCTGTCTTCTCGACCGCGACAGACAGGCCGAACCCTGGGGTCTCACCCAAATATATTTCGCCGGTCTTTTCGCCGGCGTCGTCGAACGGGTCGAAGTACAGCCGCCCGGCGCCGAGAACGATGTTTCTTTTTTCTTCTAACATTTATTTAGCCTCCTCTGCTGTCTGCTGTTTACTGCCTGCTATCGGCTCGAAAAAACTTTCGCCGAATCGCTCGATTTGGTCGGTGCGCAACTCGACGGTCTCGCCGGGCGCATAGTCTTTGCCGGCTTTGGTCAGCGGCTTGGCTAATACGCGTTTGTGCGTTTGCGTCGCACTTGTTTTGATAGGTTTGTTTTGTTTCATGGCACTCCTAAAAAGTTGCATTCGTTGAAAATACCAACGGTAATAAAAAGTAACCGTCGATTAACACCGGCGCTTCCACGCCGGTCAAAATCAGACGGCTGAATCCGTCGTCGAGACCACAGTGATGCAACGCAGCGATCACTGCCGCGGCCAGCGGTCCGGCATCGTCGCGTGCCGCGGAACCTCCGCGCACGTCACTGACGTTGCGTACCGCCACAACGGCGACGAAGCGCAGGCGGACGATCGCCGCCGTCGAATTGTCCGGCGTGCGTGCAGAGCCGCCGGCAAACAGCACGTAAATTGTATTTCCTTGCGGCTTGTGTTTGTCCGTCAACGTGCGCAAATCGCCCGCACGTTTAATCGCCACGTGATGGATGTGTGACTCAAGTTGTTGCACTATCATTCGCTCCGGCGCCAAAAGGTCAGTTAACATTATTGTACGTTGATTGTCTTGACTACCCACACCAAAAAGCCGATAACCAGTGCGGCGGCTAATACGCCTCCCAATATCCATTCCATTTTCCATCACCTCCTATAAGGTCAGTTAACATTATTGTACGTTGATTGTCTTGACTACCCACACCAAAAAGCCGATAACCAGTGCGGCGGCTAATACGCCTCCCAATATCCATTCCATTTTCCATCACCTCCTATAATGTCCGTGGTACCCATCAACATAACCGTCCAATATGTCGGTACCGAGCGGCGATTCGTCGACTTTGATTTTCGGGGTGCCGACGCTGCGCACTTGCGTGCCAGTGTCGAGCACTACCTTGCCTGCGGCAATGTCGCGCAAGCGATTGATCGCCGTGTTGTAGCGCTGCGAGACTGTTTCGGTCGGTTCAAGGTAGAGACGATAGCGCGTGACGTTGAGCATAATCTCGGCGATGACCGGCGGTATCGCGTCATCGTCGAACGGCACATCAACACGCCCGCGCAGGTATCCGTCAACCTCCGATTGTGCCGTTGCAATCTTCTGTTCCGCCAAGTCGGTATCGATCACACCGTTGTTGCCGCGGTCCGTGAGTTCTCGCATCTCTTGTTCGCCGAACTCGCGGATCAAATCGTCTGCGCTAATGTATGCCATGTGTTAGCCGTCCCGCTGCGCTTGATATTGTTCCCAAGCTGCATCGCGCAGCGCCGCCGACACCGATTGTCCGAGGCGTTCGCTCAACACATTGCTGTGCGGTTTGCCCGATTTAGTGTAAGCGTCTTCTTTGTTTATTTCGCCGGCGCCGACCGCTCGGACGAGATCGTCAATCGCTGCTATGACTGTCTTGATCGACAATTGATCGTCGGTTGCTTTATCCGATTCAATCGCTGCAAGTATGCCTTTTTCGATTAGCGGTCCGGCATCGCGGTCCGGCATTGAGACTGTAATCGCAACACCGGGTCGCGGCCGATATACGGTACCGTTGTAGCGCACCGGCTCAAGCACAATGTAGTTCCGTTCGGACATTACAGCGTGTCCTGAATCAGATACGCTGCGTCCTTGCCGACGATCGCATTCGCGTACGCCTTTGTTGTCGGGTACATCCACGATCGACACGCATGGTCAAAGTACGGCATCTCCACCGCCGGCATCCCGCGTAGGCGATAGCAATACCCGTAAGTCGGCAGTGCGGAATCAAACGATCCGACCCTGGTATAGGCGACCAGCGCAATGTCGCCCCAAATATCTTCCGTGGTGCCGTCGTCTTTGACCGACACCGCATCGCCGACCAATATCATTTCGACGTCGAACAACAACTGCAGATCCTCGCGTGTCGCGATGCCGATTTTGCTGTCGCGGATCTCTGCGCGGATCTTCGGATGTCGGCGCAGACGTGAAAATACCTTGCCGGAGACGACGAGTGTATTCGCCCGAAAGCCGGTGTTGGCGCGTACGACCTCAGTCGCCTCGACGACTTCGTTGATCGGGTCGGATGCATCATTGCTCCACTTGCTGTTGCCGGCTAAAGTTTCCTTGTTTGTTGCAGCATAGTTATCGGCCTTGGCCGCGATGGCGGCAGCCTCGCGCTCTTTCTCAAGTTCTAAAATATGCATCGCGCCTCTGACGGCACGTTGACCGAGATCGATGCCGGGCGACATGGCCGCATCCTGCAAATGCTCAATCGGCACTTTACCGGCGATTGAGTGATCAACCAAAGCAAAGTCCTTGCCCTCGTGGCCGAACTGCACTTGTTTGACTGCGCCCCCGGGCGCACGTGCCGTATTAAACTTTTTCCAATCGGTGCGATCAAACTCAATCAACTTGCCGCCGCGGGTGGGGACGTCCACCTCGGGGAAGAGTCGATCCGCGATCAGACCTGTGAGACTGTAACCCCGTGCTACAGTCGTCAACACCGGATCAATGACCCGTTGCTGCGCGGTGGATTGTGGGGTACCTCCTGGCATAATAATTTCTCCTTTGTGAATTAGTTGGTGATTAAAAGGACTTCGACTTTGGCACCGGATGTGGCGGCGGACAGTGCTCGGGCGACAATCTTATGGGTGCCGCTATGCTTGATCGCTTTACCGTTCGCGTCCGTTCTCAGTGCGTCTCCTTTGGCAAATGTGCCGCCGGCCTCAACCACTTCGGTACCGAGTGCGCTGACTGCGATGTCTGCACCGCTCTTGGCTGCATGTTGCGCGACGCCCAATACATTGCCTCCGGCGGATGGCGCACCACCGGTCGGCGACACAAATCTATGCGCCGCGACGTCTGCGGATAGGGTAACCGTCAGTGCGAAAATAGGGGTGGATGCTGCTGCCATAATGTTCTCCTATGTTTAATGTTGTTGAACCGCTTGCGCGGCGGTCAAATAATCCGTTTTATCCGCACCGCCGTGTTGCTCCTGAAAAGACACGGCCGCCGCGTGCATTGATGCGCGCGTCGGGTCAATGCTGTACCCGTCCGGCGCGACAAATCCGGCCGTTGCCGCCGACTGTTTCTCCGGTGTCGCGACCTCACCGAAATGCACTTGGACCGGTAAACTGCCGAGGAGCGCTTTGACCGCGTCTTTTGCATTCTTGGTCACCGTGTTGCCGTCTTCGGAATACACGATCGTATCGGTTGTCTTAATGCGCTCCAGCAAATTGATTACCGTCTCTTTGTGTGCCGGTAAAACTTTGCCGGCCTTAATCAACCCTTCAACACACTCTTCCGACGAAGCGCGCGCGGCTTTTGTCTCACGTTCCTCAAGCGCTTGTTCGCGCCGCTTCAATTCTTCTTCGCGCTCACTCATATCTTTGCTCTCTATGTTTGTGGCCGGTTTTTCTGTCGTGACACGGAACGCTTTTGCAAGTTCCTCAAGCGCTTGTTCGCGCCGCTTCAATTCTTCTTCGCGCTCACTCATATCTTTGCTCTCTATGTTTGTGGCCGGTTTTTCTGTCGTGACACGGAACGCTTTTGCAAGTTCCTCAAGCGCTTTGGATACGCCCTGATTGGTTGTTAATTCATTCTCGGCAAAGTGGTCTGTTTTGCCGGTAACTTTTCGGACTGCATCGATTATTGCGTGCCCAATTCGTTCTGCAAGGTTCATGGTTTTGTCTCCTTCGGTTAATAATTCGGCAGATAGATATTCGTCCGGGCTGTCATCGAATACGACCGGTTGCATGCCTTTGACTGCCGGCACCTCGGCGCCGAGGAAGCCGACATGCCGAAGCGCATACGATGCCGGCGACGGGTTCGCTTTCGCGCCGGGCTTGTAAAAACTAGCTGAGATTTTTTTGTACCGCCCGGCATGAACTTCATCGGCAAATTTGCCGTCTATCTGTCGGGGGATGGCGAACAAGGAATTACCCTTACGGTACACATCCGCGATCCAGCCATACGCCGGCGCGTTGTCTTGCGGATGGCCCTTTGTAATCGGCGCCTCGTGTTTTCGTGCGTCGTAGTTTTGCGCGATCGCATCCAGCTGCGCGATGCCGATCTCCGATGCGTGCCGGCCTGCGCGGAATATCTCTATCGGTTTCATGCGGGCAATTATTGCCGCCGCCGGTTGATATGTTCAGTAAAAATATTTTCCTGTTAGAGGAGATAGTAAACCCTATCCGCCGCCTCGTTCGGCGCTGTACGGGCGTCAATTTAAGCCGTTTTTCCGCAGATTCGGCTAGATTTGATAAAAAAGCGCCGGAAACAGTCAGAGGTGTATTGCGCAACCCCTATTAAAACCCTATTAAGACCCCTATTAAGCTTATTAAATTTTTTTAAATGTGGTTATACACGTCTGCACTCCGAAACGGCGCAAAATGCGCCTTATTTTGGCTCGGCGGTCGGCCCCGGGGCGCGGGTCCTCGCAAGTCATGCCTCTAGCTGATGCCGGGTGTGAGGTGCGCCGTCAGAATCTCAATAATCTCATCGCGTCCTTCGTCGGACAGTCCGAGGAAAGAACGGGCCGGAATGTCGCCCCACGGAATCGGCGCGCCGCGTTTGGTAGTGCCGAATTGACCTTTCTTCGCGCCGAACTGATGGGTGGCCGCATAAATGACATTCGTGCCGGCCTGCGCAAAGTCCGATCCATGCGCAGCCACAATACTTTGTGCCAATCTGCCGGTCTGTTGCAATATTTTGCCCGTGCCGCGGCCGCTCTTTTGTCGTCGGGCGATTGTGACTGAACTTAACTTCGCCCAAGCCGTGCCGTCGGGTGCTTGCTCTTTGTCGAAAGACTCCTCAACCACATCCGCCAGCACGCCGGAGATCGCATCCATTGCCGGTGATAGATCATCACCGCGCTTGACCAATCGATTCAACAGCCGGCGTAACTGTTGATCTTGCAATTTAATTTTGATGTCCATTTATGGTATTATTTTAAGCGGGTGATGTGGCGCTTGGTTGGTTTTGCCCCAGGGCTGATAACCATCCAAGCCGGAAGTATCCTATCCTGGGCGTAGCAAGGCTGGTTCGATCGCATCACCCACCTGCTTTCTTATAGAGTAGAGCCCCACGCCGATGACGATCAAAGTATCGGGCAGAGCTCGGAAACGTTGTCCAAAGTAAAGTGCCGTCGGTGTTCTCGCGCACGATTGCTAAAAAGTTTTTCCCTTTGTCCGACCGAAACATTTTAAAGTAGCGTTTACGGAAATATCCGTTCTGATATTCGCTTAGCCAGATTTCATCGGGTGTTCGCAATGTTAGTGATATAAACTTGCTAAACTGCTCTCTTCTAACACTACGATCTTCAATAATATGGCTGAGTAAATCCTCGTGTATTTCTACCACCTCAATCGGCGTGGTAACCACACGATGATCTTGCTCACCGAGCAACTCGCGTTTGAGCGTTCTGCGCGCATCTGCGACCGACTTATCTTTAGGCAGCATCGCCGGTGCCGGCGGCAAGTCTGTGCGTTCGGCAAGGTCTCTAGCAGACGGTAAACCGTAATCCTTAAATGTCTTTTGATCGGGCTTCAGCAACGCAACCTTCCTGCCGCCGGCGCTGCCGATCGCATCCGGCAGCTGTCCTTCGAGGTCGTAGATCGGTCTCGCCCGGCCCGGGTTGTAACCGAAGCCCGCATCCGGCGCAAACATCACTTGCCTGCCGGTTGCATCTTTGCCGACATAGCGTACCGCCGGCTCGGTGATGACTTCACCGGTCGTCTTATCAACCGCAGCTTGTTGCTCAAACTTTTTCAGTTTCCCTTTGCTGCTCTCAACTTTCAGGCCGCGCCTGTTTAATGCGTTGTCGCTCAACGTGCGCACCCGGCAACGACAGTTCCAGCCGTTCGGCGGGTAGATCGTATCCCAGATCGGATCGTCGTGGCGAAATACCTTGCCGTGCAACGCGCGGTGGTGGTCGCGCGTGCGCCCGTCCAGCACCGCGACATACTGCCAGTAGGGCCGTGCGCCGATTGCAAGCTTTGCTTGCCGCGCCTGTTCGCGGTAACGCCCGGCGTTATATGCCGATGCCAGATTCTGCCGAAAGATCGTTTTCAAACGGTGGTGCGAACCTAACTGCACGAGTTGCGCCGTGCCGTCCGGGCCTTCTTTGACGTGCTTACCCCACCAGCCTAACTTGCGCAGACGCGGTTCAAGTTCATCGGCAAATTGTTTGAGTGTGATGCCTTCGGTGATTGCACGGTCCGCCGATTGGCGGATCGTGCGCAGCACTTCAAGTTTGGTCGCCTTCGCGACAGTGAAAGCCTGCGCGTGTGATTGCTGCCACACATCATGCCAATCCCAGCTGATCGCATAGCCTTTGCTCCTGAAATACGCAATCGCTTGCGCCGGCGGCTGCCGGACCGCAAACCCGAGGTCAACCGCCTCGGGCATTCAGCCGCCCCCATGTCTCGGCGACAAAGATGATCCGCGCAAGCGTGTCTTGCAGTACCGTTTCGTCCATGTCCGGGTAACGTTCGGCGATCGCGCCGAGAAGGACCGTCGGGTCATGCTCTATTTGAGCGATCAGCGATCGCATCAATTGTTCGGATATGTTTTGCAGATTGCCCTCATTAATCGAATCCAAAATCTGCTCAAATTCGGCAAAGTGTAATGATGGATTATCATCCGGCGCGTTGTCAGCTAACGGCGGTGTGCCTATATCCTCGACCTCAACCCCGTAATTATCTTCGATGTATTGCCGGGTCGGACGATAGCCCATATCGAACAAAATCTTGTCGCGTTCGGCGCGCTCTTTCGCTGTGCCGGCCTCAAACACACGCATGACTTTCGGTATTGCCGCGCCGGGAAAATTCCACTCTGTCAGCCAACGTGCCACCGAGCGCGTGAACGAGTCGTCAATCAAGTGTGCGTCGGCCGTCACTTTCTCCTCGCGCACTGCATAATGCACTTCCGCCTGACTTCGGCTTGAGCCCGCGTCGGTCGTCATCGTTTGACCGACGACTACTTTGGCGATCGCTGCATCAATGACTTGATGGAAGCCGCCGTACTCCGGTCGCCCGGGCCGTGACGCCTCCAACAACTCCAGGCTCATACCTTCGGGGATAATCACCGCGCTGTCGCTGCGTAATCTGCCGGCAGCTTCAAGCAGCTTGTTTTGGTCGGCTTCGGGAGTCCCGGCCGGGTACCTGCCGACCGCCGAAGGCCCGCCGAACTTATCCAAAAACTTCAGCCAAAACCGCATGCCGTTGCGCTTGAAGAATACCGGCCAATATAAATAGTGTCCAAGTCCGATCCCGTACGGTTCGTCGTCGTGTGTCGCGCCGGTCGCAATGTGCCAAAATTTTTTCTCCGGCAGCGCTTCGCCGTCCGGTTTGTGCGTAGTTAATAACTTGAGATTAAACTGCGGGTCAAAACCGAACCGTGCGTGATTGCGCACCCTGATCTCATCCAAGACGATGGTGCGACCGTCTCTTTGCCACAGGCATTCCGCAACCGCATAGCCGTAGAAGATCGCATACCACATGCGCTCGCATACCGTGTCCCAGCGCACATGCCGCAATATCTCGCGGATAAAATCGGCCGCGGCCTTGTCGCGGCGCATCTTACCGCCCGGCGTCACTTCCCAGGCGCGCGCAATCAATGCGAGACGTCGTTGCGTGGCGGTGGAATACACTTGGTCGTCCGAGAGTAAATCACGATATGCCTCGTGTCCGAACCACGTGCCATACCGATACCGCAACACCGGGTCGGTCGGCGGCAACAACGGTAGATAATCCACATAACCGCGTGTGATGTCGCGCCCGTCAAGCGTCGTTGCGATGACCTCAAATGCACGCTTGTCCATTACATGTATCCGCTGTAGTCTTGCCCTGCGCCGAAGCCGATCAAGCCGCTATCGACATTCGCCGGGACCGACTTAAACTCAATCGGCACGACTGGATTGCTCGCCGCATGAATCGCCAGTGCATGCGCCCAGAACTCGTCGGCGTGTCCGGTCTCGGAGCGGTCGGCATCAAAGCGTGGATTGCCGGCGCTCGTCATCACACGCTTGACCGCATGATGGCTGTTGCGAATGTCGGTGTCGGCGGGCAGGCGAATTAAATCGTCTTCAAATGCCGTTTTAATTCCGGTTGCAAGGTCTAACTTTGTCGGGCCGGAAAACAATACGCCTTCCACGCGATAGGCGCCGAAACGTGTTTGCAAGTCCTCAGCTAATGCCTCGCCCATGCCGGTCTGGTCAACGCAAGCACGCGCAACTTTATATCGCTTCATTACCCGCTCAAACTCCGCTCTTTGATAAGCGAACCGTGCACGCTTCAGCCTCACCACTTCGCGCGTCCATAGCTTGCCTGCATGATTTTCCAACACCCATATCACGGTCAGGTCACGCCGGCGCGCAATGTCCATTCCGACCCAGCAGGTATTGCCGCGGTACAACTCCGGCCTACCGGCATCGTCCGCCTCGCAGCCGCTGATCAGATTCCAGGTGAGCCACGCGCTCGCCGCATCTATCGGCACACACATATATTCTTGTCGGAATAAATCTTCATCGCCAGCCGTCTCGCGACATTGCGCGACGAACGCCTCACGCCCGGCAGCGGGTAATTTTTTCCCGGCAATCTTGTCGGCCAGCCCGTCGGCGACCGCCTGCGTGATCGGTGTGCTGTGTAACGACCATCCGCTTTTGGCGCGCTTGGCATCTTCCACCAACCGATAATAACGATTGCCTTTCCCGTTGTAGGTGCTTAATACCCGAATCGGGTAACCCCAAGTGATGACCGGTACCGCCGCTCGCCACAACTCATCGGCATTGTCATGAAAAGCAAATTCATCCAACACGACTTTGCCGCCTTTGGATCGAAAGCCGCGCGGATTAGAAGATAAACCATGTATGCGCTTGCCGTTGGCAAGTTCGATTACCAATGCTTTAATGTCTTTGTCCCGGTCTAACACCACCTCTCCTAACTCATGTGCTGCAATGTTCAATAGGCGCGCCCACTGTGCGCAGTACAAAATGTACTCTTTGGCGGCGCTCGCATCGGCAGACGAAAACCACACATCCATGCCCTTGTTGGTAGCCGCGTCGCGCACGTCCTCATAGGCTTGTACGTAGGTCGCACCGATGCGCCGCGACTTCTCCCATATTTTCATTCGCGAGCGGTCCTTGAGCCAATGCTCTTGGTAGGGTAGAAAATACTTTGCCTCTCTCTTCACGACAGCCCCAACACCTGTTGCTCGATCGTCTTTAACGTCTGCTCGCTGACGCCTGCTTTGCGACCGCTGTCCTTGACTGCATCCGCTGCTTCTTTTTTCACTAGGTCGCGAATCTCTTGCTCCCGCCTAAGACTAATCGTCGAGGCCTGCTCCAATCGATGGATCGCGGTGGCAATCTCGCGCAGCGCCTTCGGTGCCGGCGGCTGACTATCCGCCCCGATCTTCGTTGCGACCTCAAATGCCAACATGCGCACGATCTCATTCAGCAGATGCCCGATTTCTCCCTCCGGCACCGCCCCCAACTTGTCCAACCACATCTTCGCTAGTTCGCGCGACTCGCGTAATTTCTTGCCGACCGTTTCCATCCGCGCCGCATGTCGTTGCACTGCGGATTTGCTGACGCGAATATCCAGCCCTGCCTGCTCGAGCAACCGGTTCAGCTGATCGGTCACCTGTTGTTGCGTTGTCGTACGATCGCGCAGCCACGCATTCAATTGGTCGCGTAGGTTCTCCGGTAATTGTTTGATCGACGACGGGTAGGGCACACTTAATTCGGTCGTGGTTGCGCGATACCCGGAATACTCACCGCGCCTCCGGCAACATC
This sequence comes from Candidatus Oxydemutatoraceae bacterium, assembly GCA_965218975.1. Taxonomy (GTDB): domain Bacteria; phylum Pseudomonadota; class Gammaproteobacteria; order Poriferisulfidales; family Oxydemutatoraceae. The sequence continues at coordinate 656,583 of OZ244717.1, forward strand.
CATACCGCGCCGCGTAATTTGCGCGACATATAAATCGCCGTGCTTAATCAGGCGCACCATCCCTTGTTCCGCAAGCCAAGTCAATTCGGTGCGCAGTTTGTCCGCGCTGATCGTGTGTCCGGCTTCGACGAGCACGAGGAGCAGCACGTCCTCGTTGTGGCTATATGCGGAATCGGCTTGCAGTGCGGATAAAATTCTTAACCTTTGGTCTTCGGTGACCAATGCGGGGTAGTCATTCATTGAGTTCTTTGTGATGCAGTAAGTTGGTGATGTTTTGATTGCCTTGGAACTGCCCCTCGAGCCGTTTAAGCTCGGCGAGCACGTCGGTGATGCGTGAGTGCAAAGTCTCGATGTCTTTCTTTGTCGGCGCCGTGGCCGCTTGCACTTCTATACGCTTCTCTAGGTTGCCGTGGGCGCGGCGCAGTGTCTGAATCTCCTCACGGTTCGCCGTGGTGCGCCGCGCGACGAACGCATAAACAATCCCGACGACCAGCACGACCGATTGAGTCACATCCAGCCCGAATTTCCACCACGACGGGTTATGCAGAAACTCCAACTCCATCAGTCTTTTGTGCCTTTACACAACTGCTTGATCCCGTTCATCAGGGCGTTAGGCGTGGCGCCCATATCTTTCAATGTCGCAATCCCCCAAATGCCACCGGTGATCGCATAGTAGATGCGCATCCAACCCTCAGGCACCGCATTAAAATTCTTCCACATCAGCGCGACCGCCTCATTGCCGCCGAAAAAGGGCGCGGCGACGGTGAAAATAATCGGCAGTGCAAACAGCGAAAACGACGCCCATTTCAACCCGATGCTTGATTGACGCAATGCAGCCATCTCCCACTCGTGGTTTGCTTCGGATTGACTCTGCATCAGACGCGCCCGATTGTTGATTTCGGACATCTGTAAATTGTGCTTGGCTTTGGACTTCTCGGCTTTGTTGTGTAGCCACTGTTTGCCCACGCCGCTGACGGCGCTGATTATTGTCCCGATCATATTACCTCTTTAACTCGTTAAGATTGATACAATTCCGCTTCTGCCGCCCGACGCTTTACCAACCCAGACAGTCGTTTGCCGCCGGCATTCACCCAACGGCCGAACTCGGCAGTCGCTTCATCATGCTTGCCTGCTAATACCCTCTGCCTCAGTGTTGAACGCCGCAAGGCTCCGCGCCCGAGATTGAACGTGAAACTGACCAGCGCATCAAATTGCCCGTCGGTCAACTCACCCGGAATCAGATCGCAGACGGCGCGCTCCGCATCTGCGACGTCGCGACGCAGGATTTCCTCCGCTTCATCCTCGCTGATGCTACTGCCGAAATCTTCGCCGCCCAAAACCACATGTCCGTAGCCGATTGTCGGTTTGCCGGCGGGACATATATATATGGTGTCGGAATAACCCTCGAACCGTTTGATTAAGTCTAATCCTTGTTGGGTGATATGGCGCATGCGGGTAATTTATCCGCAGGGCAGGGAATTATTCAGTAAAAATATTTTTCTGTTGGGTGGTGTCTAAAATATGCCGGATGGTCACGCCGGACAAGCCGAACTCGTCAATGAGTTCGGCGATTGATTTACCGTTGCGGTACGCCCGCCGCACCGCTTCTGCCGCCCGACGCTTTACCGACCCAGACAGTCGTTTGCCGCCGGCATTCACCCAACGGCCGAACTCGGCAGTCGCTTCATCATGCTTGCCTGCTAATACCCTCTGCCTCAGTGTTGAACGCCGCAAGGCTCCGCGCCCGAGATTGAACGTGAAACTGACCAGCGCATCAAATTGCCCGTCGGTCAACTCACCCGGAATCAGATCGCAGACGGCGCGCTCCGCATCTGCGACGTCGCGACGCAGGATTTCCTCCGCTTCATCCTCGCTGATGCTACTGCCGAAATCTTCGCCGCCCAAAACCACATGTCCGTAGCCGATTGTCGGTTTGCCGGCGGGACATATATATATGGTGTCGGAATAACCCTCGAACCGTTTGATTAAGTCTAATCCTTGTTGGGTGATATGGCGCATGGCAGGGAATTATTCAGTAAAAATATTTTTCTGTTGGGTGGTGTCTAAAATATGCCGGATGGTCACGCCGGACAAGCCGAACTCGTCAATGAGTTCGGCGATTGATTTACCGTTGCGGTACGCCCGCCGCACCGCTTCGTCGCGCGCGTGGCGACGGCCGTAAAGAGGGATGGTAATTGTCTCGCCGCGGAACGCCCATCCGATACGGTTCGCCTTGTTATAGCCCACCGCTGAGCACCACGGATGCCCCGGCGGAATCTTGCCGGAAGAAGAAATCCAGTAGCGCTGCCCACCGCATGCGGCTGACAGGCGAATCGCCGCATCCAGCCCGATATGCGCCGCGATCTCGTGCAGTAGGGGCGGTAGATTATCCCGTTTCGGCATGCCGTTGTTGCCGCTTGATCAATGCCGTGATGACGGCGCTCAATTGTTTCGGGGCACACCATGCAATCGTGTCCAGCCCATACATCTGCCTCACAATCCCGTCGGCGTAGCGCCACGACAAATCCCCCTCCGCCAGCAACCGTCCGATCTTCTGCAATTGCTTACATGACCGTAGCGCTGCCGGCGCACCGGCCGTCGGAATTGATTTGCGCCGCGCCGGCCGCCAGCCGCAAGCGCGCAGGTGGCTGATCACTTGTCGCCGCCCGAAACTGTCGAGCTGCGCCGCACTCCTGACGCGCGCGACACGCCACAATACATCACGGTAGGCGGCATCGTCCAGCCCGAGGTCGGACGCACCGATATGGATCAACGCGAGCTCGCGGTTGCGGTTAGTTGTCATCGCGCCGGTCTCTAAGAGAGTTATACTCTCTTATGTCCTCTCTCAGCGTGCCTTTGCCGACCTTTTGCGGCGCGCTATAACAAAAACCTAATTCCTCTACGCTTTCGATCAAATCTGCGCAAGACTCGCAGTAATAGACTTTTCCGACAAAAACATCACTATTATGATCAGGATATATCCCCAAATCGACTTCTTGATCTGTCGGTATTCTATATAAATCCATAGATCCGATGTCGGTAGTCCCTAGCTTAATTTTACAGCCGCATTCCAAAAAGACCAAATCCCCCGGCAGAATGTTGGTTGATATGCCGTAGAGTGTCATGATGCTGAACGCATCAGATCCTTTGTCTAATATTATGACCGTCTCGCCAGCTGGTATATCGCTAGCTGGTAAATCCCCATGATCGCTACGGAGTTTACGCGCAGTGACAATATTTCTCTGTTTCTCCCACCACGATAGCGGCTGTTGCTTATACATTTTGCGTGTGATCGGTGTCATCATTGTTCTCCTTTACGGTTGACATGTTGGCCGGTTCTGCATGACCGCCCGCCGGACCAACCGACAATTCAGCTGCCATGTCGGTCTGACGGTTGCTTTTATCCCTAACTCTTTTAACAGGGTTTGCGGCGTGGTTTTGGCAATGAAATAAATCTTGTTGTCTTTCCCGCAATAAACACCCGTGTGGGTAATGCCTCCCAATATCATGCTGTCGTACATGGGCTCGCCGTCATTTCTGGCCAACTGCAGATGCAGACGATTAACCACCTCTGTGCAAGCGCTTTGGCGATCGTCGTATATGGGCAGTTGGTATCCTATTTGTTCCTTTGTCGTATATTCCATCGTTGTTTGCGATGTCGTAGTCTCGGTAATCAATCGGCATCAACAGCCTCCCGCTCTTTCTCTTGGATCATCGCCGCCACCATTTTCTCAATGTCCGTGTCGGTGTCTTTGATCACGACTTCGTCTCCGGTATCAATCACACGCACGCCCATTTTGCGCAGGTCGGCTGCGTCCAGTTCGGCCAGCGCCGATTTGACCGGTTTTTTCGACACTTTGATTAGCATGTCGAAATCATCGATGAAGTGTTTCTCGATGTAGCCGATCACTCTATTCTCATCGTCGTATTCGATGATGCCCTTGCCCTTGCGCAAGCCGACTTTGATGCCGTGCAGCACACAGGTTTTAGGCTTGTCGAACAGTCCGGGATTAGCCTCGATATATTCCTTCAGTTCAATGCGTGCGGCGGCGACTTGCGACACCGCCTCACGGATCTCTTTAAGGTGCTTTTGCTTCGCACGCTCAAGGTCGGCGTTGAGTTTTCCGACCACCCCCGCCAAGTAATCTTGCTCGGCACGCAGCGCTTCGCACATATATTCAATTTGTTCCATTGTCTTCTCCTTTTAATCTCTTAATCTGAGTTGTCCTTTAAGGTCCGGCAACGATACTCGTTTCATCGCCGCGACTTGTTCCAACGAATCCATCGCCCGCGAGAATAGGAAGCGACAAGTACGCTCCAATTCTTCTGCACCCGCAGCAATGAAATACCCTTGATTCGGATGCGCGCAAATGTGGTGTCCTTCCTTGCGCAATTCACTGACCACATGCCGCACTCGTCGTTCCGTCGCCGCGCTTTCGCAACCGATAATCTTGCGCACCAACTCGCGGCATGTCCGACCGTTGGCGGCGCCGATCTCAAGCGCTGCGAGCAAACTGCTGCGTGTGACCAAATCCGCCATCAGTGCAACGTGTTGCCGTAATGCAGGAGGCGGCGCATCTCTCCCGGTTGTGGGATAATGATCTCCACCAGCACGTCGTCGATCTTGGCAACATGCATGCCGGCCGTAAGCTTTTGCCCGCCGACCAATTGCGTCCCTTCGGCGCCGACCATCACCCGCGCCTCTCGACGTGTCACAATCACACACAACGCTTTGATGTTCATACCGTTGAACCGGCGCAACACACGCATCGCTCGCAACATGTTTTGCCGTGTGGTTTTGTTTTTGCCTTCCATCTCGTTGCTCCTAAATAATCGGTTGCTCGGTGAGTTCGCGCCACGCGCGACGGATATGGTCGGCGTCAATGTCGCCTTGCGCCAATGCGGATGCAAGCCGGATCGTTTGCACGACACCGCGCAACGCGCCCGGGCGCTGTGCGATTTTCTCTAACAGCGACCGCTCTTTGCTGCCGGTAACATTCAGTGCTTTACCGAGTGCTGCAACATCGCTATCCGCCGGACGCCGCAAATGCACCCGCTTGGAGATGCGGCTGAACATCTGCGCGAACGATGCGGCGCGGATGCCCCCCGTCAGCCGCGAGTAAATCGTGTCGTTGCCCATAATCGCCAACCCGGTCGCGCCCGCGGCGTCGAAGATGCTGCGGATTTGCTCTATGACTTGTATGCGCAGGTGCTGCGCTTCGTCCACAATAAGCAGCCCATCCGTGTCTTTCAGCCGCTCAAGGATTTCGGCCTCTACCACCGCGCAGCGCCGCCCGCTCGGCTTGATTCCCAACACAACGGCGATTTTCTCCAGCGTCGCCAGCATCGAAGACGATGCCGGTGTAATCGTCGTGATCCACGCATTAGAGTGCTTGGCGGCATAGTGCTGTGCCGTGCGTGTTTTACCCATGCCCGCGCCGCCGTATACCACCACCAACTCATGCGCCGCTTGTGCGAATGCCAGTGTCGCACCGATGCGCTTGCCGGTGTGGGTGGCAATGTAATCCGGCAACGGTAGAATGGTGGTTTGTCCATGTTGGGATTCGGTCTCGAGCCAGCGTTTTATTTTGTGCTCTAAATTGGTTTTAGAACCCTTGTAAATACCGTTTAACCACTGATTAAACGCCGTCTGCGAGATGCCGATTCTCGCTGCAGTGGATTTCTGACTGGTATTCAGTCTGCGCACTTCGGCGCGTACTCTTGCGGTCAGATAGTCCTCGATAGCAGCGATGTTGCCGTTTGTTTGTTTTGGGTTTTCCATATAATCACCTCATTGTTTGTCGTTACGCCCGGCTTCTGTCGGGTGTTTTTCAGTCAGCTGTCCACGCTGAACAGACGCTCCGTGTCGGTTAATTCCTCCTCGTCCTCACGCAACTGAATGGACGCTTCCCAATCAATTGCCTCTGCCGGCGTATGGGTCGGCAGCTCCTCACCGAAGGCGGCGCGGACAACTTTGGTGTCGGGTTTATCAGTCTGCCGACTCGCGCTCGCGCCCATCACTGCCTCGCCCACTTCTTCAATCGTCATCCGTCGCTCGGCAGCGAGCATCTGCTTGGTCGACTTCACCAACTCGCAGCGCGCGCGGCTGACTTTCCGCGCCGCATCCGCATCACCGAATCCGACCGGTGCCAGACACTCGGCAGCACCGATGATCTCGCCGGTTTGGCGGTACAACCACACCGGCCGGTGCAAGGCATCCGGGTCAAACCGGACCGTGACCCGCTGTCCGATCAGGTCGTACATAAGAGGTGAGTGATAACGGTTTTGCGCAAAGCCCGGCACTTTGCCCGCAGACAGAACAACGGTTGCATCGTGTCTGACTTTGACCGACTCAGCCTCAAGCATCCACATCCGGCGTTGCTCTTCGGTGCCTTTGCGAATCGTGGTGCTCTGATATGATTCGGCGAATGCTTGATCGAATGACCGCGTCCCGCCGCATATCTCCGTGCGCCGGTGCCGGCGGGCATTCCATGCGGCGACTTCCGCCGCGGCAATACTGACAAAATCCTGATAGGTGATTGCCTTACTGGCGTAATTCTCGGGCTTGGATTGCGGGTCGCTCCCAGTGTAGGCGCCAGCAAGTCCCGGGTGTTTGTCAAGCGACTCACCGAAACCGCCGACACCGAATGCACGCTCAACCGGTTTGGATTGCCCCCAGCCGCGCGCCTTGCTGCCTGCTTGCACAACGCTCGTCCAATGCACTCGGATGCCGAGTGCCGGCAACAAGCCTAGCGGGTCGGATTCCTTGACCTTGAACCGATACCGGTTCGGCACTCTGCCGGTCAGCCATTTGTTCGCCGCCGCTCTGGTGTTGTCTATCGTGACATGCCGTGGGATACCGAAGCGCTCAACCACATCGCCGAATGCCAACCGTATCTGGCATGAGTTTTCCGTCTCTGCCGTACGGTGCGCTAATATTTTGCCTGAGTAAACATCCTGCCAAAACCACGTTTTCGGTCGCTCGATGCGCCCGTCCGGGAATCTGACAAATACATTGTGTTGATAGCCGTCGCCGTTAATCCACTCAAGTGCGTGTAATTCCGATTTGTCCCTTTGCAGCGGCGGGTAGCTGCGGCGCAAGGCGACCTCGCCCTCGCGCGCGAGTGTTCTTGCCGCCTGCGGAATACGGCTTTTGACCCAGCGCCGGAACGTGCGCTCGCTCGGGATAGCCCAGCCGCGCTGCTCAGCAACGCGGCGCAACCGTTCGTAACATGCTGCGACAGTCGGTCGCTCGGGGCGCAGGTAGTCGGACTTGAATTGTTCCCATGCTTCGGCAGTGATGGCTGCATTCGTGCTGCCGGTGATGTGGCGCGACAGGCAGACCGCGGCGAGATCGTCATCGGCAATGTTGCGATGCCGGTAATGTAATCGCTCTAGTGTTTTGGGTGAGATGCCGGTGTGTTTTGCGGCTGCTTTAATCGCCGTTTGAAGCGGGGTTAAACGGGGTTTATTACGGATTTGAATCAGCGCCGTCGCTTTCTCTTGCGCTTGCTTTTGTGCTGTCGATGCCGCTAGTTCCCATCGCCGCCATAAAAGAGAGGGGGCGGTTTGCGTCGCCCCCTCAGATGCATCGCCGTTTGTTTTTAAGGAGGGTAGCGATGCGTCGGCCGATGCCGATAACTTCCGTTGTGCCGCAAGCGGCAACGATGAGATGTGATATTCACGTCCGCCGCCGCGGCCTCGGCGCGGACGGCTGAGCCAGCCTTCGCGGTGGGCTTTTCCGCGGATTCTCTTGACGTCTGTTGGGATACCGCTAACTTCTACGTTTTGAATTTCTTTTAAATCAAACCACATGGCCTGCCCCAAAGTCCTTTTCTAGCCTTTGAATAATTTGTTTCGTAATAGTCCCGTGTCTTTTGCTTTCAGGAGCTTTTGTTATGCGCTCAATAACTTTGTGAACCATGTCTGGGTTAAAACCGCTTTGTTTAGACCAATCAGCTAATGTGGTTTCGCGGTCTACCAGAATGAGTTTGATACGTTTTTTCAGGTTCATTATGTTATAGTGCTACTGTTTGTCAGTTTCCTGACATTTTACCTATGAATAAGGTATATGTCAACACATATTAAGCACCTAGATAATACAGATAAGATAGAAATTGCGCAGAGGCTTAAGCAATCAAGAGAGAAAACAGGTTTGAGCCAATCTGGTTTTGCTAATTCTATAGGGTTTTCGGTTAGTGCTTATCAAAATTACGAACAGGGTATTAGACCCCTGCCAGTATCGCTTGTTCGTAGGTTATATTCTGTTCATAGCGTTGGCCCTCTATGGCTTCTCTCTGGTGTAAACCAAGGCCTATCGCTAGATCGCTCCTCAACCGAGGATATGATTCCTATATATAATGTGTGTGCTGCTGCTGGTTCAGGTGCGGTAGCACCAGACCACGAACGCGTGGATGCTTTGTTGTCAATCAACATAAGCTGGTTACGGCGCGAGTTTGGTGTCAACCCAAACAAACTTGCCGCTATCGAAATTATTGGTGACTCAATGGAGCCATTATTGCGTCCTGGTGAAATTGCTGTTCTGCATACAGGTTCAAAGTTTGGTGACGGCATCTTTTGCTTACGTTATGACGATGACCTCGTTATCAAGCGCGTGCAGCGTATGCCGCATAAATGGCGGATTTCTTCTGTTAATGAAGCATATCCTCCATACGAGATTAGCAAAAAAGACTTAAAAAGTGTTGTTGTCATAGGACAACTGATTATAACTATTAAACGTATATAAAAAATGAGGATTTAAATGTGCAACAGTAATATTAGTTTTACGTTTGTCGTCTGCTTAATCGCGTTTTCTCTCTCTGGCAGCGGTAGCGCTGATCAATACATTGGGAAAATAAGCCCTTATGCGTTGTCCCCATACACAAAGCATGGTTACCCTGATACATTGAAAAAATATGGCTCGCGTCTAAAAGAGATTGAGTTTTTTAGGCGGAAAGCTGCTGAACTGGCCATTGAAAGCAATAAATGCGATGTTGTTGAGATCGTTGAGTTGAGTATGTCAAGAAGCAGTTTAAACCACCTGCATTTTTGGGTAGATTGCCGTAATTTACAACGTATATACTTGGACGAATTCCAGCTTTCCAAAGGCGGAGATGTACTAACTGAAAAAGAGAAATCTTGGGACAAAAATACTTCAATTGCTTTATGCCGAAAGGGAATTCTAAATAAACTAAACTTAAGGACGGTGAACATCCATGAAACAACACGCCGCAAAGCTCCACGCACTTATAATGTCGCTGTAACGATCGCTTTTAATGCAGAGAAAGTAACAGGTCTAAAAACCAAGTTTTTGGCTAGGTGCCATTTTACTCCTGGCAACCCGGGTACCATAGAAATCATACCAAGATATTAGTATCACCGTCTCTTTCCTACGAATCAACCCGCAAGGATTTCGATGCCATTGCCGTTATTGGCCGGCTCGTCCTTGTTCTTAAACGTGCATGAATACAGGAGATCACTTTTCATCGCAAAACAAAACAGCGGGAACGCTTGATTACCAACTACCCTGGACAACTAACAACTCAAACTGCGAACTTGGGCGCCTAACTTGGGCGTTTAACTTGGGCGCCTAACTTGGGCGTTTAACCTCTGAGGACTAATTAAAACAAGGATTTAACGCCATTTTCCATCCCTCATTCCGGTTGTCCGAAAATCACGTAAGCCATTGCTTTGTGATTTTCCGCACGGACACAGTGAGGGACATTCATTTATCGCCAGAAACCCGCACCCCAATTCGCTTTAACCCACTTCAACCCGCTCCAACTCGCTTCCTCATTTCCCTTGTCCGCGTGCAGAGGGGAACGACAGATGTATTCCTGCCGGCATATATGTCCGATCGCCGGTAATCAATGAATCTGCTTATCATCACCGATATATTCATTTTTGTATGGCAGTGATCATAAGACGCCTGAGCAAGGGGCGGCAGGCAAATGCATATCACCGGCGGCGGAGTTTCCTTTTTCTTCGGGTGCAAGAGTTGAATTTATGCGCAGATGGAATTTAATTGCCTGAAAAACCTCTTGCGTTAATCGGTCTTCGCTTGCAGGGAGCGCGATACTGCGTTTGGTGACGAAATTAAAAAGCAATGGGTTATATGAATAGATCTCATCCAGCTGCTTCTTTTGCTCTTGCGAGATCAGCTTTTCCCGCACCAAGCTTGCGGTCGGATTCAACAGGGAGGTTGCCACCAGAGGGTAGTCGCTGCCGTTGCGGATTCGACCGCTGAGCATTCCGGCCGGTTGCACGTGTTCTATTATTTTGGAGATGACGTTTTGGGATTGATCGTGAAAATGCAGAGGGTGATTTATCATGGCTGCCGATATTTCTCCGAACAAACGCCCCTTGTGCCGCTGCTCTTGCATAATTTCCATGAAGCGGTCGAAATAAGAGTCGCCGTCTGTCGGGTGTTTCCCCTTTCTGCCGACGTGTAGCGCTACGACAGTGACTCCTCGATTAAGGGGATAGCGTAACATGGCGGGGTCTCCCAGTCGGTTGTTGTCATCGTACACACGAAAAGCGTGTTCGTCTCCTGTATGTATCAGTAACGTGATCCCCGCTTTTGCAAGCGCCTCGTAATGTATTTTTCTTACCAGTTTTAGGCCGATGTTCATTGAAGGCGGCAACCATTTCATGAATTTGACACCTCGTTTCGCAAGCTCGCGCACTTTTACTTCAAAGTCTTTCCGGTACGGGTGAACCGAGGCGACCGGAATGACTTTCGTCATCGCCTTGTCCGAGTTTGCCTCAAGTACGCGATTGAATTTTTCGGCCAGGCGAATAACGCAATCGTCAGATACGTACATATCGGTCCGTTTCAGGTTGCGTTGCCTGTCTTCATCATAGTAATAATCAATCGCATAGATATAAAACTTACTTTGCACCGGTCGGGCAACATAATCGAGGTTTGACTGAACACTTTGAAAATGCAGCAGCAAATCCAGCAGCCGGTCTGCGTACTGTTCGTCGAGTCTGGCATAATCGGTGACTCCGGACGCGCTCATCAGCACTCGTGTCTTGATCATCCGGTAGGGTTTCCACCAAGTATATAAGTCGGGAGAGATGTAGGCGTCACATCCGGTCATTGTGCCCCGGGCGACGATATGAATATGGTGGTCAATGATCGCTGTGTCCATACCCGACAAGGCTTGTCTGATCATCTGTTTGGCTCCGGCGCTGATATTTGCATCCATTTCTTCCGGAGGACCTTTGAAGTTTCCGCCGTAGTAATCATACAGCGGTGCGCAACCGCATAAGACCGACATAACCGCGACCGCAACAAATAGCCCGGGCAGAATCTTCAATGGTTCAGGCGCAGGCACTCAAGGGGTCGTGGTCGGTTTGCTTGATTGGCGGTCTGCAGCTTGTGACCGTTGACACGCATGTGTTGCATGCACCGTGACTTTTCCGGCAGGCTCTTTGTCTGCAAAATACCGGTTATTTCGGACTATGGATATGGCCCCGCACGAATGCAACGTGTATTACTCTTTGCTCATATGGTGGCGCGAATGCACCGGGCGCATCAAGGCATTGCTGACCAGGGCCACGGCCAACAACGCGGCCATCAGGTACATCGTGGTGTTGTAAACTCCGCTGCTGGGGTCTATCGTTCCTGTCGGCGCAATATCCATTAAACGTGCGATGGTGACGGTTTTCTGTTGAATGAGCAGGTCTAGTTGGTCCAACCCGGCGCCGAATTTTTCGCGGAAGTCTGCCGGATTAACCTTGCGCGCAAGGTCGTAAATAGCATCGGTCACTGAATTTTTGCGCAAGGCGGTGATTGCCTCCGGACCCAACACGCCCGCGACGCTCCATGCCGTGAGCAGGCGCCCGTGGATACCGCCGACGAACTTGGTCCCAAAGATGTCGGCCAGATAAGCAGGTATGGTGGCAAACCCGCCGCCGTACATTGTGAAAATAACCATCGTGGCGGCATAAAAAACAACTAACCAAATTACTGCGGGATGAGCGCTGACCTGTTGTGCCGCGATCGGAATCGAGCAGTACAGCAGAATCCCGACCGCAAAGAATATCCAATAAGTACGAATACGACCGATATAGTCGGAAAGACTAGCCCAGAAAAGACGCCCGACCATGTTAAACGCGCTGATCATAATAACGTAGGTGGCGGCAAAGGCACCGTCTACGATATTCGGCAGGGTGGTTCCGAAGATTTCGGACATCATTGTTTTGGCAACGCCGAGTACGCCGATTCCCGCCGTCACGTTAAAGCACAATACGATCCAAAGCTGATAGAATTGCGGCGTTTTCAACGCCTGATCTATGTCAACGTCCCGGGTGGTGATCATTTTGCGTTGCGACTCTTCTTCGCGCGGCGGTTCCCATCCGCTCGGTCTCCAGCCGGGCGCGGGGAGGCGGTAAGAAAAAGCCGCGATCGTCATTATCGTAAAATAAAGCAGCCCCAATATTGCGAAAGCGCCCATCGCGCCAACGTCTCCGCTGCCGACAACGTAAACGCCTTCCGGGCCGGGTACGATCATTTGGGAAATCTCTTTCGCACCGACCACCACCACTTCAATCAATTCCTCGCCGCGCTCGACAAAACGCCTGCCTTCGCGTGTTATGACATTTAATGCCTGCGCCGGTCCAAGATATTCCGGCGCTTGATAAAAGTAACGGATCAGTGCCTCTTTAATCGGTGTGGCGATCATTGCGCCGCCGCCGAAACCCATGATGGCCATGCCGGTGGCCATGCCGCGGCGGTCGGGGAACCAGCGGATCAAAGTACTGACCGGTGAAACATAACCGAGCCCCAGCCCACAACCACCGATGACTCCGTAGCCGAGATATAACAGCCATATCTGGTGCAAGTGAATACCCAGTGCGCCGACCAGATAGCCTCCGCCCCAACAGCAAGCGGCGACAAAACCGACGGTGCGCGGACCGACGCTTTCAAGCCAGCGACCGGCAAAAGCTGCGGCCAAGCCAAGAAATACGATAGATACGGTAAATATTCTTACCACTCCCGTGCCTTCCAATGACCAGTCGTCGGCGGCGCTGGTCACCACGCCATATACTTTGATCAACGCGGGATTATAAATACTCCATGCATAAACAGAACCGATGCAAAGATGAATAGCAATAGATGCGGGTGGTACCCACCAGCGGTTGAAACCGGGCTTGGCGATGATGCGCTCCTTGGAAAAAAGACTGGTCATTCTTTGTCCTCCTTTAGCAAAAATAACAGTTGATTTACTCTGGTTATCCGAATGTGGGGCGGGTTAATAATCTATTTTGTATGCTTGAGTTCTTTAAGTAATTCGTGCGGTTGCCGGTAGCCGTTAAGCAGATGGCCGTTTGGGAGCAGGAAGGCGGGAGTTCCTCTGACACCCGCTAATTCCGCCAATTGCAGGTTGTCTTCCAGCGGATGCTTGCATTCCTTCGCTGCGACAGCTAGTCCCTGTTTGGCGCGATCAAGTGCTGCACGGCGGTCTTTGGCGCACCATACGTTGACCGCATTGCGGTAAGCACGTTCTCCCCGGTACGGTGTGAGTATGTAATTAACGCGAATACCGAGCGCATTCACTTCACTCAACTGGCTGTGGAACTTTTGACAATAAGGGCAATCGACATCGGAAAATACATTGACCGTATACTGATAACTGTTCGGTGCGTAGCTGATCGTATTCTCGGCATTGATCCGGTTGAGCAGATTCAGGCGCATTTCGCTGTAGGTCTGTTCGGTCAGGTTAGTTTGCGTGCGCAGGTTGTACACAGTGCCTGCGAACATAAATGTTCCGTTCTCGCTTAAATAGTAAACAGTCCCGTTGATCATAGCTTCGTAGAAGCCGGGCATAGGCGCCGGTTTAAATCTCTTAATCTCGGCATTCGGAAACGATTGCGACAGGTATTGTGTCGCCTGTTCTACGCTCATTGTTTCAGCAACGAGTTGCGGCGCTCCGATCATCGTGCAGACTGCGACCAAAACACCATAAAGTTTTACTGCTTTAATTTTTCCCATCAAAATTCAAATGCGATCAGTTCCATTATAATGAACCCACCGGTGGTTTGGTTGGAATTCACGTCCTCTCTGTATTCAAGGCGCACTAGACCGACATTGGGAGCATACCACTCGGAAGCCGTAAATGTAACCTCATCGCGCGCAATGGACAAGGGGCGCTGTAGGCTAACCGAGCCCGTGCCGCGCACATGCAGGCAATGTTCGAAATACCCGGCTTTCACTTCCACAACCTCATCGTCGGCAACAATCTCCCAAGTCATATCATAGTCAACGGATCGTTTGAGCGATTCATTGTCATTTTGCTGCGGACGATTGAGTAGATAAGGTTTGGTTTTGTAGGTCCATGTTGCTCCGATCGCCGGAGGGTTTTTAATCACAAATCGCGGTATTTTGTCAAAACGCGGATGTCTCTCGACGATCGTACGCTTTGCGAGGCGCACGATACCGTCGGTACGTTGCTGCAGATAATAGAAATTGCCCGTATTGGTTTTGCGCACCTGATAAATCGCTCCGTCGATTGTTTGCGTACCGGTGTCGGTGATAGAAAGTTTACTGCCGCTGCGTCCCGCAGGTGTGGCGCTGACTACTTTGTAATGCCAGCTTAATCCCTGCTGTAACGGGAAATAACCTTGCGGCGAGTTATTGTTGCCGCAGGCCGCAAGCGCAAGGCTTGCACTTAGCGCAAAACCGTAACGAATAGAACGGAGGTTGCAAATATCGGTTTGATGTTTGTGCATGTCAGTAAGCTGTTTGGATTTTTTACTTGTCGGGTAATTCGGGTGAAGGCAGATCACGGATAATGATTCGCTGCACACGTTCCTCTATCAACGCTGCCTGTGCAGCGGCGCCCGAACGCACCGGAACCGTTTCAATTTTTCCCATCTGCACGACGTCGCGGCTGATCTGTTTTGCCGCCCTGCTTGCTTGCTCGTGTAACTCTCGTGAGTACGGCAGGCGGTAAGCACGCGGAATGGTATCCACCTGCTCTTCTCCGCGTGCAAGCACCCATAGATATATGCCTCCTTCGGTATTAAGCGCTTCGTCGGGCTCTTCGACATAGGTTGACAGCACGACAAACTCTCGCGGCATATCAGAGCCGGTCGGCCATCCGCCAAAACGCTGCAAAGACGAAAAAGTAACAAAGTATAAAATCGTGGTGATCAGGATTGCACCGCCCTTAACCCACACCGGCCAACGCGAATAAAAACCGAGGTTTAACAACAAAACGGCAAGCGCTATGTAAGCAACCGTAATACCGACAATCGCCCCGGTCATCCCGACTCCACACTGACCAAAGACTTATATAAGGTGTTCATTTCACTGATGGTATGATTGCTGCTCAGATGAAAGCGCACAACGGTCTTTTCGTCGCCCGCTTTTTCAAGCAGCGTTTTTCCATAAAATAAAATCTTAAACTTCGGATTGACTCGTGCAAGTGTCAGTTCCGACATAACCGGCTCGCCGGTATTAGACTTATAATAGTGTAAATTAACAGTATATTCACCCGGCACAACCCGCCTGATCGTCACGACTTCCTGATTGATTGGATTCACGACTCTTTGCCCGTCCAAGTACATTAAGTCGTTGGTTATACCGCGGTCGTCTCTGTCAAGATGCATAAATCCGTCATCAGTGTTTCTGAACCACACCAGTCGCTTTTCAGGATTTTCCACCCAAACATCAATATCGTCGGGATTATGATCGGGCCACTTTACCGTGATAACGTATTCCGCTTTCAGATCAATAGTGCCGGTCTTGACAGGCGGATTAAGAAAGACGATGGTGACTAAAAATAAAAAGGTGAAGATCAGTAGAATATTAAACAATAGATCTGTGAACGGATCTATTTGACTGTTGGCGGTTTTTTGCTTGGGCGTCATCGTTTGCAGCCGGTGCATTCTAGAATCGGACCGTTTCAATAAAATGAATGGCGTTCGCCAGCAGTTTGTCGGCGCCACGATCGAGTAGCAAATACTGGGCTCCAAGCAACATGGTGCCCAGTAGTCCGACCAAAGTAGTGTTCAGCGCAACCCGCATCCCATGCGTCATTTCACTGAAGAAGAGATGTATCTGGGACGGGTCCAGCGTTACTACGCTTGATACCGAAGACAGCATCAGGATAAAACCGATCACAGTCCCGAGCAGCCCGAGTTTGACTAATGTGCCGGTGAGAAACCAGCCTGTTTCATGCGGTCCTTTAAGATGCTCAAGCAAAATTTCATCCGACCGCCGGAGTTTTTGTTCGGCGTCCTCAGGTGTGTCGGAGCGGCGATAGCGTAACGCACTGCTTATATAAGCGGCAATCGGTGAGTTATCGAATTCCGCTACGACGGGATTATGCCGCTGGTTTTGCGGGGACTCCGAGTGCATAGTTTGTGCAATGATTTTTATCAATTCATTGCTTTGCGCCGACAAAAAGCTGCACCTCAGCGCACAATGCGTAGTGCCGCCTAGAAAAAGCGCGGCAATTACTACTGACAGTCTGGTGATATCGGTTTTTACAATGTTCTGGACGAAACCGAAATGCCATGCCATCCATGTGGCAAATATTGATACGGAGATAAATGTCAGCCACTGCAACATCAGTATGGAAGAAAGATGGGGCTGAGCGCAGGAATCACCGGCGATCAGACTTGAAGGCTGTGTTATTCGACGCATGTCGTCAGCCGGTATGCGATCAAGGCTCGGGTTAACCGAGGAGGAGTGCCGGCAGCCGTTGTTCTTTTAGACTTGACAGACTGCCCGGTACCAAAGTGCATAATCTCCATACGGGAGTGATCGCGATGAGACATACGGGCTAGGGGGATATATTGGTGATATACACGGAAACCGCTTTTATATCTGCGTCGCTGAATGTCGCCATCAGGGCACTTTTTGCCGGCGAGTTGTTGCGGGTTTTGTTCTTAAAATCCAGCAGAGTTTTTTCTACGTAGGACGGATACTGTCCCGCTACTCGCGGCACTCCGCTGGCACCTTCGAAGCCGCCAAGATGGCATTGCACACACTGGCCCTGATTTACGATCAGTTCGCCTTTGGCCACGTCTTTTTCGGTCGGCGCCGTAAATTCATTCTGCGGCCATTTCTGTTCGGAAAAGTATTCGGCAATCAACATCAAATCTTCATTTTCCAGTGTCTGCATAACCGGCTGCATAACCAGGTTTTTACGAGCGCCGCTTTTGAAGTCTCTGAGCTGCAGGTACAAGTAGTATAGATGTTGTCCGGCGAGGATTGGGTTTTGCGGAATCTTTGATGCTCCGTTCTCGCCGTGGCAGGGGACGCAACTGTGCAGTTTCGTGCGCAGCTCTGCGTATTTGCCCCCCTCCGGATATACCGCTGCCGCAAGCAGTGTCAAAAACAGGAAGACAACAAAGCGGGTCACTATCTGTCCATCCTTGCTGAAAGCACCGCCGTACCGAAAACGTACGGCGGTGCTTAAGGCCAATAACTAATGCGGTTTTTAGTGGTCCAATTTATACGCGATGATCTCGTTGCCGCGTTTGTAGTTCAACTGAACATTCCCGCCGGCGGCCACCACAATATATTGGTTTCCGGCTACGTTATATGACGACGGCGGTGCGTTCACGCCGGCTTCCGCCTTGTCCTGCCACATCAGTTCCCCGGTACTCGAGTCATAGGCTCTGAACATGCCGTTACCTTCGCCGGTAAAGACCAGACCGCCACCGGTTGCCAGAATACCCCCGATCATCGGCTGTTCGGTTTTAACCTTCCATTTGATTTTGCCGGTATTGTAATCGACAGCTGTGACGTTGCCCCATTGCTCCTCACTGGGAATGACCTTAAACGCGCCCCCAAGCCAAAGCTTGCCGCCGGGGTAAGGGGTTTCTTCGACGTGATAGGTCATCGGTTGATGGAGGTTAATCGCATAAGCTAGGTTTTGATGCGGGTCAATGGCCATAGGTGACCATTCCACTCCGCCGTTGGCGCCCGGCAACATGCGGGCGCCTTCTTTCGTCGGTAGCACCCAACGGCTTTCCTGAGACACCATGGGCTCGGAGAATCTGATCAGCGAGCAGTCGCTTGCGCGGTGAACATAAATATAACCTGTTTTACCGCCGTGCAGCACGCCCTTGACCATATTGCCGTCGTTGTCTTTGACCATAGTCAGAATCGGCGGACTGACTGCGTCAAGGTCCCAAACATCATGGGCAATATACTGGAAGTGACAACGGTATTCCCCGGTTTGCAGGTCGACCGCCACCAGAGAATCGGTGTAGAGGTTGTCGCCCGGGCGAATCGCGCCGTATAAATCCGGCGAAGGGTTGCCGGCAACAAAGTAGACTATATCGTTAGAACGGTCCACCGCCATGTTTTGCCAGACGCCGCCGCCAAGGGTTTTATAAGGGTCGCCCATTTCCTTCAGCATTGCTTTTTCCGCTTCAATATCGCGATGCATATACATGCCGGTAGCGTCCTTTGTTGCCCAAACGCCTACCGAGTTTTCCGGTACGGTGTGAAAAGTCCACAATAGTTTGCCGCTATCGACGTCATACGCTTTCACAAAGCCGCGAATACCGTATTCTCCTCCATTGGTGCCGATCAACACTTTGCCGTCCACAACTGTAGGCGCCATTGTTTCGCTGTAGCCAAGTGCAGGGTCGGCAATTTTTGTTTCCCATATCAACTTGCCGGTTTTGGCATCCAGCGCCAGCAGTTTGGCATCCAGCGTTGCCATGAAGACCTTGTTGCCATAAGCAAATGCGCCTCGGTTGTTCGGACCGCAACAGTAGGTAGTGATCGGACCCATTGTGTGTTTGTAATGCCATAATTGTTCGCCGGTTTTCGCATTAAGCGCATAAATATGATTGAACGAAGTCGTAACATACATCACGCCATTGACAATGATCGGCGATACTTCCAGTGACTCGACAATCTCGGTTTTGAATACCCAGGCACGTTTTAGCCCGTGTACATTATGGCGATTAATCTGTTGCGCCGGATAGTAACGGGTT
The DNA here is from genome assembly GCA_965218975.1 of Candidatus Oxydemutatoraceae bacterium. Classification (GTDB taxonomy): domain Bacteria; phylum Pseudomonadota; class Gammaproteobacteria; order Poriferisulfidales; family Oxydemutatoraceae. Next base: position 675,552 of record OZ244717.1, read on the forward strand.
TGATTATAGTTCCCGTTCGTATGCAGAAAATTATTCGAGTCGCCCGCCGCATGATCAAGCATGTCTTGTGTTACGGTCAGCATGTCGCCATACATGACACCTGTTTCGGTTTCTCCTGCCACAGCGCTAGCGGATAGCACGAGCACTAGTCCTAAGATGAACGTTTTTAAGTAAGTCATTTCTTTTCCCCTCGAGAAGTTGTGGGTTAGCAGTGAATGTTTATCTAACCACATTATAATATACCAAAGTAATAGTACCAGAATATTATATCGGGCGTCGGGCGAATACTTTTTACTAAAAAGTGGCCGATACGCAATAGCAACACATCGGCCACCGCATCAAAGACTTACTAATGAGCCATTTAACTAACAAATCTTCGGCAACAGAGTACCTGCTGTTGCTATACTTATCCGAAATGCCTCAAGATGAATGCTTATCGCGTTAAACGTTGATTGCGAACGACTCTCAGAAGACCGGAATGTAATGTATCGACATTGTGCAATTTAATCTTCAGATAAATTTGCTATTTTGAGCGCCGCAGCCATTTCTTCGTCATACTCATGGAGCATAGGATCATATTTTTTTGGTATTAAACGTTCACGCCTTGATACGGTCCAAGGATTTGTTAGCCCTTCATAATGGTTGAAATATAATTCATTGTCTATGTACTTTTTATAATATCTGTCGTATAAAAAAGGTTTCCTTTTTACTTTTACTATCCTAAGCAGAAAGAGTTTCAATAACTGCTTAGTTCTTTCTATAAAATATGCCTCAATTTTCCGCCGGCCGGACGGAAGAATATTTCCGTGAAAGCCGATAGATATTTTTAACCTTTTTTCATAGCGATAAATGTTTTTTGGACATGAATTGCCATAATGATTAGTACTACGGTACGGAAAATGAAAAACTCTATTTTGAGCGGCGGTTTTCACATGAGCTCCATCCGCATATACGGTCGGCATCCATTTCCCCGTGATCATCAAGTTAAGCGTGGATGCTCTGGTTTTATCGTTCAAATATCCGAACAAAGGTTTATTGCTAGGATTTACTAGGAATTCATCGACATCAAAATTCAAGTAATAAAATGTTTGATTTCTTAGTATTTGATAGCAGTGGTTTAATGCCGCTGTTTTTGCGACTCGGCAATTGGCCGTCAGAAAGGGAAAATCCCAAGATACAATTCTAATTTCAAGCTTGGGGCTTAGATTATGTAATCCTTGCGCCAATTCGTCCAAATTATCACTGCCGTTATCGTATATAACAATATATGGCACCTGATGAACACGATGATAATACAAACACCAATCCTTGATTTGCCGGATATGGGTGTTTTTCTGCACAGTTACCAAAGCCATACCGACGGATTTCTTGAGGGAGAAAAACAGGTTGGGGCGAACCTGAGTCTGATAACTAAAAGAGCCTTGCCTAAATTCGATAGGAATATTACTTTCCCGATCGATAGTCCGAGCGGGCAAATTTATTTCTAACAGGTTTAATCGCACGGCTTTTCCAAAGCTTGGGCTAAGGTTATAAGGTATCTCTCTGGATGTATATTTGACTTGCTTTCCTCGGCAAAAAATTTCTATCAAAGAGGTGCTTTCATCATCCGCCTCGCGCGGCGTAGCGAATATTGCAATAATCTTTTTATCGCTAATGGTTCTAAAAATATCGTAGATACGAGGAATGGCAGAGTGTGTCTCAGTTTTTTTATTCCATTGCATCCCTTGCGGGTAATAAACTTCAATCATTTTCAATAGAGTGCTTTAACTTCAGACTAATAAAATTCATTGAGGACCGAGCAAATTTTTACCATCAAGAAATTTATAAGCGGTAGATATTATAGTACTAAATGCTCCTACGGTAGAAAGGAAATATACAATGCCAATACATTGCGGATAAATTCGAGGGACCTGCAAGCAAGGTCAGTCGCAGCGCTTTGTACACCTGACGAAACCGTTATCGGGAAAGCAAGTTGACTGGGCTGCACGATAGGAGCAAAGTGCCTGTCGTCCGTGACGCGACTGGGTTCTGTCAACAAGCCCCAGCCCCGACGTCCTTGTCGGGTCGTTCACCGCTGAAAACCAATTGGTTTTCCGGGCGCGTCTCACCCATGACGAGACTTGGTTCTGTCAATGAGTGCCGGCCTCGACGTCCTTGGCGGGTCGCTCGCCGCTGAAAACCGATCGGTTTTCCGGGCGCGTCTCACCCTGCGCCGGATAGAATGCACAGTATTTCCTTACCCGGTTCATGCGCTGCTCGCCGACAGCGGCAGCGGATTAAAGGGTGAGTTTGACTGAGTCGTCAAACGTATGCCTGCTGTCGAACATGGGTTGACTTATCCTAAGTGTCCGAAGATGAATGCTCGCATTGAACGTTTCAACCGTACCCTGCAAGAAGACTTTACGGACTACAATTGAATTCAACGAGCGTTTATGGTCATACTCGCAGTGGTACAATATGCGTCGGCCACATGCCGGTTTAGGTCGACAGCTGCCGTGCCGGACGTTGGTCCCAAACAACCCTAAAAATCCGGAATGGACCGGTATCGTACAAAACGGTTCACAATAACTTTTTTTTGGGTATAATCTAACAGTTGAAATCCAACATATATCTAAATATATATATCCTAATAGAGTTAGATAAACAACTAATAGAATTAGATAAACCACAACGGAGTTTTTATTATGGCGAAACAACTTAAAAATTTATGCTTGGCGGTGCTCGTCGGCATGTTCGTTAACACTGCGGTCTTTGCCGACGCTTTCGAAGGTCTTTCCATGATGCGCATGGGCGCCTGGGACGTTGACTTCAGCGGCAATGTAAACGGGTTTGCTACAATCATATCGTGTGATGCCCCAAGTGGCGGCGGTCAGGTCGCGCATGGTCTTGCATGCGGTTCCGACGGTGTCGATGACGATGACACCAACAATGTCCAAACCGGTCTGTTGCCGTCGTGGTTTAATTTTTCCGCGGCCACGCTAACCGACAGCGGAATTAAAACCGGCGTGCATTTGAGCTTTCAGCCGGGGATTGACACTGCCTCTCCTTTTGGGGGACCTTTAGACGCCGCACTGGGTCTGAACGCCTCCAACTTCAGGCAGGTGTTCCTGACTTGGGGCAGTGACAGCATGGGTACGTTCAAAATCGGTCGCGACCTCGGTCTTTTCGGTTCCGATGCAATCCTGAGCGACATGACACTGCTTGGCGTCGGCACAGTTTCCGACTTGACACAAAGGGGCGGCAATACGACTTTAGGCCGTATCGGTATCGGCTATCTTTATGCCGACTGGAAATCCCAGGTGCAGTACAAATCGCCGAACTTGAACGGTTTCTCATTTACTGCCGCATTGGTGGATCCCTGGGGCGCCGACAGCTTGGCTAACGGCACAGGTGCGTGCGGCCCGGAGAAAGAGTTTGTTCTAGACCCAGAAACAGGAAAAATAGAGGGAGGGAACAAGTGTTCTTATAGTGCAACGCATGGTAATGGTCAAGAAGGCGACACCTACGGGTTTGAAGCCAAAGTCAATTACAACACCGAGCTCGAAGGCAGTTCGCTCGCGTTGTGGGCCAGCTATATCAGACAGGAAGTGGACTTTGGAGACGCCGAAGTGGAGGATCCGAGGGACCCCAACAAAACGATCCGACTTAGGAGTCCGGATGCCGACGGTTTTGACGTCGGCGCCAAGCTCGCATTCGGCGGCTTTGACGTGGTCGGCTATTACTACGACGGCGAGGGTATCGGTTCAACCGGTTTCCTGCTGGACGGTATTGATGCAGTCGGCGAAGAGCGTGATTCGAACGGCTATTATTTCCAAGCTCGTTATCGGATGCCGACAACGGGTACTTTGTTCGGCTTTAGCTATGGCGAAAGCACCCTTGATGAAAGCGGCTACGACGAGTGGATGCGCACCAAGCTTGATTCGAACATGATGCGCGTGAACCCCGGTTATTCCCTGCTTGACAGCAATGAGTCGTGGATAGTCGGAGTTTACCATCCGATCGGAGAAGCTTTGAACCTGGTTGCCGAGTACACCAGCACCGAAGCCGAATCGCATGACGGTAACGAAGCCGAAGAAGACGTATTCGCGCTCGGCGCGATTATGTTCTTTTAAGCGAACAATCGTTTTTGCTTAAAGAGACGGCGCACGGCCCGGCTGTGCGCCGTTTTTTGTGCCGAACAACGCGACGTAGTACAATCGCCCCATGTTCAGCTTGCTTTCGCACCGCCGCACAACAAAATATGTATCAGCGCTCGCGCTGCTGCTGCTTGTTTCGCCATACTCTCATACGGCTGCCGCGATACAGAAAAACGTCAATGAGTTCGTTCAACTAGTCGTGCGCGACGGCGCACCACAAGCCACCAACCGGCATCCGTTCAAGATAAAGTCGCGAAAACTGATGCAAACCCTGTTGAAGCTACGGGCAGCACCCGCTTCAAAACGCGCATTCAATACCAAAGACACTGCGCAAATATTTTCCGCCGACGTTGCCGAACGACTCGGTGCAGACCTTGCAAGCGCTCTTCGTCGCGCACAGCCGAATCAGGACATTATGTTCCAAGTGATCGACGTTGCCCCGTTCCTAGGCAAACTGCTCGACAAAGACGTTATTATTAACGGGCGAGTGTTCTGGCGCCGCGCCCGTCTGAATATCATTTTCGGAGCGATACGCCATACACCCAAAAAACGCTGGATGCTTGGCCGCGTCGTTCGCATCGTTGACCCGCCTACGTTACCGACGAGAAACAAAGCTGCAACGCTGAAGTACCGCATTATTGCGGAGCCGGGAATTAGTCTGGCCAAAACCCGTTCCGGCGCCACACGTGCCGATTGGGTCAAAATCAATCTCAGCCGCATCGGCGGCGCGGTTCAAGCCGATACCGGATCGGCCGCCGCAACACCGGCGCTGTCGCTTGAGGCGCGCCTCAAAAAACTGAAAGCGCTACGCGACAAAAACCTGATTTCCGAACAGCAATACCGGAAGAAGGCACGACAAATTCTTGACGAACTATAAGAGGTGACCATGCTACACAACGAGTTTTACAGCCGGAAAAACCATAAAGAATATGCCTTGTTTGATTTAGGCGATTTCGAACTTGAGTGCGGCGACGTGCTGCCCGATTGCAAGCTGGCCTATGCAACGCTCGGCAAGCTGAATGACGCTAGAGATAATGCTGTTTTATTCCCGGTGATGTTCTCGGGTACCAGCGGAAGCCTGCAACACTTCGTCGGCACAGGCCTTGCGCTTGACCCGGATAACTATTGCATCATTATTCCGAATCAGCTGGGCAACGGTCTGTCTAGTTCGCCGCACAATACTCCTGCGCCATACGGCATGTCGGCATTTCCGGCGCTTGACATAGCGGACGACGTGCGTGCCCAGCATCGCCTGCTAAGCGAACGTTTCGGCATCGAAAAACTGGCATTGGTTACGGGTTGGTCTATGGGCGCGCAACAAACATACGAGTGGGCGGTGCGCTACCCGAACATGGTTGCTCGCGCCGCACCGATCGCGGGCACAGCGAAAGTCACCCCGCATGATGCGTTGTATGTGGATACTTTCTGCACAGCCTTAAAGTCTGACCCGGCATGGGACAACGGCGAATACACCGAACCGCATGCCGTAGAAACCGGGCTACGCAGACTTGCACATGTTTTTGCGCTGATGGGTGTCTCTTCCGAATTTTATAAACAGGAATTGTGGAAAAAACTTGACATCCCGTCGCAACAGGCGTTTTTGACCGATTTCTGGGAAAAATGGTTTTTGCAGATGGACCCAAACGCTTTGCTGTGCATGGCGGATAAATGGAAGAATGGAGATGTGAGTGCGCCCTACGGCAACGACCTGGCAAAAGCGTTCGGCAGAATTACCGCAAAGACTACCGTGATTGCATTTTCGGAGGATATGTTTATTCCTCTACGCGATTGCCGCGTCGAGCAGGCGCTGATCCCCGGCAGCAAACTTGAAGCACTGGACAGCCTCTGGGGACACTTCACAATGATGGGTTTATTCTCGGAGGACTTCAAGCGGATCGATAATATTCTCAAAGAGCTACTGGCAAGTTAGCCCAAGTTAGACTCGGGGGACATCAACGGGAGCTGTCCTGCCGCACCGCCGTCACTGGTGAAATACAGCGCGCCGTCCGTACCGAATGCCAGACCTGTCGGTCGTGCCAAACGCTTGCCGGCGGTATTTTGAAATCCTTTTATTAACGGGGCAACCGGCAACGCTTTGCCTCGGCCAGAGTGCCCGATTCACCTTAACGGCTCGCAGCAATAATAACCTATCGGCAGGCAGGTCTGATGGGTTAACGGGAATGTGGCCCTGCTCGTTTGAAACGGAACAACCCTTCCACTGCACCGCCGTCACTGGTGAAATACAGCGCGCCGTCCGTACCGAATGCCAGACCTGTCGGTCGTGCCAAACGTTTGCCGGCGGTATTTTGAAATCCTTTTATCAACGGGGCAACCCGCAACGCTTTGCCTCGGTCAGAGTGCCCGATTCACCTTGACGGCTCGCAGCAATAACAACCTATCGGCAGGCAGGTCTGATGGGTTAACGGGAATGCGGCCCTGCTCGTTTGAAACGGAACAACCCTTCCACCGCCCCGCCGTCACTGGTGAAATACAGCGCGCCGTCCGTACCGAATGCCAGACCTGTCGGTCGTGCCAAACGTTTGCCGGCGGTATTTTGAAATCCTTTTATCAACGGGGCAACCCGCAACGCTTTGCCTCGGTCAGAGTGCCCGATTCACCTTGACGGCTCGCAGCAATAATAACCTATCGGCAGGCAGGTTTGATGGGTTGACGGGAATGCGGCCCTGCTCGTTTGAAACGGAACAACCCTTCCACCGCACCGCCGTCACTGGTGAAATACAGCGCGCCGTCCGTACCGAATGCCAGACCTGTCGGTCGTGCCAAACGTTTGCCGGCGGTATTTTGAAATCCTTTTATCAACGGGGCAACCCGCAACGCTTTGCCTCGGTCAGAGTGCAGATTCACCTTGACGGCTCGCAGCAATAATAACCTATCGGCAGGCAGGTTTGATGGGTTGACGGGAATGCGGCCCTGCTCGTTTGAAACGGAACAACCCTTCCACCGCACCGCCGTCACTGGTGAAATACAGCGCGCCGTCCGTACCGAATGCCAGACCTGTCGGTCGTGCCAAACGTTTGCCGGCGGTATTTTGAAATCCTTTTATCAACGGGGGAAACCCGCAACGCTTTGCCTCGGTCAGAGTGCAGATTCACCTTAACGGCTCGCAGCAATAATAACCTATCGGCAGGCAGGTCTGATGGGTTAACGGGAATGTGGCCCTGCTCGTTTGAAACGGAACAACCCTTCCACTGCACCGCCGTCACTGGTGAAATACAGCGCGCCGTCCGTACCGAATGCCAGACCTGTCGGTCGTGCCAAACGTTTGCCGGCGGTATTTTGAAATCCTTTTATCAACGGGGCAACCCGCAACGCTTTGCCTCGGTCAGAGTGCCCGATTCACCTTGACGGCTCGCAGCAATAATAACCTATCGGCAGGCAGGTTTGATGGGTTAACGGGAATGCGGCCCTGCTCGTTTGAAACGGAACAACCCTTCCACCGCACCGCCGTCACTGGTGAAATACAGCGCGCCGTCCGTACCGAATGCCAGACCTGTCGGTCGTGCCAAACGTTTGCCGGCGGCATTTTGAAATCCTTTTATCAACGGGGTAACCGGCAACGCTTTGCCTCGGTCAGAGTGCAGATTCACCTTGACGGCTCGCAGCAATAACAACCTATCGGCAGGCAGGTCTGATGGGTTGACGGGAATGCGGCCCTGCTCGTTTGAAACGGAACAACCCTTCCACTGCACCGCCGTCACTGGTGAAATACAGTGCGCCGTCCGTACCGAATGCCAGACCTGTCGGTCGTGCCAAACGTTTGCCGGCGGTATTTTGAAATCCTTTTATCAACGGGGTAACCCGCAACGCTTCGCCTCGGCCAGAGTGCAGATTCACCTTGACGGCCGCAGCAATAATAACCTATCGGCAGGCAGGTTTGATGGGTTAACGGGAATGCGGCCCTGCTCGTTTGAAACGGAACAACCCTTCCACCGCCCCGCCGTCACTGGTGAAATACAGCGCGCCGTCCGTACCGAATGCCAGACCTGTCGGTCGTGCCAAACGTTTGCCGGCGGTATTTTGAAATCCTTTTATCAACGGGGCAACCCGCAACGCTTCGCCTTGGTCAAAGTGCACGACAGCGATCCACGGCGGTCGGCGTGTCGCTTCGGCGCCAAAAAATCCGCCCGCAGGTTGGGTGGCCCACGAACCATGCAGGGCAACGATGGCGTCGTGTTCCCACATCCGACCCAATGCATCCTGCGGCACAAATGCCACGCCCATCGGTGCGTTTCTGGCGGGGAAAGTGACGCTTGGTAAAACCGCATCGGTACGTGGCGGCGTGCGGCCAATACACCGGTCGCGCTGCACCTTTTCTCCGTCAAACCAAAACCACGGCATACCGTGAAAGGAGCCCGGCAAGATGCGGCTAAAGTATTCGGCAGGATGGTCATAGCCTAAGTGGTCGGGGCCGTGGTTGCTAGCATACATCACGCCGGAGCGCGGATGCCAGTCGAACCCGACCGGATTACGCAAACCCGATGCGTATATGCGCCAGCGCGCAATTCTCGTGTCCTTTGTATCGCTTGGAGAATCCTGAGCCGCAGCGTTTTCACGCAATACCAGCACACCGCCGCGCCGATTTTCAAAGTCATAACCGGCACCGATGTATTCATCGCTGCAATTACCGCTGATACCCAAGCTGACATAAATACCGTTATCCGGTCCGACTTTGATCGTACGCGAGGAATGGCCGCCGTTTTTTGACGGCAAGTCCGCAATGCGCTGAAAATCTTCCGGCGTATAAGGCGAAGAACGGGGACGATAGGGTATTCGATAAACGCCGCTCTGACTAGCAACCCAGACCGAGCCGGTGCGCACAGCGACTCCATGCGCATTGCCTCTCTGCAGGGTCGCAAAAACCGTCGCGCGATCATAAGGCGGCGGCACGCGATAAACGTCTCCGGTGTGGGAACCAACCAGTAACGCGCTGTCATCTGCAAACGCCAGCATGCGCGGTTTTGATATTTCGACAAGCAATTCCAATTGATAACCGGTCGGTATAGTCAGCTGCCAGGACGAATCGCCAACCGAAACAGTTTGCGTTCGGTACGACTCGGCGTCTACCCATGCCGGCAACAAACAGAATACGATAAACAGGCAGCTTTTCCGCATAAGTAAAAGTATAACTTATCCTCATCGAGCATGGCGGCATATCATAGTCGCACTCAATGCGCCTATCTGCATGTATATGCTAATCCGCACTCAGCACAAAGCATCATCGCGCCGGTCCTCTCCCGTATCACTGCCGATACGTTCGTCGGAGGACGAGCTCACCACAAGCAAGGAATCGCCCGCAATCAGGCGGTTGCCCTAGCTGCGGCGCATTGTAGAACTTAATTTCCCGACACAGCGGTATATCGCACTCTTTTCCAAGCAAAGCGTTGTTTGTCCGGCATGTATTGGTCACGTACACAATCTAGGTTTTAGATGAGACGGTAATTCGTAAATCTTATCATTTGCCGACAGTGTCAATCGGCATCCATAGATTGCAAGTGCCGGAAATACAAATGAACCTTCAAATCAATCACAAAGTTCTTCTGAATCATACCATCTGTTTTTTCACACTGGCGATCATGCGGCTATACGTTCTCCGCAAAATTATGACCGACGCAATCGTTCAATTCGTGCTCCTACAATAACTGCCGTTCGACAAATGACGTGATATTTTCACCAACGACAAAGTGGTCGAGTACACGCACATCAATTAAATCAAGCGAATGCTTTAGTTCGTCGGTAATTTGTTTGTCGGCAACACTCGGTTCATCCGAACCGGAAGGATGATTATGCGCCAAAACAATTGCTGCGGCGTTATGATGCAAGGCACGTTTCACAACCTCGCGCGGATGAACGCTGGCCCCGTCTATTGTCCCGTAGAATAATTCCTCAAAAGCAATGACACGGTGTTGATTATCCAAAAAAAGACAAGCGAAAACTTCGTGCTCATAATCACGCATTTTTAATGCCAGATAGTCACGCATATGGTCGGGGCTAGCGAGTACATCGCCTTTATGAATTGTTTCAAGCAGGCTCCGACGCACCAATTCGGTTGCTGCTTGTAACATCACGTAACGTACTTTACCGATCCCTTTTACCGCACATAATACTTCTCGCTTTGCGCGCATAATTTCAGATAAACTACCGAAGTCTTTGAGCAGCTGATGCGCGATCTCCAATACACTCCGCGTTTTAGTACCGCTGCCGAGCAGCAAAGTCAGCAGCTCGGCATCCGACAGAACACCCGCTCCGTGCCGTAAAAACTTCTCACGTGGTCTTTCTTGTTCGGACCATTGTTTGATTGTCATTGCTTATTTTCCCAAGAATAATCATGCGTGATTTTGCAGGCATTAGGAGAAAAATACGACAAGCGGTAGTATTTAGCAGCTACTATTTGCTAAACAAACCCCAATTAGGTTATGTAAGAAAACTATGTCGGTTAAAAACAAGCACATTTTGCTTGGCGTTACCGGTGGCATTGCCGCCTACAAAGCCGCATTTCTCACGCGCCTGCTATGCAAAGCCGAAGCGAAGGTACAAGTGGTAATGACGCAAACCGCCGAACAATTTATCGGCGCTGCCACATTCCAAGGATTAACCGGCAATTCGGTAATTACGCATGCCTCCGGCTTTACCGGCACCGGCGAGATGTATCATATTGAACTGGCGCGTTGGGCGGACCTGTTTTGTATCGCACCGACATCCGCCAACACTTTGGCAAAGCTCGCTCATGGCGTGGCGGATAATTCACTGACGGCCACTTATCTTGCGGTCGAAAGTATCGTTGCAGTAGCGCCGGCAATGAATCGTGCCATGTGGCAACATCCGGCAGTACAAAACAACTGTAGAATTCTAAAAAAACACGGCGTGTTGATTTGGGGACCCGACACTGGTGAGCAAGCATGCGGCGAACAAGGCGAAGGCAGAATGTTAGAACCCAACGAGCTCGTCACCTGCATCAACGAGCAATTCGGTATGCGTTTTTTGACGGGGAAAAAAGTGGTGGTAACCGCAGGTCCGACACGCGAGCCGTGGGATGCGGTGCGCTGTCTGAGTAATTTTAGTTCCGGGAAAATGGGGTTTGCAATGGCGCAAGCCGCCCAAGCGCTCGGGGCAAACGTTACGTTGGTCAGCGGTCCGGTCGCGCTGGCGACCCCACACGCTGTCACTCGTATCAATGTTACCACCGCAGAGCAAATGCGACATGCTGTCATCGAACAACTTCCCTCAACCGACTTATTGATTGCTTGCGCTGCGGTCGCAGACTATCGCCCGGCGCAACCGCTAACAAAAAAGATTAAGAAAAACAAAGCGACGTTGAACTTATCGCTAGAGCGTACACCGGATATTCTTGCGGACATCGGGCAACGCGACACCCGTCCGTTTCTCGTCGGTTTTGCTGTCGAGACAGATGCGCTCATTGCTAACGCGCGAGCAAAGTTGTTACAAAAAAATCTCGATATGATTGTCGCCAACCCGGTGGGGGAAAATACACCCTACGGTTTTGATAGCGACCTCAACTGTGCCACTTTACTTTGGCGTAACGGCGAAAAAACTTTTGACGTGCAGTCTAAAACCGGATTAGCAAAGAAGCTGATGCAAATCATTACTAAACACTTTTACTCCCGTATACAATCATCGCAACCCGAAGATAAAAACCATGCAGAAAGTAGCCGACAACGCCATCCAACTAAAAATTCTTGATCCTCGTATCGGCAAAGAATTTCCTTTGCCGGAACTTGCGACCGAAGGCTCGGCCGGTTTTGATTTGCATGCATGCTTGAGAGCGCCACTGACTTTACAGCCTAGCGACACCGAACTCATTCCGGCCGGTTTTGCAATTTATATCAACGACCCATCGCTTGCCGCGATTATCTTGCCGCGGTCGGGTCTCGGACACAGGCATGGCATTGTGCTTGGCAATCTGGTCGGTTTGATTGATTCGGATTATCAAGGGCAGATTTTCGTTTCCTGCTGGAATCGCGGTTTGTCAAATTTCACAATCCATCCCGGCGATCGCATCGCACAGATGGGGTTTGTCCCTTTTGTCAAAAGACCTTTTACCATTGTAAAAGAATTTTCTCCCTCACAACGCGGCGACGGTGGGTTTGGTCATACCGGTGGCACAACACAGCAATATTCAACGTAGTATTTTCAAGGCCTATGATATTCGCGGTGTCGTCGGCGAAAACTTCGGCGAGGAACAGGCGTACACCATCGGTTGCGCGCTCGCACAGCATTATCGTAACAACGCAATTACAGCGGTCGGACGCGACGGCAGGTTATCTAGTCCGGCAATCGCCGCTGCTTTGATTCGCGGTTTGAATACTTGCGGTGTGGACACTATTGAAATCGGCGCGGTGCCGACGCCGGTACTATATTTTGCCGCATATCAACATGCCGAAGGTTCAGGGCTAATGATCACCGGCAGTCACAATCCGGCGCAGTACAATGGCATTAAAATAATGATATGCGGGCATACTTTGGCAGGAGACGACATGCAAATTCTTTATGAAGTTTGCGCTAATCAAAATTCATTTCCGCGCCCAACCCGACCCGGTGCCAATCAAACACTTGACCTGCTTAACAAATACTTAGACCGCATCGTCGCCAATGTTCAACTGCAACGTCCGTTGAAAGTCGCCGTTGATTGCGGCAATGGTATTGCCGGTCCGGCAATGACCGGCATGCTTGATCGCCTCGGTTGCGAAATGATTCCTTTATACTGCGAAGTGGACGGTAGTTTCCCGAATCATCATCCGAACCCGAGTGTCCCGGAAAATTTAGAAGACCTGATCCGTACCGTGCAAAAAAACAAATGCGATATCGGCATCGCTCTGGATGGTGATGGTGATCGTTTGGGAGTAGTGGACGATCGCGGACGCGTCATCTGGGCGGACCGTCAAATGATGTTGTTCGTAAAGGATATTCTGTCAAGTAACCGTGGCGGCATCGTTATTTATGATGTGAAATCATCGTACCATCTGGAAAAAATCATTCGGGAATGCGGTGGCACACCATATATCAGCCGCACCGGACATTCTTTTATTAAAGCCGCATTAAAAGAAACAGGCGCCATATTTGCCGGTGAGATGAGCGGGCATTTATTTTTTAACGACCGCTGGTTTGGGTTTGACGACGGCGTTTATGCTGCCGCACGTTTTCTTGAACTTTTATCGCGTCAAGACAAACCATGTAGTGCGCTGTGCGATACATTACCCCAATCGATGCACACGCCGGAGATCAATATTCATTTTGCGCAAGAGAATGCTCAGCATGAATTTATGCAACGCTTTATTTCTGCTGCAAGTTTTTCTAATGCAAAAATTAACTTGACAGACGGACTGCGTGCGGAATTTGAGCATGGATGGGGGCTGATTCGTGCTTCAAACACAACTCCGTGTTTGGTGATTCGTTTTGAAGCGAATAGCAAAACCGAGTTAGAGCAGGTGCAATCGTTGTTTCGTGCGGAATTGTTAAAGGTGAAGCCGACGCTGAACATCCCATTCTAAGCGATATAAAGGCAACTGTTATTTCCGATGATACAAGATGCAAAAAATAGAGTTAGGATCCTGAGTGAGGCACTGCCCTACATTCAGCGGTTTCACGACAAAGTCATTGTCGTGAAATATGGCGGCAATGCGATGACAGATAGCGATATTAAACGTAGCTTTGCTCGTGATACCGTACTACTCAAGCAAGTCGGCCTGCATCCGCTCATTGTGCACGGCGGCGGTCCGAGTATTTCAAAAACTTTAACGAAGCATAATATCAACAGCGAGTTTATCCATGGGATTCGAGTTACCGACAATGCGACAATGGAAGTGGTTGATGAATGCCTTGCGCAAATTAATCGGGAATTGTGCGATACGATTGCTGCGCTTGGCGGTAAAGCAATCAGTCTTGCACACGACGGACATCGCATGGTGTATGCACGCAAAATGCGAATCTCCGGTCACCCGGAGGTGGACTTAGGACGCGTCGGCGAGGTCGCAGGAGTGGATGACAGATTGAAGAAGTTGGCGATTGATTCCGAACAAATTCCGGTGGTATCGCCTGTCGGTGTCGATCAAAATAATCTCATTTATAACGTCAATGCAGACTTGGCCGCCGCTGGGGTCGCCGCTTTTCTACAAACCGAAAAGTTGATTTTAATGACGAACACACCCGGAGTCATGGATGCCGAAGGCAATTTACTGGCAACATTGTCAGCGGATGAAACGTGGAAATGGATTGAAAGCGATGTAATACAAGGGGGGATGTTACCGAAAGTGCGGTGCGCTTTTAACGCAGTCAACGCAGGCGTACACGCCGCGCATATCATTGACGGGCGCGAACAGCACGCTTTGCTACTAGAGCTTTTGACCGATGCCGGAGTGGGCACTTTGATTGCAAAAGACGCCGCGACTAAAACCGGCTAAGCGGCATACTGCGAACGGTACTCCCTTAATACATCCAGCTGTGCGGCATATTGCGGATCATCCCGTATAAATCTGATCAAATCGGTAACGTTTGCAATGCTAATGACTCGTAGACAATAAATCTCTTCAATTTCATGCACTGCCGACTGTTGCCCGGCCCCTCTTTCCTGGCGATCAAAAGCCGTAACGATCGCGACTGCTTGCGCACCGGCTTGCTTAATCAGCGATAAGGCCCCGCGTGCCGCAGTACCCGCTGTAATCACATCATCCACAACGACTAACTGCCCGTTCAACGGTGCGCCAAGTATGCATCCGCCTTCGCCGTGATCTTTCACTTCTTTGCGATGAACAGAAAGACATATATTCACATTAAATTTCTGCTCAAGATAAATCACCGTCGCCGTGGCGATAGGGATGCCTTTATATGCCAACCCGAAAATACCATCAAACTCAATCCCTGCGGCATAGATGGTCTGGGCATAAAACATGCCTAATTGGCGGAGCGCGACACCGGAGTGCAGCATACCCGCATTGAAAAAATACGGACTGACCCGGCCGGATTTTAGCTTAAATCTACCGAACTGCAATGCGCCATGATTGAGTGCAAATTTCAAGAAACGGTGACTGTAAGACATTGGATTTTTATCGAAACTACTAAAACCGGATGGTCGGCTGGCGATTATCCGCAATTTACTCTACGGTCTAAGTGCGCATACGGCACCGAGCCACATTGGATCTTAAAAGTATATCGCACCCTTACCTAATTGGAAAACACCTGTACGTGTCCAATACATTCCGGACAAATGAGGCCAGGCAAATAGGGCAGTCGTCGGACAATGACTTGGTACGGAACCATATCGTTTAATCCCCGGTGGAGGTGCCCGCCGGGGGCGCTCGCCGTTGTAACGTTGCGGGTAATCAATCATCTGCCGGTTAGACTCACCGATGTTTTCAGGCAATCACGCTTCCCGACAAGCTGTCACTCCTCGTCACCCTTCGTCAAATGCGCTCGGGTACACCCTGGTCCGTAGTTTCTCTCGAAACAGCAAGCCGGTCATTGACCGGCAGGGAACGCCATGTGTTGCGGCCGGGCCATGTTTGTCCCGGAATAGCAGGGCTTCAAGTTTCTGCCGGGCTTTGGTTCTTATCGTCGTCTCTGTTTTTATTGTATTCTTGAATCCATTGCTCGGCCTCTTCCTCGGTGTAACGGCCTGTCACTGCGCGTGAGTCTTGGGGCAATTCATAACTCTCCGGTTGTCCTACATGCTTTTGCAGTCTCTCCTTGAGGTCTTGAGTACGTTCTTTTTGAGTACGTTCTTTTCCTATGTATCCGGAGACATTTCCGATGATACGCCCCAAACCCTCTTTGCTTAATCCTCCGGAGAAAACAACGGATGACAAATCCGAGTCCTCACCTATGTGAGACTTAATCTTGTTCTCGAATATGCCAAACGAAAAGCTATCGCAAAACACACCTTGAAATTGTGCTCCCTCAAGATACGCTCCTTGAAATTGTGCTCCCTGGAGGTTCGCTCCCTGAAATTGTGCTCCCCGGAGGTTCGCTCCCTGAAATTGTGCTCCCCGGAGATCCGCTCCTTGAAATTGTGCTCTCCGGAGATCCGCTCCTTGAAATTGTGCTCCCTGGAGCTTCGCTCCCTGAAATTGTGCTCCCCGGAGCTCCGCTCCTTGAAATTGTGCATCCCAGAGATCCGCTCCTTGAAATTGTGCTCCCCGGAGATCCGCTCCTTGAAATTGTGCTCTCCGGAGATCCGCTCCTTGAAATTGTGCTACCCAGAGCTCCGCTCCTTGAAATTGTGCATCCCAGAGATCCGCTCCTTGAAATTGTGTCCCCCGGAGATCCGCTCCTTGAAATTGTGTCCCCCGGAGATCCGCTCCTTGAAATTGTGTCCCCCGGAGATCCGCTCCTTGAAATCGGATGCTGTCGTGTAGTGCGACACCTCGAAAATAAGCTTCGGACAAGTCCGGTGTCCGGTCTTTCCAGAATTGTTTCAGTGTTTTTTCGGAGTGTATCTTTGTTGTAAACAGCAATTCCAGCAGCGACCGGATTTCGGCAGAGGGCTTATTCGCATATTCCTCCCGGTATTCTTTTCTGCTCGTGGTCTCGCGAATATGCGCGCATAAGATTTCCGCAATGGATGCACGCAGCCTGTCCTCGTCCAGGGCAAGGTAAAATAAGGCATAGGCCCCGCCCTGGCGCACAGATACCTGTTCTTTTCCAAGGTGATCTACCGCATCGCGAAAACGCTGCTGACGGTGACCCTTCTCTGTTGCTTTGACGACATCGGCCTGAGCTTGGGCGGTCTTGTCCTGGGCTTGGGCGGTCTTGTCCTGGGCTTGGGCGGTCTTGACCTGGGCTTGAGCGGTCTCGTTCATTGCATCAGCTCTTCGTAAGGCTGCCAGGACTGCCAGTGCGGAAACTAAACCGGCCAGAGCCAACGCCAGGGATTGAATAACATCCCGCTTATCTTCTACACCCAGGGAATAACATAAGAACGAGCCAAATTCGAGGCAGTCTTTAGGCACGAAAAACAACGTCAAGATAAGCAGGGCAAAAACTATAAAAACGAAAACCAGAATAAGTATTTCTATCCATCGTTCAGGCCAGGCTAAGCGACGCAATCTTTCCCTGTATATGGCCAAGTAGGGCCGAATCTTCTTCCATGCAGGCCCAGCGAAACCGCGCAATCTTTTCATGCACCTGGTTCGGTAGGACCGAATCTTCTGCCTTAAGTCGGTGAGTTTATTCATCTTTACACCTCCGGCGCGAGAACAGACGTCTTTGTTCTCGATGCCGTAAACATCAGTGATGTTTCCGCAGAAAAAATCCTGCAGAAAATCTCTGCGGGCTGAAAGAAACGAGGCGTAGGCCTCAAATTGAAAATCAAGCGGTGCGGATGTTCAGGGTAACGCAAGACGTAATTAAAGCCGGCTCATGCCGGCAAAAGCAGTGATCGGCGCTGTCACAACCAGAATTACCGAGATCGCCAGGCTAACAAACCAGGTTTTACCTGAATTGATCCTGTCGCAGATATTCTTTACCTCGGCATCAATGTGGGTACGCAGCCCTTTTACCTCGGTATCAATCTTCTTATCAAGAGCCTGTAGCTGCTGATAGATTGTCTCTAGTGTAACTTCCATAAATTTTTCCTTATCGGTGCAAGATCAGCACAAGGGAATCCCTCACGAGCCCCTTCCCTGCAAACGAGTAAAAAGGCAAGGCACGCACCTTACAGGCTTAAAAGCAGAGTAAAGGGAAGGCGGCAGGTTTGTCAAATCAGTGCATCGATCCAAAACACCCATTTCGTGTAGATGCAGTCTGTGACGGATCGTTCCGCGCATCCTCATGTTTGCAGTCTCGTTAT
Organism: Candidatus Oxydemutatoraceae bacterium; assembly: GCA_965218975.1. Taxonomy (GTDB): domain Bacteria; phylum Pseudomonadota; class Gammaproteobacteria; order Poriferisulfidales; family Oxydemutatoraceae. Next base: position 693,507 of record OZ244717.1, read on the forward strand.
CAAACTAACCGCGGCAATGATGATGCCGGCAATGATAGTCTGGGCATAAAACATGCCTAATTGGCGGAGCGCGACACCGGAGTGCAGCATACCCGCATTGAAAAAATACGGACTGACCCGGCCGGATTTTAGCTTAAATCTACCGAACTGCAATGCGCCATGATTAAGTGCAAATTTCAAGAAACGGTGACTGTAAGACATTGGATTTTTATCGAAACTACTAAAACCGGATGGTCGGCTGGCGATTATCCGCAATTTACTCTACGGTCTAAGTGCGCATACGGCACCGAGCCACATTGGATCTTAAAAGTATATCGCACCCTTACCTAATTGGAAAACACCTGTACGTGTCCAATACATTCCGGACAAATGAGGCCAGGCAAATAGGGCAGTCGTCGGACAATGACTTGGTACGGAACCATATCGTTTAATCCCCGGTGGAGGTGCCCGCCGGGGTGCTCGCCGTTGTAACGTTGCGGGTAATCAATCATCTGCCGGTTAGACTCACCGATGTTTTCAGGCAATCACGCTTCCCGACAAGCTGCCACTCTTCGTCAAATGCGCTTGGGTACACCCTGGTCCGTAGTTTCTCCCGAAACAGCAAGCCGGTCATTGACCGGCAGGGAACGCCATGTGTTGCGGCCGGGCCATGTTTGTCCCGGAATAGCAGGGCTTCAAGTTTCTGCCGGGCTTCGGTTCTTATCGTCGTCTCTGTTTCTGTTGTATTCTTGAATCCATTGCTCGGCCTCTTCCTCGGTGTAACGGCCTGTCACTGCGCGTGAGTCTTGGGGCAATTCATGACTCTCCGGTTGTCCTACATGCTTTTGCAGTCTCTCCTTGAGGTCTTGAGTACGTTCTTTTCCTATGTATCCGGAGACATTTCCGATGATACGCTCCACATCCTCTTCGCTTAATCCGCCGGAAAAAACAACGCGTGACAAATCCGAGTCCTTGCCTATGTGAGACCTAATCCTGGCATGGAATGCGCCAATCGAACCGCCATCGCAAAACACACCTCGGAATTGTGCTACCTCGAGATCCGCTTCTTGAAATTGTGCTCCCCCGAGCTCCGCTCCTTGAAATTGTGCTCCCCCGAGATCCGCTCCTTGGAATTTTGCTTCCAGGAGATTCGCTCCTTGAAATTTTGCTTCCCAGAGCTTCGCTCCTTGAAATTGTGCTCCCCTGAGATACGCTCCTTGAAATTGTGCATCCTCGAGCTTCGCTCCTTGGAATTGCGCTTCCCAGAGCCTCACTACTCCTTGAAATCGTGCTCCCCTGAGCTCTGCTCCTTGAAATTGTGCTCTCCGGAGATCCGCTCCTTGAAATTGTGCTACCCAGAGCTCCGCTCCTTGAAATTGTGCATCCCAGAGATCCGCTCCTTGAAATTGTGTCCCCCGGAGATCCGCTCCTTGAAATTGTGTCCCCCGGAGATCCGCTCCTTGAAATTGTGTCCCCCGGAGATCCGCTCCTTGAAATCGGATGCTGTCGTGTAGTGCGACACCTCGAAAATAAGCTTCGGACAAGTCCGGTGTCCGGTCTTTCCAGAATTGTTTCAGTGTTTTTTCGGAGTGTATCTTTGTTGTAAACAGCAATTCCAGCAGCGACCGGATTTCGGCAGAGGGCTTATTCGCATATTCCTCCTGGTATTCTTTTCTGCTCGTGGTCTCGCGAATATGCGCGCATAAGATTTCCGCAATGGATGCACGCAGCCTGTCCTCGTCCAGGGCAAGGTAAAATAAGGCATAGGCCCCGCCCTGGCGCACAGATACCTGTTCTTTTCCAAGGTGATCTACCGCATCGCGAAAACGCTGCTGACGGTGACCCTTCTCTGTTGCTTTGACGACATCGGCCTGAGCTTGGGCGGTCTTGTCCTGGGCTTGGGCGGTCTTGTCCTGGGCTTGGGCGGTCTTGTCCTGGGCTTGGGCGGTCTTGACCTGGGCTTGAGCGGTCTCGTTCATTGCATCAGCTCTTCGTAAGGCTGCCAGGACTGCCAGTGCGGAAACTAAACCGGCCAGAGCCAACGCCAGGGATTGAATAACATCCCGCTTATCTTCTACACCCAGGGAATAACATAAGAACGAGCCAAATTCGAGGCAGTCTTTAGGCACGAAAAACAACGTCAAGATAAGCAGGGCAAAAACTATAAAAACGAAAACCAGAATAAGTATTTCTATCCATCGTTCAGGCCAGGCTAAGAGACGCAATCTTTCCCTGTATATGGCCAAGTAGGGCCGAATCTTCTTCCATGCAGGCCCAGCGAAACCGCGCAATCTTTTCATGCACCTGGTTCGGTAGGACCGAATCTTCTGCCTTAAGTCGGTGAGTTTATTCATCTTTACACCTCCGGCGCGAGAACAGACGTCTTTGTTCTCGATGCCGTAAACATCAGTGATGTTTCCGCAGAAAAAATCCTGCAGAAAATCTCTGCGGGCTGAAAGAAACGAGGCGTAGGCCTCAAATTGAAAATCAAGCGGTGCGGATGTTCAGGGTAACGCAAGACGTAATTAAAGCCGGCTCATGCCGGCAAAAGCAGTGATCGGCGCTGTCACAACCAGAATTACCGAGATCGCCAAGCTGACAAACCAGGTTTTGCCTGAATCGATCCTGTCGCAGATATTCTTTACTTCGGTACCAATGTGGGCACGCAGCCCTTTTACCTCGGTATCAATCTTCTTATCAAGAGCCTGTAGCTGCTGATAGATTATTTCTAGTGTAACTTCCATAAATTTTTCCTTATCAGTGCAAGATCAGCACAAGGGAACCCCTCACGAGCCCCTTCCCTGCAAACGAGTAAAAAGGCAAGGCACGCACCTTACAGGCTTAAAAGCAGAGTAAAGGGAAGGCGGCAGGTTTGTCAAATCAGTGCATCGATCCAAAACACCCGTTTCGTGCAGCTGCAATTTGTGACGGATCGTTCCGCGCATCCTCATGTTTGCAGTCTCGTTATCAAACTAACCGCGGCAATAATGATGCCGGCAATGATAGTCATCCGCCAGGTGAGCCCGGCTTCCAGCCAGGCTAACTCGGTTTTAAGTTCAGCTTTTAGCTCAGTCAGACCCGCCTTGGTTGCAGCATTATTTCAATTCGCCGCGACCGGCTGCATTTCGTTGGACTGATCACGAGACCAAGCAAGAAGTATATCTACATTTTCACTCTTGACTTCGTAGGTTTTGACCTTTGGGCAAAAAATAAATCCTTTATTATCATAGGGTTACCCGGACGCTGCCGAAAAACCCTATTGTAGTGCCCTCAGGCTTGTTTTATCTTGGATTTTGGGTTATCATTCGGGTCTATGTACTTGCGTGAAAAATATGATCCCGAACGTGGCCGCACTCGCTTGCAGATCGTGCGTTCCGTGCGCACTGCCGATGGTCCCCGTCAGCGTGTGGTGCGGCATATCGGCACTGCCGACAGTCCCGAGCAGCTTGCATCTTTGCGCAAGCTCGGCGAGGTCACCTTGGAAGAGCTGCGCCAAGCCGGTACAGCACAACAGTCGCTGTTCACACCGAAGCAGTACGCGGATCTCGCAGCTGAGGCACGGCGCGCACCACGGCTGGCGCGCTTCGGGGTAGATCTTGCCGAATGCCGTGAGGAGATGCGGCTGATGCTTGGGGTGCGCGAGGCGTTCACGCAGATTTATTCGCACTTGGGTTGGAACCAGGTGTTGGGGGCGCGGCGCACAGTAGCGAACCGCATCCTGCGCGAGCTGGTACTGGCGCGTATCGCGCAGCCGCAGAGCAAGCGCGCTACGGTGTGCGAGCTCGAACGAAGCGGCGTTTCGCTCAATCTCGACCGGGTTTACCAGACTATGGACCACCTTGAGGAGGCGGTGATTGCGCGCATCCGGGAACAGTCTCATCAGGCGGCACAGAAGTTGTATGATCAGCCCCTCAAGGTGTTCTTCTTTGATTGCACGACCCTGTACTTTAAGAGCGAGCAAGAGGACCCGTTGCGCGCGAAAGGTTATAGTAAGGACGGCAAGCCGCACCGCTGCCAGGTGTTACTGGCACTGATGACGACCTGCGACGGTCTGCCGGTGGACTACGCACTGTTGCCGGGCAACACCTTTGAGGGTAAAACCTTGATGCAGGCAGTGACAAGTCTGCAACAGAGACATCCGGGTGCTGTATTTACAGTAGTGGCCGATGCGGCGATGCTGAGCCGTGAGAACCAGACATTCCTGCAGGAGCAGGGCTTGGCCTATGTGCTCGGCTATCGTCTCAAGTCGGCCCCGGTCAAGATCAAGCTGCAGGCCCTCAGTGCAGCAGACGATCAAGGCTGGCTCAAAACGCAAGACCTGCGTTACCGGATGATTCGCCACGAAGGTCGGCAAATCATAGTCACCTATTCGCGCCGGCGCGCGCGCAAGGACCAAGAAGTTCGGGAACGCATATTGGCACAGTTGCGCCGGAAGTATCAACGCAGCGAGCGCCCGGCAGGTTTCGTGGCGCGCGGCTATGCCTGTTACTTAAGCTTCCCCGCAAAGGGCCGGGTTAAGATTGATGCAGCCAAGGTGGCCGATGCGGCGCGTTGGGACGGCCTGCGCGCAATCATCGCACACGGCAACGAGGAGATGGCGCCAAAGGAATTGCTGTCGCAGTACCGTCGGTTGTGGGAAGTAGAACATTGCTTTCGCACCAACAAGCATGACCTTTGCATCCGCCCGATCTTTCACTGGAAGCCACGGCGTATCCAGGCACACATTGCGATCTGCTACATGGCCTTCTGCTGTTTGCAGCAGCTGCGCCGGCGGCTTAAGGCACTGGGCTTCCCGATGAGCGCGGAACGAATCCGGCGCGAGCTCGACACCTTGCAGTTGAGCATCTTGGTATGTACCGACACACAGAAGCGGTATGCGATGCCGAGCCGCGCGAGTGCGGACGCCAATAGGATCTACCGTAGTGTCGGCCTGAAATGGAACGAAGCTCCGTTCCCGCTTCCCGACAAGTCACGCCCTGGGGGAAGCTGAGCGCGGAGGACTACAAACAACACCGTAATGTAGTGCCCTTAAGAATCCTGAAGGCAATAATATCAATCACTTACGAGACAAAACCTACGAAGTCAAGATACCCCGCGATGCCCCAGCGCATAAGTTCAGAAACATCATCATCGCCGGTGTTATCATTGACTGCAGCCATTGATCCGGCTCTCTGGGCATCCCGCCTCGCGGACGAGCACCGGTACGGGAACAATGTCGCCAATCTGGAGGCCAGTGATCCCTGGTATCCTCTGAAATCCGCGTTTCAACCGCTACCCAAGGAACGCCGTGAGTCGGTACCGGCGGCGTAGAAACCGGTCCGATCAAGCATTTCCATCTTTAACCTTTATAAGATTTCTCTTGCAGTCCTAGTAGCTTATTTATGTTTTTCATCTCGGTGTCTAGTCGCTGATTTATACCTTTTATATCGCCTTTTATCGCTTCGTTGCCTACTAATATCTTAGTAATATTCTCATTAATGCTACCGAGAGTATTTGTTAAATCCTCTATATTCTTTTTATTGTTTTCCGCCTCTTTCTTAGTTTCCGCCAGCGTAATCCCTCCCCATCCCAGGGAGGTAAGAAGTGCTGCCAACAAAACCCCTATAATCGTCTCAGATGTATACTTTGGAATGTTCATAAAAGCATTGTATCACAAACATATTTTGGTTTTAGTGGCTTTGTACGATGTCACCCTAGAGGGTGAGACGCGCCCGGAAAACCGAACGGTTTTCAGCGGCGAACGACCCGACAAGGACGTCGGGGCTGGGGCTTGTTGACAGAACCCAGTCGCGTCATGGGTGAGCCGCGCCCGGAAAACCAATTGGTTTTCAGCGGCGAACGACCCGACAAGGACGTCGGGGCTGGGGTTCATTAACAGCACAAAGTCTCGTCACGGATGACATGTACTTTGCTAATAATCCGGCACAATCCTCCGACAACCACCAACAAACAAAAACCCGCCACCAAACACAAAACGGTCCCAAATATTCCTGAGCTTATGCATTGCGTGCGTAAGCGTTGTAAACTCTTGCATGATATTCCCTAAAATAGGTTTTGTATCTCAATAACAACAACCATAAGCGGTGACCAATCATGACAACCAAAGAACTAAGCGACGACCTAGAACGAATCTTGAAACTCAATCCACCAGTAAAAAGGGCGGCATACAGTGATCGGATCGCATGGTTAATGGCGATATTCTCCGAGCTTGCCTACACACGGTTCGATGAAGAAAACCAAGATTCCTTAATGAGTTTAGCTACCGAACTTGCAGCAATGACCGACGAGAAGAGTATTGCTCAAAAATTACGCACTTTGTCAAGTTTAGTACCTACCGAAGCCGATGCCGGTAATAAGATACTTCGATCCGTATTGGCTATTGGTGAGTTTGAATTGAAATGTGTGCTGAATAACTCGGGTACTGACACGCAAGGATTTATTGCCGTTCGAAAATCTGATGATGGCACAGGAATGGTCGTCTTGAGTTTCCGAGGCACGCAACAGATTAAGGATTGGATGACTAATTTACGTGTCGATAAGATTCCTATTAAGAAGACAGACCGGTCGGGCACTACAACTGTAGGAAATGTTCATAAAGGTTTTCATAAAGCGTTCGAATCAGTTGAAAGACAGATTCAAGATTGTCTAAACAATTGTGGTGATTTGCCAATTTACATCACCGGTCACTCTTTGGGGGGCGCTTTGGCCGTTCTTGCAACATGGTTCATCTCGGGTGAAAAGCTGGCTGCTTGCTACACATTCGGAGCGCCCAGAGTCGGCGACGAAAAGTTAATGAATCGCTTTTATACCCCCATTTATCGCATCGTGAACGGCGCCGACCCGGTCCCTTTCGTGCCCCCGTCGGGAAAAATCATAGGACCCCTAAAGGCCATCGTGCGAGCTATTGGTGTGGTTATCACCCCAATGGATGTATTGACGAATATGTTGGTCAAGTCCCAGGGATATCGTCATTATGGGTTCCAGCGTTACCTCTCAATCTGTGAAAAAGGAATATCTGGAACATATCCGGGTCTTAGGAATGAGTACGGCATAGGAAGTGTTGAAAGACTATGGCGCTACGTTGGACGATTAGTACGGGGTGAAATCAAAGAACAAAAACGAATAGACAAGTACCACGATATTTCTATTTATCGCGATAAACTTAGAGCATTCGCTATCAAGAGACAAAATCAGAAGTGACCAGCATTGATGGTGGTGGTGCTCCTTCAAGAATGTAACATCCTCGCGGCATCGTGTGAAGTGGAGGGAACCATCTGCCAAGCCGGTGGATATTCACCGGTGTTTGCGTTCAACGTGGGGATATTGACTGCAAGGATAGACGATATCTGTCTTTGAGTATGCCCACTCACGCATAGGGCAGACATTAAAATAGATTACACAGATTGAGGTGGAACAACGCAAGTTGATCTGGCATCGTGCTGCGCGTCAGCGGTGGAAAACAATCTACTGGAAGCCGGGCTGCGGCCGGACAACCGCATGACGTAAATGGAATGTGACACCGGCTAAAATTGCCGGTCACCTGAGCGCGTTAGAGCATAGCGTTAGGGCATAACTAACATTACGATATTGGTTATTGTGCGTGTCCAATACATTCCGGACAAATGAGGCCCGGGTAAATAGAGCGGCTGCCGGGCAATGACTTGGCACGGAACCATATCGTTTAATCCCCGGTGGAGGTGCCCGCCGGGGTGCTCGCCGTTGTAACGTTGCGGGTAATCAATCATCTGCCGGTTAGACTCATTGATGTTTTCAAGTAATTGCGCTTCCCGGCAGGCTGTTACTCTTCGTCACCCTTCGTCAAATGTGCTCGGGTACACCCTGGTCCGTAGTTTCTCTCGAAACAGCAAGCCGATCACCGATCGGCAGGGAATACCATGTGTTGCGGCCGGAACATGTTTGTCCCGGAATAGCAGAGCTTCAAATTTCTGCCGGGCTTCGGTTCTTATCGTCGTCTCTGTTTTTATTGTATTCTTGAATCCATTGCTCGGCCTTTTCCTTTTTGTAATGGCCTGTCTCTGCGCCTGAGTCTTCGGGCAATTCATGACCCTCCGGTGATCCTACATGCTTTTCCAGTTTCTCCTTGAGGTCTTGAGCATATTCTTTTCCTATGTATTCGGAGATACTTCCGATGATACGTTCCACACCCTCTTCGCTTAATCCGCCGGAAAAAACAACGGATGACAAATCCGAGTCCTCGCCTATGCGAGACTTAATCCTGTCCTCGAATGTTTGAGACAGATGCTCACCGCAAAACACACCTTGGAATTGTGCTCTCTCGAGATTCGCTCCTTGAAATTGTGCTCCCTCAAGATACGCTCCCTGAAATTGTGCTACCCGAAGATCCGCTCCTTGAAATTGTGCTCCCTTAAGATCCGCTCCTTGAAATTGTGCTACCCAGAGCTCCGCTCCTTGAAATTGTGCTCCCCAGAGCTTCGCTCCTTGAAATTGTGCTACCCGAAGATCCGCTCCTTGAAATTGTGCTCCCCAGAGCTTCGCTCCTTGAAATTGTGCTTCCCGGAGATCCGCTCCTTGAAATCGGGCGCCGCCATACGGTGTGACATCCAGTGCGACACCTCGAAAATAAGCTTCGGACAAGTCCGGTGTCAGGTCTTTCCAGAATTGTTTCAGTGTTTTTTCGGAGTGTATCTTTATTGTAAACAGCAATTCCAGCAGCGACCGGATTTCGATAGATGGCTTATTCGCATATTCCTCCCGGTATGCTGCTTCTGTACTCGTGGTCCCACGAATGTGTGCGCATAAGATTTCCGCAATGGATGCACGCAACCTTTCCTCGTCTAGGGCAAGGTAAAATAAGGCATAGGCCCCGCCGTGGCGTACAGATACATGTTCTTTTCCAAGGTGATCTACCGCATCGCGAAAACGCTGCTGACGGTGACCCTTCTCTGTTGCTTTGACGACATCGGCCTGAGCTTGGGCGGTCTTGTCCTGGGCTTGGGCGGTCTCGACCTGGGCTTGAGCGGTCTTGTTTAGTGCGGTGGCTCTTCGTAAGGCCGCCAGGACTGCCAGTGCGGAAACTAAACCGGCCAGAGCCAACGCCAGGGATTGAATAACATCCCGCTTATCTTCTACACCCAGGGAATAACATAAGAACGAGCCAAATTCGAGGCAGTCTTTAGGCACAAAAAACAACGTCAAGATAAGCAGTAGTAAAACTATCAAAACTAAAACCAGAATAAGTATTTCTATCCATCGTTCAGGCCCACCGAGGAGACCGCGCAATCTTTTCATGCACCTGGTTCGGTAGGACCGAATCTTCTGCCTTAGGTCGGTGAGTTTATTCATCTTTGAAGCAAAATTGGCTCATATAGAAACCTTTGATGCGGTGGCCGATGTGCTGATATTGCATATCGGTCACCTTTTCGAGTCGTGCCGTGAGTCCCATATGTATCCGGCGACCGAACCACGCTCGTTGCAATCCTGTTCGGTGTTCAAGCAGCAAAAATAATGAGACTTAACCGGTAAATCGCAGAGCGAGAAACAAGATCGTGTTGAGAACTCCAACCACAATAAAACAGATTTGCCAAACATCAGCCTTCGTCACAACATCATCAGTGTGCGCAAACATATCAGCAACAGATTTGGCTTGTTCATCGCTGACATTTGGAATCTTCTTTAAGATTTCGTATAACTCAATTGTACTCATGGTTTTATTTTTGTTGTTCTTGCTCTTCTTTTCTTTGTTGCTTTTGTTCTTCTTTCTCTAATTCTTCAAGTTGCTCAGCTTGTCTTTTATTAACTGTGCCTTTTTCCCCTTGTCGTATCAATCCTTTAATTCCTTCGATTATCTCATTACCAAACCTCTCAAGCTGCCTACCTAAATCCTTCATTCGGTCCCACATAGATTTGTCTTTCTGATCTTTTACGTCTTCTTTGGAAGCTTCAGAGCCACCGCTACCATACTCCTCTCCTGCGGTCACCGCATCCTTTTGTGCAGACGTAGTAAAAGGGGTAATAACTAGTAAAATCGAAAAAATCAAAATACAAGTTTTAGTCATAATGACCGCTAGTATAGCATGTCCCTATTTTCCCCTTGATCAACGCGCCGTAGGCGCAAAGTCTGTTCCGGTTTCTCATAATGTATAGGTCCATAACATTTGGCACGAGCCTTCGCGGCCCTCTCAGCCGACGAGCAAAGCGCCGAATTAGAAGGGATTAGGATACCTTCGCCTTCCGAATCGTCGCGCTACGGGCGAGTTTCGCTGCCGATTTTGCCTCGGAGAAGTGGAAACGGACGAAAACGCCGCGGGGCAGAGGGGCAGGCAACTCAAAGCCCGGACACGGAAAAGCCGCCCGAAGGCGGCTTTCTCACGGGCCGGTCGGTAAAGGGCGAAATTATTGATGCAGGGTAAGCACGGTAGAATAAACACCGATGATGCTTGCAATCGTCACGATTGCACCGACGAAGATACCTATGACCCACTGAATCGTGGTGATTTTTACCGCGGCAATCTCGAGCTTCAGAGCATGCAGGCCTTTCTCGAGCTCTTTTTCGAGCTTATGCTGTCCTCTTTCGAGGTTCAGCAATCGCCGGTCGACGTCTTCAAGCGTTATTTCCATAATAGTCTCTATTTTTGAAGCAAAATTGGCTCATACAGAAACCTTTGATGCGGTGGCCGATGTGCTGATATTGCATATCGGTTACCTTTTTGAGTCGTGCCGTGAATCCCACATGTATCTGGCACTGTACAGAGCCTGTAGCTGTTGATAGATTGTCTCTAATGTAACTCCCATAAATTTTTCCTTATCAGTGCAAGGGAACTTCTCACGGGTCTCCTCCCCGCAAACGAGTAAAAAGGCAAGGCACGCACCTTACAGGCTTAAAAGCAGAGTAAAGGGAAGGCGGCAGGTTTGTCAAATCAGTGTATAGGTCCAAAGCACCCATTTCGTGTAGATGCAGTCTGTGACGGATCGTTCCGCGTATCCTCACGTTTGCAGTCTCGTTATCAAACTAACCGCGGCAATGATGATGCCGGTAATGATAATCATCCGCTAGGTGAGCCCGGCTTCCAGCTTGACTAACTCAGTTTTAAGTTCAGCTTTTAGCTCGGTCAGACTCGCTTTGGTTGCAACATCATTTACGTGCGCAACTGAATCCGCGGTGCTTTGCCGCGGTCATGCAAGGCACCGGACCCAGTGCGGCGATAACGCCGGCGCCAGCGACAAAGTGCTGCGACCGACCTTGAATGCGTTCGGGGGTTACAACCCTCCCAAAATGAGGGCATCGTGTTTCTGTTGAAGCTTAGAGCGCTCATGAGCTTCCATTTTGAAGCAAAATTGGCTTATATAGAAACCTTTGATGCGGTGGCCGATGTGCTGATATTGCATGTCGGTCACCTTTTTATTGACGTCCAAGAATTCAGTATGTATCCGGACACGTGCAACACCCGCAGAACTATTTTTCAGGCAACGGATAATGTGCATAAGTTCAGAAACATTTGGCACTCCTGCCGACAGGAAGGGGCCGGGCTGATGGGATTATTCGGCATGCAACACCTTCATATCGTCGGGAATTCTAAAGGAGTCGACACACATGCTGCCAAGAAAACTCACAATTACATTCGCCAAATTCGGCATGACGTATATAATAGGAAAAAAGAGCGTGCGTCACGAAGAAATAAAGTAGCCGGCAACATAAAATCCTAATTTACCTCTGATATGCTCAGTGGCAAATGATTCCATAGAACCGGCGGGGCTCATAAAAACCATAACTGAAATCTAATATGTGCGTATTATTACACTCAACAGCAATGGCATCCGTGCTGCGGCAAGGAAGGGCTTTTTTCCTTGGTTAGCGCGTCAATGCGCCGATATCGTGTGCATTCAGGAAACGAAAGCGCAACCGGAACAATTAATTGGCGCCCCATACTTCTTCCCTAAAAATTATTCATGCAAATATGTCGGTGCACAAAAAAAAGGTTATAGCGGTGTCGCGCTATACAGCAAGATACTCCCCGATGCATGGACGGTAGGCTTTGGGAATGCCGAGTTTGACGCTGAAGGACGTTACCTCGAAGCGAAATTCGGTAAATTATCAGTAATCTCGTTATATGCACCTTCCGGTTCGTCAAGCGAGAAACGCCAACAAGCGAAGTTCCGTTTCATGAAAGTTTTTATGCGTCACCTACGCAAGCTTAAAAAACTCGGGCGCGACTATATTATTTGTGGCGATTGGAACATTGCGCACAAAGAAATTGATTTGAAAAACTGGCGTAGCAATCAAAAAAACTCCGGATTTCTCCCCGAAGAACGCGCTTGGTTGGACCGGTTGTTCGACAAGGAAGGTTTTCACGATGTATTTCGTGAAGTCTGTCGTTTGCCTGATCAATATACTTGGTGGTCAAACCGTGGTCAGGCGTGGGAAAAAAATGTCGGATGGCGTATTGATTACCATATCGCATCGCCTCGACTACGCAATAAGGCAACAAAGGCACGCATTTACAAAACACAACGCTTCTCCGACCATGCACCGTTGATTATTGATTACAATCTCCCGCCATTAGAACAATGGACAACGAAGCACAAACAAAGCACAAACCTATGAACGAACAAACAAATTGGACGGAGACATTACGGGTTTACTTAATACCTCGAGTATACACGATGTTATTGCTCGGATTTTCTGCCGGATTACCCTACTTGCTTGTATTCTCAACATTATCGGCGTGGCTGACCGAAGCCGGACTCAGCCGCACAATGATCGGTTTTTTTAGTTGGGTGGGAATTACCTATTCCGTCAAGGTACTATGGGCGCCATTGCTTGACCACTTATCTCTGCCTCTTTTAACCCGTCGACTAGGACGGCGACGCGCATGGATACTGGCGGCACAATCGGGAATTGTGCTCAGTTTAACGTTAATGGCATGGACCGGTCCCACTCAGAACCCTGTCATGTTTGCATTGCTTGCCGTCCTAGTCGCTTTGTTTTCTGCAACCCAAGATGTTGCAATTGATGCTTATCGTATTGAAGTTATGGCAAAAGAATACCAAGCGGCAATGGCAGCAATGTACATCTTTGGTTATCGTCTTGCACTATTAGTCGCTGGCGCCGGAGCATTTTACGCCGCTGAATTCTGGAGTTGGAGTTATAGCTACTTGTTGATGGCCGGATTAATGTCGGTCGGCATCCTTACCGTATTGGCAATTACCGAGCCGAGGGTGGCATCAAACACACTGTCGCCGATATCGCGCGAACAGTCGGCAAACACTACGTTTTACGGTTGGTTGAAACATGCGATCGTTGCCCCTTTTGCCGATTTCTTTCGGCGTAACAGCCACCTCGCTTGGCTAATTTTATTGTTTATCGCAATTTATCGGATCAGCGATATAACCATGGGCGTGATGGCAAACCCGTTTTATTTGGATATGGGCTATACCAAAATTCAGATTGCTGAAGTATCTAAAATTTTCGGTTTTTTCATGACGCTAATCGGCGCTGCGGTCGGCGGTATATTGGTACTGCGGTTTGGTTTAATGCAGATATTAATTGTCGGTGCCTTATTGACAGTGGTTACCAATCTGTTATTCATCGTATTATCAATATCCGCTCCCGACACTATCTTGCTTGCAATGATCATCAGCACCGATAATTTAAGCGGCGGCATCACAACTACCGCGTTTATCGCATACTTATCAAGTCTTACGCAAACCGCTTACACCGCAACACAATATGCGCTGTTCAGCTCATTGATGACGTTGCCGGCAAAACTACTTGGTGGAATGTCGGGTGCAATCGTCGACAGCTACGGCTATACAAATTTCTTTACTTATGCCGCAATTCTGGGTATTCCGGCGATTGCTCTCGCCGCTTATCTCGCCCGGCGCGAAAGGCGTCAAGCCAGCCACGCATCCAGCTGACAACGCAGTTGTTCAAGTCCTTCATACGTCGATGCGGAAAATGTCTGCACCGTCACATCGGTTTCGCATAACGCAGATTTAGTTTGCGCAATTGCCCGACGCACCGCTTGACGCTTGAGCTTATCCGCTTTGGTTAACACTAAGTGTAGCGACAACGCATCGTGCCATTTTAATAATTGCCAATCCGACTCGGTTAGCAAGCGCCGAATATCCGCCACCAACACGACACCACGCAGACATTGGCGTGTCTTAAAGTACGCCGTTATCAAATCCTGCCACTGAGCGCGTACTACTTGCGATACCCGCGCATATCCGTAACCCGGTAAATCAATCAGACGCGATTGCGCATCAAGCGTAAAAAAATTAACCATTTGCGTGCGCCCCGGTGTTTTAGCAACTTTTGCCAACTTGTTTTTCCCGCAAAGCACATTAATGAGACTTGACTTGCCGGCATTTGAGCGTCCGGCAAATGCAATTTCGCACCTGACCTCCGGCGGGAACTGGCTGGGCTGCGTCGCACCGGTTAAGAATTTAGTTTGTTGATACCGAGACAAGCGAACGCCACCATAATTTCAGTAAGCAATTCGGCAGTATAATACTTACCCCCGTCGCTTTGTGACAAAATTCGCTTTTTGCTATAGAATGCCGCGAATCTACGGCGGATAAATATCGTAAAAACATGTACATAGTCGCTTTCATTAAACCAAAGAGGTTTCTACTAATGAAATCGTTATGCGTGTTAGCGTTGCTTGGGAGCTCAATAACGGCAGGCATCGCATCAGCAGAAGGTGATATTGCTGTCGGTAAAGAAAAATCAGCGGCTTGTGTTGCATGTCACATGGCAGACGGCAATAGCGTCAATCCGGAATGGCCGAAAATTGCCGGCCAGTCAAAGCACTATATCATTAAACAACTCAATCTATTTAAAACCAAATCTCGTACCAACCCGTTGATGGACCCGCAGGCGATGATGTTATCCGATCAAGACATTGAAAATCTTGCCGCTTATTTTGAAAGTCAAGCAACATCGGCCGGCGCCACCGACAAAGGTTTATTCGAACTCGGACAATCTATCTACCGCGGCGGTAATCCGGCAACCGGGGTTCCGGCATGTCTTTCGTGTCACGGGCCTAACGGTAGCGGCAATCCGGCTGCAGGATTTCCTAAACTCTCGTACCAACACAGCAAATATACCTCTGTCCGCTTAAAGCAATATCGTAAAGGTGTTAGCTATTTAGGCTCCGAAATCATGAACGGAGTCAGTCAGATGCTAACCGATACGGAAATCGAAGCGGTGTCGTCATATATTCAAGGTCTGCATTAAAGGCAAGCTATGATGCGATTAACCCCCCTCTCAACTGCAAACTTCCGCTTATTTTTGATTATGCTCGGATTGCTGGCAAGTCTCGTCAGTGCCCCCGCTTTCACACAAAACTTTGTTGAAGGAAAAGACTACATCCGTATCGTGCCGCCGGTGCCGACCGATGTCGAAACAGGTAAAGTTGAGGTGAGAGAATTTTTCTGGTACGGCTGTATGCACTGTTACTCGATAGAACCTGATATTCAAAAATGGGCAAAACCGGATTCCGTGCAATTTGTACGTACGCCGGCATTGCTCGGAAAAAATTGGGTTACTCACGCGTACACTTACTACACTTTGGAACAGCTGAAACGAATTGACGATTTGCATGCGGTACTATTTGAAGCGCTACATGAGAAAAAACTGCGGCTTTTTAATGCCGAGCAACTCGCTGACTTTTTTGCGCAATACGAAATCGGCAAAGAAAAATTCTTAGAGGTTTTCCATTCAATGGTGGTCGATGCTAAAATCAAAAGAGCGGAAAAGATTGGCACCCGATATGCCCTGCGCGCAGTGCCGACCTTCACCGTTAACGGGAAATATCTGACTTCGCCCTCTATGATGACGGGTGGCGCTATGGATGATTTCTTTCAGTTAATTGATCATTTAGTATCACTCGAAACTCGTAGCAGCCCGACATCGGACGGGATAGGTAAAAACTAACCCCGCGCGTTAGCGAACGGGCCGACTAGCTCTTCGCCGGCGCGGAGAACGCAACAGAATACTCCGTCGCTTGATTCATGTTATCAACAGAGAAGCGTATTGCTTGTGCATCTATGGTCATTTGCGGCACATTGGAATCCGACAGATAATCACGCGGTTGCAATTGGTACCGCGCAACATCCCGCCCCCCCGAATCGTACAATGTGAGGTTTAACTGTGGCCAATTCATGGTTGATGTGTGCGATATATAACCGTTAAAAATAAGTGTAGTTCCATATTGAATCAGTTGCGCATCTCGGATAGTTACTCCGTCATATGATTGCGCCGGCATTGCCCACTGCTCGCAATCTAAATACCGGCACAACGGTTGCACCCAAGAAAGTTCGACAATCTCAGCAGAATCATCCGATAGATATATCGCATTCACACCACTGACTGTCGAAGTCACAAAAAAAAGCGACAGAAGCAATAAAGTGATCAACGTCGATACACTTTGCGGTTGCGCTCCGCGCCTATGCGTATTTTTGTCCGCATACAACTTAAAGGATTCTGCCATAGCACTTGCGCCTACTTACTATAATCCGTAAACTCCGCCAGCAGTTCTCTTTTTTGTTACTGTGCAATTTTTGCCGCCGAAGTTTTTCCGAACCCGTGCACTTGGAGATCATTTACGCCTCCCGGGCAATCCGATATTATACATTGTCCCCAATTGTCCCCAATTATCATTCCGACGTTTTTTCGGGCAGATCTCTGAATGCCGTTGTGCAGTCGCCATTAAGGTTTCTTCTTGAAAAGCGATACAATCAATGCGGCACTTCCGTCTTTTTAACGCCGGACGGGAACGATACAGATAAATTCTCTGAGTAATCTTTGGAACAAAGATTTTTCTTCACAATCCCAAATTGACGATTGCTTGCTTTACTTGTGCTTGGACATTCGCATCCGGTCGTTTTCCGGAGAATATCTGTCGCATGATCCGGCATGTGCGATCAAAGCAATCGTTCACCACGACAAAATCAAATTCATGATAATGACGCATTTCATCAAATGCCTGCGCATAGCGCTCCTCAATCACTTCTGCGGAATCTTTTCCACGTTGTTTCAAGCGTGTACACAGTGTGGTTTTAGATGGTGGCAAAATAAACACCGATTGATTTGGCATTAGCGCGCGTATTTGTGCCGCACCTTGCCGATCAATTTCCAAAACGACATCGTAGCCGTTGTCAAATAAATTTCGCACCGCGCTACGGGAAGTTGCGTAATCATCACCAAAAACTTTTGCCGTCTCAAGAAATGCGCTTTTGCTCTTCATCCGTATGAATTCGGCTTTGCTAACAAAATGATAGTCTACTCCGTCCCGGTCACCGTCGCGTCGCAGTCGTGTTGTATGTGAAATGGCGACGCGCAAATGCGGAATTCCTTCCGGAACTGTCTTCAGCAGGCTGGTTTTACCCACGCCCGACGGTCCGGTTACAATAAAAATCTTACCTGCCACAGACATATTTTAATGTATCGGCAACCGTCGCGCTCGCGCCGGATGACCGCCAAAACTGCATTTTAGCTTTTGTTCTCCGGAAAGCTTCAAGGCAATAATAGTCATAAATCCTGCATAGCTTATAACGGCCACAAATACCGGCTATTCACTCCACCTCGCTCTCATCGCAGACACTTCCCGCGCAGAAAAGAAATGTTGCGTGTGTTTATGGTTGCATATTTGATCTGTGTATTCAGGGGAGAACTTAATTCTTTGTTTCATTTCCTGATATACCATTGCATCAGGGTCCAGCCTGCTTTCTCTGTAACGCATAATTTCCAACCGGTTCAGCCCAAGAAACTCCCTGATAATCCTACTTTTTTTATCATCGTCCAATTCCGTTCTGAGCACCAGTAAGTTGACTTTCTTTAGCAGATGATGATTAGTCTGGGTGTAAATCCTGTATCCGATTTCAGTGGAAAAAGGCGCGGCATAAACGTCAATACCAAAGCCGTTTTTCATTTCCTGGTTAAACCATTCCAGCGATCGCGTTATTCTATGTTTGGTCCGCCGTTTCCACACGCTGATGTCTGTGGAAGGCGTACTTCCCCTTTTATTCCTCTCTGGAATCATAAAGAAGAATACAGCCGACAAGGCTCTCTCAATCGGATTTCGCACCAAGCTGATCAAGTAGTATGTATCGGAATAAACAAACACTTTTTTCGGGTCCATAATTCCTTGAAAATCATGCGCTTGCGCTACTGCGATTAACCTTGTATGGCCTAAAGATCTTTTTAATGATATGAGGATTGACGTCGAACCGGCTTTTGGTATCGTATAAACAATGATTGAGCTATGATTGAATATTTTATAAATAGCCCTGAATATCCGGGGCCTCCATGGTCGTAATATGGTTTTCAGTTTTCTGGCAGGTGTATGGTTTAGAAGCATAGCAGCGGAAAGTATACAGCAAATGTATAGTGCCAAATGTTTCTGAGCTTATGCACAGGTGTATACTGCCGGACACATATGGGACTCACGGCTTAACTCAAAAAGGTGACCGATATGTAATATCAACACATCGGCCACCGCATCAAAGGTTTCTATATGAGCCAATTTAGCTTCAAGAATGGAGGCTCATGAGCGCTCTAAACTTCAACAGAAATATGATGCCCTATTATTTTGGGAGGGTTGTAACTCCCGAACGCATTCAAGGTCGGTCGCAGTACTTTGTCCCGCTGGCGCCTACGTTATCGCCGCATTGGACTCAGTGCATTGCATGACCGCACCAAAGCGCCGCGCAAGAGGCGTCAGCGGACCTGGCCGCAACCGATTCAGTGTGAAACCGTTTTGCGCTTGTTGGTGGATTGTCGGCAAAGTGCCTGTCGTCCATGACGCGACTGGGTTCTGTCAACAAGCCCCAGCCCCGACGTCCTTGTCGGGTCGTTCACCGCTGAAAACCAATTGGTTTTCCGGGCGCGTCTCACCCATGACGAGACTTGGTTCTGTTAATGAGCATCAGCCCCGACGTCCTTGTCGGGTCGTTTGCCCGGAAAACCGATCGGTTTTCCGGGCGCGTCTCACCCTGCGCCAAGCTCATTCGAATCTCGGCAGCAGTAAAATCTTTGAGCTGATGAAACCATTTTGTATTTGCTGGTGGATTTTCAGCAAAGTGCCTGTCGTCCATGACGCGACTGGGTTCTGTCAACAAGCCCCAGCCCCGACGTCCTTGTCGGGTCGTTCACCGCTGAAAACCAATTGGTTTTCCGGGCGCGTCTCACCCATGACGAGACTTGGTTCTGTTAATGAGCACCAGCCCCGACGCCCCTGCCTGTGAGTACGCAGACAGGTTTGAGGTCCTGCAAGAATCCCATTTAGGGTGGCATCGTGCACAAGGACGCGCTGGCCCAGGACGAGAAGAAAGCGCCGGTCAAACTGGCGAAGAAGGAAGCGACGAAAGCGGGATAGCGCTAATAAAGAGGAATTGGACGCCACGGCTCGCTTCCATCGCGAAAAAGTCTAGACTTTTCTCGATTGGATTCCGACTACCAGCGCCACAACGTTCATTACCGATGGCACGAATGGGATGATTCCGAAGAACATGTCAAACAAGCCGCCTAGAACCGGGAAGAGGGTAAGCCATCTCCTGTCCGTCGCCTTCCCGCGCAAATAACATGCTATGGCCATAATCGCGTAGCAAATCGCCAAGTAGGTGATTCGTATCGTGCCCGCGTCCCCAATCGTGCTGTCATCAACAATCGCGACGACCAGCAACATTCCAGATAGATAGGTGAAAGCCGCTGGCACAAGGAAAAGCAGCAAGAAAACGCCGATGCTTTCAGACCCTCTTTCCTTAAGCGGCTGCACAGATTTGGTTGTATCGTTCATTTCATTACCTCAGTTAGTTTGCACGTTCGTTCGTCGTTCAGTTTGCGACGTCCCCGAACCCGTTGAGAGACACCTCGAAAGTGTGTTTTTCGTCCCCGTGCTTGGTTCGCATCTTCGCGACACTGCTGGTCTTGAATTGATTCTATCACCGCTCGGAGCGTCGCATTGTCTGCGATAAGCTCGTTCGGATACTTGTCCCTTGTATAGCGCCGGATACATACGGGACTTACGGCTTAATCTAAATCGGTTTGTCGTTTCAGGGGAAACTACGGACCGTCGGCCGGTAACATTTTGTGTCGCCGGGTTCAACGCCTTGCAAGACCGCGGCAAAACGCCGCGCAAGAGGCGCTGGCGGGTCCGGACAGAATCTCGGCAGCAGTAAAATCTTTGAGCTAATGAAACCGTTTTATGTTTGCTGGTGGATTTTCAGCAAAGTGCCTGTCGTCCATGACGCGACTGGGTTCTGTCAACAAGCCCCAGCCCCGACGTCCTTGTCGGGTCGTTCACCGCTGAAAACCAATTGGTTTTCCGGGCGCGTCTCACCCATGACGAGACTTGGTTCTGTTAATGAGCACCAGCCCCGACATCCTTGTCGGGTCGTTCACCGCTGAAAACCAATTGGTTTTCCGGGCGCGTCTCACCCTGCGCCAAGCTCATTCGAATCTCGGCAGCAGTAAAATCTTTGAGCTGATGAAACCGTTTTGTGTTTGCTGGTGGATTTTCAGCAAAGTGCCTGTCGTCCATGACGCGACTGGGTTCTGTCAACAAGCCCCAGCCCCGACATCCTTGTCGGGTCGTTCACCGCTGAAAACCAATTGGTTTTCCGGGCGCGTCTCACCCTGCGCCAAGCTCATTCGAATCTCGGCAGCAGTAAAATCTTTGAGCTGATGAAACCGTTTTGTGTTTGCTGGTGGATTTTCAGCAAAGTGCCTGTCGTCCATGACGCGACTGGGTTCTGTTAATGAGCACCAGCCCCGACGTCCTTGTTGGGTCGTTCGCCGCTGAAAACCGATCGGTTTTCCGGGCGCGTCTCACCCTGCGCCAAGCTCATTCGAATCTCGGCAGCAGTAAAATCTTTGAGCTGATGAAACCGTTTTGTGTTTGCTGGCGGATTTTCAGCAAAGTGCCTGTCGTCCATGACGCGACTGGGTTCTGTCAACAAGCCCCAGCCCCGACGTCCTTGTCGGGTCGTTCGCCGCTGAAAACCGATCGGTTTTCCGGGCGCGTCTCACCCTGCGCCAAGCTCATTCGAATCTCGGCAGCAGTAAAATCTTTGAGCTGATGAAACCGTTTTGTGTTTGCTGGCGGATTTTCAGCAAAGTGCCTGTCGTCCATGACGCGACTGGGTTCTGTCAACAAGCCCCAGCCCCGACGTCCTTGTCGGGTCGTTCGCCGCTGAAAACCGATCGGTTTTCCGGGCGCGTCTCACCCTGCACTGTCCTCATGCCGGCAACGGACAGAAAGCACCGATCCGAATGTTGCTGCCGAACGCTTCTCCCGAAGCTCTTTAAAAATCCCATTTAGGGTGGCATCGTACATCCGAATGCTGCTATACTATAGAGTGTCATGACATAACTTTATGAGGGAGTTTTATGCTGCGTAATATCGCTCTCATGCAAGTAGTTCTACTGGATAAGAACAGTAAAATTCTTTTGCTTGGTGTTTTGTCAGGTTTATTTTTAGCAGGAACGAGGTTGCAAGCGCAAGAGACGAGCGATACTTTAACCATCATGACCATGTCGGTTGACCCGGCATTAAACGCTTTTGAGGAGAGTGTCACTGTAAAGGAACATCAGCCTTTCTTAGTTTTCACGACATATACCGCGCAAAGGCTAGCGACTGAAAGCATGAATTTGAGCCTTGAAGTCACTCGGGAGGACAGTACAGTTTTGCCTGCCGGGGATCTCCCCGACGACGGTTTGAGAAAAACCCTGACAGTAACCACTGGGACGACGACACAGTCTTTTCTGCAGCTGGGGTTTGCACCGGACTTAGACGAGAATGCGGATTATCAGTACCGTTACTGCGCGGCGAATGGTACCTGTTCGTCTACGTTGACGGTGAGTTACTTAACGGCTGAAGCGCCGACGACTGATGTCACGGCAATCAGTCCGCGCTGGAAGGATGTCCTCAGCGATCAGAGTGTAATCACCGGCGACTGTTTTATAGGTTCGAACGTTGAGACGGTTGCAAATCTCACCCAAGAAAATAACACAGTCCGCTTCGGGCGTATAGCTCGCGTTGATAACATGCTTCCGCCGCGCGGCGGTGTGTCGGGTTTGATGTATTCATTTGGGTTTCTCGAGGATGATTTTTCCGATGGTACTTATGGCGAGATTGCTTCTGGCAGCTTTGACGCCTCAAAGCAGGAGTTAGCGCTTAGCGCCAAATGGTGGTGGACCAACGGTTCGGATTCGGCAGAACCGACGTGTTCGGGTAGTTACACGAGGACTTTAACGCCGTTGCCGGCAACCGTTCCTGAAACCGCGACGACGCCTAGCGCTCCGCTAGACGTGCAGGTGCAAGTGCCTGAAGAGCCGTTTAGAGTAGTTACTTGGTCTGTGCCGGATAATGACGGAGGAGCGCCGATTACCGCTTATCGCATTTACTGGAGAAAAACCGACGAACAACAAGAGCAATCAGAGGTGGTTTTCACAAATATCCATTCCTTTTTAATAGAAATTGATCCCGATGCGGGTTATGTATTTGCGGTGACGGCATGGAATGAGCTTGGTGAAGGTGAACGAAGCGCTGCCGTCTCGCCGCCGGCATCGCCGATATCTTTGACCGCGACGCCGGGCAACGAGGGGGTAGGATTGGAGTGGGCGCCGCCGGGAGATATCGGCGGCAGCGCAATCACGCATTATCAATATCGGCAGAGAGCCGGCAGCGAGGATTTCGGTCAATGGATAAATATTCCGGACAGCGATGATGCAGACAGCAACGCCGGTAACGAGACGCGTTCTACGGTCACCAGTTTGACGAACGGCATCGCATACACCTTCCAAGTGCGCGCGGTCAACGTCGCGGGCGCGGGCGAGGCAACCGACGAAGTAACGACGATTGCGGGAGAGGTTGGCATTTGCGATCGCACACCGCAGGTTCAAGAGGCGATTCTCAACGCGCTTCCCAGCGTAACCGACTGTACGGTGGTAGCCCATATCAATCTGAACTCCCTCACCGGGGAGTTAGACTTGATCGGCAAAGGAATTACTGCTCTGAAGGTAGGAGACTTCGTCGGACTCGCTACTCTGACAACGCTGGGTTTGGGGGCCAATCAATTAACGAGTCTGCCTGCGGGCGTATTTGATGATCTTATCTCTTTGACAACGCTGGGTTTGGGGACCAATCAATTAACGAGTCTGCCTCCGCGCATATTTAATGATCTCAGCTCTTTGACAACGCTGGATTTGGGGTCCAATCAATTAACGAGTCTGCCTCCGCGCGTATTTGATGATCTCAGCTCTTTGACAGAGCTGGATTTGGGGTCCAATCAATTAACGAGTCTGCCTCCGCGCATATTTGATGATCTCAGCTCTTTGACAGAGCTGGATTTGGGGTCCAATCAATTATCGAGTCTGCCTGCGAGCGTATTTGATGATCTTGGCTTTTTGATAATGCTGGATTTGGGGTCCAATCAATTATCGAGTCTGCCTGCGGGCGTATTTGATGATCTTGGCTTTTTGATAATGCTGGGTTTGGGGTCCAATCAATTATCGAGTCTGCCTGTGGGCATATTTGATGATCTTGGCTCTTTGAGGACGCTGTTTTTAGATAGAAACAAATTATCAAGTCTGCCTGCGGGCATATTTGATTCTCTAAGCTCGCTGGAGATTCTAATTTTGAACGTTAACGCGTTAACGGAGATGGGGTTGCCCGACAGCATATTCGAGCGCCTCACGTCGCTTATAATAATTAGTTTTTTCAGCAATCCCGGCAGTGACTCCTTCGTACCGTCGGCGGATGCCGGGTCCAACCGGACCGTTGACGTCGGCGAAGTCGTTATGCTGGATGCTACCGCTACCGACGCCGGTCCGTTCGGGAGCAACGTGAGCTTCGCATGGTTGCAGGACGAAAGCGATAGCGTGTCTGTGACGTTAACTGCTACCGCTACCGTTATGCCGACGTTTACCGTGCCGGCAGGCACGCCGGACGGGACGATGTTCCGATTCGATCTGGAAGTGATCGGCGGGAATAAGTTTGGGACTCTTGATGATTCGTTTCGACAGGGTCTGACCGACCGCGACTCAGTGAGGGTAACGGTTAGAATACCGCCTGGCGCGCCAACGTCCTTGACGGCAACGCCGGGTAACGGGCAGGTAGAATTGGGGTGGGTACCGGGCGACGTCGGCGGCAGCGCGATCACGCATTACCAATATCGGCAGAGAGCCGCCGGCGAGGGTTTCGGCGCTTGGACGAATATCTCGGACAGCGACGATGCGGGCAGCAACGCCGGCAACGAGACGCGTTCTATAGTCACTAGTCTGACAAACGGCGTCGCATACACCTTCCAAGTGCGTGCGGTCAACGCCGCGGGCGCGGGCGAGGCGACAAACAGAGTAACGGCGATTGCAGGAACGGGCTTTGGCATTTGCGCCCGTACGCCGGTGGTTCAAGGGAGGATTCTCCGCCGACTTTCCAGCAGAACCGACTGTGCGGCGGTAACCGAGGCCGATCTGAACTCCCTCGCCGGGGAGTTGGACTTGTCCGAAAGAAGGATTACCGGTCTGAGGGTGGGGGACTTTAATGATCTCGGCTCTTTGACAACGCTGGATTTGCAGGATAATCAATTATCGAGTCTACCTGCGGGCATATTTGATGATCTCGGCTCTTTGATAACGCTGGATTTGGAGTTCAATCAATTGTCGAGTCTGCCTGCGGGCGTATTTGATTCTCTAAACTCACTGGAGACTCTAAATTTGAGGGTTAACGCGTTGAGGAAGGCAGGGTTGCCCGACGACATATTTGATAATCTTGGCTCTTTAACAGAACTGGATTTTGGGTTCAATCAATTGTCGAGTCTGCCTGTGGACATATTTGATTTTCTAAGCTCACTGAAGACTCTAAAATTGAACTCTAACAGGTTGACGGAGAGAGGGTTGCCCGACGGCATATTTGATAATCTTGGCTCTTTGACAACGCTGGATTTGGGGTTCAATCGATTCCCGAGTCTGCCTGCGAGCATATTTGATGATCTTGCCGCTCTGACAACGCTGGATTTGGCGGCCAATCAATTGTCGAGTCTGCCTGAAGACATATTTGACGATCTTGATTCTTTGACAACGCTGGATTTGGAGGATAATCGATTATCGAGTCTGCCTGCGGGCATATTTGATGATCTTAGCTCTTTGAGAATGCTGTTTTTGACTAGAAACGGATTATCGAGTCTGCCCGACGGCATATTCGAGCGCCTCACGTCGCTTGAAGAAATTACTCTGGGCCGCAATCCCGGCAGTGACTCCTTCATACCGTCGGCGGATGCCGGCTTCGACCGGTTAGCTGGCGCTGGCGAAGTTGTTATGCTGGATGCTACTGCCACCGACGGCGGTCCGTTCGGGAGCAACCTGAGCTTCGCGTGGTCGCAGAACGAAAGCGATAGCACGCCTGTGACGCTGACCGGCGCCGATACCGCCACACCCACATTCACCGTACCGGCGGACGTGCCGGACGGGACCGTGTTTCGATTCAATCTGACAGTAACCGGCGGGAATAAGTTTGGGACTCTCAATGATTCGTCTCGACGGAATCTGACCGACCGCGACTCGGTGAGGGTAACGGTTATGACGCCACCCGGCGCGCTGACGTCTTTGACGGCAACACCGGGTAACGGGCAGGTAGAATTAGAGTGGGTACCGGGCGGCGCCGGCGGC
This sequence comes from Candidatus Oxydemutatoraceae bacterium, assembly GCA_965218975.1. Classification (GTDB taxonomy): domain Bacteria; phylum Pseudomonadota; class Gammaproteobacteria; order Poriferisulfidales; family Oxydemutatoraceae. The sequence continues at coordinate 719,137 of OZ244717.1, forward strand.
AGTGCGATCACGCGTTATGAATATCGGCAGAGATCTGCCGGCGAGGATTTCGGCGCTTGGATAAATATCCCTGACGGTGATGATGTGGACAGCGCCGCCGACAACGAGACGTATTTTACGATAACCGGTCTGACGAACGGCATCGCATACACTTTCCAAGTGCGCGCGGTCAACGCTGCGGGCGCGGGCGCCGCTTTGAGCACGGTTTCCGTTACCTTGCCCAAAATAGGGCAAGAAGCAAGCGATATAGCCGTCTTGACCGCATCGTCCAATTTGGCATTAGACACTAGGGATATCACCGTCAGCGAACATCAACCTTTCTTAGTTTTCACGACATATACCACGCAAAGGCCATCGACTGAAAGCATGAATTTGAGCCTTGAAGTTACTCGGGAGGACAGTACAGTTTTGTCTGCCGGGGATCTCCCCGATGACGGTTTGAGAAAAACCCTGTTAGTAACCACTGGGACGACGACACAGTCTTTTCTGCAGCTGGGGTTTGCACCGGACTTAGACGAGAATGCGGATTATCAGTACCGTTACTGCGCGGCGAATGGTACCTGTTCGTCTACGTTGACGGTGAGTTACTTAACGGCTGAAGCGCCGACGACTGATGTCACGGCAATCAGCCCGCGCTGGAAGGATGCCCTCAGCGATCAGAGTGTAATCACTGGCAACTGTTCGGCAGGTTTGAACGTTGAGACAGTTGCAAATCTCACCCAAGAAAATAACACAGTTCGCTTCGGCGATATAGCTCCCGCTGATAACGTGCTTCCGCCGCGTGGCGGTGTGTCGGGTTTGATGTATTCATTTGGTTTTCTCAACGATGATTTTTCCGGCGGTACTTATGGCGAGATTGCTTCCGGCAACTTTGACGCCTCAAAGCAAGAGTTGGTGCTTAGCGCCAAATGGTGGTGGACCAACGGTTCGGATTCGGCAGAACCGACGTGTTCGGGTAGTTACACTAGTACTTTAACGCCGTTGCCGACAACCGTTCCTGAAACCGCGACGACGCCTAGTGCTCCGCTAAATTTGCAGGTGCAGGTGTTCGAGGAGTTTCCCGGGGTATTGATCACTTGGTCCGCACCGGATGACGGAGGAGCGCCGATTACCGATTACCGCGTTTACTGGAGAAGGACCGACGAACAACAAGAGCAGTCAAAGACGGTTTTTCCAAGTAACAATCAGTACTTCCTAGCAGGAATTGATCCCGATGCAGATTATGCATTTGCGGTGACGGCATGGAATGAGCTCGGTGAAGGTGAACGAAGCACTATCGATACTTTAACCATTATGACTACGTCGGTTGACCCGGCATTAAACGCTTTTGAGGAGAGTGTCACTGTAAAGGAACATCAGCCTTTCTTAGTTTTCACGACATATACCGCGCAAAGGCTAGCGACTGAAAGCATGAATTTGAGCCTTGAAGTCACTCGGGAGGACAGTACAGTTTTGCCTGCCGGGGATCTCCCCGACGACGGTTTGAGAAAAACCCTGACAGTAACCACTGGGACGACGACACAGTCTTTTCTGCAGCTGGGGTTTGCACCGGACTTAGACGAGAATGCGGATTATCAGTACCGTTATTGCGCGGCGAGTGGTACCTGTTCGTCTACGTTGACGGTGAGTTACTTAACGGCTGAAGCGCCGACGACTGATGTCACGGCAATCAGTCCGCGCTGGAAGGATGTCCTCAGCGATCAGAGTGTAATCACCGGCGACTGTTTTATAGGTTCGAACGTTGAGACGGTTGCAAATCTCACCCAAGAAAATAACACAGTCCGCTTCGGGCGTATAGCTCGCGTTGATAACATGCTTCCGCCGCGCGGCGGTGTGTCGGGTTTGATGTATTCATTTGGGTTTCTCGCCGATGATTTTTCCGATGGTACTTATGGCGAGATTGCTTCTGGCAGCTTTGACGCCTCAAAGCAGGAGTTAGCGCTTAGCGCCAAATGGTGGTGGACCAACGGTTCGGATTCGGCAGAACCGACGTGTTCGGGTAGTTACACGAGGACTTTAACGCCGTTGCCGGCAACCGTTCCTGAAACCGCGACGACGCCTAGCGCTCCGCTAGACGTGCAGGTGCAAGTGCCTGAAGAGCCGTTTAGAGTAGTTACTTGGTCTGTGCCGGATAATGACGGAGGAGCGCCGATTACCGCTTATCGCATTTACTGGAGAAAAACCGACGAACAACAAGAGCAATCAGAGGTGGTTTTCACAAATATCCATTCCTTTTTAATAGAAATTGATCCCGATGCGGGTTATGTATTTGCGGTGACGGCATGGAATGAGCTTGGTGAAGGTGAACGAAGCGCTGCCGTCTCGCCGCCGGCATCGCCGATATCTTTGACCGCGACGCCGGGCAACGAGGAGGTAGGATTGGAGTGGGCGCCGCCGGGAGATATCGGCGGCAGCGCAATCACGCATTATCAATATCGGCAGAGAGCCGGCAGCGAGGATTTCGGTCAATGGATAAATATCCCGGACAGCGATGATGCAGACAGCAACGCCGGTAACGAGACGCGTTCTACGGTCACCAGTTTGACGAACGGCATCGCATACACCTTCCAAGTGCGCGCGGTCAACGTCGCGGGCGCGGGCGAGGCAACCGACGAAGTAACGACGATTGCGGGAGAGGTTGGCATTTGCGATCGCACACCGCAGGTTCAAGAGGCGATTCTCAACGCGCTTCCCAGCGTAACCGACTGTACGGTGGTAGCCCATATCAATCTGAACTCCCTCACCGGGGAGTTAGACTTGATCGGCAAAGGAATTACTGCTCTGAAGGTAGGAGACTTCGTCGGACTCGCTACTCTGACAACGCTGGGTTTGGGGGCCAATCAATTAACGAGTCTGCCTGCGGGCGTATTTGATGATCTTATCTCTTTGACAACGCTGGGTTTGGGGGCCAATCAATTAACGAGTCTGCCTGCGGGCGTATTTGATGATCTTATCTCTTTGACAACGCTGGGTTTGGGGACCAATCAATTAACGAGTCTGCCTCCGCGCATATTTAATGATCTCAGCTCTTTGACAACGCTGGATTTGGGGTCCAATCAATTAACGAGTCTGCCTCCGCGCGTATTTGATGATCTCAGCTCTTTGACAGAGCTGGATTTGGGGTCCAATCAATTAACGAGTCTGCCTCCGCGCATATTTGATGATCTCAGCTCTTTGACAGAGCTGGATTTGGGGTCCAATCAATTATCGAGTCTGCCTGCGAGCGTATTTGATGATCTTGGCTTTTTGATAATGCTGGATTTGGGGTCCAATCAATTATCGAGTCTGCCTGCGGGCGTATTTGATGATCTTGGCTTTTTGATAATGCTGGGTTTGGGGTCCAATCAATTATCGAGTCTGCCTGTGGGCATATTTGATGATCTTGGCTCTTTGAGGACGCTGTTTTTAGATAGAAACAAATTATCAAGTCTGCCTGCGGGCATATTTGATTCTCTAAGCTCGCTGGAGATTCTAATTTTGAACGTTAACGCGTTAACGGAGATGGGGTTGCCCGACAGCATATTCGAGCGCCTCACGTCGCTTATAATAATTAGTTTTTTCAGCAATCCCGGCAGTGACTCCTTCGTACCGTCGGCGGATGCCGGGTCCGACCGGACCGTTGACGTCGGCGAAGTCGTTATGCTGGATGCTACCGCTACCGACGCCGGTCCGTTCGGGAGCAACGTGAGCTTCGCATGGTTGCAGGACGAAAGCGATAGCGTGTCTGTGACGTTAACTGCTACCGCTACCGTTATGCCGACGTTTACCGTGCCGGCAGGCACGCCGGACGGGACGATGTTCCGATTCGATCTGGAAGTGATCGGCGGGAATAAGTTTGGGACTCTTGATGATTCGTTTCGACAGGGTCTGACCGACCGCGACTCAGTGAGGGTAACGGTTAGAATACCGCCTGGCGCGCCAACGTCCTTGACGGCAACGCCGGGTAACGGGCAGGTAGAATTGGGGTGGGTACCGGGCGACGTCGGCGGCAGCGCGATCACGCATTACCAATATCGGCAGAGAGCCGCCGGCGAGGGTTTCGGCGCTTGGACGAATATCTCGGACAGCGACGATGCGGGCAGCAACGCCGGCAACGAGACGCGTTCTATAGTCACTAGTCTGACAAACGGCGTCGCATACACCTTCCAAGTGCGTGCGGTCAACGCCGCGGGCGCGGGCGAGGCGACAAACAGAGTAACGGCGATTGCAGGAACGGGCTTTGGCATTTGCGCCCGTACGCCGGTGGTTCAAGGGAGGATTCTCCGCCGACTTTCCAGCAGAACCGACTGTGCGGCGGTAACCGAGGCCGATCTGAACTCCCTCGCCGGGGAGTTGGACTTGTCCGAAAGAAGGATTACCGGTCTGAGGGTGGGGGACTTTAATGATCTCGGCTCTTTGACAACGCTGGATTTGCAGGATAATCAATTATCGAGTCTACCTGCGGGCATATTTGATGATCTCGGCTCTTTGATAACGCTGGATTTGGAGTTCAATCAATTGTCGAGTCTGCCTGCGGGCGTATTTGATTCTCTAAACTCACTGGAGACTCTAAATTTGAGGGTTAACGCGTTGAGGAAGGCAGGGTTGCCCGACGACATATTTGATAATCTTGGCTCTTTAACAGAACTGGATTTTGGGTTCAATCAATTGTCGAGTCTGCCTGTGGACATATTTGATTTTCTAAGCTCACTGAAGACTCTAAAATTGAACTCTAACAGGTTGACGGAGAGAGGGTTGCCCGACGGCATATTTGATAATCTTGGCTCTTTGACAACGCTGGATTTGGGGTTCAATCAATTATCGAATCTACCTGCGGGCGTGTTTGATAATCTTGTCTCTTTGGCAACGCTGGATTTGGGGTTCAATCAATTATCGAGTCTGCCCGACGGCATATTTGATAACCTTGGCTTTTTGAAAACGCTGGATTTAGCTAACACTCAATTATCGAGTCTGTCCGACGGTATATTTAATAACCTTGGCTCTTTGGAAACGCTGTTTTTGGGGTTCAATCAATTATCGAGTCTGCCCGACGGCATATTTAATAATCTTAACTCTTTGACAGTGCTGGATTTGGGGGGCAATCAATTATCGAATCTACCTGCGGGCGTGTTTGATGATCTTGGCTCTTTGACAGGGCTGTATTTAGATAGAAACGAATTATCAAGTCTGCCTGCGGGTGTATTTGATTTTCTAAGTTCGCTGGAGAGGCTAATTTTGAACGTTAACGCGTTGACAGAGACGGGGTTGCCCGACGGCATATTCGAGCGCCTCATATCGCTTAGAGTAATTAGCTTGCTTAACAGTCCCGGCACTGATTCCTTCATACCGTCGGCGGATGCCGGATTCGACCGGACCGCTGCCGCCAGCGAAGTCGTTATGCTGGACGCTACCGCCACCGACGGCGGTCCGTTCGGGAGCAACCTGAGCTTCGCGTGGTCGCAGAACGAAAGCGATAGCACGCCTGTGACGCTGACCGGCGCCGATACCGCCACACCCACATTCACCGTACCGGCGGATGTGCCGGACGGGACCGTGTTTCGATTCAATCTGACAGTGGTCGGCGGGAATAAGTTTAGGACTCTTGATGGTTCCTCTCGACGGAGACTGACCGACCGCGACTCTATGAAGGTAACGGCTGGAATACCGCCCGGCGTGCCGCAAAATGTCATGCTTGAAGCAGGCGATACGACGGTCACTGTCACTTGGGCAGCTTCGGACCTTGCAACGGGCAGCGCACCGGACACATATCGGGTGCGCTGGCTGAGCGAGAATCAGCAGATAGGTACCGCAACCGTCGCGGCGATTTCCTACCAGGTCTACGGTTTCGCCCGACATGTCGGGAGTGTTGGGCCAGGATTTAATGTCGATGAGTTTGACCCGGGCGGCCTCGCCTCGCACGGAGGCCAACTCTATCTGATAGGTTTGAGTGGCTTCTACACCCTTGACCCCGAAACAGGCGTAACCGTCCGAATAGGTTCAGGGAGATTTAATATCGGTGTCGGTGGGTTTGACCCGGGCGGCCTCGTTTCGCACAACGGCACACTCTATATGGTAGGCACTGATGGTGAGACTCGCCTCTACACCCTTGACCCCGGAACGGGCACAGCCGAGCAAGTAGGTGCTGCGGATCAATTTAATGTCGGTGAGTCTGACCCGAACGGCCTTGCTTCGCACAACGGCATGCTCTATATGGTAGGTGCACGGAATGATGCCCTCTACACCCTCAACCCCGAAACGGGCATAGCCTCCCAAGTAGGCCCGGCGGGATTTAATGTCGGTGAGTCTAGCCCGGGCGGCCTCGCTTCGCATAATGGCGTGCTCTATATGGTAGGCTCCAATGGGGATGCCCTCTACACCCTCAATCCCAGAACAGGCATAGCCTCCCAAGTAGGCGCTGCGGATCAATTTAATATCGGTGAGAGCGTTCCGTCCGGTCTCACCTCGCACAACGGCATACTTTATATGGTAGGTGCCGATGCTGATACGCTTTACCAGCTACACTCCGAAAGCGGACGCTATACGATCGAGGACCTGACCAACGATACCGAATACACAATTGAAGTCGCGGCCGTCATCAATGCGGTCGCTGCGACTACCGCGGCCGCCGTGACCGTGACCCCGACCGTACCGCAACCGCCGCCGCTACCAAGCACCCCGCAAAACGTCATGCTTGAAGCAGGCAATAAGACGATCACCGTCACTTGGGTGGCCTCGGACCTTGCAACGGGCGGCGCACCGGACACATATCGGGTGCGCTGGCTGAGCGAGGGCCAACAGATAGGCACCGCAACCACCGCGGCGATTTCCTACCGGATCTACGGTTTCGCCCGGCAGGTCGGGAATGTTGGCCCAGGATTTAATGTCGTTGAGTTTGAGCCGACCGGTCTCGCTTCGCACGGAGACCAACTCTATATGGTGGGGCGTCAGCGCGAGGCTCTTTTCACCCTTGATCCCGGAACAGGCATAGCCGACCAAGTAGGTCCAAGGAGATTTGATGTCGGTGAGAGATTTCCGACCGGTTTGGCCTTGCACAACGGTACGCTCTATATGTTAGGTAGCAATCCCCCTTCTGATCCCTCCCTCTACACCCTCGACCCCGAAACGGGCATAGCCTCCCTGGTAGTTTCAGTAGGGATATCTTATGCCGGAGGCCTCGCCTCGCACGGAGACCAACTCTATATGGTAGGAGGTATTGATTTGGGGAATCCTGCCCTCTACACCCTTGATCCCAAAACGGGCGCCGCCGACCAAGTAGGCACTGCGGATCAATTTAATGTCAATGAAAATCTCCCATCCGGCCTTGTCTCGCACGACGGCACACTCTATATGGTAGGTGCCGCTGAGTATATGGCAGGAGACGCTGATAGGGCTGCCCTCTACACCCTTGACCCCGAAACAGGCGTAGCCGAACAAGTAGGCGCTGCGGACCGATTTAATGTCGGTGAGGGCACTCCGTCCGGCCTCGCCTCGCACAACGGCATACTTTATATGGTAGGTTCCGATACTGATACGCTTTACCGACTACACTCCCAGAGCGGCCGCTATACGATCATGGGTTTGATAAACGGCACCGAATACACGATTGAGGTTGCAGCCGTCAATGCAGCCGGTGCGACCACCGCGGCCGCTGTGACTACGACTCCGAACGTGCCGACGTTCACGGTCTCGTTCGATCCGAGCGAGTACACGGTCAGTGAAGGCGCCGGAGGTGATTCCTCGGGTGAGCTAACTCTCACGCTCAAACTGATCAGCGCCGGGCGCCCGCCACGCGGTGATGTAACCGTGACTGTCTCGACGCGCGACGGCAGCGCGTTAGCCGTTGAGGATTATGATCCCCCTCTTAACAATGAGGAAGTCGTCTTTTCATCCGCAGCAGGCGTGACCGAGTCGTCGCAGACAATTAGTATTCGGATTGTCAATAACATTGTTCAAGAACACGGTGATGAGCTCTTTGATCATGAGAGTTTTTCGGTGGTTATTACGGATGTAACGGCGGCGCATTCCGATGATACGGTCGTGATTGGTCAGGGCGAAGCGACGGTTGCCATCGTCAATGACGATCCGTCTCCTATCTGGAGTTTGGACATGTTGCCGAGTACTGTCGGTGAAGGTATGGACACAGTGGTACCGATTGTGATGAGACGGATGCATCATATTGATCGGGGACATCCGTTGACGCTTGAGCTGGGGGGGACGGCGACGTTCGGTGAAGACTACGTCATCACGGATATGCAGGACAATCCGTTCGCGCTACCGCTTACATTCACTGCGCCGCATATTGTTGTTCCTGACCCAACGTATAGAGCCCGCCTGATGATAATGGACGACTTAGTGTTTGAGGGCGTCGAGACGATTGAAATAAGGTTGACCACAACGCACCCGTCTGTCTTCACAGATGATACGTCTCAGACGATCACCATCACCGACAACGATGCCGACGCGGCGCCGGTATTCACCAGTTCGGAAAGTTTTGAGATCAACGAAGGGCAGACGTTAGTCGGTACGGTGGCGGCTGCGGATGCGAACCCGCAAGACGAGGTAACGTATTCGGTTACCGGCGGCGCAGATCAAGATCAGTTCACCATCGACTCGTCTTCGGGCGAACTGATCTTCACAACCGCACCGGACTATGAGAATCCGGCGGATGCGGACGGAGACAATGTATACATGCTCACGGTGGCGGCGAGTGGCGGCACAAGCGCTCGGGCGTTAACGACGACGCAAGCGATTACGGTGATGGTGCTTGATGTGGCTACTACGATCACGGTTACGGCAGAGGAGCCGGCAGTAACGGAAGGCGAGCCGACGGTGTTCGTGTTTGAGCGGACCGACTCGACGGATGCGTTGGATTTGTTGGTGAACGTTACGGTAGTTGCGACCGACGACGAAATGCTTGCGGATGCGGCGCCTAGTAGGGTGACTTTTGCTGCCGGTTCTGCGACAACGGTACTTAGCCTTGCCACCGTCATTGATGAAATGATTGGCGACAGAACGGTGATGGTTACCGTGAACGACGGTATGGGTTATGAGGTCGGTATTGAGAATAGCGCCGAGGTGCGGGTGATCAACGTCAACGTGGCACCGGTATTCACCAGTTCGGAAAGTTTTGAGGTCAACGAAGGGCAGACGGTAGTGGGCACGGTGACGGCTGCGGATGCGAACCCGCAAGACGAGGTAACGTATTCGGTTACCGGCGGTGCGGATGAGGCCTTGTTCACCTTCGCCGACTCGTCTTCGGGCGAACTGATCTTCACAACCGCACCGGACTATGAGAATCCGGCGGATGCGGATACGGATAACGTTTATATGCTCATCGTGACGGCGGCCGGCGGCACGGACGCTCGGGCGTTGACGACGACGCAAGCGATTACGGTGACGGTGCTTGATGTGGCTACTACGATTACGATTGCGGCGGCGGAGCCGGCGGTAACAGAAGGTGAGCCTGCGGTGTTCGTGTTTGAGCGGACCGACTCGACGGATGCGCTGGCATTGGCGGTGAACATTACGGTAGATGATCCCGACGGGGTGCTTGCGGCAGCGGCACCTGAAATGGTGACTTTTGCTGCCGGTTCTGCGACAGCGGAGCTCAGTCTTGCCACCGACGACGATACGCTTGAAGAAGACGACAGCGTAGTGACGGTTACCATCATAGACGGTGCGGACTATAGGATCGGTATTGAGAACAGTACTTCGGTGCGTGTTGTCGACGACGACGTCAACGTGGCGCCGGCATTCATCAGTGCAGCAAGTTTTGAGGTCAACGAAGGGCAGACGGTAGTCGGCACGGTGACGGCTGCGGATGCGAACATAGAAGACGAGGTGATGTATTCGGTTACCGGCGACGGTGTGGATGATGCTCTGTTTGCAATCAACTCGTCTTCGGGCGAGTTGAGTTTTGTCACCGCACCGGACTTTGAGAATCCGGTGGATACGGATGAAGACAATAACTACATGCTCACGGTGACGGCGAGCGGCGGCACGGACGCTCGAGCGTTGACGACGACGCAAGCGATTACAGTGGCGGTGCTTGATGTGGCTACGACGATTACGATTATGGCGGCAGAGCCGGTGGTAATGGAAGGCGAGCCGGCGGTGTTTACATTCAGTCGGACAGACGCGACGGAGGCGCCGGTATTGGCGGTGAACATTACGGTAGATGATCCCGACGGGGTGCTTGCGGCAGCGGCACCTGAAATGGTGACTTTTGCTGCCGGTTCTGCGACAGCGGCGCTCAGTCTTGCCACCGACGACGATACGCTTGAAGAAGACGACAGCACGGTAACGGTTACCGTTGTCGCCACTACGGATTATGAGGTCGGCATTGAGAATAGTGCCGAGGTGCGGGTTGTCGACAACGACGTCAACGTGGCGCCGGTATTTACGAGTTCGGCAAGTTTTGATGTCAACGAAGGGGAGACGGTAGTCGGCACGGTGACGGCTGAGGATGCGAACATAGAAGACGAGGTGACGTATTCGGTTACTGGCGGCGCAGATCAAGATCAATTCACAATTGACTTGTCTTCGGGCGAGTTGAGTTTCGCCACTGTACCGGACTATGAGAATCCGGCGGACGCGGATACGGATAACGTTTATATGCTCATCGTGACGGCGATCGGCGGCACGGACGCTCGGGCGTTAACGACGACGCAAGTGATTACGGTGACGGTGCTTGATGTGCCTACGACGATTACGATTGCGGCGGCAGAGCCGGCGGTAACAGAAGGCGAGCCTGCGGTGTTCGTGTTTGAGCGGACCGACTCGACAGAGGCGCCGGTATTGGCGGTGAACATTATAGTAGATGATCCCGACGGAGTGCTTGCGGCAGCGGCGCCTAGTAGGGTGACTTTTGCTGCCGGTTCTGCGACAACGGTACTTAGCCTTGCCACCGTCATTGATGAAATGATTGGCGACAGAACGGTGATGGTTACCGTGAACGACGGTATGGGTTATGAGGTCGGTATTGAGAATAGTGCTTCGGTGCGTGTTGTCGACGACGACGTCAACGTGGCGCCGGCATTCACCAGTGCAGCAAGTTTTGATGTCAACGAAGGGGAGACGGTAGTGGGCACGGTGACGGCTGAGGATGCGAACCCGCAAGACGAGGTAACGTATTCGGTTACCGGCGGTGCGGATGGCACCCTGTTCACCATTGACCCGTCTTCGGGTGAGTTGAGTTTTGCCACCGCACCGGACTATGAGAATCCGGCGGATGCGGATACGGATAACGTTTATATGCTCATCGTGACGGCGGCCGGCGGCACAGACGCTCGAGCGTTGACGACGACGCAAGCGATTACGGTGACGGTGCTTGATGTGGCTACGACGATCACGATTACGGCGGACGATGCAGAGGTTACGGAAGGCGAGCAGGCGATGTTCACGCTTGAGCGGACCGACGCGACGGATGCGCCGGTATTGGCGGTGAACATTACGGTAGATGATCCCGGCGGAGTGCTTGCGGCAGCGGCACCTGAAATGGTGACTTTTAACGCCGGTTCTGCGACAGCGGAGCTCAGTCTTGCCACCGACGACGATACGCTTGATGAAGCCGACAGCGTAGTGACGGTTACCATCATAGACGGTGTGGGCTATAGGATCGGTATTGAGAACAGTGCTTCGGTGCGTGTTGTCGACAACGACGTCAACGTGGCGCCGGTATTCAGCGATCCGGTAAGTTTTGAGGTCAACGAAGGGCAGACGGTAGTGGGCACGGTGACGGCTGCGGATGCGAACCCGCAAGACGAGGCAACGTATTCGGTTACCGGCGGTGCGGATGAGGCCTTGTTCACCATCGACTCGTCTTCGGGCGAACTGATCTTCACAACCGCACCGGACTATGAGAATCCGACGGATGCGGACGGAGACAATGCATACATGCTCACGGTGGCGGCAATCGGCGGCACGAACGTTCGGGCGTTAACGACGACGCAAGCGATTACGGTGACGGTGCTTGATGTGCCTACGACGATCACGATTACGGCGGATAAGGCAGAGGTCACGGAAGGCGAGCCGGCGACATTCACGCTTGAGCGGACCGACGCGACGGATGCGCCGGTATTGGCGGTGAACATTACGGTAGATGATCCCGACGGAGTGCTTGCGGCAGCGGCGCCTGGTATGATGACTTTTGACGCCGATTCTGCGACAGCGATGCTCAACCTTGCCACCATTGATGATACGCTTGAAGAAGACGACAGCGTAGTGACGGTTACCATCATAGACGGTGCGGACTATAGGATCGGTATTGAGAATAGTGCTTCGGTGCGTGTTGTCGACGACGACGTCAACGTGGCGCCGGCATTCAGCGATCCGGTAAGTTTCGAGGTTGACGAAGGGCAGACGGTGGTCGGCACGGTGACGGCTGAGGATGCGAACATGGGGGATGAGGTAACGTATTCGGTTACCGGCGGTGCGGATGGCACCCTGTTCACCATTGACCCGTCTTCGGGTGAGTTGAGTTTTGCCACCGCACCGGACTATGAGAATCCGGTGGATGCGGATACGGATAACGTTTATATGCTCATTGTGACGGCAATCGGCGGCACGGGTGTTCGGGCGTTGACGACGACGCAAGCGATTACGGTGATGGTGCTTGATGTGGCTACTACGATCACGGTTACGGCAGAGGAGCCGGCAGTAACGGAAGGCGAGCCGGCGGTGTTCGTGTTTGAGCGGACCGACTCGACGGATGCGCTGGCATTGACGGTGAACATTACGGTAGATGATCCCGGCGGAGTGCTTGCGGATGCGGCGCCTGGTATGGTGACTTTTGACGCCGGTTCTGCGACAGCGGTGCTTAGCCTTGCCACCATTGATGATACGCTTGAAGAAGCCGACAGCGTAGTGACGGTTACCATCATAGATGGTGTGGGCTATAGGATCGGTATTGAGAACAGTGCTTCGGTGCGTGTTGTCGACGACGACGTCAACGTGGCGCCGGCATTCACCAGTGCAGCAAGTTTTGATGTCAACGAAGGGGAGACGGTAGTGGGCACGGTGACGGCTGAGGATGCGAACCCGCAAGACGAGGTAACGTATTCGGTTACCGGCGGTGCGGATGGCACCCTGTTCACCATTGACCCGTCTTCGGGCGAGTTGAGTTTCGCCGCTGCACCGGACTTTGAGAATCCGACGGATGCGGACGGAGACAATGCATACATGCTCACGGTGGCGGCAATCGGCGGCACGAACGTTCGGGCGTTAACGACGACGCAAGCGATTACGGTGACGGTGCTTGATGTGCCTACGACGATCACGATTACGGCGGATAAGGCAGAGGTCACGGAAGGCGAGCCGGCGACATTCACGCTTGAGCGGACCGACTCGATGGATGCGTCGACATTGACGGTGAACATTACGGTAGATGATCCCGACGGGGTGCTTGCGGCAGCGGCACCTGAAATGGTGACTTTTGCTGCCGGTTCTGCGACAGCGGAGCTCAGTCTTGCCACCGACGACGATATGCTTGAAGAAGACGACAGCGTAGTGACGGTTACCGTCATAGGCGGTGCGGGCTATAGGATCGGTATTGAGAACAGTGCTTCGGTGCGTGTTGTCGACGACGACGTCAACGTGGCGCCGGCATTCACCAGTGCAGCAAGTTTTGATGTCAACGAAGGGGAGACGGTAGTGGGCACGGTGACGGCTGAGGATGCGAACCCGCAAGACGAGGTAACGTATTCGGTTACCGGCGGTGCGGATGATGCCCTGTTTGATATCGACTCGTCTTTGGGCGAACTGATCTTCACAACCGCACCGGACTATGAGAATCCGACAGATGCGGATACGGATAACGTTTATATGCTCATCGTGACGGTGGCCGGCGGCACAGACGCTCGAGCGTTGACGACGACGCAAGCGATTACGGTGACGGTGCTTGATGTGGCTACGACGATCACGATTACGGCGGACGATGCAGAGGTAACAGAAGGCAAGCCGGTAATGTTCACGTTTGAGCGGACCGACTCGACGGATGCGCCGGCATTGACAGTGAACATTACGGTAGATGATCCCGGCGGAGTGCTTGCGGATGCGGCGCCTGGTATGGTGACTTTTGCCGTCGGTTCTGCGAGAACGGTGCTTAGCCTTGCCACCATTGATGAAATGATTGGCGACAGAACGGTGATGGTTACCGTGAACGACGGTATGGGTTATGAGGTCGGTATTGAGAATAGCGCCGAGGTGCGGGTGATCGACGTCAACGTGGCACCGGTATTCAGCGATGCGGTAAGTTTTGATGTCAACGAAGGGGAGACGGTAGTGGGCACGGTGACGGCTGAGGATGCGAATATAGAAGACGAAGTGACGTATTCGATTACCGGCGGCACGGATGGTGCCCTGTTCACCATTGACCCGTCTTCGGGTGAGTTGAGTTTTGCCACCGCACCGGACTATGAGAATCCGGCGGATGCGGATACGGATAACGTTTATATGCTCATCGTGACGGCGGCCGGCGGCACAGACGCTCGAGCGTTGACGACGACGCAAGCGATTACGGTGACGGTGCTTGATGTGGCTACGACGATCACGATTACGGCGGACGATGCAGAGGTCACGGAAGGCGAGCAGGCGATGTTCACGCTTGAGCGGACCGACTCGACGGATGCGCTGGCATTGACGGTGAACATTACGGTAGTTGCGACCGACGACGAAGTGCTTGCGGATGCGGCGCCTGGTATGGTGACTTTTGACGCCGGTTCTGCGAGAACGGTGCTTAGCCTTGCCACCATTGATGATACGCTTGAAGAAGATGACAGCACGGTGACGGTTACTGTTGTCGACAGTACGGATTATGAGGTCGGCATTGAGAACAGTGCTTCGGTGCGTGTTGTCGACGACGACGTCAACGTGGCGCCGGCATTCACCAGTGCAGCAAGTTTTGATGTCAACGAAGGGGAGACGGTAGTGGGCACGGTGACGGCTGAGGATGCGAACCCGCAAGACGAGGTAACGTATTCGGTTACCGGCGACGGTGCGGATGATGCTCTGTTTGCAATCGACTCGTCTTCGGGCGAGTTGAGTTTCGCCACCGTACCGGACTATGAGAATCCGGCGGATGCGGATACGGATAACGTTTATATGCTCATCGTGACGGCGGCCGGCGGCACGGACGCTCGGGCGTTGACGACGACGCAAGCGATTACGGTGACGGTGCTTGATGTGGCTACTACGATTACGATTGCGGCGGACGATGCAGAGGTCACGGAAGGCGAGCCGGTAATGTTCACGTTTGAGCGGACCGACTCAACGGATGCGCTTGCATTGACAGTGAACATTATGGTAGATGATCCCGACGGAGTGCTTGCGGATGCGGCGCCTGGTATGGTGACTTTTGACGCCGGTTCTGCGAGAACGGTGCTTAGCCTTGCCACCATTGATGATACGCTTGAAGAAGATGACAGCGTAGTGACGGTTACCATCATAGACGGTGCGGGCTATAGGATCGGTATTGAGAACAGTGCTTCGGTGCATGTTGTCGACGACGACGTCAATGTGGCGCCGGCATTCACCAGTGCAGCAAGTTTTGATGTCAACGAAGGGGAGACGGTAGTGGGCACGGTGACGGCTGAGGATGCGAACCCGCAAGACGAGGTAACGTATTCGGTTACCGGCGGTGCGGGCACCCTGTTCACCATTGACTCGTCTTCGGGTGAGTTGAGTTTTGCCACCGCACCGGACTATGAGAATCCGGCGGATGCGGATACGGATAACGTTTATATGCTCATCGTGACGGTGGCCGGCGGCACAGACGCTCGAGCGTTGACGACGACGCAAGCGATTACGGTGACGGTGCTTGATGTGGCTACGACGATCACGATTACGGCGGACGATGCAGAGGTAACGGAAGGCGAGCCGGTAATGTTCACGTTTGAGCGGACAGACTCAACGGATGCGCCGACATTGACAGTGAACATTACGATAGATGCGACCGACGAAGTGCTTGCGGATGCGGCGCCTGGTATGGTGACTTTTGACGCCGGTTCTGCGAGAACGGTGCTTAGCCTTGCCACCATTGATGATACGCTTGAAGAAGACGACAGCACGGTAACGGTTACCGTTGTCGCCACTACGGATTATGAGGTCGGTATTGAGAGTAGCGCCGAGGTGCGGGTTGTCGACAACGATGCCGTACCCGGGGCGCCGATGAACTTGACGGCTGGGGCAGGCAATACTCGGGTAGCGCTAAGTTGGGAAGCGCCTGCCGACCCTGGCACTGCGCCGATTGAGCGTTACGAATATCGCGCGAGCAATGACGCCGGAACGATTGGGGATCAGGAATGGAATGCCGCCGGCGATGCGACGGGCGAAGTCAGAACTCAAATCGTATCGAGCTTAAGCAACGACACGGAATACACATTTGAAGTACGCGCGGTCAGCGCGGCGGGCAACGGTGCAGCCGCGCAAATCATGGCGACACCGAGTTCCGAGACGGCGGTATTCACTCTGACGTTTGACCCGAGCGAATATACGTTCACTGAAAGTGCCGAGAGGGTAACTCTCACGCTCAGACTGATCGGCGAAGGGCGTGCGCTGCAAGATGATGTAACCGTTACTGTCTCGACACGCGACGGCAGCGCGGTCACTCCTCAGGATTATGTGGCTATTGAGAATGCGACGGTTGTCTTTGAACCCGAAGAGGGCGTGACCGAGTTAACGCAAACGGTGACGATTCAGATTGTCAATGACATCGTTTTTGAGTTAGATGACGAGATCTTTTCGGTGGTGATTAACGATGTAACGGCGGCGGCTTCCAGCGACACGGTCGTGATTGATCAAGACGAAGCGACGGTTACCATCGTTGATGACGGCGGCACACCGATTTGGGTATTGGACCGGTTGCCGAGTTCTGTCGGTGAAAGCACGGGCACTGTGTCGATTGAGATGGAGAACATGAATGTTCATCCTGTTAGTCGCGGGTATTCGCTGACGCTTGAGCTGGGAGGGACGGCGACGTTCGGCGGCGACTACGTCATCACGGATATAGACGGCAATCCGTTGGCGTCGCCGCCTACATTTGATGTAGCGCAAGACCAAACAATGCTTGAAGCCCGCCTGATAATAACGGACGATCGGGTGTTTGAGGGTGAGGAGACGATTGAGATACGCTTGAGCACGACCGAGCCGAAGATCCTGATAGACGACGCTACGACGCAGACGATCACACTCATCGACAACGATGCGGCGCCGGTATTGTTTCTGTCGGTGAGCACGACTGCCATTGACGAAGGCGAATCAATTGATATTACGCTAGAGATCACGAACGAATCGGTATTTGCTGAGGATCAAACGATTGCGTTAGAGTTTACCGGCGATGCGATGCCTGGAGACGACTATACGGTATCGGTCGACGGTTCGCCGCTGTTACCGCCGTATGAGTTGACTTTAACGGCGGGAGAATCTGCGCTAAGCGTAACGATCATGGCGCTAATAGACGACATGACGACCGATATGGCGACCGAGGCGGATGAAGCGATCGAGATAACCGCATTGCATGGCGCCGATACAATCGGTAAAAAAACGCTCACGATCATCAGCGACGTCAGTCCGGTTGAACGCATTGCGGATTTGACGCCGGCAGTCCTCGGAAATTTCACTCCGGGCGCAGTGATTCCGTCCGAAATCGGGCGCTATATCGTCATTCCGGGCCAGCGTAACGACGGCGCGAGCATTGATGCGACTGCTTTGTTGGTCAGATTTAATCCTTCGTTGCGTGCTTGTATTGTCAATGATTCTGTGGCGAGCGAACCGTCGTATCAATTCGACTGCGATGTTTTGTCCGGGCCGTTGGCGGAAGACTCGACAGTTCAGGCGCCGGTATTCGGCAGCGTGTTGTATTGGGCCGATGTCAGAGACGACAAGGGCCTGATTGTTCGGGCAACAAGCCAAAAGATTTATGTCGCGCCGCTGCTCGGATTCGCTTCCGGCTTGCAAGCGATTGCGTCTGATACCGCGTCGGCGGACGTGCTGTTATTAACGTCGGACGATGCCGATGTGCCGAGCTCAATCAATCTTGATTTTGAAGCGGGGGTTAGTCCGAGCGTTCCTTTTGAAGACGGGCGCGGCACAGTAAGCATCAACGCGTTGTCAGCAGGAGATATTCTTCGGCTTACGGCAATCAACGGAGTTGCTTTTAGCGGCGCCGATTCTGATTTGAACGCGGTCACCGAAGCGATGCTCGCCATGCACGAGCTATTTGCGTTGGGCAACAATGCGCTGAGATTGATTGAGGCAAAAGAGGCGGGTATCAATCCGATTGAGTCTGTGGACCCGGGACTGTCGGCGGAGTTGATTGTGTTTGATCAAGTGACGACGATTACGCTGACGAACGATTATATGGTTGATGTGTTCGTATATAGCACAGCGACGGCGATGTTTGAGTTGGCGGGCATGTCCGAAGATGCGGTAAGAGAATTGATCATCGACTTGAGCGACAATGAGCTTAAGGCTATTGACCGTGAAGGTGAAGAGTGGGTCATTTCGCTTGAAGATGCGGATTTCAGCCCGTACATTTTTCAAGTGATGATGTCGACGAATCAGGAAGTGACGGCAAGTATTCATGCGCTCGGCGATGTTGCGGATGAATTAGGCATGATTGATGCCGACTTGACGCTGGCAACGACGGGGACATTGCTGACCGGCTTTTACGCTTACAAGCAAGCGGATGAAGCGAGCGTCGGCGTAGCGCGTATCACAAGCAACGCGATTTTGAATCTTCCGCCGTTACCGGACGGTCGCGAAGTTGCGGAGGTAGAGAGCGGCGTATTTGATTTCATCGCTGCCGATTTGACCGGCGGTGTTGCGACGGTCGTGGTTGAATTGTCCGCGGCGGCGCAGGAAGGGTCGCGTTACTACAAGTATCAACCGGATGACGGCTGGACAGAATTCAACACGAGTAGCAACGATAGGATTTACAGTGCACCGGCGCCGTGTCCGAGTGCGCAAGCCAGCCGCGAGCCGGATGCGGGCGGCGGTCTGAGTGACTATGCGTGGCGTTTGGTCTCCGACGGCGTTCGCGCAGACGATGAGTGTTTGCTGCTGGAAATTGAGGACGGTTCGGTCAATGACTCCGACGGGAGAGTCAACGGGATTATCTTTGATCCGGGCGCGTTGGTGCAGTTTGTCGCAAGAGTCGGTGGCGGCGGCGGCGGTGCGGTCGGCTTGTGGTGGCTGCTTCTGTTCGTCGGTATCATTTTGGCGGCGATGGTCTTGAAACGCCGGAATGCAAGACCGACGCGGCGGATTTCACCTTAAAAAATTATACTAAAAACCCAGTCCTGTTCCCCCATATCGCTATAAAAACAAACTTAAACCGAGTTCATATATTGAACTATAACGTTGTTTCTGTCGGGTGAAAAACATAATACCATCTGTATATAGGACTGATGACAGTATTATTCCGGTTACACCTTGTTTATAACTTGACTTCGATAAAATCCGATCAGAACTTCGCTATCATTGCTTTTAACTTCATAGGTTTCTTGACTTCGTAGGTTTTGTCTCGTAAGTGATTGATATTATTGCCTTCAGGATTCTCAAGGGCACTACATACGCGGATACGGTGTTGTTTGTAGCCCTCCGCGCTCAGCTTCCCCCAGGGCGTGACTTGTCGGGAAGCGGGAACGGAGCTTCGTTCCATTTCAGACCTACGCTACGGTAGATCCTGTTGGCGTCCGCGCTCGCGCGGCTCGGTATCGCATACCGCTCCTATGTGTCGGTATGTACCAAGATGCTCAACTGCAAGGTGTCCAGCTCGCGCTGGATCCGCTCCGCGCTCATCGGGAAGCCCAGCGCCTTAAGCCGCCGACACAGCTGCTGCAAGCAGCAGAAGGCCATGTAGCAGATCGCAATGTGTGCGCGGATGCGCCGGATAAAATGCGCCGTGTTCCGCAGCGCACGAATGCAAAAGGGCAAACAAAACGACTGTTCAAGCGCCGTTGCAGGGCACACAAGCCGAAAGACTTCAAAGCACAGTATCCGGGGCCATTGCATCGCCCTAGATACAATTGTGCGTTATCAGCACGGGATGCGCCGCACCGTCTTAACGGCCATCGATGTCTATACCCGAATGGCAATAGCAGTGGCAACCAACCGCTGTAACAGCCGCAACGCAGCCGCATTTCTGCGCCTGGCAGAATTTCGGCAGCAGTAAAGTCTTTGAGCTGATGAAACCATTTTGTGTTTGCTGCCGGATTGTCGGCAAAGTGCCTGTCGTCCATGACGAGACTTGGTTCTGTCAATGAGCGCCAGCCCCGACGTCCTTGTCGGGTCGTTCGCCGCTGAAAACCGTTCGGTTTTCCGGGCACATCTCACCCTGACGGACGGCGGTAGTGAGTTTCAAGGACAGTTTGCCCAGCTCATCCGGGAATCGCTCGCGATTGAGCAGTGGCTGACCTATCCCAAGTGTCCAAAAATGAACGCGCACATCGAGCGCTTCAACCGCACTGTCCAGGAGGATTGTATTGATCATGCAGAAGATCTGCTATTCGCCGATACGGAAGCATTCAATGACCGGTTATGGAACCGTTTTGTGTTTGCTGCCGGATTGTCGGCAAAGTGCCTGTCGTCCATGACGAGACTTGGTTCTGTCAATGAGCGCCAGCCCCGACATCCTTGTCGGATCGTTCGCCGCTGAAAACCGATCGGTTTTCCGGGCGCGTCTCATCCTGCACCGTCCTCATGCCGGCAACGGACAGAAAGCACCGATCCGAATGTTACTGCCGAACGCTTCTCCCGAAGCGCTTCAAACATCCCATTGCCGGTGGTGGTATTATATAGCGTGCAGGCTATCAGCTTTATTGCTATAATAAAAACAAAAACTATTATTATGCGTTTTTCTTGTATACGTACTTCGGTCGGCATATGCTGCATACTGTATGCTTTATTGATACAGGCGCAGCAGACTCAGCCCGCAGCTCCCAGCAACGTAGAAGTTACACCCGGTGACAGACAGATTACCGTGACCTGGCAGTCCCCGGCCGAGGGAACCGGCGGCCCGGTTGCAGACTACCGCATCGGTTGGACTCCGCCCGACGGCATCGGCAGCGCGACTGTCGCAGCAGATGTGAGCGAATATACGATCGAGGGTCTGACCAACGACACCGAATACACAATCGAAGTCGCAGCCGTCAACGCAAGCGGCGCGACTAGCGCAGTAGCCGTGATCGAGACCCCGATCGCACCGCTGCCTTTGCTGCCCGGTGCGCCGACGACTTTGACGGCAACACCGGGTAACGGGCAGGTAGAATTGGAGTGGGCGCCGCCGGAAGATATCGGCGGCAGCGCAATCACGCGTTATGAATATCGGCAGAGAGCCGCCGACGGGGATTTCGGTTCATGGAAGATTATCCCGGACGGCGATGATGCGGACAGCGATGCTGGCAACGAGACGCGCTCTACAGTCACTAGTCTGACGAACGGCATCGCATATACCTTCCAAGTGCGTGTGGCCAACGCCGCGGGCCCAGGCGAGGCAACAGATGAAGTAACGACGATTGCAGGAGCGGGCTTGGGTATTTGCGATCGCACACCGCAGGTTCGAAAGGCGATTCTTAACCGGCTTTCCGGCATAAGCGACTGTGCGGCGGTAACCGATGCCGATCTGAACTCCCTCGCCGGGGAGTTGAGCTTGTCCGAAAGAGAGATTGCCTCCCTGAGGGTGGGGGACTTTGAGGGGCTCGTTACTCTGACGACGCTGAATCTGAGTTATAATTCGCTATCGAGTCTATCTGCGGGCATATTTGATGGTCTTGGTTCTTTAATCGGGCTGAATTTGGGGAACAATCAATTATCGAGTCTGCCTGCGGGCGTATTTGATAATCTTGATTCTTTAACATGGCTGAATCTGAGTTTTAATTCGCTATCGAGTCTATCTGCGGGCGTATTTGATGGTCTTGGTTCTTTAATATGGCTGTCTTTGCTGATCAATCAATTATCGAGTCTGCCTGCGGGCGTATTTGATGATCTTGGTTCCTTAATAAGGCTGAATTTGGGGAACAGTCAATTATCGAGTCTGCCTGCAGACGTATTTGATAATCTTGATTCTTTAACATGGCTGAATTTGTCGGTCAATCGATTATCGAGTCTGCCCGACGGCATATTCGAGCGCCTCACGTCGCTTGAAATAATTTTTTTGATGTATAATCCCGGCAGTGACTCCTTCATACCGTCGGCGAATGCCGGATCCGACCGGTTCGCTGTCGCCAGCGAAGTCGTTATGCTGGACGCTACCGCCACCGACGGCGGTCCGTTCGGGGACAACGTGAGCTTTGCGTGGTCGCAGGACGGAAGCGATAGCACGACTGTAACGTTGACCGGCGCCGCTACCGCCACGCCTAGGTTCACCGTGCCGGCGGACGCGCCGGACGGGACCGTGTTTCGATTTGATCTGACAGTGATCGGCGGGAATAAGTTTGGGACTGATAAGCTTGGGATTCTTGAAGATGATTTCTCTCGGCAGAGACTGACAGACAGTTCCTCGGTGAGGGTAACGGTTGCGACGCCACCCGACGCGCCGACGGCACTGACGGCGACAACGCACAACAGTAGTGTGGATCTAAGTTGGAACGCACCTGCCGACCCCGGCATTGCGCCGATCAGCCATTACGAATATCGCGCGAGCAGCGACGCCGGAACGGTTTGGGACCCGAACTGGACGATCGCCGGTGATGCGACGAGCGAAGTCAGAACTCAAATCGTGTCGGGCTTAACCAACGGCACGGAATACACATTTGAAGTGCGGGTGGTCAGTGCGGTAGGCGCCGGCGCAGCCGCGCGCGTCACGGCGACACCGAACGTGGCGATATTCACGGTCTCGTTTGATCCGATAGACTATCCGACCAATGAAAGTGAGGGAAGTGTAATTCTCATGCTCAGACTGATCGGCGAAAGACCGTTGCGCGGCGATGTAACCGCTAATGTCTCGACAAGCGAAGGGAGCGCATTCGCCCCTCATGATTATGTCGAGCGTAGTAGTGTTTCTGTTTCCTTTACGCTTGCTTCACCTGTGCCGCAACCTGTGACGATTTCTATTGTCGATGACGACGTTTTTGAACCCGATGATGAGATATTTTCGGTGATCATTACCGATGTATCGGCGGCGCATCGTGACGATGAGGCGGTGATTGATCAGAGCGAAGCGACGATTACGATCATCGACAACGATGATGCGCCGGTATTGTCCCTGTCGGTCGGCGCAACCGAAATCAATGAAGGCACATCAACCGATGTTGTAGTAGAGATGACGGCGACATAATCGGCGAGGATTACGATCATCGACAACGATGATGCGCCGGTATTGTCCCTGTCGGTCGGCGCAACCGAAATCAATGAGGCGCATCAACCGATATCGAAGTGGGAATCACGAACGAATCGGTATATGCCGAAGATCAAACGATCGCGTTAGAGTTTACCGGCGATGCGATGTTTGACCGGCGATTCGCCGTTGTCGTGTATGAGTTGATGCATCTACGGCAAGCAACGATCATAGCGACAGACGACCGAGCGGACGAGACGGATGAAATGATTGAGATAACCGCGCGGCATGACGGCGACATAATCGGCGAGGAAACGATTACGATCATCGACAACGATGATCGCCGGTATTGTCCCTGTCGGTCGGCGCAACCGAAATCAATGAAGGCGCATCAACCGATATGAGTGGGAATCACGAACGAATCGGTATTTGCCGAAGATCAAACGGGTTAGAGTTTACCGGCGATGCGATCTGAGGGACTATATGGCGACGATTCGCCGTTGTCGTCGCCGTATGAGTTGACTTTGTCGGCAGGGGCATCTACGGCAACGGCAACGATCATAGCGACAGACGACCGAGGACGAGACGGATGAAATGATTGAGATAACCGCGCGGCATGACGGCGACATAATCGGCGAGGAAACGATTACGATCATCGACAACGATGATGCGCCGGTATTGTCCCTGTCGGTCGGCGCAACCGAAATCAATGAAGGCGCATCAACCGATATCGAAGTGGGAATCACGAACGAATCGGTTGCCGAAGATCAAACGATCGCGTTAGAGACCGGCGATGCGATGCCTGAACGACTATCGGTATGGTCGGAGATTCGCCGTTGTCGTCGCCGTATGAGTTGACTTTGTCGGCAGGGGCATCTACGGCAACGGCAACGATCATAGCGACAGACGACCGAGCGGACGAGACGGATGAAATGATTAGATAACCGCGCGGCATGACGGCGACATAATCGGCGAGGAAACGATTACGATCATCGACAACGATGATGCGCCGGTATTGTCCCTGTCGGTCGGCGCAACCGAAATCAATGAAGGCGCATCAACCGATATCGAAGTGGGAATCACGAACGAATCGGTATATGCCGAAGATCAAACGATCACGTTAGAGTTTGCCGGCGATGCGATGCTTGAGGACGACTATACGGTAATGGTCGGAGATTCGCCGTTGTCGTCGCCGTATGAGTTGACTTTGTCGGCAGGGGCATCTACGGCAACGGCAACGATCATAGCGACAGACGACCGAGCGGACGAGACGGATGAAATGATTGAGATAACCGCGCGGCATGACGGCGACATAATCGGCGAGGAAACGATTACGATCATCGACAACGATGATGCGCCGGTATTGTCCCTGTCGGTCGGCGCAACCGAAATCAATGAAGGCGCATCAACCGATATCGAAGTGGGAATCACGAACGAATCGGTATATGCCGAAGATCAAACGACGTTAGAGTTTGCCGGCGATGCGATGCTTGAGGACGACTTACGGTAATGCCGATTCGCCGTTGTCGTCGCCGTATCAGTTGACTTTGCCGGCACGTCTCAGCAACGATCATGACGACAGACGACCCAGCGGACGAGACGGATGAAATGATTGAGATAACCGCGCGGCATGACGGCGACATAATCGGCGAGGAAACGATTACGATCATCGACAACGATGATGCGCCGGTATTGTCCCTGTCGGTCGGCGCAACCGAAATATGAAGGCGCATCAACCGAATGGAATCGAACGAATCGGTATGCCGAAGATCAAACGATCCGTTAGAGTTTGATGCGTCGCTATACGGTAATGGTCGGAGATTCGCCGTTGTCGTCGCCGAGTTGACTTTGTCGGCAGGGGCATCTACGGCAACGGCAACGATCATAGCGACAGACGACCGAGCGGACGAGACGGATGAAATGATTGAGATAACCGCGCGGCATGACGGCGACATAATCGGCGAGGAAACGATTACGATCATCGACAACGATGATGCGCCGGTATTGTCCCTGTCGGTCGGCGCAACCGAAATCAATGAAGGCGCATCAACCGATATCGAAGTGGGAATCACGAACGAATCGGTATATGCCGAAGATCAAACGATCACGTTAGAGTTTGCCGGCGATGCGATGCTTGAGGACGACTATACGGTAATGGTCGGAGATTCGCCGTTGTCGTCGCCGTATGAGTTGACTTTGCCGGCAGGGTTGTCTTCGGTAAGCGCAACGATCATAGCGACAGACGACCCAGCGGACGAGACGGATGAAATGATTGAGATAACCGCGCGGCATGACGGCGACATAATCGGCGAGGAAACGATTACGATCATCGACAACGATGATGCGCCGGTATTGTCCCTGTCGGTCGGCGCAACCGAAATCAATGAAGGCGCATCAACCGATATCGAAGAGAATCACGAACGAATCGGTATATGCCGAAGATCAAACGATCACGTTAGAGTTTGCCGGCGATGCGATGCTTGAGGACGACTATACGGTAATGGTCGGAGATTCGCCGTTGTCGTCGCCGTATGAGTTGACTTTGCCGGCAGGGTTGTCTTCGGTAAGCGCAACGATCATAGCGACAGACGACCCAGCGGACGAGACGGATGAAATGATTGAGATAACCGCGCGGCATGACGGCGACATAATCGGCGAGGAAACGATTACGATCATCGACAACGATGATGCGCCGGTATTGTCCCTGTCGGTCGGCGCAACCGAAATCAATGAAGGCGCATCAACCGATATCGAAGTGGGAATCACGAACGAATCGGTATATGCCGAAGATCAAACGATCACGTTAGAGTTTGCCGGCGATGCGATGCTTGAGGACGACTATACGGTAATGGTCGGAGATTCGCCGTTGTCGTCGCCGTATGAGTTGACTTTGCTGGCAGGGTTGTCTTCGGTAAGCGCAACGATCATAGCGACAGACGACCCAGCGGACGAGACGGATGAAATGATTGAGATAACCGCGCGGCATGACGGCGACATAATCGGCGAGGAAACGATTACGATCATCGACAACGATGATGCGCCGGTATTGTCCCTGTCGGTCGGCGCAACCGAAATCAATGAAGGCGCATCAACCGATATCGAAGTGGGAATCACGAACGAATCGGTATATGCCGAAGATCAAACGATCACGTTAGAGTTTGCCGGCGATGCGATGCTTGAGGACGACTATACGGTAATGGTCGGAGATTCGCCGTTGTCGTCGCCGTATGAGTTGACTTTGCTGGCAGGGTTGTCTTCGGTAAGCGCAACGATCATAGCGACAGACGACCCAGCGGACGAGACGGATGAAATGATTGAGATAACCGCGCGGCATGACGGCGACATAATCGGCGAGGAAACGATTACGATCATCGACAACGATGATGCGCCGGTATTGTCCCTGTCGGTCGGCGCAACCGAAATCAATGAAGGCGCATCAACCGATATCGAAGTGGGAATCACGAACGAATCGGTATATGCCGAAGATCAAACGATCACGTTAGAGTTTGCCGGCGATGCGATGCTTGAGGACGACTATACGGTAATGGTCGGAGATTCGCCGTTGTCGTCGCCGTATGAGTTGACTTTGCTGGCAGGGTTGTCTTCGGTAAGCGCAACGATCATAGCGACAGACGACCCAGCGGACGAGACGGATGAAATGATTGAGATAACCGCGCGGCATGACGGCGACATAATCGGCGAGGAAACGATTACGATCATCGACAACGATGATGCGCCGGTATTGTCCCTGTCGGTCGGCGCAACCGAAATCAATGAAGGCGCATCAACCGATATCGAAGTGGGAATCACGAACGAATCGGTATATGCCGAAGATCAAACGATCACGTTAGAGTTTGCCGGCGATGCGATGCTTGAGGACGACTATACGGTAATGGTCGGAGATTCGCCGTTGTCGTCGCCGTATGAGTTGACTTTGCTGGCAGGGTTGTCTTCGGTAAGCGCAACGATCATAGCGACAGACGACCCAGCGGACGAGACGGATGAAATGATTGAGATAACCGCGCGGCATGACGGCGACATAATCGGCGAGGAAACGATTACGATCATCGACAACGATGATGCGCCGGTATTGTCCCTGTCGGTCGGCGCAACCGAAATCAATGAAGGCGCATCAACCGATATCGAAGTGGGAATCACGAACGAATCGGTATATGCCGAAGATCAAACGATCACGTTAGAGTTTGCCGGCGATGCGATGCTTGAGGACGACTATACGGTAATGGTCGGAGATTCGCCGTTGTCGTCGCCGTATGAGTTGACTTTGCTGGCAGGGTTGTCTTCGGTAAGCGCAACGATCATAGCGACAGACGACCCAGCGGACGAGACGGATGAAATGATTGAGATAACCGCGCGGCATGACGGCGACATAATCGGCGAGGAAACGATTACGATCATCGACAACGATGATGCGCCGGTATTGTCCCTGTCGGTCGGCGCAACCGAAATCAATGAAGGCGCATCAACCGATATCGAAGTGGGAATCACGAACGAATCGGTATATGCCGAAGATCAAACGATCACGTTAGAGTTTGCCGGCGATGCGATGCTTGAGGACGACTATACGGTAATGGTCGGAGATTCGCCGTTGTCGTCGCCGTATGAGTTGACTTTGCTGGCAGGGTTGTCTTCGGTAAGCGCAACGATCATAGCGACAGACGACCCAGCGGACGAGACGGATGAAATGATTGAGATAACCGCGCGGCATGACGGCGACATAATCGGCGAGGAAACGATTACGATCATCGACAACGATGATGCGCCGGTATTGTCCCTGTCGGTCGGCGCAACCGAAATCAATGAAGGCGCATCAACCGATATCGAAGTGGGAATCACGAACGAATCGGTATATGCCGAAGATCAAACGATCACGTTAGAGTTTGCCGGCGATGCGATGCTTGAGGACGACTATACGGTAATGGTCGGAGATTCGCCGTTGTCGTCGCCGTATGAGTTGACTTTGCCGGCAGGGTTGTCTTCGGTAAGCGCAACGATCATAGCGACAGACGACCCAGCGGACGAGACGGATGAAATGATTGAGATAACCGCGCGGCATGACGGCGACATAATCGGCGAGGAAACGATTACGATCATCGACAACGATGATGCGCCGGTATTGTCCCTGTCGGTCGGCGCAACCGAAATCAATGAAGGCGCATCAACCGATATCGAAGTGGGAATCACGAACGAATCGGTATATGCCGAAGATCAAACGATCACGTTAGAGTTTGCCGGCGATGCGATGCTTGAGGACGACTATACGGTAATGGTCGGAGATTCGCCGTTGTCGTCGCCGTATGAGTTGACTTTGCCGGCAGGGTTGTCTTCGGTAAGCGCAACGATCATAGCGACAGACGACCCAGCGGACGAGACGGATGAAATGATTGAGATAACCGCGCGGCATGACGGCGACATAATCGGCGAGGAAACGATTACGATCATCGACAACGATGATGCGCCGGTATTGTCCCTGTCGGTCGGCGCAACCGAAATCAATGAAGGCGCATCAACCGATATCGAAGTGGGAATCACGAACGAATCGGTATATGCCGAAGATCAAACGATCACGTTAGAGTTTGCCGGCGATGCGATGCTTGAGGACGACTATACGGTAATGGTCGGAGATTCGCCGTTGTCGTCGCCGTATGAGTTGACTTTGCCGGCAGGGTTGTCTTCGGTAAGCGCAACGATCATAGCGACAGACGACCCAGCGGACGAGACGGATGAAATGATTGAGATAACCGCGCGGCATGACGGCGACATAATCGGCGAGGAAACGATTACGATCATCGACAACGATGATGCGCCGGTATTGTCCCTGTCGGTCGGCGCAACCGAAATCAATGAAGGCGCATCAACC
This sequence comes from Candidatus Oxydemutatoraceae bacterium, assembly GCA_965218975.1. Taxonomy (GTDB): domain Bacteria; phylum Pseudomonadota; class Gammaproteobacteria; order Poriferisulfidales; family Oxydemutatoraceae. Next base: position 748,266 of record OZ244717.1, read on the forward strand.
GATGAAAGGAATCACGAACGAATCGGTATATGCCGAAGATCAAACGATCACGTTAGAGTTTGCCGGCGATGCGATGCTTGAGGACGACTATACGGTAATGGTCGGAGATTCGCCGTTGTCGTCGCCGTATGAGTTGACTTTGCCGGCAGGGTTGTCTTCGGTAAGCGCAACGATCATAGCGACAGACGACCCAGCGGACGAGACGGATGAAATGATTGAGATAACCGCGCGGCATGACGGCGACATAATCGGCGAGGAAACGATTACGATCATCGACAACGATGATGCGCCGGTATTGTCCCTGTCGGTCGGCGCAACCGAAATCAATGAAGGCGCATCAACCGATATCGAAGAGAATCACGAACGAATCGGTATATGCCGAAGATCAAACGATCACGTTAGAGTTTGCCGGCGATGCGGTCTTGAGGACGACTATACGGTAATGGCCGTTCGCCGTTGTCGTCGCCGTATGAGTTGACTTTGCCGGCAGGGTTGTCTTCGGTAAGCGCAACGATCATAGCGACAGACGACCCAGCGGACGAGACGGATGAAATGATTGAGATAACCGCGCGGCATGACGGCGACATAATCGGCGAGGAAACGATTACGATCATCGACAACGATGATGCGCCGGTATTGTCCCTGTCGGTCGGCGCAACCGAAATCAATGAAGGCGCATCAACCGAAGTATCACGAACGAATCGGTATATGCCGAAGATCAAACGATCACGTTAGAGTTTGCCGGCGATGCGATGCTTGAGGACGACTATACGGTATGGTCGGAGATTCGCCGTTGTCGTCGCCGTATGAGTTGACTTTGCCGGCAGGGTTGTCTTCGGTAAGCGCAACGATCATAGCGACAGACGACCCAGCGGACGAGACGGATGAAATGATTGAGATAACCGCGCGGCATGACGGCGACATAATCGGCGAGGAAACGATTACGATCATCGACAACGATGATGCGCCGGTATTGTCCCTGTCGGTTGCAACCGAAATCAATGAAGGCGCATCAACCGATATCGAAGTGGGAATCACGAACGAATCGGTATATGCCGAAGATCAAACGATCACGTTAGAGTTTGCCGGCGATGCGATGCTTGAGGACGACTATACGGTAATGGTCGGAGATTCGCCGTTGTCGTCGCCGTATGAGTTGACTTTGCCGGCAGGGTTGTCTTCGGTAAGCGCAACGATCATAGCGACAGACGACCCAGCGGACGAGACGGATGAAATGATTGAGATAACCGCGCGGCATGACGGCGACATAATCGGCGAGGAAACGATTACGATCATCGACAACGATGATGCGCCGGTATTGTCCCTGTCGGTCGGCGCAACCGAAATCAATGAAGGCGCATCAACCGATATCGAAGTGGGAATCACGAACGAATCGGTATATGCCGAAGATCAAACGATCACGTTAGAGTTTGCCGGCGATGCGATGCTTGAGGACGACTATACGGTAATGGTCGGAGATTCGCCGTTGTCGTCGCCGTATGAGTTGACTTTGCTGGCAGGGTTGTCTTCGGTAAGCGCAACGATCATAGCGACAGACGACCCAGCGGACGAGACGGATGAAATGATTGAGATAACCGCGCGGCATGACGGCGACATAATCGGCGAGGAAACGATTACGATCATCGACAACGATGATGCGCCGGTATTGTCCCTGTCGGTCGGCGCAACCGAAATCAATGAAGGCGCATCAACCGATATCGAAGTGGGAATCACGAACGAATCGGTATATGCCGAAGATCAAACGATCACGTTAGAGTTTGCCGGCGATGCGATGCTTGAGGACGACTATACGGTAATGGTCGGAGATTCGCCGTTGTCGTCGCCGTATGAGTTGACTTTGCCGGCAGGGTTGTCTTCGGTAAGCGCAACGATCATAGCGACAGACGACCCAGCGGACGAGACGGATGAAATGATTGAGATAACCGCGCGGCATGACGGCGACATAATCGGCGAGGAAACGATTACGATCATCGACAACGATGATGCGCCGGTATTGTCCCTGTCGGTCGGCGCAACCGAAATCAATGAAGGCGCATCAACCGATATCGAAGTGGGAATCACGAACGAATCGGTATATGCCGAAGATCAAACGATCACGTTAGAGTTTGCCGGCGATGCGATGCTTGAGGACGACTATACGGTAATGGTCGGAGATTCGCCGTTGTCGTCGCCGTATGAGTTGACTTTGCTGGCAGGGTTGTCTTCGGTAAGCGCAACGATCATAGCGACAGACGACCCAGCGGACGAGACGGATGAAATGATTGAGATAACCGCGCGGCATGACGGCGACATAATCGGCGAGGAAACGATTACGATCATCGACAACGATGATGCGCCGGTATTGTCCCTGTCGGTCGGCGCAACCGAAATCAATGAAGGCGCATCAACCGATATCGAAGTGGGAATCACGAACGAATCGGTATATGCCGAAGATCAAACGATCACGTTAGAGTTTGCCGGCGATGCGATGCTTGAGGACGACTATACGGTAATGGTCGGAGATTCGCCGTTGTCGTCGCCGTATGAGTTGACTTTGCTGGCAGGGTTGTCTTCGGTAAGCGCAACGATCATAGCGACAGACGACCCAGCGGACGAGACGGATGAAATGATTGAGATAACCGCGCGGCATGACGGCGACATAATCGGCGAGGAAACGATTACGATCATCGACAACGATGATGCGCCGGTATTGTCCCTGTCGGTCGGCGCAACCGAAATCAATGAAGGCGCATCAACCGATATCGAAGTGGGAATCACGAACGAATCGGTATATGCCGAAGATCAAACGATCACGTTAGAGTTTGCCGGCGATGCGATGCTTGAGGACGACTATACGGTAATGGTCGGAGATTCGCCGTTGTCGTCGCCGTATGAGTTGACTTTGCTGGCAGGGTTGTCTTCGGTAAGCGCAACGATCATAGCGACAGACGACCCAGCGGACGAGACGGATGAAATGATTGAGATAACCGCGCGGCATGACGGCGACATAATCGGCGAGGAAACGATTACGATCATCGACAACGATGATGCGCCGGTATTGTCCCTGTCGGTCGGCGCAACCGAAATCAATGAAGGCGCATCAACCGATATCGAAGTGGGAATCACGAACGAATCGGTATATGCCGAAGATCAAACGATCACGTTAGAGTTTGCCGGCGATGCGATGCTTGAGGACGACTATACGGTAATGGTCGGAGATTCGCCGTTGTCGTCGCCGTATGAGTTGACTTTGCTGGCAGGGTTGTCTTCGGTAAGCGCAACGATCATAGCGACAGACGACCCAGCGGACGAGACGGATGAAATGATTGAGATAACCGCGCGGCATGACGGCGACATAATCGGCGAGGAAACGATTACGATCATCGACAACGATGACGTGCCCGGCGCACCGACGGAGTTAGTAGCCGCGGCGGGCGATACACACGCGGTCCTAAGTTGGGACGTACCTGCCGATTCCGGCACTGCGCCGATCAACCGCTATGAATATCGCGCAAGCAGCGACGGCGGGAATATTTGGGACCCGAACTGGACGATCGCTGGCGATGCGACGGGCGAAGTCGGAACTCAAATCGTATCGAACTTAGTCAACGACACGGAATACACATTTGAAGTGCGTGCGGTCAGTGCAGCAGGCGACGGCACAGCCGCACGCATCACGGCAACACCGATAGTTGATGATACAGGGGCTAGCCTAACTTTACGCCGCATAGGCGACGAAGATGGCTATGATTTGATTGCCGATGTGCTCGCAAACGCCGAGGTGTCGGCAGACGGCAGTTTTGAAGTGGCGGTAGGTTCCGACATCGTATCGTGCACCGGTTGCGATAGCTTGGAAGCGTTTACAGCCTGCGAGGATACAAGGCAATTATGCCCACTTAACTTTGATGATGAAAACCGGCGGCTATTTTTGCAGCAATTGGGCTTTACCGCAGTGATTTGGCGTGCGAAAGATGCAAACGGTAATATTTTCACCGGCGATGCGGAAATTACGGATTATGACATTGACGGCAGTTTGGAAGGTGTCGCATTTGCTCAACTATTTTATGTCGCACCGATTGTGGGTCTTGCGAATCGGAGTAAATATATCCCTCAAGGCAGCAGTTCGACGATTACGATTGAGATTGATGTCCGGCCTGCCGAACTCGAACTTGGGCTTAAGGCAGAAGACTTTTCTGTAGAAGGAACATTGCCAACTTGGACTTTCACTTCTATGCCTCTAGCTGTAATAGCGGATGGCGCTGCGTTAGAAGATGGCAATAGCGCGACAATCAGGCTGCTTGAGAACGACCTGAGTACGGATAGCGAAATGCCGGGGCTTCCGACGCTGTCGAATCCGGGAAGCGAAACTGATATTATGGTGGCCTATAACGATCCTTCCACATGGTTTTATACTGTCACTCGTAGTTCATTTATAGTTCGCGAACTTGACGTGCCGGCTTCATTCGGATTCAGGGTTCCGTTTAGAGTATTGGCTCTGGTCGATAATGAAGAAAGACGTTATGTGCGAGTGTCGGAGTTGACTGATCAGGGCTTAACGTTCAAGTCAACTCCGGCGGAGACCGGTGTTCTCATACGAGGCGAGTGGACGGTTAACATCATCGACGACTTGACGAATCCCGAGAGCGAGGCCTTTGAGATTCCGGCCTGTCCGGTCGGCACCATCAAGTGTTCGGTTATGGGTAATTTTGCCCCGACGGAAGAAACTCCTCTGGTTATAAGAGGTGTCTTTGCCGGCGCCGGTTTTGATGCGAATAGTAGTGAGAGATTGACGACGACAATAACACAAACAATATACGTCAATATAGTTGATGATCAATTATTGCCGGATAGGATAGACGATCTGGACGTTGACGGAGTTCGGGATGACTATGCGGATGGTGACGATAGCGCGATTCGTAATGTGAAGTTTTACAGAGATAACAGAGAGTTTCTTTATGCCGGAGATGAGACGAGGAACGATAGAAGGTCAACTTTAATTATTACCACCGGGGACGGTAAAGATGGCGAAGAGGACGGTCAAGCCATTCAAAAACCCGCTGTAGGTCTATTTTCAGTGGTAGTAAGGTCGGTGACGGAAAATGCAATACCGCATTGGTCTGCGCTGATTGCCGAGAGCGAAGAAGATGCCGAAATAATAGGGATTGGCACACCACCGGCCTACGCAGGCAGCGGTGTCTATGATTTTGAAGTAATTTTTGATGTGGATAACTTTGACTTGCAAGCGCGGGTGGTTATTCCGCAACGTGAACCTATAGCCGAAGGTTCGGTCTATTACAAATATATCAATGGCGATCGGTTGGAGATTGATAGCGATTGGTTGGAGATTGATAGCGATTGGGTGGAGATTGATGGCGATTGGTTGGAGATTGATAGCGATTGGGTGGAGATTGATGTGTCCGAAGTCGATCGTACTTATTCGGCGCCGAGGACTTCAGACAATGCTTGCCCAAGTCCGGATGCGATAGCGTATTGGACGCCGGGTCTCAATGCGGGCCATCGCTGTGTGCTGTTGGAGATCGCAGATGGCGGGCCGAATGATGCTGATAGTGAAGCAAACGGCATTGTTGCAAATACGGGGGCGATCGGCGGTAGCAGTGTCGGCGTCGATAGACGGCGGCGGCGCGGCGGTGGCGGCGCGGTCGGCTTGTGGTGGCTGCTTCTGTTTTCCGGCATCGTTTCGGCGGCGATGTGCTTGAAGCGCCGGAATGCAAGACTGACACGGCGGATTCCGCTTCAAAGTTTGCGCTAAAAGCCCAATCCTGCGTCCGCCCGTATCGCTATAAGAGCGAGCTTAAACCGAGTTCATATATTGAATTACGGCATTGCTTCTGTCGGGCGAAAAACACAATACCACTATATATGGGATTGATTTGCCAATTTCAGAAGCCGCTGTCTCAAAAATCCACAAAATTTATTTGTTGCCCGACCCGGATGGGCTTGATCGCTATAATAACCAATGACCACTTAAAGTGCGCAACTGCACGCTACCGAATGCCTTGCATACTCTGCCCGGTTTGTCCGATATGTGATGGTCGCGTACACTTGTTATACTTGTTTATTCAATAGCCGATAAAATGACTTGTTCAATGTATTTGCGTTTCTTTATATTGTGTTTGCTTGTATGGATGTCGTTATGGGCGTCAAGCCCGGTTATGGCAGAATCAGGTATTGTGCTGACACAAGTGAGTGCGCCCAAACGCAATAATACATTGCATTTGGATGCGTCTGCCAACATTCGTTTGTCCGACGGAGTGCAGGCGGCTTTAGATAGAGGGGTGTCTTTGATCTTTGTTACTACGATACAAATTCGCAGAAAAGCAAAGCTCTTACCAGCAAAGCGGATGCTTTCATTGGAGATTACTCGCCGGCTCGCTTATCATGCATTAACTAAAAAATTCACTGTCGATGATTTAACTTTTGGCACGCGGGAGAGTTTCTCTTCGCTTGCGCGTGCACTCGTCTATATCGGCAAGTATCGTGGAATTTCATTGTTGGATTTGCCGCTGGTCAATTCCGGCCCCAATGTGTTTCTACGAATGCGGATTCGACTGGTGCGCGATGCCCTGCCGATGCCGTTGCGCCTGAAGAGCTATGTATCAAGCGACTGGTACTTGTCTTCAGATTGGTATGAATGGTCATTGCAGTAAGTCATTTCCGGAAAGTGCTTCTACCGGCGGGAGCGCTGCTGCTGCTGTTGACGATTTCTTTGTTCTTACTGGTCAGTTCGGTGCAGGATTCGGCGGCTTTTGATCGCCATCATTTAAAGATTCTCAGCTTTAACATTTTGCTGCTATTAGTTTTCATCATTTTGATTGTGGTGAATGTCGGGCGGTTGGTTTATCGTCGCATCAAGCGACGTACCGGATCGCGCTTGACGTTCAAGCTCACAATATTATTCGTTATTTTTGCCTTAGCCCCGGCAACGGTAGTTTATGGCGTTTCTTTATGGATGATTGACAAGGGGATGAGCTCTTGGTTTTCAATTGATGTGGAGCAGGCACTTGAGGATGCAATTTCACTGAGTCGTCATTCGCTTAATACCCAGTTAAGTTTATATAAAAATGAAATTGTTCCGTTGGTTGAAGACTTGATCGGCGCACCGGATGATCTTGCGGCATATTTAATTAATACTTATGTTGCGGCAAACCGTGAGAGCGAGGTCGTCTTATTAGCTAGCGACCGCCGGATTGTTGCGGCGGCAAGCGGCATATTTCCCAAGCTATTGCCGGATTTGCCTTCCGATGAAATATTACGCAGCGTGATTGGCGGAGAACCCTATTACGGGATTGATCCGATTCAGGCACGTGGTCTTTACGCGCGATTAGTTATTTCCTTGCCGCCGACTCGGACAATGCCAGAACTGAGAATTCTGCAGCTACTGTATCCCGTGTCCGAACGGGCAAATACGCTTGCGGTCAGCGTGCAAAATACTTATCGTCATTACGGCCAATTGTCTTATCTGCGTAATAGTTTGGAGGATAATTTTATTTTGGCGCTGAGTTTGGTTTTACTTTCGGGCATTTTTTATGCGGTATGGGTCGCGCTTGTCTCCGCGCGCAATTTGGTTCGACCGGTTGTGAAATTGACCGATGCCACGCGAGCGGTTGCCGCCGGTGAATTGGAAGTAAAAATATCCAAACCCTCGCAAGATGACTTGGGGTTGTTAGTCGAATCATTTAATGAGATGACGGTACGCTTGTCGGAAGCACGGGACAGCAGCGCGCGAAGCCGGGAACAACTTAGCAATCAACATACTTATCTGTATACGGTGCTAGGAAATATTTCATCGGGAGTTTTGGGTCTTGATGCACGGCATGTATTGAAAACAGTGAACCGTGCGGCGAGTGATATTTTAGACATTGACTTAACGGAATTATCTGAGAAGTCGTTGTTTTGCAAAGTTGACCGACCCGGTTTCGTTCATTTTCGCGACCATATCAAACCGTATTTAGAGAATAGAAATCTTGAATGGGAGACTCGGTTTGATTTGACTTCGGGTGGTAAATATCAATCGCTGATTTGTCGCGGTAAGGTATTGCCGGACGGCGGTTGTGCGATTGTTTTCAATGACATCACTCAAATGGAACAGGCGCAACGTGAAACGGCATGGGGTGAGGTTGCGCGTCGGCTGGCGCATGAAGTAAAGAATCCGTTGACCCCGATTCAGCTCTCTGCCGAGCATTTGAGCAATAAGCTGTCGGGAAAATTGGCGGCAAAAGATAAAGAATTCCTTGAACGATCAACGCACACAATTATTGAGCAGGTTAAGTCGATGAAGCAGATGGTAGATGAATTCAGCCAGTATTCGCGTCTGACGACACCGCGACCGGAGATTCTACCGATGAATACGCTGGTGTGCGAGGTGGTGGATTTATATCATTCCGGCGATTACCAAATCACGCTAAAACTACTGACTGAAGATCTTTTGGTTTCGGGCGATGCTTCGCGTTTGCGTCAGCTTTTGCATAATTTATTAAAAAACTCAGAGGAAGCGCTTCAGGAAAATTCCAGCGGAGAAATCATAATTGTGTTACGTGCAGATCAACAAAGTGCGAGCAAAGTGGTTCTGGCGGTATCCGATAACGGTCCGGGTTTCGATCCGGCGGTCGTCAAAAACTTGTTTGAACCGTATGCGACCACCAAGCTAAAAGGTAAAGGTTTAGGACTGGCAATCGTCAAGAAAATCGTGGAAGAGCATAATGGCAAGATTCGAGCGTTTAATTTGCCGCAAGGCGGCGCCTCGGTTATTGTTACATTACCACGTATCTGGAGGGAGGCAGCATGAGTCAAAAAATTTTAGTTGTGGATGATGAACCCAATATTTGCAATTCGGTACAAGATATTCTCGAGGATGAAGGGTTTGAAGTGCAGATTGCCGATAGTGCCTCAATGGCTAATACTCAAATAGCAATGCAGGCATTTGATCTGGTGCTACTGGATATTTGGATGGCGCCCGAGGACGGCATCAGTTTATTGCGTCAATGGAAGGAACAGAATCAAGTGCGGGCGCCGGTAGTGATGATGTCTGGACACGGAACAGTTGAAACTGCGGTTGAGGCGACCCGACTCGGCGCCTGCGGCTTTATTGAAAAGCCGTTAACGATGGCGAAATTACTACAGGTTGTATGCAACAACTTGAAACCCGTCGCTGTGACAGAACACAGCGTCGCGCCGGGACGCGAATTTGTGGGGTCAAGCGCGGTCGTCAGAAAACTGCGTGAAGATATTTTACGTTGCGCCACTGCTGGACAGCATGTCTTCATTCGAGGCGAATACGGCACAGGAAAACAATTTATCGCGGAAAATATTCATAGCCAAAGTACACGGTCGAACGCTCCTTTTGTGGTGGTTGCCGAAGGGTCGGGCAGCGATACTTTTACGCGAGCTGGAGGCGGCACTTTATTTCTTGAGTGCGAGAAGATTCCGCCTGCGTTGGCCCAAAGTCTGAAAAAAAAAATTGATAATGGCGATAATAATTACTGTGTGATATTTACCACACGGGATTTATCGTTGACCAATACCGGTCTTTCCGCACAGCTCCAAGCGCTGCTTTCACCATTGATTGTGGTTGCACCGCCATTGCGCGCTTATGCCGAAGATATTCCCGAGATTATTCGTGCCAGCACTGATTGGCATAGTCAAAACGATCGAAAATTACCGTATCGGAAGTTTTCTATCGCCGCGCAAAATTATCTGTTGCATTACGAGTGGCCCGAGAATCTTGCCGAGCTCGACTATTGCGTATATCGCTTATTGAAGGACGGCACCGATGAAGAAGTGTCTCCGGAAGAAGTAAAACAGATGGTTGGCGTGTCATATTCGGAGTATGCCTGGTTTGAGCAAGTTCTGCAAAAGCCAATGCGTGAGGCGCGGGAAATGTTTGAGAAAATGTACTTGAAGCAATTGCTTGAGCAAGTGGGCGGTAGTGTGAGCCGGTTGGCTGAAAAAACCGATATGGAGCGTACCCATCTATATCGTAAACTGCGTGCTTTGGGTATTGCTTACAAAGAGAGTAAGAGACACAGATGAAAATTATCATCCTTGGTGCCGGCCAAGTCGGAGGATCGCTTGCCTGCATTTTGGCGGATGAGGGCAATGATGTTACTTTGGTCGACGAAAATGCTGCTTGCCTTGAGGAATATAAAACGATTGCCGATTTAAGAACGGTGGTCGGCCGTGCGTCGCATCCGGAAATTTTGCAACAGGCAGATGCCGAAGATGCCGATATGATTGTAGCGTTGACCGGTGAAGATGAAACGAATATGGTCGCTTGTCAAGTTGCGCACACATTATTTCATGTCCCGACTAAAATTGCCCGAGTGCGACGTGTCCCCTACCGCAAACATCCCAAGCTGTTTTCCGACGATGCGATACCAATTGATGTACTGATCCGTCCGGAAGAATTGGTGTCGGAAACCATCAGCCGTTTAATCAAGTATCCTAATTCGTTGCGGGTGGTTGAATTTGCCGACGGACAGCTGTTGTTAGTGGCGGTGCGTGCCGAGTATGGCGGGCAATTGGTCGGCAAATATCTACATGAAATTCCTACCGAACTACCGGGAATCGAGGCGCGGGTGGCGGCGATTTATCGCGATGGTACGGAAATGATTACTCCCGACGGCGATACGCGGATTGAACATCGCGACATTGTATTTTTTATTACCGCGGACAGATTTGTTCGCTCAATGACGGTTGCTTTGCATAGTTCGGAAAAGCCGTATAAAAGGATTTTTATTGCCGGCGGCGGCAGAATCGGCACGCATTTGGCGGAGGTTTTAATGCCAGATTATCAGGTCAAAATTATTGATTATAATCAAGCGCGCAGTGAAATGTTAGCCGAGCGGCTAAATGATGTCGTAGTGTTACAGGGCGATGCAATCAGCGCTGAAATTATGCTTGAAGAAAATATGGATTGCATGGATGTATTTTGCGCAGTGACGAACGATGACGAGGATAATATCCTGTCGTCGATGATGGCGAAGCATTTGGGTGTCCGAAAAACAATGGCGTTGATTAACCGCCCGCGCTACGTTGATTTGATTCAGCAAGGTAGTATCGATGTTGCTATTTCACCGCAACAAGACTCTATCAGTGCTTTGCTCAGACATATTCGCAAGGGCGATGTCGCAGTGGCATATTCATTGAACCGTGGCAAGGCGGAAGCGATTGAAGCGATTGCGCATGGTGATCAGAACACTTCGCAAGTGGTCGGTAAAAGCATTGACAACATCTCGCTGCCCGAAGGCGCGGGCATCGGCGCGGTGGTGCGCGGAGAAGAAGTGATAATGGCTCATCATGATCTGATAATTGAAACTGACGACCATGTTATTTTATTTGTAAGCAACAAAAAATATATTCCCGCGATTGAAAGATTATTTCAAGTTAAAGCAACTTTTTTTTAATGCAGCTGCTATTGGTGCAAAAGATTATCGGCGTTTTGTTGATATTGTTCAGCACAATTATGCTTGTGCCGGCGGCAGTCGGGCTATGGTACGGCGAACATAGTGCTCAAACTTTTCTAATTGCGTTTGGCGTCACCGTCGGCGCTGGCGCGCTATTGTGGTTGCCGGTGCGCCGGTTGGGAACGGATTTACGTTTGCGCGACGGCTTTCTGGTCGTAGTGTTGTTTTGGACTGTGCTCAGCGTTTTCGGTGCCGTGCCGTTTTATCTGATTGAAGATTATCAGATGAATCTGACGGTCTATGATGCTCTGTTTGAATCTTTCTCCGGGTTGACGACAACCGGCGCCACCGTGTTGATCGGGTTGGACGATCTGCCGCATTCACTTCTGTTGTACCGGCATTTGCTGCAATGGTTGGGCGGCTTGGGTATTATTATTTTAGCGCTTGCAATATTGCCGATGTTGTCTGTCGGCGGAATGCAGTTGTATCGGGCCGAAACATTAGGCCCGGTGAAAGACACCAAGCTGACGCCGCGAATCACCGAAACGGCAAAAGCACTGTGGTACATTTATGTTTTGCTGACGACCTTCTGCGCGTTAGCTTACTGGCTAGCCGGGATGACACCGTTTGATGCGATCTGCCATAGCTTTTCAACGATTTCCATTGGCGGGTTCTCTACCCATGATGCCAGCATCGGCTATTTTGACAGTGTGGCGATTGAGCTTATTGCGGTGGTATTTATGTTGATTGCCGGGGCAAACTTCGGTTTGCATTTTGGCGCATTGCGGCATAGAAGTTTTAGCGCATACGCACGTGACAGCGAATTCAAGTTGTTTATTGGCATTATGCTGTTCGCCGTTGCGGTGGTCGCGCTGTATTTAATTGAGGAAGGCGCGCAGTCCGGCACGGCGATACGCCAAGCTTTGTTTCAAGCGATCTCAATCGGCACGACAACCGGGTTTACCACTTCCGGTTATGCGTACTGGCCGGGGTTTTTACCCGCGTTTTTAATTTCGGTCAGTTTCATCGGCGGCTGCGCCGGGTCAACCAGCGGCGGCATTAAAGTCATTCGCTTTTTATTGCTGGTCAAGCAAGGTATGCGTGAACTGTTTCACTTAACCCACCCGCATGCGGTCGCATCAATCACTGTAGGGAAAAAGTTTGTGACAGCGGAAGTCGTCAATGCTGTTTGGGGATTTTTTGCGGTATATGTCGGTCTCTTTTTGCTGATGATTATGCTTCTGCTTGCATCGGGCTTGGACGAAGTTACCGCTTTTTCGGCAGTTGCCGCGACTCTAAACAACTTAGGGCCGGGGCTTGCCGGCGTGAGTGAAAGTTATGCCGAGATTGGGAACCACGATAAATTGTTATTGTGTATGTCCATGTTGCTCGGGCGGCTTGAAGTATTTACCTTGTTGGTTGTTTTTACTCCCGGATTCTGGCGCAAGTAGCGTTGATTATTTTAGCCGGTTCATTTTTTTGGACGATAAATATGTGCGATCGGACTACGGGCAAATCGTTTATATATCCATAAGTACTGCTCGGGACAGCGCATAATGATTTTTTCCAACATCCGATTTAATGCGGTGGCGGATACTAATAAATCTCGGTCGTACAGAGCGTCAGGCGCGGCAAAATATACCAGACGATACCCGGCTTCAAGCCGTTCAGTGCACAGAAATACTACTGTTGCGTACCGTGCCAGATGTGACACGAGTGTTCCGGTATATGCCGGCAGGCCAAAAAAGGGCGCGAGTGTTTTGGCAGTTCTTTTGCGTGTCGCCAAATCAGCCAGCACCCCGATATTTTTTCCTTCGCGTAAGGCATGGAACAAAACGCGAATACTTTTGATATTTGCCGGCAACGGACGAAACCCCAGAGTGCGGCGTCCATTATTGATGAATTGGTCAAGCAACAAGTTTTTATTGGGATGATATAAGCAAATTAAAGGTTCCTGATTATATTGCAAACCGGCAAACGCTTCCCAACATCCGTAATGCAATGAAACGTAAATTACTGGGCCTTTGGCTTGCGCCGTATCGGCAATCTGTTGTCCTTCGACTTGTTGGCATAATTGACGCACATATTGCCGCCCCTTTTGCCAAAGATGCGGTAATTCAATACATAATTTGCCCATTTCACGGAAACTTTTTTGCGCAAGGCGACGGTGTTCAAGCGGGGATTTGTTCGGCAAACAGACCTTTATATTTGCCAGCACAATTCGCCGGTGACGCGGCGTTGCGTGGTAAGCGATCGTTCCCAGATAAGCGCCGCACCGGCGAGTGGCGTGTAACGACAAATGCGCGCAACTTTGCCACAAGGCGCAGATTGCCCGGCCGATCAATTTTTCTATAAGAATTTTATAAAAAGTTGATTTTTTTTTTGAATCCTTCATGGAATGGGGTTTGCCAATGTAATATAATCTGTTCTAGTTGCTTGTTTAATCCCGCATGATACGGGTTTTGATCTTAGTAACCAAGATAAACGGTAAATTACCAAGTAATGCCAAAGTGTATTATTACTTTAATATAAAGGAGCAAAAGCGTTATGCAAAAGAGGAGACTATTAACCGGGTCGGCAATTGCCGGTATTTTGACAATCAGCACAACCATCGCATCGGCAGTTCCCAATCAACCGAGCGAGTGGGAAAAATGCGCAGGCGTTGCCAAAGTAGGGATGAATGACTGCGGCGCGTTAGATGGGAAGCATGCCTGCGCTGGTCAGTCGAAAATGACGAATAGCGATCAGGAGTGGATCTATGTTCCCAAAGGCACTTGCGACAAAATTCCCGGCGGAATGGTTGTTGCAGTCAAGCCCGCGAAAAAGTAACCGCCGGACTTACAATTGACGTCGGAGAGAGGGTTCTTCGGCGTCAATTGTTTTTTACTCACTACCTGATTGGAACAATGTCTACCGTGACGCAGCGCGGCTGCCAGACAAAACAACCGCAGGGAGTCGGCATCGGGTTCCGCCATCCGCACGCCGCCGAACTGATTCGGCGCAAGCCGCCGCTGGGTTGGTTGGAGGTTTTGGCGGACAACTACTTTGCGGAAGGCGGCTTGGCGCATCGCCAACTTGCCGATATATGCGCGCATTATCCGATAACAGTACATAGTGTCGGGATGTCTCTCGGATCAATTGACCCTCCCGATTTTTCTTATCTGCAAAAGATTAAAAATCTGGCGAAGCGGCACGACGCGCTGAGTATCTCGGATCATCTGTGCTTTGTCAGTGCGGACAATGTGCGGTTGCATGACTTATTGCCGTTGCCGCATACGGAAGAGGCGGTGCGACATACCGCAAGTAAAATCCGTCAGGTGCAGGATTTTTTTGAACAAAGAATCTTAATTGAAAACATTTCAAGCTATTTGACTTATCAATCGTCCGTCATGGGCGAGGTTGAATTTCTGAATGCAGTCGCGACCGAAGCCGACTGCGATATATTGCTTGATCTGAATAACTTGTATGTGAGTGCATATAACCACAAGTATGATGTGCAAGCGATGCTGCGCGGCGTCAATGCGGAACGAGTGCGGCAGATCCATTTGGGCGGTTTTGAGGACAAGGGCGTTTATTTACTGGACGCGCACAACCACCGCGTTGCTGGCGAAGTATGGGATTTACTTGCCCGATTGGCTAGTTGGTGTAGCGATATTCCGGTACTGATAGAATGGGACAACGACCTGCCGGCATTAGACGTTCTGCTGGATGAAGCGCGACATGCCGAGCGAGTTATGCAACAGACGCAGCACGCGATGGCGTAAGTGATTATAGTGACGTTGATGGATTTGCGTCGCCTCCAACAAAATTTCAAAGATGCATTATTAACCGGCGAGACCGCTTGTTTATCCGATGCCCTTTGTCAGCAGGATGAAGGCGGCATGTCAAAACAAGAACAAGTCGCGGTATATCGCAACAATATGATTGGCGGGCTGACTAATACTTTGAAACAAATTTATCCGGCTTGTCGCAGGCATTTGACAGACGAACATTTTTTACCCGCGGCACGGGGTTATATCGCGACGCATCCGTCAACCCATTACGATTTGAATTTTTATGGCGCCGGTTTTGCACAATTCATTCAACAGTTAAGTGCCGATTATGCGGCGATATCCGACCGGCCCTATTTGCCGGAATTGGCGCATTTGGAATGGTTGTGTCATTCTGCCTACTATGCGCAAGATGACGGCGCGTTTGATTTTGCCGCTTTTGAACGAGCGGCAGCGGATCAACCCGATACCATTCGATTTGTCCCAAGCAACAGTTTAGCACTGCTATCCTCGTGTTATTCGTTAAAACAGATCCGTGAAACATCGGGCGATTTATCGCAATCATTGGTATCTCCGCTTACCGATGCAACAAAGCACTTATGCATTAGTCGGCGGAAGTGGGAAGTGGCGGTGGATGAGATCAATGCGGAAGTTTATCATTTGATAACTGCTGTTTTAAACAACAATTCGCTGGAAAATTTGTCCGCACGCTGCGCGCAGATTGATCGGCATCTGCCGGAATTGGTGCGGAAAAAATGGCTTTGCGGATTCGTCGTTAAATAGCTTGGTCGCAATTTAAGGATGTTATCCTCTGTTTGGCGCGTTGCATTTTGTAATTCCGATATGAACGGACATGTCGCGCCTTGATCACCTGAAGCAGTTTTATTTTATCTTGGTTTGCTTAGAGAAGCGCCTTGTCGGAGCGCGTTGACTATCGGATTGCAGCAGTCGTATGTCTGCATAGTGTCGGATACATACTGGACAAATCTTTTGTTTTGTTTACTATAGCACTTTAAAGCAAATACGATGTCCACTTCACGCACGAGCACCGTCCGGCGTCATACCGCTGAAACCCAAATTGACGTTACCCTCAATTTAGACGGGGGCGGTCGGGGAAAAATTAAAATCGATATTCCTTTTCTGAAACACATGCTTGAGCAGTTAAAAAAACATGCTTGCCTTGATCTGGATATCACAGCGGCCGGCGACCTCGAAGTTGACGACCATCATACTGTTGAAGATACCGGGATTACGCTGGGCGAATGCTTTGCGAAAGCGCTGGGTGACAAGCAAGGTATCAGCCGTTACGGTCATGCGTATGTTCCGCTGGATGAAGCATTGTCGCGGGCGGTGATTGATTTCTCCGGAAGACCGGGGCTTGAATACAATGTTTGTTACACACGCGCGCGCATTGGTGATTTTGATGTTGATCTGATCCATGAATTTTTTCAAGGGTTTGCAAACCATGCCCGGGCAACTTTACACATTGATAATCTTCATGGCGTGAATAGCCACCATATCGCAGAAACGATATTCAAAGCATTTGCGCGTGCCGTTCGCATGGCGATCGCCATTGACGCAAATATGCAAGGAGCGCTTCCGTCGACAAAAGGCAGGCTTTGACGTTGTTTAATGACTTCCATCGGGATTATAGATTACGGTATGAGCAATCTGCGTTCAGTATATCAAGCGCTGACGGCAGTGGCGCCGAACGGGGTGCATGTTGAGATGGTAAACGATGCGGCAGGGATTCGTTGCGCGGACAAAATCGTGTTCCCCGGGCAAGGTGCGGCGCAAGACTGCATCCGTGCGCTGATGCGACGTCAGATGACGGATGCGTTGCGCGAGGCGGTGCGTGAAAAGCCTTTTTTAGGCATTTGTATGGGGCTGCAGATATTGCTTGAGCGTAGCGATGAAAACGATGGCACCGTCTGTCTAGGTGTATTTGCCGGCGTAGCAAGGCATCTTGCCGAACATCACCCGGCAGCGCCGAACCATAAAATTCCGCACATGGGTTGGAATCAGGTTGCGCAAGTGAAATCACATCCTTTATGGTGGAGAATTGAGGATGCCGCCTATTTTTATTTTGTGCATAGTTATTATGCCGCGCCCGATTCTTCCGATATTGTTGCGGGCGTAACTAGTTACGGCGAACCGTTCGTTTGTGCGGTCGCCGATCAATTTGTTTTTGCAGTGCAATTTCATCCGGAGAAAAGCGCTGATAACGGAATACGTCTGCTTAAAAATTTTTCACGGTGGAACGGTGATTAAAATGTTAATTATTCCTGCGATTGACTTGAAAGGCGGCAACTGTGTGCGTTTGCGTCAAGGAAAAATGGAAGAAGAGACTGTTTTTTCGGAGGATCCGATCGGTATGGTTGAGCGATGGGTTCGGGCGAGCGCACGACGTTTACATATTGTTGACCTTGAGGGCGCGCGCGATGGGAAGCCGGCGCATGCCGAGATTATTTCTGAGATTGCAAGTCGTTTTCCCGACCTTGTGATTGAAGCCGGCGGCGGGATACGTGATGAAGACACAGTGCAGTTTTATCTCGATGCCGGTGTGCAGTTTGTTGTTTTAGGCACGCGGGCGGTAACACAACCGCATTTTGTGAAAGACTTATGCCTAGAGTTTCCCAGTCATATTATTGTCGGTCTGGATATGCGTAACGGAAAGGTTGCAACTGCCGGGTGGTCGAAAATGACCCATCATGATGTGGTTGACATGGCAAAACACTTTGAAGATGACGGCGTCTGTGCAATTATTTTTACGGATATTGACCGCGACGGGATGTTGACTGGGGTCAATGTTGAGTTTACCAAGAAGGTTGCTTCGGCGGTCAATATTCCGGTGATTGCGTCAGGCGGCGTCGGTTCGCTTGATGACATTAAAGCGGTTTGCAATATACGTGAAGAGGGAATTGTCGGCATCATCGTCGGGCGCGCCCTCTATGATGGTGCGGTGGACTTCAAAGCGGCGCAGGAGTTGGCGAACAGTTTTAGCGGCGGATAGTGATATGCCGCTTGCCAAGCGCATTATTCCATGTTTGGATGTGGACGCCGGCAGAGTCGTCAAAGGGATTCGTTTCGTTGATATTTGCGATGCCGGCGATCCGATTGAGGTGGCCAAGCGTTACAACCGAGAAGGTGCGGACGAGGTCGCATTTTTGGACATCACCGCAAGTTCCGATAATCGCGCGACCATTGTTGACCTTGTTGAGCGAGTGGCGGCGGAGATTTTTATTCCACTCACTGTCGGCGGAGGGATTCGCAAATTGGATGATGTACGGGTTCTCCTCAATGCTGGCGCCGATAAAGTAGCGATTAATACCGCCGCAGTTTTTGACCCTGATTTTATTCGTCATGCGGCGGATAAGTTCGGGTCGCAATGTATCACAGTGGCGATTGATGCCAAGCAAACCAGCGAGCATCCGATGCGGTGGGAAGTTTACACGCATGGCGGACGACGATCGTCGGGTAAAGATGCGGTAACATGGGCACGGCAAATGGCGCAATTCGGCGCCGGTGAGATTTTGCTGACGAGCATGGACCGCGACGGCACTAAAATCGGGTTTGATCTGGCGCTGACGCGTACGATATGTGCTGCGGTTTCTATTCCGCTCATCGCTTCCGGCGGGGTCGGCACATTGGAACACCTCTATGACGGGTTAGTTGAAGGAACCGCCGATGCGGTCTTGGCAGCAAGCATCTTTCATTTTCAGGAATATACTATCCGTCAGGCTAAGGAGTACTTACACCAACGCGGGGTCGCCGTGCGCCTGTGAGTGTGCGCTTGGGGTTATAATGGAGACGTTCGGTTTGAGGGAGAGGTTTTATGCAAAATTCCGGTATTCTTGAAAAAATCGCCATGGTGTTGGATGCACGTAAATCTGAGACAGCAGAAAAGTCTTATGCCGCATATCTGTATCAACAGGGGCGCGAGGCTATTCTTGATAAAGTGAACGAGGAAGCTGGAGAGATGTGTGTGGCGGCACGTCAAGACGACAAACAGAATCTGGTGCATGAAGTTGCCGATCTGTGGTTTCACTGCATGGTTTTGCTTGCGCATCGGAATATTCGTCTGCAAGAAGTGTTTACCGAACTAGAGCGTCGTTTTGGAACTTCGGGGCATGCGGAGAAACGTCGGCGGAACAAATGACGGATGGCGAAGCGTCCGTTATAAAATCTAACAAGAGAGGTGGAGAAATATGTCGTGGGGACCCTTGCAAATATTAGTTGTACTGGCAATTGTTTTGCTGCTGTTCGGAACAAAAAAGTTGCGTAATCTTGGTTCTGATTTGGGTAGCGCCATCAAAGGATTTAAAAAATCCATGAACCAAGACGAGGAGAAAGAGACAGCGGCGACAAAACGCAACCCTGTCAACGAAGACGACAAAAACTGAAAATAAGTTATGGCAGATTTCGGCTTTTGGGAGTTTATGCTGGTCATGCTCATCGCTTTGCTTATCGTAGGCCCCGATCGTTTACCGCGTCTGGCGGCGGAGACTGGGAAATGGGTCGGTAAGATCAGACGACTGGCAGCGAGTTTTAAAGATGAACTCGCACAGGAGATTGACAGGGACGAATTGAAGAAGACCATCGGTTTGCAGAATGATGAGCTGCAATCGTTAAAGGAAGATTTCCATCAAGTTGCCGAAACGGTGAACCGGGATTTGCGTGATCTTGATCCGGTGGCGAAGTCTATGGAAGAGCAGATTGACAAGGGGCGGTTTGTTTCTGCCGATATGACGGATGCGCTGATTGAGGAACCTATTCTGAGCGCTAAAGATACAGCGCATGATATGAAGGAAGTGCCGGATGACAAAGACAAAGGAACCGGTACCTGATAGCGATAAAGGAAGCAGCTTAGTTTCTCACCTCACCGAACTGCGCGGCCGTTTACTCAAAGCCGCCGCCGCGGTGGGCGTTATTTTTTTGATTTTATTCCCGTTCGCGAATGACCTGTATCAGTATTTGTCGGTACCGCTTCTGCGTTATTTGCCTGAGGGTGTTTCAATGATCGCCATTGAAGTCGCCTCACCTTTTTTAGTGCCGTTTAAGCTTGCACTGCTGTTGTCGTTTTTTCTGACGATGCCGTATTTGCTGTATCAGGTATGGGCCTTTGTCGCGCCGGGCTTATATCGCAACGAACGAAGAATTGCTTTACCGTTGATTGTCTCAAGCACGATATTGTTTTATCTTGGTATCGCATTTGCTTACTTTATCGTGTTTCCTCTGATGTTCGGTTTTTTTACCGCCGTCGCGCCGGTCGGAGTGACAGTGATGACGGATATCGCACACTATCTGAGCTTTGTATTCAAGATATTCATCGCCTTTGGTATCGCTTTTGAAGTACCGGTAGCAACCGTGTTATTGGTCAAGGTCGGAACGATGACTTCCGGCAAACTTGCCGCGAAACGTCCGTACGTAATCATCGGAGCGTTTGTCGTCGGCATGATTTTAACGCCGCCGGACGTGCTTTCTCAGGTATTACTGGCGATACCGATTTGGATATTATTTGAACTAGGGCTATTATTCACTCGCTGGTTACCAGCAGCACAAGATACTACAGATACACGAAATAGCACGACATGACAGCAATGGATCGACTGCCTGGGCAACGTACAGTGCTGGTGATTTTAGATGGTTTTGGGGTGAGTCCAAGCAAGTCCAATTCGGAGCGTTTGTCGTCGGCATGATTTTAACGCCGCCGGACGTGCTTTCTCAGGTATTACTGGCGATACCGATTTGGATATTATTTGAACTAGGGCTATTATTCACTCGCTGGTTACCAGCAGCACAAGATACTACAGATACACGAAATAGCACGACATGACAGCAATGGATCGACTGCCTGGGCAACGTACAGTGCTGGTGATTTTAGATGGTTTTGGGGTGAGTCCAAGCAAGTCCAATTCGGAGCGTTTGTCGTCGGCATGATTTTAACGCCGCCGGACGTGCTTTCTCAGGTATTACTGGCGATACCGATTTGGATATTATTTGAACTAGGGCTATTATTCACTCGCTGGTTACCAGCAGCACAAGATACTACAGATACACGAAATAGCACGACATGACAGCAATGGATCGACTGCCTGGGCAACGTACAGTGCTGGTGATTTTAGATGGTTTTGGGGTGAGTCCAAGCAAGTCCAATTCGGAGCGTTTGTCGTCGGCATGATTTTAACGCCGCCGGACGTGCTTTCTCAGGTATTACTGGCGATACCGATTTGGATATTATTTGAACTAGGGCTATTATTCACTCGCTGGTTACCAGCAGCACAAGATACTACAGATACACGAAATAGCACGACATGACAGCAATGGATCGACTGCCTGGGCAACGTACAGTGCTGGTGATTTTAGATGGTTTTGGGGTGAGTCCAAGCAAGTCCAATTCGGAGCGTTTGTCGTCGGCATGATTTTAACGCCGCCGGACGTGCTTTCTCAGGTATTACTGGCGATACCGATTTGGATATTATTTGAACTAGGGCTATTATTCACTCGCTGGTTACCAGCAGCACAAGATACTACAGATACACGAAATAGCACGACATGACAGCAATGGATCGACTGCCTGGGCAACGTACAGTGCTGGTGATTTTAGATGGTTTTGGGGTGAGTCCAAGCAAGTCCAATTCGGAGCGTTTGTCGTCGGCATGATTTTAACGCCGCCGGACGTGCTTTCTCAGGTATTACTGGCGATACCGATTTGGATATTATTTGAACTAGGGCTATTATTCACTCGCTGGTTACCAGCAGCACAAGATACTACAGATACACGAAATAGCACGACATGACAGCAATGGATCGACTGCCTGGGCAACGTACAGTGCTGGTGATTTTAGATGGTTTTGGGGTGAGTCCAAGCAAGTCCAATAATGCGGTTTATCTTGCCGATACGCCGCGGCTGGATGATTTGTTTGCCCGTTATCCGCACACATTGCTCGAAGCATCGGGGCCGGCAGTGGGATTGCCGGTCGGGCAAATCGGCAACTCCGAAGTCGGACACATCGCGATGGGGTGCGGTTGTACCATTGAACAAGATATCGTACGGATTAATGCTGCGATTGAAGACGGCTCTTTTTTTGAGAATCCTTCATTGGTTTTTGCGATGAAAAAAATTGCCAAGGGCAATCGGCGTATGCAGCTGATTGGGTTAGTGTCGGACGGCGGTGTTCATTCGCATATCGCACATTTGAAAGCGCTGATTAAATTATGCAAGCAACATCGGGTGCGGCCGTTTTTGCATATGATTACCGACGGACGCGATACCGCGCCGCGATATGCGCAAGAGTTTATCAGTGAAGTGGAGCCATTGCTTAAATCTGCGGGCGGTGCGATTATAACTATTATGGGGCGCTATTATGCAATGGATCGCGATCAACGTTGGGAGCGAACCGAACAAGCGTGGCGAGCGATTATATGCGCCGCGGGCGAGAAATTTATTTCTGCGATGCAGGCAGTGCATGCCGCATACGCTTCGGGTATCGGAGATGAATTTATTCGTCCCGCAGTGTTGTCGGGCGCGCAACCGCTGACTCAAAATGATCCGTTTATCTTGTTCAATTTCAGAAACGACCGACCACGACAGTTGATGTATGCGTTGACAATGCCCGAGTTTGACAATTTTGACCGCGGCGATGCGCCTTTGGTTGATGTGACGACTATGACCGAAGTTGATAAGAAGCTGCCGAGTTTGATTGCGTTTGCGCCGATTCGCCCGAAAACTACTTTAAGCGGCGTGATCAGCGAGGCAGGATATAAGCAATTTCATTGCGCAGAAACGGAAAAATACCCGCATGTAACTTTTTATTTCAACGGCGGTGTGGAGAGTCCGCTCGCCGGTGAAGACAGAACCTTGATTCCGTCGCCGAAAGTTTCAACATACGATTTGCAACCACAGATGAGTGCGGCGGAGGTTACTGCGGCGGTGATGCAAGCGATGCGTAACCCCGAGTATGCGTTTATTGTCGTCAATTTTGCCAATACCGATATGGTCGGACATACCGCTCTTGCGGAGCCGCTGATTCAAGCGGTCAAAACGGTGGATTTTCACACCGGGCAGATTGTCGATGTGGCATTTGAGCACGACTGGGCGGTTTTGATTACTGCCGATCATGGGAATTGCGATGAGATGCTGGATCCGCAGACGCAACAACCCAATACGCAGCATACATTAAATCCGGTGCCCTGTTTAATTGTCAGTGCGCACAATTGTCAATTGGCGAGCGGATGCAGCATCAGCAGCATCGCGCCGACGGTACTTGATTTGATGGGGCTTGAAATTCCTCGCGAAATGGAAGCGCCGTCGGTGATTGTGCGCAGTAGTGACGGTTGACGAATGCCTTATTTGCGTTCAACCGACAGTGCGCGTTGCGCGTGCGGCATAACTTTTAAGCAGGGTGACGATGCGAGCGATTGCCACATCCTTACGGATGGGAATGAAAGTGCCGTCTTTACGGATTGTGCTGCGGTATTTTTGCAATAATTCTCTTTGTAAATCGCGCGGATATTCGTCAAAGCGGCTGAGCAGTTTGCGCTGCACTTTCCCGACCACTTCAATTTCGCGTTGTCCGATAAAGAAGTATTTGCGTTCAAAATCTTTCACCTTGAGGTTGGGAAAATGGATGCGGTAGCGCACGTCAGGGCAAGCGCGAGTGCGCCCCTCCACTTCGGATGTTTTGCCGGCGGTAACGCAAAACTTACGCGTGTATTCCAATTTTTTAGGCGTTAGTTCAATGTCCCACCCGGCAATTGCCGTCCGTGCAAGCAAAATGTCGTCGGCAATTTTTTTCTCGGCGCGCAATGTGCGTTCCAGTTCCAAATCAGGGTCTTCGTGCGCTTGATAGCGGCCCCTTTGCCGGTTATCGGATGAAGAGTTGCCGCCGCAGATTGCTGTAACTTGTTCGTGGCTGAATCCCTTCTCTAAGTAGTAGTTGACGTCCCCGCGTGAGCATTCCGCCGCCGTATGACTGCACGCGAACAGACACATCAGACTGCCGATGATCCGAATATGTTTTGATAAGAAATTACGTTGATACAAGAGACCGATCATAGGCGCACACTGTAAACAATTTTTTCGGTAGGACAACTATGTGTTCTAACAAGAGCGGTCGACACCATCACATCAACCGGAAAACTGATGTTCCATGTCTTCGGAGCTCTGGCAACTGAAAGCTCCGACACAAAAAAACCGCCTTCGGATGGCTTTTTGTGTTCCATTTGGTGGAGAGTGAAGTTAATGATGCAGTGCGAGCACGCCGGTATAGACGCCTACGACGCCTGCGATCGTCACGATTGCACCGATAAGGATACCGACGACCCACTGAGTCGTACTGATTTTTGCTGGGCAATTTCGATCTTCAGCTCATGTAGTCCCTTTTCGAGCTCATACTGTCCTTTTTCAAGATTCAGCAATCGCCGGTCAACGTCTTCAAGCGTTATTTCCATATCCATTCTTTTTGATTATTCCCGCATGGAAACTCACCCTGCGGGTTAAACAAATTGAGTCGCCGACCATATAAAACTAGTCATGAGAACTCATACCGCAACGCTTATTATCATTGCATTGAATGATGACCCGAACCGTCCGGTTTGTCAAGTTTATGTACGATGCCACCTTAAATGGGATTTTTGAAGGGCTTCGGGGGGAAGCGTTCGGCAGTAACATTCGGATCGGTGCTTTCTGTCCGTTGCCGGCATGAGGACGGTGCAGGGTGAGACGCGCCGCTGAAAACCGATTGGGTTTCAGCGGCGAACGACTCGACAAGGACGTCAGGGCTGGCGCTCATTGACAGAACCAAGTCTCGTCATGGGTGAGACGCGCCCGGAAAACCAATTGGTTTTCAGCGGTGAACGACCCGACAAGGATGTCGGGGCTGGGGCTTGTTGACAGAACCCAGTCGCGTCATGGGTGAGACGCGCCCGGAAAACCAATTGGTTTTCAGCGGTGAACGACCCGACAAGGATGTCGGGGCTGGGGCTTGTTGACAGAACCCAGTCGCGTCATGGGTGAGACGTGCCCGGAAAACCGATCGGTTTTCAGCGGCGAACGACCCGACAAGGATGTCGGGGCTGGGGCTTGTTGACAGAACCCAGTCGCGTCATGGGTGAGACGCGCCCGGAAAACCAATTGGTTTTCAGCGGCGAACGACCCGACAAGGATGTCGGGGCTGGGGCTTGTTGACAGAACCCAGTCGCGTCATGGATGACAGGCACTTTGCCGACAATCCGGCACAATTCGCCAGCAAACACAAAATGGTTTCATCAGCTCAAAGATTTTACTGCTGCCGAGATTCGGATAAGCTTGGCGCAGGGTGGGACGCGCCCGGAAAACCGATCGGTTTTCAGCGGCGAACGACCCGACATGGATGTCGGGGCTGGCGTTCATTGACAGAACCAAGTCTCGTCATGGGTGAGACGCGCCCGGAAAACCAATTGGTTTTCAGCGGCGAACGACCCGACAAGGATGTCGGGGCTGGGGCTTGTTGACAGAACCCAGTCGCGTCATGGATGACAGGCACTTTGCCGACAATCCGGCACAATTCGCCAGCAAACACAAAATGGTTTCATCAGCTCAAAGATTTTACTGCTGCCGAGATTCGGATAAGCTTGGCGCAGAGTGAGACGCGCCCGGAAAACCGACTGGTTTTCAGCGGCGAACGACTCGACAAGGACGCCGGGGCTGGGGCTTGTTGACAGAACCCAGTCGCGTCATGGGTGAGACGCGCCCGGAAAACCAATTGGTTTTCAGCGGCGAACGACCCGACAAGGATGTCGAGGCTGGGGCTTGTTGACAGAACCCAGTCGCGTCATGGATGACAGGCACTTTGCCGACAATCCGGCACAATTCGCCAGCAAACACAAAATGGTTTCATCAGCTCAAAGATTTTACTGCTGCCGAGATTCGGATAAGCTTGGCGCAGAGTGAGACGCGCCCGGAAAACCGACTGGTTTTCAGCGGCGAACGACTCGACAAGGATGTCGGGGCTGGCGTTCATTGACAGAACCAAGTCTCGTCATGGGTGAGACGCGCCTGGAAAACCGATCGGTTTTCAGCGGCGAACGACCCGACAAGGATGTCGAGGCTGGGGCTTGTTGACAGAACCCAGTCGCGTCATGGGTGAGACGCGCCCGGAAAACCAATTGGTTTTCAGCAGTGAACGACCCGACAAGGATGTCGGGGCTGGAGCTTGTTGACAGAACCTAGTCGCGTCATGGATGACAGGCACTTTGCCGACAATCCGGCACAATCCGCCGACAACACGGCAACAAGCGCAAAACGGTTTCACACTGAATCGGTTGCGGCCAGATCCGCTGGCGCCTCTTACGCGGCGCTTTGCCGCGATCATGTAAGGCGCTGAGGCCAGTGCGGCGATAACGCCGACGCCAGCGGTACAAAGTACTGCGACCGATCTTGAATGCGTTCGGGAGTTACAACCCTCCCAAAATGAGGGCATCATATTTTTGTTGAGCCGTTGTGTTCATAATGGCCTCTATTTTTGAAGCAAAATTGGCTCATATAGAAACCTTTGATGCGGTGGCCGATGTGCTGATATTGCATATCGGTTACCTTTTTGAGTCGTGCCGTAAATCCCACATGTATCTGGCACTGTACACCTCCTTATGCCAAGAAATATGTACAGTGCCGATATGCGCCGGACTTTTGCAGTTTGTCCGGGGGCAGTATCCGGAATAGAGGCTGTTTTGCCGGCCGCTTGCGTGCAATGGACGGTAGGAGGATAGCCGTATCATCATAAATAATGCTTGCGGTGGTGCGAGCGTGTTCCGGATCGTTGCACGATCACGCCGCGAATGACCTCTAAGCTTTTTATTGCAATGGATGGATACTCTCGGTTAACCGGTGTCAGGAAATAATTACCGTCATGGGAGCTCAGCCGGCGAAAAATGAATCCTTCGTCTTCCAGTTCGGCAACCACGTAGTTGCCGATTTCCGCGGTGGTTGCCGGCTCTATAATAATGACACATCCGTCGGGAAATTCCGGTTCCATGCTGTCGCCGAGAGCACGCAAGGCATACGGTTCTTTCGACGCGCAGCTCGCCTCATCTTCAGTTAGCCTAAGTTGCGAAGATGGCGTTTTCAACTCATCGCTCATGCGAAAACCACCCAAGTTGTCGCAATGTACTTGACGCTTTTTTTCAATACGGCGCCGCGGTGTTCATGTGTCCAAAAAGGAGGGAACAACACCCGCTTGCCTTGTTCCGGTTTAATGCGAACTTGCCGGACCAAGAATTCGGTTTCACCCCCCCGGCCGGGGATATCATTGAGATACCAAATCGCCACTAATTGACGCATACTGAAATCGTGACTGCCGCCGTCTATGTGCCAATGGTAGTACTCGCCGGGTAAGGCACGTTGTATGCCATAGCCCATATCCTTGAATTTACCTTTGAAGTATGGGAACGCTTCGCGAAACTCTCGCAAAGAATCTGCCAATGAGAGAAATAATTGCCGGTCAATCGCCTGCCAATGTTTTTTACCGCTAATAAATAAATCGGTGGAGCGTTTAATCGCGCGCATTGTTTGACCGGTTTGTCCGGTGCGTTCTATGTATTGTTTGTCTTTAGCGGATTCAAACTTTTTAATTATCTCTTTGCACAATTCGCCGGACGAGGAGGATTTACGCTCAAAGATGAATGTCTGCGGTGTCGGCTCGTGTAGAGTACCGAGCGATTTGTGCGTTGTAACCGGTTTAATCATAGCGCTTTTGTTGCGGCGAAGTCGGCAATTTCAGTTTCCGCTTCCGCTCCTTTTCTACGGAATATATTCAGTATGGTTTGCGCGGTATTCAGCCAATACCGCATTGCTTTAGAGGTCTGTGCCGTCAGCATAGCCCAATCACCGTTTTCGTCCCATCGTTGCGCGGTCTTCTGCAACGACGGAAACAACTGCTTGCGCGTTGGGGTTTGGGTCGCAAAGTATAAATATAACGAAGGCATTGATTGATCGGCAATCAACCGCGGTAGTGTTGAAAGCATGTCTGCCAGATGATCTTTCACTGCGCGAGCGACTAATTCCGCTTTTGGATTAGTGAATCCGACCAACATTTCATGCCACTCATCGCCTAGCATTTCGCTGGCTTGCATTTCTCCCATTTCGTGCAAGATCAATGTATTGACTTCGTTGTCGCACATTTGCTCGAGAGATTCATCCAGTTGATTGTCAAAATTATAAAAACTTAGTGCTTTCTCCATCATCCCGGGAGCACGATGCCAACGCCATTCGTTGAGTCTCTCCCATAGCATCCGTTTCAGGGATTCGCGCCGGATGAAAATAGTCTTACCCATGCTCATTGCAGGCGGCGCGGTTAAATCACGTGCGCATTCGGCATCTGCAACGAGCACGAGATAATCGCGGTGGAGCTCTTCCTTCAATAGTTGCCCCATAAAAAAGTGCGGGGTTGTCCGCAAGCCAATGCCGCCCGAATAGATATAACCCTGCGGCAGCAAAGACTGATTGATCCCGTCGGTATCGAACGGATCAAAAGTTTGCCCGTTAATAGTCAGGGACATATAAGGTTGTTCTTCGATATCCTCCCATAACTGCTCGCGCTCGGTGAGCCACGGACCGATCACTTCCTGCGGCAAAGCCTGATTGAAACGGTAGCCGTTTTCCCAGCGGAAATACTCGCGCATTTTTAGCAGATAAGTGCATAGGGTGTAGTTCGATGCATGGCGCGCATCGCTGATGTTGCAGTTATGCTGCACTGTTTCACATAATGATGTCCATGGCGGGCCGGAAGATATTTTTCGCATCATAATGTGGATTATAATCCGCACTGGATAGAAGAGAAACACGACAATGGTGCGACTCAAAACTCGTTGGAACCAACCGCAACGTACCCGCAGCTTGCAAGATACCGGCAGTGTGGTGGCGGTGAATCTGTGGAAACTTGCTGCCGACAGTTTATTACAGATTGAAAATGAGGGGTTTGAGACACAAACCCGAATGCAGCGTCTTGATGTGATAACCGAATTGCTTGCTTATCTGCTGCATTTGCTTGATCGTGTCGCTTACGAGTATGGCGATCATGAAATCCGCGCCGCATTGGTTGGGGCAACCGCGCAAAAGTTGGTTGAGCTGGTACGCAATAACTATACTGAGATCGGTGGGGAGGGCGACTGTCGAGGAAAGTTGACCGGCTTATTGAATGCGCGCGGTACGGAGTATGCCGATTGCAGCTTTTATGAAGGCAAACCCGGATTCACGTTGCGCCGTCTGTTCGGTGAATTCGTTCAACAAGTGCTGGGCGAGAAAGATCGACGGTGGGCGTCGGACTATGTGATGGATGTGGTCGCGCCGAAAATGTACGCCGATTTACATCGTGCGATACGTTCCTTACTCTCTTCATTGCCTGCTTCCTCGCCATCCGTAGCAAATAAGTAGTCTTTACTGATTTTTCTTCGTCCAAGTTTTGAAATTGTCAGTAACTTTGTTTCGTCCGTCTTCGTAGCCGGCGGTATAGGCATCCGTTATGCGTTGAGATTCGCGTTTCGGGTGTCCCAAATAACCGCCTTCCCAGCCTAAGATATACTCGGGGTCGGTGGTGTTTTTTTCCATTTTGCTCACGGTATCGCGATAAGTTTTGTCCATAAGTTTTTTTACTCCTGAAATAATATTTTTTACAGTCCGATCATCTGATTATTGCGGCATTGAATTTTTCCAGCGCCGCGCCGGAGAAAATTTTTCGGCGTACGCGATCGGCCGCTTCGGACAACGAAACATTATGCTGTAAGTGAGTCAGTACGATGGCTCCCGCGTAAACCAAAGCATCGAATGCCGCACCTTGCGTACCCCGCAATGCCGCCAGACCGGTCTCAAGGCAGACTTCGGCAAGGGCATTAGTGTCGATATCAGCGGCAACCTCATCGCCTGTTTGGTTTGCCGACGGGATATTTTTCGGTATGGGTACCGCACGTGTTGTTTGCTCAATACCTGCTTGTTGCGGAATAACTTCGCGCAGTGTTTCGTTTTCTTGATCGTAGTATTCAAATAAGTTTGCCGCTTGTTTCAATGATGGGATTACACCGCCTTCGACACCGCGTACAATCATTGCCGAATCGAAACCGGCCACTCGAGCAAGATGCGCGTAAACCGACGGATACGCTTTATGCACATAGCCGGTTAGGATGTGCGTTTGCTTCCGTGCGCGAATTGGGTTGGCTAAAACTTCAACCGTTGTTAACACCGGACGCTTAACGATGCGGGCGCGTAGCGGCACTAAATTATGCAGTTGTGGGCAAAAATTCTTTTGGTCGATATAAGCCCAGCCGATATCCGGATTGGCAATTTGCCGGCAAGCATTAACGACGCTGAGTTCGGTTGCAATTCCGGCAAGGGCAAATAATTTATGTGCGGTGAGACCGAACTTTGGCCCGACGAATCGAACACCGTGTGAAACGGCCGGTAGTCCGCACGCGGCAAGTACCGCCGGAACGAACGGCGCCATCGGTACGCTGCGGGTGTAGCCGTCGTACATATCAGCGACATCAATTAAGTGATCCACCTCGGCAACTGCTTGAGGGTTGCTATCTATAATCGCTTTTAGGATTCCGCTTGTCTCATCGTCCGTTTCGCGCTTCATCCGCAAAGCAATCAGGAAAACAGCGGATTGGACCGGGTCTGCATCGCTTTGCAGGATCGCTTGGGTTGCCGCATAGGCTTCATCAAAATCCAAGTCCTTGCTGAATTCCGGACCGGTGGCCACTTTCTGAATACAACGACGCAGAAGCAAAAAATCTTGATCAGGTTCTTTGTCTACAGGTACATTGTCGGTTTGAGTTCCCATCGGCAGAAGCATTGATTCGTTTGCGCATTATAGATTGCTTAAAGATCTACATTGAAGATCAAAGTATATCTTATCAATCATTAGGCTTGAAGCACTGCCGCGATTTTTTCTGCCATCACTTTATACAACTGCGGATTCGCCGCCAAAGTATCGCCGACGATTAAGTGATGATGACCGCCGGATAAGTCGCCGACCATCCCGCCCGCTTCTTGCACCAGCAAACTACCGGCGGCAATATCCCATATATTCAGATTAAATTCCCAAAAACCGTCTAAGCGTCCCGTCGCGACATACGCTAAATCTAAGGACGCCGCACCGGCGCGGCGCACACCCGATGTGCCACGAATTAAACCATCGAGTACACGCATATACTCGGCGATATTGCTCTGATGTTGATAGGGAATACCAGTGCCGAGAAGCGCCGATTGCAATGTTGGCCTGTCGGCAACGCGGATTTTCCTTTGGTTAAGCAGAGCGCCTTGCCCTTTTGCTGCGGCAAACAGTTCATTGCGATTCGGGTCATAGACTACACCGGCAACCACTTCCTGTTTGTGCATCAGTGCGATGGAAACGGCAAAGTGCGGAAAGTTGTGCAGGAAATTGGTCGTGCCGTCCAAAGGATCGATTAACCAACGATAGTCGCTGTCTTTGTCTCCGTGCAGTCCGCTCTCCTCGGATAAAACAGCATGCTTCGGGTACGCTTTCAAAATAATACGGAGTATCTCTTTTTCACAAGCAATGTCCACTTCGCTCACAAAATTGTTGGGGGTCTTTTCCCAAATATCGAGATACCGGATATCGGAGAACTTTAGCGACATGATTTTACCGGCGGCGAGCGCCGCTCTTTCAGCAATATGAAGGTAAGGTGACAATATTTCTCGTCCGATTAATTATTAGTTTACTCAATGTGCGCAGACAAGTCTTGCTTATTGAATCTTTCAGCGCTTCATTTTACGCATTATTAAACGGATGCGGAACAAAGATTCTATGCCGATCGGTATAATTCCCGATGATGAATACAAATGATGCTAAACATAGCGGCGGTGGGAGCGGTATTTTGGAATGCAGTGCCCGACTACGCTTCGTGTTGGTTGAGCCGACTCATCCCGGCAATATCGGGGCGACGGCGCGTGCGATGAAAACGATGGGACTGACGCGCTTGGCAGTGGTGCAATCATGTTGTTTCCCTGATAATCATGCGACAGCGATGGCGGTTGGAGCCGCAGATGTGTTGGAACAAGCGACTCGTCCCGATTCGTTAGCGGATGCGGTTGCCGATTATCACCTAGTGATAGGGACAAGCGCACGTGCCCGGCATTTGCGTTGGCCGATAATATCGCCGTCTGCGGCGGCGGAGAAAATTTGTGGGTTATCTGTAAATTTGCGGGCGGCGATTGTGTTCGGACGAGAGAGTGCCGGTTTGAGCAATGCGGAGCTGGACCTGTGTCAGTATCTGGTGCATATTCCTTGTAATCCTAATTTCAATTCGCTTAATCTTGCATCGGCAGTGCAGGTGATCGCGTATGAAATTTATTGTTGTGCAACAAGCTTAGCGTCGGCGAAAACGGTTCTTGTCGATGCGATGGATTTACCCGCACCTTTGACTGAAGTTGAAAGATTCTTCGCTCATCTCCAAAATGCGCTGCAGGGTTCCGGCTTTTTGAAAAACCGGCAACCGGTTTCATTGATGCGTCGCCTACGCAGGTTGTTTCATCGCGCACACTTGACACAACGTGAAGTCAATATATTGCACGGAATGATTAGTGCATTCGAAGAGAAAAATTGAGCGGATGCTTCTTGATATATTGTTGTTTTATACGGGCATGACAGGAAAATTCATACGATTTCTTGCTAAAAGTTCCTAAGCATCTATCCGTTTGCTTCAAAGCGGAAGCAGGTAATGAGCGACATCCTTCAAGGCATTGTACGTGTCCGGATACATACTGGATTCTTGGACGTCAATAAAAAGGTGACCGACATGCAATACCAGCACATTGGCCACCGCATCAAAGGTTTCTATATGAGCCAATTTTGCTTCAAAAATAGAGGCTATATAGAGGCTATTATGAACACAACGGCTCAACAGAAATATGATGCCCTATTATTTTTGGAGGGTTGTAACTCCCGAACGCATTCAAGATCGGTCGCAGTACTTTGTACCGCTGGCGTCGGCGTTATCGCCGCACTGGCCTCAGCACCTTACATGATCGCGGTAAAGCGCCGCGTAAGAGGCGCCAGCGGATTGTCAGTAAAGTGCTTGTCGTCCATGACGAGACTTGGTTCTGTCAATGAGCGCCAGCCCTGACGTCCTTGTCGAGTCGTTCGCCGCTGAAAACCGGTCGGTTTTCCGGGCGCGTCTCACCCTGCGCCAGGCTTATCCGAATCTCGGCAGCAGTAAAATCTTTGAGCTGATGAAACCGTTTTGTGTTTGTTGGCGGATTGTGCCGGATTGTCGGCAAAGTGCCTGTCATCCATGACGCGACTTGGTTCTGTCAACAAGCCCCAGCCCCGACATCCTTGTCGGGTCGTTCGCCGCTGAAAACCGGTCGGTTTTCCGGGCGCGTCTCACCCTGCACCGTCCTCATGCCGGCAACGGACAGAAAGCACCGATCCGAATGTTACTGCCGAACGCTTCCCCCGAAGCCCTTCAAAAATCCCATTTAGAGTGGCATCGTACATCGGTTTGACAAATCGCCGGAACGACGTTATTCTCGTTTACAATAACGTTATGAGCCTTGAGGTAACTAATGCTCATAACCGGCGATGTTGTCGGCGCCTCAAAACCGAT
The DNA here is from genome assembly GCA_965218975.1 of Candidatus Oxydemutatoraceae bacterium. Lineage (GTDB taxonomy): Bacteria > Pseudomonadota > Gammaproteobacteria > Poriferisulfidales > Oxydemutatoraceae. Next base: position 782,059 of record OZ244717.1, read on the forward strand.
ACTTGTCCATGATGCGGGACGAACATCCCGTGCGGGCGTTTCTCCATGCGGGCGTAGCCCTCAACTTAAAATGGAGACGATTATAGAAATTACTGCTGAGAAATTTGAACAGGAAATTCGAAAGCTTGAGCAGGGACAAAAGGACCTTGAGCAGGGACAAAAGAACCTTGAGCAAAAGCTGTCCGACTCTCATCGTGAATTTATTATCTGGGTGGTCGGTTTGTTCATCGGCACCGGGGTGCTGATGACCGCCTTGGGCAGCCTGTATATCAACATTCTGCTTGTGAATTAGGTTTCAGTTGCTAGGTCTTTGGTTATACTGACGAAGCTTTGCCGAGCGCAACACGGAAAGCCGCCTTCGAGCGGCTTTTTCGTGTCAGGACTTTAAGTTGCCTGCCTGCCCCGCGGCGTTTTCGTCCGTTTCGGCGTCTCCGGCGAAAAATCGACAGCGAAACTCGCCCGTAGCGCGACGATTCGGAAGGTAAAAAGTATCCCGCGCGATACCCCCTAATTCGGCGCTTCGGTTTTCGGTCGAGAGTGCCAAATGTTATGGGCCTATACAGTGAGTTTCAAGGACAGTTTGCCCGGCTCATCCGGGAATCACCCGCGATTGAGCAGTGGCTAACCTATCCCAAGTGTCCAAAAATGAACGCGCACATCGAGCGCTTCAACCGCACCGTCCAAGAAGATTGTATCGATCATGCGGAAGACCTGCTATTTACCGATACGGAAGCATTCAATGACCGGTTATGAAACCGTTTTGTGTTTGTTGGCGGATTGTGCCGGATTGTCGGCAAAGTGCCTGTCATCCATGACGCGACTTGGTTCTGTCAACAAGCTCCAGCCCCGACATCCTTGTCGGGTAGTTCGCCGCTGAAAACCGGTCGGTTTTCCGGGCGCGTCTCACCCTGCTCGTCCATGCCGAGACTTGGCGCTGCCGAACGCATCCTCGTAATGGCAGAGCAGGACGTTCAACATATGCGCAATTTTGAGAACAAGGCTTTAGACGCCGCCCGTTACCAACAACTCACGGGACAGGTCTGCGGTTTTATCATCGGCATCATCGCATTATTCGCAGCGGTCGCCGCTTTATTCCTTGGCCATGAAGTTGTCGCTGCGATTATCGGCGCTACAACGGTAGCTAGCCTCGGTGCTGTTTTTGTAACAGGAAGGATCGCCAAGCCAAAAGGCAGAGGCATATAACGCTTTGGAGAATGTATACACCGCCGGTTGAAGTGTGCCCCGCTTTCTCATTAATAACCTACGTGAATTAGCGGCAACCGAGATGAGGGGCACGAAACCGCTTCAAAGTTTTGTTTTAATTAAATTGCGGAGATTTAGCACATCCAAGTCAAGCGTCTAAGTCTGCCGGAATGATAGAATACAAACCGACATAAATCCGAACCGCGATAAAGTGAACAGCGCAATGTTTCAAGTTCACTTCAAAAAGCATAGATTCAAGGGGATACGAGATAGACTCAAAAGAGTTGAGTGCCTTCTCTCGCCGCGGTGAATAATCTGTTTGAGGCAGCGGACACCGTCTTAAACGAAGGACGTTTAATCTTGCTTTAACTGCCACTTAATTAGCGAATACGCCAGGGTTTCAAAAACTGGGATAAAAGAAAAGAAACACCTAGTAACCCTAACCCGCCCGCGGCCCATCCATGGCCGCTTATTGCCAAATAAGTACCAAGAAAAAGTCCTAACACCGCTAAGAAAAAAGCCATATATTGACCACGCTTTACATGCCCATTTGCCTGAGCTAACCCATGGCTTTTCATATCAATGATATGCTTTTGCCTGTCCTCCGCCATGCAAATAATGCGGTCAGCCGCCCCTTTAATCACATCCTCGTACTTTTGCAATTCCGACGAGCGTGGTAGAGGGCCCTTATGCTGCTCCATCTGCACCACACGACGGAGGTCCTTGCTTTGATCAGGGACGTTGCGCGGCTTGCTTTTCTGTAACGGCTGCTTTGTACTCTTCCGTTTGCTCATAATCGTTCAGAGCATCACGCAAGCAGCTGCCGACACCGGTCCAAACTAATTCCTCTATTTCTTCCTCGCTCTTGCGCGATGGGATGTTCATAGGAGAAATCAGCGATAGAGCCCCCCGCAAAAGATTTTTCGCAATTATGCTTTCCATGATTCTCATCCTAATACTATATTCAAAAAACGATTCAAGTGTACGATGCTGTATAGGCCCATAACATTCGGCACTCCAGGTGGTGATTACCAGATCAGAGTCAGGACGCCGATGACGGCGAACAGCGTCGTGAACGCGAGCGTCACGAACCACGTCTTCACCGAGTCGACTTTGCTTTCCAGTTTCTCAAAGCGGCGATCGAGCGCTTGATCGCGTTTGTCGAGTTCTTCTTTGAATTTGACCTTCAGCTCTTGTTGCTGTTGACAGATCGTCTCTAAAGTAATTTCCATCATCGTCTTCATTATAGGTTGATTCACAAGAAAATGCCCTAATGGATTCGGCCCCTTACAGGAGCGCCATCCCGTCGGGGCAAGTATCGGTTTCGAGGCGCTGGCCGGGTCGTGAGCAGTTAATGCCTCCGAAGCTCATAATATTGTGCTTAAGAATACGCCGTTCCGGTGGTCCGTCAAATTTAATGAAAGCGCCGAAATTTTGGAGGTTTTTTCAACCGTGATAATTCGGTTTTTAACTCATCTATCTTTGCTTCGAGCCTGGCTACGTCGGTCTTGGTTGCGGATTCATTCGTATGTGCGAATGTTGGCGGAAAGTTTAGATAGTCTGCTGTGTGGCATCTGGAAATTTTAGCATCGCGATCATGCGGAGCAAATTTACTCAGTAACGAAGCTATGGTATCAAACGGAGTAAAATCCGGAGTAAAATCACATAGCTGCTGAATTGACTTTTGAAGCCGGCGCCGAGGAGCATCTATTTGGGCAAGACGTTGCACTGATTCCTGCATCTGCTGTAACGGCTGATAGAAGTTCTGCTTTGCGATGGTTGCCAAAGCTCTCTGTAGAGACTTTGCTGAGAACTTATTTTGTTCATCTAAAAACCTTTGTCTGTTCATAAAATTTTCCTGAAGCTGGCGCTGAGTAGCAACTATTTGGTCAGGACGTTGCACTAATTCCTGCATCTGCTGTAACGGCGGATAGAAGTTCTGCTTTGCGATGGTTGCCAAAGCTCTCTGTAGAGACTTTGCTGAGAACTTATTTTGTTCATCTAAAAACCTTTGTCTGTTCATAAAATTTTCCTGAAGAATATTCTAATAAATAATAATCAAAAGTTAATAGAAGCCCGGATGAAAAAAGCCGCCCGAAGGCGGCTACAATCAAGTGGTTCCCGGCGCTGCCGAACGCATCCTCGTAATGGCAGAGCAGGACGCTCAACATGTGCGCAATTTTGAGAACAAGGCTTTAGACGCCGCCCGTTACCAACAACTCACGGGACAGGTCTGCGGTTTTATCATCGGCATCATCGCATTATCCGCAACGATCGCCGCTTTATTCCTTGGCCATGAAGTTGTCGCTGCGATTATCGGCGCTACAACGGTAGCTAGCCTCGGCGCCGTCTTTGTAACAGGAAGAATCGCCAAGCCGAAAGGCAGAGGCACATAACGCTTTGGGAAATGTATACACCGCCGGTTGAAGTGCGACCCGCTTCCTCATTAATAACCTACGCGCATTAGCGGCAACCGAAATGAAGGGTGTACGATGCCACCCTAAATGGGATTTTTGCAGCGCTTCTCTGTCTGCATACTCACAGGCAGGCACGCACAAGCAGGGTCTCGTCATGGGTGAGACGCGCCCGGAAAACCGATCGGTTTTCAGCGGCGAACGACCCGACAAGGATGTCGGGGCTGGGGCTTGTTGACAGAACCCAGTCGCGTCATGGATGACAGGCACTTTGCCGACAATCAGGCACTTTGCCGACAATCAGGCACTTTGCCGACAATCCGGCACTTTGCCGACAATCAGGCACAATCCGCCGAACATCCGCCAACAAACACAAAACGGTTCAGCCGATTGTTGAACGCTGTACGTGTCCGGTATTCCGGACATAGTAGGAAAGTTGCCGAGCAATGACTTGATAACGAAGTCATATCGTTTAGTTCTCGGTGGAGGGCGCTCGACGTCGTAACGTTGTAGGTCATTAATCATCCGCTGGTAAAACTCACCGATGTCTTCAAGTAATTATTCTCTTTGGTAGTCGATAAATTCTTCTTAGACAATACGGCCGAAGCGCTCATTTCAGCATTCATCTTCGGACATTCCGGACCGGGTAACTTACTATCTCAATCAATCCTTATCCCGGGTGTCAATCTCATATTCCACCGCCATGACTGCCGCTTCGACTCGTGAATGCACTCCGAGCTTGCGTAAAATCGCTTTCACATGCAATTTCACTGTTCCTTCCGAAATACCTAATTGATTAGCGATAGATTTATTGCTTTGTCCTTCGGCAAGCAAATTCAATGCCTCGCGTTCGCGCGGCGTTAACGTTTTAATCGGATGATCCTGGCGCATACGGCGACGATAGAGGGCACGCGAATATGATTGTCGCATCGCCGGCGAAAACACAATTTCACCGACAACCGCTTTACGCAATGCAACCACCAAGTTATCCGGGTCAATATCTTTAAGCAAATAACCCTGTGCTCCGGCCTGCATGGTCCGGACAACATCTTCCTCATTTCTGCTGGTCGTAAGCACCACAATCGCCTGCTTCATTTTCTTCGCAATCAACTGCTTCAACACTGCCAAACCATTCATATCGGGCATACGCAAATCAAGTAAAACAACATCGGGAGCGGTCCGCTTCACCTGTTCAATCCCTTCCTGTCCGCTGCCGACCGATGCGACCACTTCGATATTGCGGCTAACAAGCAAACGTTCCAATCCTTCGCGAAACAGGGTGTGATCGTCAATCACTACGACACGCAATTTATTCGCCATAATGTCTAGGCTGTTTTAACAGCCGTCGGATAACGAAACCGCAATTTAACCCGCGTCCCCTCACCGGGTTCGGTATCGATAACCAATTCGCCTTTGATGCGAGCGGCACATTCGCGCATCATAGTCAAACCAAAATGCCCTTCTTTCACAGTCGTTAACGCGACGTTTTCCATACCGCAGCCGTTATCTTCGATCATGACGAAATAATTGTGATCTTTATCATCGCGTAACAATAATCGGACAAAATCAGCCCCGCTGTGTTTATACACATTGGCAAGCGCTTCTTGAATGACCCGTAAAATTTCATTTTCGTATTCCACCGGCAAATCTTGCACTGCCCACTCTTTTTGCACAAACACTTTTATCTTCGGATGATTCCGACGAAACCGCCGCACAAATTCATCAATCGAACGAAAGCTCTTCTTATGCAACGAAGCGGGGGACGTATCTCGGAAATGAACAATTAAATTGCGTACCTCGCGGTTTGCCGACTCAATATCATTCTCAAGTTTTTCCAGCTCCCGCCAAGCGGTTTCCTCGTCATTCTCATGCATTGCTTGATCCAACACACGTGCCTGAAATCGCAAGCTGCTGATTGTTTGCGCCAATGAGTCGTGCAGTTCGTGCGCAATCCGAGTACGCTCCTTCATAATGGACAAACGCTTGGTTTCCTCATCCAAGCGCGACTTCACCACTACCATTCCAAGGTGATAACCGACACTGGCAAATAATTCATCCAACACGGAGCGGCGAGAAAAAGTTTCCTGATCAAGGTACAAACAACATATTCCGAGCACATCGCCATAATGCTTCAGCGGAATCACTAATCGGCGATACTTCGGCGAATCTTTTAAAAACGGATTGTCTTCCGCCATAAACCGAATGTCCTCGATTGCAGGAACCGTACCGGTTTGCGCGACTCGCCACATTCCGCCGTTTTCCAAGCGTAGGCGAATCATCGCGCCGTCCAAATTGAAGATGTCTTCCAATGTTTTGAGCACATTGTTGAACACCTCATCCATACTCTGCAATGTATTGATGCTGGTTGCAATCCGATACAACGCGGCAAGCGAGCGTGTTTTTTGCGTGATGTGCTCAGTGTGTTCGCGCAATTGTCTCTCGGCATAACGCGATTGCGTTTCAAGCATCGTCGCCAATGTGTTCAAATCGGCGTTAATACAGGCGAAATTGGCCGCAACCGATTCGGGCAAACGCGCGGACAAATTGCCCGCATGTATTGACAACAACCATTGCTTTAATTGTGCCATCGGTTTCAGAAAGTCCGACCACAACCAATACAACGCACCGAACAAAACCGCTAACGCGGCGGATAATCCGTACATCCACCATATCGGCAATGCATCCGATAAAGAAATAGCGGCGGAGGTATTCATCCGGCTACTAACCGCGGCAATCGCCAGCACCACCGTCATCAGCGCGAAAAAAACCAACGCGATAATACTGCGTTGCGCGAACGGCTTATTTAAAAAATCGGAACGTTGTTGCGCTAAGCGTTGCGACGTTAAATCCGCCGGTGCGGACTCCGCCAAAGACGATTCACGATTCAATTTGAAAGTTTTGAATAGCATGCCGACTAATGCATTACGGCTTTCGGCACATTACACCGGGGGCGATTCCTGTTCGGGCGGAACATAAGCGGGATCATTCGGATTTAAGAAAATAAAGTTAAACTCGCCTTTCTCCATCTCCACAAAGTCTATCGCCATATCCTTTACCAACATTAAAGCCTCGCCCGAGACGACAATATTGATTCCTGCGCTTTTGCAAGTCAAATCATCCTGATAACTCGCATCGTCGAACCCCATCGCATAATGGAAACTATCATCCGGTTTGCGCACCACCGCAATCCGCAGAGACAAACCTTCCATATTCCCGTCTTTTGCGGATTGTTTAATACGCGCCGCCGCCGCCTCTGTCACTGTAATCATGCGCATAGTTTAACCGAACTCGTCGGCTTTCTCCGTAACGCGATCGCAGTACAAAAAAAGGGGCGTCCCGGCAGGACGCCCCTTAAAAGCTGCCATTGATCAGCGCAATGCAACGATGAACGTTTGCAAACGCCGATTAGTCAAACCAATGAATGATACCAAAGGAGACTGCGTCAATGTCTCCACCTTTAACGGGATTCCCAGTGTTAATACCAAAATCATATTGCGAATTAGCCTCGTTGTCCACTTCCGAATACGTCAGACGCAATTCGGTGCCGGCCGGCATCGTGTAGAACAAACCAAGGTTATAAGCTTTGGCGTCGGTGTCTTTCTCTTGCGCGCTGGTGCAAGCAGAATCGGAACCGCACTCCCATTCATCGCCATCCATGTACGAGAAGCGAAAATCAAAACCGTTGCCGAAGGAGTGCTTGCCCGAGATCATCCAAGCCTCGCGCTCGACATCCGTCCATACCGCTTGAACTTCGCCCGTTGCGTCATTGCCATAGCCAGGGGTAGCACCCTCATTAAGTTCAATACACCCGTCAGCATCGTAATCGAGTTCTTCCCACATTGCGGCAAGCCAGGTTTTCATACCGTTGCCCCAGTCGTGAACATAACGACCGGCGATTCTAATGCCTTCGTCATTCGAATCAGTACAGGAGTTTGCAATTTTTTGTGTTTGATCATTAGCAAAACTGTTATTGAGATCCGTGATACTGAGGTCATCGTGCTCTTGATAGGCTGCCGCAATCCAGAATTGATCGCCGTTCGCCAGATTATGCTGATAAGACACACCCGTCGATATGATGCGCGGATCAACAGTGACTCCACTGGGGTGAGATTGGTCGTCTGTCGCACTGCCTTCGGTGACCGCGAAACGGAACTGAAAACCGTCGCGCGCCTGCGAAGCCATCGCGCTGGTGTTCGGCCAAACATACATGACCACACCTTCCTGACGACGGTTGAACGCGAGCGCTCCATAAGCTTCACCGAAATCATCGTCGAAGCTGCCATTATAGTAGAGATATGAAAAATCTCCGCCACCGGAAGCACCTGCTTCTGGCTGTGTAGCACTTTGCCCGAGATTACCCATAATGCTGGTATGCGAATTGGTGTCGGCATCGTAGAATGGGTCTATCCACCCCGCAACGATTTCGTTATACGGCAACAGCCACTGAGCGAACATGATCTCACCCATCATCTCGTGACGCAAGCTGATCTTGGAATTACGATTGCACCAGTCGGTGTATTTGTTGTTCCTGCCCCAGTAGGTAAACTGCTCGCAACGCAGACCGACTTGCAAACCGGCAATGCCCGTATCCATGTGCGACATGAAACCGATGTTACCGGCATCGTTGCTCAGGCGATCTACTTCCTTGCCTCCATCAGCATCAACAAATTCATACGACCAGTTTTGCCAACTGTAAAGGTTGATGTTTTCTTCAGCGCCCATACCGGCCATGCCGCTCAGCGGAATGACCGCCAGCGCAATGCCGAGTACTGAAGAAAGCAAAAGTTTTCTAACCATTATTTTTCTCCCTTTGAATTATTCAAAAGCCCCTGATTCTTTTTAATTAAGAATGCCGGGTATTGTTGTTATTGTGCACAATCCTGTGCTCAACATACAACGGCGCTGTTAAGAAATACCATATAGCACTCTTCACAAAGGCCGCCGCGGAAATCTCACACGGTGTTTTTGCAACATTCAAACCGACACCGGAACCCAATGGGTTCACGTAATCGCCTCAAACGGGGAGTAAGGATAAACCAACCGTTTCAAAAAAGCAACAATAAAATGTATATCGCATTCAAACAACACCGAAAGTCTCGACGGATGAAGTTTGCCCTTAACGCAAGCCTTAGAAAGTTGTCCGGATATTGCCATTCGATGGTAAAACTTTAATTGTCTCTAATTGTCTCTTTTTCACAACAAAGTAATTATTTACTATCCGCAAGTACATAAAGCTCAGAAACCTTTGATGCGGTGACCGATGTGGATGCGGTGACCGATGTGCTGATATTGCATATCGGTCACCGCGTCAAAGGTTTCTATATGAGTCAATTTTGCTTCAAAAATAGAGGTTATTATGAACACAACGGCTCAACAGAAATATGATGCCCTCATTTTGGGAGGGTTGTAACTCCCGAACGCATTCAAGATCGGTCGCAGTACTTTGTACCGCTGGCGCCGACGTTATCGCCGCACTGGCCTCAGCGCCTTACATGATCGCGGCAAAGCGCCGCGCAAGAGGTGGCGGCGAGTCTGGCCACAACCGATTCAGCACGAAACCGTTTTGCGCTTGTTGCCGGATTGTCGACGGATTGTGCCGGATTATCAGCACAGTGCTTGTCGTCCATGACGCGACTGGGTTCTGTCAACAAGCCCCAGCCCCGACGTCCTTGTCGGGTCGTTCACCGCTGAAAACCAATTGGTTTTCCGGGCGCGTCTCACCCATGACGAGACTTGGTTCTGTTAATGAGCGCCAGCCCTGACGTCCTTGTCGGGTCGTTCGCCGCTGAAAACCGATCGGTTTTCCGGGCGCGTCTCACCCTGCGCCTGGCAGAATTTCGGCAGCAGTAAAGTCTTTGAGCTGATGAAATCATTTTGTGTTTGTTGGCGGATTGTCGGCGGATTGTGCCGGATTGTCGGCAAAGTGCCTGTCATCCATGACGCGACTGGGTTCTGTCAACAAGCCCCAGCCCCGACATCCTTGTCGGGTCGTTCACCGCTGAAAACCGATCGGTTTTCAGCGGCGCGTCTCACCCATGACGAGACTTGGTTCTGTCAATGAGCGCCAGCCCTGACGTCCTTGTCGGGTCGTTCACCGCTGAAAACCGATCGGTTTTCCGGGCGCGTCTCACCCTGCGCCTGGCAGAATTTCGGCAGCAGTAAAGTCTTTGAGCTGATGAAACCATTTTGTGTTTGTTGCCGTGTTGTCGGCGGATTGTGCCGGATTATCAGCACAGTGCTTGTCGTCCATGACGCGACTGGGTTCTGTCAACAAGCCCCAGCCCCGACGTCCTTGTCGGGTCGTTCACCGCTGAAAACCAATTGGTTTTCCGGGCGCGTCTCACCCATGACGCGACTGGGTTCTGTCAACAAGCCCCAGCCCCGACATCCTTGTCGGGTCGTTCACCGCTGAAAACCAATTGGTTTTCCGGGCGCGTCTCACCCTGCGCCAGGCTTATCCGAATCTCGGTAGCAGTAAAATCTTTGAGCTGATGAAACCGTTTTGTGTTTGTTGGCGAATTGTGCCGGATTGTCGGCAAAGTGCCTGTCATCCATGACGCGACTTGGTGCTGTCAATGAACCCCAGCCCCGACGTCCTTGTCGGGTCGTTCGCCGCTGAAAACCGATCGGTTTTCCGAGCGCGTCTCACCCTGCACCGCCCTCATGCCGGCAACGGACAGAAAGCACCGACCCGAATGTTACTGCCGAACGCTTCCTCCGAAGCCCTTCAAAAATCCCATCTAGGGTGGCATCGTACAAATTCTTGCGTAAAACGCTTGGTTATTATAAAATAGACCTTATTTAATAATTGAGCGAATTGAGCGAGGGTTTTTTATGCGACTAACAACACGTGGGCGATATGCGGTGACCGCGATTTTAGATTTGGCGCTACATCAGAAAGACGGTCCGGTTACGCTGAGCGAGATTTCTAAGCGACAGGATATTGCCGCATCTTACTTAGGGCAATTGTTTTCGCAGTTGCGTAAACACGGGTTGGTCAACAGTCAACGCGGACCGGGCGGCGGTTATTATCTTGCTAAAACGGCGGAAGATATCGCTCTTGTCGATGTGATTGATGCTGTCGATGAGAAATTGGACACCACTCGTTGCGGCGGTAACGTCAATTGTCAGAATAAACAGCGATGTCTGACGCATAGCTTATGGGAAAACTTGGGACGTAAAATACATCGTTTCTTATCCGATATTTCTTTGGCGGAAGCAATTTCAGATCATGCTCTGTTGGAAGTTTCCAGACGTCAAGATCGGCAGATGGCAGACACTTTTCCAAAGACTCGTCTGCTCGGCACGTCGCATACTTCGGAGTGCTTCTGATGAGCGACTTGAAACTACCTATCTACCTCGACTACAGCGCGACAACGCCGATGGACCCGCGTGTTGCGGAAAAAATGATGCAATACCTAACTCCGGAAGGTATTTTTGGCAATCCCGCTTCGCGTAGTCATGTATTCGGCTGGCGGGCGGAAGAGACCGTGAAGCAGGCGCGTGAACAAGTGGCCGCGCTTATTAACGCCGACCCGCGCGAAATTATTTGGACGAGCGGCGCGACCGAATCGGATAATCTTGCGATTAAAGGAGCGGCGCATTTCTATCAGAAAAAAGGCAAGCATATTGTTACATTGAAAACCGAACACAAGGCCGTGTTGGATACGTGTCGTCAGCTTGAAAGAGAGGGTTGCGAAGTAACTTACTTGGAACCGGAGAGTAACGGACTTTTGGATTTGCAGAAATTGATAGCGGCGCTACGTGACGATACGGTGGTGGTTTCGATTATGCATGTGAATAATGAGATCGGTGTAATCCAAGACATTAAAGCAATTGGTGAAATTACTCGTGAACGCAGAATTATTTTTCATGTCGATGCGGCGCAAAGTGCCGGCAAAGTGGTGATTGATTTGCAGGATTTAAAAGTTGACTTGATGAGTTTTTCGGCGCATAAAATCTACGGCCCGAAAGGTATCGGTGCACTCTATGTACGGCGTAAACCACGAGTAAGAATTGAAGCGCAAATGCATGGCGGCGGGCACGAACGCGGATTACGTTCGGGCACTTTGCCGACTCATCAAATTGTCGGCATGGGCGAAGCGTTTCGTATTTCCAAGGAGGATATGGCGGCGGATAATGAGCGGATTCGCTTGTTTTCTCGGCGTTTGTGGGAAGGGCTGAAAGGGTTGGATGAGGTTTACTTAAACGGCGATTTGGAGCAACGTATCCCGGGGAACTTAAACGTTAGTTTTAATTTTGTCGAGGGCGAATCTTTGATTATGGCGCTGAAGCATATTGCGGTATCCAGCGGATCGGCTTGCACTTCTGCTTCGCTTGAACCTAGTTATGTATTACGTGCGTTAGGGCGCAACGACGAATTGGCACATAGTTCCATTCGTTTTACAATTGGGCGCTTTACCAAGGCTGATGAAATTGATTACACCATCTCCCATGTTCGCAAGGCCGTTGAAAAATTACGTGATTTGTCGCCGTTATGGGAGATGTATCAGGAGGGTGTTGATCTTGATTCAATTGAGTGGGCGGCGCATTGATGCCGACTACGCTAATTTTTTTTTATTAAAGTAAAGTGAGGGAGTAATTATGGCATACGGAAATAAAGTACTAGACCATTATGAAAATCCGCGGAATGTCGGTTCCATGGACAAAAATGATCCTACTGTCGGAACCGGTATGGTGGGTGCGCCCGCGTGCGGTGACGTTATGAAACTACAAATTAAGGTTGATGATAACGGTGTCATTGAAGAGGCCAAGTTTAAAACCTATGGCTGCGGTTCTGCGATAGCGTCTTCCAGTCTGCTCACCGAATGGGTGCGAGGCAAGCGTCTCGATGAGGCGGAAGAGATCAAGAACACTCAGATCGTCGAAGAGTTATCGCTGCCGCCGGTGAAAATTCATTGCTCGATTTTGGCAGAGGACGCGATCAAAGCGGCAATTGCCGATTATCGAGAAAAGCACGACAAAGCTGATTAAAGCAGCTGCGATCGGGTATTGAAATGACGGTTTCATTGACCGATGCCGCCGCCAACCATGTCAAACGCTACTTGGCAAAGCGTGGTAAGGGTGTGGGGATTCGTCTAGGAGTGCGTACTACCGGCTGTTCGGGGATGGCGTACGTTATTGAATTTGCCGATAGAGTCGACAACAATGATGTAGTGGTGAAAGAAAAAGGTGTCACGATTGTGATTGATCCGAAAAGCGTCTTTTATCTGGGAGGCGCTGAGTTGGATTTCGGAAGAGAAGGTCTGAATGAAGGGTTTAAGTTCACAAACCCCAACGAGACGGGGCGCTGCGGTTGCGGGGAAAGTTTTAGCGTGTAGCCGATTCGGGCTTGAGTATATTACCGGTTGCACACTCATAAGCGTATAAATCATCATGTCACTACAGCTTGCTGACAACTACTTCGAGTTGTTAGGTGTTGATATTGATTTTCATGTGGCGCAAGAGAAAATTGACGACCAATATCAAAAATTTCAAATAATGTTGCATCCCGATCGTTATGCCGGTGCAAGTGAGCAAGTGCGACGGGTCGCTGCGCAAAAATCGGCTAGCATAAACGAAGCGTATCGCGTGTTGAGCGATGATTGCGCCCGTGCCGCCTACCTGCTTGAGTTGGAGGGAGTGCGATCCGACAGCGAGAAAGAAACGATCAAAGATCCCGAGTTTTTAGCGGAGCAAATGGGATTACGCGAACAATTGGCCGATGCTGGCGATGACGTTACGACGTTGAAAGAAATTCGACAGACAGCGCAAGAAAAATTAACCGAATACGGTAAAGCCTTTGATCAAGCATATACGGGAAAAGCATTTGCTCAAGCCGGCATGATATTGTTCCGAATGCAGTTTGCTCGTAAATTAAGCGCGGAAGCGAATGCAAAAATCAAATCTATTGCGCCGAACTAAGATTAAGCATGGCACTGATTCAAATCACTGAGCCCGATAGCGTACCTGCGACTCGTCTGCGACGCTATGCTGTCGGTATTGATTTAGGGACCACCAATTCACTTGTTGCCACTGTGCGGGATGGTGTTGCCGTTACTTTACCTGATGCGGAAGGGCATCATAGCTTACCGTCTGTCGTACGCTATTCAAACGGCGAGGTGACAGTGGGTCGGGCGGCAGCGGCAGAGAGCATTGCCGACCCGTTCAATACGATTGCTTCGGTGAAACGCTTGCTCGGACGGCAGCCCGGGGAACTGAAAATATTATCCGATCGGATGCCGTATCGATTTGTCCGACAAGATACGGCAGTCGCGCACATTCGGACGGCGGCGGGTGTGAAAACTCCGGTAGAAGTTTCAGCAGATATTCTTCGTACGTTATCGAAACGGGCAAAACGCAACATGGCAACCGATTACCTTGACGGAGTCGTGATTACCGTGCCCGCCTATTTTGACGATGCGCAACGTCAAGCGACGAAAGATGCGGCAAAGCTTGCGAATCTAAAAGTATTGCGTTTATTAAATGAACCGACTGCAGCCGCGGTTGCGTACGGTTTGGATAGCGGTCAAGAAGGCACAATTGTAGTTTATGACCTCGGCGGCGGGACTTTTGACGTATCGGTGTTGAACTTGGAGAAAGGAGTTTTCAAAGTGTTGGCGACCGGTGGCGATACCGCATTAGGGGGTGATGATTTCGATCGTTTGATTGCCGAGGACATGCTGCAAACCGGCAAGCGGATGATGTATGTCAATGAGGCTCCGACCACTTTACGTTATTTGACACAGAGCGCACGTGAAATCAAAGAGGCGCTTAGCGAGCGGGAGACAGTGTCGCAAAAAATATGTTTGCCGGAGGGCGGGCAGTGGAATTACTCGCTATCGCGGCAGCAGTTTGAACGAATGATTGCGCCGTTAGTAACCAAGACGGCTCAAACATGCCGGCGTGTATTGCACGATGCCGATGTTATGCTGCAACAAGTTCGAGAAGTCATCATGGTCGGCGGGTCAACACGGGTGCCGCTCGTGCGTGATCAAGCGACTCGAATATTCGGACGTAGCCCGCGTGTCGACATTGATCCCGATAAAGTAGTGGCAGTCGGCGCCGCGATACAAGCGGATATCCTCGTCGGCAACAAACCGGATAATGATGCGCTTTTGCTTGATGTAATTCCGTTATCGCTCGGTGTCGAGACGATGGGCGGATTGGCTGAAAAATTAATTCCACGCAACACAACAATCCCTGTGGAGCGAGTCCAAGAATTTACCACATTTCGCGATAGTCAGACCGGAATATCTATCCATGTGCTGCAAGGCGAACGCGAGCTTGTTCGTGACTGCCGTTCATTGGCAAAGTTTGAGCTGAAAGGATTACCGCCAATGGTTGCGGGCGCGCCGCGTGTTCGTGTTACTTTTCGAGTGGATGCCGACGGATTGCTGTCGGTTGAAGCGGCAGAGCAAACGCAGGGCATTAGCACCCGTGTCGAAGTACGTCCTTCCTATGGTCTAACGGACGGCGAGATTGAACGAATGTTGGTTGATTCGGTAGAGTATGCTAGAGAAGATATGCATGTGCGTAAGTTAAGAGAACAGCAAATTGAGGCAAAACGAGTGATTGAATCTTTGCAATCGGCTATGGCAAAGGATGCGGGTCAGCTATTAAATGCGGATGAACTTGCGCTGATTAATGCGGCGAAGAAAGATTTACAGGCGGCGCTAACGGGCGATGATGCCGATGAAATTCGTTGCAAGGTGGAAGCTTTGGAGCAAGCGAGTGAAGCGTATGTTTCTCGGCGAATGAATGATAGTATTCGTGCCGCGATGCTCGGCCGAAACGTGGATTATTTTTAACCTGAGATTTTTTAGATCTAGCGATGCCGACCATTACATTTATGTCGCATGAAGTGCTTTGCCCGCAAGGCAAAGTAGTTGAAGTTGTGTCGGGCACGAGCATTTGTGATGCGGCGCTTGATAACGGTATTGAGTTGGAACATGCTTGTGAAAAATCATGTGCTTGCACAACATGCCATGTTTATGTGCGTCGCGGTTATGATTCTTTGGCCGAGCCAAGTGAAAACGAGGAGGATTATTTGGATAAAGCATGGGGGCTTGATCCGGATTCGCGATTAGGTTGCCAAGCAAAAGTTTCGGATGAAGATTTGGTCGTGGAAATTCCAAAGTACACGATTAATCTTGTTTCCGAGCAACATTGACTACTCAATGGTAACAGAGGGAAGATGGCTTTGAAATGGGTTGACAGTTTGGAAATCGCACTTGTTCTGGAAGAAGCGTATCCCGATATAGACCCGCGGTATGTTCGGTTTACCGATTTGGCAAAGTGGGTGTGCGAACTAAAAGATTTTGACGACGACCCTAATCATTGCGGCGAAAGAGTTTTAGAGGCGATTCAGTCCGCGTGGATTGAAGAGCGCGCATAATTTATCATCGCGGCGATATTCCAGCCAGCCTGCAACATCGTTTTAAGGGGAAAATTATAATGCTTGAAAAGACTTTGTCTATCGTAAAGCCGGACGCGGTCCGCAATAATGCTATCGGCCGCATTTACGCATGTTTTGAACGTGCCGGTTTACGGGTTATTGCGGCAAAGATGTTACATTTATCCGTTCGACAAGCACAGGAATTCTATGCAATTCACCGCGGCAAATCCTTTTTTGCCGCGTTAATTGAATTTATGACCTCGGGACCAATAATGGTGCAGGTACTTGAGGGCGATAATGCCATCGCGAAAAACCGTGAGATTATGGGTGCGACGGATCCTCAAGAAGCGGCGGCAGGCACTATTCGCGCCGACTTTGCCGCTTCAATTGACCAAAATGCGGTACATGGATCGGACGAACAAGATACCGCCGAGCGAGAAATTAATTTTTTCTTTAACGCTGATGAAATGTATCCGAGACCCGATTAGACCGAATATGATGGAAGCGCTACGCACTTGTTTTTCAACTTTTAATCTGTTCGGATTTAATACCGTTGTCTTCCCGCAACCGCTATATTTTAATTTATGTTTTAAACCTGCCGGTGGCGATTATGCACACAATACCTTACCTTACCTTACCTTTTATAAGATTTGCTGCATTCGCTGATTTAATTCGATCAATGTGCCGTGAGTATGTCCGACGATTCGGCTATCGGTTTGAGAAAAGGCGATGGTAGCGAGCAGCGAAGCAATCAACTTTCCGAAACAGAGAAATCCATCCGAAAACAAACCGGATAATATATTAGGGATGCCGCGCCGGCATTTTGTTTCACGGTTGCGGCAATGGGGAATCAAACCGGCGCATGCGCCGACGATTATGCGACAAATACATAAGCGTGGGGTTCTGTCGCCTAAAGAAATGTTTGGCATCAATGCGACTTCTCGCGCTCGATTGACGACGCATTTGGCAACTTCCTTGCCTAAGTTGTGTGCTTGCAAGATCTCAACAGACGGCACACAGAAATGGCGGTTACATTTTTCTGATGGGGTATCCGCTGAAAGCGTCATCATTCCCGGCGCACGACGTATCACCTTATGCGTTTCGTCGCAGGCTGGATGCGCCTTAAATTGCGCCTTTTGTGCGACTGCTAAAAGCGGATTCGTACGCAATTTGAGTTCGGCCGAGATCATTAGTCAGTTATGGCTCGCCAACCGAGCACTTGCGCCGCAGGCAAAAACAATATGTAATGTCGTATTTATGGGAATGGGTGAACCATTATTGAACTTTTCTGCTGTCGCCTCTGCTATCGAAATTATGCGCGATGATCATGCATACGGATTAAGCCGGCGCAGAGTGGTTGTCAGTACTGCCGGACATATTGCGGGTATGCGTAAGATAGCTCGTTACACTGATGCAAGTCTGACAGTTTCGTTACACGCGCCCGATGATAAACTGCGCGACTATTTGGTGCCCCTGAACAAGAGATATCCCATAGAGAAACTATTGGATGCTTGTTACGACTATCTCAATCACCGACCGGCAAGTGAAAAGATAATTTTGGCTTATACGATGCTAAAGAACGTGAATGACGGCATTGATTGCGTCAAGCGTCTTGCCGGTTTGATCAAAGAATTGCCTGCCAAAGTTAACCTGATCCCTTTCAATTCGTTTCCGGGCAGCAGTTTTGAGTGCGCAACCTCCGATGCAATTTCTGCCTTTCGCGATGTACTGATGGAGCATGATATTTTTACTGTTGTCAGGCGTCCTCGCGGTGACGCTATTTCTGCGGCATCCGGAATATTATAAAAATGAGGTCAAGTGTTAATCTTGGCGGATTTCATTGATGGCCCTTGAACGCAATGAATTTTTATAGGTATATACTTGGCGGAAAATCCCTGACGATTGTTTACGCAAAGAGAATTCTCCATGAATTTCGCCCGATGAAGCGTTGGCTATTACTCCGGTTAGTCAATTTAGAAGCAAATCTTTTTAACAAAATCAAGCCGCGTTCTTGGCATAAAAAGTTAGGGGGTATAAATATCAGAGAGGAAGTCCAAGCCTATCTGCATGAAGATTCCAAAGTGATGTATCTTGCGATTCACAAATCGGCAAGCACATCGCTGAGGCGCACTTTTCTGGGCAGTGAGACAGTGCGGGAGCAGCTCGACCAAGAAAAGAAAAAAGCATCGCATAATTGCAAGGTTTCTTTTACCAGCGGCGATATATCCATTGCACTTATTTTCAGCAAGGGTAGTAGTAGTAGTAGAAGGATATTCGCAGATAGCAAAATAAGAGCGCTATCCGATTTTGAGGGTGGCGGCACGTTATCTATTTCCAGTTATGACAAAGAGGGGAAGTTCAATGCTCGCAAGGTCGGCATAGAGGAAATTAACGCTTATTTCATTTTTACTTTCGCACGTAATCCTTTCGCTAGATTTGTTTCTTGCTTTGTCGACAAATATCCCCCCCCTCGTTCCGGTTCAGACCAACACACTTTCAGGGATAATATTTTCCCGTACATTTATAGAGTGCGTAATTTTTTGGATTTGGCACGTAGAGTTTCCCGCTTACCTCACAGTTATTTGGATAGGCATCTTCTACCGCAATTTTTTCATATAGAGAGATTCACCCGCTATGGCTGCAAGCTTGATTTTATCGGCAAAGTGGAAAATATTGCCGAAGATTTTGCACCGATCCGGGAAAAGTATGGTTTATTACCGTTAGAAACGGTGAATCAAAAATTACGTCTCAGGCGGCAAAACTGGCAAGATTATTACACGCCTAAAACAGCAAAACTAGTTTATGGCATATACCGCAAAGACTTTGAACTTTTTGGTTATGAAGAAGAGTACCCCAAACTTTTGGCTTATCTGCGGCGATAGATGGAATTTTAGTCGCCAACATAAAAAGTTAGCTGAGCATTTATAAAATGAGAGTAACAGCAAACGGTATTCCAAAGATTATTTGGATGATGTGGTATCCGAACCCTACGCAATCCTCTCAATCTTGGAACGCCGCTCCTGATCATGCTGGCAATCATGGCGTTGCCATAACCGCGACTGGAAAGTCACTTTAATCAACGAGCGAAACTTTTCACAATCGGAGCGGGAGCCGGCGACTCGGCTTACTGTTCCGGTATGACAATCCGCAATCAGGCAAAATATGTTCAAATGCAATACCAAAGTAATCAGTATCGTCGCACGACGGTGATCGTTCTTTATGATTGAAGCGAAATTGTCGCGACAGTAAGCTGGAGTACGCCATACAGCGAGTCTCACAGGTCAGACTGTTCCGGCGGGCGGAGTATGAAAACCGTAGCTGGTTCAAAACGGACTAAAGTAACGTCAACCGATGTTTTTGAAACGTTAAATTGGGATTTGCGGATTTTATGTATATAATTTCTTTCCGAGAAGAGAAGGGTTGATTCGGCTAGGTTAAGGAGCAAGGCAAGGCGTTATTGCCTGTGTGATTGTAGTCCGTGCCGCATCATCATAGAATATCGCCTATTTCCTTACTCAATTAGAGATTACGATGTGTTTGTTACACTTAAAGACGGCAAAATGCAGAATGAAGCGTATAACTCTACGAATATTGGCGAATATTTAGCATACCAGCGAGAAAAGCAGGGTCTTTCTCAAGAGAAAGTCGCACAAGGACTGTGTCTGTCGGTCGAACGTGTCCGAATGCTTGAAAAATTAACCGGCGAACCGAGTCTGCACGATGTGTATACGCGAGGCTACTTACGCAGTTACTGTAAATTGCTGAAGCTTGAGTCCGGCATGATGTCTTCGTTGATGAACACCAAAGCGCCGCATTATACCGACGAGTCGGACACGGTGACGGATGAGCGTACACATGAATTGATTCGAATTTGGGGGTCCGCCGTCATTATCACGGCTATTGTCGGATTGCTTGCGCTATGGTGGATAGAGCAAAACAGTAAAATTTCGGGAACTGAAATAATAACGCCGACATATTCCACGCAGGGGACCCCGTCTGACAAAATACCCAATGAATCATTTATTCCGATGCCCGATTTAATTTCTAGTAGAACGGCGACCTCCGCCTTTGAAACAACCGGACAGTCGGAGCAGTTATCGACGCCGGATGTAACTAAAGGCGAGGATGCGATATTTCGGGGAGTGCGCAATGATGCGAGTAGCCATTTGACTTCTTTGACAATCTACGCGGATAAACAATGTTGGACTTACATCTCCGATCGGGTTGGCAATGTGATTGTGAATCGTTTGCTTGAACCTGGCTATCGACGAACGGTATTCGGATTTGCCCCGTTTAAGGTTAAATTCGGTGATGCAACCGGAATCCGATTATGGGTGAATGATGAACCTTACAATCTGCACCGGCATATTTCGTCACTCCGTACTGCGTTTTTTGAACTGCAGGTTAAATGACGTATTAATACGGGTTTCGGAGTGGAAAGAGTTCAATCGGTTAAAGGAATGCATGACGCCTTACCTGAGCAGGTATGCGCGTGGCGTTTGATTGAAAGTCGCGCAAGCGAATTACTCAATGGCTATGGCTATCGTGAGATACGGCTACCAATCCTTGAGAAGGCCGAATTATTTAGGCGTTCGATCGGTGATGTAACCGATATTGTTGAGAAGGAAATGTACACATTTAAGGATGTGGGTGAGGATTTATTGAGCCTGCGTCCGGAAGGCACTGCAAGTTGCGTACGTGCATGCTTACAGCATGGTTTGATCGGCAAAGGTCGGCGGGAGCGGCTTTGGTATAGCGGACCTTTTTTCCGCCGTGAACGCCCGCAGAAAGGGCGTTACCGACAGTTTTATCAAATAGGAGCGGAGGCCTTTGGCTTTGAAAGGCCTGATATTGACGCTGAGCTCATCATTCTTCTTGATTCTTTAATTACCCATAGATTGCCTGTGATCGGCGATTTTTCGATTGAGATCAACACGCTTGGCAACGCCAAGTCGCGAGTGCGCTATCGTGCCGTTTTGACTGATTATTTAAAGAGATACGAAAAAGAGATGGACGAAAATGCGCGAAAACGGATACTGACCAATCCATTACGTGTATTAGATAGCAAAGATGAAAAAACCCAAAAGATTGTTTGCGACGCGCCGAAGATTGAAGATTTTTTGGATGATCCTTCCCGCAAACATTTTGATCGGTTGCAAACTCTATTACAAAAAGCCGGAGTCGTTTACCGTGTGAATCCCCATTTAGTGCGCGGACTTGATTACTACACGCACACTGTTTTCGAGCTTGTTTTGTCGGGTGTAACCGACGGCGGTTACGCATTGTGTGCCGGCGGGCGTTACGATAATCTGGTTGAACAGTTAGGCGGAATGTCAGTTCCCGCAGTTGGCTTTGCTATTGGGGCGGACCGTCTGGCTTTGCACTTGGGGCGGCAAAATCCGCTGCCTCAATCGGCGGACATTTATGTCGTCGCGGTCGGAAGAGAGGCTGAGGATTACGCCCAAAGTTTTATTGCAAAATTGCGCAAAAATATGTTTCTCAATGAACAAAGCAATCTAAAATTCATTCGTGATCAGCGCCAAAAGGATTTGAACAGAAGAGATATTTATCCGCAACCGAAACGTGAGCCACGCATTGTCGTCAATATCGGCGGTGAAAAAATCAGTTCGCAATTAAAAAAAGCCAACAAGTCGGGTGCGTCTATCGCACTGATTTTCGGGGATGAAGAAATGGCGAGTCGGACTGTAACGGTTAAGTTTATGCGATCATCGTGCGATCAGGAATGCATTCCCGCCGCTGATATTTGCGAACAATTAAGCGCATGGCAATCCAAAGGG
Organism: Candidatus Oxydemutatoraceae bacterium; assembly: GCA_965218975.1. GTDB lineage: Bacteria > Pseudomonadota > Gammaproteobacteria > Poriferisulfidales > Oxydemutatoraceae. Next base: position 803,871 of record OZ244717.1, read on the forward strand.
CTGTGGTAGAATCAGTTGGTTTTTAAGTAGCACCAAGAGGGATACTATGGCAAAAAAGCGATCGGTTTTCCGCGTCGGTACCGAACGTACCGAAGAGGAAACGCTGACGGCGGCACAAGCTTGGTGGAAGCAGCGCTGGCCGGCAATTATCGGTGGGTTGGCGCTTGGTATTACCGGAGTCGGCGGTTGGTACGGTTGGCAAAATTATGTGGAAAATCGGCGTCAGACGGCGTCGGAAATCTACCTGGATCTTGTTCGGCAAGAAGATTCGGTCGAAAGTGTAAAACTGCTTGCGCAGTTGGAAAATTATCCGGGCACGGTGTATTTATCGCTTGGAAAAATGCAACGTACGCGTACTTTGGTCGAGGAAGGTGATTTGGAAAAAGCGGCGGAGTATTTGCAGTGGGTCATTGACCATTCACCGCAAAGTGCGATGGTTTTACTTGCGGAGTACCGACTGTTACGGGTCTTCCTGGCTCAGGGAAAGTATCAGGAAGTTTTCGATATATTGCAAGAATATAACTACAGCATTGCCGCAGAATCTTATTTTCTTGAGCTGAAAGGCGATGCATTGGTCGGTTTGGGTCGTTATAACGAAGCAGTGAGCGAATATCGGAAAGCGTTATCCGATAATCCTAATCCGACTGCTCTACTCCGGATGAAGCTCGATAACCTTGGCGGTTGATTTCTGCAAACGACGTAATCGAGTCATTCGATTCGGTATTATACCGGCGTTATTCGGTTCATTGCTGACTGCTTGCGGTTGGCTGTCCGACTTTAACCGGCGGTTAGTCAATGACGAAGACGAAGACTGGCGGATTGCCGCGCTTGAAGATTTTTCCGAACGTTTGAAATTAAAAAAAGTATGGTCGCAGTCTATAGGCGATGCGCGAGGCACGACGTTACGACGTCAGCTATTACTGCAAGGTAATGTCGTGTTCGGCTGTGGCCCGGATGGGAATGTGTTTGCTTTTTCAGCGCGTGACGGGAAACGTTTGTGGAGTCGCGAGTTTGACACCGAGACTTCTTTTTGCATCGGCGGTAGCGGACAGGCATTAATGATTGGCGCTATCACGGGTGAAGTGATTGCTTTTTCAGTAAAAAACGGTAATCAGCTATGGCGTACTCGTTTACGCGGCGGGGCGATTAGTGCTATATCAAAAGTCCGCAACGGCAAAGTTTTAGTCCGTAGCGCTAAGGGGAATATTACTGCCTTATCAGCGCGTAATGGTAAAACACAATGGCAGATAAAAGAGAAACTGCCGTCGCTGACGCTGCGGGGCATGAGTGTTCCGGTTTTATATGAGCAACAAGCGCTGGTCGGTCTCGATGACGGGCGGTTGGTAATACTGTCGTTTGAAGATGGTCGAGTACTCCGGGAAATTCGTGTCGGGCTGATTAAAGAAGGCGACGATCTTGACCGGATTGTTGACATTGACGGAAAGATTGAAGTGCGTGACGGAATATTTTATGTTACCAGCTACCAGGGACGTACAATCGCGTTTGATCTGCAAAGAAATTCAATATTGTGGTTCGCCGAAGTAAGCTCTTATCAAGGAGTGGCGCTTGGCAAGGATCATGTTTATTTGGTCAATTCTAATGGCGAATTATTAAAGCTTGATCGCTATGTCGGTAGCGAAGTATGGACGAATGCGGCATTTTCAATACGCGACTTAACGGTTCCTTTGGCGCTTGGTCAATGGATTGTTGTCGGTAGTGACGACGGCTATCTCTACTGGATTGATGCGGAAGACGGTAAGATTGTAGCGCGTTTTAACTCCCGCGATGAGATTGTTAGTCCTCCGCTGCGGTTTGGCAATCAAGTGATCGCAGTGGATCGCGACGGGGATTTGTTCGCGGTTAAAATAACCGCACGTCTTATTGCCACTAAGAATTGATACAGTGTTAAAAGTCGCGATTGTCGGGCGTCCGAACGTTGGTAAGTCCACTTTGTTTAATTCTCTGGTCCGTGCCCGTGAAGCGCTGGTTGCGGAAGTTGCAGGTTTGACGCGCGATCGCCGCTATGGGATTGGCGATTATGGAAAACATCAGTGGCTATTAATTGATACCGGCGGTATTGTTTTTGATGGTGTCGGTTTGGAGCGGCAGATTCTTTGGCAAACACGATTAGCTATTGATGAGGCCGATTTAATTTGCTTAGTGGTGTGCGCACAAGAAGGGCTGGTACCGTTGGATTTGATGATCGTTGAGGAATTACGCCGCACAAGCAAACCGCTGTGGTTGATTATGAATAAGCTCGACGGTCGTGATGAGTCGTTCATTCAGGCGGAATTCTCGAAACTGGGTATCCGGCCAAGCTTCTGCGCCACGGCATTACACGGCAGATATGTAGACAATCTACGCCAAACGCTTGCCGAATACAGTGCGGATTACACAAATGGTGCTGTGTCGCAGAATACGGATGAGACGACAATACGGCTGGCTTTCTTAGGCCGCCCGAATGCCGGCAAGTCGACTTTAATTAATAAAATTCTTGGTGAGGAACGTTTACTGACTTCGGATCGAGGCGGCACGACGCGAGACAGTATCGCCGTGTCTTTTAAGTGTAACGATATACAGTTTCTCTTAATTGATACTGCCGGAATAAGGCGGCGTAAAGCGACCACCGATGCGGAGAAACTCAGTGTGCTTAATGCGTTTGAAAATGCGTTGGCGTCGGATGTCGCGATACTGGTTTGCTCTGCAGAAGAAGTTGCCGAGCAAGATGCTTCGCTTGCAGCACAGGCTTTGAAGGCCGGTTGCGCTTTAGTTGTTGCGCTGAACAAAAGTGATTTGATAAGCCGGGATAACCGCGTCGCATTGCGCGACGCTATTGATCGGCGGCTACGCTTTTTACGTCGTTTTGACATTGTATTCGTTTCGGCATTGAACGGTAGCGGGATTGAACGATTATTACGGGCGGCGCAAAAAGCGTGGCAAGCGGCGCAGACGCGTCTGACCGCATCGCAATGTACACGTATGTTGCAATCTGCGGTTTCATCACATCAGCCGCCGTTGGTCGGAGGTGGTCATGTAAAGTTACGCTATGCTCACCAAGGAGGGGTGCGTCCGCCTCGTTTTATTATTTACGGAAGTCGTGTTGATCGTCTGACATATTCATACCGACGCTATCTGGAAAACTTCTTCCGCAAGGAACTACATTTAGTCGGCACGCCATTGGCGCTAGAGTTTCGCCGCACTGAAAATCCCTACCGCAAGCAGTAGCGGTATGATTGGATGCAGTTATAGAAAACCGGTTAAGGCAGCGGCGTTTTTGCGGGCGGTTGCCAATTCGGCGCTTGGTGTTCAACGATAACCGTCGTATGGAGTCCGCCGCGAACATTGAACTTCGCGGTTAAGCGCATAAAACGCGGGGCGATGGCTACGCAAAGATGCCGGAGTATTTCGTTGCTGACTTTTTCGTGAAATGCACCGTGATCGCGAAATGACCAAAAATAATTTTTGAGGCTTTTTAACTCCAAGCATAGTTGATCGGGCATGTATTCAATTTTAATTGTGGCAAAATCAGGTTGACCGGTGAGCGGGCATAAGCAAGTAAATTCCTGTGTTTCAATGCGGATCAAATAATCCCTATTTTTGGCGGGATTTTCAAAGGTTTGCAAGTTTATATCGGGGTTTTCCGACATTTGGTTTATACTGTTATAAATTTGGAAATTATAGCCATTTTTGAATAAACAAGGTAACCATGAGACTCGAGAAGATTCATCTTGGTGGCTTCAAGTCTTTTGCAGATGCGGTTTCTGTAGAATTGAAAGATCAGATGATTGGGATTGTCGGTCCCAACGGATGCGGTAAATCAAATGTTGTCGATGCTGTCCGTTGGGTGATGGGCGAAGCTTCCCGCCATATCCGTGCGATGAATCTTGAAGATGTTATTTTTAGCGGCACAATCAGCCGCAAGCCGGTTGAGCAAGCATTTGTCGAGCTTATTTTTGATAATGCTCAGGGCAAGTGCGGCGTACAGTACGCTCAATACGGTGAAATATCAATCCGCCGAACAGTGTCGCGCGATCGCGATTCAAAATACTATATCAACGGAAAACGTTGTCGACGTAAAGATATTGCCGATATTTTCTTCGGCACCGGTCTGGGCGCGAATAGTTATGCGATTATTGAACAGGGAATGATTTCGCGTATTGTTGAAGCGAAACCCGATGAGATGCGTTCTTATGTTGAAGAAGCGGCAGGTGTTTCAAAATATAAAGAACGCCGCAAAGAAACGGAAATCCATATTCGTCACACCCGCGATAACCTTGATCGGGTGATGGATATTCGCGAGGAAATAGATAAACAATTACGCAAACTAAAGAGACAAGTGCGGGAAGCGAAACGATATGCGCAATTGAAGTCGAAAAAAGACATGCTGCGGGCGGGTTTGATGCTGATGCGGCTGCGTTATTATGAAGCCGAGCAGAAAAATGCAAAGAAAGTTTTATCCGAGAAACGGATGAGTTTTGACCAAAGCGAAGTATCCATACAAGCGACGGAGGCAAAGATTGAACGGCAGCGCACAGACTTGGAAATGGCAAATAATAAGTTGCATACAGTGAGGGAGGCGCTATATCGCTTGGATGCCAAAGCAACCGCTTTAGAAAGTGAAATCACTTCTCAGGAACAAGACGCCGAGCGGATTCGGCGAGAGCAAAAAGAGATTGAAGAAACATTGCGGGATATTTCTAGTGAGTTGCGAACCGAGCGGGAAAGGTATCAGAAATTTGAAGCCCGTGTCGCCGAGTTGCAAATCATTCGCGAGCGATTAACCGATGATACCGCCGCCAATCGGGAGAATGCCGAGGATAGTGAAAATGAGTTGAATAAGTTATACAAAATGCGCGATCGTCATCACAGCGAGTCGCGTGAATCTTCGGAAAAACTAAAAGTTGAGAAAGCGCGCGGCGAACTATATCGACAATCGATATCGGAAATAGATAAAAGCGAAAGTGAGATTGATAAACAACGTGAAGAAATTGATCCGTTTTTATTGGAGGCGGAAAAAAAAGAAAATATACATCGCTTGAAACATAGCCGCTATGAAGCGGAGCAAAGTTTGCAGATGCTTGAGCAGGCATCCGCCGATATCAAACGTTTACGCGGCTGTGTGCAAGCACTGAGCGGAAAGCTCAACGAAGGACAGGTGCAGGCACAGGAAGCGCAAGGGCAAATTTCTTCGTTGGAAGTGTTACAGGAAGCGGCGCTTGGTCATGATACCGAATCTTTTTATGTCTGGTTAGAAGAAGCGGAGTTGTCCGATAAGGACTTAGTGTCTGAAAATATTGCAGTGGAACGCGGTTGGGAGGATGCGGTCGAACTTGTGTTAAGTGCCTTTTTGGGCGGCGTCAGAATTGATTCGTTGGACCGGCAGGCACAAAATCTGGATTCTTTTAATCAGGGAAATTTGGTTCTGATTGAATCAAGTCTGTCGGTTGCATCCGCCGGACAGGAGACGCTTGCCGACAAAGTATCAAGCGAAATCGGATTACACGATTGGTTGTCACGGGTGTTACTTGCCGAAAATATCACCGATGCAATGACGAGACGTCATTCATTGAGCGTCGGCGAATCTATTGTTACCCGCGACGGCGCTTGGGTCGGAAAGAATTGGCTGCAGCTACGCCGCTTTAGCCAAGGTGACGAAGGAGTATTGATGCGCAAGACTAAAATTGAGTCTCTGCGTAGGCAGCTTGATGAGCTACAGGAGTCGTCTGATGCGGTGAAGCGCGAACTGAACCAAGCTCATATTGATTTGTCTGCACAAGAAGCGGTACGCGACCGCGAGCAGGAGCGACGGCTTGCTTATTTGAAAGAAATTGCAACGCTTGAATCGAAAATCACCCATTGCGATGAGCAAATAGATCAACAATGTGCGCGGTCGGAAAAATTGGATCAGATGAAAGCGGAAATTGCGCTACGCCGCGAACGGTTAATCGTCGAGCATCGCCAATCGCGCCGAGAGTACGAACAAGCGCAGGCGCAAGTGCAAGAAATGAATACCCGCTTTGATGAGCTTGCCAAAAATATTATGCGACAGGCAAATAAACTTGCCGAGACGAAGCGTTTATTTCATCAAACGCGCGACACCCTGCATCAAGCGGAAATAGAAAACGAGTCGGCGCGGGTGAATTTAGCTGCCGCGCAGAAACATATTGAACAACTGCAACGTCAAGAAGCATCATTGAAACAACATCAGACAATTTTGCTGGAGTCTATGAATCACTTGACCGCGCCCTTATCCGATAGCCAGCGGCAACACGGACAATTGCTCAAGGAGCACCTTGATTCTGATGAAAAACTTGCCGGCGCCAACCGAAATGTATCGGCGAAGCAGGCAAAAATTGGCGAACTGGAAAGTGAACGTAATCGGTTGCGTGAACAATTCGATGCGAGACGCAAAGCGAACGAAGACGCGCATGCCGCTTTGCAAGTCAGCGTTGCGCGCTACCATGACGCGAAAGCGGCATTTGATAAATTCGCCGTTGATATTGTCGAGGTTGAAGCAAGTTTGAGGGCAGACGTAACGGTTCAGGCACAGGAAGCGGCATTGCAGGAGGTGCAAGAGAAGCTTGGTCGGCTCGGTGCGATTAACTTGGTTGCGCTGGGTGAATTTAATGAGTTGAGTGAACGCAAAACTTTTATAGATTTACAATACAAGGATTTGACTTCGGCGCTGAGTAATTTGGAAGCGGTGATTAAGAAAATTGATCATGAGACCCGTAGCCGCTTTAAGAAGACGTTCGAACGCATCAATGAAAATCTGCGCAAACTGTTTCCCGCATTATTCGGCGGCGGAGAGGCTTACTTGGAAATGACCGAATCGGATTTGCTAAACACCGGAATTACGGTGATGGCGAAGCCCCCGGGGAAACGCTTGTCGACGATACAGCTCATGTCGGGCGGTGAGAAAGCGCTTGCCGCGGCCGCTGTCGTATTTTCGATCTTTGAATTGAATCCTGCGCCATTTTGTCTTCTTGATGAGGTAGATGCGCCGCTTGACGAGCACAACATTGAGCGTTTTTGCAGTATGATCAAAGATATGAGTCGCCGTATTCAGTTTGTTATGATTACGCATAGTAAGCTGACGATGGAGTATATGGATAGTCTGATCGGTATTACGATGTATGAGGCAGGGGTATCAAGATTGGTATCGGTTGATATGGACGAAGCATTAAAGATGGCATCCGCCTAGTCAATGGAGGCATCATTGGCAACCGACTTGCGTTGGGTATTGCTCATTGCAGGCACGTTGCTCGTTGCGGGTGTGTATTTTTATACATTATGGAGCGATAAGCATCGTCATCAGACACGGCTGCATCGGCAAGAACCGGATATGCATACTATCACTGACGATACTACGGAATCCGGGCGCGAATCCGATGCAAAATCGCAAGTTGCAGAGGATACCGCTAAGCGGCAGATTCAAAGCATTCCGTCAAAGATTATTGCGTTGCATGTTCAATCTCAGTCGGCCCGTCCAATATCGGGCGATCAGTTGTTGCAATGGGCGGAAGACGAGGATTTGGTGCGTAGCGGCGATGATGAGTCAGGATTTTTTGTCAGCAAAGACATGTCATTTTACGTTGCCAATATTTTACACCCGGGTACTTTTCGATGGGCACAAATGGATACGTTGCGAATCAATGGGTTGAGTTTTTTTACGCAGCTCCCGACTGCCGCTCTAACAGCGCCGCAAGTCTTTGAGAATATGCGCTTGTGCGCGGTGCGGTTCGCCGAACAATTCGGTACCGCGGTGCTTGATGATCAACGGCAGAACTTGACGGTGCAATCACAACGACGGCTTGAGCAGGAGCTGCAAGCGTACCAAAAGCATTATGAGCAGATGACGCAGGGACAAAGTTGAGTCAAACACCCAAGCAGCGTATCGACGAACTGCGCCGGAAAATTAACCGGAGTAATTATCAGTACTATGTGCTGAATGAACCGCTTATTGCCGATTATGAGTACGATCAACTGTTCCGTGAACTGTCCGATCTTGAAAAAGCGCATCCCGAACTGATCACTGAGGATTCTCCGACGCAACGTATCGGCGCAAAGCCCTTATCAAAGTTTAAGAAAGTCAGATATGAAAGCCGAATGTTGTCATTGGATAATGTATATAACGATGATGAAATGTGCGCTTTTGACCGGCGCGCAAAAAAAAATTTAGGGATTAATGAGGACATAGAATACTGTATTGAACCGAAGTTCGATGGTATGGCGATTAGCCTGCAATATCGTGAAGGCGTCTTAGCACGTGGCGTAACCCGTGGCGACAGTGTGGTCGGCGAGGATGTGACGCAGAATATCCGCACGATTCGCGCGATTCCGTTACGCTTAGAGTTGCCAGCGATGAAAACATTGCCGCCATTGCTTGAAGTGCGCGGCGAAGTTTATATGTCCAAGCTTGGGTTCGCCAAGCTCAATCGGCAGATAGAAGAGGCCTGCGGTAAGCCATTTGCCAATCCGCGCAATGCGGCCGCCGGTAGTTTGCGTCAGTTGGACCCGGCGATAGCAACAACACGTCCTTTGAGTTTTTTTTGTTATGGCGGAGTCGATTCCGATAACGCGGCGGCATGGGAAAATTATTTCTCCGGATTAACCAGTCAGTTTTCAGTTTTGCAAAAGATAAAAGCGAGCGGTATTCCTGTCTCAGCGCTGATCAAAGTGGTGAAAGGGATAGATGGATGTTTGCATTATTACCGTGAAATACTCAACGTACGCGACACTCTGGATTATGAAATTGACGGTGTTGTTTTCAAAGTGAACCGACTTGTTCAACAAAAAAAATTAGGCGAGCTGTCGCGTTCGCCGCGGTGGGCGGTTGCGTATAAATTTCCTGCGCAAGAGCGCACGACAACGGTCAAAGACGTTGTATTTCGGGTCGGTCGCACCGGTGTGCTGACACCGGTGGCGAAAGTGGAGCCGGTCTATGTCGGAGGAGTGAATGTAAGCAATATATCCTTGCATAATATGGATGAAGTTCAACGCAAGGATATTCGTATTGGTGACACCATTTTTATTCGCCGTGCCGGAGATGTGATTCCGCAAGTGGTGAAAGTGATTCACGAACGGCGGCCTCGTTCGGTAAGAAAAGTTCATTTGCCGAAAATTTGTCCGGCGCCCGGTTGTGGTGGAAAAATTGTTGTCTCTAAAGCTAAGGCGAAAGCGGTTTGTGACAATACTTGGGGATGCGCAGCGCAAAGAAAGGAGGCAATTAAACATTTTGCTTCGCGCTTGGCAATGAATATAGAGGGTCTCGGCGAGAAGACCATCGCACATTTTCTGAAGGAAAGCATCATTAATGATGCGGGTGATTTGTATACACTGGAAACATGCCGTGGAAAGCTCATTCGACTGGAAGGATTCGGTGAAAAAAGTAGTGACAATTTGCTTGCGTCGATCAATAAAAGCCGCCATGTGCCTTTAGCTCGATTTTTATATGCGTTGGGGATTCATGAAATCGGAGAAGCTGCGGCAAAGTCTTTGGCCGATTATTTCAGCGACTTTGATCAATTACGCAAAGCGGATGTTGAAGCGCTCACCCGGGTACCTGATATCGGCGAGGTTTCGGCGCAACATATTCATGCGTTTTTCCGCCATCATAAAAACAATGTTCTACTGAATAAGCTTCTGCGGCATATTACATTCGCGCAAGCGATTGAAGAGGATGATAGTTTGGCGGGCAGAACGTATGTTATTAGCGGCGCTTTGGATACCTTTTCGCGCAAAAAAGCGAAAGAGCAACTGCAATTGCGCGGCGCCCGCGTGAGTAATAGCATTTCGGATAAAACCACCGCATTGATTGTCGGTAGTCAACCTGGCTCAAAACTTGCACAAGCACAAAGAAAGCGGATTCCGATATTGGATGAGGCGGCGTTACTTGAGTTAATCGGCTAAATTTAAGAGTGAGACCACGAGACTATTTGGCCGTTATATATCTTTATTTTAGATAAGTAAATTATTTTTTAACATTTTTATTTATATAAAGTTTGTCGGATAATGCCCCTAATGGTGTTGTCATGTTCGTTTGACAATAGATTTTTAACAGAAATTAAGAGGTGTATAGCGATGAAAATGGTGGTTGCGGTGATTCAACCGCATCAGCTTGACAATATTCGTGAAGCTTTGTCCGATGCCGGCGTGCACGGAATGACGGCGATGGATGTCAAGGGCTTTGGCCGGCAGAAAGGTCATACTGAGATATATCGTTCCTCGGAATATGTAGTTTATTTTCTACCGAAAGTGAAACTTGAAATTGCAGTTTCCGACGATCAAGTGGAACGAGCAATTGAAATTATATCTAAAACAGCCAACACCGGGAAAATCGGTGATGGAAAAATATTTGTTTTACCGCTGGAACAAGTTATTCGAATTCGTACCGGCGAAAAAGGAGAGGAGGCACTGTAAATCATGATACGGTATTTGAAAAAAAATCTAGTTTTATTTCCGGTATTCCTTCCGACAGTGTCGTTTGCCGATACATTAGATACCGGTGACACGGCATGGCTGTTGGTATCAACCGCATTAGTGTTGTTTATGACGATCCCGGGCTTATCGCTGTTCTATGCCGGCTTAGTACGGAGTAAAAATGTCTTGTCTGTATTAATGCAGTGTTTTTCAATCACTTGCCTTGCTTCATTTACATGGTTGCTTTTCGGATACAGTTTGTCGTTTGGTGATGGCGGCGGACTGAACGCGTTTATCGGAGGCTTGGAAAACTTTCTGTTAATGGATGTTACGCGCGAAGCGGTTTCCGGAACAATACCGGAAACAGTATTTGTGATGTTCCAAATGACATTTGCAATTATCACACCTGCATTGGTCATCGGAGCTTTTGCCGAAAGAATGCGATTTTCTGCGATGATGCTATTTACCTTGTTTTGGTTGTTCTTAGTTTACTTCCCTATCTGTCATCAAGTATGGGGAGGCGGATGGCTCTCTGAAATGGGTCTGTTGGACTTTGCCGGAGGTACGGTCGTGCATTTGACCGCAGGTGTCGGCGCGCTGGTTGCCGCTTTAGTGTTGGGACCGCGCAGCGGTTTTGGCAAAGTTAACATGTCGCCGCATAACCTGGCCATATCGGTTGCCGGAGCGGGAATGCTATGGGTTGGTTGGTTCGGTTTTAATGCCGGCAGTGCGGTTGCGGCAAACGGGGATGCGGGAATGGCTATGTTAACCACCCACATTAGTGCGGCAGTGGCATCATTGGTCTGGATGTTCTTGGAATGGATGAAATACGGTAAGCCTAGCGTGCTCGGCATTGTAACCGGGATGGTCGCAGGTCTAGGTTCGATTACACCGGCATCCGGATTTGTCGGTCCGGTCGGAGCATTGATAATCGGTGTTTCCGCCGGCGCAATCTGCTTTATGGTGACAAACTTTATGAAGAGAAAATTAAAGGTTGACGATTCGCTTGATGTTTTTCCGGTCCACGGCATCGGAGGGATTCTTGGCACTTTACTGCTTGCGGTGTTTATCTCCGAATCATTTGGCGGCGTCGGCTACGGTGATGGAATGACGCTGATCGGTCAGCTCAAAGCACAGTTGACAGGCGTTGTTTTTGTAATAGTCTGGACTGCGGTGGCGACTTTCGTCAGCCTAAAAGTGGTCGGGATGATTACACCGGCCCGAGTGGCGGAAGACACTGAAGAGAAAGGTTTGGATATTACTGAACACGACGAGAAAGGTTACATCTTGTAGCCTTCATTGGCACGCAATGATATGGCTGGCAAGTTCGGATAATTGTTGTTGGCGATCTTGCGCATATTGAATGTCGAAGATCGGAACATCGGTCAAGCTTGCCAGCTCCTTTGGGTTATTCCAATCGCAACGATCTGCTTTGAAGTCCGGCGAAGCGGATAGCCGGTTGATTGCTACTGCGAGTACTTTTATACGGCGTCTTTGCGCCGCTTCCAATGTCAGCAGCGTTGAACTAAGGCAGCCGAGTCGATTGGGGCATACCAATAATAGAGGCAGTTGCAATTGTTGTGCTAAGTCCGCATTCAAACCGTCTTGGGCAATAGGCGAGTAAAATCCGCCGGCGCCTTCAATCAATGAAAAAGCGGTAGTATCCGTCGCGCATGCTGCGACCAAATCGGCAATTCGCAGAGGGATATTTGCCAATTCCGCAGCGCGTGCCGGCGAAGCGGCGGCTTGCAGGCGATAACGGCAAACCTGCTCTAAAGTTTCGATGTAACCGGCGGCAGCAAGTAGCATTTGAGCATCTTCGGCAAACAGATGTCCGTTTTGATCATGGCAGCCGCTTTCAACCGGTTTACGTACTTTCAATGGCAGCAAGTGTGCTTGTAGGAGAGGTATAAGCCGGCAAGCGAGCCAAGTTTTGCCGACACCGGTATCGGTTGCGGTGATAAATATCCCGCGCTTGTTCATCATACCGTCGGGTGAATCAACATGGTTTTTACCTGCTGATATTTTTGGGCGGTTTGCTGAATAATTTCTTGCGGTAGTTTCGGTGCGGGCGGAGTTTTGTTCCAGTCCGAAGATTCCAGATAATCGCGCACGAATTGCTTGTCGAAGCTTGCCGGACTTTTACCGACTTGATATCGTTCAAGGTCCCAAAAACGGGATGAGTCGGGTGTGAGCACTTCGTCAATCAGCATGAGCTGCCCGTCCCCGGATAAGCCGAATTCAAACTTGGTATCGGCAATAATAATACCTTTCTGTAGTGCATAATCTGCCGCGAATTGATAAATTTTAAGCGCGTAATCGCGAACCTGCCGCGCAAATTCTTCGCCGAGAGAAGTGATCATCGTTTGAAATCCGACATTTATATCATGGTTGCCGACCGACGCTTTGGTTGAGGGGGTAAAAATTGGCTCGTCTAACTTTTGTGCAAGCCGCATATTTTTTGGTAGGCGAATACCGCATATCGCGCGATGATTTTGATAATCTTTCCAACCGGAACCCGCAAGATAGCCACGGACAATGGCTTCAAACGGGAGCGGTTTTACAGATCGGATGACGCTGCTGCGTTGCGCTAGCGCGCGACGCATATCGACAGATAATTCGGATATGTCGGTTACTGTCTTGTCTGTGAGATGGTTGGGTATTAAATGTTGAGTTTTAACGAACCAGAAATGGCTCAGCTGCGTTAAAACTTCTCCTTTCCCAGGAATCGAATCGGGTAAAGTCACGTCAAACGCCGAAATGCGATCGCTTGCAACCATCAATAGGTGATGGTCGTCTAAAGCATATAAATCGCGCACTTTACCGCGGTGTAACAGCGGTAGCCCGACATGAAAAGATTTATTTCCCATCCGATAAATAATACCGCGTCTTGTTTAATGATAAAATAAAAATTTACCTGTCTGACACGAGTATTCGGAGATCATGAACCAAGCTAAAGTAGGAATTATTATGGGTAGCGACAGTGATTGGTCGGTGATGCGTCTTGCCGCCGAACAGCTAAAGGAGCTGTCGGTTGTGATTGAAAAGCAGGTTGTGTCCGCCCATCGCACACCGCGGATGATGTTTGAATATGCGCAATCTGCTGAGGCGCGAGGTTTGAAATGTATCATTGCCGGCGCCGGAGGCGCCGCGCACTTACCTGGGATGGTTGCTGCGCTGACTAGTCTGCCGGTCCTTGGTGTACCGATCCCGAGCCAACATTTTTCCGGACAAGATTCATTGCTTTCTATCGTGCAAATGCCGAAGGGCACTCCGGTTGCCACTTTTGCCGTCGGTGAGGCCGGCGCAATCAATGCCGCACTCTTTGCGTGCAAAATACTGAGTTTCAATGACCGAGCGCTACGCGAAAAATTATGCCGGATGAGTGAGGCACAAACAAAAAAAGTGAAAAACATAAAACTAACGGATTAGTCCGCAAAGGTCTCTAATATTGCCGCTGATATCGCCATGCCGACGACAATTTTGCCGAATTCAAACTTAGGCGTTTTCGGTGGCGGCCAATTGGGCAGGATGTTCGTTTGTGCGGCGCGCACCATGGGGTACCGCACGACAGTTTTTGATCCTGATCCGGAAAGTCCCGCGGGTAAAATTGCCGACCGACACCTGTGCGCCGCTTATGATGATGAAGCCGTTTTACACCAATTTGCCGAATCCTGCGCGGCGATAACGATTGAGTTTGAGAATATACCTATTGCTGCACTCAATGCGATACAATCGAAAACGCGTCTGTTGTCGGCGGACAATGTGTTGCCGATCATTCAAGATCGGCACTTAGAAAAAACTTTTTTATCTGAGAGCGGAATTAAAACCGCTAATTTCCACGCGGTCCTGCAAGCTGCGGACATTGCCGCTGCCGAGTCTTTGTTCGCTTCAAGCGCGATTCTTAAAACGGCGCGTCTAGGTTATGACGGCAAAGGCCAGTATGTGGTAGATAGCGTATCGGCGGCTGAACAAGCGTTCGCCGAATTGAACGGCCGCGCGTGTATTCTTGAAGAGAAGATTGATTTTAAGTGCGAATTGTCGGTTATTGTTGCGCGCGCTGAAGATGGCACGGTCGTATGTTACCCGCCGTCGGAGAATGAGCACCGTGGCGGAATTTTGCATCTGAGTAAAGTTCCGGCAGATTGCGGCTCGACAATAACACGGCGGGCGCGACATATTGCGCAAAATGTTGCTCGGGCATTGCAATATTGCGGCGTGTTAGCGGTAGAATTTTTTGTCACTCGGGATAATCAATTGCTTGTCAATGAAATTGCGCCGCGTCCGCATAATAGCGGACACTATACGATTGATGCTTGTACCGTTTCTCAGTTTGAACAACAAGTGCGTATGATGTGCGGTTTGCCGGCGGGAGATGTGCGGTTATTATCCCCCGTTGTGATGGTTAATATTCTTGGTGATATTTGGAGAGATCATCAGGTTTCGCCGGATTGGAAACCGATACTGCAGCATCCTTGTGCAAAGTTGCATCTGTATGGAAAACAAACAGCGCGTGCCGGACGCAAGATGGGGCATTTTTGTATTTTGGACTCTGATCCCGATCGCGCCGAGCAGCAAGCGCGAACATTGTATGCGGCATTACACGACGAATGAAACGATGCCGATCGGTGTATTTGAAGCTTTCCGGATTTACCAGAGCCAAGGCGGTTTTCATGCCGCGATAGAATCGTTGCGAATCAGTGATTTGACTCCGGGGGATGTGGTTATTCGAGTTCGATATTCGGCAATTAATTATAAAGATGCCCTTGCGGGCAGCGGGAATGCGCCAATTCTTCGCAAAAGCCCTTTGAACGGCGGTATCGATCTTGCCGGCACGGTTCTTGAAAGCGATTCTCATCGTTATGCACCGGGTGATGATGTATTTGTTCAAGGCGCCGGATTGAGTGAGATATATGACGGTGGCTTTTCACACTACGCACGTTTGCCGGCAGAAATCTTATTGCCGTTATTGAATACTTTAAGCGCATGCGATGTGATGACGATCGGCACTGCCGGGTTTACCGCGGCACTGTGTATTGATCGGATGCGTAACAACGGACAGTCTCCGGAGACGGGACCTGTATTAGTGACCGGCGCAAGCGGCGGCGTCGGCAGTTTTGCCGTATGTTTATTATCCCAGCTTGGTTACGAATGTATTGCTGTCAGTCGCAAACCTAGCGCAAAAGAGTATCTTGTATCACTTGGCGCTAGCAAGGTGATCGCTGAAGTTGAAGAAACTTCCGCAGCGTTGACAAAGCAGCAATGGGGCGGCGCGATTGACACGCTTGGCGGAAATACATTGGCGGCGGTGATTAAAGGGACGCGAATGCACGGTAATGTCGTCAGCGTCGGACTGGTGCAATCGGCGCAATTATCCGTATCGGTGATGCCGTTCATTGTCAGAGGTGTTAATCTGTTAGGTGTAACGTCGGCAAATTGTCCAATGCAAACTCGCCGATATATTTGGCGATTGCTGACAAGTGAAATGAAACCGGAGCGCTTGGATAGAATCGCCAACGAAGCGGTCGGGTTAAGCAATTTGCCAACCCAATTCCGGCGGTTGCTTGCCGGCGAAGTATGCGGACGAGTACTGGTAGATTTGAGTCTTGTCTGATAAGCCGCGCGATTTGTAGTAAAATGTCTCCAATTGTATTGTTTAAGGGGATAACAGATGGAGTCGACCGAACGAATCAAAAAACAAGTTGAGGAAAATGCGATCATCATTTATATGAAAGGCACGCCGCAACTGCCGCAATGCGGTTTTTCCGGCCGAGCGGTACAAGCATTACAGCAATGCGGCAAAGAATTCGCCTATGTCAATATTCTGATGGACCGGGAAATCTTTCAAAATCTGCCTCAATTCTCTAATTGGCCGACTTTCCCGCAGATTTTTGTAAAAGGCGAATTAATCGGCGGTTGCGATATCGTTTTAGACCTGTTTGAAAAAGGTGAATTACAAAAGATGGTTGATGTGGCGACATCGGCCTAACACCAAGATAAAAGTAAAAGTAATAGAGCTGCGATGCAGATCGGCGATATAGAAATCGGTGATAATCCTCCGCATGTAGTTAATGCCATCATTGAAATTCCCGCGCAATCCGGCCCGGTTAAATATGAGTTGGATAAAAACAGCGGGGCAATTTATGTTGATCGTTTCATCAATGTGCCAATGTATTACCCGTGCAACTACGGATTTATTCCGCACACTTTATCCGAAGACGGCGATCCGGTTGATGTGTTGGTTGCAACTCCAGTACCGGTGCTGACCGGTGCGGTGATTGCTTGTCGTCCTGTCGGGGGGTTGGAGATGACTGATGAATCGGGGCGCGATATTAAACTTTTGGCGGTACCTGCGGCGAAGATGAACGGCGGCTATGACGATGTGGCGTCAATATTTGATTTGCCCGAAGCGATACGTTTGCAGATTGAGCATTTTTTCAGATATTACAAAAAACTTGAGTCAGGTAAGTGGGTTGAAATAGGCGAATGGTTTGAAATCGAGATCGCCCATCAAGAAATCCGCTCAAGTATCCGACGTTATCCGTCTTCGTAAGCGATGCGTTTTCGCGGCAAATCAATTTTTCAACGCCGCTTGATTATCGCAACGGTTGTTATCGTACTTTTAAAAATTTCTTTGATTGCGCATTTATTTGTCTTACAAACGCAACAGCGCTTGCTTTACGCCACAATGGCGGATGAAAACCGTCTGCGTGTGTCGGCGGTTGCGCCGACACGCGGCTTAATTTACGATCGTAACGGCGAACCGCTGGCACGTAACCAAACTGTTTATCGTTTGGAGGTTCGATCGGCGGCGGTGGTTGATCGAGATAAACTGCGCACCATGCTGCCGAAGCTGATTGTATTAAATGATAAGCAGATTTCTCTTTTGGAGCGAGAACTTTCTCGGCATTCTTCGCTGAAGAGTGTGGTTGTCAAAGATCGTTTAAGCAATGAAGAAGTTGCAAAATTTGCTGTCAACCGTCATCACTTCATTGGCGCGGCGGTGATTGGCGAACCTAATCGTTATTACCCTCACGGCGAAGTTTTTTCTCATGCCATCGGTTACCTTAGTAAGTTGACGTCCCAAGACTTTCGAACGGTTGATGCGCGCAAATACCGTCATTCGGGGCACATAGGAAGGACCGGAATTGAGCGTCGCTATGAGGATGTTCTATATGGGGAAATCGGATTGGATACGATCGAAGTGAATGCGGAAGGTCGTACATTGAGGACAGTGAGACGACGCAGTCCGATCGCCGGCAGTGACGTTATGTTGACTTTGGATAAGAATCTGCAGGAGCTTGCCTACCAAGCGATGGGTGATATGGTAGGTGCCGTAGTCGCGTTGGATCCGCGTAATGGTGAAGTTTTGGCATTGGTGAGTAAGCCTGCATTTGATCCTAATCAACTGTTTCAAGGTATTAGCGCACAAGCATATCAGGCGATGCTCAATCAGCCCGATCGCCCTTTTTTTAACCGAGCGATTTCCGGGCAATATCCGCCGGGATCAACGATTAAACCGGTTGTTGCGTTGGCAGGGCTGCACTATGGCGTCACATCGGCACACTACCAGATGTATGCCGGACCGAATTTCGCATTGCCCGGAAGCAAACGCCGGTTTCGTGACTGGCGAAAGCAGGGACACGGCTGGGTGGACTTGCAAGACTCTATTGCGCAATCCTGCGATGTGTTTTTTTATGATTTGTCGCATAGAATCGGGATTGATCGCTTGCAGGAAACATTTCGGCAATTCGGGCTAGGAAACGCGACAGACATTGATTTACCTAATGAACAGAGAGGTTTAGTGCCGTCGCGCGAATGGAAAAGAAGAACTCATCGCCTACCGTGGTACCCGGAAGAAACAATTATTTCCGGAATCGGTCAAGGTTACTTGTTAGCAACCCCGCTGCAACTGGCAGTGATGACCGCTACGATCGCTACTCGCGGTATTCAGTCGCAACCGCAGATGGTTCGGGCAGTTCGCACTGCAGGACAGGTCGAATGGCGATTGAAAGAATTGATCGTCAAAAATCGTTTGCATTTTTCCTCCGCACATTGGAAGAGCATTGTCGATGGGATGATTGATGCGGTGCATCGTCCGAATGGCACCGCTTATTCAATCGGTCACGATGCGCCTTATATGATGGCGGGGAAGACCGGTACCGTACAATTGTATCAACTAAGCCAAGATGAAGAGTATGATAAGCAAGCGATTGACAAATCTTTGCGTGACCACGCGCTATTTGTCGTTTTCGCGCCGGTGCAGGACCCGACTATAGTCGTTGCGGTGGTTGGCGAAAATGCAGGCAGCGGTTCGCGGTCTGCCGCGCCGGTCGCGCGTAGTGTCCTCGATGCTTATTTTGGAGCTGTGCATTCTGCTGATCGCGGTAAAGGACAATCCGCCGGCTAAAATCCATGTCTCGGGTGAGCGATAATTTTTCTTCCGTACAAGGTACATTTATGCGGACGGATGTTGATCGTGCCTTGTGGTTGTTGCTGATTACACTGACATTGTTTAGCTGCATCATGCTATACAGCAGCAGCAAGCAGGATATTGAACTAGTTTTGCATCAAGGGGTCAAAATCCTAATCGGCTTTTCTTTGATGGCGGCATTGATGCGGGTACCGATAAATGTTTACCGTTGGTGGGCGCCATGGTTTTATGCGAGTGGCATCTTATTATTGTGTATATTATTTTTGTTCGGCAATCCGATTAAAGGTGCGCAACGATGGCTTGATCTTGGGATTGTTCGTTTTCAGCCCTCCGAGATATTAAAAATCGCAACTCCGCTGCTGTTATGTTTGATCGTGACTTCGGAATCGTCGCATGTACGCTCAATGCGCTTTTTCTTAGCGGCATTGCTGCTGACGATTCCGGTCGTTTTAGTCGCTATCCAACCTGATCTCGGCACTGCATTTCTTATTGCAATCTCCGGGTTGATAGTGATTTTTCTCGCTGGCATCGCTTGGAAATGGATTTTGGGATTGATTGTTGCCGGTGTACTCGTAACTCCACTGATTTGGAGTTTGTTGTTGGATTATCAAAAGAAACGCCTTTTGACTTTTTTAAACCCTGAGCAAGACCCTTTTAATAGCGGATACCATATTATTCAGTCAAAAATTGCCATCGGTTCCGGAGGTTTATGGGGCAAAGGCTGGTTAAATGGGACGCAATCGCAGTTGGATTTTATTCCCGAGCGTTCAACGGATTTTATCTTTGCTGCGTTTGCCGAAGAGTTCGGTTTTATTGGCGTATGCGTTTTGCTTCTGACTTATTTTTTGATTATCGGCTATGGTATTCGCATCGCTGTCAATGCCGCTGATGAATTCGACAGATTGCTTGCCGCAAGTCTAATTTTGGCTTTTGCAGCTTATGTCTTTGTAAATATCAGTATGGTCAGTGGAATCGTACCGGTTGTCGGTGTACCATTGCCGCTGATTAGTTATGGTGGCACTTCAATGATTACTTTATTGGCATCGTTTGGAATCTTAATGGCAGTCTCAAGACAACGTATGTTTCTGAAACAGAAACACTAAAGAAACAGCGACAAAATTTTGAAATTACAGTTTTACATTTTTCTAGTTATAGGCCTAGTGAGTGTCGGCTATTCCATCGGCGTGTATGCGGACGGGTATATTACTCGTCCCGAAGTACAAGCATATATTGGCGATCTGATTCGGGAACATCAATTTGATGAAGCTCGGCTGACGCAATTGTTTCGGGAAGTCAAAAAGCAAAACCGGGTTTTACAAATTATTGAAAAACCGGCAGAGAGTAAACCTTGGTATCTCTACCGGAGGCATTTCGTCAATTCCAACTACATTGACAGAGGGGTGTTATTTTGGCTTCGTCATCAGGCGCTTTTGAGAAAAATTGAAAAGCAACATCAAATTCCGACTGAGATTATTCTTGCCATCATAGGTATAGAAACGATTTATGGTGAAAATACGGGCCGCTTTCCAGTGATTGACACCCTCGTAACTTTGAGTTTTGATTATCCGAGACGTAGTAAATTTTTCCGCAAAGAGCTGACCGATATGTTGCTTCTAGTACGCGAAGAAGGCTATTCGAACTACCGCAGTTTCAAAAGTTCTTATGCCGGTGCGATGGGCATCGGGCAATTTATTCCGAGTAGCTACCGCAGGTATGCGGTTGACTTTGACGGTGACGGGCATCGTGATTTATGGGGCAGTATCCCGGACGCCGTTGCCAGCGTTGCCAATTATTTGGCACGCCATGGTTGGCAGCCCGATCAGCCGGTCGCCAACGTCGTTCATTTTACCGAGCAAAAGAAGGTATTGCGCGATCAACTAAACGCCCGGCTTAGACCGCATCTGGGAATGGCTGAGGCGGCTGATCTAGGCATTATTGACCCGCAATCTTCGATTAGTAATCAGTTTGCTTTGTTTTCTCTTGAGATTGGCAAAGGACATTATCAGTATTGGGCGGGGTACCAAAATTTTTATACTATTACCCGCTATAATCATAGCCGTCGCTATGCAATGGCAGTCTATCTATTGAGCCAGGCGATCAAAGAGAAATATCTGGCGCGTGTTGGGGAGAGATAAGGTATGCATTATCGGTATCGTTTGTATTCCGGCGCTATCATGGGATTGCTTGTCATCGCTGTCCTATCCGGTTGCGCAGGGAAATCGGCTTATCGGCATGAGGTTCAGCCTATTGTCAAATCGGAAGTGCGACGAATCATGCCGTCGGCGGTTTGTTCAGGAACGTCTGCCACTTATGTTGTGAAAAATAAAAGGTATTGGGTGCGTCCCGCCGAAGTTGGGCAGATTGAACACGGGTTGGCATCTTGGTACGGAGAACCGTTTCATGGACGGCGCACTGCAAGCGGCGAAATCTTTGATATGTACCGTCGCACCGCCGCACATAGAACTTTGCCGATGTTTTCGACGGTTGAAGTTATCAATTTGAAAAATTTACGTAAAATCGTCGTATCAATTAATGATAGAGGGCCTTTTATCAAAGATCGCCATATTGATTTGTCTTATTTTGCTGCTAAAGAATTAGGGATGTTGAACGCAGGCGTTGTTCCGGTGGAAATTAAGGTATTAGCTCTTCCGAAGCAAGAAAGCTTGGGTTGATCGTAAAGTGATTCGGTGTCTTTTTCTTTCCAACGGTGCGCTGCCGAGTAAGAGATTTATACGCATCTCATTGCTTGGTATTTTTCTGTTGTTGCCGTTCTCGGTAACCGCTTACGAGGCAATCGTTCCCGACCCACCGCTGTTGTCGGCAGAAAGTTATATTTTGATGGACTATCACACGGCGATGGTACTGGCAGAAAAGCGTGCGGATGCGGCACATTCCCCGGCTAGTCTGACTAAAGTGATGACCGCCTATGTCGTATATCAAGCGTTGGAAGACGGATTGATTCATTTAAGCGATCAAGTAAATATCAGCCGGAAAGCACGCCAAGCAATCGGTTCGCGAATGTTTGTTGAGCAAGGATCAAAGGTTGCGGTTGAAGATCTGTTACTCGGTGTTGTTGTCCAGTCGGGTAACGATGCGAGTATTGCGCTTGCCGAATATGTCGGCGGATCAGAGGCGGGATTTGCCGACCTGATGAATGCGCAGGCAAATCGATTAGGTTTGACCAATTCTTATTTCATGAATGCCACCGGTTTGTCTGAAAAAAACCACTATATGACCGCACGCGATAATGCAATATTGATCCGGTCTCTGATTCAAAAATTTCCGACACATTACCGTGTTTATGCGCAAAAGGAATATATCTATAACAACATCCGTCAGTACAACCGCAATCAGCTGTTGTGGAGAAATCTAGGTGTTGACGGAGTGAAGACCGGCTATACCGAAGCTGCCGGCTATTGTTTTTCGGCATCGGCAAAACGTGACGGGATGCGTTTAATCGCCGTTATTTTAGGTAGTTCCGGCGAACAGCAGCGACTAGTAGATGCCGAGCGCCTATTTAACTACGGCTTTCGGTTTTATAAGACTTATCGCCTGTATCAAGCGGGCAAATCTCTGCATCAATTGCGTGTTTGGGGTGGTAAGCAAAAGTATGTTCGTGTAGGAGTGCCGCAAGATTTTTATGTTACGGTGCCGCGCAACGCGACCGGTCAACTAGAGGTCGAGAAAACTATTCATCAAGCGGTTGATGCGCCGGTAAACTATCATCAGCCCCTTGGCGTTGTTGCTGTTAATGTGACGGAAAAATCCTCGCAGTCAATGCCTTTAGTAGCGTTAACCCCAGTGCAAAAAGGTAGTTGGATCATTCGTTTGTATGATGCTTTCTTAAAACTATTTTGAATCGATTGTCTGCGATCGCCTATTTGAACGGCAAATTTTTCCCACTGGAAGAATGTCGTATTTCGGTATTGGACCGTGGGTTTCTATTTGGCGATGGGATCTATGAAGTCATTCCGGTATATAACCGCAGTGTATTTGAATCCGAGTTGCATTTTGAACGGATGCGCCGAGGGCTTGAAAGAATAGGTATTGCTGTGCCACAGACTGATGCGAAATGGCTGGATATTTTTGCCCGCTTAATCCGCGACTCGAAGTGTGACAACTTAGCAATTTATTTACAGATAACCCGCGGTGTCGCACCGCGTAGCCATTACGTTGTCGATCATATACAACCGACTACATTCGCAATGACTATGGCACTTAGTCGCACGGCAGATGATGTTCTGTGTCAGGGAACCACTGCGATTACCGCCGAAGATACACGTTGGCATCATTGCGATATCAAAACAATCAGCTTGGCGGCAAATGTCTTATTGCGTAAAAAGGCAGTTGAGGCAAATGCTTACGAGGTCATTTTGTTTCGTGATAAAGTTTTAACCGAAGGTGCGGCAGCAAATGTCCTTATTGTTTTCGGCACATCTGTTGCTGAGGCGCAGCTTGCGACTCCTCCTAAGGATAATTGGATTTTGCCGGGTATCACCCGTGAGGTGGTAAAGCGTCTCGCCGTTGAGCATTCGATTCCGTTTGTTGAAAGACGAATTAGCGAAGAAGAAATAAAAGCGGCGGACGAAGTATGGCTGACGAGCTCTACCAAAGAAATTTTACCGGTGGTTTCAATTGACGGCCGAACGATTGGCGGCGGAAAACCCGGAGTGGTACGAGCGCAGTTTAGCCGGTGGTTAAATGCGCTTAAATGACCGGGGGATCAGCACAACCCTATTGTCGGCAGCGATTACGAATATCACTGATTGCGGTGGCGGTGATCATTGCTCCGGACCGTGCTCAACTTGGGGTGTTCTCGATGGGAATTATATACATTCCTAGACAAAGGGGGCACTCGACAAACTCTATCACGCTTTGTAGTATCGTCGCATGCCGAAAACATTCTTGGAGAAAACAAAGGGCATATTACGGTTCTTTGGTTGGGAAGCCTTTCAAGCGTGGGTACTCCCATCATTATCTGTACCGGTGGCTGTCGTGATAGGTTGGTTGTCATCAGCCCCGTGGTTTTTAGTTTATCTAGGAGCACTGTTCGCCTTTGCAATGACCGCGACTGGCCTCTTGCGATTTAGTGAATGGCGATTCAAAGTCACGGCACATCACAAGCTGTCATTCTCAAAAATTCTGTTACAGAAAGTGGTATCGGACGAAGGACAGATGCATAGTATCAAATTTGGTTTTTATCTGTACAACGCAGCCTCTTTCCCTATTGAGTACATCATTCAAGAGATAAGAACCGATTTAGATGGAGAGTACTCGCCGAACAAGGAGCATGAGAAGGATGCTTATGTGATTCCGGCATTTGCGTTTGGTTGGTTTTACAATCATGCCATCCCTTTAAGACTTGATCATCCTACAGGGAAGTTTGTAGAGGGTGGGCTTCATGCCAAACTCAAGTATGGTCGCCCACAAAACCCTGTCTGCGAATAGGAGATCAAGCAAAAGATTATCGTGAAGTTTAATAATGACGGCGATGTAGAGAACATAGAGTGTTACGACTTATAATCGTCACGAATCTATCAAGGGATGGCCCTTTGCATTTCAGAACTCAAAACTCTTGACACCAACTCCTATTTTTGGTAGATTACTAGACAACAGATAACGACCAAATAAGGAGTGAAGCACATGCCGAAGAAAGCCCCTGGAAAGCATTACCGAAACGGAATCAGCCTTGTTGAACTGATTGACCGATTCCCTAATGAAGCCTCAGCGCGAGCATGGTTTGAATCTATTCGATGGGCGAAAGGCAGGACGTGTCCCTACTGTGCATCCGAACACACCAACCCCGTCCCGAACGACAATCCCATGCCTTACCATTGCACGACCTGTCGGAAGTATTTCAGCGTGAGAACGGGAACGGTGATGCAATCCAGTAATCTTCCCTTGAGAAAGTGGGTGATCGGGTTCTATCTGATGTCCACAAACCTCAAAGGCGTGTCCAGCATGAAACTGCATCGGGATTTGAAGGTGACGCAAAAGACGGCGTGGATGATGGCTCAAAAGATTCGGCAAGCATGGGATATGGACAAGGCCTCATTGACTGGGCCGGTCGAAGTGGACGAGACCTATATCAGGGGGAAAGAGAAGAACAAACACCAGAGCCGGAAGCCGAAGAAACTCAGAGGAACCACGGGGAAGCAGGCCGTCTTGGGGCTGCGTTCACGTGAGGGTCAGATCACGGCCAAGCCGATTCCAGGCACGGATAGGCAGACATTGTGGGGCGAGATTCAACAGCATGTCGAAAAAGGGAGTACCCTCTACACGGATGATCATGGAGCCTATCGTGGGTTTGGACTTGTCTGATTACGACCATCATGTGGTCAATCATTCAGCCAAGCAGTATGTGGACGGACAGGCCCACACCAACGGGATTGAGTCCTTTTGGGCCTTACTGAAACGTGGCTACCACGGGACGTTTCACAAAATGAGTGTCAAACACCTTCATCGTTACGTGAATGAATTTGCCGGACGCCATAACATTCGTGAATCAGACACGATTGAACAGATGACATTCTTGGCTCAAGGTGTGGTGGGGAAACGTCTGCCCTATAGGGAGTTGGTGGCGTAATTGGAACATTTCGTAAGATGAAGAATAACCCACTGCCACGACTCGATAGATCACCAGAATTGCGGAGCAAATTGTTGCCGTATTGTCG
Source organism: Candidatus Oxydemutatoraceae bacterium (assembly GCA_965218975.1). Classification (GTDB taxonomy): domain Bacteria; phylum Pseudomonadota; class Gammaproteobacteria; order Poriferisulfidales; family Oxydemutatoraceae. The sequence goes on from OZ244717.1 coordinate 829,401, forward strand.
TCTTCAATTAGGAGATATTTGGGTGGATAAAGTGCGTGGTCATCGTGTTGGTTGTCTTGATGCTTCAAATCGTATGGCTGTAGACAGTATTATGGCTGGGGAACAGGCACAGTTGGCGATTCATGATCCACCGTATAATCTTGCAGCGTTTGAAAAAAGATCAATAACAGAATTTATATCTTGGTGTCAGACATGGGTATCTCATACTTACAACGTATTAGCTCCTAATTCTTCGTTATATGTCTGGATCGGTGCTGATCAAAATGATGGATTTCAACCTTTACCCGATTTTGTTCTCATGATGCGTGATCAATCTTTTCGTCCACGAAGTCTCATTACGATGAGAAATCAACGAGGATACGGTACTCAAAAAAATTGGATGGCTATTCGCCAAGAGTTACTTTATTACACAAAAGGAAATCCTCATTTCTATGTTGATGCCGAATACACAGATATCCCCAAAATCCTTCGTGGGTATTATAAAGAAGTCAATGGTAAGACTACGGAAAATCTGGAACGAAGTCGTTCAGATACAATTCGAGCAGGTAATGTTTGGGTTGATGTTCAGCAAATATTTTATCGAATGGAGGAAAATGTTTCAGGGTGCTACGCACAAAAGCCCATAAAGTGTATTGATAGAATTGTTCGAGCAAGTTCTTCCCCTCATGATGTCGTGATTGATTTTTTTGCACACTCAGGAACGACTTTGATTGTATCTGAATTGCTCAACCGAAAATCCTTTACATTTGATGTTGATCCGATCTATGCCGAAATAACAATTCGTCGCCTTGAGCGATTTCGCTCTACGGGTCTCACGGGATGGCAAAATGGGAATCCTTTTGAGAAGGATGTACCCCACATCGGACTTGGGGAAATAATCATCCCTGAAACTGATTTCCAAGATACACTTTTTTGAGTTTTATCTTATGGAGCGTTTAGAAAAGGTGCTCAATGGCTTGTTGATGCAGCTTTCTAATGAGAGCGACATCAGAGACAGACTCAGCAATCTTAAATCGGTCTATCCATTCAATGAGTATGAATACATTATATCCCATCTGCTTGCAATGAATGTTCTCACCTTGGATGGTTATTTTGAACTCCGAGATGAATACATGGAAAGAAATATGTTTCTTTATATTTTTGAAATCAGTGCACCTCGAACTTTTGGAGAATCATGGGCTCAAGGGCATTTGAAAGAGCTAGTGCAAAGTTTAAAAAAACCATCAAAGAAAATAGACCCAAATTATTCCAGTCAATATGATTTTTATTTAGATGGAATTCGCATTGAAGTAAAAGCCTCACGTGTAGTTGATGCGAATTCCGATGAACCGCTTTATGTGAAAGCCCTTTCGTCAGATTCAAAGAAAGAATTCTGGATGAACTTTCAACAAGTGAAACCAGATTGCTGTGATGTTTTTGTTTGGATCGCTGTTTGGCGTGATGTCATTCAGTATTGGGTATTATCGTCTAATGAAGTCAAAAGAAACCCATATTATTCACAAGGCCAACATCGTGGAAATGTCGGTGAAGGTCAATTACATGTCAAACAAGATAATATCGAGGAATTTAAAGACTATAGGGCACAATCTAACAAGATTGAGGAATCAATTCGTCGTGCATATGTTCGACAAAAAGGAATAACAATGAGCTATGTAAAGCCACAAGATGTTGTCAGTCCACAAGAGCGGTGGAAACTTAGTCACGTCCTCTATGACACCAACTCCTATTTTTGGTAGATTACTAGACAACAGATAACGACCAAATAAGGAGTGAAGCACATGCCGAAGAAAGCCCCTGGAAAGCATTACCGAAACGGAATCAGCCTTGTTGAACTGATTGACCGATTCCCTAATGAAGCCTCAGCGCGAGCATGGTTTGAATCTATTCGATGGGCGAAAGGCAGGACGTGTCCCTACTGTGCATCCGAACACACCAACCCCGTCCCGAACGACAATCCCATGCCTTACCATTGCACGACCTGTCGGAAGTATTTCAGCGTGAAAACGGGAACGGTGATGCAATCCAGTAATCTTCCCTTGAGAAAGTGGGTGATCGGGTTCTATCTGATGTCCACAAACCTCAAAGGCGTGTCCAGCATGAAACTGCATCGGGATTTGAAGGTGACGCAAAAAACGGCGTGGATGATGGCTCAAAAGATTCGGCAAGCATGGGATATGGACAAGGCCTCATTGACTGGGCCGGTCGAAGTGGACGAGACCTATATCGGGGGGAAAGAGAAGAACAAACACCAGAGCCGGAAGCCGAAGAAACTCAGAGGAACCACGGGGAAGCAGGCCGTCTTGGGGCTGCGTTCACGTGAGGGTCAGATCACGGCCAAGCCGATTCCAGGCACGGATAGGCAGACATTGTGGGGCGAGATTCAACAGCATGTCGAAAAAGGGAGTACCCTCTACACGGATGATCATGGAGCCTATCGTGGGTTTGGACTTGTCTGATTACGACCATCATGTGGTCAATCATTCAGCCAAGCAGTATGTGGACGGACAGGCCCACACCAACGGGATTGAGTCCTTTTGGGCCTTACTGAAACGTGGCTACCACGGGACGTTTCACAAAATGAGTGTCAAACACCTTCATCGTTACGTGAATGAATTTGCCGGACGCCATAACATTCGTGAATCAGACACGATTGAACAAATGACGTTCTTGGCGCAAGGTGTGGTGGGGAAACGTCTGCCCTATAGGGAGTTGGTGGCATGAAAGAAAGAGCACCAAGAAATCAAACATTGACATGTAGTTTGGAGGAAAAAACGCATTTGTCTGCTAAAATCCTTTATGCGGATAATCTGAATCATGGTGAGAATGTTGGTGAAAAAATCATTTGTGGTGACATATTTAAGGTTGTAGAAAACCTTCCCCAAAAGTTTGTTGATCTATTGATTTTGGACCCCCCCTACAATCTCTCGAAAAACTATAATGGGCATCTTTTCAAAGAAAAAGATAAAGTCGAATACCAAGAATGGTTCGAGCGTGTTGTTTTGCTTTTAACTCCGACACTGAAATCAACTGCAACCGTATATGTTTGCTCTGATTGGAAAACCTCTATTCTTATTGTTCCAATCCTCGAAACATATTTTCATGTTCGCAACCGAATCACTTGGGAGAGAGAAAAAGGACGTGGAGCGAGATCGAATTGGAAAAACAACACTGAGGACATCTGGTTCTGTACGGTTTCCAATGATTATTACTTCGATGTGGCTTCTGTAAAATTGAAGCGAAAGGTACTTGCACCATACAGGGTTAACGAGAAACCTAAAGATTGGTATCAGGACGAAAATGGGAATTATCGTCTCACTTACCCTTCTAACATTTGGACTGATGTAACTATTCCCTTTTGGTCAATGCCTGAAAATACTGATCACCCTACTCAGAAACCTGAAAAACTCATCGCCAAACTTGTTCTTGCTAGTTCAAAAGAGGGAGATTTTGTATTCGATCCATTTTTGGGTAGTGGAACGACAACCACGATTGCTAAAAAACTCGGAAGGAATTTTTGTGGGATAGACATCAATGAGGAGTACTGCTGCTGGGCAGTTAAACGTCTAAAAATGGCCGCTTCCGATAGGACAATTCAAGGATATGTAGACGGCGTTTTTTGGGAGAGAAATTCTCTTGCTGAGCAGCCTGTGAACGTAGCACAATCTTTAAAACAAGAAAAACTTTTGTTGTGAAATCATCTTTTTATTACGACGGTCATTATCAAGATGTGGCTGATAAAATTAGAGACTATATCAATGCCTCTCCCGATTTTCTTTCTCCTCAAACAATTGGGAGTCCTAGAGCTACCGGAGATGCAATAGAATCACTGATTTCAGAAAAGTTTGATACGTTTTTGGGTGACTGGTGTGTTGAATATTCAAGTGATTTTGCTCGTAGGGCCATGGCTGATCTTGCCTTCACCGATAAGGAACAATTCTATTCTGTTGTTGATGTAAAGACACATAGAGAGAACACGGTATTTAACATGCCGAATCTGACATCCGTAGAAAGATTAGCAAGGTTTTATAAAGCGGATGTCAATGTGTTTTCGTTGATCATGGTGAAATATATCATCGACAAGACTCATTTTAGAGCTACGGAAGTCATTTATTCTCCTATTGAATATCTGGACTGGGGGTGTTTAACGGTAGGCGCATTAGGATGGGGACAGATTCAAATAGCCAATTCCAATTACATTAAAATAAATCATGGGTATTCACGTAAAAAATGGATGCTTCAATTTTGTGATGTCATGCTCGATTTCTATCCCAAAGAAATTCTGAAAATAAAGGATCGTACAGGGAGATTTGACACGGTGAAAGCCTATTGGGAAGCAAAAGAAGATGTGTGGAATTGAGAGCATGGAATTCTGTCTTGAATAAGGACTTTGATCAAGTAACAATTCATTATGAAACCCCCTAAAAAGACCACCAAACCCAAACGTCCCCGTGGTCGTCCAGTGATACGAATCATCGAGAAGATTGACGCGCCACCCGAAGAGATTGTCAAAGCCGTCTTTCGGGTGGCGGACCGAAAGCAGAGTGATCGGAATAATGGTAGTCGTGGCACTTGAGCGTTTGACACATTCAAAGCGTAACTGTACTATCATTTCTGGATGTTTCGTCAGGGGCAGCGAAAAGGAATAACAATGAGCTATGTAAAGCCACAAGATGTTGTCAGTCCACAAGAGCGGTGGAAACTTAGTCGCGTCCTCTATGACGGCGGAGAGGGTGAGTGGTCTGCCGCAACAGGGTCGTGGAAGAACGACGAGACGGGGGAGGGGAAGGTTCTGGCTATTCGCTGGAATGGAGAGGGGGAGAATGCAATAGGGCACCCACAATCGTCCGGCCATGCCGTATGGTTTATCGTTCCCGACAAATTGGCGTGCGTCTTACGAGTAGTGATTAAAGTGATTGCTCTTCTGTCGAAGCGATTAAAGTGATTGATTTTCTGTCGAAGCCGTGAAGAATTATGTCTAGAAATGTATATAATTCCCTTCTCGATCTAGCTAGCCTCTCAAGCCATCATCATGATGCGATGATGATAACACTGTAGCGAATCGGTCAAATATTCTTTGAGTTGAATCTGCTTAGTCTTTTGAAATTTTCCGGAATGCCGATATCCTCCCATATTCCGGTGTATTGTTCGCCGCTGACCCGATTTGTTTCAATCGCAGGTTTCAGCACCTCGGTTAGCTGAAACGGCCGTTGCGATTGCGGTTCAAATAATGCTGCGCGGTAATAGCCGATTCCAGAGAAAGTCAAGCGCAAGTCCGAATGCGGATGATTCATACAAACGGTACCATTTTTCAAATGAAAATCCCCCTGACGATGGTGAGGCGGATTAGGTACCAAAATCAGATACGCGAGGCATTGTTCGGGTAGAGTAATTGGTTTCTTGACTTCGTAGGTTTTGACCTTTGGGCAAAAAATAAATCCTTTATTATCATAGGGTTACCCGGACGCTGCCGAAAAACCCTATTGTAGTGCCCCCAGGCTTGTTTTCACTTGGATTTAGGGTTATCATTCGGGTCTATGTACTTGCGTGAAAAATATGATCCCGAACGTGGCCGCACTCGCTTGCAGATTGTACGTTCCGTGCGCACTGCCGATGGTCCCCGTCAGCGTGTGGTGCGGCATATCGGCACTGCCGACAGTCCCGAGCAGCTTGCATCTTTGCGCAAGCTCGGCGAGGTCACCTTGGAAGAGCTGCGCCAAGCCGGTACAGCACAGCAATCGCTGTTCACACCAAAGCAGTACGCGGATCTCGCAGCTGAGGCACGGCGCGCACCGCGTTTGGCGCGCTTCGGGGTAGATCTTGCCGAATGCCGTGAGGAGATGCGGCTGATACTTGGGGTGCGCGAGGCGTTCACGCAGATTTATTCGCACTTGGGTTGGAACCAGGTGTTGGGGCGCGGCGCACAGTAGCGAACCGCATCCTGCGCGAGCTGGTACTGGCGCGTATCGCACAGCCGCAGAGCAAGCGCGCTACGGTGTGCGAGCTCGAACGAAGCGGCGTTTCGCTCAATCTCGACCGGGTTTACCAGACTATGGATCACCTTGAGGAGGCGGTGATCGCACGCATCCGGGAACAGTCTCATCAGGCGGCACAAAAGTTGTATGATCAGCCCCTCAAGGTGTTCTTCTTTGATTGCACGACCCTGTACTTCGAGAGCGAGCAAGAGGACCCGTTGCGCGCGAAAGGTTATAGTAAGGACGGCAAGCCGCACCGCTGCCAGGTGTTACTGGCACTGATGACGACCTGCGACGGTCTGCCGGTGGACTACGCACTGTTGCCGGGCAACACCTTTGAGGGCAAAACCTTGATGCAGGCAGTGACAAGTCTGCAACAGAGACATCCGGGTGCTGTATTTACAGTAGTGGCCGATGCGGCGCGTTGGGACGGCCTGCGCGCAATCATCGCACACGGCAACGAGGAGATGGCGCCAAAGGAATTGCTGTCGCAGTACCGTCGGTTGTGGGAAGTAGAACATTGCTTTCGCACTAACAAGCATGACCTTTGCATCCGCCCGATCTTTCACTGGAAGCCGCGGCGTATCCAGGCGCACATTGCGATCTGCTATATGGCCTTCTGCTGCTTGCAGCAGCTGCGCCGGCGGCTCAAAGCGCTAGGCTTCCCGATGAGCGCGGAGCGGGTCCGGCGCGAGCTCGACACCTTGCAGTTGAGCATCTTGGCACATACCGACACACAGAAGCGGTATGCGATGCCGAGCCGCGCGAGCGCAGACGCCAACAGGATCTACCGTAGTGTCGGCCTGAAATGGAACGAAGCTCCGTTCCCGCTTCCCGACAAGTCACGCCCTGGGGGAAGCTGAGCGCGGAGGGCTACAAACAACACCGTAATGTAGTGCCCTTGAGAATCCTGAAGGCAATAATATCAATCACTTACGAGACAAAACCTACGAAGTCAAGAGAATCCGCTTGGTCATCCAATTTCCCGCTCTCGTCCCGTATGGTTTATCGTTCCCGACAAATTGGCGTGCGTCTTACGAGTAGTGATTAAAGTGATTGCTCTTCTGTCGAAGCGATTAAAGTGATTGATTTTCTGTCGAAGCCGTGAAGAATTATGTCTAGAAATGTATATAATTCCCTTCTCGATCTAGCTAGCCTCTCAAGCCATCATCATGATGCGATGATGATAACACTGTAGCGAATCGGTCAAATATTCTTTGAGTTGAATCTGCTTAGTCTTTTGAAATTTTCCGGAATGCCGATATCCTCCCATATTCCGGTGTATTGTTCGCCGCTGACCCGATTTGTTTCAATCGCAGGTTTCAGCACCTCGGTTAGCTGAAACGGCCGTTGCGATTGCGGTTCAAATAATGCTGCGCGGTAATAGCCGATTCCAGAGAAAGTCAAGCGCAAGTCCGAATGCGGATGATTCATACAAACGGTACCATTTTTCAAATGAAAATCCCCCTGACGATGGTGAGGCGGATTAGGTACCAAAATCAGATACGCGAGGCATTGTTCGGGTAGAGTAATTGGTTTGGGTTGCCAATCCGTATAAATGTCGCTGTTTATTACCAGCCATGGACTATCGCCGAGCAAAGGCAGCGCTTTGCGAATTCCGCCACCGGTTCCCAGTCGTTGATCCCCTTCATCCGACCAGCGGATACGTACACCATAACGATTGCCGTCGCCTAAATCATTCATAATTTTTGTGCGCAAATGAGAAACATTGATTACAATCTCATTGAATTGGGCTTGTTTAAGTCGTCGGATATGTCTTCCAATTAAAGTTTCCCCACCGATTTTTAACAGAGGTTTGGGCGTGGTATCAGTCAAAGGTCTGAGCCGTTCGCCGCGTCCGGCAGACAGAATCATCGCTTTCATTTCTTGCTTGGCAGCTGACGTATCAATTCGCATACATCCGCAAATTCCGGATCATGCTTCAAACCATCAGTAATGTAGCGGAGAGTGTGTGGAATGTCTTTTAAATAACCGGCTTTATTGTCACGATGATATAAACGCGCAAAAATGCCGCTTGCTTTGAAATGCCTTTGTGCCCCCATTAAGTTGAAGCGATGCTTGAAAGTTTCAGAGGTGAAATTACTTGTTGAATAATTGGGCGATCGTTCCTGAAAATAGCTAACCCATCCGTCAATCTTATCTGGCGACCAAGCAATGTAGCAATCTTTGAGTAGCGATACCAAATCATACGTTATCGGGCCGGCCACTGCATCTTGGTAATCTAGTACGCCAATTGTATCTTCTGCTTCAATCAGCAGTAAGTTACGCGAATGATAGTCGCGATGAATAAATACCGCAGGTTGTGTCGCCGCATTTTCCGCAAGTTTTTTGAATGCGGTTTCAAAGATCCGCCGGTGACGTGTTCCCAATTCGATTCTCAGATGTTTAGCGCAATACCATTGCGGAAATAAACGCATTTCATCCATTAACGAGGTCTCGTCAAATAGCGGCAGCCCGTTAAAGTCTGCGGTTTGAATTTTCAGCAACGCATCAATTGCTTTACGATAAAGCCGGTCGGCATTTTTTTCGTTTAAGCAATTTAAGAATAGTGTGTCGCCGAGGTCATCTAGTAATAAAAAACCACATTGAATGTTTTGTGAATGAATAGCCGGGACACGAACGCCGGCTTGCATCAGACGCTGCGTAACATCAATAAAACCGGTGCAGTCTTCTTTCGCCGGCGGAGCGTCCATTAGAATATAGCATCCTGCGTCGCAGACAATTCTGAAGTAACGTCTGAAACTTGCATCATTCGTTAAAGGAACAAATTCATGCAGCGAGTGTCCGAGTGTTCCTGTAAGCCAACGCTTTGCCAATTCTTCTCTATTTTGCATAAAAGGCTGTTCCGGTTCAAAAACGATAGTATTATAGTGTGCGGATTGAACGATTTATTGTGATAGATTTTCAAATCAACGTAGAAAGTAGCGATACTTTACATTCTCTTTTCCAAAAACGTGTCAAAAAATCTCCTGACGCTCCGGCTTACTGTCAGTTTAATCCGTCTTCAGACATGTGGAAAACCTACACTTGGCACGAGTGTTCCGAGCAAGTCGCGCGGTATCGGCAGGCAATGCTGAGAGAAGGTTTAACCGCTGGTGATCGAGTTGCAATGATGTTGCACAATTGTATCGAATGGGTAGTTTTTGATCAGGCGGCGTTGAGTTTGGGCCTAGTAACTGTTCCTCTGTTTAGCGAAGATAATGCGAATAGCTGTGCTTATATTCTGCGCGATGCCGGGGTACGTTTATTATTGGTTGGGAATCAACGTCAGTTAGAGAAAATTCAATCGCAAAGGGAATTTGCGACAGACTTAAGTAGAGTGGTTTGCTGCGAGACTTTGACGACTTGCGGGAATAGCAGTGTCGTATGTCTTGCCGATTGGCTCGCTGCATCCGATGTCCGAGCAAGCGAAGCCGACTGTTTTACAGGAGAAGAAACTTCTGCAATATCTGCCGACACATTGGCGACATTGGTTTATACATCGGGCACCACCGGACAGCCTAAAGGCGTGATACTTACGCACAAAAATATTGTTTCAAATGTTCGATTCGTCAGCCGAATATTTGATTTTCACTCGGATGATCTGTTTCTTTCTTTTTTGCCTTTGTCGCACATTTTTGAACGAGTTGCGGGTTATTACATGACGATGTTGTTCGGTTCTCGCGTTGTTTTTGTGCGGTCGATTGCCAAGCTGCAGGAAGATCTTTGCCGGCATCGTCCCACAGTATTGTTATCGGTGCCAAGAATTTACGAACGCATCCATACAAAATTACGACAGAAGTTTTCGTTACCACCCCTGCGTTTATTGTTACGGTTATGCGTCGCAATCGGTTATAGACGTTATCGGCGCATGCAAATAGGGAAGCCGATATATTGGTTAAAACCGGCATGGTGGGTTTGCGATAAAATTGTTGCCGAAAAAATACGTGCAATCCTTGGTGGCAGAATTCGTTGCGCCGTCGTGGGGGGAGCGCCGATGCCGGCGGAAATTGCGCACATCTTTCTTGCTTGCGGTGTTCCGATTTATCAAGGGTACGGTTTGACCGAAGCGTCGCCGGTGGTTGCCGTCAACCGACCGCAGAACAATTTACCTGAGAGCATCGGTCCTCCTATCCCCGAGATAGAAGTTCGGATAGATGAGCGGCATGAATTGCTGACACGTAGTGATTGTGTGATGCAAGGGTATTGGGGTTTGCCCGAGGCGAGCAAGCAGGCAATTGATAAACATGGGTGGTTGCACACAGGCGATATGGCAAGTATGGATCAAGAAAAAAGGCTGTTTATTACCGGACGGATTAAAGAAATTATTGTGATGAGCAATGGTGAGAAAGTGCCGCCGGTAGATATCGAGATGGCAATTACATCGGCAGGACTGGTTTCGCAGGCGATGGTTTATGGAGAAGGTCGCCCTTTTTTAATTGCTTTGGTAGTGCCGGTCGAGGAAATGATAGGATATGAGGATACGGTGACACTCAGTGCGGCACTGAGAAAAGCAATCGCAAAAGAGTTAAAAAATTTCCCCGTGTATGCGCGTATTCGCCGTGTACTGATTGTGCAAGCGCCTTGGACAGTTGAAAATGGCATGTTAACACCGACTTTGAAATTAAAGCGCGCATCAATTATTGCCGCGCACCAAAATGAGATCGAAGCGGTTTATCGTGCGTTTTAGGTTATCGCCCCGGCATATTACAAGTACAATAATGCGATGAAACACAAAGGTTGCTTTTTTGCCGGCGTTGCTTACTTTTCATTGGTAAGTTTGATTCCGGTCGTATCGGCGACTCAAGACAGTCCGCATCCGGTCTTCGACGTTACCGAAGAAAAGTATCGTGCGCCGATTGATTTGACATCGGAATCTCTTGAAGATTTGCTCGCATTAAAAGAGTTTTATTTACGCGAAATGAAAATTTTGATGCAGGCGGTGGAAACTAAAACCGATCAAAAAAAATTATTTGATGCGTTACTCGAATATGATCTCAAGCGGTTAGAGATTATTCAGGTCATTCCGAAAATTGTCCGAGTCTATGGCATCCGCGGCGAGCTAATGCAAAGTTTGTTCAAATACCGTGAAACCATTCAGCATATATATGATGATTATCATCCGCAGCTAGAGACACTTGAGGATTACAAAGCATACGATTTTCGTATAGGTATGGCGTATGCGTCGATGTTTGCAACGATTATGAACACCGATCATGAGCTGTATCAACGACTACGTAATGATATGACAAACAAAACGACAACTATCGGCGACTATGTAGAAAGTTTGGATCAATCATATATTAACGTTGAAAGGGTTAACTCCGAAGTCAGGGAATTTCATCTAGTGCGGCAAATTGACAAAGAATTGGAGCGAATTAATCAGGAAATAGAAGAGCGTTAATGTTTTATTTTGTAAGCGCTGCCGAACAAGTTTAAGGATATTTTCGATATCGATATCCGATCATTCGCAACAAGTAATTTTCTTTTCCGAAGCAACAGCGGTCGCTTGAATCAAGCGGTCGGTGTGCCGTTGCAGGCATTTCTTGTATTGTCTCCTATTCTTTGTATTTTCTTTGTGAAAATTTAACCTGTCCAACCTAATTCGGTGGCGATGTAATTAATTCTTGACTTCGTAGGTTTTGGCTCGTAAGTGATTGCCCATGAGTGATTGTGCCAATTGCCCTCAGGATTCTTAGGGGCATTACATTGACAGTGTTGCTTGCGACGCTCCCGTGCTCAGCTTCCTCCAGGACGTGACTTGCTCGGAAGCGGGAACGGAGCTTCGTCCCATTTCAGACTGACGCTACGGTAAATCCTGTTGGCGTCCGCGCTCGCGCGGCTCGGCATCGCATACCGCTCGAGCATGTCGGTACGTACCAAGATGCTCAACTGCAAGGCGTTGTATAGTGCCGGATACATATGGGACTCACGGCACGATTCAAAAAGGTGACCGATATGCAATATCAACACATCAGCCACCGCATCAAAGGTTTCTATATGAGCCAATTTAGCTTCAAGAATGGAGGCTCATGAGCGCTCTAATCTTCAACAGAAATATGCTGCCCTCATTTATGGGAGGGTGTAACCCCCGAACGCATTCAAGCTCGGTCGCAGTACTTTGTACCGCTAGCGCCGACGTTATCGCCGCATTGGACTCAGTGCATTGCATGACCGCACCAAAGCGCCGTGCAAGAGGCGTCGGCGGGTCTGGCCGCAACCGATTCAGTGTGAAACCGTTTTGCGCTTGTTGCCGTGTTGTCGGCGGATTGTGCCGGATTGTCGGCGGATTGTGCCGGATTGTCGGCAAAGTGCCTGTCACCCATGACGCGACTGGGTTCTGTCAACAAGCCCCAGCCCCGACGTCCTTGTCGGGTCGTTCACTGCTGAAAACCAATCGGTTTTCCGGGCGCGTCTCACCCATGACGCGACTGAGTTCTGTCAATGAGCGCCAGCCCCGACATCCTTGTCGAGCCGTTCACCGCTGAAAACCAATTGGTTTTCCGGGCGCGTCTCACCCATGATGAGACTTGGTTCTGTCAATGAGCGCCAGCCCCGACGTCCTTGTCGAGTCGTTCACCGCTGAAAACCAATTGGTTTTCAGCGGTGCATCTCACCCTGCACCGCCCTCATGCCGGCAACGGACAGAATGCACCGGTCCGAATGTTGCTGCCGAATGCTTCCCCGGAAGCTCTTCAAGAATCCCATTTAGGGTGGTATCGTACATCTTGTTGACTGACATTAAACACATGTGCTAAAGTCTGTAAAATAATTCGGATTCATAAACATTACTCATACTCATGCGAAAGCAAGGCCGATCGCACACAAAATTAAATTTGCGAACGAAATATTGGGTTCAATACCGGTGGTTCAATACCGGTGCTGATTTTTCAACATGAATGTAAGCGTGAACATAATGCCGTATATAATGACAGTCGGCGGTGCCGAGAGTCGTTTGCAGAATGAGCGACTGCGAATGTTTTACTGCGCAAACGTCAAGCGGGCCCTTGAGCGTATTTTCGGCTTGGCGGGCATTGCGGTTTATTGACAAGATGTTGAAGTTTTGTTGCTCCCGAGCGTTGCCGCGCGCGCAAAGTTTTTCCTTCGGTTTGTGTCTGTTGGCCGTATTGATTGCTTCGGTCTATGTTGAACCTGCCCACGCTCAGACTGCGCCTGCAATCATTGACATCAATATCGTATCGCAACCGGCATTGGGAGGCACCTACCTTTTCGACGAGACGATCGAAGTGGCGCTGACGTTCGACGAGACAGTGATTGTAACCGGCGTGCCGCTGATCGAGCTGAATATCGGCGGCCCGAGCACGGCGCGTTACGTTAGCGGCAGCGGCAGGGATACGCTGATATTCGCCTATACGGTTGAGGCGGATGTCTTCGACGGTGGCGCCGGTATCAGCGTTGTGGAAAACGCGTTGGCGCAAGACGGCGATATAGACATGGGGCACCGTGGCGGGGCCGGGGTTGCCATTGTTTCTGACGATGACACCCCGATTAACCTTTCCAATTCGGCGCGGGATTTTCCCGATGTCAGAGTTGATGGTAGAGACAACCCGACACTCACCGCCATTGATATCGTATCGCAACCGGCATTGGGAGGCACCTACCTTTTCGGCGAGACGATCGAAGTGGCGCTGACGTTCGACGAGACAGTGACTGTAACCGGCGTGCCGCTGATCGAGCTGAATATCGGCGGCCCGAGAACGGCGCGTTACGTTCGCGGCAGCGGCAACGATACGCTGATATTCGCCTATACGGTTGAGGCGGATGTCTTCGACGATGGCGACGGTATCAGCGTTGTGGAAAACACGTTGGCGCAAGACGGCGATATAAACATGGGGCACCGCGGCGGGGCCGGGGTTGCCATTGTTTCTGACGATGACACCCCGATTGACCTTTCCAATTCGGCGCGGGATTTTCCCGATGTCAGAGTTGATGGTAGAGACAACCCGACACTCACCGCCATTGATATCGTATCGCAACCGGCATCGGGGGACACCTACCTTTTCGACGAGACGATCGAAGTGGCGCTGACGTTCGACGAGACAGTGACTGTAACCGGCGTGCCGCTGATCGAGCTGAATATCGGCGGCCCGAGAACGGCGCGTTACGTTCGCGGCAGCGGCAGCGATACGCTGATATTCGCCTATACGGTTGAGGCGGATGTCTTCGACGATGGCGACGGTATCAGCGTTGTGGAAAACACGTTGGCGCAAGACGGCGATATAAACATGGGGCACCGCGGCGGGGCCGGGGTTGCCATTGTTTCTGACGATGACACCCCGATTAACCTTTCCAATTCGGCGCGGGATTTTCCCGATGTCAGAGTTGATGGTAGAGACAACCCGACACTCACCGCCATTGATATCGTATCGCAACCGGCATTGGGAGGCACCTACCTTTTCGACGAGACGATCGAAGTGGCGCTGACGTTCGACGAGACAGTGACTGTAACCGGCGTGCCGCTGATCGAGCTGAATATCGGCGGCCCGAGCACGGCGCGTTACGTTCGCGGCAGCGGCAGCGATACGCTGATATTCGCCTATACGGTTGAGGCGGATGTCTTCGACGATGGCGACGGTATCAGCGTTGTGGAAAACACGTTGGCGCAAGACGGCGATATAAACATGGGGCACCGCGGCGGGGCCGGGGTTGCCATTGTTTCTGACGATGACACCCCGATTGACCTTTCCAATTCGGCGCAGGATTTTCCCGATGTCAGAGTTGATGGTAGCGACAACCCGACACTATTGTTGCTCGGTTACACTGGCTTCTATGCATTGGTGGGTGACTTTTTTACTGCGGGAAGGGAACTCGCGATGCCGTTGATAACCGGCCCGAATGCGAACGGATATTTGCTGCAGAGTGTCGAACTGCCGGTTACCCGTCCTGACGTGGCCGGCTTCTCCGATCTGACCGTTGCTTTGCGGTCTGCTTCGGAGGACGGCCCGGGCGACGTGCTTGCGACTTTTACCGCTCCGGGTGATGATGTTTCCGGCCGGCCGACGTTCACGCTGCCCTCGAGAGCGTTCCTGCAGCCGAACACCACTTATTTTATAAGTTATCTCAATAATAGCACCGCTACTTTCAACTTTTTCGCTGCTCAAATAGGTGACCTGGAAACCGGATCGTTCGAATGGATCAGCGCTATCTCACCAAATTGTGGAGCCAATGACCCCACTATTACCCTATGCTTGTATATACGCGATATGCCAAGTGCTCCGTGGGGGGGGGCTCCTTTAATAACGGGGGTTCCCGCGGAATACTTCGGAGCGCTTATCACCCGTACCGAAGTTCGAATCATCGATATCGTATCGCAACCGGCATCGGGGGACACCTACCTTTTCGACGAGACGATTGAAGTGGCGCTGACGTTTGACGAGACAGTGACTGTAACCGGCGTGCCGCTGATCGAGCTGAATATCGGCGGCCCGAGCACGGCGCGTTACGTTAGCGGCAGCGGCAGCGATACGCTGATATTCGCCTATACGGTTGAGGCGGATGTCTTCGACGGTGGCGCCGGTATCAGCGTTGTGGAAAACGCGTTGGCGCAAGACGGCGATATAGACATGGGGCACCGCGGCGGGGCCGGGGTTGCCATTGTTTCTGACGATGACACCCCGATTAACCTTTCCAATTCGGCGCGGAATTTCCCCGATGTCTTTGTGGACGGCAGGCTCCTTTGCGCCCGCACACTACAGGTTCGAGAAGCGATTCTCAACGCGCTTCCCGGTGTAACCGATTGCGCGGCGATAACCGATGCCGATCTGAACTCTATCATTGAGCTGGATCTGGCCGAAATGGAAATTACCGCCCTAAAGGTGAGGGACTTTGCCGGACTCGCAGCTATGACGACGCTGAATCTAAGCTTGAATGAACTATCGAGTTTGCCTGCCGGTGTGTTCAATGGTCTCGTTGCTCTTACAGCGTTAAATTTGAATAATAACCAACTGTCGGACTTATCTGCCGGAATATTTAATTTTCTTCCGACTTCACTGACGGAGTTAACTTTGCACGAGAATGAATTGTCGCCTGCAGCGTTCCCCGATGGTGTATTTGAACGCTTCAGGTCGCTTAGATCAATTACTTTGTTCGGCAATCCCGGAAGCGATTCCTTCAGGCCATTGGCAAATGCCGGGCCTGAGCGGACAGTTAGAGTTGGCGAAACGGTTACGTTGGATGGTATTGCTACCGACGGCGGTCCGTTCGGGACTAACCTTATCTTCGCATGGTTGCAAGCCGAAGAGGATGCTATACCGATTACATTGACCGGTGCGGATACCGCTACACCTACGTTCATTGTGCCGACGGACGCGCCGGTCGGGAGCGTTTTCCGGTTTGATCTGAGAGTGACCGGTAGGGGCGAATATCGTGCAAGCGCCCAAGCTCCGGCGGAGCACCTTACCACCTACGACCGAACGACAGTGACGGTTACGATACTCGCGCCGACGGGTCTGTCAGCGACAGCGGGTCATAAACGGGTAATACTCGAATGGATGACGGGCGACGGCGGCGGCAGCGCGATCACGCACTATCAATATCGGCAGAAAGCAGACGGTGAGGATTTCAGTGGATGGATGAATATTCCGGACGGCGATGATGCCGACAGCGACGCCGGCAACGAGACGAGTTATACGGTTACCGGTCTGACGAACGGCACGAGCTACCTCTTCCAAGTGCGTGCGGTGAATGCTCTTGGCGCGCACAGCGAGGCCACGGCTGAGGTTGGTGCGAGACCGTTCTTGATTGAAATCGCTACTGGTGATTTGGCTATTACGGATTTTTATGCCGGCCCTTTTTCTGGCCTTCTGGATATTACACCAAACGAGCAGGTGATTGCGCGTCCGGTGTTCGTCTTTGTCGGGTTTATCGGTGGCGTCCGGATGAGTGGTATTGAGCCAGATGAGATCGAAATTGGGAACGGTGAGATTTTGCTGGTGAGAGTCGGTGACGAATGCGGCTTCGCCACCCCGGTCCCAGATAACGTTATCTGTATAGAGATACTCCCGACCGGGCCGAATGGTTCTCAGCTTACGATGAGTCTTCCTGCCGATGTTGCCGATCTAGGCAATGCCGCGGCGCCGGATTTCTATCGCCGGGAAATCGTTCGTTCGGACGGTATCATGGCAGAGGCCGTCTCAATGCCTGACGGTCCGATTCTCACATCGGAGCCGTTCGTAGTTACTTTTACTTTCAGCGGCGACGGAATATTAATAGGAATAAGAGGGGCTGCGGCGGATAATGTTCCGTTCCCTTTGGAGGATTACTTGGAGCCTGAGGAAATTGAGGTAGTTTATAGTCCCCCTGCACCGTCCGGTGGTACTTTTATTCGTCTTGAGGTTTCCAATTCCAGTGCTAGTATGGGACATACTAATATTGATATTACCCTTCGGGCAAGGCAGCGCTATGAGGGTGTGCTGACTGTAATTTTACCTGCCGGCTCGGCTCGCAACATTTATGGGGATTCCTTACCTGAGACAAGTTTCTCAATCGAAGTCGACACTTTCCACCCGATTGGCATTGTTGCGTCTTCAACTTTTGTGGTGGAAGGTACGACAGCAGTATTTACACTGATGCGAGACGGTCTAATAGATAGAGAGACGGAAGTAACGGTAGAAGTAACCGAGACGAACGAAATGGTGGCCGCTGCGGATGAAGGAAGGAAGAGTGTAGCATTCGCTGCGGGCTCAAGCACGGCAATATTTTCAGTTCCGACTGTTGAGGATATTTCGGATGAAGACGACAGTGTGGTTACGGTTCGAGTGAACGAGGTTGGTTCTGATTATGTAGTAGATATGACACAAAACATTGCTACGGTGACGATACGAGACAACGATGCTGTGCCCGATGCACCGGCGGACTTAGCAGCCGCGGCGGGCGATACGTACGCGGTCCTAAGTTGGGATGCGCCTGCCGACCCCGGCGCTTCGCCGATTGAGCGTTACGAATATCGCGCGAGTAGCGACGCCGGAACGGTTTGGAATCCGGATTGGACCGACGCCGGCGATGCGACGAGCGGAGTTAGGACTCAAGTCGTATCAAACTTAACTAACGATACGGAATACACATTTGAAGTGCGTGCGGTCAGCGCAATAGGCAACGGCACGACCGCGCAAGTCACGGCGACACCGAGCTCCGCGACGGCGGTATTCATCCTGATGTTTAACCCGACCGAATATACGGTCAATGAAAGCGAAGGGCGGGTTGAACTCACGCTCAGACTGACCGGCGTCGGGCGTGCGCCGCAGGATAAAGTGACCGTTACTGTCTCGACACGCGACGGCAGCGCGGTCACTCCTCAGAAGTATGCGGCTATTAATAATGCGACGATTGTCTTTGAACCCGAAGAGGGCGTGACCGAGTTAACGCAAACGGTGACGGTTCAGATTGTCAATGACATCGTTTTGACCCCCGATGATCAGAGCTTTTCGGTGGTTATTACGGATGGAACGGCGGCGCATTCCGACGATACGGTCGTGATTGATCGGGGTCGCAGCGAAGCGACGGTGACTATCTTCGATGACGGTGTAGGTCCTAGGTGGGATTATACGCAGGAATTGCCTAGTACCGTTAATGAAAGCACGGCCATGAATACGGTTTCAATCCGGTTGGGTCAGGGAGAAGGGCTTTTCGATGGGATTTATACAATTATGCTTGAGGTGGGGGGAACGGCGACGTTCGGGGAGGATTATATAATAGAGTTTGTCAGCGGGAGGAATGTAGGATCGAGAACGCTGCCGTTCACGAAAGGCGACCGTTTGATGCGACCGATTGAGTTCATGGATGGGCGTGATGATGAGAGTGGTATACATATACGAGAGTTAAGGTTGCGCTTAGTGGTGACGGATGACACGGTGTATGAAGCGGATGAGACGATTGAGTTGCGCTTAACTACGAGCCACCCGGCCGCTACGGTAAGCGACGATACGACGCAGACAATCACGCTCATCGACAACGATACGACGCCGGTATTGTCTCTATCGGTCGGTGCGATTGTTATCGACGAAGGGGCATCGGTTGATATTACAGTGATGACGACCGCGACCGGGTCGGTATATGCCGAAGATCAAACAATTACGTTAGAGTTTACCGGCGATGCGATGCCTGAGGACGACTATACGGTATCGGTCGACGGTTCGCCGTTGTCGTCGCCGTATGAGTTGACTTTGCCGGCGGGGGCCTCTTCGGTAACCGCGACGATAACGGCAACAGAAGACACGGAAATTGAGGCGGATGAAACGATTACACTAACCGCGCGGCATGAAGGCGACACAATCGGCGAGGAAACAATTATGATCACCGACAATGATGCCGACGTGGTGACGTACACGGTCTCGTTCGATCCGACCGAGTATACGGTCAATGAAAGTGACGGGCAGGTTGAACTCACGCTCACACTGATCGACGAAGGGCGTGACCCGCGCGGCGTTGTGAGCGTGGCTGTCGTGACACGCGGCAACAGCGCACTCGGCTCTCTGGATTATGTAACTGTGCCCTCTAATAATCCGAATCTGGTCGAATTTAACCCTGGCGACGTTCGCCTAATGTCTGTAATTCAGATTCTCGATGATGCTATTCTCGAAACCGAAGAAATCTTTGAGGTGCTTATTTTCAGTGTATCAGCGGAGCATTCCGACGATGAGGTGGTGATCGGTCTCGGTCAAGACGAAGCGACGGTGACCATCGTCGATGATGATGCGGAGCTGAACGCGGCGCCGGTATTTACGAGTTCGTTAAGTTTTGAGGTCAACGAAGGGCAGACGGTAGTGGGCATGGTGACGGCTGAGGATGCGAACATAGAAGACGAGGTGATGTATTCTATTACCGGCGATGCGGATGATGTTTTGTTTGCAATTGACCCGTCTTCGGGCGAGTTGAGTTTCGCCGCTGCACCGGACTTTGAGAATCCGACGGATGCGGATATGAACAACAACTACATGCTCACGGTGGCGGCAATCGGCGGCACGAACGTTCGGGCATTGACGACGACGCAAGCGATTACGGTGACGGTGCTTGATGTGCCTACGACGATTACGATTACGGCGGACGAGGCAGAGGTCACAGAAGGCGAATCGGCGGTATTTGTATTTGAGCGGACCGACGCGACGGATGCGCCGGCATTGACAGTGAACATTACGGTAGATGCGACCGTCGGAGTGCTTGCGGATGCGGCGCCTGAAATGGTGACTTTTGACGCCGGTTCTGCGACAGCGGAGCTCAGTCTTGCCACCGACGACGATACGCTTGAAGAAGACGACAGCGTAGTGACGGTTACCATCATAGACGATGTGGGCTATAGGATCGGTATTGAGAACAGTGCTTCGGTGCGTGTTGTCGACGACGACGTCAACGTGGCACCGGTATTCAGCAGTTCGGAAAGTTTTGAGGTCAACGAAGGGCAGACAGTAGTCGGCACAGTGACGGCTGAGGATGCGAACCCGCAAGACGAGGTGATGTATTCGGTTACCGGCGGTGTGGATGAGGCCTTGTTCACCATCGACTCGTCTTCGGGCGAGTTGAGCTTCACAACCGCACCGGACTATGAGAATCCGATGGATGCGGATATGAACAACAACTACATGCTCACGGTGACAGCGAGCGGCGGCACGGACGCTCGGGCGTTGACGACGACACAAGCGATTACGGTGACGGTGCTTGATGTGGTGACTACGATCACGATTACGGCGGACGAGGCAGAGGTCATAGAAGGCGAATCGGCGGTATTTGTATTTGAGCGGACCGACGCGACGGATGCGCCGGTATTGGCGGTGAACATTACGGTAGATGATCCCGACGGGGTGCTTGCGGCAACGGCACCTGAAATGGTGACTTTTGACGCCGGTTCTGCGACAGCGGAGCTCAGTCTTGCCACCGACGACGATACGCTTGAAGAGGACGACAGCGTAGTGACGGTTACCATCATAGACGATGTGGGCTATAGGATCGGTATTGAGAACAGTGCTTCGGTGCGTGTTGTCGACAATGATGCCGTACCCGGTGCGCCGGCGGAGTTAGCAGCCGCGGCGGGCGACACGCACGCGGTCCTAAGTTGGGATGCGCCTGCCGACCCCGGCACTTCGCCGATCAACCATTACGAATATCGCGCGAGTAGCGACGCCGGAACGGTTTGGGATCCGGACTGGACAAGCGCCGGCGATGCGACGAGTGAGGTCAGGACTCAAATCGTAACCGATTTGACCAACGACACGGAATACACATTTGAAGTGCGTGCGGTCAGTGCAGCGGGCAACGGCGCAGCCGCACAAGTCACGGCGACACCGAGCTCCGCGACGGCGGTATTCATTCTGACGTTTGACCCGAGTGAATATATGGTCAATGAAAGCGAAGGGCGGGTTGAACTCACGCTCAGACTGACCGGCGTCGGGCGTGCACCGCAGGACGCTGTGACCGTGACTTTCTCGGCACGTGACGGCAGCGCAATCGCCTTTGAAGATTATTCGGGTCAACAAGTTGAGAATGCTGAAGTCGTCTTTAGTTCCGCGAATGCTCAATTATCAGAAACGCTTAACATTCCTATTGTTGATGACATCGTTTTTGAACCCGATGACGAGAGCTTTTCGGTGGTTATTGACAATGTGTCGGCGGCGCATTCCGACGATACGGTCGTGATTGATCGGGGTCGCAGCGAAGCGACGGTGACCATCGTCGATGACGGTTTAGCCCCTATTTGGAATTTACAAGAGTTGCCGAGCATTGTTAATGAAAGCACGGCCATGGATACGGTTTCAATCATATTGCAAAACGAGGGAGAGGCTCTCGTAGAGTTTTATACGATTATGCTTGAGGTGGGGGGAACGGCGACGTTCGGGGAGGATTATATAATAGAGTTTGTTAATGCGTTCATACTAACGGGAGGAAGTGCAACAATAATACCGTTGACGGAAGGCGAACTTTTGATGCGACCGATTGAGATTCGAGATGGGCCTACTATAAGTCTAGGGGTTTTAAGTTTCCGCTTAGTGGTAACGGATGACACGGTGTATGAAGCGGATGAGACGATTGAGTTACGTCTCAGCGTGACGGGCCACCCGGCCGCTACGGTAAGCGACGATACGACGCAGACAATCACGCTCATCGACAACGATACGA
The DNA here is from genome assembly GCA_965218975.1 of Candidatus Oxydemutatoraceae bacterium. Classification (GTDB taxonomy): domain Bacteria; phylum Pseudomonadota; class Gammaproteobacteria; order Poriferisulfidales; family Oxydemutatoraceae. The sequence goes on from OZ244717.1 coordinate 851,498, forward strand.
CGCCGGTATTGTCTCTATCGTCTCTATCGGTCGGTGCAACCGAAATCAATGAAGGCGCATCGACCGATGTTGTAGTGGAAATCACGAACGAATCGGTATATGCCGAAGATCAAACAATTGCGTTAGAGTTTACCGGCGATGCGATGCCTGAGGACGACTATACGGTATCGGTCGACGGTTCGCCGTTGCCGTCGCCGTATGAGTTGACTTTACCGGCGGGGGCCTCTTCGGTAACCGCGACGATAACGGCAACAGACGACACGGAAATTGAAGTGGATGAAACGATTACGATTACCGCGCGGCATGAAGGCGACACAATCGGCGAGGAAACAATTACGATCACCAGCAACGATGCCGACGTGGCGACGTTCACGGTCTCGTTTGATCCGGCCGAGTATACGGTCAATGAAAGTGACGGGCAGGTTGAACTCACACTCACACTGATCGGCGAAGGGCGCGGTCCGCAGGATGATGTAACCGTGACTTTCTCGGCACGTGACGGCAGCGCAGTCACCTTTGAAGATTATGTGGGTCAACAAGTTGAGAATGCTGAAGTCGTCTTTAGTTCCGCGAATGCTCAATTATCAGCAACGCTTAACATTCCTATTGTTGATGACATCGTTTTTGAACCCGATGACGAGGTCTTTTCGGTGGTTATTGACGATGTAACGGCGGCGCATTCCGACGATACGGCCATGATTGATCAAGGCGAAGCGACGGTTACCATCGTTGACAACGATGATGAGCCGGAGTTAGTTTTGTCGGTGGACATGACTGCCATTGATGAAGGGGCATCGGTTGCTATTAGAATAGAGATCACGAGCGAAGAGCTCACGACCGAATCGGTATTTGCTGAGGATCAAACGATTACGTTAGAGTTTGACGGCACGGCAACGGAGGACGACTATACGGTATCGGTTGACGGCTCGCCGCATGAGTTGATTTTGAAGGCAGAAGAATTTGAGGCAAGTGCAACGATCATGGCGCTAATAGACGACATGACGGCTGAGGGGAATGAGACGATTATGATTACCGCCCGGCATGAAGGCGAAATGATCGGCGAGGAAACGATCACGATCATTGATAACGTGGCGCCGGTATTCAGTGGAGAGGTGATATTTGAGATTGAAGAGGGCCTGACGATGGTCGGCACGATGACGGCTGAGGATGCGAACCCGCAAGACGAGGTGAGGTATTCGGTTACCGGCGACGGTGCGGATGATGCCCTGTTTGATATCGACCCGTCTTCGGGCGAGTTGAGCTTCACAACCGCACCGGACTATGAGAATCCGATGGATGCGGATACGGATAACGTTTATATGCTCATTGTGACGGCGGTCGGCGGCACGGACGTTCGGGCGTTGACGACGACGCAAGCGATTACGGTGACGGTGCTTGATGTGGTGACTACGATCACGATTACGGCAGACGAGGCAGAGGTCACGGAAGGCGAGTCGGCGGTATTTGTATTTGAGCGGACCGACGCGACGGATGCGCCGGTATTGGCGGTGAACATTACGGTAGATGATCCCGACGGGGTGCTTGCGGCAGCGGCACCTGAAATGGTGACTTTTGACGCCGGTTCTGCGACAGCGGAGCTCAGTCTTGCCACCGACGACGATACGCTTGAAGAAGACGACAGCACGGTGACGGTTACCATCATAGACGATGTGGGCTATAGGATCGGTATTGAGAACAGTGCTTCGGTGCGTGTTGTCGACGACGACGTCAACGTGGCGCCGGCATTCACCAGTGCAGCAAGTTTTGAGGTCAACGAAGGGCAGACAGTAGTCGGCACGGTGACGGCTGAGGATGCGAACATAGAGGACGAGGTGACGTATTCGATTACCGGCGGTGCGGATGATGCCTTGTTTGATATCGACTCGTCTTCGGGCGAACTGAGCTTCACAACCGCACCGGACTTTGAGAATCCGACGGATGCGGATATGAACAACAACTACATGCTCACGGTGACGGCGAGCGGCGGCACGGACGCTCGAGCGTTGACGACGACACAAGCGATTACGGTGACGGTGCTTGATGTGGCTACGACGATTACGATTACGGCGGACGAGGCAGAGGTCATAGAAGGCGAATCGGCGGTATTTGTATTTGAGCGGACCGACGCGACGGATGCGCCGGTATTGGCGGTAAACATTACGGTAGATGATCCCGACGGGGTGCTTGCGGCAACGGCACCTGAAATGGTGACTTTTGACGCCGGTTCTGCGACAGCGGAGCTCAGTCTTGCCACCGACGACGATACGCTTGAAGAAGACGACAGCGTAGTGACGGTTACCATCATAGACGGTGCGGACTATAGGATCGGTATTGAGAACAGTGCTTCGGTGCGTGTTGTCGACGACGACGTCAACGTGGCGCCGGCATTCATCAGTGCAGCAAGTTTTGAGGTCAACGAAGGGGAGACGGTAGTCGACACGGTGACGGCTGCGGATGCGAATATAGAAGACGAGGTGATGTATTCGGTTACCGGCGGTGCGGATGACGCCTTGTTTGATATCGACTCGTCTTCGGGCGAACTGAGCTTCACAACCGCACCGGACTATGAGAATCCGACGGATGTGGATACGGATAACGTTTATATGCTCATCGTGGCGGCAATCGGCGGCACGGACGTTCGGGCATTGACAACAACGCAAGCGATTACGGTGACGGTGCTTGATGTGGTGACTACGATTACGATTACGGCAGACGAGGCAGAGATCACGGAAGGCGAGTCGGCGGTATTTGTATTTGAGCGGACCGACGCGACGGATGCGCCGGTATTGGCGGTGAACATTACGGTAGACGATTCCGGCGGGGTGCTTGCGGCAGCGGCACCTGAAATGGTGACTTTTGACGCCGGTTCTGCGACAACGGAGCTCAGTCTTGCCACCGACGACGATACGCTTGAAGAAGACGACAGCACGGTGACGGTTACCGTCATAGGCGGTATGGATTATGCGGTCGGTATTGAGAACAGTGCTTCGGTGCGTGTTGTCGACGACGACGTCAACGTGGCACCGGCATTCATCAGTGCAGCAAGTTTTGAGGTCAACGAAGGGCAGACAGTAGTCGGCACAGTGACGGCTGAGGATGCGAACATAGAGGACGAAGTGACGTATTTGATTACCGGTGACGGTGCAGATGATGCCTTGTTTGATATTGACTCGTCTTCGGGCGAACTGAGCTTCACAACCGCACCGGACTATGAGAATCCGGTGGATGCGGATGAAGACAATAACTACATGCTCACGGTGACGGCGAGCGGCGGCACGGACGCTCGGGCGTTGACGACGACGCAAGCGATTACGGTGGCGGTGCTTGATGTGGCTACGACGATTACGATTACGGCGGCAGAGCCGATGGTAACGGAAGGCGAGCCGGCGGTGTTCGTGTTTGAGGGGACCGACGCGTCGGATTTGTTTGTGTTCTTTACGGTAGTTGAGTCCGGCGAGGTGCTTGTGGCTCCAACGCCTTCTGGTATTTCTTTTGGACCTGCTTCCGAGACAGTGATGCTCAGCGTTGCCACCATTGATGATACGCTTGAAGAAGACGACAGCACGGTGACGGTTACCATTGGTGTCGACGATATGGGTTTTTATGAAGTCGGTATTGAGAACAGTGCTTCGGTGCGTGTTGTCGACAACGACGTCAACGTGGCGCCGGTATTCACCAGTGCAGCAAGTTTTGAGGTCAACGAAGGGGAGACGGTAGTCGGCACGGTGACGGCTGCGGATGCGAACATAGAAGACGAAGTGACGTATTCGATTACCAACGGTGCGGATGATGCCCTGTTTGACATTAACCCGTCTTCGGGCGAGTTGAGTTTCGCCATCGCACCGGACGTTGAGGCGGATAAGGTTTATATGCTCACGGTGACGGCGACCGGCGGCACGGACGCTCGGGCATTGACAACAACGCAAGAGATTGAGGTGACGGTGCTGGATGTGCCGACTACAATTACGATTACGGCGGACGAGGCAGAGGTCATAGAAGGCGAACCGGCGATGCTTACACTCAGCCGGACAGACGCGACGGATGCGCCGGCATTGACAGTGAACATTACGGTAGATGCGACCGTCGGAGTGCTTGCGGATGCGGCGCCTGAAATGGTGACTTTTGACGCCGGTTCTGCGACAACGATGCTCAGCCTTGCCACCGTCATTGATGATACGTTCGGTGTCAGAACGGTGACGGTTACCGTGAACGACGGTGTGGATTATGAGGTCGGTATTGAGAATAGCGCCGAGGTGCGGGTGGTTGACAAGGATGTCGTGCCCGGTGCGCCGGCGAATTTGGCAGCCGAGGCGGGCGACACACAGGCGGTCCTAAGTTGGGACGTACCTGCCGATTCCGGCACTGCGCCGATCGACCGCTACGAATATCGCGTGAGTGCCGACGGCGGGAATATTTGGGATCCGGACTGGACGGCCGCCGGTGATGCGACGAGCGAAGTCGGAACTCAAATCGTATCGAACTTAGTCAACGGCACGGAATACACATTTGAAGTGCGTGCGGTCAGTGCGGCGGGCAACAGCGCAGCCGCACGCATCACGGCAACACCGATAGTTGATGATACAGGGGCTAGCCTAACTTTACGCCGCATAGGCGACAAAAATGGCTATGATTTGATTGCCGATGTGCTCGCAAACGCCGAGGTGTCGGCAGACGGCAGTTTTGAAGTGGCGGTAGGTTCCGACATCGTATCGTGCACCGGTTGTGATAGCTTGGAAGCGTTTACAGCCTGCGAGGATACAAGCCAATTATGCCCGCTTAAATTTGATGATGAAAACCGGCGGCTATTTTTGCAGCAATTGGGCTTTACCGCAGTGATTTGGCGTGCGAAAGATGCAAACGGTAATATTTTCACCGGCGGTGCGGAAATTACGGATTATGACATTGACGGCAGTTTGGAAGGTGTCGCATTTGCTCAACTATTTTATGTCGCACCGATTGTAGGTCTTGCGAATCGGAGTCAATATATCCCTCAAGACAGCAGTTCGACGATTACGATTGAGATTGATGTCCGGTCTGCCGAACTCGAACTCGAACTCGAACTTGGGCTTGAGGCAGAAGACTTTTCTGTAGAAGGAACATTGCCTCCTTGGACTTTCACTTCTATGCCTCTAGCTGTAATAGCGGATGGCGCTGCGTTAGAAGATGGCAATAGCGCGACAATCAGGCTGCTTGAGAACGACCTGAGTATGGATAGCGAAATGCCGGGTCTCCCGACGCTGTCTAATCCGGGAAGCGAAACTGATATTATGGTGGTCTATAACGATCCTTCCACACGTTTTTATACTGTAACTCGTAGTTTATTTATAGTTCGCGAACTTGACGTGCCGGCTTCATTCGGATTCAGGGTTCCGTTTAGAGTATTGGCTCTGGTCGATAATGAGGAAAGACGTTATGTGAAAGTGTCGGAGTTGGCTGATCAGGGCTTAACGTTCAAATCAACTCCGGCGGAGACCGGTGTACTCGTACGAGGCGAGTGGACGGTTAACATCATTGACGACTTGACGAATCCCGAGAGCGAGGCCTTTGAGATTCCGGCCTGTCCGGACGACACCACCGAGTGTTCGGTTATGGGTAATTTTACCCCGACGGAAGAAACTCCTCTGGTTATAAGAGGTGTCTTTGCCGGCGCCGGTTTTGATGCGAATAGTAGTGAGAGATTGACGACGACAATAACACAAACAATATACGTCAATATAGTTGATGATCAATTATTGCCGGATAGGATAGACGATCTGGACGTTGACGGAGTTCGAGATGTCTATGCGGCTGGTGATGATAGCGCGATGAGCAATGTGAAGTTTAACAGAGATAATAGAGAGTTTCTTTATGCCGGAGATGAGACGGAGAACGATAGAGGGTTGACTTTAATTATTACCACAGGGGACGGTAAAGATGGCGAGGAGGACGGTTCAGCCATTCAAAAACCCGCTGTAGGTCTATTTTCAGTGGTAATAAGGTCGGTGACGGAAAATGCAATGCCGCATTGGTCTGCGCTGATTGCCGAGAGCGAGGAGGATGCCGAAATAATAGGGATTGGCACACCACCGGCCTACGCAGGCAGCGGTGTCTATGATTTTGAAGTAATTTTTGATGTGGATAACTTTGACTTGCAAGCGCGGGTGGTTATTCCGCAACGTGAACCTATAGTCGAAGGCTCGGTCTATTACGAATATATCAATGGCGATTGGTGGGAGATTGATATGTCCGAAGCCGATCGTACCTATTCGGCGCCGAGGACTTCAGACAATCCTTGCCCAAGTCCCGATGCTATAGCGTATTGGACGCCGGGTCTCAATGCGGGCCATCGCTGTGTGCTGCTGGAGGTCACAGATGGCGGGTTGAATGATGCCGATAGTGAAGCAAACGGCATTGTTGCAAATACGGGTGCGATCGGCGGTAGCAGTGTCGTCGTCGATAGACGGCGCGGCGGCGGCGGTGCGGTCGGCTTGTGGTGGCTGCTTCTGTTCGTCGGTATCATTTTGGCGGCGATGGTCTTGAAACGCCGGAATGCAAGACCGACGCGGCGGATTTCACTTCAAAGTTTGCGCTAAAGCTGATCTGCCCGGTATGTATTTGATGCCGGTTTAAGTCGGATACAATACTCCCGCAGCGAGTGTACGATGCCACTGTACGATGGCACCCTAAATAGGATTCTTGAAGCGCTTCCAGAGAAGCGTTCGGCAGTAACATTCGGATCAGTGCTTTCTGTCCGTTGGCGGCATGAGGGCGGTGCAAAGGGTGAGACGCGCCCGGAAAACCGATCGGTTTTCAGCGACGAACGACCCGACAAGGACGTCGGGACCGGGCCGGGGTTCATTCATAGAACCAAGTCTCGTCATGAACGACAAACACTGTGCCGACAACCCGTCGGCGCCTCTTGCGCGGCGCTTTGCCGCGATCATGCAATGCACTGAGTCCAATGCGGCGATAATGTCGGCACCGGCGGTACAAAGTACTGCGACCGACCTTGAATGCGTTAGGAGGTTACACCCTCCCAAAATGAGGACAGCATATTTCTGTCGAGGCTTAGAGCGCTCGTGAACCTCCATTTTGTTGGCTAAATTGGTTCATATAGAAACCTTTGATGCGGTGGCCAATGTGTTGATATTGCATATCGGTCACCTTTTTGAGTTAAGCTGTGAGTCCCCATGTGTATACGGCACTATACACTCTAGGACACTACAACGGTTTTTTGGCGGAAGTTGGGTAACCCTATGAAAAATAAAGGATTTATTTCTCAATCTAGACAAAACCTACGAAGTCAACAGCGGTCGCTTGAATCAGGCGACCGCTGTGCCGTTGCAGGCATTTCTTGTATTAAATGAGAGCATTATTTTTTTCACCATAATTGTCTCCTATTCTTTGTATTTTCTTTGTGAAAATTTAACCTGTCCAACCTAATCCGGTGGCGATGCAATTAATTGACAACAATAGCGCAACCAGTTTTTTTTGATAGACTTCTTCCTGATCGGGGCTTAAACTGCGGAACTCTTCTACCAATTTAACTTGTTCCATACCTGCCTGATCCACAACAGCCTTACGTCGTTGCAAGTAGCGCAAAAAGTATGGGAATCTTTCGCATAGCGTTTTTTCCCCAGTGATTTTCAGCAGCATTTCAATACTCAATAAATACTCTTCTCGGATTAGTTCGAAGATTGTATCTCGGATGGTTCGATCCGTTACCAGACCGGCGTATGCGCGGGCAATTTCAAGATTGACTTGCAATAGATTTCTTTCCACTTCATTGACGATTAATGCAAGCGGAGGATAGCACTGTGACATTTTAATTAGCAAGGGTAATTCTTTTTGTTCAACCATATACCGAACCGCAGCGCCAAAACCAAACCAACCCGGCACCATCATACGATTTTGCGACCATGCAAACACCCATGGAATGGCGCGTAAGTCGTCTAGAGATTGACTGTTTGAACGGCGTGCGGGACGTGAACCGATTTTTAGCAGTTTCAACTCTTCGATGGGGCTTGCCTGCCGATAAAATTCAACCAACCCTTTCTGTGCCGCCAATTTTCGATATCTCGCGTATGACGTCTGTGCCATTGTTTCCATTATTGCGCGGTAGGAATCGGGATATGTATCGTCGCTGTTAAACTCTGTCAGTAGGACTTGTTTGAGTGTGCCGACGCATAAGGCTTCCAGATGATATTCTGCGGTACCGCGGTTGGCATATTTCGCGGATACGACTTCGCCTTGTTCGGTCACGCGCATTTTTTTGGTGATCGTTAGAGGAGGTTGCGCCAAAACCGCTTCATCAATCGGAGCGCCGCCGCGACTACTAGACCCGCCGCGACCATGAAAAAATGACACATGGATTCCGAGTTCTTTTCCGCTATCGTGTAGCTTGGATTGCGCTTTATTCAACTCCCAGTTGGAGCAGAAAAATCCCCCGTCTTTATTAGAATCCGAATAGCCGATCATGATTTCTTGGAGGTGATTATTTGTAGCAATCGTGCGTTTTACGACGGCACATTCGAATACTTCCTTTAAAGTGCTCGGTCCGCGGCGCAAATCGCCGATTGTTTCTAACAGCGGAACAATCAGGATATTGCAATGTTTATTATGATTCTTGCCGGAAAACAATCCGGCAAATTTTGCTAACAGGTACGCATTAAGCCAATCGGCGCTTGATTGCGTCATGCTTAAAATGAAATGATTAATTTCACGATCGCGCAGGGTACGCTTTGTATTACCAATGGTATAAAAAGTATTTAAGGTCTCGGTTGTCGGTTCCGACAATGTCGGCCATTCAGGCAATCGTTCCCATGGAGCATCGATTTGTTCAATCAACCATTGTCGGTACGCGTTCACGTCGGAAGGTAGTTGTTGTTTAGTTTTTTCCAGCAACTCATGCAACGTGTCGTTAATGCGTTGTGAATGTTCTCTAAAATCAATCCCAAACGTATGAAATCCGAAACTCTTAGATTTTTTAATCAGTTGTAAAACATCATAGTAAGCGATTTCCTCAGCACCTATGTCGCACAAGCAACGATAAATCACTTCTAATTCATCGCAGAAATCATCAATGTGACTATACTGCGGAGTACCCCGACTGTGCCAGGTGTGTTCTAGTTTATCCAACATGCATTTTAAGTACTGCCGAAATAGCTCACCGGGATTACGCGCTTGGATTTCTTCTTGTTGCTTGGTTTCGGCAAATAGTTTGTTTAATTCCGACTTAAAATAATCCGGCACTTTGACGGCATGTTCGGCAATGCTGAAGTGGGAAAGCAGCGTTCGAAGCTCGCGGTACAGGTGTGTAAACGCGGCAGTGCGCGCGGTTTGTAAGGCTTTGGCTGAGATATCCGCGGTTACAAAAGGGTTCCCGTCACGGTCCCCTCCGATCCACGAACCGAATTGCAAGCGCGGAAGTTGAGTACCGGTGCGATGTTCAGGATAAAATTTGCCAAGCGCTGTATCTAGACGTAGATGTAGCGTGTTTATTGCATCAAATATCGAACTTTCGAAAAAATATAATCCCCAAGCAATTTCATCCTCGACTGATGGTTTTTCCCGACGAATTTCGCCGGTCATCCATAACAAATCTATTTCTCCGTACAGTTGCACAATCAGTTTATTACGCTCGTTCGGAGTCCAACGTTCTAACTCCAACTGTTTTAGCAACAGGTAAATGCGGCGATGTATCTTAAGTACCGTGATACGCTTTGCTTCGGTCGGATGAGCGGTAATGACGGGTTCAATATATAGTTGTTCGAGATTTTTACGAATATTGGTATATGGAATGCCTAACTTTTTTGTTTCGCATAACAGTTGCGCAAAAGTGTTGTCGTTATATTCGGTTCCCAAATAGGTTTCAATTTCACGTCGCCGTCGGATGGAAGTGTTTTCTTCAAGAATGTTGATTAATTGAAACCAAATGCTCCGTGCCTGCATCGTGTACAGTAACTCCTGATCGTCGGCGGGGCGTTTTTCTCCTTCGAATAAAGGTCTGATTTCAGGGTGTCGTTTGTCGATAATACGTAGGAGTAAATCCTTAAATAATTGTTTTAGATTTTCAGCGTATCTGTAAGCATATTCCCGAATTTCCTCAATATCCGAACCTTGAGCAGGTGGCGCTGCCGGTTCGAAATGAGGAAACTTTTGCATCCTGGCTCTATGGGCAAGGCCCAGCGACGCTTAAGCGATTTTGTCTTTAAGCGGCTGGTTGCTCAGATAGGCGCGTAGATTTTCCAGCACGCGCATACCCATTGCAATGCGGGTTTCTGCGGAAGCGCTTCCAAGGTGCGGTAGTAACACAGCGTTTTCAAGATTGAGAAAGCCGGGATTCAGTTGAGGTTCCCCTTCAAATACATCCAGTCCGGCTCCGGCGATTTGTTTCTTCTGCAAGGCGGAAATCAATGCCTGATTATCAACCACGTCGCCACGTGCGGTATTAATTAAGTAAGCATGTTTTTGCATTTTGTCGAGCATTTTTTCATTGATCAGATGATGAGTCTCTTTGCTACCGGGGCAGTGTATCGACACAAAGTCGGATTGTGCAAGTAAGTCCTCAAGAGAGTCGCAAGCTTGTGCATCATATTGAGCGGCAACTTCCGGCGCCATTTCAAACGGGTTATAGTAAAGGATACGCATTCCGAATCCAAAATGCGCTTTCTGAGCCACCGCCGTCGCAATCCGCCCGAAGCCGACCAAACCTAAAGTTTTGCCGGTGACTTTTGTGCCGATCATATGTGTCGGTCGCCAGCCTGTCCAACCACCGGAACGAACTTGCCGCTCGCCTTCTCCCGTACGGCGGGCAATCATTAATAGTAAAGTCATCGCAATATCGGCGGTGCAGTCGGTGAGTACTTCGGGAGTGTTGGAAATCGCAATGCCCGCCGCTTTTGCCGCGTCCAAATCAATGTGATTGAAGCCGACACCGAAGTTGCCTAAGAATTTGCACTGAATATCCGGAATACTAAGGGCTTCTGCGTTCAAGGAATCGGTTACAGTCGGCAGCACGCATTCGGCGCTACGCAGTGCGTTTTGCAGCTCTTCTTTATTCAACGGACGATCATCTTCATTTAGAACAACATCGTCCGAAATGGTTTTCAGATCTTCTTCGACCGCTTTTGGCCAACGGCGAGTAACGATAATTTTTGGCGCACGCATCATCACAATGCCTGCAAAGATTGTTTCATGGTTGATCCGAGTTCGGAAGGATTAGGTGCGATCACGGCGCCGGCTTCCTGTAAAATTTCCACTTTCTCTGCCGCAGATTCGCCTTTCCCTGAAACAATCGCACCGGCATGTCCCATGCGCCTTCCTTTCGGAGCTGTCAGTCCGGCGATATAAGCGATCACTGGCTTTTTCATTTCCGTTTTGATGTACTCGGCAGCTTCAGCTTCTTGTGGTCCGCCAATTTCACCGATCATCATCACAGCCGCAGTTTCCGGATCTGCATTAAATAAACGCAAGATATCCGTATGCGAACTGCCGTTAATCGGATCACCGCCGATACCGACGCTGGTCGAAATGCCGATATTTTTCGCTTTGAGTTGTGATGCCGCCTCATAACCTAGGGTCCCTGAACGCGCGACAACGCCGATGTTTCCCAGCATATAAATATGCCCCGGCATGATCCCCAGCAGCGCTCTCCCCGGAGTGATCGTTCCGGCACAGTTCGGACCGGTCAGTATCATTTTATCTTCTTTACGATAGCGCCGCATAAATCGCTTGACGCGCATCATATCCAGTGTCGGGATGCCGTCGGTAATACATACACAATAGCGGATGCTAGCGTCGGCTGCTTCCATAATCGAATCGGCGGCAGCGGCGGCGGGTACAAATACAATGCTAGTGTCCGCTTCGGTGACGGCAACCGCTTCTTTCATTGTGTTAAACACCGGTCGATCAAGATGGGTTTTACCGCCTTTACCCGGAGTAACTCCACCGACAATATTGGTACCGTACTCTATCATTTCTTTTGCATGAAAAGTACCGATTCTACCGGTGAACCCTTGCACAAGGACTTTGCTTTTTTCAGTAAGTAATATCGCCATTTTCCGTTACCGTTTTGTGTAAATTGATATTTATTGTGCCGCCGCTGCCACCGCTTTCTCGGCAGCCTCCGCAAGCGTGTCGGCCGAAATGATCGGCAAGTTGCTGTCAATCAGCATTTTTCTGCCCAACTCGACGTTGGTTCCCGATAAGCGAACGATTAACGGTACGCGAACATCAAGTTGCCGCACCGCTCTGATCACTCCTTCGGCAATCCAATCACAGCGGTTAATTCCTGCGTAGATATTCACCAGCAGCGCTTTTACGTTGGAATCCTCCAGCACCAACTCGAATGCTTTAGCAACGCGTTCGGGTGAGGCGCCACCGCCGATATCCAGAAAGTTTGCCGGTGCGCCGCCGACGTATTTGATCATATCCATAGTTGCCATTGCCAATCCCGCACCGTTGATCATGCAACCGATGCTTCCGTCTAATCCGACATAACTGAGATCGTGATCGGAGGCGCGCGTTTCACGCGGATCTTCCTGAGATTTATCGCGCATCTCGGTAATTTCGGAATGACGGAATAGCGCATTTTCATCAAAATTAATTTTGGCATCCAAAGCGATCAGACGATTGTCTGAAGTCACAACCAAAGGATTAATTTCAACCAGACTTGCATCATAATCTCTCATCACGTTGTAGCAACCGATGCAAGTCACCGTCGCTTGCCGTACCATATCGCTGGGCAAGTTCAGAGCAAAAGCGATTTCGCGCGCTTGAAACTCACGCAAACCGACTGCCGGGTCAATTGAAATTCGGGTAATTGCCGCCGGATTTTCAATGGTAAGCTGTTCGATTTCCACACCGCCTTCCGACGATGCGATTGCAACCACACGTTCGCTGGCACGGTCGAGGATCAATGCAAGGTAAAGTTCTCGATCAATTTCACTCGCAGCTTCAATGTAGATTTTCTCAACTTTTTTGCCCTGTTTGTCGGTTTGATGGGTGACTAGGTAACTATCTAACAGTTTGTTAGCGGCTTTGGCAACTTCTTGATCGTTATTGCATAGGATAATGCCGCCGGCTTTGCCACGTGCGCCAGCATGAATTTGCGCTTTAACGACGCATTTCTCACAAGCGAGATTGCGATAGCAAATCACTGCTTGTTCGGGGCTGAATGCGATTTTTCCCGCTGCGGTATGAATACCGTAATGCCTCAGCAGTTCTTTTGCTTGATATTCGTGTATGTCCAAAGCGATGTCTCCGGGTTATTCATTGGTTTTTTTCCGCAATGGCTTTTGCCATGCGCACTACATTTTCCGCCATGCGTGCCGAGGCGGCATCAATCATTTTACCGTCTAATGATGCGGCGCCGCGACCTTCGCGCGCGGCTTTGTCCAACTCTTCAAGAATTTGTTGCGCGCGTTGAATTTCAGCTGCCGGCGGGGAGAATACTTTATTGGCAAGCTCCAGTTGTGACGGGTGAATTGCCCATTTCCCCTCAATGCCGAGAGCAGCGGCGCGTCGCGCTGCGGCTTTGTAGCCTTCAGGATCTTTGAAATCGCCAAACGGACCGTCTATCGGGCGCAAACCGTAAGCACGACAGGCGACGGTCATGCGGCTGATGGCAAAATGCCACTGATCGCCGGGATAATCAGGATTTAAGCCGCCGATATTAACAGTACGGGCGCGGTTGCTTGCTGCGTAGTCGGCGACGCCGAAGTGCAATGCTTCAAGTCTGTTACCGGGCGCAGCAGCGATACTTTCCACATTTGCCATACCAAGCGCGGTTTCGATCAGCGCTTCGAGTCCTATTTTATGCCGAATGCCGCAAGCAGTTTCAATTTGTGAGACCATCATGCTCACAGCATAAATATCTTCTACGACACCAACCTTAGGAATGAGAATTGTGTCTAGTTTCCCTCCCGCTTGTTCGACAATATCTACCACATCGCGGTACATGTAGTGAGTATCGAGTCCGTTAATGCGTACCGAGATAGTTTTGCCGGCGGCTTTCCAATCAAGGTCGTTGAGTGCCGCAATAGCATTTTTGCGTGCCTGAACTTTATCGTCGGGGGCAACAGCATCTTCAAGGTCAAGAAAAACGAAATCGGCGGGCGCGTTGAGCGCTTTTTCAATCATATTCTGGTTTGAACCGGGTACGGCAAGTTCGCTTCGTTGTAAGCGTGTCTGCACCTGCGGGTACTGTGTATGGCTCATCGTATTTTCTCTCTTTTATGGGTGTGCGAGTTGGCGGCAGGTTATTTTTTCTTTTTTGCTGAATTTTTCTTAACGCTCTTTCTCTTAGCGGATTTTTTTACTTTAATTATTTTTCCGGAAGAGAGTTTCACCGGAAACTTTGGCGCGGTTTTACGAAAATATTCAATTGCGGCGCCCACTCCCGAACCTGCGGCCACATGCAAACCTGCGTCGCGCATTGCCATCTCTGTGGTTGCCAATACCCCCAGAATTGAGGCTTCATTGTTCTCGCCCAAGTGTCCGATACGAAACGCTTTTCCGGCGAGTTGCGACAGTCCGGCGCCTAGGGATAGGTTGTAGCGGTAATAAGCAATTTCAATGACATCACGTGCATCGCAATCAGGGGGGACCCGAATCGCCGATACGGTGTCCGAATGAAATTCGGGCTTTGTAGCCACTAGTTTCAAGCCCCATGCTTTTATCGCCTTACGCACGCCTTCTGCTAACCGGTAATGGCGTTTGAATACGTTTTCCAGGCCTTCTTCCTCAAGCAGCAGATCAAGTGACCGGCGCAAGCCATGGAGTAAAGGAATGGATGGCGTGTAAGGGAAGAAACCGTCTTTATTCGTATTGATGTGGTCTTGCAAATCCAGAAAGCAACGGGCGCATCGCGCACGGCGCATTGCTCGCTTTGCTTTCGGGCTGATACAAACGACTGCCAAACCTGCGGGCAGCATCAAGCCTTTTTGCGAACCGCTCAATGCAACGTCAACCCCCCATTCGTCCATGCGAAAATCAATACTTGCGATCGAACTAACACCGTCGACATAAAGCATTGCCGGATGCTTAACCGAGTCCAGAACTTTGCGTACGCCGGGTAGATCGCTGGTCACACCCGTTGCAGTTTCATTGTGACAGAACATGACGCCTTTGATTTTATGCTGCGTATCTTGCTCTAGCCGTCGTTTCAGCTTATTTAATGGGAACCCTTGCCCCCACGGCGTTTCAAAGAATTCAACATCAAGACCGATGCGTTGCGCCAAGTCAATCCATAAATGGCTAAATTGTCCGTATCGTGCGCTAATTACCTTATCACCGGGAGACAATGTGTTAGCCAATGCGACTTCCCAACCGGCGGTGCCGGTAGCGGGAAAAATGAACGATTGCCCTTTGGTGGTTTTGAATACACGGTTCAAGTCCCTGAACAAAGGTTTGGTCAATTTTTCAAAGTCGGGTCCGCGATGGTCTTCCTGCGGTACCCGCATGGCGTTATCAACTGAAACCGGTAAGTTTGTCGGTCCGGGTACAAATAGGAGATTTCGTCCTGGCATGGTGATTCCTCTTTTGGTCTTTTGGTATTGTATTGAACGATGTTTTTTTATTTAGTAAATCAGCGTTATGCAACGCGATGAAACAGTTATTATGCCAAAGATAAAGAATATGGACAACAAGCTGTGTGCTGTATCGGCAAATTTCACTATGATCGAGGGATGAGATAGACCTCGGCAATTGGCTGCGCGGACCAGGCAAAATCTCTAAATCTGAGCATCAATCTGAGCATAGAACTTCTTGATCAATTGCCGTGCAATAGATTATATTTAAGCTGCGTTGCAACTGGAATAAAAGTACAAATTCTTATGCAAATTATTTTACCGGAACATTTCCCAAAGACCTTTGGCATTTTTGTCTCGCTTTATATCATGCGAAGTTGCCCGGCAGTTTCGTTACTATGTTAATATAAATCATAGGATAAATCACAGGGATGGCGGTACTAAAACCAGCCTGTTATCAGACGCACTAGAACAGTCGTATGTGATGATTGGTTGTATATTTGTATGAATAGCAATACTAAATATTTTCAGATCGGTTTTAGCAACTGCGGTACAAATGCCCTTACTCAGTTTTTCAGCTGCAGTGGGATTCCAGCAATTCACTACCAAAAGGGCTGTTGGCCCGTGCAATAGAAAATAACTTGCGATCGGGGTGTCCTGTCCTGCGTTGGCAGGGTACGACGAAAAATACGATGCATTCTTTGACATGCTCTATGTGGAGCAAACCGGATATTTTCTTGCATTTATGCATTACAGGCGGATGATGCAGGACTATCCTAACTCTAAATTTATATTGAATACAACGTAGTTGGGGTAAATGGTTGCGCAGTACGTCGGATTGGGTAACGGATGCAGAGAGATGGATAAGGTATAAGCCGCACTTTGAACGTCAATTCGGCACATCCGATATCAAAATAGTCTCCAAACACCTAAGAAAAGAGTGGGACGAGCATCACAAAGATGTAATGGCAAGCGTCCCGCCGGATAGATTGTTGGTTTTCAATATTGAGTCGGATCCTCCGGAAAAATTATGCAGGTTCGTCGGTCTTCCGGACTCATGCGCGATTAATTTCACTAAGAAAAACGTGTCTGAACATGATACCGCAATTGGAAGATTAGTATGGGTCTACCATCCGAAAATTATTTCGCGAGTATTGCCTGATTTCTTGACTTCGTAGGTTTTGACCTTTGGGCAAAAAATAAATCCTTTATTATCATAGGGTTACCCGAACGCTGCCGAAAAACCCCATTGTAGTGCCCTCAGGCTTGTTTTCACTTGGATTTTAGGTTATCATTCGGGTCTATGTACTTGCGTGAAAAATATGATCCCGAACGCGGCCGCACTCGCTTGCAGATTGTGCGCTCCGTGCGCACTGCCGATGGTCCCCGTCAGCGTGTGGTGCGGCATATCGGCACTGCCGACAGTCCCGAGCAGCTTGCATCTTTGCGCAAGCTCGGCGAGGTCACCTTGGAAGAGCTGCGCCAAGCCGGTACAGCACAACAGTCGCTGTTCACACCGAAGCAGTACGCGGACCTCGCAGCTGAGGCGCGGCTGGCACCACGTCTGGCGCGCTTCGGGGTAGATCTTGCCGAATGCCGTGAGGAGATGCGGCTGATGCTTGGGGTGCGCGAGGCGTTCACGCAGATTTATTCGCACCTGGGTTGGAACCAGGTGTTGGGTGCACGGCGTACGGCAGCCAACCGCATTCTGCGCGAGCTGGTACTGGCGCGTATCGCGCAGCCGCAGAGCAAGCGCGCTACGGTGTGCGAGCTCGAACGAAGCGGCGTTTCGCTCAATCTCGACCGGGTTTACCAGACTATGGACCACCTTGAAGAGGCGGTGATTGCGCGCATCCGGGAACAGTCTCATCAGGCGGCACAGAAGTTGTATGATCAGCCCCTCAAGGTGTTCTTCTTTGATTGCACGACCCTGTACTTCGAGAGCGAGCAAGAGGACCCGTTGCGCGCGAAAGGTTATAGTAAGGACGGCAAGCCGCACCGCTGCCAGGTGTTACTGGCACTGATGACGACCTGCGACGGTCTGCCGGTGGACTACGCACTGTTGCCGGGCAACACCTTTGAGGGCAAAACCTTGATGCAGGCAGTGACAAGTCTGCAACAGAGACATCCGGGTGCTGTATTTACAGTAGTGGCCGATGCGGCGATGCTGAGCCGTGAGAACCAGACATTCCTGCAGGAGCAGGGCTTGGCCTATGTGCTCGGCTATCGTCTCAAGTCGGCCCCGGCCAAGATCAAGCTGCAGGCGCTCAGTGCAGCAGACGATCAAGGCTGGCTCAAAACGCAGGACCTGCGTTACCGGATGATTCGCCACGAAGGCCGGCGGATCATAGTCACCTATTCACGCCGGCGCGCGCGCAAGGATCAAGAAGTTCGGGAGCGCATATTGTCACAGTTGCGCCGGAAGTATCAACGCAGCGAGCGCCCGGCAGGTTTCGTGGCGCGCGGCTATGCCTGTTACTTAAGCTTCCCCGCAAAGGGCCGGGTTAAGATTGATGCGGCCAAGGTGACCGATGCGGCGCGTTGGGACGGCCTGCGCGCAATCATCGCACACGGCAACGAGGAGATGGCGCCAAAGGAATTGCTGTCGCAGTACCGTCGGTTGTGGGAAGTAGAACATTGCTTTCGCACCAACAAGCATGACCTTTGCATCCGCCCGATCTTTCACTGGAAGCCGCGGCGTATCCAGGCACACATTGCGATCTGCTACATGGCCTTCTGCTGCTTGCAGCAGCTGCGCCGGCGGCTTAAGGCACTGGGCTTCCCGATGAGCGCGGAACGGATCCGGCGCGAGCTCGACACCTTGCAGTTGAGCATCTTGGTATGTACCGACACACAGAAGCGGTATGCGATGCCGAGCCGCGCGAGTGCGGACGCCAATAGGATCTACCGTAGTGTCGGCCTGAAATGGAACGAAGCTCCGTTCCCGCTTCCCGACAAGTCACGCCCTGGGGGAAGCTGAGCGCGGAGGGCTACAAACAACACCGTAATGTAGTGCCCTTGAGAATCCTGAAGGCAATAATATCAATCACTTACGAGACAAAACCTACGAAGTCAAGATACCGCAATTGGAAGATTAGTATGGGTCTACCATCCGAAAATTATTTCGCGAGTATTGCCTGATTTTATCAACCGTTACATCGCAAAAAGGTTAGGACTAAATCAACGTTTATGTTATTCTCGTGACCAGTATATAAAGAAATTGCGCCGCCTAGGTATTCTCAAATAGGTGATGATATGATGCCTGAGTGACGGAAGCCGTAGTTGACAGCGTGATTGAAAACGAGTTTCTTACGCCGCCGCCGGTGCACAAAGCGGAGGAATGCCGGGTTCGCCCCTGAGTCTTTTTAGGAAAATAAGTGATTATTTCACGCTCTTCCAAACACCCATACCAATAACATGCCGCATAGGTTTCATCGTTGTGCAGTCACTGATGAGACTCTATACTTCTTTCCGGATTCATGATGCCACTTCCAGGGCCAATAACCATAATCAGTACTATTCTATTACAACACGTTTGTCTGATCCTCCCCCATCTTTTCCTCGTCCGAATTCGAGGAGCTTCAAAACAAAAAGATGCCGTGCGAGCGAGGCTATCATTGAAGCAAAGAGAAGCAAAGATCAAAAGCAAAATTACATAAACTAGCATCCCATACTTTAAGTATATCTAAAAAGAGGAAGTCAAATGAAGGCAATCCCTTTACAACTGAGTTATCAATCCGACCGCAGCAATGATGACGTTGGCAATGACAACGTTCCACCGGAGTATCTCGGCTTTTAGCTCAGCCAAATCAGTTTTTGTTACAGTATTTTCTATATGCAATTTCCCCCAATCCGCTTTCGCTGCGACCTTGTCCGTATGAGCAACCGATTTGACGGTTCGTTCGGCAAGTTCCTTGGAAGATCCGGCTCCAACCAATGCTTTGTAAGGTGCGGTAGTACTCATAGATCTAAATATAAACTGCTTCCGGAGGCACCGGGATACCTTCGAATAGAAGCTATTGTTCGGTTGCTAGCTTGCTTGCCACAAAGGTTGCCGCTTCTATAAGCCTACGGATTACTTGACTCAAAATAGAATGCGTCAATTATCCGATGGCGGTTGTTTGTCGGGGTGCAAATAAATGAAGCTTTTTCCCAATCGTCCGGCATAATTTCCGGCAGAAATCATGACCAAACCGGGGGTATCTTTGGCTGCCTGAATTGCTGCTTGAGTTGCGTCAATGATGCCGGGCATATCACGTCCGTTCATGATGATTTCCATCACTGAACCGACGCCGTCGGGTAGTCCCGCTTCAACCGTCGGGTTCTCTTGTAGCAAAGGGCAAAATTTTTCATAAGTACTGGCAATAGCAAAATCGTATTTGCTGCCTGCTTTCGATCCGCTTCCTGCTATGCCGCCGGGGAAGGTAGTGATGACCCCCGGCATGGGTTCGATTGCCGCGACGCCTTTTTCCGCTGCCTCCAAAGCCGCATCAGTGTCCTTGCCGAAGAACCATAAGTTGCCTCCCATCAACCCCTCGCTCCAACCCAGGCGCCGATCCAGTATAAATTCACCGCCTAGGATCGGAATCCACCACATTTTGCGACCATAGCGTTCGATTCGTTTCTGATAACCGTTACCAAAATAGGCGACTTTGCGCCCCATTTGGAAATAGTTTTCGGAATCAATCAGGTTAAAACAGGATGCAGTCGGGCAAGTCAGAATATTCTGGCTAATTCGTACCAGGGCCGAACGTTCCAGACGGTCGACTCGATCTTTCCAAAAACGCGGGATGTGTAATTGCACGATCGCGCCGGGTCGTCCGTCGGGTGTTGCGAAGTCGTCGTTCGTTCCGACATAGCGATCCGCACCTGCTTCGCAGTCGCATAAAATTGTGCTCGAACCATTGCCGGCACAGGCTTGTACCGCATGATCAACCCATTTACGGTTTTTTGCGGTAATCAGAAATTCGACATAAATGCTCTTGAACGCTTCGGCATAAGTATCGTCAATGATGGCGCTCATGTTAATTTCTTCCTTTTCCGTTATAAATCTGTTTTTCGGTAATGACTTTATCCATAAAAATATCGTGAGGACCGACCAAGATTTCATCGAATAATTGTGCTTCGTAACATATAGCGATCAACGGGCAATCGGGACGTACTTTTTCCAGCAGTCGATCGTAATAGCCTTGTCCGTTGCCCATGCGTCCCCCATTCCTATCAAAGCCGACGCCCGGAACCATCACAATATCAAGATCTTCCGGATTGACTTCTTTTTTGGGGTCTCCCCATTTGTCGCGCGGCGGTTCCAAAATATTCCATTTGCCCACAATCAGCTCATTAAAGTTGTCCAATCGCCATAGTCCCAATTTATTGTCGCCTTTTTCATCCACAGTACAGTACGGCACGACGATGTATTTCTCTCCTTTTGCGATTTCCTTTTCAAGATAGGATTGGGTGCGAGCTTCCGAGCGGCAATCAATATACCAAATTGCGGTTTTGGCTTTCTGATACTCGGGCAAGCGGATGAAAGCATTGCAAATAACGGCACTGATTTCATCTTTGTTTTCTTGTGCCGCACGCGCATCATATGCTTGGCGGCGCATCTTGTTTTTGCGTTCTGTTAACTTTTTAAGTTCTTCCGGCGTCAATGACATAGAGTATCTCCTCATGAATTATGGATGCAAAAAATTGGATATTGGTTAGCACATTGTATGCCCATGGGGCAGCGAAAGACTGCGATTGTATGTTACCCTGAGGGCAGGAGCAAAGTCTACTGTGGGCAATTAGACGAATCGTTCAAATCTGCTAGCCTTCGTCTCTAACTCAAGACAATCTGAGAGAAAAATTTTGTTTATCGCTAGGAAATTTATTCAAATACATACTCCGAAGACCGGTGGAACTTTTGTTATGAAATGTCTCTCCAAAGTCTATCGGCGGGAGCGAAGGGCTCTAATATGTCTCCATAAGCTGCGGCTTATGATATCGAAATTTTTTGCGCTAAAGCCGGGTTTTCAGTCACGTTTTCCGGCGGAGACAAAGTTTTCCATCTTAAGAGGTATTGCAGTATCTATGGAGAGTATACGTTTCCTTTACGTATTTCCACATTCAGGTATTAGCAACATCCCTAACTTTTTTCTGTATACCAACGGTTCTCCTAAACTGATTTTATATACGGTACGAAATCCCTTTGTCTGGCCGGTATCGGCGTATTTCTTTAAGATGAAGGTGAGAATGAAGAAGAAAAAGAAGTACTCGGGTCCTTTGACATTTAAGGATGCTCTAAAGTGGCAAAACGAGATTAAGGTTCCGGCGCTTTTTAAGCTTTATTTTCCGAATATGGCTCTAAAACACAATATCGGGTTGTACGCAATAAATGTGGTCTATAATTTGTTTCCTAATCCGCGAGAGATTATGGGATTGCCCCGCGATCAATTTACTGATTTTTTTCAAAACGGCGGCTACAAAGATTGGTTCAAACGCGTACGCTTTATCCATACGGAAGACTTGCGCCAAGAACTATATCTATTTTTGCTAAGCATCGGTCACTCCAAAGAACAAATCGAATTTATTCGGCCGAGCAAGCGCGTAAACGTCACTCGGTTGAGCAAGATGAATTGACGCGATTTATATGATGACGAGCTAATGCGCTATGTATATCGCAAAAGCTGGATATTGTTTGAGATGTTTCCGGAGTATCGGTCCGAATTGAAAGATCCGGATGTTTCCATCACTGCTTAGTCTGTAATTGCTCCTGAAGAGGCGCTGGTAACTTGTCGCGCATATTTTGCGAGTATGCCGTGTTGATAGCGTGGCTTCGGAGCTTGCCATTTTTTGAAACGGTTGCGAATTTCTTTTTGTGTCAGCTCCAAATTTAATTGGCGATTGCGAATATTGATTGTAATTAAATCTCCATTGCGAATAATTGCCAGTAAACCGCCTGTCGCCGCTTCGGGTGCAATGTGTCCGACGACAAAGCCATGACTGCCGCCGGAAAAGCGTCCGTCGGTAATCAATGCCACCTGTTCTCCGAGACCCATGCCTATTACTGCCGAAGTTGGCGCCAGCATTTCACGCATTCCCGGTCCGCCCCGAGGTCCCTCATAACGAATCACAATGACCTCCCCTTTTTTTATTTTGCCGTGAAGAATGTTTTGCATGGCTTGTTCTTCGGAATTAAATACTTGCGCATTACCTTGGAAATAGTCGCCTTCTATGCCGCTGATTTTTGCAATCGCACCTTCCGCGGCAATGTTTCCATACAACACGACTAAATGCCCGCTGGGTTTGATGGGATGATCCAAAGGGCGGATGATGTCTTGACGGTTCGGATAAGGTTTGACTTGTGTCAGGTTTGCCGCCAGTGTTTTGCCGGTAACAGTTAAGCATTCCCCGTGTAGCAAACCGGCATCAAGCAATTGTTTCATCAGCGGTTGAATGCCACCGATTTTCACCAGTTCGGACATCATGTAACGTCCGCTTGGTTTGAGGTCGGCAACTACCGGGACACGTTTGCCGATGCGAGTGAAATCGTCCAATTCCAGCCGGATATTGCAACTATGCGCCATTGCAAGCAGATGCAATACCGCATTGGTTGACCCGCCGAGCGCGGTTACGAGCGTAATCGCATTTTCAAACGCATGTTTTGTCATAATATCGCGCGGCAAAATATTCTTTTTCAACAAGTTGATGGTGGCCTCACCCGCTAAAACACAATCCCTAGCCTTCGCCGATGACACGGCATTTTGTGCCGAACTGCCCGGCAAACTCATCCCCATTGCTTCAATCGCCGATGCCATCGTGTTGGCGGTGTACATACCGCCGCATGAGCCGGGGCCGGGAATCGCATGTTTCTCAATTTCAGTCAATTCTTTTTTGCTGATTTTGCGCCGCTTGAATGCCCCCACTCCCTCAAACACCGATACAATGTCAATTTTTTTGCCTTGCCGG
This sequence comes from Candidatus Oxydemutatoraceae bacterium, assembly GCA_965218975.1. Taxonomy (GTDB): domain Bacteria; phylum Pseudomonadota; class Gammaproteobacteria; order Poriferisulfidales; family Oxydemutatoraceae. The sequence continues at coordinate 874,957 of OZ244717.1, forward strand.
ATTCCGGGTAAGATCGTACCGCCGTAAACAAATACTGCCGGACGGTTTAAGCGGGCGATTGCCATCATGCAAGCCGGCATATTTTTATCGCAGCCGCCGATCGCGACGATACCGTCAAATCCTTCGCAGGCGGTTACGGCTTCAATCGAGTCGGCGATGATTTCGCGTGACACCAATGAGTATTTCATTCCTTCGGTACCCATTGAGATGCCGTCCGATACGGTAATGGTATTGAAGATGATCGCTTTTCCGCCGTGTTCGTTCACACCGCGAGCGGCACGGCGCGCAAGCTGGTCGATATGCATGTTGCAGGGTGTGACCTCGCTCCAAGTTGAGGCGATACCGATTTGCGGTTTTTTAAAATCCTGATTGGTAAAACCCACCGCACGCAACATGGCACGGCTCGGAGCGCGCGCTGCGCCGTCCACAATCGGGGAAGAGTATTTTCTTTTCATGCTAGTATAGTATGTATGATCGGGAACATACCTGATTTATTTTAGCACACTGTAAATAGTATCATTTCAGATGATACGCGACGGTCGGGGCAGAAAATGCAAACGGCAAACAAGCAAGTTGTTAATCCGCAGGCGGGTGTAGTGCAGATGAATTCCGGCGCCGATGTTGCGATGAATCTTAAATGTGTTACAGATTTGATTGCTCAAGCAAGTTCGGAAGGCGCCAAGTTGGTGGTGTTGCCTGAATCGTTTGCATGTATCGGTAAAACATCAAGACAACAGTTGGTATTGGCGGAGCAAGAAGGGGATGGACCGCTACAGGATTTTTTGTCCGAACAAGCGGTGCGGCATCGTATATGGTTATTGGGCGGCACGATTCCGATAAAAATCGTCGGTGAGAGGCGTGTGTATGCGCAGAGCATTTTATACGATGCAGACGGCAGCCCGGTTGCACGCTATCGGAAAATACATTTGTTTGATGTTTATCTTAAGAAGCACGATGTTTGTTGCGCCGAATCAGCGACATTTTTTCCGGGCGATCGGGTGATTGTAGTTGATACACCGCTAGGGCGTCTTGGTATTGCCGTTTGCTACGATGTACGATTTCCTGAAATGTTTCGCCTAATGTCCGACAGAGGTGCGCAAATCGTTGCTGTTCCTGCGGCATTTACTCACGCCACCGGCGCGGCGCATTGGCGTACCTTGTTACGGGCGCGGGCAATTGAAAATCAAATGTATATTTTGGCATCGGCACAAACCGGATGCCACGCCAATCAGCGCGAAACATACGGGCATAGTATAATCATCGGCGCGTGGGGACAAACGTTGGCCGAGATAGAAGCTGGGGTGGGAGTTATTTGTGCGGAAATTGATTTGATGCGGCAAAAGGAGTTGAGGCAAGAATTCCCATGTTTAAAGCACCGTGTATTTTAAGGTAAAGAGATAAAATGAACGATTTGATCACAATTGCGCGACAGCAATTTCTAACCGCCGCTGCATTAGACGATGCCGCATTGACACAAGCTCTATCGATGCTTGCCGGTTCCGGTATTGACCAAGGCGATTTATATTTTCAATACTCCCGGCATGAATCGTGGGCGCTTGAAGACGGTTTGATTAAAGAAGCTGATTTTAGTATTGATCAGGGCGTCGGTGTCCGTGCCGTCAGCGGTGAAAAAACCGGCTTTGCATATTCTAACGAAATCGTTTTGCCGGCGCTTTTGGAAGCGAGCAAAGTTGCGTGCAGCATCGCGCATCGTGGTCAGCAGGGGACGGTGAAGGTGCATAAAACGGTACAGCCGCATAATTTATATCCGTCGCATAACCCCTCCGAAGATTTGACTGTTGAGGACAAGGTCGGGTTGTTACGTACTATTGATGAAAGTGCCCGCAAACAGGACTCTCGCGTGGGACAAGTCATCGCATCATTGACGAGCCGGTATGAAATTATATTGGTTATGGCAACCGATGGAACGATTGCTGCCGATGTGCGACCGCTAGTACGGATGGATGTGACAGTCATTGCCGAAAATAAGCAGCAGAGAGGGCGCGGGTATAGCGGCGCCGGCGGACGTTACGGATTCTCTAATTTTGCCCGCAACCGAACTGCACAAAAGTTGGTTGATGAGGCGGTGCGTCAAGCCATTGTGAATCTTGATGCGATACCGGCCCCCGCAGGCAATATGACAGTTGTATTGGGTGCGGGCTGGCCGGGGGTGCTATTGCACGAAGCAGTCGGACACGGACTTGAAGGCGATGCGGTGCGTAAGAAAACATCCGTGTTTAGCGGTTGTGTCGGCGAGCGGGTCGCAAGTCGCGGAGTGACTGTGGTTGATGATGGCACTTTAGCCGGGCGCCGCGGTTCCTTAAATGTGGATGACGAAGGAACTCCCACACAGTGTACAACGTTAATAGAAAATGGGATTCTGAAAACTTTTATGCAGGATAAGATGAGTGCGCGTTTAATGGAAACGCAATCAACCGGTAACGGCAGACGTGAATCCTATGCACATTTACCGATGACACGGATGACAAATACTTATATGCTTGCCGGCGATTTATCTCCCGAAGAAATCATTGAATCGGTTGATGACGGACTTTATGCGGTAAATTTTGGTGGCGGGCAAGTGGATATCATTTCGGGCAAGTTTGTATTCTCCGCGTCGGAGGGGTATCTCATCAAGAACGGTAAAATTACCGTGCCGGTTAAAGGAGCATCATTGATTGGCAACGGTCCCGACGTGTTGACGCGAGTCTCAATGATCGGCAATGACTTGAAATTAGACGATGGCATCGGGACCTGCGGAAAGAACGGTCAGATGGTACCGGTCGGCGTCGGGCAACCGACATTGCGAATTGACGGAATCACGGTTGGCGGTACTGCATCGTGAGCGCGGCACTTGATGAAACGGCGCTGTTGACAACGGCACAGTTGGCGCTGACAACCGCACGTAGCCTCGGTGCCGACGCCGCCGAAGTTTCCGTTGCTGCCGACAGCGGCTATACCGTTACCGCTCGCGACGGCGATGTTGAAACCGTTGAGCGTGGCAACGATCATGAGTTGGTTGTTACTATTTATTCCGATGCTTGTAAAGGTTCATCTGCCGTCTCCGAATTTAGCACACAGTCTGTCAAACAGGCAGTCGCCGCCGCCAATGAGATTGCCAAGCATACTTCAAAAGATAAGTATATCGGTTTATGTGATGCCGATTTACTTGCAACGGATTTTCCCGAACTGCAGTTGGACCGGGAGTGGCAGATTGATGTACCACAGGCCATTGACATTGCGCTTGAATGTGAAAATGCTATGCGCGATAGAGCGGAGATTGTAAATACTGACGGCGCCACTGTTGCAACCGAACGGCGTATTGCTTGTTATGCTAATTCGCACGGGTTTGCACATGCCTATCCGCTGACATATCACTCGATTAGCGCAGTGGCGATTGCCGGGAAAAACGATAAGTTACAACGCGATTATTGGTATAGCGCCAACCGGCATCCTGAAAAACTGGAAGATCATATTCAAGTGGGTCATCGTGCTGCCGAACGCGCGGTGCGGCGGCTGGGTACGCATAAGCCTAAGACCGGGAAAGTGGCGGTGATGTTTGAAGCGCCGGTCGCCGCCGGTCTATTCGGCACATTTATCGGCGCGGTCAAGGGTTGTGTTCTGTGCAGTAAAACGTCGTTTCTTTGTTCTGCGTTGAATACACAAGTATTCCCTTCCGAGATGCAGATTGCCGAAGCGCCGCATTTAATCGGTGCGATAGGCAGTGCATCGTTTGATCACGAAGGAGTTACGACGCGTCCCAATAAAATTGTTTGCGATGGAATATTAAACAACTACGTACTTGATAGCTACTCGGCGCGACGTTTAGGTATGCAAACGACCGGCAACGCTGGTGGCGTGCATAACTTGGGATTTAATATCGACAAATGCAGCACCGCTGAAATGTTGCAAGCGATGGACCGGGGATTATTGGTTACGGAACTGATCGGACACGGTGTGAATCTTGTAACCGGAGATTATTCACGTGGCGCGGTTGGGTTCTGGGTTGAAAACGGCGAGATTCAATATCCTGTTGAAGAAGTGACGATTGCCGGTAATCTGCGCACGATGTTCCGGCAGATTGCGATGATGAGTGATGACATTGATGAACGCCTCAATATCCGCAGCGGTTCGATCTTGATTGAGGAAATGACTCTCGCTGCCGATTAAGCAACTTATTGAGGGACAGGAGCCCACGGTCCGGCTTATGCAGCTATCGGCAAGAGTTTCCCTCCGCTTGCTTAGGCGATGTATTTTCTGTGCCATGAATTGGTATCGCTATCGAAATTAAAAAATCTTATCTTAAATTTTAGCGTTTGTTTCTTGACTTCGTATGTTTTGGCTCATAAGTGATTGCCCATGAGTGATTGTGCCATTGCTCTCAGGATTCTCAGGGACACTACATTAACAGTGTTGCTTGCGACGCTCCCGCGCTCAGTTTCCTTCAAGGCGTAACTTGTCGGGAAGTGGGAACGGAGCTTCGTCCCATTTCAGGCCTATGCTACGGTAGGTCCTGTTGGCGTCCGCGCTCGCGCAGCTCGGCATCGCATACCGCTCGAGCGTGTCGGTACGTACCAAGATGCCCAACTGCAAGGCGTTGTATAGTGCCGGATACATATGGGACTCACGGCACGATTCAAAAAGGTGACCGATATGCAATATCAACACATCGGCCACCGCATCAAAGGTTTCTATATGAGCCAATTTAGCTTCAAAAATGGAGGCTCATGAGCGCTCTAGACTTCAACAGAAATATGCTACCCTCATTTTGGGAGGGTGTAACCCCCGAACGCATTCAAGCTCGGTCGCAGTACTTTGTACCGCCGCGCCGACGTTATCGCCGCATTGGACTCAGTGCATTGCATGACCGCACCAAAGCGCCGCGCAAGAGGCGTCAGCGGATCTGGCCGCAACCGATTCAGTGTGAAACTGTTTTGCGCTTGTTGCCGTGTTGTCGGCGGATTGTGCCGGATTGTCGGCGGATTGTGCCGGATTGTCGGCAAAGTGCCTGTCATCCATGACGCGACTGGGTTCTGTCAACAAGCCCCAGCCCCGACATCCTTGTCGGGTCGTTCACCGCTGAAAACCGATCGGTTTTCCGGGCGCGTTTCACCCATGACGCGACTGGGTTCTGTCAACAAGCTCCAGCCCCGACATCCTTGTCGGGTCGTTCACCGCTGAAAACCAATTGGTTTTCCGAGCGCGTTTCATCCATGACGCGACTGGGTTCTGTCAATGAACGCCAGCCCTGACATCCTTGTCGGGTCGTTCGCCGCTGAAAACCGATCGGTTTTCCGGGTGCGTCTCACCCTGCACCGCCCTCATGCCGGCAACGGACAGAATGCACCGATCCGAATGTTGCTGCCGAATGCTTCCCCGGAAGCTCTTCAAGAATCCCATTTAGAGTGGTATCGTACATCTTGTTGACTGACATTAAACACATGTGCTAAAGTCTGTAAAATAATTCGGATTCATAAACATTACTCATACTCATGCGAAAGCAAGGCCGCTCGCACACAAAATTAAATTGCGAACGAAATATTGGGTTCAATACCGGTGGTTCAATACCGGTGCTGATTTTTCAACATGAATGTAAGCGTGAACATAATGCCGTATATGATGACAGTCGGCGGCGCCGAGAGTCATTTGCAGAATGAGCGACTGCGAATGTTTTACTGCGCAAACGTCAAGCGGGCCCTTGAGCGTATTTTCGGCTTGGCGGGCATTGCGGTTTATTGACAAGATGTTGAAGTTTTGTTGCTCCCGAGCGTTGTCGCGCGCGCAAAGTTTTTCCTTCGGTTTGTGTCTGTTGGCCGTATTGATTGCTTCAGTCTATGTTGAACCTGCCCACGCTCAGACTGCGCCTGCAATCATTGACATCAATATCGTATCGCAACCGGCATTGGGAGGCACCTACCTTTTCGACGAGACGATCGAAGTGGCGCTGACGTTCGACGAGACAGTGACTGTAACCGGCGTGCCGCTGATCGAGCTGAATATCGGCGGCCCGAGCACGGCGCGTTACGTTCGCGGCAGCGGCAGCGATACGCTGATATTCGCCTATACGGTTGAGGCGGATGTCTTCGACGATGGCGACGGTATCAGCGTTGTGGAAAACACATTGGCGCAAGACGGCGATATAAACATGGGGCACCGCGGCGGGGCCGGGGTTGCCATTGTTTCTGACGATGACACCCCGATTGACCTTTCCAATTCGGCGCGGGATTTTCCCGATGTCAGAGTTGATGGTAGCGACAACCCGACACTATTGTTGCTCGGTTACGCTGGCTTCTATGCATTGGCGGGTGACTTTTTTACTGCGGGAAGGGAACTCGCGATGCCGTTGATAACCGGCCCGAATGCGAACGGATATTTGCTGCAGAGTGTTGAACTGCCGGTTACCCGTCCTGACGTGGCCAGCTTCTCCGATCTGACCGTTGCTTTGCGGTCTGCTTCGGAGGACGGCCCGGGCGACGTGCTTGCGACTTTTACCGCTCCGGGTGATGATGTTTCCGGCCGGCCGACGTTCACGCTGCCCTCGAGAGCGTTCCTGCAGCCGAACACCACTTATTTTATAAGTTATCTCAATAATAGCACCGCTACTTTCAACTTTTTCGCTGCTCAAATAGGTGACCTGGAAACCGGATCGTTCGAATGGATCAGCGCTATCTCACCAAATTGTGGAGCCAATGACCCCACTATTACCCTATGCTTGTATATACGCGATATGCCAAGTGCTCCGTGGGCGGGGTTTCCTTTAATAACGGGGGTTCCCGCGGAATACTTCGGATCGCTTGTCGCCCGTACCGAAGTTCGAATCATTGATGAAGCAAGCGATATAGCCGTCTTGACTGCATCGTCCAATTTGGCATTAGACACTAGGGATATCACCGTCAGCGAACATCAGCCTTTCTTAGTTTTCACGACATATACCGCGCAAAGGCTAGCGACTGAAAGCATGAATTTGAGCCTTGAAGTCACTCGGGAGGACGGTACAGTTTTGCCTGCCGGGGATCTCCCCGACGACGGTTTGAGAAAAACCCTGACAGTAACCACTGGGACGACGACACAGTCTTTTCTGCAGCTGGGGTTTGCACCGGACTTAGACGAGAATGCGGATTATCAGTACCGTTACTGCGCGGCGAATGGTACCTGTTCGTCTACGTTGACGGTGAGTTACTTAACGGCTGAAGCGCCGACGACTGATGTCACGGCAATCAGTCCGCGCTGGAAGGATGTCCTCAGCGATCAGAGTGTAATCACCGGCACCGGCAACTGTTCGGCAGGTTTGAACGTTGAGACAGTTGCAAATCTCACCCAAGAAAATAACACAGTTCGCTTCGGCGATATAGCTCCCGCTGATAACGTGCTTCCGCCGCGTGGCGGTGTGTCGGGTTTGATGTATTCATTTGGTTTTCTCAACGATGATTTTTCCGGCGGTACTTATGGCGAGATTGCTTCCGGCAACTTTGACGCCTCAAAGCAAGAGTTGGTGCTTAGCGCCAAATGGTGGTGGACCAACGGTTCGGATTCGGCAGAACCGACGTGTTCGGGTAGTTACACTAGTACTTTAACGCCGTTGCCGGCAACCGTTTCTGAAACCGCGACGACGCCTAGTGCTCCGCTAAATTTGCAGGTGCAGGTGTTCGAGGAGTTTTCCGGGGTATTGATCACTTGGTCCGCACCGGATGACGGAGGAGCGCCGATTACCGCTTATCGCATTTACTGGAGAAAAACCGACGAACAACAAGAGCAGTCAAAGACGGTTTTTCCAAGTAACAATCAGTACTTCCTAGCAGGAATTGATCCCGATGCAGATTATGCATTTGCGGTGACGGCATGGAATGAACTCGGTGAAGGTGAACGAAGCACTATCGATACTTTAACCATTATGACCACGTCGGTTGACCCGGCATTAAACGCTTTTGGGGAGAGTGTCACTGTAAAGGAACATCAGCCTTTCTTAGTTTTCACGACATATACCGCGCAAAGGCTAGCGACTGAAAGCATGAATTTGAGCCTTGAAGTCACTCGGGAGGACGGTACAGTTTTGCCTGCCGGGGATCTCCCCGACGACGGTTTGAGAAAAACCCTGACAGTAACCACTGGGACGACGACACAGTCTTTTCTGCAGCTGGGGTTTGCACCGGACTTAGACGAGAATGCGGATTATCAGTACCGTTACTGCGCGGCGAATGGTACCTGTTCGTCTACGTTGACGGTGAGTTACTTAACGGCTGAAGCGCCGACGACTGATGTCACGGCAATCAGTCCGCGCTGGAAGGAGGCCTTCAGCGATCAGAGTGTAATCACCGGCACCGGCAACTGTTCGGCAGGTTTGAACGTTGAGACAGTTGCAAATCTCACCCAAGAAAATAACACAGTTCGCTTCGGCGATATAGCTCCCGCTGATAACGTGCTTCCGCCGCGTGGCGGTGTGTCGGGTTTGATGTATTCATTTGGTTTTCTCAACGATGATTTTTCCGGCGGTACTTATGGCGAGATTGCTTCCGGCAACTTTGACGCCTCAAAGCAAGAGTTGGTGCTTAGCGCCAAATGGTGGTGGACCAACGGTTCGGATTCGGCAGAACCGACGTGTTCGGGTAGTTACACTAGTACTTTAACGCCGTTGCCGGCAACCGTTTCTGAAACCGCGACGACGCCTAGTGCTCCGCTAAATTTGCAGGTGCAGGTGTTCGAGGAGTTTTCCGGGGTATTGATCACTTGGTCCGCACCGGATGACGGAGGAGCGCCGATTACCGCTTATCGCATTTACTGGAGAAAAACCGACGAACAACAAGAGCAGTCAAAGACGGTTTTTCCAAGTAACAATCAGTACTTCCTAGCAGGAATTGATCCCGATGCAGATTATGCATTTGCGGTGACGGCATGGAATGAGCTCGGTGAAGGTGAACGAAGCACTGCCGTCTCGCCGCCGGCATCGCCGACGGATCTGTCAGCGACAGCGGGTCATAAACGGGTAATACTCGAATGGATGACGGGCGACGGCGGCGGCAGCGCGATCACGCACTATCAATATCGGCAGAAAGTAGACGGTGAGGATTTCAGTGGATGGATGAATATTCCGGACGGCGATGATGCCGACAGCGACGCCGGTAACGAGACGAGTTATACGGTTACCGGTCTGACGAACGGCACGAGCTACCTCTTCCAAGTGCGTGCGGTGAATGCTCTTGGCGCGCACAGCGAGGCCACGGCTGAGGTTGGTGCGAGACCGTTCTTGATTGAAATCGCTACTGGTGATTTTGCTATTACGGATGTTTATGCCGGCCCTTTTTCTGGCCTTCTGGGTATTACACCAAACGAGCAGGTGATTGCGCGTCCGGTGTTCGTCTTTGTCGGGTTTATCGGTGGCGTCCGGATGAGTGGTATTGAGCCAGATGAGATCGAAATTGGGAACGGTGATATTTTGCTGGTGAGAGTCGGTGACGAATGCGGCTTCGGCACCCCGATCCCAGATAACGTTATCTGTATAGAGATACTCCCGACCGGGCCGAATGGTTCTCAGCTTACGATGAGTCTTCCTGCCGATGTTGCCGATCTAGGCAATGCCGCGGCACCGGATTTCTATCGCCGGGAAATCGTTCGTTCGGACGGTATCATGGCAGAGGCCGTCTCAATGCCTGACGGTCCGATTCTCACATCGGAGCCGTTCGTAGTTACTTTTACTTTCAGCGGCGACGGAATATTAATAGGAGTAAGAGGGGCTGCGGCGGATAATGTTCCGTTCCCTTTGGAGGATTACTTGGAGCCTGAGGAAATTGAGGTAGTTTATAGTCCCCCTGCACCGTCCGGTGGTACTTTTATTCGTCTTGAGGTTTCCAATTCCAGTGCTAGTATGGGACATACTAATATTGATATTACCCTTCGGGCAAGGCAGCGCTATGAGGGTGTGCTGACTGTAACTTTACCTGCCGGCTCGGCTCGCAACATTTATGGGGATTCCTTACCTGAGACAAGTTTCTCAATCGAAGTCGACACTTTCCACCCGATTGGCATTGTTGCGTCTTCAACTTTTGTGGTGGAAGGTACGACAGCAGTATTTACACTGATGCGAGACGGTCTAATAGATAGAGAGACGGAAGTAACGGTAGAAGTAACCGAGACGAACGAAATGGTGGCCGCTGCGGATGAAGGAAGGAAGAGTGTAGCATTCGCTGCGGGCTCAAGCACGGCAATATTTTCAGTTCCGACTGTTGAGGATATTTCGGATGAAGACGACAGTGTGGTTACGGTTCGAGTGATCGGGGTTGGTTCTGATTATGTAGTAGATATGACACAAAACATTGCTACGGTGACGATACGAGACAACGATGCTGTGCCCGATGCACCGGCGGACTTAGCAGCCGCGGCGGGCGATACGCACGCGGTCCTAAGTTGGGATGCGCCTGCCGACTCCGGCGCTTCGCCGATTGACCATTACGAATATCGCGCGAGTAGCGACGGCGGAACGGTTTGGAATCCGGATTGGACCGACGCCGGCGATGCGACGAGTGAGGTCAGGACTCAAATCGTAACCGATTTGACCAACGACACGGAATACACATTTGAAGTGCGTGCGGTCAGCGCAATAGGCAACGGCACGACCGCGCAAGTCACGGCGACACCGAGTTCCGCGACGGCGGTATTCATCCTGATGTTTGATCCGACCGAATATACGGTCAATGAAAGCGATGGGCGGGTTGAACTCACGCTCAGACTGACCGGCGTCGGGCGTGCGCCGCAGGATAAAGTGACCGTTACTGTCTCGACACGCGAAGGCAGCGCGGATATTTTGGAGGATTATCGACCCTTTGATAATGCGGAAGTCGTCTTTTCACCCGAAGTAGGCGTGACCGAGTTATCGCAAACGGTGACGGCTGAGATTGTCAATGACAACATTTTGACCCTCGATGATCAGAGCTTTTCGGTGGTTATTACGGATAGAACAGCGGCGCATTCCGACGATACGGTCGTGATTGATCGGGGTCGCAGCGAAGCGACGGTGACTATCGTCGATGACGGTGTAGGTCCTAGGTGGAATTATTTGCAGGAATTGCCTAGTACCGTTAATGAAAGCACGGGCATGAATACGGTTTCAATCCGGTTGGGTCAGGGAGAAGGGCTTTTCGATGGGATTTATACAATTATGCTTGAGGTGGGGGGAACGGCGACGTTCGAGGAGGATTATATAATAGAGTTTGTCAGCGGGAGGGATATAGGATCGAGAACGCTGCCGTTCACGAAAGGCGACCGTTTGATGCGACCGATTGAGTTCATGGATGGGCGTGATGATGAGGGTAGTATACATATACGAGAGTTAAGGTTGCGCTTAGTGGTGACGGATGACACGGTGTATGAAGCGGATGAGACGATTGAGTTGCGCTTAACTACGAGCCACCCGGCCGCTACGGTGAGGGACGGGGACGATACGACGCAGACAATCACGCTCATCGACAACGATACGACGCCGGTATTGTCTCTGTCGGTCGGTGCGACTGTTATCGACGAAGGGGCATCGGTTGATATTACAGTGATGACGACCGCGACCGAGTCGGTATATGCCGAAGATCAAACAATTACGTTAGAGTTTACTGGCGATGCGATGCCTGAGGACGACTATACGGTATCAGTTGACGGTTCGCCGTTGTCGTCGCCGTATGAGTTGACTTTACCGGCGGGGGCCTCTTCGGTAACCGCGACGATAACGGCAACAGAAGACACGGAAATTGAGGCGGATGAAACGATTACGATTACCGCGCGGCATGAAGGCGACACAATCGGCGAGGTCCGGATAGTAACCATCACTGATAACGATGCCGTGCCCGGCGCACCGCAAAACGTCATGGCTGACGCAGGCGATCGGCAGATCATCGTGACCTGGCAGGCTCCGGGTGAGGGAGCTGGCGACCCGCACACAAGCTACCGCATCGGTTGGGCCGCACAACCCGGCGGCACCACCGTGACCGCAGTCCTTGATGATCCGACTACGACGACGTACACGATCGAGGAGCTCGAAAACGACACCGAATACACAATCGAAATCGCCGCCGTCAATATGGCCGGTGCGACCAGCGCGACCGTTGTGCGCACGACTCCGACCGCACCACCGCTGCTGCCACCAGGCGCACCGCAAAACGTCATGGCTGACGCAGGCGATCGGCAGATCATCGTGACCTGGCAGGCTCCGGGTGAGGGAGCTGGCGACCCGCACACAAGCTACCGCATCGGTTGGGCCGCACAACCCGGCGGTACCACCGTGACCGCAGTCTTTGATGATCCGACTACGACGACGTACACGATCGAGGAGCTCGAAAACGGCACCGAATACACGATTGAAGTCGCAGCCGTCAATGCATCGGGCGCGACTACCGCAGAGGCCGTGGCGGCAACCCCGGCAGCACTGCTGCCGGCACCGGATAACTTCAGCGTGGTCCCGAGTGTACGCGGCGTACTCATCGCAAGCTGGGATCAGATCCCGGATGCTATCGGTTACCGCCTCAGTTGGACTCCGCCAGACGGTGATGAGGCGGGCACGACAGACGTTGCCACGACCTCGTATGACATTACCGGCCTTATGGACGGTGTCACATACGAGATTATGATAACCGCACTGAACCGTAACAACCAGCCGGGCGCAATCGCGACGACGCAAGCTGTGACCCTGCTGCCCGCACCGACAGGCTTCAACGTTGATGCACGCGCGCGCGGCATATTGGCCACAAGCTGGCAAGCGGTTATAGGTGCTACGACTTACCGCCTCAGTTGGACTCCGCCAGACGGTGATGAGGCGGGAGCGACAACCACTTCAGGCACCTCATACAGGATCACAGGGCTTCCCGACAACACCGCATACGAGGTCACGGTCGCCGCACTGAACCGCAACAACGAGCCAGGCGAAATCGTAACGGCACAAGTCATGACCGTGCTGCCCGCGCCGAGCGTTCCTCGAAACGTCACCACTCGGCCAGGCGACAGACAAATTACCGTCACTTGGCAGGCTCCGGATCTGGCAACAGGCGGTGCGGCGGAAGGCTACCGCCTGCGCTGGCTGACTACAGTCCCTGAGACGGGTACCCTCATAGAGGTAGATACCGCAGACACGACAGAGACTTCCTACGTCATTTCGGACTTAACCAACGACATTGGATACACGATTGAAGTCGCCGCCTTCAACCCGACCGGCGTGACCACAGCGATCGCTGTGACCGCAACCCCGTTAGCGGTATTGCGCTTGAGGATTCGCGTATTCATCGAGAGACCGTAGCAGTAAACCCCTATACTATGGGCGGCAGACAACAATACTTGTGGCCGCACAATATCGGAAAACATATCCCTTCGGCGAGGTTATTTCTTCCCTAAGAAACCCGACAAGAATACCTGCTTCGTACCAGGGAAGACAAGAATAGAATAGACGGGTTTCCCGTGGCGACAATTATGTGTTCGGCAGCCGCTTTATACCTTTGTCGGCACATCGGCTGTCGCATCAAAGGTTTCCGTATGAGCTCGTTTGTCGCTCTTGCACGCGGTGACGGACAGCAAGATCTGTTGCGTTCGAGCGTCTTGGCGATCAAGCCTCCGATCGCAACTGCCGCAGACCGGAGGCGTTGCTCATCTGGGAGCTTAGATTCCAAAGGCCGAAGCAAACCGTTGCGGCGTAAACCGTTACGTGCGCGCCTTGGTCGCAAAGCCGGTGCCAAGTATGTCAGGTCTATTGGTTGGTATGGAAAAGAGAGGTTGATGCGTTCCGAACTTCCTGCTGTAAATGGGTTCGGTGTTAATTGACATTGACACCAAGCTTGCCGCCTAGCGATATTAACCGATTGTGTACTCGAATATCCGTTGCTTGGATATTGTACCGGACGCGATTATTACGAATACGTTCAACTTTAACCGGCAAGTAAGCGTGTTGCGGACTCAGCCAATAGCGAGAATCGAGCTTGCCTTTTTTCAAGCGATCAAAACGTATCGTTAGTAGCTCACCCAAAGCGGTAGAGAGCCTCTCTTCTCCGCGATTAAAAAATACGTAGCGGCGTAGTTTTGTTTTTGACAATGTATCGTAGTACATCATGTCTTTCCCTTCCTGCGCATCAATACTAAGTTGCAGGTGCATCGTGAAAACACTGTGTACGTCGGGATGCACGGTAAAGTGATATTGTTCTTTACCTAACCGGGCGCTTGCGGTAAGCCGATCGGCTTCAAAGAGGTACGTGATGTCGCGTTGTGCGGCGTTATTATATCGTTGAATAAAATCAATCGGGACGATTCGTTTTTGTTGCCCTCGCCATAGATTTTGTGCGCGAACGGTGCCGGTGCCGCCGAGCCAGGCGCCGAGTATTCCGTTCCCCTTAAATTCCCCCGCAAGATTGATGCAATCAGCATTCAATGTAGTATGAACCTTAACCTCCAGCATTGGTTTTGTGCCGAAAAACACATCGTACCACGCGGTGAACAAAGTGTTTTTGTTCAACTGCCTTTCGTCAAGGCAGTTTTGGTTGCTTGAATTGTTTGCATGTGTAGTATCTGCGCAGCAAAACGCAATCGTTGCAATGATGGCAGATGCGATAACAGCGGAATTAATCTTATGTCGTTGTGCTGATTTGTTCATCTTCGACCGATAGTAAGGGATGTGTAAGAGCTTGTCCGTCCAATAAACAAATTCCGTTATGCAACTTCAAACGACCGTCACAATACAACGCAATGGCTTTGGGATAGATGATGTGTTCGTTTTTTAACACTCGTGTCGCAAGTGTCTGAGCTGTATCGTCGTTCGATACGCTGACAGCTGCTTGCAAGATAACCGGTCCTTCGTCCGGCATCTCAGTCACAAAATGTACACTGCATCCGTGTTGCGATTCGCCCGCTTTCAATACGCGTTGATGCGTGTGCAATCCTTTGTATTTGGGCAGTAATGACGGATGAATATTCAGAATTTTGCCGTAAAAACACGCAACGAAATCAGCACTTAAAATATGCATAAAGCCGGCAAGTGCAATTAAATCCGGGCCAATTGTTTCAATCTGATTACATAGCTCCGTATCATATTCCGCCCGCGTAGTGAAAGACCGTCGTTCAAGCACAATAGTTTTAATACCGAATTCCGTTGCTCGTCTCAAACCGTCCGCTTGAGTGCGATCGCTGATAACCGCATTGACTTCAGCATGAATGGCGCCTTGTCGGACCGCCTGTAAGATGGCGCACATATTGCTACCATTACCCGAGATGAGTATGACTAAATTTTTACGTTTTGACGGGGTGCGATGATCAGGCATAAATAACACATGCCGGTTCTGTCCGCGGACAAATTTCGCCGATCATCCATGCTTGACAACCGTTATTGTTTAATTGCGTAAGTACATCCGCGGCATTATTGCTAGCGACTACGGCAATCATACCAATACCGCAATTAAACACTCTTAACATTTCTTCTTCGTCAAGCTTGCCGGTTTGGCGTAGCCAGTCAAAAATTGCCGGCTCAGGCCAAAAGCTACGGTTGAGTTTTGCTGCTTGTCCGTCGTTAAGAATCCGTGTCAAATTGCCACCGATGCCCCCGCCGGTGATATGCGCAAGCGCATGAATCGTCTGCTGTGCAATCAGCGGCAGTAACGGCTTGACATAAATTGAGGTAGGTTTCAGCAAAGTTTCCCCCAAATTTTCCCCGTTAAACGGCTGCGCCAGATCAATATTGTGTTCTGCGAGAATTTTTCTAATTAGTGAATAACCGTTGGAATGCACACCGCTTGAAGCGAGCCCGATTACGGCGTCGCCAATTTTTACTCGATGCGCGCCGCACAAATTTTTTTCATCGGCAAGTCCGACGCAAAATCCGGCAATATCGTATTCGCTGACATTGAATACACCGGGCATCTCTGCGGTTTCACCGCCGATCAAACTGCAACCGGCGCGAATACAACCTTCGGCGATACCTTTTATAACCGATTTTGTGTGAGTAACGGATAATTTGCCGCAGGCAAAGTAATCCAGAAATAAAAGCGGTTCGCCACCTTGTGCCAATACATCGTTGGCGCACATTGCGACTAGGTCAATGCCGATCGTATCATGGCGTTTTAACGTACCGGCGAGTTTTAATTTAGTGCCGACACCGTCGGTCGCTGCGACTAGCACAGGATTTTGATAGGGATGATCGGCCAGACGAAACAGCCCGGCGAATCCGCCCGGGCCGGTGAGTACCTCCGGGCGCAATGTTGTCTGACACAGAGGTTTGATTAGTTCAACCAGTGTGTTGCCGGCAGCAATATCGACTCCGGCGGATTTATAGCTAAATTTCTTTTCACCTTTAGTCGCCATTTGACCTTAACCTCAAGGTGCATTTAATTGTTCAGTTAGCGCAACGATTCAGTTAGAATAAAAGAAATATCTGCCAGTATAGCAATTCCCTTCGGGGAATGCTGTAACGCTGTTGTATAGAAAGAGATCGGATATGAAACATTTGCCAAATATTATTACTTGTTTTCGTATTGCGTTGGTTCCGGTTTTTGCCCTGTGGATGCTGGATCAGGAGTTCGCCAAAGCATTTCTCTTGATGTTGCTGTTGGGTATATCAGACGCACTTGACGGATTTCTTGCTAAAACTTTTAATTACAGAAGTAAACTTGGTGCATGGCTGGACCCGATGGCGGACAAAGTGGCATTGATCAGCGCATTTTTATTGACGTATCACTTTGGTTTTTTACCTCTATGGTTTTTGTTACTGATCGTATTGCGCGATGCGGCAGTGATGGGGGGGTTGACCATGATACGTTACCGTTACAATGAAAGAGAATTTTTGCCCCATTGGACAGGCAAACTGAGTACTTTTCTTCAGTTTGTTTTAATCTTAATCATACTTGCCGGTGAAGCACCGCAACTACCGGCAGTATCCGATCGGGCAATTATGGGGTTCATTGTATTGACCGCTATCGCGTCATTGTCAAGTTTTGCAATCTATATGAATGAAGGACTTGCTTTTCGATCAAGCGAGGCAAAAAACGGGCGACAATATAATTCATGACCGCTAATCCCCCCGGACAATTAATTTTTTCATTTAAGCCCGCTAAAGAAAAAACTTTTACCAGTTATCATGTAACAAACAATGAAACAGTTGTTCGCGCATTATGCGATATCGGCGATCAGCTTTCGCACCGGTCCAAGCAGGCGACTCAGGTTTATTTATGGGGGATGCACGCGACCGGGAAAAGCCATTTGCTGCAAGCATTGTGTTGTCAAGTGATTGAATGCGGCGGTCGTAGCGCTTATTTGCCTTTATTCAAATGCATTGATTACGGATGCGATGCATTAGCGGGTTTGGAATCGTTTGATTTACTCTGCTTGGATGACATGGATGATGTGTTGTCTCGCTACGATTGGCAGCAAGCATTATTTCATTTGATTAATCAAGTACGTGCAAACGCCAATATGTTGGTAATGGCAGGGAGGAAAAATCCGACGCAGATATCTTTGCAGCTAAAAGACCTTGCCTCACGTCTGATTTGGGGAGCGGTTTATCACCTTCAACCGTTGCCGGATAAAGATAAAGCATCGGCACTATGCGGTATTGCCCGTCAATTACAATTCGAACTACCCCATGGTTCGGCGGATTATCTGCTTAAACACTATTCGCGCGATTTAAGTTATTTGACCGGTTTTCTAAAGTTTTTAAGCCATGCCGCGCAGCGAAACAAATGCCGCCTAACCATTCCGTTTATCAAACAAGTTGCCGGGGGATTCAGTGAAAAATGAATTTCATCGTAAGCGTAACGCAAGAGTTGCGACTCTTCTACCTAGCGCGGAACATAATGCGGACTCATCTTCGTCCACCGGACGGTTGGGCGTGTTTCCGGCATAGTGCGTCGCACCGTACGGGGCGCCGCCGGTGCGGGTGATGCTGAGCTGTGCTTCGGTGTAAGGGATGCCGCAGATCACCATACCGTGATGCAATAACGGCAGCATCATGGATAGCAATGTTGTTTCTTGTCCGCTGTGGATGCCGCCGGTTGAAGTAAACACCGCCGCCGGTTTGCCGGCCAAAGCGCCGCTGATCCAGATCGGAGTAGTTTGGTCAAAAAAGTGTTTCAATGGCGCTGCCATATTGCCGAAATGTGTCGGGCTGCCGACCAACATGCCATCACACTTCTTCAGATCTTCCAAAGTGGCGTATGCAGGACCGCTGTCGGGAACTGTATTTTCAACGTGTCGTTTGGATGAAGCGGGGATTTTCGGCACTGTGCGCAGGTTTGCTTGCGTACCTGCAATGCCATCGATACTACGTGCAATTATCCGCGCCATATTGGCGGTGGCACCGTGGCGACTGTAGTATAAAACTAAAATTATACCGGTTTGCATTATCGCTCTAGCTGAGATTCATCATAAAATATAACGGTAATGATATACTGAAAGGCTACAGTGAAATAGTAATGAATGGCGTTGCACCTTTGGTAAATATTCAACGGCGGCAACAATAATTCAAACGATATTATTGAATCAAGCTCAACAATTTCGGGACGAACCGGATATGAATCGGATCGGAGGACAATAAATGCCAATTTATGAGTACGAATGTTCCGTTTGCGGTCATCATCACGAGGAATTACAGAAAATGAATGATGCGCCGCTAACGGAATGCCCTGCTTGTCATCGCTCATGTCTGGTTAAACTAGTTTCTGCCGCCGGGTTTCGATTAAGCGGCAGTGGCTGGTATGAAACTGATTTCAAGACTGGCAACCGCCGCAATATCGCGACGGATGACAATGCGCCTGCGGAGAAATCCGCAGGCGAAACGGCTAAGAGTGAAACTAAAGCGGAAGGTGCACAAACCGGTAAAGCGCCGGACAAGCAATCCGCACCGGCGTCAAAGCAAGGACAGTCGACGGTCGGTAATCGCGACTAAGAAAAGCCATAATGCGCACACATTACTGCGGGCAGGTTGACGAATCATGTATTGACCAAGCGGTTACTATTTGTGGATGGGTGCATCGCAGGCGCGACCACGGCGGGGTTATTTTTATTGATTTACGTGATCGTAGCGGGTTAGTGCAAATAGTCGCCGACCCCCAAGAGTCAAGGGAAGCCTTTGCTTTGGCTGAGCAAGTCCGCAACGAATTCGTTTTACGGCTATGCGGGCGCGTTCGTATGCGTTCGACCGAGACTCAAAATCCTCAACTTCCGACCGGTAAAATTGAAGTCGTCGGGGTTGACTTGGCGATACTGAATACCGCCCAAACGCCGCCGTTTCAACAAGATGATCGCAATGTCAGCGATGAAACTCGTCTGCGTTACCGTTACGTTGACTTGCGCCGTTCGGGGATGCAAAACAATTTGGCAACTCGTAGCCGTATTAATCGAGCTTTGCGTCAATTTCTTGAAGAGCATGGCTTCATTGAAGTTGAAACGCCGATACTGACTAAAGCGACACCCGAAGGCGCGCGCGACTACTTAGTGCCAAGCCGCACTCATGAGTGTGCGTTTTTTGCTTTGCCGCAATCCCCCCAGTTATTTAAGCAACTCTTGATGATCGGCGGACTTGACCGCTATTATCAAATTGCCCGATGCTTTCGGGATGAGGATTTACGCGCCGATCGTCAGCCCGAGTTCACGCAGCTAGACATTGAAACGTCGTTTATGAATGAAACTGAGATTATCGGATTGATGGAAGAGATGGTGCAAGCGCTTTTTTATCAAGTGCTGGGTGTTCGCTTACCCGTACCATTTCTGCGTATGACTTATGCTGAGGCAATGCAACGCTATGCGACCGACCGACCCGATTTACGCAATCCTTTGGAGTTGATCGAAGTGTCGGATTTATTGCGCGATGTTGAATTTAAGGTGTTTTCAGCGTCGGCGAATGACGCGGCAAGCCGTGTAACTGCAATGGTGGTGCCACAAGGAGGAAAGCTGACCCGCAAAGAGATTGACGGTTATACCGCGCTGGTGGGCAAGTTTGGCGCAAAGGGACTCGCCTATATAAAATGTAATGAAGTTCTTCTCGGCAAAGAAGGTTTACAATCCCCCATTTTGAAATTTTTATCTGCTGAGGCAATTACCGCAATTTTGCGACGTACACAAGTTCAAGACGGCGATTTAATTTTCTTTGCGGCGGACAAGCGAATCATAGTCAACGAATCACAAAATGCTCTGCGCAATCGTTTGGGCACTGACTTGGAATTATTGTCCGCTGAGTGGCGACCGCTCTGGGTAGTGGATTTCCCGATGTTTGAATGGGATAGCGTAGCAAAGCGTTGGATTTCATTGCATCATCCGTTTACCGCGCCGGTGACTGGTTCTGTCGATGCTTTGCGCAAACATCCCGAGCAAGGTCTGTCGCGCGCATACGATCTGGTGATGAATGGAACCGAACTTGGCGGCGGTTCAATACGGATTCATCAAGCAGCGATGCAACAGGCGGTATTTGACTTACTCGGTATCGGTGCGGAAGAGGCGCAAGAAAAGTTCGGCTTTTTCTTGCAAGCTTTGGGCAGCGGTTGCCCGCCGCACGGCGGAATCGCTTTTGGTTTGGATCGGTTTGTCATGTTGATGACCGGTAATGACTCTATTCGCGATGTGATTGCTTTTCCCAAAACTCAAACAGCCAATTGCCCTCTGACCGGCGCTCCCGCTTCTGCTTCCGGCGCGCAGTTAAAAGAGCTCAATATCCGTAACATCAAGCCTCAGAAGCTAATCGGATAAATCAAACATGATTTGATCTTGGCAGTTATTCGATAAAAAATGTATCGGGCATTGCTGAAAAAATATCGCAAGCGGTTTATCGGGGTGGCATCATTTTTTGGTCGAAATTTGCTAACAGAGAAGACCGCTGCTTCGGTCTTTTTAACGGAGGTTAAATTGAACAATGGAATCTGTTTTGCCGAGCAAAAAGTATAAACGGCCCGAATCGGTTTTGGTAGTGGTTTATACACGCGACCGGCAGGTACTGTTGCTGCGCCGATATCAGCCGACATATTTCTGGCAATCGCCTGCCGGTAGTTTGGAGTGGAACGAAACACCGATTTCGGCGGCGCGGCGCGAGCTATGCGAAGAGACATCGCTTGATGCGGTATCGTTGAAAGATTGCGGCAGACATAGTTATATTATCTATCCGATGTGGCGACACCGCTACGCGCCGGGTGTTGTCGAAAATATCGAATATATGTTTCAATTGGAATTGGATACCGCACAGGATATTATTTTGGATTCTCGCGAACATAAGGAGTACCGTTGGTTAAGTCGGCAAGCTGCGTTGGAACTGATTTATTCTTATACGAATCGGGTTGCGATTGAACGTTTGTATGCACCGGAGACTTGAGGGACGATCATGGCCGGCCACAGCAAGTGGGCAAATATTCAGCATCGAAAAAAAACGCAAGATACCAAGCGTGGGAAATTGTTCACGCGATTGATTCGGGAAATTACCGTTGCGGCGCGTCTTGCGGGGTGCGATCCGGACAGTAACCCGCGTTTGCGTTTGGCAATGGACAAAGCCCTATCCTCTAATATGAGTAAAGATACGATTGAACGTGCGATTAAGCGTGGTGCCGGCGACCCGGAAGGACAAGTTTATGAAAACATTCGTTATGAAGGATATGGCGTCGGCGGTGTCGCAATTTTAGTAGAGTGTCTGACTGATAATCGCAATCGAACAGTCGCTGAAGTCCGGTTCGTATTTAACAAGCATGGAGGTAATTTGGGCGAAACGGGTTCGGTGGCATACTTGTTTAAGCAATATGGCGTATTGAATTTTACGCATATCAACGAGGATGCTTTACTTGAGGTCGCGCTTGAAGCGGGCGCTTATGATGTTGTTTCGGCACAAGGAAATGCCGAAGTGTTGACTGCGCCGGAGGAGCTGCTTATCGTTAAAGAGGCGGTTATACAAGCGAAATTTATTCCGCAGAGTTTTGGCGTTGAGATGCGTCCTGAAAGTTATTTGGAACCGAATGAGGATACTAGTATCCGGTTAGTAAAACTATTGGATACGCTTGAAGAGCTTGACGATGTACAGAGTGTGTATTGCAACGCCGACCTGCGGGATGTTGCACTTGCCGAATGAAAATGTCTTTGTTACGAGTGTTAGGTATTGACCCCGGGCTTGTGAGTACCGGTTATGCGGTGATTGAAGGTAATGGGCATGTCAGTCGCTTATGCGGCGCCGGAGCGCTGAGACTGTATGGTGAGATCGGCGAACGGTTAAAAATGATTTTTGAAGCCATTAGCGAAGTGATTGAAGAATATCAGCCACAGGAAATGGCGGTTGAAACGGTGTTCGTGCATAAGTCGGCATCCTCTGCATTAAAGCTCGGACATGCTCGCGGTGTGGTGATTTGTGCCGGAGTTCTCGCCGGACTGCCTACGCACGAATATAACACACGTTATATCAAGAAAGCGATTACCGGCAAGGGCAATGCTAATAAAGAGCAGATACGATTTATGACTGCCCGTTTGCTGCAAGTCGCCGCGACTGAAAGCGACGATGCCGCCGACGCGATGGCAATCGCCTTGTGCCATACTTTTGCTCAGTCGCGCAGTTTTAATTTGATGGAAGAATTGAAATGATTGCCCGTATAAGCGGCGAACTGATTATTAAGCAACCGCCTTTTTTATTGGTAGATGTTCATGGAGTCGGATATGAAATGCAGGCGCCGATGTCTACTTTTTATCAATTGCCCGATATCGGTCAGGCTGTTACATTGCTAACGTATTTTGTCGTTCGCGAAGATGCGCATATTCTCTATGCGTTTTTATCCGAACATGAGCGGAGTTTATTCCGCGAGATACTGAAAATCAGCGGTATCGGCGCCAAAATCGCGCTGACGCTTTTATCGGGAATGGATGTCGGGGTTTTTAAAGAATGCATCATCGCGCAAGACATTGAAGCATTGGTGCGTTTACCGGGCATCGGGCGTAAGACAGCCGAACGGTTGATTGTTGAAATGAAAAACCGTCTGGCAGGTGATTTTTGGCAAAAGCTATCGCCGGGGTTAAGTGGCGAACCTCGGGACCACGGTCGTGAAGCGGTTCAAGCATTGGTTTCTTTGGGATATAAGGCTTCCGAAGCAAAGCGTTTGGTGCGACAGGCAATTGATAACGGCGGCGGGCAAGATGACGTTGAAGTCACTATTCGCAGCGCTTTGAAGCTCAGTTTGGGGCAAGTGCGTTAGAATAATAGCGCGGAGCAATTAATTCGGTCGTAAATTCGGATATGAATCCTATGCTTGATTCGAACAAAAAAGAAGATGAAGCGCACTTTGACGTGCGCATTCGCCCTAAACGGCTATCCGAATATATCGGGCAACAAGTGGTGCGCGAACAGGTGGAAATTTTCATTCGCGCGGCTTGTCAACGCAAAGAAGCTTTGGATCATGTGCTAATTTTCGGACCTCCGGGCTTGGGTAAGACGACGCTCGCACATATTATTGCGAACGAAATGAATGCTAATCTGCGTCAAACGGCGGGACCGGTGCTTGAGAAAGCCGGTGATCTTGCGGCGATGCTAACCAACCTTGAACCGAATGACGTGCTGTTCGTTGATGAGATTCATCGTTTAAATCCGGTAATAGAAGAGATCTTATATCCGGCGCTAGAAGATTTTCAGTTGGATATAATGATCGGCGAAGGGCCTGCAGCACGTTCGATCAAGCTTGACTTGCCGCCTTTTACTCTTATCGGCGCGACTACTCGTGCCGGTCTGCTGACATCGCCGTTACGCGACCGTTTCGGTATTGTGCAGCGGTTGGGCTTTTATTCAGTAGAAGAAATTACCCAAATTGTGGTCCGCAGCGCTAGTATTTTGCAAGTGGTAATCGATGAGTGCGGCGCGGGTGAGATTGCGCGGCGTTCACGCGGCACACCGCGGATCGCCAATCGCCTGTTGCGTAGAGTGCGCGATTATGCGCAAGTGAAAGCACACGGTGCGATTGATCAAAGCATCGCACAGGATGCGCTTGGAATGTTACAGGTCGATGTGAATGGCTTTGACGAAATGGACCGCCGATTGTTACTTGCGATTATTGAGAAATTTGCCGGCGGACCGGTGGGGGTTGATAGTCTTGCCGCCGTTATCGGCGAAGAACGCGGCACGATAGAAGACGTGATCGAACCATTTTTAATCCAAAGCGGTTTTTTGGTGCGTACCGCACGCGGGCGGTTTGCTTCTCCGTCGGCATGGCGTCATTTTGGACTTGAACCGCCGCCCGCGTCGCCTGCTGCGGAAATCAATCAAAACACGTTGTTTTCGTAGCTTGCGATTGATGTTCGATTGGGAGATTTGAGTTTATTATGAAGATACTGATGCAAGTGGTATCGTGTATTATGCTAACTACCTTAAGTTTATGGAGCGTGCCGGAACCGGGTGGCTAAGAAATTTAGGCTATGACCCAAGATCGTTTATGTGGGAGAATAATTTGATATTCGTAGTAAAGTCAGTGCGGATTGATTATCTGAAATCAGCGTATTTTAACGGCACTTTGGAGGTACATACGCAAGTAACCGATACGGGAAAAGTGCATTCGGGTATGATGCAGGAAGTTACCCGCAAGCTTGATCTTCTAACAACAGCAACGATGACGATTGTGTGCCCAAACCGTCATTCGTTCAAACCTTCGGCGTTGCCATCGGATTTATTGGGGGGACTGAGTCATGCAGCAAGCTGATATGGATTTTTTTTACCTGTTGGCGAATGCCACACTGGTCGTGCAGTTAGTTATGTTATTGCTGTTGCTGATGTCAGTGGTTAGCTGGGCATACATTTTCAGCAAGTGGCGTGAATTAGCCAAAGCGAAGATATACGCGGATAGCTTCGAGAAACGCTTTTGGTCGGGTGCCGAGTTAAATCAACTGTACAATGAGTTAAGTGATCATGAACGAGGTTTTGGGATCACGGCTATTTTTAACGCCGGATTCGCTGAATATATTCGTTTGCACCGGCAAAGAAAAGTGCTTGCCGAGAAGATTTTTGAGACGACAGTGCGTGCGATGAAAGTCGCTTGTTCGCGCGAGCGTGAAGCGCATGAGAGCCATTTGACTTTTCTTGCAACGGCAGGTTCAACCGCGCCGTATATCGGTTTGTTCGGTACGGTGTGGGGCATTATGAATGCTTTTTTGGCATTGCGTAATGTACAACAGGCGACTCTGTCGCTAGTAGCGCCGGGCATTGCCGAAGCATTGGTTGCAACAGCAATGGGTTTATTGGTGGCAATACCCGCTGTCATTGCTTACAATCGTTTTGCCGATCGAGTTGAGCGTATATCCGCACGTTATAATAACTTTATTGAAGAACTAACGACTATTTTGAATAAACAAACATTTGGTCAGGACGGCTAGCATATAAATATCGATGCGCAAATTAATGGCGGAAATTAATGTGGTTCCTTACATTGACGTTATGTTGGTGCTGCTGATTATTTTCATGGTCACTGTACCGTTGATTCAGCAAGGAGTGGAAGTTGACTTGCCTAAGGCAACGGCAAAGACGATAGATTCGAGTGAGATACCTGATCCCTTGATTGTGACAGTGGATAGTCAGGGGCGCACTTTTTTAAACAAGGGACCGGCGGCAAACCAGCCGTTGGTGACCGGTAGCCTAATCAAGCAAGTTCGTCAGTTGCTATCCGGAACTCAAGGGGAAGTTTATGTTCGAGGTGATCGCACCGCCGAATATGGTGATGTGATCGGTGTGATGGTCATTTTACAAAATGCCGGTGCCGATAGCATCGGTTTGATCACGCAACCGCTTGAGGATATTCAATAAATAATGAATTGCGTTTAGTGAGATGCTTGATAAACGAGGCCGACTCTTATCATCAATCTTAGCTTCGGCGAGTGCTCACTTTCTTGTTATCGCATTCTTCGTTTCTGATGTAGTTTCTTGTACTACCAACCCTTATACGCCTGTTGGTTATGATCCGCCGGAATCGGAAATAGTTGCGGCAAAAGCGATTCCGCAAGCGGAGATTGACGACATTTACAAACGTAAAGCTGAGCAAGAGCGACAGCGGCGCGAGGCTGAAGCACAAAGACAGCGTGAAGCCAAAGCGGCGGAAGAACGCAAACGGCGTCAATTGGAATTGGAAAAGCAACGGCACGAAGAACAGGAACGCGCTAAAAAAGC
The DNA here is from genome assembly GCA_965218975.1 of Candidatus Oxydemutatoraceae bacterium. Lineage (GTDB taxonomy): Bacteria > Pseudomonadota > Gammaproteobacteria > Poriferisulfidales > Oxydemutatoraceae. Next base: position 901,055 of record OZ244717.1, read on the forward strand.
CAAGCATGAGGAGCTTCTGAGAGCAAAGCGTGAGGTAAAGATTCAGGCACAAAAAAAACAAGAAGAACTTCATCGTCAGCAAGCGCTTGAGTTTGAGCGGCAGCGTAAAGCGGAATCCGAAGAACGTCGCCGACGCGAAGAGCAAGCACAACGCGAACGCGAAGAGCAAGCACAACGCGAACGCGAAGAGCAAGCACAACGCGAACGCGAAGAGCAAGCACAACGCGAACGCGAAGAGCAAGCGCAACGCGAAGAGCAAGTGCAACGCGAACGCGAAGAAGAGGCACGTAAGCGTGAGGCGGATGCTTTACATCAGCGTAGGATGATCGCTTGGCAGAGGCGATATGTCAGCGATATTCGCCGCAGCATTGAGAAGAGATGGAGGAAACCGCGCACTAGTGTTCAAGGTGGTGATTGCGTTGTCAAAATAAGACAGGATGAAAGTGGTAAACTACTGGAGGTGAACGTTATTAGTTGTAGTGGCGATTTGCTTTATCGGCGCTCGGTTGAAGATGCTGTTTGGAAATCCGAACCGTTGCCGTTGCCGCCGTCCCCCGATGTATTTGAAAATGAAATTGAGATTACTTTTAGGCAACAATATTAAACTGCGTTATCGGCAAAATTGGCATCGCCGTTTCATATTGCCGGCGTTAATACTTTGTATATTGCATTCCTCCCTACAGGCGCAACTCAAAATTGAGGTGACCGAAGGCGTTGAAGACGGTGTGCCGATTAGTATTTTGCCATTTCAAGTTGACACGCAAATTACTGATGGACGACGTGAATTTAATCAGATTATTGCCGCCGATTTAGCTTATAGCGGATTGTTTTCCGTAATACCGGATAATTCGCAAATGTTGTCGATAGGGCAGATACCCGATTATAGTCAATGGCTAAACCGCGGCGTCGAAAAAATTGTTTTTGGCGCTATTGCGCGCAGAAAGGGTCTGCTTGAAGTGCGATTCGAATTGCACGATACGGTGCAACGCAGACGTTTGCTAGGGCAAGTAATCAATACCGCCGCATACGACAAGTCTGCCCACTATATCAGTGATGAAATCTATCGGGAACTGACCGGCGCCCCAAGTATATTTCAAACTCGCATTGCATTTGTCACTGCGCAGCGATTTGGCTGGCGGCGGCATCGATTTATTTTGTACGTTAGCGATGCCGATGGATACAACGCGACGCCGATTTTTATTTCCGACGCGCAGCTTATGTCACCGGCATGGTCGCCGGACCTGAAGAAGATTGCCTATGTATCGTATGAATCCGGGGACCCCGAAGTTGTTATTCAAACGCTTGCCAGCGCGGCGCGAGAAAACAGCGCCAAGCGCATTGGTTCTGCCGTAACTCCCGATTGGTCGTTTGACGGCACTCACTTGGTTTATGTTAGTTCCGCACACGGCGATCCGAATATTTACACTGTAAGGCTAAGCGATTGGTTGGTAACGCGCATTACTAGCCATCCGTCCATTGATACCGAACCGACATGGACACCGGAAGGCGCGATTATTTTCACCTCCGACCGTAGCGGTCAACCGCAACTTTATCAGGTGCGCCCCGGCGATAAAACTTTGCAACGGCTCACTTACGACAATCATTATAATTCGGATGCCGATGTCTCCCCTGACGGTAAAAGCATGGTGTTTCTGAGTCGTCGCCGCGGCAATTATGTGTTAGTGATTCGGAATCTCACGACGGGCAAAGAAGTAGAGCTTGAGGAAAGTCTTGATATCGAGCGTCCTCGTTTTGCTGCCAACGGGCAGTTGATAGGTTATTTGACGGCAGATGGTACGTTAGGTATATTAACGATTGACGGTGCGTTCGGCAAACCGATACCGATCACGGTTGCGGCGCAATTGCGTGGAATCGCATGGTCGCCGTTACCCGGAGCAAATTAGTGCGTTGCAGTCGATTCATTTATGGCGCCGGGTGCGTACTAGCATTAATTGCACTAACGACAAATGCGCAGCAACCGAATAAGCTTCTGGTCAAGACACTGACAGAAAACAGGGTTTTACGTGCCGAATTGCAAGAAATAAAAGCGCAAAATGAAGCGCTGAAAAGACAGCTTCACGATTTACGCACGCGGGATACGGCATCGTCGCGGCAACTACAGGAGTTGCGCGAGACTGTGGAACGATTGAAGGCCGAGAATGAATCTGCCCGCAAGCAAAATGCGGAACTTCGCGAGCAAACGATGAGCTCGCAGGAGCTACAGGACCCGAGCAAACAAAACATTGACTTGCAAGAGCGTATTCAATCTTTGAGCAAAGCGAATGACGCGTTGCTCGGGCAAGTTAAAACTTTGCAAGAAGCGAATTCCGAACTGTCCGCAGAGTTAAAAAAATTACGCGAACAAAACGTTCCTTTGAGCGAACCGAAGAAGCTTAAACCGCCCGAATCCTACGCACCCTCCGATAAAAAGCCAGATAAGAAGCCCGCTGCGGTAAAACCTAAAATACAACAGTTCCAAAGCGATGCGTCACTAAAAGAAACCGATGCGTATAACCGCGCGATGCAGTATTTGGGCAAAAATCCTAGCGCAGTGCGTAATGCGCTGGGTGAGTTTTTAGCAAAATACGGCAGCGGGCGTTATAGCGGCGAGGTAAATTTTTGGTTGGCAGAGTCATACTATGAAACAGCGGAATATAAGGAGGCGGAACGGCATTATGAACGAGTTGTAAAAGACTTTCCCCAAAGCGATAAAATCAACGATGCCCGTCTTAAGTTGGCTTATATCTACTATGAAACCCGACAGTGGGGCCAGGCGCGTCAATCTTTGAGCCCGTTGTTGAAGTCGGAGGATAAACGTATCAGCCGCCTTGCCGAGAAAAGATTACAACGGATGGAACGAGAAGGGCATTAATGTCATTTGCCGATTCACGTCTTAAAATCACAGAAATTTTTTATTCAATACAAGGTGAAAGTGCAAGCATCGGTATTCCGACGGTGTTCATTCGTCTAACCGGTTGCCCGCTGCGCTGTACCTGGTGCGATACCGAGTATGCGTTCACCGGTGGCGAATGGATGGCAGTACAAGCAATTTTGCATCAAGTTGCCGCATACCGCGCACAGCATGTTACAGTCACCGGCGGTGAACCGCTGGCGCAAAAGCACTGCCACGCTTTGCTTGTGGCCTTATGTAATGAAGGTTATGTCGTTTCGCTTGAAACCAGTGGTGCGTTGGACATCGCGACGCTTGATAAGCGAGTGATTTGCGTTATGGACATTAAACCCCCCTCGTCGGGCGAAAGCGGCAAAAATCGTTATTCCAATATTGATCACCTTACCATGAAAGATCAGATTAAGTTTGTGATCGGAAATCGTGAAGATTATGAATGGGCGCGCCAAGAGATATGTGACCGCGCTTTAGCCGAACATTGTCAGGTGCTTTTTTCTCCGGTAATACAACCTTCTTTCGCCATACCCAACCTGCTTGCAACGCAATTGGCAGAATGGGTATTGCAGGATCAACTACCTGTGCGGTTTCAAATACAGTTGCATAAGCTGCTTTGGGGTCATGCGCCCGGACGCTGAACGACACGCCATGTCCCGGCGGCAATTATCCGCAGCCGCAGCCGACAAAGCGGTCGTTTTGTTATCCGGCGGTATAGATTCCGCGACCGTGCTTGCGCATTCCATTGCGCAAGGGCTATCAACATACGCATTGTCGTTTGATTATGGTCAGCGCCACAGCATTGAGCTTCAGGCAGCAAAGAACATTGCCGCGCGGATGCAAGCGGTGCGGCACCGAGTCATAAATCTGGACTTGGCGGCAATTACCGATTCGGCACTGACTGACACGGCGCAAACTATTCCGTCTGCGAGAACTTGTAATGAAATTCCCGCAACATACGTTCCCGGGCGGAACATAGTTTTTTTGTCGCTTGCAACCGCTTGGGCGAGTACGCTCGGCGCCAAGCATATTATGATTGGCGCCAATCAAGTTGACTATTCCGGGTATCCCGATTGTCGGGAGGATTTTCTCAACGCATTTCAGACCATGATCAATTACGGCACACGTCACGAGGCTCATGCCGCTATCGGCGCTGTCGATGGGATTCATGTTCAAGCGCCGTTACTGAATATGACGAAAGCGGAAATTATTCGCTACGGTATTCGCCTAGCGGTTGATTATGCGATGACTGTTTCTTGTTACCGCGCTGACCGCAATGCTCGCGCCTGCGGTGATTGCGACGCTTGTTATTTCCGTAAGCAAGGTTTTATTGCCGCCAACGTTCCGGACCCGACTCGTTATATCTGACCGAGTTTAGAGCTTGTTTTACAATCGTTCGGCTGCCGGTTTAATGACAGGAGCCGTGCCGAAGTTTGTTTCTACATTGCCAAAAGTATAATAATGCAACGGGTCCGTACAGTCGGCTCACCGAATGAATAAGTACTGTTATAATCCTCTTCTATGGGGATACTTTATCAGACTTTTCTTTGGTCGTTTTGCATTGCGCTTGCTTTGGGCGCGGTCGCGAATAAAACAAATTTTTGCACGATGGGCGCCGTATCGGACTGGGTCAATATCGGCGATACGGGACGTATGCGTGCGTGGGTGTTGGCAATTGCGGTGGCAATACTTGGCGTTGGGTTATTGCACAGTATGAACAGTGTCGATATGTCGCTTGTAAATAGCGGCACGACCGGCAAACCCCCGTACACATCGCCGCAATTTATTTGGTTACGTTATGTGGTGGGAGGATTGCTGTTTGGTATCGGCATGACCTTGGGTTCCGGCTGTGGGAACAAAACATTTATCAGAATCGGCGGAGGTAATCTTAAGTCGATTTTCGTGTTAATGATGATGGGGGCGGGCGCGTATTTAATGATTTATACCGATTTCGGCGAATGGTTGTTTGTACAGTGGATGCGTCCTTTGTCGATTAACTTTACCGGTTACAGTGTTGAGAGTCAGGCGATTCCGGATATTATTGCCGGTGTTTTCGGTGCCGAAGGTTCGTCTTTTCAGTTGTTGAGTGCGATTGTAGTCGGCGCTCTATTATTTGCATGGGCGTTTCGTTCCGAAGCGTTGCGCGCAAAGTTTGATAATGTATTTGGCGGTTTCATGGTCGGCATCGCCGTCGTTTCGGTGTGGTATGTCACTGCGGGGCCGTTGGGGCAAACTCTGCTTGAAGAAGCCGAATTTTTTGATCAGCCGCACTATGATCTTGGTGCGCAGTCCCTTACTTTTGTTAAACCTAGCGCGCATTTTTTCTATCTGATTCGTGAAGGGTTCGCCTTTAATTTTGTCAGTCTCGCGTTGATTATTAGCGCGGGAATTATTTTGGGTTCTTTACTATATTCATTGTTCGCGCGCGCATTTCGGATTGAATGGTTTTCATCGATGAACGATTTTGTCAACCATCTTATCGGCGGTTTTTTAATGGGAGTCGGCGGTGTGCTTTCTTTGGGTTGCACTTTCGGACAAGCGATTACCGGCGCTTCGACATTGGCGCTGGGATCATTTCTTACTTTTGCCTCTATTGTTTTCGGTGCTGCCGTTACAATGAAGACGCAGTATTATAAAATGGTATACGAAGAGGAAGCCAATTGGTTTGTATCGTTAGCAGCGGCGCTTGCCGATTTGCGCTTTTTACCTCAACGCTGGCGAGTTTTAGACCCAGTTTAAAAAAAATCCCTTGATTTCCCGCCGCAACTGCTTTCCGACGAATGGTGGGTCGTATAGGATTCGAACCTATGACCATCGGATTAAAAGTCCGGTGCTCTACCAACTGAGCTAACGACCCATACGGATATTCAAGCGGGGAACATTTTATCATTAACTTATTCTTTGATTCCATATTGCGGCTGTGTATAATGCTTATTTTTTTCAGCGACGACATAGTAAATCAATCAATGAAAACTTATAGCGCAAAACCGGGTGAGGTTGAACAGAAGTGGTACTTGGTTGATGCCACCGCCAAGCCATTAGGTCGTCTTGCCAGCAATATTGCCAAGCGTCTGCGCGGAAAACACAAGCCGCAATACACACCACACACCGATACGGGTGACTATATCATTGTGATTAACGCCGAAAAAGTGATGGTGACCGGGAATAAGCGTGCCGATAAGATGTATTACCGGCATAGTGGCTACATCGGCAATTTAAAGAAGATGTCTTTTTCTGAAATGCTTGAAAAGCATCCCGAGCGTACAATTGAGATTGCGGTTAAAGGCATGTTACCGCGTAATTCTTTAGGGCGAAAGATGTTACGTAAGTTGCGTGTTTATGCAGGCACCACCAATCGACATCAGGCGCAGCAACCTGAGCCGCTGGAAATTTAACTATGGCGATTTTAGCGATATATGGCACCGTCGGGCGTAGAAAACGGTCAATCGCGCGAGTTTTTCTACGTCCCGGTGGCGGTGGCATCCGCATCAATCGCCGCGAGATAAAAAATTACTTTCACCGCGATAGCCTTTGCATGATTGCCGTAGAACCGCTTGAGCACGTAGGAATGCGAAATCAATTTGACTGCGATATCCGTGTGCGAGGCGGTGGTATCAGCGGCCAAGCGGGCGCTGTCAAGCTCGGTATTGCAAGAGCGTTGCTACGATATGACGAAGCATTGCGTCGGCGTTTGCGCGAACGCGGATTTTTAACTCGTGATTCGCGTGTTGTTGAGCGCAAAAAAGTCGGTCTGCGTAAAGCGCGCAAAGACAAACAATTTTCCAAGCGGTAATCGTACTTACTTTTAAGCCGCTGTGGCTGTGCCAATTTGAATCGGTTCGGGCGTCGGGTGGCGCTCTTCCAGCGAGACCGATAGCCCTGCTCCGGTAACAACGCGTGCGTGATAACGTTTCAGAAGACGCGGTTCTTTGACCCCGCACGAGTGTGCGATCACCGCGACTTCCTTGTGCATATTTTTTACAAAATTAGCCACGCGCACCGATTTTTTCTGCGGGACTAATCCCGCTTGCAATCGTGGGTTGTGTGTTGTTACACCGGTTGGGCAAGTATTTTTATTACACTGTAGCGCTTGAATGCAACCGATTGCAAACATAAATCCGCGTGCCGAAGTGATGAAATCCGCCCCCAAACATAATGCCCAAGCAACTTCCGCCGGATTAATCAATTTCCCCGACGCAACGACTTTGACTCGGTCACGCAATCTATATTTGATAAGACTGTCGACAACCAGCGGCAGGCTTTCGCGCAAAGGCAATCCCATATTGTCAATCAATGCCATCGGTGCTGCGCCGGTACCGCCGTCGGCACTGTCTATCGTGATAAAGTCGGGAGCATATTCAATTCCCCGTTCATGGATTAATTTCATCAAGGTGTCAACCCAGCCATAAGCGCCGAGCGCCATTTTGAAACCCGTCGGTTTTCCGGTTACATCACGGATGTGGTTGATCATGTCAAGTAAGTCGTCATTATTTTTGATTTCCAGGTGGCGGTTAGGGCTGAGCGCGTTTTGACCGGCGGCAATTCCACGAATTTCAGCAATCTCTTCGGTTACTTTTTCCGCCGGCAGTATTCCGCCTTTCCCGGGCTTCGCGCCTTGACTCAGTTTGAGCTCAAACATCTTAACTTGTCGATGCGCTGAGATTTTAGCAAGTTTTGAATCGTCTAGCTTCCCATCCAAAGTGCGAACGCCATTTTTTGCCGTGCCGATTTGGAAAACAAGATCAACATCTCCTTCCAAATGGTACGGCGACAAACCGCCTTCGCCGGTGTTCATCCAGCATCCCGCCATCTTGGCGCCTTGAGATAAAGCGAGTACCGCAGGTTTTGAAATAGCTCCATAACTCATTCCCGATACATTGATCAAGGACTTGGCGTTATACGGGTGTTTGCAATAGTGACCGATAGTTATGGGCTGTATGTTGGTTGTGTTTTCTTCCAATTCGGGAAACGGGCAGTTGACAAAAAATACACTGCCGACATGACGTAGGTCCTTTGTCGAACCGAAAGCGGAGGTAGTGTTTAAATCTTTGGCGGCACGATAAACCCACGATCTCTGAGCCCGATTAAAGGGCAGTTCTTCACGGTCCATTGAAAAGAAGTACTGCCGGAAAAACTCTCCGATATATTCAAACAGATAACGAAAACGACCGATCACCGGATAATTGCGGCGTACCGCATGCTCACTTTGTGTTCTATCTATAATGTACAGCACCGCAAGCGCGATGCTAATGACAAATAAACCGACTAATAAACCGACTTGTAAAAAGAACGAAACTTCTTCAAGTATGCTCTTTAATATTTTTACAAATTCTTCTTGAAACATCGTTTAAGTACCTCCGATTGTCAGAGGGAGTAAGGTCTTTACCCCCGTGCTGCTGCCAAGTAATAACATATCCGCACCGCGTAAGGCAAATAAACCGACGCTCACAACTCCGGGGAGCTGATTGATTTTCTGTTCTAATGCAATTGGATCGTTCATGTCGAGTCTGCGGACATCTAAAATTGCGTTACCATTATCAGTGATAAAAATCTTTCCACCGGTTTGGGACACCCGCAATTCCGGAACGCCGCCTAGTGCCGCCAGTTTCCTTGCCACTAAACTTCTCGCCATTGGGGTCACCTCTATCGGCAGTGGAAAATTTCCCAGTTGTTTGACCAATTTTGATTCATCGGCAATGCAGATAAACTTGTTGCTTGCTTGTGCGATAATTTTTTCTCGCGTTAAAGCGCCGCCACCGCCTTTAATCAGGCGCAAGCGATGGTCTGCTTCGTCAGCGCCGTCAACATAGATCGGTAGATTGCCGGTATCATTTAAGTCATGGACCGGTATCCGATATCGGCACAATTGCTTTTTCGTTGCTTCGGAGCTTGCTACCGCGCCATCAATCCGCTGTTTAATTTTTGCTAACTCATCAATAAAATACGTAACGGTCGAGCCGGTGCCGATGCCGACGATATCTCCCGGGCTGATATATTCGATCGCTGCCTGCGCCGCCCAGCGTTTTTTTTCCGCTACCGACATTATTATTCAGATACAATTTGCAACATTAGTTTCAGCACAGAACGATGAATCAAGATTATTTGATAAGAATCAATACCGCTAAAGTATATGATATCGCACAAGTTTCGCCGTTGGATAAAGCGCCCATCTTATCTAACCGGCTGCATAACAAGGTTTTATTGAAACGTGAGGACTTGCAGCCGATTTTTTCGTTTAAGCTGCGCGGTGCATACAACAAAATAGTCGGTTTGCTTGCAGCGGAGCGCGCTGCCGGTGTGATTGCCGCATCGGCTGGGAACCATGCTCAAGGTGTCGCGCTTGCCGGACAGAAGCTTGGTATTCGCACTATAATTGTAATGCCGCGGACAACGCCGCAAATTAAAATTGCTGCGGTGCGTCAACGAGGCGCCGAGATCATACTGCAAGGAGATACTTACGATCAGGCATGTCAATATGCGCTCGGTATCGCCGCAGAAAAAAAGCACGTCTTCATTCATCCCTATGACGATGTTGATGTTATTGCGGGACAAGGGACGATCGGTAAGGAGCTACATGAACAATGCACCGAGGCCATTGATGCTGTCTTTATTCCGGTTGGCGGCGGCGGTTTGATTGCGGGTATTGCCGCATACTTAAAAGCAAAGCGCCCCGAAACGAAAATCATCGGGGTCGAACCGGAAGATGCTCCGACTTTGCATGCGGCGATGCAAGCGGGGGAGCGGATAGTGCTCAAGCAGGTCGGGTTGTTTGCCGACGGAGTGGCGGTTCGTCAGATCGGCAAAGAAACTTTCCGTGTTGCACAGCGGTACGTTGATGAAGTAGTGCTGGTTACCACTGATCAAATTTGCGCGGCGATTAAGGATAACTTTGATGAGACTCGGGTGATGGCGGAACCTGCGGGCGCTTTGGCGATTGCCGGAATGAAAAAATATGTTGCCGAATATCAGCTAAGAGATTGTCATCTGATTGCGTTGGTTAGCGGCGCCAATATCAACTTTGATCGTCTCGGGCATATTGTTGAGCGATATGAAATTGGTGAAAATACCGAATCCTTGTTTGCGGTAACAATCCCGGAGCGGCCAGGTAGTTTTCTTGACTTTTGCCGTTTGCTTGAGCATCGGACGATTACCGAATTTAATTATCGCTATGCCGATAAAGTTGATGCGCATATATTTGTCGGGTTGAAATTTGCCGATGCGGCACGGGAAAAGAACGTTTTAATTCAACTGCTGCGAAGCAATGGCTACTCAGTGTTGGACATTTCCGAGAATGAAATGGCAAAGGTGCATCTGAGACATATGGTCGGGGGGCAGTCAAAGGGGGCGGACAACGAGCGGTTGTTTCGGTTTCAGTTTCCGGAACGGCCGGGCGCGTTGTTGGAATTTCTTGAAAAGATGCAACGTAATTGGAATATTAGCCTATTCCATTATCGTAACCATGGCGCCGCTTACGGACGCGTGTTGGTGGGAATGCAAGTTCCCGATGAAGCGCTTTCAGAGTTGCATGCTTTTATCAAACAAGTGGGATATCGTTACCACGATGAAAGTGATAATCCGGTGTACCCTTTATTTCTAAAGTAAGCTCTTTTGCTTAATCTGATGCTTGGATTTTATTTATCGCTCCCGTACCACGACCACAGCTCTTTTCAGCAGAAACCGCGCAAACAGCACAGCAAGCAAAATAAACACCCCGATTGAAAGGCTCAAAGAGTAAAAATTGAAAATCAAACTGATCATGCCGATTACGGCAAGACAGACCGCAGTGCCGAGCACCTCTTGAAGCAGGCCTTTTTTCAAGCGCGATAAGTAATTATTCACAAATAAAAATGCTGCCCACGATAGCACTGCGAACCCTATCGCCACTAGAAAAAAAATCATGTGCTCAACAATAACCATTTCTTTCTCGCGTTAGTTTTTGAATTTTTACCGGTTCGATTGATATCAAGTTTTCTCTATAGACGATAAACTTTAGCACAATTAAAGGCTTTTGTTCAATATTTTGTACGATGCCACCCTAAATGGGATTTTTGAAGGGCTTCAGGGGAAGCGTTCGGCAGTAACATTCGGATCGGTGCTTTCTGTCCGTTGCCAGCATGAGGACGGTGCAGGGTGAGACGCGCCCGGAAAACCGATCGGTTTTCAGTGGCGAACGATCCGACAAGGACGTCGGGGCTGGCGTTTATTGACAGAACCAAGTTTCGTCATGGACGAGCAGGGTGAGACGCGCCCGGAAAACCGACTGGTTTTCAGCGGCGAACGACCCGACAAGGACGTCGGGGCTGGCGCTCATTGACAGAACCAAGTCTCGTCATGGACGAGCAAGGTGAGACGCGCCCGGAAAACCGACTGGTTTTCAGTGGCGAACGACCCGACAAGGGCGTCGGGGCTGGCGTTTATTGACAGAACCAAGTCTCGTCATGGACGACAGGCACTTTGCCGAAAATCCAGCAACAAACACAAAATGGTTTCATAACCGGTCATTGAATGCTTCCGTATCGGCGAATAGCAGGTCTTCTGCATGATCAATACAATCTTCTTGGACGATGCGGTTGAAGCGCTCGATGTGCGCGTTCATTTTTGGACACTTGGGATAGGTCAGCCACTGCTCAATCACGGGTGATTCCCGGATGAGCTGGGCAAACTGTCCTTGAAACTCACTCCCGCCGTCCGTCAGGGTGAGACGCACCCGGAAAACCGATCGGTTTTCAGCGGCGAACGACTCGACAAGGACGTTGGGGCTGGCGCTCATTGACAGAACCAAGTCTCGTCATGGACGACAGGGTGAGACGCGCCCGGAAAACCGATCGGTTTTCAGCGGCGAACGACCCGACAAGGACGTCGGGGCTGGCGCTCATTGACAGAACCAAGTCTCGTTATGGACGAGCAGGGTGAGACGCGCCCGGAAAACCGATCGGTTTTCAGTGGCGAACGACCCGACAAGGGCGTCGGGGCTGGCGTTTATTGACAGAACCAAGTCTCGTCATGGACGACAGGCACTTTGCTGAAAATCCAGCAACAAACACAAAACGGTTTCATAACCGGTCATTGAATGCTTCCGTATCGGCGAATAGCAGGTTTTCTGCATGAATCAATACAATCTCTTGACTTCGTAGGTTTTGTCTCGTAAGTGATTGATATTATTGCCTTCAGGATTCTCAAGGGCACTACATTACGGTGTTGTTTGTAGCCCTCCGCGCTCAGCTTCCCCCAGGGCGTGACTTGTCGGGAAGCGGGAACGGAGCTTCGTTCCATTTCAGGCCGACACTACGGTAGATCCTATTGGCATCCGCACTCGCGCGGCTCGGCATCGCATACCGCTTCTGTGTGTCGGTACGTACCAAGATGCTCAACTGCAAGGTGTCGAGCTCGCGCCGGATCCGCTCCGCGCTCATCGGGAAGCCCAGCGCTTTGAGCCGCCGGCGCAGCTGCTGCAAGCAGCAGAAGGCCATATAGCAGATCGCAATGTGCGCCTGGATACGCCGCGGCTTCCAGTGAAAGATCGGGCGGATGCAAAGGTCATGCTTGTTAGTGCGAAAGCAATGTTCTACTTCCCACAACCGACGGTACTGCGACAGCAATTCCTTTGGCGCCATCTCCTCGTTGCCGTGTGCGATGATTGCGCGCAGGCCGTCCCAACGCGCCGCATCGGCCACCTTGGCCGCATCAATCTTAACCCGGCCCTTTGCGGGGAAGCTTAAGTAACAGGCATAGCCGCGCGCCACGAAACCTGCCGGGCGCTCGCTGCGTTGATACTTCCGGCGCAACTGTGACAATATGCGTTCCCGAACTTCTTGATCCTTGCGCGCGCGCCGGCGTGAATAGGTGACTATGATCCGCCGGCCTTCGTGGCGAATCATCCGGTAACGCAGGTCCTGCGTTTTGAGCCAGCCTTGATCGTCTGCTGCACTGAGGGCCTGCAGCTTGATCTTGGCCGGGGCCGACTTGAGACGATAGCCGAGCACATAGGCCAAGCCCTGCTCCTGCAGGAATGTCTGGTTCTCACGGCTCAGCATCGCCGCATCGGCCACTACTGTAAATACAGCACCCGGATGTCTCTGTTGCAGACTTGTCACTGCCTGCATCAAGGTTTTGCCCTCAAAGGTGTTGCCCGGCAACAGTGCGTAGTCCACCGGCAGACCGTCGCAGGTCGTCATCAGTGCCAGTAACACCTGGCAGCGGTGCGGCTTGCCGTCCTTACTATAACCTTTCGCGCGCAACGGGTCCTCTTGCTCGCTCTCGAAGTACAGGGTCGTGCAATCAAAGAAGAACACCTTGAGGGGCTGATCATACAACTTCTGTGCCGCCTGATGAGACTGTTCCCGGATGCGTGCGATCACCGCCTCCTCAAGGTGATCCATAGTCTGGTAAACCCGGTCGAGATTGAGCGAAACGCCGCTTCGTTCGAGCTCGCACACCGTAGCGCGCTTGCTCTGCGGCTGTGCGATACGCGCCAGTACCAGCTCGCGCAGGATGCGGTTCGCTACTGTGCGCCGCGCCCCCAACACCTGGTTCCAACCCAAGTGCGAATAAATCTGCGTGAACGCCTCGCGCACCCCAAGTATCAGCCGCATCTCCTCACGGCATTCGGCAAGATCTACCCCGAAGCGCGCCAAACGCGGTGCGTGCCGTGCCTCAGCTGCGAGATCCGCGTACTGCTTCGGTGTGAACAGCGACTGTTGTGCTGTACCGGCTTGGCGCAGCTCTTCCAAGGTGACCTCGCCGAGCTTGCGCAAAGATGCAAGCTGCTCGGGACTGTCGGCAGCGCCGATATGCCGAACCACACGCTGACGCGGACCATCGGCAGTGCGCACGGAGCGCACGATCTGCAAGCGAGTGCGGCCACGTTCGGGATCATATTTTTCACGCAAGTACATAGACCCGAATGATAACCCAAAATCCAAGTGAAAACAAGCCTGGGGGCACTACAATAGGGTTTTTCGGCAGCGTCCGGGTAACCCTATGATAATAAAAGATTTATTTTTTGCCCAAAGGTCAAAACCTACGAAGTCAAGAAAACGGTTTCATAACCGGTCATTGAATGCTTCCGTATCGGCGAATAGCAGGTTTTCTGCATGAATCAATACAATCTTCTTGGACGGTGCGGTTGAAGCGCTCGATGTGCGCGTTCATTTTTGGACACTTGGGATAGGTCAGCCACTGCTCAATCACGGGTGATTCCCGGATGAGCTGGGCAAACTGTCCTTTCTCGGTAGCATCTTCCGGTGCATCGGCTTTAATGAATGCTTTGTAGATTGCGGTAGTGCTGATCTTGTCGGGATAATTGATTCCGTTGATAAACTTTGTCTGTATATGAGATTTTGCAGTCGCTTGCTTTCCTTCAATCGGTTTTATTTTAGTGCCTCGCAGGTTTCTTTATAGCCGACTTCCTTACCGTGTCGGTAGGCTTTCCCCCACGGCATCCAGCGGTGTTGCCGGACGCCGTCGAGAGTGTCGTTTGCTGTCAGTCGCGAAATTGTCGCTGCAATCTGTTCGGTGTAACCCAGTTGATGCATTGCCTGAATCATCCCGTTCGCATAACCGCGATCGTACCATGGTTGGAAATTTTGCGGTTCATCAATAAAGCCTTCGGTATCGGCATAGATTCTGTCAATCAATACAAGCAATTGTTCCGCTTGCGCTCGTTTGAGAGTATTCATTATGCCGGACCCAGTGTCGTGAAAAAAGTTAACCACCTAAAAATGATTATTGCCACAACAATCGCATTAATGATTATGATGTTGCGATAGCGATGTTTTTCTTCAATTTTATCCGCGCCGGAAGAAAATATGGCCGACATCATCATGTCAAGTAATATCGCCATTACAACCAATGGTATTAGCGCAGGCGCAATCAGTGTCGGTATAATTAATGGCCACTCTGTGACAGTACGCGTTTGCGGTTCCGGCGCCAGCAGTGCAAGCATCATGCCAAGTAAAAGTAATGCACTGCGCAGAATGCCAAAGCGAGTTATATGTGCTAAAAACATGACGAATAAGAGTTTACCCTGTATTATTCCGCTTGAGAAAAGTTATGCAAGAGTTTATTTGTCCGTCCATATTGTCCGCAGATTTTGCTCGACTTGGTGAGGAGGTTCGGTCGGTGTTATCTGCCGACGCGGATATGATTCACTTTGACGTAATGGATAATCACTATGTTCCGAATCTGACATTCGGCCCGATGGTGTGTAGTTCCTTACGCAATTGCGGTATCCGTGCGCCCATTGATGTGCATTTGATGGCTAAGCCGATTGACCGCTTAATTGTGTCGTTCGCGCAAGCCGGCGCAAGTTGGATTACATTCCATCCCGAAGCCAGCGATCATATTGACCGCAGTTTGCAATTGGTACGTGATAACGGCTGCAAGTGCGGTTTGGTATTTAATCCCGCGACGCCGTTAGATTATTTAGACTATGTGATAGATAAAATTGATATGGTATTGATCATGTCGGTGAATCCGGGTTTCGGCGGACAAGAGTTCTTGCCTTCGGCATTAAATAAAATCGCTGATGCTCGGCGCAAGATTGATCGCGGTGGGAGATCAATTCGACTGCAAGTGGACGGTGGTATAAAGATTGACAACATATCTGCGATCAAGCAAGCGGGTGCCGACACGTTTGTTGCCGGGTCTGCAATATTCGGAGCGGATGATTACGCCGATGCCATCAACAAATTGCGTCAAGCGATTGTCAGTACCGGATAAGTATATGATCTCCAATGCCGAGTTTAAGCGACTATGTTCCGAAGGGCACACGCATATTCCACTGATTCGGTCTTTGCCGCTACCGCCCGGCATCACCCCCGTCAATGCCTATTTAAGGTTAGCGGATTCGGCGTATAGCTATTTACTTGAGTCTGCCGAAAGCAGTGCGCGTTGGGGGCGTTATTCGATCATCGGTTTGAGTTGCGAGCAACGTATTGAGGTGCGAGATCGTCAAGTACGATGGTTCGCAGGTTGTGATTGCGTCGAAGAAGTTGAGTGCGATGATCCGTTAGCGTGGGTGGAAGATTTCGCCCGACGGTTTTGTATGCCGCGATTGGTTGGGTTGCCGAGATTTACCGGCGGATTGGTGGGGTATTTTGGGTATGAAAGCGCCCGCTATATCGAATCCAAGCTAGTTTGTTCCTCGATTGCTAAAAAGACTGATCCGTTAAACTCGCCGGACATTTTATTGCTTGTTTCCAAAGAAGTGGTTGTGTTTGATAATCTCGAAAATCATATTCATTTCATTGCTCATGCCGATACGCAAGTCCCCGACAGCTATGCTCAGGCGGTTCAACAAATTGAGGAAGTACATCGCCGTTTGATTACGGGAGAAGAGAAGCCGCCGCAGCCGACGAGTGTTGAGGTTGATGAAACATGTTTTGTCTCCGAATTTGGTGCGCAGCGTTTCCGGACAGCGGTTGAGAAAACGCGGCGTTATATTGTTGACGGTGACATCATGCAGCTGGTTTTATCGCAAAGGCTAAGTGTATCGTTTGATGGTCATCCGTTCACCTGTTATTGCGAATTGCGCAAGATCAATCCTTCGCCGTATATGTATTATTTTAATTTCGGTAATTTTTATGTCGCCGGTGCATCGCCTGAAATCCTTGTACGAGTGGAGAGCGATGAAATTACCGTACGCCCGATTGCGGGAACACGTCCGCGACAGCAAGATACCGCTACCGATTTATGCATTGAAAAAGAATTGCTGTCGGATGAAAAAGAGCTTGCCGAGCACTTGATGCTGATTGATCTCGGACGCAACGATATCGGTAGAGTTTGTGAGATCGGAAGTGTGCGGGTGACTGATCTGATGGTGATTGAAAAGTACTCGCATGTAATGCACATCGTATCGCATATTGTTGGCAAACGGCGTCGGGATGTAAGCTTAATTGATATTTTGCGCGCGACTTTTCCCGCCGGAACTGTAAGCGGTGCGCCGAAAATCAGGGCGATGGAACTGATTGATGAGTTTGAAACGACCAAGCGCGGTATTTATTCGGGTGCGGTCGGGTACTTGTCATGGGACGGCGCAATGGATTTAGCGATTGCAATTCGCACCTTAATTATTAAGGACAATCAGCTGTACGCACAAGCTGGCGCCGGTTTGGTTTATGACTCGAAACCGGCACAAGAATGGCAAGAGACTATGAATAAAGCGCGGGTGATGATGCGAGCGGCGGAATTGGCATCGCAAAAAAATAATCGGTAGTTTCAATCATATCAATCCGGATGACATCTCCGTTAGGAAATAAGCTATGCTATTGATGATCGACAATTACGATTCCTTCACCTATAACCTGGTGCAATACTTTGGTGAGTTAGGAGCTGACGTGCGAGTGTTTCGCAACGATAAAATCACTGTGCGTCAAATCGAACAACTGGCGCTGGAACAAATCGTTATTTCCCCCGGTCCTTGCACTCCCGATAAAGCCGGTATCTCACTTGAAGTCATTAAGCGATTTGTCGGCAGAGTGCCGATTTTGGGGGTTTGTCTCGGACATCAAGTGATCGGTCAAGCGTTTGGCGGCAATATCATACGCAGCAAAAAAGTGATGCACGGGAAAACATCATTGGTGCATCATAACGGTCGCGGTTTGTTTACCGGTTTTAATAATCCGTTTCAATCAACGCGGTATCATTCGCTGGTGATTGAAAGGGAATCTTTGCCCGAGTGTCTTGAATTGACCGCATGGACGCAAGAAAACAACGAATTTGGTGAAATTATGGCGGTGTGCCACAAAGAGTATGCGGTTGCCGGAGTGCAGTTTCATCCGGAATCCATTCTGACGGATTACGGACATGAGTTGCTGAAGCATTTTTTAGATGACAAAATTTAGCGCAGTGCTTGAGGCAGTGCTTGCCGGCGATAATCTTGATCAAGTGCAAATGAGCGCATTGATGTCTGCGGTGATGGAGGATAGGCTTAGTGCGGCACAGCTGGCAGCATTTCTGATTGCTTTGCGTATGAAGGGTGAAACAGCTGATGAATTGACCGCGGCGGCGATGACAGTGCGCAGGTTTGCCGCACCGATCAGCAGTTGCGTATCCGACTTGGTGGATACTTGCGGCACGGGCGGTGACGGGCTGGGGACATTTAATATTTCCACTGCCGCCGCGATTGTCGCCGCTGCGGCCGGGGTGCATATTGCCAAGCACGGTAATCGTTCGGTTTCAAGTAACAGCGGTAGTGCGGATTTTTTGCAAGCGATTGGTGTTGATTTGACGCTCAATGCCGATCAAGTTGCAAGCTGTATTGAACGAGTCGGCATCGGGTTCTTATTTGCGCCGCAGTTTCATAGCGCAATGAAATTTGCCGCACCGGTGCGTAAGGAGATTGGCGTACGAACGTTATTTAACTTGCTGGGACCGTTAACCAATCCGTTGGGAGCGAAAATTCAGTTAATTGGTGTTTATGACATACAATGGCTGCAGCGAATTGCGCAAGCGGCACAGCGATTGGGTGTTCGCCGAGCGATGGTTGTGCATGGGGAGGACGGGATGGATGAAATCAGTATTAATGCACCGACTCAAGTAGTGGAATTGGATCGGGATACACTACGCTCGTATCGTATCTTACCGCAAGATTTTGGTATACGACCGAGCCCGTTTTCAGCGATTGCGGCAAAGGACGTTGCTGCCGGACGGGAATTAATTTTAGCGGTTTTCAGCGGTGAAAAAGGCGCGGCGCATGATATTATTTCCATCAATGCGGCCGCAGTGATTTATTTGAGCGGAATCGCGGAAGATTTCCCACAAGCGTTCGCGACGGCACAGACGACGATTGATTCGGGGGCGGCGGCAAGCACATTGGAAAAATTTGTCGCTACAACGCAAATGCTTGCAAAAATGAAGCAGACATGACGGTGCCGGCGCGATTTCTTAAAGAGATCCTTGCGTATAAGCGTGAGGAAGTTGCCGAACGTAAGCGGCAATACACTGTCGGCGAATTACGCGAGCGGGCGGAAGAGCAGGATAAACCGCGCGGTTTTCAGCGCGCTCTGCAAGCAAGCGTTGCACAGAATAAAGCAACGATTATCGCCGAATTAAAACGTGCATCGCCGAGCAAAGGTGTCTTACGTGAGGATTTTGACCCGCTGACGATTGCACGCAGCTACATGATCGGCGGCGCAACCTGTTTGTCGGTGTTAACCGACAATAAATTTTTCAAAAGTTCCGGTGCAATATTAGATTTAGTGCGCAGACATTGTCCCTTGCCCGCCTTGCGTAAGGACTTCATCATTGACGAGTACCAAGTGTATGAAAGCCGCGCCTTTGGCGCTGATTGCATGCTGCTGATTGTCGTGGCAACTTCCGGGTCTCAACTGCGGGATTTGTTTCATCTGGCCAATGAACAAAATATGGATGTATTGGTAGAAGTGCACAATGCTGCCGAACTTGAAGATGCGCTCGCGTTGGGCGATATCTTGAGGATGATCGGAATCAACAATCGCGATTTACACACATTTGAAGTTGACCTGCAAACAACTTTGGATTTGGTAAGTGAAATTCCCGGCGACAAACTGATTGTTAGCGAAAGTGGAATTGGCACCTATGCGGATATTGAGCAGCTGATGAATGTCGGGGTTTATGCGTATCTGATTGGCGAATCATTGATCACTGCCGACAACCCGGGCGAGCGGTTAAAGGCTTTGCTAGCGCAATGAGCCGGCGCACGATGCAAGTGAACGTACGCTGGACATCGGCAATGAGTTTTGTTGCAGAAACTGGTACCGGACATAGTATTTGCATGGACGGCGCGCCTGAATTCGGCGGACGCAATTTAGCGCCGCGTCCGATGGAAATGGTGTTAGTCGGTGCCGGCGGCTGCAGTAGTTTTGATATGGTGAAAATTTTACGGCAGCGAAAGCAGGATTTGCGCGGGATCGAATTACAAGTGCAAGCTGAGCGTGCCGAGACGATACCAGCCATATTCAAGCAGATTCACATACGATTTATTGTGACCGGCCGTCGCTTGAATAAAGAGATTGTGCGTCAGGCGGTATTTGAATCGGTTGAAAAATATTCATCGGTTTCTAAAATGTTAGAAGGAACAGTACGCATTACGTACGACCATGCAATTGTCGAGGTGGAGTAGATGCGTGACCTATCAATGGCGGGACTTAGGCATGTTGCTTTGCGTGTGGCGAAGTTTGAGTCTTGCGAGCAATTTTATACGCAGCTGCTCGGCTATCGAGTTGAGTGGCGCCCTGATGAGGACAATGTGTATCTTACCTGCGGAATTGATAATCTTGCCTTGCATCGTAGCGAGAATAGAGCGAAATCCGGGCGACTGGATCATATCGGAATTATTCTGAATACACCGCAAGAGGTTGATCGTTGGTTTAAGTTTTTGCGCTCGCATCATGTGCCGATGGAGGCCGCGCCCAAAACTCATCGCGACGAGACGCGCAGTTTTTATTGTTATGATCCGGACGGAACGCTGTTGCAAATGATGTATCATCCGTCGCTCGCTAATGCGCGGATGGTATCGTCCGGTGACACATAGTTTGTAACGATCGTACGACCATTTCCAAACAACTGACAGATTTTGATCGGGCACATTTGTGGCATCCGTACACGACCTTGCCGTCTTGTCAGCCTGCGTATCCGGTGGTTGCTGCCGAAGGAGTCTGCTTGCAGCTTGCTGACGGCAGGCAGCTGATTGATGGGATGTCTTCATGGTGGGCGGCGATTCACGGTTATAACCATCCGATACTAAATGCCGCTTTAATTGAACAAAGCTGGCAGATGGCGCACGTGATGTTTGGTGGTCTGACCCACCCGCCGGCAGTGGATTTAGGTAAGCGTTTATTGCAGATTTTGCCGTGCCGGCTGGATTGTATTTTCTTTTGTGACTCGGGATCGGTAGCGGTTGAAGTTGCGATTAAAATGGCAGTGCAATACTGGTCTTTGCGTGGCGAGTCACGACGTAAGAAACTATTGACGGTTCGCCACGGCTACCACGGCGATACCTTCGCCGCCATGTCGGTATCGGATCCGGAAAATGGAATGCACAATTTATTTGTGTCGCAATTAACGCAACAGATTTTCGCGCAAGCGCCGCCGTGTCGGGGCGATTTTGACGAAGCAGTGGGCGATATGCGTGGCAAATTGGCGCGCCATCGAGGAGAAATCATTGCCGTAATTATTGAACCGGTTGTACAAGGTGCAGGCGGAATGCGCATCTATGACCCGCGCTATCTTATCCATCTGCGTCGATTATGCGATGAGTTTGACACTTTGCTGATTTTTGACGAGATTGCAACCGGTTTTGGTCGCACCGGGCGTATGTTTGCAAGCGAACACGCTGCGGTGGTTCCTGACATCATGTGCATTGGTAAAGCGTTAAGTGCAGGCTATTTGACATTGGCGGCGACTATTACTAATACGCAGATCGCGCGGCAAGTCTGCAGTCATGGCGCGCAACCGTTTATGCATGGTCCTACCTATATGGCAAATCCGCTTGCTTGCGCGGTCGCACGCGAGAACATTGACTTGCTATTGCGCGGAGAATGGCAGACGCAGGTTCAGTCTATAGAGACACAGCTGCACGCCGAGTTGGGAGTGTGCCGGAATCATCCGGCAGTGAAAGCGGTACGAGTGAAAGGTGCGCTTGGTGTGGTTGAAATGTGCTCGCCGGTGGATGTCGCAACATTGTGTGCATATTTTGTCAAAGCAGGAGTTTGGATTCGTCCGTTTATGAATCTGATTTATCTGATGCCGCCGTACATCATTCGGGCCGAGCAACTGACGCGATTGACTGACGCGATTTCCCACGCAATCGCCCTAAGTCACAAATAATGCGCGATGGAAGTCATTACCTTTGCCGCCATTCGCATAGCCTGCCGCACAGGTGCCGGTAGATTGCTACCGCCCGCTTCTTGAGCCTGCTGCGCATGTTCTGCCTCATCCGCTTGAATCTGTCTGATGATAGCGAGGGTTCTCTTGTCTTTAGACGAGATGCGTCTGCAGTGTGATTTAAGATGCTGCACAACTTGATCCTCAGTTTCTTTAACAAAGCCCAAACTATAACGGTCGCCAAACAAACCGACAACAGCGCCGATAGACATTGAGCCGACATACCAGAGTGGTGTTAGCAGACTGGTTCTACCACCGAGTTCACGGATGCGTTTTTCACACCAGGCCAGGTGGTCGGCTTCTTCATGTGATGCTTGCTTAAGCTGTTTTACCGTCGTATTGCTTCGTGCCGTAAGAGCCTGCCCGTGGTACAATCCTTGCGCTGAAATTTCCCCTGCGTGGTTCACTCGCATCAAGCGCGCGGAGTCACGTTTGTCGGCGGCGATTAATTCATCGTCACAATTGGTTTCGGTGCTCGGAATTTCACGCTGCGCCGTGCTTTGAACAGTTAAGACTTTAATCGCTTGGTCAATGACTTCAAGCAGACGATCAAGTGAAGTGTAATGACGCATTGTGTTGTAAAGTTGCAAAGTTACAGACGTCTGGCATAGTAGCATAGTCGGTGGTCGAGTGTCATTCTCGCGTAGGCATAAATCTCAAACGGATGCAGGTATCGCTTTGCATCATCAAAAAAAGGATAACGGTCGTTTAACGCGACCGATGCACCGTTTGCTAATCTTTGGGGAAGCGGTTTATTTTACTAAATTCTTCTTCAACCAGCTAATCGGGTGCATCACTTCAACCGCCATTTGGCGTTGCGCAAGACCACGACGAAAATGTAGCGCGCAACCGATGTTAGACGTTAACAATATTCGGCTTTTCTGTTGGGCGAGTACGTCCAATAACGGTTCTAACAATGCTTGTGCCGTCGCCGGATGCATAAGCATATAAGCGCCGGCCGCTCCGCAACATGCAGCTTGTTTGGTTAGCGGTCGGATGTTTAATCCTGGTACCAACGACAACAATTTCTCTACTTCATCGCTTTGCATTGTGCACGGAGTATGCAGTGTAACGGTGTCGGTGCACTTCCGGAAATTCAGTGCCTTGCGATAATGTGACAGGAAACAGCTAACATCGTAATGCCGGATGTTTAGCCGTTCGGCGTGTTCAGCAAGCTGCACGCCACAGCCGCCGGCACAGCTAATCACTTCAGGAGTATTCTGAAAGGCGATGGCGTTTTGCGCAAGCAATGTTTCGGCAGATTGCCAATCACCCGCATGTTGGTGCATTGCACCACAGCAGTTTTGCTTTTTAGGGACTACCACTTTAAACCCGACGATATTCAGCAATTGCTTTGTTGCATTTAGCGTTTCGCTGTCCAAGATTTCCCCGACACAACCGGTGAACAACGCGACAGTTTGTTTGCCGGTTTTAGCTTGATTGCGATAAGTGAACCGAGGCATACATCGCGGTAACATCATGTCGAATTTTTCCAACCCGAAAAGTTTTAGCACGTGCGTTTTTTGCAGCAGAGTTCTCAGCCCGCTGCGTCGATAGATTTGCAATAATGCCACGCCGCAACGGCGCAAAATACGCATACGCGCAAACCCGTTGAGCCAAACCGGAAGTTGAGTCGGAGACTGAGCTGAAAACTTAGCTTGAGTCGTACTTTTTTCTGCGGACTGAACGAATAACTCGCGCCTCGCTTGATCGAGCAATCGTCCGAACGGCACTTGTGCCGGACAAACTGTTTCGCAATGCCGGCATAACAGACAGCCTTCCAAATGTTCTATCAACTTTTCGTCGGGCGCAATATCATCGTTCGCCAACGCTTTCATCAGTGAAATTCTGCCGCGCGGCGAATCGCCCTCCTGTTGAAACAAGTTGTAAGTGGGACAATGCGGCAAGCATAAGCCGCACATGACGCATCGATCAGCTTCTTTGATTTGCAATGCTTTGGCCGAGGAATCGGTTATAAGATCGGTGCGGTGCATAACAATGGAATCATACTGCTTTTTCTATTGATACTGCATAGTGTCGGATACATAACGAATTAGCGCTCCACAATAAAATAGGCGGACGATGCGTAATATCCGCATATCGATTGTCGCACCAGAAATTTCTAACCATCTTTTGGGGGGCAGTAACGGGAAGCAAATTGAAGAACCGGACGATTGGTTGTTTAATATAATGGATGACAATCGCACAAGGGACTGGAATTGAAAACCCCGGTTCAATCTGCATAAGCTATCATTCAACAACACGAAGTGTACAATAAACCCGCGGACTCATAAGTATGTGCTAGCATTCTTGGCTAATCGATGACAAAATAGGTAAATATAAATAGGTAATAATGACAAAATCCGCACCACAAAATATCGAACAGCTTTTGATTCGGTTTAATAGTGATATTCGACAGGTTGAGTATCTTGCCACCGGCGCACGTGCATGGGTGTACAAAGCATGCTATCGACAACGCAATGTAGTTGCCAAAGTTTATAAGCCGAAAGCAGCGGTAAAGTACGCAAAGCGTTGCGGAAAAAATATTGCTGCCTTCGAGTTTTCGCGCAATCGGGAATTCTATGTTCGTCCGACTTTGCAAAAATATACGGCGGAACCGATTCGCTATTTTAGTGTCGGAGGCTATCATGTTTTTATTCAGGAATTTATTGATGGGTCTATGCTGCAAGATTTTATTCGACTATATCGTTATCTTCCCGAAGAAGTGTTGCAAGCGGGGCGTTTCATTGTAGATGAAGCAAGTAAGTTCAATTTATATGACATAGACATCCATAAAGGGAATGTTGCGGTTGTCCCGTTTGAGGGTGGTTGGAAGCCGATGCTATGTGATTTTAATATGCTGCCGCAGCATCATTTTCCGCCTAACCCGTTGCTAGCGATAGGATTTTTCTTTGGCTGGTATTCGCCTAACCGACGCGATTATAGAAATCTTCGCGATTGGGCGGATTATGCGTGTAGAATATGCGCTTAACACAAAATAAATACCCCCCTTCACTTAACTAAAAAATTAAGAAGGTTGATTATGTATGTGGTAACAGGAGCGGGAGGATTCATCGGTAGGAATACTGTGCTTGAGATGAACAGGCTAGGCATGCCTGCGCCTCTCGTTGTTGACGAACCTACCGGCATGAGTCAGTTGGAAAACTTAGAAGGCTTGATTGTCGCAGGCTACTTAGGGAAAGAAGAATTCCTTGATCGGCTGGAAAACGACAGGAAATTTTCTGAGAAAATTAAAGTCATTTTTCATGAAGGCGCTTGCTCGTCAACTATTGAACAAGATATGGAATATTTGATGCGAGTTAACTTTCATTTTACCGTCAAGCTGCTTCAATTGTGCTCCGAGTTTTATATCGTCGTGCAGTACGCATCCAGTGCGGGTGTGTATGGTGCGAACCATGTTTCGCGCGAACTTCCGAAGAACGAGGAACCGCTCACCGCCTATGCCCAAAGCAAGTTGATGATTGATCTGTTTCTTCGCGAAGCGATACGCCGCGCTCAAGGCAGACCCCTGATGCCGGCAACCGCATTGCGTTATTTCAATGTTTATGGAATGGGTGAGTGGCATAAAGGTTGTATGCGCAGTGTGCCGCTGGTATTCTACGAACAACTGTTGAAAACCGGTAAAATCAAAGTGTTTGGTGAATATGGCGGATACGAGCCGGGCGAGCACCGTCGTGATTTCATTTTCATTGAGGATTTGATCAAGTTGAAATTTTGGTGTTTGAGAAACTGTTTTCAACCGGTTATCTTAAATGCAGGTACCGGTATGAACTGGTCGTTTAATGACGTCGCCAAGGCGGTAATTGATTTTCATGGAAGCGGAGAAATTGAATACATTCCATTTCCCGAACACCTTAAAAACTCTTATCAGTGTTACACGAAAGCGAATTTGGAAGCATTGCATGCCGCCGGATATAAAGAGAAATTTACACCGATTGACGAAGGGGTTAAGAAATATCTGACTCAAATCAAGAAGTCGGGACGGCTGGAGTCGTCTTTTACCTGCGCTAACAAATAACCGCAATCGGGCGGATAGGAGTGATGAGGGGAGGAACTTCGCAGGTGCATAAGCTCAGAAACATTTGGCACTCCTGCCGACCGGAGCAGAAGCCTTGCAAAAATCCCATTTAGGGTGGCATCGTACACCGGGTTGCTAAAATCGGGTATAGTTGGGATACTATACATAGCTGTTGACAACTGTTATCTGTTAACTATATAGTTAACAAAACTAAATTAAATAACGTGTCCGGATTATTTGCGCGGCGCGTGCGGTCAAAGCTGAACGGCAGAGTCAGCAGCGTATGTATAATTACTGTGAGGTAGAGATTCAAGGGATGGTTAAAGAGCGCTTAAATGATGCAACAGTGATAGTGTGTATGAATATCATGAACTATATTTTGCAAAGTGAATGTGGGCACGGTGGGTGATATGGGCCTTACATGTACGAAAACAGAATGTAATGACAACTTAAAATCACGATGGTGAAAAACACGTTGCTCTTCCTCGTATTGTTCCTACTGGTGTTTGCCGAAGCAGCAAGCGCGCAAATGACGACTTTTCTTGTAGAGGACCAGATTGTGCCGGCATCGTCGCGAGATGCCGGTTGGACTCTAGGAGACTTTGACGTACAGCCGCCTATTCGCCCGTATGCGGATCAAGTGGTTCCTAACGGTGCCGGAATGATTCATCCGGAATTAGCCGATTTGGATGGGGATGGCCCCGAAACAATCGGTGTGGTAGATTGGGTGGAAGTTCAAGTGCGAGTTGTGCCGCGGGATGCGGATGATCCTCCTCTGGCGAGAAGGGGCCCGACCGTAGTGCATACCAGAGCCTTAGCTAAGGCAGGCTTGCTTCTAAGCAACGGCTGGATTATCGATGCGGATACTGATTTAAACGCCCTTGATTTGAATGACCTCCACAACGCTGTGCTGACATTTGACGAAGCGTTTGATATGGAAAGAGAGAAGATATACATTGCTGTCGCGCATCGCAATCATCTGGCGGTTATGTCTTCAAGGAGTCTCGGTGCGGAAGATATAAGCGATGGCGGCACGATTACTTATGATTTCTCATCGAGCGCCGAACAGACATTCGGTGGTTTGGGGTCCACCGGCACTGGCGGTGCGACAAAATTCGCAACGAATGCCGGTGTGTTCATGATGGCGGTCGGCAACTTGGATGGTAATCGGACGGTTAATATTGCCGATGTAACAGCGCTACGAGAAAGATTAACTCTCGGAGTAGGCCCGTATGATGCTGCCAACCTTGATTTTAATCGTGCGGTGAACCTAGGCGATGATACGTTAGGGCAGGCAAGTATAGGTTTTTCAACACAGATATTTTATTGATCAATTTATGAATGGCTGTGATTTCTTTAACTTGCAACAAGACAAATGCGGATGTTCGGTAACATTAGCAGTGTAGTCAAAGTTTTTAGCGTGGCGGCATTCATCGCTATAGCGCCTGCTTTGGAAGCGCAATTTACTCCTCAAGATTCTCCCGGTGATACGGACCCGACATTTTTATCGCAGATGGTAGGGACGCGAGACAATCAAGATTGCTCAGCGGAGGAAGGGATACAATGTCGTTACGGGATGGATGTACGCTTTGGCAATGTCCGGGTGGAAGCAGGGCTTTTTCGGTTTGAGATTCAGCTCAGAGCGCAGAGGGCAGCAGACGGCGAGCCTAATGGCACGCTTCCTGTCAGTGCGACAGCGCTAGGCAATGTTCTAAATTCCTCACAAATGTATATCCGCTATAAGTTGATCCATAGCAGCGAGGCATCTGTTTGGGGAGAGAACGCCGCCGCTGTCAGCCCTACCAACAACCCTACAGGCGCATGCCGCGCAGCGCTCGGTGCGGACCTAGGCGCCACCCTAACGAACGATAATTCTCAGTTCCTGACAGCGTTTTATAGCTTCCGGGTTTATGGTAATGAGGAGTTTGAGGAGAACTTGATGACGCTTGGAAACGCGTCCATATATTCAAGCTTGGGTCCGAATTCCCCCTTAGTGTCAGGGCTAGCGGGGTATTTTATATTGGATGACGAAGCCTATAAAACAGTCATGAATGTCGGTTGTGCGATTTCACCCGAGGTGGTGGCAGCGGGTCGTCGGGCAGAGATGACGTTTCATTCCTTTGGCTTCAACGTTGCGTCTCAACTATGGGATATGAACAGATTCTCTAGGTATGCAGTGCGTGCAGTCAATAATCTGGAGTATGTTCCGCTCGATGGGGTTTCCGCTTATATTGAACATGCCCGCTTGGCGGATACCAACCGGCACGCGTTGATTCGATTTAACACCGATTTACCGGACGAAGATGTCGTCACAACGACTGCGTCTTATACGGTAGCACGTTTCTTTGACGGTTCCGCACCGGCGGTTTCATTTGCCGCTGAAAATGTTCTCAAACTGGACGCGAGGACCGTATGGGTAACATTTCCGGAGACGTTCGCAACAGCTGTCAGCGACTCGTTTTTGGAAAATGTGTTGCTGCGGGCGACCTTCACCGGACAGGACAGCTACATCGCCGCGGTTTACGGGAATGAAGCGCTGTACCGTGTCGGAGTTTTGTATGGAAACGAAGCCTCCGGCTCTCAATTTACTCCGCCAAGAATTGCTCAAGCGACTATTAGTGAGGATAACCGGACGGTTGAGCTTGTTTTTTCGGTGCCCGTGTCGAGCAATGCGCAAGGGGATGAGATACTGGTGCCGGAAGACTTTGAGGTTGTTTTTTACCCGGGCATTTCTGCGAGGTCAAGCAGCATTGTCGAAGTAACTCAAGTGGAGGAGGTTGATCCGAGCAGGTATAGATTGACACTAGATATCGAGGGTGCGGATCTTGGCGAAATCACCGGAGACGAATACTTGCTGATTAAAGGCGCTGAAAGGAGTGAAACAGAATTTTACATCAGCACTGCGACAATTTTTAATCGGGAGCGTGTGCACAGAGACTTAACTGAAGTACAGGTGGATGTGGCTGCTCTAGGTGTGGGAATGGCGACAGGCGATTATGGTGTCGGCATGCGCGACTTGCCAGGCAATGCGCTGCTACAAATGCGCCGGTCGAGTGTTGACATCAACGTGGCACCGGTATTCAGCGATGCGGAAAGTTTTGAGGTCAACGAAGGGCAGACGGTAGTGGGCACGGTGACGGCTGAGGATGCGAACATAGAAGACGAGGCAATGTATTTGATTACCGACGGTGCGGATCAAGCTCAGTTCACAATTGACCCGTCTTCGGGCGAGTTGAGATTCACAACCGCACCGGACTTTGAGAATCCGGCGGATGAGGGTGCGAATAACGTTTATATGCTCATCGTGACGGCGACCGGCGGCACGGACGCTCGGGCATTGACAACAACGCAAGCGATTACGGTGACGGTGCTGGATGTGTCGACGACGGTCACGATTACGGCGGCGGAGCCGACGGTAACGGAAGGCGAGCCGGCGGTATTCGTGTTTGAGCGGACCGACGCGACGGATGCATCGACATTGACGGTGAACATTACGGTAGACGATTCCGGCGGAGTGCTTGCGGATGCGGAGCCTGATACGATTACTTTTGACGCCGATTCTGCAACAGCGGCGCTTAACCTTGCCACCATTGATGATGCGTTTGACGAAGACGACAGCACGGTGACGGTTACCGTTGTCGCCGGTATAGTTTATGCGGTCGGCACTGAGAATAGCGCCGAGGTGCGAGTGGTCGACAACGATGATGCACCGGAGTTGGTTTTGTCTCAGACCACCGTTGAAGAAGGGGCTGAGATTACTATCTCTATAGATAACAGGAGGAACCAGTCGGTATTAGCGGTCACGTTCGAGTTTGACGGCACGGCGATGCCTGAGAACGACTATATAGTAACGACGCTCGGAGGTTCACCGCTGTTGTCACCGTATAATGTGACTATTGAGATTTCTGCGCGGAACCGAGTTGCTGTACTAAGAATAAGGACGGTAGACGACCAAGTGGACGAGGCAGATGAGACGATTGAGATAACCGCGCGGCATGAGGGCGGCATAATCGGCGAGGAAACGATTATGGTCATCGACAACGATGCGCCGCCGGAGTTGGATTTGTCGGTGAGCGCGGTAATGATTGATGAAGGCGAATCGGTCGATATTACGCTAGAGATCACGAATGAATCGGTATATGCCGAGAATCAAACGATCGCGTTAGAGTTTACCGGCAATGCGACGACTACTGCCGACTATACGGTTGACGGCTTGCTGCTACAGCTGCCGTCGTATGAGTTGACTTTACCGGCGGGAGAATCTGCGGCAAGCGCAACGATCATGGCGCTGATAGACGCCATGACGGCTGAGGGAGATGAGACTATTATGATTACCGCTCGGCATGAAGGCGAAATGATCGGCGACAAGGCAACAATCATGATCATTGATAACACGGCGCCGGTATTCAGTGATCCGGTAAGTTTTGCGGTCAACGAAGGGCAGACGACAGTGGGCATGGTGACGGCTGCGGATGCGAACACGGAAGACGAGGTGACGTATTCGGTTACCGGCGGTGCGGATGAGACCTTGTTCGCCATTGACGACCCGTCTTTGGGCGAGTTGAGTTTCGTCACTGCACCGGACTTTGAGAATCCGGTGGATGCGGGTGAAGACAACAACTACATGCTCATCGTGACGGCGACTGGCGGCACGGACGCTCGGGAATTGACGACGACAGAAGCGATTACAGTGATGGTGCTTGATGTGGATGAGTCGACGGTAACGATCACAGCGGACAAGGCGTCGGTGACGGAAGGCGAGCAGGCGATGTTCACGCTTGAGCGGACTGCGCCGACGGATGTGGAATTATTGGTGAGAATCACGGTAGGGGACCCCGGCGGAGTGCTTGCAGCAGCGGCGCCTGAAATGGTTACTTTTGACGCCGGTTCTACAACAGCGGCGCTCAGTCTTGCCACCATTGATGATATGATTGACGAAGCCGACAGCACACTGACGGTTACCGTTGTCGCCGGTATAGTTCATGAGGTCGGTATTGAGAATAGCGCTGAGGTGCGGGTGATTGACGTCAACGTGGCACCGGTATTCAGTGATGCGGTAAGTTTTGAGGTCAACGAAGAGCAGACGATAGTGGGCACGGTGACGGCTGCGGATGCGAACACGGAAGACGAGGTGACGTATTCGGTTACCGGCGGTGCGGATGAGACCTTGTTCGCCATTGACGACCCGTCTTCGGGCGAGTTGAGATTCACAACCGCACCGGACTATGAGAATCCGATGGATGCGGATACGGATAACGTTTATACGCTCACCGTGACGGCGACCGGCGGCACGGACGCTCGGGCATTGACAACAACGCAAGCGATTACGGTGACGGTGCTGGATGTGCCGACTACAATTACAATTACAGCGGACGAGGCAGAGGTCACAGAAGGCGAACCGGCGATGTTTACACTCAGCCGGACAGACGCGACGGATGCGCCGGCATTGACAGTGAACATTACGGCAGTTGAGATCGGCGAAGTGCTTGCGGATGCGGCGCCTAGTACGGTGACTTTTGACGCCGGTTCTGCGACAGCGGAGCTCAGTCTTGCTACCGTCATTGATGAGATGATTGGCGACAGAACGGTGACGGTTACCGTGAACGCCGGTGTGGGTTATGCGGTCGGTAGTGAGAATAGCGCCGAGGTGCGGGTGATCGACATCAACGTGGCGCCGGTATTCAGCAGTTCGGAAAGTTTTGCGGTCAACGAAGGGCAGACGATAGTGGGCACGGTGACGGCTGCGGATGCAAACACGGAAGACGAGGTGACGTCGTATTCGGTTACCGGCGGTGCGGATGGTGCCTTGTTTACCTTCGCCGACCCATCTTTGGGCGAGTTGAGTTTCGTCACTGCACCGGACTATGAGAATCCGACGGATGCAGATACGGATAACGTTTATACGCTCACCGTGACGGCAATCGGCGGCACGGACGCTCGGGCGTTGACGGCGACGCAAGCGATTACGGTGACGGTGCTTGATGTGCCTATGACGATCACGATTACGGCAGACGATACAGAGGTCACGGAAGGCGAACCGGCGATGTTTACACTCAGCCGGACCGACGCGACGGATGCACCGGTATTGGCGGTAAACATTACGGCAGTTGAGGTCGGCGAAGTGCTTGCGACTGCAGCGCCTAGTACGGTTACTTTTGCTGCCGATTCTGCGACAACGATGCTCAGCCTTGCCACCGTCATTGATGATACGTTCGGCGTCAGAACGGTGACGGTTACCGTGAACGCCGGTGTGGGTTATGAGGTCGGTATTGAGAATAGTGCTGAGGTGCGAGTGGTTGACGTCAACGTGGCGCCGGTATTCAGCAGTTCGGAAAGTTTTGCGGTCAACGAGGGGCAGACGGTAGTCGGCACGGTGACGGCTGCGGATGCGAATCCGGGAGACGAGGTAACGTATTCGATTACCGGCGGTGCGGATGAGACCTTGTTCGCCATTGACGACCCGTCTTCGGGCGAGTTGAGATTCACAACCGCACCGGACTTTGAGAGTCCGGCGGATGCGGATACGAACAACAACTACATGCTCATCGTGACGGCAATCGGCGGCACGGACGCTCGGGCGTTGACAACAACGCAAGAGATTGAGGTGACGGTGCTGGATGTGCCGACTACAATTACGATTACGGCGGACGAGGCAGAGGTCACAGAAGGCGAACCGGCGATGTTTACACTCAGTCGGACCGACGCGACGGATGCGCCGGCATTGACAGTGAACATTACGGTAGATGCGACCGTCGGAGTGCTTGCGACTGCGGCGCCTAGTACGGTGACTTTCGACGCCGGTTCTGCGACAACGGAGTTTAGTCTTGCCACTGTCATTGATGAAATGATTGGCGACAGAACGGTGACGGTTACCGTGAACGCCGGTGTGGGTTATGCGGTCGGGATTGAGAATAGCGCTGAGGTGCGGGTGATTGACATCAATGTGGCGCCGGTATTCAGTGATGCGGTAAGTTTTGCGGTCAACGAAGGGCAGACGATAGTGGGCACGGTGACGGCTGCGGATGCAAACACGGAAGACGAGGTGACGTCGTATTCGGTTACCGGCGGTGCGGATGGTGCCTTGTTTACCTTCGCCGACCCATCTTTGGGCGAGTTGAGTTTCGTCACTGCACCGGACTATGAGAATCCGACGGATGCAGATACGGATAACGTTTATACGCTCACCGTGACGGCAATCGGCGGCACGGACGCTCGGGCGTTGACGGCGACGCAAGCGATTACGGTGACGGTGCTTGATGTGCCTATGACGGTCACGATTACGGCAGACGATACAGAGGTCACGGAAGGCGAGCTGGCGGTGTTCACGTTCAGCCGGACCGACGCGACGGATGCACCGGTATTGGCGGTAAACATTACGGCAGTTGAGGTCGGTGAAGTGCTTGCGACTGCAGCGCCTAGTACGGTTACTTTTGCTGCCGATTCTGCGACAACGATGCTCAGCCTTGCCACCGTCATTGATGATACGTTCGGCGTCAGAACGATGACGGTTACCGTGAACGCCGGTGTGGGTTATGAGGTCGGTATTGAGAATAGCGCCGAGGTGCGAGTGGTTGACGTCAACGTGGCGCCGGTATTCAGCAGTTCGGAAAGTTTTGCGGTCAACGAAGAGCAGACGATAGTAGGCACGGTGACGGCTGCGGATGCAAACACGGAAGACGAGGTGACGTCGTATTCGGTTACCGGCGGTGCGGATGGTGCCTTGTTTACCTTCGCCGACCCATCTTCGGGCGAGTTGAGTTTTGCCACTGCACCGGACTTTGAGAATCCGGCGGATGCGGATACGAACAACAACTACATGCTCATCGTGACGGCGACCGGCGGCACGGACGCTCGGGCGTTGACAACAACGCAAGAGATTGAGGTGACGGTGCTGGATGTGCCGACTACAATTACGATTACGGCGGACGAGGCAGAGGTCACAGAAGGCGAACCGGCGATGTTTACACTCAGCCGGACAGACGCGACGGATGCGCCGGCATTGGCGGTAAACATTACGGTAGATGTGACCGTCGGAGTGCTTGCGGATGCGGCGCCTAGTACAGTGACTTTCGACACCGGTTCTGCGACAACGATGCTCAGCCTTGCCACCGTCATTGATGATACGTTCGGCGTCAGAACGGTGACGGTTACCGTGAACGTCGGTGTGGGTTATGAGGTCGGTATTGAGAATAGCGCCGAGGTGCGGGTTGTCGACGATGATCTGCTGCCGGACTTGGTTTTGTCGGTGAGCGCGACCACCATTGATGAAGGGGCATCAGCCGATATTACAATAGAGATCAAGAACGATTCGGTATTTACCGAAGATCAAACGATCACGTTAGAGTTTGACGGCGATGCGACGCCTGAGGAGGACTATGCGGTATTGGTTGAGAATTTACCGCTGTCGCCACCGTATGAGTTGATTTTGCCGGCGGGGGCATCTGCGACAGTCGCAACGATAATGGCGAAGGCAGCCGACATGACGGATGAGGGGGATGAGACAATTATGATTACCGCCCGGCATGGTGGCGACACGATCGGCGAAGAGACGATCACGATCATTGATAACGTGGCGCCGGTATTCATCAGTGCGGCAAGTTTCGAGGTCAACGAGGGGCAGACGCTAGTCGGCACGGTAGTGGCTGAGGATGCCAATAGCCTAGACGATGTTCTGTACGTGGTTCAATCTAATGACTCTAATGACTCGTCGCCGGATAGCGCTCTGTTTTCAATCCTCTCGCTCACAGGCGTACTGAGATTCGAGACGGCGCCGGATTTTGAGGCTCCGGCAGATGCGGATATGAACAACGAATACATAATTACTATTTTGGCGTCCGATTTCAATGGGAGCCTAAGCAATCAAGGGTTAACGGCACGCCAAAGAGTTACCGTTATGGTGCGTAATGTGGTTGAGTCGACGGTAACGGTTACAGCGAACCAGGCGTCGGTGACGGAAGGCGAGTCGGCGATGTTCACGTTGGCTCGGACCGTGCCGACGGATACGGAATTAATGGTGAAGATTACGGTAGATGATCCCGGCGGAGCGCTTGCAACTGTAGCGCCTGAAATGGTTACTTTTGATGCCGGTTCTACGACAGCGGCACTCAGTCTTGTTACTATTGATGATGCGTTTGACGAAGCCGACAGCACACTGACGGTTACCGTTGTCGCCGGTATAGTTCATGAGGTCGGTATTGAGAATAGCGCTGAGGTGCGGGTAGTTGACGATGATCTGCTGCCGGAGTTGGTTTTGTTGGTGAGCGCGACCACCATTGATGAAGGGGCATCAGCCGATATTACAATAGAGATCAAGAACGATTCGGTATTTACCGAAGATCAAACGATCACGTTAGAGTTTGACGGCGATGCGACGCCTGAGGAGGACTATGCGGTATTGGTTGAGAATTTACCGCTGTCGCCACCGTATGAGTTGATTTTGCCGGCGGGGGCATCTGCGACAGTCGCAACGATAATGGCGAAGGCAGCCGACATGACGGATGAGGGGGATGAGACAATTATGATTACCGCCCGGCATGGTGGCGACACGATCGGCGAAGAGACGATCACGATCATTGATAACGTGGCGCCGGTATTCATCAGTGCGGCAAGTTTCGAGGTCAACGAGGGGCAGACGCTAGTCGGCACGGTAGTGGCTGAGGATGCCAATAGCATAGACGATGATATCGCGTATGGAATTTTTGTTAATCCCTCGTATCTGGATAGCATTCTGTTTCCAATTTTAATCCACCAGTTCACAGGCGTACTGAGATTCGAGACGGCGCCGGACTTTGAGGCTCCGGCAGGTGCGGATATGAACAATGAGTACGTGTATGCTATTACGGCGAACAGTAGCAGAGGCACCGGTCGAGCGTTAACGACATTCCAAACGATTACCGTTATGGTGCGTAATGTGGTTGAGTCGACGGTAACGGTTACAGCGAACCAGGCGTCGGTGACGGAAGGCGAGCCGGCGATGTTCACGTTGGCTCGGACCGTGCCGACGGATACGGAATTAATGGTGAAGATTACGGTAGATGATCCCGGCGGAGCGCTTGCAACTGTAGCGCCTGAAATGGTTACTTTTGATGCCGGTTCTACGACAGCGGCACTCAGTCTTGTTACTATTGATGATGCGTTTGACGAAGCCGACAGCACGCTGACGGTTACCGTTGTCGCCGGTATAGTTCATGAGGTCGGTATTGAGAATAGCGCCGAGGTGCGGGTTGTCGACGATGATCTGCTGCCGGACTTGGTTTTGTCGGTGAGCGCGACCACCATTGATGAAGGGGCATCAGCCGATATTACAATAGAGATCAAGAACGATTCGGTATTTACCGAAGATCAAACGATCACGTTAGAGTTTGACGGCGATGCGACGCCTGAGGAGGACTATGCGGTATTGGTTGAGAATTTACCGCTGTCGCCACCGTATGAGTTGATTTTGCCGGCGGGGGCATCTGCGACAGTCGCAACGATAATGGCGAAGGCAGCCGACATGACGGATGAGGGGGATGAGACAATTATGATTACCGCCCGGCATGGTGGCGACACGATCGGCGAAGAGACGATCACGATCATTGATAACGTGGCGCCGGTATTCATCAGTGCGGCAAGTTTCGAGGTCAACGAGGGGCAGACGCTAGTCGGCACGGTAGTGGCTGAGGATGCCAATAGCCTAGACGATGTTCTGTACGTGGTTCAATCTAATGACTCTAATGACTCGTCGCCGGATAGCGCTCTGTTTTCAATCCTCTCGCTCACAGGCGTACTGAGATTCGAGACGGCGCCGGATTTTGAGGCTCCGGCAGATGCGGATATGAACAACGAATACATAATTACTATTTTGGCGTCCGATTTCAATGGGAGCCTAAGCAATCAAGGGTTAACGGCACGCCAAAGAGTTACCGTTATGGTGCTTGATGTGCCTACGACGATTACGATTACGGCGGACAAAGCAGAGGTTACGGAAGGCGAGCCGGCGGTGTTTACATTCAGTCGGACCGACGCGACGGATGCGCCGGCATTGACAGTGAACATTACGATAGATGCGACCGACGAAGTGCTTGCGGATGCGGCGCCTGGTATGGTGACTTTTGACGCCGGTTCTGCGAGAACGGTGCTTAGCCTTGCCACCGTCATTGATGAGGCGTTTGGTGTCAGAACGGTGATGGTTACCGTGAACGACGGTGTGGGTTATGAGGTCGGTATTGAGAATAGCGCCGAGGTGCGGGTGATTGACGTCAACGTGGCACCGGTATTCAGCAGTGCGGAAAGTTTTGAGGTCAACGAAGGGGAGACGGTAGTCGGCACGGTGACGGCTGAGGATGCGAACATAGAAGACGAAGTGACGTATTCGATTACCAACGGCGCGGATCAAGATCAGTTTACTATTAACTCGTCTTCGGGCGAGTTGAGTTTCGTCACCGCACCGGACTTTGAGAATGCAGCGGATGCGGACGGAGACAATGCATACATGCTCACGGTGGCGGCAATCGGCGGCACGGACGCTCGGGCGTTGACGACGACGCAAGCGATTATGGTGACGGTGCTTGATGTGCCGACGACGATTACGATTACGGCAGACGAGCCGATGGTAACGGAAGGCGAGTCGGCGATGTTCACATTCAGCCGGACCGACGCGACGGATGCGCCTGCATTGACGGTGAACATTACGGTAGATGATCCCGAGGGGGTGCTTGCGGCAGCGGCACCTGAAATGGTGACTTTTGCTGCCGATTCTGCGACAACGGCGCTCAACCTTGCCACCATTGATGATACGCTTGAAGAAGACGACAGCACGGTGACGGTTACCGTGAACGACGGTGTGGATTATGCGGTCGGTATTGAGAATAGTGCCGAGGTGCGGGTGAACGACAACGACGGGCCGTTCACGATCTCGTTCGTCCAGAGCGAATATACGTTCAATGAAAGGGACTCGGTAGTTGTCATGATCAGACTGAGCGGCGAAAGACCGCTGCGCGGCGCTGTAAGCGCTACTATCTCGACAATGGAAGGCAGCGCGCTCCATCCTGAGGATTATACCCTGGTTAATTCTAGGTTTTCATTCGGCCCTAGCGATTCTATCCCTGCGCTGCGTTCTGAATCTCTTTCTCGTATCAATGACGCGATTTTCGAGACCGAAGAATTCTTTTCGGTGAGAATTAGATCTGTAATGGCATCGGATCCCGCCGATGAGGTGGTGATCGGTCAGGGCGAAGCGACGATTACCATCATTGATAACGATTCGCCTCCTATCTGGAGTTTAGACATGTTGCCGAGTAGTGTCAGTGAAAGTAGGGACACCGCGGTGCCGATTGTGATGAAGCGGATGCGTGATTTACTTGACAGAGGATATCCGCTGACGCTTGAGTTGGGGGGGACGGCGACGTTCGGCGAAGACTACGTTATCACGGATATGGATGACAATCCGTTCGCGTTACCGCTTACATTCCCTGCGCCGTATATTGCCGATGATGTGTTTGATCTTCGGACAGATAAAACAGTCGAATTCGGCTTAGTGATAACAGACGACGCGGTGTTTGAGGGAGCCGAGACGATTGAGCTGCGATTAACTACGACGGACCCTGACGTTACGATAGGCAGCGATACGACTCAGACGATCACGATCATTGACGACGATACGACGCCGGTGTTGTCTCTGTCGGTGAGTGCGACCACCATTGAAGAGGGAGCATCGGTCGATATTACAGTGATGACGAACGAGTCGGTATATGCCGAAGATCAAACGATCACGTTAGAGTTTGCCGGCGATGCGATGCCTGAGGACGACTATACGGTAATGGTCGACAGCTTGCCGCTGTCGTCGCCGTATGAGTTAACTTTGCCGGCGGGGTTGTCTTCGGTAACCGCAACGATCATGGCGACAGACGACCGAGCGGACGAAGCGAATGAGACGATCACACTAACCGCCCGGCATGAAGGCGACACAATCGGCGAGGAAACGATCACGATCATTGACGATGATGCGGCGCCGGAGTTGGATTTGTCGGTGAGCGAGACCACCATCGACGAAGGGGCATCGGGCGATATCGAAGTGGGAATCACGAACGAAT
Organism: Candidatus Oxydemutatoraceae bacterium; assembly: GCA_965218975.1. Lineage (GTDB taxonomy): Bacteria > Pseudomonadota > Gammaproteobacteria > Poriferisulfidales > Oxydemutatoraceae. The sequence continues at coordinate 939,933 of OZ244717.1, forward strand.
CGGTATTTGCCGAAGATCAAACGATTACGTTAGAGTTTGCCGGCGAGGCGACGCCTGAGGACGACTATACGGTAATGGTCGGAGGTTCGTTGCTGTCGTCGCCGTATCAAGTGATTTTACCGGCGGGGTCGTCTTCGGTAAGCGCAATGATCATGGCGCTAATAGACGACATGACGGCTGAGGGGAATGAGACGATTATGATTACCGCCCGGCATGAAGGTGAAATGATCGGCGAGGTAACGATCACGATCATTGATAACACGGCGCCGGTCTTCAGCGATGCGGTAAGTTTTGAGGTCGACGAAGGACAGACGACGGTCGGCGTTGTGACGGCTGAGGATGCGAACCCGCAAGACGAGGCAATGTATTCGGTTACCGGCGGTGCGGATGATGCCCTGTTTGATATCGACTCGTCTTCGGGTGAATTGAGTTTCGTCACCGCGCCGGACTTTGAGAATGCGGTGGATGCGGATACGGATAACGTTTATATGCTCATCGTGACGGCGATCGGCGGCACGGACGCTCGAGCGTTGACGACGACGCAAGAGATTACGGTGACGGTGCTTGATGTGCCGACGACGGTCACGATTACGGCGGCGGAGCCGACGGTAACGGAAGGTGAGCCGGTAATGTTCACGTTTGAGCGGACCGACGCGACGGATGCGCCGGCATTGACGGTGAACATTACGATAGATGCGACCGACGAAGTGCTTGCGGATGTGGCGCCTGGTATGGTGACTTTCGACGCCGGTTCTGCGAGAACGGTGCTTAGCCTTGCCACCGTCATTGATGAGGCGTTTGGCGTCAGAACGGTGATGGTTACCGTGAACGACGGTGTGGGTTATGAGGTCGGTATTGAGAATAGCGCCGAGGTGCGGGTGATTGACGTCAACGTGGCACCGGTATTCAGCAGTGCGGAAAGTTTTGAGGTCAACGAAGGGGAGACGGTAGTCGGCACGGTGACGGCTGAGGATGCGAACATAGAAGACGAAGTGACGTATTCGATTACCAACGGCGCGGATCAAGATCAGTTTACTATTGACTCGTCTTCGGGCGAGTTGAGTTTCGCCACCGCACCGGACTTTGAGAATGCAGCGGATGCGGACGGAGACAATGCATACATGCTCACGGTGGCGGTAATCGGCGGCACGGACGCTCGGGCGTTGACGACGACGCAAGCGATTATGGTGACGGTGCTTGATGTGCCGACGACGATTACGATTACGGCAGACGAGCCGATGGTAACGGAAGGCGAGCCGGCGGTGTTCACGTTCAGCCGGACCGACGCGACGGATGCGCCTGCATTGACGGTGAACATTACGGTAGACGATTCCGGCGGAGTGCTTGCGGATGCGGCGCCTGATACGATTACTTTTGACGCCGATTCTGCGACAACGGTGCTCAACCTTGCCACCATTGATGATACGCTTGAAGAAGACGACAGCACGGTGACGGTTACCGTGAACGACGGTGTGGATTATGCGGTCGGTATTGAGAATAGTGCCGAGGTGCGGGTGAACGACAACGACGGGCCGTTAACGATCTCGTTCGTCACGACCGAGTATATGGTCAATGAAAGCGATAGAGAGGTAAGGTTCGAACTCAGACTGAGCGACGAAAGACCGCTGCGCGGCAATATAAACGTTGGCTTAACGGCACGCGACGGCAGCGCGGTCCTTACTGAGGATTATTCCCCGAGAGGTAGTGTTACTATCTATACTCCTATATCAGTTCTGATGAGAACTGTGCAGTATTTCATTATCGATGACGATGTCTTCGAAACCGAAGAATTCTTTTCGTTGAGGATTTCCGGTGTAACGACGTTTCATAGCGACGATGAGGTGGTGATCGGTCAGGGGCGCGTAGCGACGGTTACCATCATTGATGACGATTTGCCTCCTATCTGGAGTTTGGACATGTTGCCGAGTAGTGTCAGTGAAAGTAGGGACACCGCGGTGCCGATTGTGATGAGGCGGATGCGTGATTTACTTGACAGAGGATATCCGCTGACGCTTGAGTTGGGGGGGACGGCGACGTTCGGCGAAGACTACGTTATCACGGATATGGATGACAATTCGTTCGCGTTACCGCTTACATTCCCTGCGCCGTATATTGCCGATGATGTGTTTGATCTTCGGACAGATAAAACAGTCGAATTCCGCTTAGTGATAACAGACGACGCGGTGTTTGAGGGAGCCGAGACGATTGAGCTGCGATTAACTACGACGGACCCTGACGTTACGATAGGCAGCGATACGACTCAGACGATTACGATCATCGACAACGATGCGGTGCCGGTGTTGTCTCTGACGGTCGGTGCAACCGCAATCAATGAAGGCGCATTGACCGATATCGAAGTGGGAATCACGAACGAGTCGGTATATGCCGAAGATCAAACGATCACGTTAGAGTTTGCCGGCGATGCGATGCCTGAGGACGACTATACGGTAATGGTCGGAGATTCGCCGTTGTCATCGCCGTATGTGTTGACTTTGCCGGCGGGGTTGTCTTCGGTAAGCGCAACGATCATGGCGACAGACGACATGACGGCTGAGGGGAATGAGACGATCACACTAACCGCCCGGCATGAAGGCGACACGATCGGCGAGGCAATGATTACGATCATTGACGATGATGCGGCGCCGGAGTTGGATTTGTCGGTGAGCGAGACCACCATTGACGAAGGAGTATCAGCCGATATTACGCTAGAAATCACGAACGAATCGGTATTTGCCGAGAATCAAACGATTACGTTAGAGTTTGACGGCACGGCAACGGAGGATGACTATACGCTATCGGCTGAGAATTTACCGCTGTTGCCGCCGCATGAGTTGATTTTACCGGCGGGGTCGTCTTCGGTAAGCGCAATGATCATGGCGCTAATAGACGACATGACGGCTGAGGGGAATGAGACGATTATGATTACCGCCCGGCATGAAGGCGAAATGATCGGCGAGGTAACGATCACGATCATTGATAACACGGCGCCGGTCTTCAGCGATGCGGTAAGTTTTGAGGTCGACGAAGGACAGACGACGGTCGGCGTTGTGACGGCTGAGGATGCGAACCCGCAAGACGAGGCAATGTATTCGATTACCGGTGGGGCGGATGATGCCCTGTTTGATATTGACTCGTCTTCGGGTGAGTTGAGTTTCGCCACCGCACCGGACTTTGAGAATGCGGCGGATGCGGATACGGATAACGTTTATGTGCTCACGGTGACGGCAATCGGCGGCACGGACGCTCGAGCGTTGACGACGACGCAAGAGATTACGGTAACGGTGCTTGATGTGCCTACGACGGTCACGATTACGGCGGCGGAGCCGACGATAACGGAAGGCGAGTCGGCGGTGTTTACATTCAGTCGGACCGACGCGACGGATGCGCCGGCATTGACGGTGAACATTACGATAGATGCGACCGACGAAGTACTTGCGGATGCGGCGCCTGAAATGGTGACTTTCGACGCCGGTTCTGCGAGAACGGTGCTTAGCCTTGCCACCGTCATTGATGAGGCGTTTGGCGTCAGGACGGTGATGGTTACCGTGAACGACGGTATGGGTTATGAGGTCGGTATTGAGAATAGCGCCGAGGTGCGGGTGATTGACGTCAACGTGGCACCGGTATTCAGCAGTTCGGAAAGTTTTGAGGTCAACGAAGGGCAGACGGTAGTCGGCACGGTGACGGCTGAGGATGCGAACATAGAGGACGAGGTGATGTATTCGATTACCAACGGCGCGGATCAAGATCAGTTTACTATTGACCCGTTTTCGGGCGAGTTGAGTTTCGCCACCACACCGGACTTTGAGAATCCGGCGGATGCGGATACGGATAACGTTTATATGCTCATCGTGACGGCAGTCAGCGGCACGGACGCTCGGGCATTGACGACGACGCAAGAGATTGCGGTGACGGTGCTTGATGTGCCGACGACGATCACGATTACGGCAGAAGACCCGACGGTCACGGAAGGCGAGCCGGCGGTGTTCACGTTCAGCCGGACCGAGGCGACGGATGCGCCTGCATTGACGGTGAACATTACGGTAGACGATTCCGGCGGAGTGCTTGCGGATGCGGCGCCTGATACGATTACTTTTGCTGCCGATTCTGCGACAACGGCGCTCAGTCTTGCCACCGACGACGATACGCTTGAAGAAGACGGCAGCACGGTGACGGTTACCGTCATAGGCGGTATGGATTATGCGGTCGGTATTGAGAACAGTGCTTCGGTGCGGGTTGTCGACAACGACGTTAACGTGGCGCCGGCATTCATCAGTGCAGCAAGTTTTGATGTCAACGAAGGGGAGACGGTAGTCGGTACGGTGACGGCTGCGGATGCGAACATAGAAGACGAGGTGATGTATTCGATTACCGGCGATGCGGATGATGTTTTGTTTGCAATTGACCCGTCTTCGGGCGAGTTGAGTTTCGCCACCGCACCGGACTATGAGAATCCGGCGGATGCGGATACGGATAACGTTTATATGCTCATCGTGACGGCAACCGGCGGCACGGACGCTCGGGCGTTGACGACGACGCAAGCGATTACGGTGACGGTGCTTGATGTGCCTACGACGATTACGATTACGGCGGCAGAGCCGATGGTAACGGAAGGCGAGCCGGCGGTGTTCGTGTTTGAGCGGACCGACTCGACGAATGTGTCGGAATTGAATGTGTTCTTTACGGTAGATGATCCCGGCGGAGTGCTTGTGCTTCCAAAGCCTTTTGCTCTTTCTTTTGGAGCTGCTGGAGCTGCTTCCGAGACAGCGATGCTCAGCCTTGCCACCATTGATGACGCGCTTGAAGAAGACGACAGCACGGTGACGGTTACCGTTGGTGCCCATATGAATTATGAGGTCGGCATTGAGAATAGTGCCGAGGTGCGGGTTGTCGACAACGACGTCAACGTGGCGCCGGCATTCATCAGTGCAGCAAGTTTTGAGGTCAACGAAGGGGAGACGGTAGTCGGCACGGTGACGGCTGCGGATGCGAATATAGAAGACGAGGTGACGTATTCGGTTATCGGCGGTGCGGATGATGCCTTGTTTGATATCGACTCGTCTTCGGGCGAACTGAGCTTCACAACCGCACCGGACTATGAGAATCCGGTGGATGCGGATGAAGACAATAACTACATGCTCACGGTGGTGGCAATCGGCGGCACGGACGTTCGGACGTTGACGACGACGCAAGCGATTACGGTGACGGTGCTTGATGTGCCTACGACGATCACGATTACGGCGGCAGAGCCGATGGTAACGGAAGGCGAGCCGGCGGTGTTTACATTCAGTCGGACCGACGCGACGGATGCGCCGGTATTGGCGGTGAACATTACGGTAGATGATTCCGACGGGGTGCTTGCGGCAGCGGCACCTGAAATGGTGACTTTTGACGCCGGTTCTGCGATAACGGTGCTCAACCTTGCCACTATTGATGATACGCTTGAAGAAGACGACAGCACGGTGACGGTTACCGTTGTTGCCACTACGGATTATGAAGTCGGTATTGAGAACAGTGCTTCGGTGCGGGTTGTCGACAACGACGTCAACGTAGCGCCGGTATTCACCAGTGCAGCAAGTTTTGAGGTCAACGAAGGGCAGACAGTAGTCGGCACAGTGACGGCTGCGGATGTGAACATAGAGGACGAGGTGATGTATTCGATTACCGGCAGCGCGGATCAAGATCAGTTTACTATTGACCCGTCTTCGGGTGAGTTGAGTTTCGCCGCTGCACCGGACTTTGAGAATCCGACGGATGCGGACGGAGACAATGCATACATGCTCACAGTGGCGGCAATCGGCGGCACGGACGTTCGGGCGTTGACGACGACGCAAGCGATTACCGTCAGAGTGCTTGATTTGCCGGTAATAACGATTGCGGCAGTCGAGCCGATGGTAACGGAAGGCGAGCCGGCGGTGTTCGTGTTTGAGCGGACCGACGCGACGGATGTGTTGGATTTGTTTGTGTTCTTTACGGTAGTTGAGTCCGGCGAGGTGCTTGTGGTTCCAACGCCTGCTGGTATTTCTTTTAGACCTGCTTCCGAGACAGTGATGCTCAGCGTTGCCACCATTGATGATACGCTTGAAGAAGACGACAGCACGGTGACGGTTACCATTGGTGTCGACGATACGGGTTTTTATGAAGTCGGTATTGAGAACAGTGCCGAGGTGCGGGTTGTCGACAACGACGTCAACGTAGCGCCGGTATTTACGAGTGCGGAAAGTTTTGAGGTCAACGAAGGGCAGACGTTAGTCGGCACGGTGACGGCTGAGGATGCGAACATGGGGGATGAGGTGACCTATTCGGTTACTGGCGGTGCGGATGGCACCCTGTTCACCATTGACCCGTCTTCGGGCGAGTTGAGTCTCGCCACTGCACCGGACTATGAGAATCCGGCGGATGCGGATACGGATAACGTTTATATGCTCACGGTGGCGGCAATCGGCGGCACGGACGCTCGAGCGTTGACGACGACACAAGGGATTACGGTGACGGTGCTTGATGTGCCTACGACGATCACGATTACGGCGGACAAAGCAGAGGTTACGGAAGGCGAGCCGGTAATGTTTACATTCAGTCGGACCGACGCGACGGATGCGCTTGCATTGGCGGTGAACATTACGGTAGATGATCTCGACGGGGTGCTTGCGGCAGCGGCACCTGAAATGGTGACTTTTGCTGCCGGTTCTGCGACAGCGGAGCTCAGTCTTGCCACCGACGACGATACGCTTGAAGAAGACGACAGCGTAGTGACGGTTACCATCATAGACAGTGCGGACTATAGGATCGGTATTGAGAACAGTGCTTCGGTGCGTGTTGTCGACGACGACGTCAACGTGGCGCCGGCATTCATCAGTGCAGCAAGTTTTGAGGTCAACGAAGGGCAGCCAGTAGTCGGTACGGTGACGGCTGCGGATGCGAACATAGAAGACGAGGTGATGTATTCGATTACCGGCGATGCGGATGATGCCCTGTTTGATATCGACTCGTCTTCGGGCGAGTTGGGTTTCGCCACTGCACCGGACTTTGAGAATGCAGCGGATGCGGATACGGATAACGTTTATATGCTCATCGTGACGGCAACCGGCGGCACGGACGCTCGGGCGTTGACGACGACGCAAGCGATTACGGTGACGGTGCTTGATGTGCCTACGACGATTACGATTACGGCGGCAGAGCCGATGGTAACGGAAGGCGAGCCGGCAGTGTTCGTGTTTGAGCGGACCGACTCGACGAATGTGTCGGAATTGAATGTGTTCTTTACGGTAGATGATCCCGGCGGAGTGCTTGTGCTTCCAAAGCCTTTTGCTCTTTCTTTTGGAGCTGCTGGAGCTGCTTCCGAGACAGCGATGCTCAGCCTTGCCACCATTGATGATGCGCTTGAAGAAGACGACAGCACGGTAACGGTTACCGTTGGTGCCCATATGAATTATGAGGTCGGCATTGAGAATAGTGCCGAGGTGCGGGTTGTCGACAACGACGTCAACGTGGCACCGGTATTCAGCGATCCGGTAAGTTTTGAGGTCAACGAAGGGGAGACGGTAGTCGGCACGGTGACGGCTGAGGATGCGAACCCGCAAGACGAGGTGAGGTATTCGGTTACCGGCGGTGCGGATGATGCCCTGTTTGATATCGACTCGTCTTCGGGCGAACTGAGCTTCACAACCGCACCGGACTATGAGAATCCGGCGGATGCGGATACGGATAACGTTTATATGCTCATCGTGACGGCGGCCGGCGGCACGGGTGCTCGGGCGTTGACGACGACGCAAGAGATTACGGTGACGGTGCTTGATGTGCCGACTACAATTACGATTTTTGCTGACGAACCGACGGTAACGGAAGGCGAGCTGGCGGTGTTCACGTTGAATCGGACCGCGCCGACGGATACGGGATTATTGGTGGAGATTGAGGTAGTTGATTCCCCCGACGGAACGGTAGTCGGTAACCCCGGTGGAGCGCTTATGGTTTTGATACCTGATATGATTACTTTTAGGGCCGGTTCTACGACAGCGGTGCTCAGTCTTGCCACCATTGATGATATGATTGATGAAGCCGACAGCACGCTGACGGTTACCGTTGTTGAAGGGATGAGTTATGAGGTTGGTATCGAGAATAGCGCCGAGGTGCGGGTTGTCGACAACGATGACGTACCGGGTGCGCCGGCGGAATTAGCAGCCGCAGCGGGCGACACGCACGCAGTCCTAAGTTGGGAAGCGCCTGCCGACCCCGGCACTTCGCCGATTGAGCGTTACGAATATCGCGCGAGCAGTGACGCCGGAACGATTGGGGATCAGGAATGGAATGCCGCCGGCGATGCGACGGGCGAAGTCAGAACTCAAATCGTATCGAGCTTAAGCAACGACACGGAATACACATTTGAAGTACGCGCGGTCAGCGCGGCGGGCAACGGTGCAGCCGCGCAAATCACGGCGACACCGAGTTCCGAGACGGCGGTATTCACTCTGACGTTTGACCCGAGCGAATATACGCTCACTGAAAGTGACCAGAGGGTAACTCTCACGCTCAGACTGATCGGCGAAGAGCGTGCGCTGCAAGATGATGTAACCGTTACTGTCTCGACACACGACGGCAGCGCGGTCACTCCTCAGGATTATGTGGCTATTGAGAATGCGACGGTTGTCTTTGAACCCGAAGAGGGCGTGACCGAGTTAACGCAAACGGTGACGGTTCAGATTGTCAATGACATCGTTTTTGAGTTAGATGACGAGATCTTTTCGGTGATTATTAACGATGTAACGGCGGCGACTTCCAGCGACACGGTCGTGATTGATCAAGGCGAAGCGACGGTTACCATCGTCGATGACGGCGGCCCACCGATTTGGGTATTGGACCGGTTGCCGAGTTCTGTCGGTGAAAGCACGGGCACCGTGTCGATTGAGATGAGGCGCGTGTCGATTGTTAATTCTGATACTAACCGCGGGTATTCGCTGACGCTTGAGCTGGGAGGGACGGCGACGTTCGGCGACGACTACGTCATCACGGATATAGACGGCAATCCGTTGGCGTCGCCGCCTACATTCGATATAGCGCAAAACCAAACAATGCTTGAAGCCCGCCTGATAATAACGGACGATAGGGTGTTTGAGGGCGAGGAGACGATTGAGATACGCTTGAGCACGACCGAGCCGAAGATCCTGATAGACGACGCTACGACGCAGACGATCACGCTCATCGACAACGATGCAGCGCCGGAGTTAGATTTGTCGGTGAGTGCGGTAGCGATTGACGAAGGGGCATCGGTTGATATTACGCTAGAGATCACGAACGAATCGGTATTTGCTGAGGATCAAACGATTACATTAGAGTTTACCGGCGATGCGATGCCTGAGGACGACTATACGGTATCGGTCGACGGTTCGCCGCTGTTACCGCCGTATGAGTTGACTTTAACGGCGGGAGAATCTGCGCTAAACGCAACGATCATGGCGCTAATAGACGACATGACGGCTGAGGGAGATGAGACGATTACACTAACCGCGCGGCATGGTGACGACACAATCGGCGAGGAAACGATCACAATCATTGATAACGAGGCGCCGGTATTCAGCAGTATGCCAAGTTTTGAGGTCAACGAAGGGGAGACGATAGTCGGCACGGTGACGGCTGAGGATGCGAACATAGAGGACGAGGTGATGTATTCGGTTACCGGTGACGGTGCGGATGATGTCTTGTTTGATGTCGACTCGTCTTCGGGCGAACTGAGCTTCATAACCGCACCGGACTATGAGAATCCGGCGGATGCGGATACGGATAACGTTTATATGCTCATCGTGACGGCGGCTGGCGGCACGGACGTTCGGGCGTTGACGACGACACAAGCGATTACGGTGACGGTGCTTGATGTGGCTACGACGATTACGATTACGGCAGACGAGCCGATGGTCACGGAAGGCGAGCCGGCGATGTTCACGTTCAGCCGGACCGACGCGACGGATGCGCTTGCATTGACGGTGAACATTACGGTAGATGATTCCGGCGGAGTGCTTGCGGATGCGGCGCCTGATACGATTACTTTTGCTGCCGATTCTGCGACAACGGCGCTCAACCTTGCCACCATTGATGATACGCTTGAAGAAGACGACAGCACGGTGACGGTTACCGTCATAGGCGGTATGGATTATGCGGTCGGTATTGAGAATAGTGCCGAGGTGCGGGTGAACGACAACGACGTTAACGTGGCGCCGGCATTCATCAGTGCAGCAAGTTTTGATGTCAACGAAGGAGAGACGGTAGTCGGCACGGTGACGGCTGGGGATGCGAACCCGCAAGACGAGGTAACGTATTCGGTTACCGGCGGTGCGGATGATGCCCTGTTTGATATCGACTCGTCTTCGGGCGAACTGAGCTTCACAACTGCACCGGACTATGAGAATCCGGCAGATGCGGATACGGATAACGTTTATATGCTCATCGTGACGGCGGCCGGCGGCACGGACGCTCGGGCGTTGACGACGACGCAAGCGATTACGGTGACGGTGCTTGATGTGCCTACGACGATTACGATTACGGCGGCAGAGCCGATGGTAACGGAAGGCGAGCCGGCGGTGTTCGTGTTTGAGCGGACCGACGCGACGGATGCGCCGACATTGACAGTGAACATTACGATAGATGCGACCGACGAAGTGCTTGCGGATGCGGCGCCTGGTATGGTGACTTTTGACGCCGGTTCTACGACAACGGTACTTAGCCTTGCCACTGTCATTGATGAAATGTTTGGTGTCAGAACGGTGACGGTTACCGTGAACGACGATGTGGATTATGCGGTCGGTATTGAGAATAGCGCCGAGGTGCGGGTGATTGACGTCAACGTGGCGCCGGTATTCAGTGAGCCGGTGAGTTTTGACATTGATGAGAGTCTGACAGTAGTCGGCACGGTGACGGCTGAGGATGCGAACATAGAAGACGAGGTGATGTATTCGGTTACCGGTGACGGTGCGGATGATGCTCTGTTTGATATCGACTCGTCTTCGGGCGAACTGAGCTTCACAACCGCACCGGACTATGAGAATCCGGCGGATGCGGATACGGATAACGTTTATATGCTCATCGTGACGGCGGTCGGCGGCACGGACGCTCGAGCGTTGACGACGACACAAGGGATTACGGTGACGGTGCTTGATGTGCCGACGACGGTCACGATTACGGTGGCAGAGCCGATGGTAACGGAAGGCGAGTCGGCGGTGTTTACATTCAGTCGGACCGACGTGACGGATGCGCCGGCATTGACAGTGAACATTACGATAGATGCGACCGACGAAGTGCTTGCGGATGCGGCGCCTGGTATGGTGACTTTTGACGCCGGTTCTGCGAGAACGGTGCTTAGCCTTGCCACCGTCATTGATGAGGCGTTTGGCGTCAGGACGGTGATGGTTACCGTGAACGACGGTGTGGGTTATGAGGTCGGTATTGAGAATAGCGCCGAGGTGCGGGTGATTGACGTCAACGTGGCACCGGTATTCAGCAGTGCGGAAAGTTTTGAGGTCGACGAAGGGGAGACGGTAGTCGGCACGGTGACGGCTGAGGATGCGAACATAGAAGACGAAGTGACGTATTCGATTACCAACGGCGCGGATCAAGATCAGTTTACTATTGACCCGTCTTCGGGCGAGTTGAGTTTCGTCACCGCACCGGACTTTGAGAATGCAGCGGATGCGGACGGAGACAATGCATACATGCTCACGGTGGCGGCAATCGGCGGCACGGACGCTCGGGCGTTGACGACGACGCAAGCGATTATGGTGACGGTGCTTGATGTGCCGACGACGATTACGATTACGGCAGACGAGCCGATGGTAACGGAAGGCGAGCCGGCGGTGTTCACGTTCAGCCGGACCGAGGCGACGGATGCGCTGGCATTGACGGTGAACATTACGGTAGACGATTCCGGCGGAGTGCTTGCGGATGCGGCGCCTGATACGATTACTTTTGCTGCCGATTCTGCGACAACGGCGCTCAGTCTTGCCACCGACGATGATACGCTTGAAGAAGACGACAGCACGGTGACGGTTACCGTGAACGACGGTGTGGATTATGCGGTCGGTATTGAGAACAGTGCCGAGGTGCGGGTGAACGACAACGACGGGCCGTTCACGATCTCGTTCGTCCAGAGCGAATATACGTTCAATGAAAGGGACTCGGCAGTTGTCATGATCAGACTGAGCGGCGAAAGACCGCGGCGCGGCAATGTAACGGTTACGGTTGATGCACACGACGGCAGCGCGGTTTTTATTGAGGATTATGGGTTGCGTAGTAGCGGTCTTATCTTTTTTCCTACCGTAATGCTGAGATCTGAGAGGTTTATTACTATTGATAACGCGGTTGTCGAGACCGAAGAATTCTTTTCGGTGAGAATTAGATCTGTAATGGCATCGGATCCCGCCGATGAGGTGGTGATCGGTCAGGGCGAAGCGACGATTACCATCATTGATAACGATTCGCCTCCTATCTGGAGTTTAGACATGTTGCCGAGTAGTGTCAGTGAAAGTAGAGACACCGCGGTGCCGATTGTGATGAAGCGGATGCGTGATTTACTTGACAGAGGATATCCGCTGACGCTTGAGTTGGGGGGGACGGCGACGTTCGGCGAAGACTACGTTATCACGGATATGGATGACAATCCGTTCGCGTTACCGCTTACATTCCCTGCGCCGTATATTGCCGATGATGTGTTTGATCTTCGGACAGATAAAACAGTCGAATTCCGCTTAGTGATAACAGACGACGCGGTGTTTGAGGGAGCCGAGACGATTGAGCTGCGATTAACTACGACGGACCCTGACGTTACGATAGGCAGCGATACGACTCAGACGATCACGATCATCGACAACGATGCGGTGCCGGTATTGTCTCTAACGGTCGGTGCGACCACCATTGAAGAGGGAGCATCGGTCGATATTACAGTGATGACGAACGAGTCGGTATATGCCGAAGATCAAACGATCACGTTAGAGTTTGCCGGCGATGCGATGCCTGAGGACGACTATACGGTAATGGTCGACAGCTTGCCGCTGTCGTCGCCGTATGAGTTGACTTTGCCGGCGGGGTTGTCTTCGATAACCGCAACGATCATGGCGACAGACGACCGAGCGGACGAAGCGAATGAGACGATCACACTAACCGCCCGGCATGAAGGCGACACAATCGGCGAGGAAACGATCACGATCATTGACGATGATGCGGCGCCGGAGTTGGATTTGTCGGTGAGCGAGACCACCATCGACGAAGGGGCATCGGGCGATATCGAAGTGGGAATCACGAACGAATCGGTATTTGCCGAAGATCAAACGATTACGTTAGAGTTTGCCGGCGAGGCGACGCCTGAGGGCGACTATACGGTAATGGTCGGAGGTTCGTTGCTGTCGTCGCCGTATCAAGTGATTTTACCGGCGGGGTCGTCTTCGGTAAGCGCAATGATCATGGCGCTAATAGACGACATGACGGCTGAGGGGAATGAGACGATTATGATTACCGCCCGGCATGAAGGCGACATGATCGGCGAGGAAACGATCACGATCATTGATAACGTAGCGCCGGCATTCAGCGATGCGGTAAGTTTTGCGGTCAACGAAGGACAGACGACGGTCGGCGTTGTGACGGCTGAGGATGCGAACCCGCAAGACGAGGCAATGTATTCGATTACCGGTGGGGCGGATGATGCCCTGTTTGATATTGACTCGTCTTCGGGTGAGTTGAGTTTCGCCACTGCACCGGACTATGAGAATCCGGCGGATGCGGATACGGATAACGTTTATGTGCTCACGGTGACGGCAATCGGCGGCACGGACGCTCGAGCGTTGACGACGACGCAAGAGATTACGGTAACGGTGCTTGATGTGCCTACGACGGTCACGATTACGGCAGACAAGGCAGAGGTCACGGAAGGCGAGTCGGCGGTGTTTACATTCAGTCGGACCGACGCGACGGATGCGCCGGCATTGACGGTGAACATTACGGTAGATGATCCTGCCGGAGCGCTTGCGACTGCGCTGCCTGGTATGGTGACTTTTGACGCCGGTTCTGCGAGAACGGTGCTTAGCCTTGCCACCGTCATTGATGAGGCGTTTGGCGTCAGGACGGTGATGGTTACCGTGAACGATGGTATGGGTTATGAGGTCGGTATTGAGAATAGCGCCGAGGTGCGGGTGATTGACGTCAACGTGGCACCGGTATTCAGCGATGCGGAAAGTTTTGAGGTCAACGAAGGGCAGACGGCAATCGGCACGGTGACGGCTGCGGATGCGAACATAGAAGACGAGGTGATGTATTCGGTTACCGGCGGGGCGGATGATGCTCTGTTTGCAATTGACTCGTCTTCGGGCGAATTGAGTTTCGCCACCGCACCGGACTATGAGAATCCGGCGGATGCGGATGAAGACAATAACTACATGCTCATCGTGACGGCGGCCGGCGGCACGGACGCTCGGGCGTTGACGACGACGCAAGCGATTACGGTGACGGTGCTTGATGTGCCGACGACGATCACGATTACGGCAGAAGACCCGACGGTCACGGAAGGCGAGCCAGCGGTGTTCACGTTCAGCCGGACCGACGCGACGGATGCGCTTGCATTGACGGTGAACATTACGGTAGACGATTCCGGCGGAGTGCTTGCGGATGCGGCGCCTGATACGATTACTTTTGCTGCCGATTCTGCGACAACGGCGCTCAGTCTTGCCACCGACGACGATACGCTTGAAGAAGACGACAGCACGGTGACGGTTACCGTCATAGGCGGTATGGATTATGCGGTCGGTATTGAGAATAGTGCCGAGGTGCGGGTGAACGACAACGACGTTAACGTGGCGCCGGCATTCATCAGTGCAGCAAGTTTTGAGGTCAACGAAGGGGAGACGGTAGTCGGCACGGTGACGGCTGAGGATGCGAACCGGCAAGACGAGGTAACGTATTCGGTTACCGGCGGTGCGGATGATGCCTTGTTTGATATCGACTCGTCTTCGGGCGAACTGATCTTCACAACTGCACCGGACTATGAGAATCCGGCAGATGTGGATACGGATAACGTTTATATGCTCATCGTGACGGCGGCCGGCGGCACAGACGCTCGGGCATTGACGACGACGCAAGAGATTACGGTGACGGTGCTTGATGTGCCTACGACAATTACGATTACGGCGGACAAAGCAGAGGTTACGGAAGGCGAGTCGGTGGTGTTTACATTCAGTCGGACCGACGCGACGGATGTGCCAAATTTGTTTGTGAACATTACGGTAGTTGCAACCGACGAAGTGCTTGCGGATGCGGCGCCTGGTATGGTGACTTTTGACGCCGGTTCTACGACAACGGTACTTAGCCTTGCCACTGTCATTGATGAAATGATTGGCGACAGAACGGTGACGGTTACCGTGAACGACGGTGTGGATTATGCGGTCGGTATTGAGAATAGTGCTGAGGTGCGGGTGGTTGACGTCAACGTGGCGCCGGTATTCAGCAGTATGCCAAGTTTTGAGGTCAACGAAGGGGAGACGGTAGTCGGCACGGTGACGGCTGAGGATGCGAACCCGCAAGACGAGGCAATGTATTCGATTACCGGTGGGGCGGATGAGACCTTGTTCACCATTGACGACCCGTCTTCGGGTGAATTGAGTTTCGTCACCGCGCCGGACTTTGAGAATGCGGCGGATGCGGATGCGGATAACGTTTATATGCTCATCGTGACGGCAATCGGCGGCACGGACGCTCGAGCGTTGACGACGACGCAAGAGATTACGGTGACGGTGCTTGATGTGGCTACGACGATCACGATTACGGCGGACAAAGCAGAGGTTACGGAAGGCGAGCTGGCGGTGTTTACATTCAGTCGGACCGACGCGACGGATGCGCTGGCATTGACGGTGAACATTACGGTAGATGATCCTGCCGGAGCGCTTGCGACTGCGCTGCCTGGTATGGTGACTTTTGACGCCGGTTCTGCGCGAACGGTGCTTAGCCTTGCCACCGTCATTGATGAGGCGTTTGGCGTCAGGACGGTGATGGTTACCGTGAACGACGGTATGGGTTATGAGGTCGGTATTGAGAATAGCGCCGAGGTGCGGGTGATTGACGTCAACGTGGCACCGGTATTCAGCAGTGCGGAAAGTTTTGAGGTCGACGAAGGGGAGACGGTAGTCGGCACGGTGACGGCTGCGGATGCGAACATAGAAGACGAGGTGATGTATTCGGTTACCAACGGCGCGGATCAAGATCAGTTTACTATTGACCCGTCTTCGGGCGAATTGAGTTTCGCCACCGCACCGGACTTTGAGAATGCGGCGGATGCAGATACGGATAACGTTTATATGCTCATCGTGACGGCGGCCGGCGGCACGGACGCTCGGGCGTTGACGACGACGCAAGAGATTGCGGTGACGGTGCTTGATGTGGCTACGACGATTACGATTACGGCAGAAGACCCGACGGTCACGGAAGGCGAGCCGGCGGTGTTCACGTTCACCCGGACCGACGCGACGGATGCGCTGGCATTGACGGTGAACATTACGGTAGACGATTCCGGCGGAGTGCTTGCGGATGCGGCGCCTGATACGATTACTTTTGACGCCGATTCTGCGACAACGGTGCTCAACCTTGCCACCATTGATGATACGCTTGAAGAAGACGACAGCACGGTGACGGTTACCGTGAACGACGGTGTGGATTATGCGGTCGGTATTGAGAATAGTGCCGAGGTGCGGGTGAACGACAACGACGGGCCGTTAACGATCTCGTTCGTCACGACCGAGTATATGGTCAATGAAAGCGATAGAGAGGTAAGGTTCGAACTCAGACTGAGCGACGAAAGACCGCTGCGCGGCAATATAAACGTTGACTTAACGGCAAGCGACGGCAGCGCGGTCCTTCATGAGGATTATTCCCCGAGAGTTAGTGTTACTATCTATACTCCTATATCAGTTCTGATGAGAACTGTGCAGTATTTCATTATCGATGACGATGTCTTCGAAACCGAAGAATTCTTTTCGTTGAGGATTTCCGGTGTAACGACGTTTCATAGCGACGATGAGGTGGTGATCGGTCAGGGGCGCGTAGCGACGGTTACCATCATTGATGACGATTTGCCTCCTATCTGGAGTTTGGACATGTTGCCGAGTAGTGTCAGTGAAAGTAGGGACACCGCGGTGCCGATTGTGATGAGGCGGATGCGTGATTTACTTGACAGAGGATATCCGCTGACGCTTGAGTTGGGGGGGACGGCGACGTTCGGCGAAGACTACGTTATCACGGATATGGATGACAATTCGTTCGCGTTACCGCTTACATTCCCTGCGCCGTATATTGCCGATGATGTGTTTGATCTTCGGACAGATAAAACAGTCGAATTCCGCTTAGTGATAACAGACGACGCGGTGTTTGAGGGAGCCGAGACGATTGAGCTGCGATTAACTACGACGGACCCTGACGTTACGATAGGCAGCGATACGACTCAGACGATTACGATCATCGACAACGATGCGGTGCCGGTGTTGTCTCTGACGGTCGGTGCAACCGCAATCAATGAAGGCGCATTGACCGATATCGAAGTGGGAATCACGAACGAGTCGGTATATGCCGAAGATCAAACGATCACGTTAGAGTTTGCCGGCGATGCGATGCCTGAGGACGACTATACGGTAATGGTCGGAGATTCGCCGTTGTCATCGCCGTATGTGTTGACTTTGCCGGCGGGGTTGTCTTCGGTAACCGCAACGATCATGGCGACAGACGACATGACGGCTGAGGGGAATGAGACGATCACACTAACCGCCCGGCATGAAGGCGACACAATCGGCGAGGAAACGATTACGATCATTGACGATGATGCGGCGCCGGAGTTGGATTTGTCGGTGAGCGAGACCACCATTGACGAAGGCGCATTGACCGATATTGAAGTGGGAATCACGAACGAGTCGGTATATGCCGAAGATCAAACGATCACATTAGAGTTTGCCGGTGAGGCGACGCCTGAGGACGACTATACAGTAATGGTCGGAGGTTCGTTGCTGTCGTCGCCGTATCAAGTGATTTTACCGGCGGGGTCGTCTTCGGTAAGCGCAATGATCATGGCGCTAATAGACGACATGATGGCTGAGGGGAATGAGACGATTATGATTACCGCCCGGCATGAAGGCGAAATGATCGGCGAGGTAACGATCACGATCATTGATAACACGGCGCCGGTCTTCAGCGATGCGGTAAGTTTTGAGGTCGACGAAGGACAGACGACGGTCGGCGTTGTGACGGCTGAGGATGCGAACCCGCAAGACGAGGCAATGTATTTGATTACCGGTGGGGCGGATGAGGCCTTGTTCACCATTGACGACCCGTCTTCGGGTGAATTGAGTTTCGTCACCGCGCCGGACTTTGAGAATGCGGCGGATGCGGATACGGATAACGTTTATATGCTCATCGTGACGGCAATCGGCGGCACGGACGCTCGAGCGTTGACGACGACGCAAGAGATTACGGTGACGGTGCTTGATGTGCCTACGACGGTCACGATTACGGCGGCGGAGCCGACGGTAACGGAAGGTGAGCCGGTAATGTTCACGTTTGAGCGGACCGACGCGACGGATGCGCTGGCATTGACGGTGAACATTACGATAGATGCGACCGACGAAGTGCTTGCGGATGCGGCGCCTGAAATGGTGACTTTCGACGCCGGTTCTGCGAGAACGGTGCTTAGCCTTGCCACCGTCATTGATGAGGCGTTTGGCGTCAAGACGGTGATGGTTACCGTGAACGACGGTATGGGTTATGAGGTCGGTATTGAGAATAGCGCCGAGGTGCGGGTGATTGACGTCAACGTGGCACCGGTATTCAGCAGTGCGGAAAGTTTTGAGGTCAACGAAGGCCAGACGGCAATCGGCACGGTGACGGCTGCGGATGCGAACATAGAAGACGAGGTGATGTATTCGGTTACCGGCGGGGCGGATGATGCTCTGTTTGTAATTGACTCGTCTTCGGGCGAATTGAGTTTCGCCACCGCACCGGACTATGAGAATCCGGCGGATGCGGATGAAGACAATAACTATATGCTCATCGTGACAGCGGCCGGCGGCACGGACGCTCGGGCGTTAACGACGACGCAAGCGATTACGGTGACGGTGCTTGATGTGCCGACGACGATCACGATTACGGCAGAAGACCCGACGGTCACGGAAGGCGAGCCGGCGGTGTTCACGTTCAGCCGGACCGACGCGACGGATGCGCTTGCATTGACGGTGAACATTACGGTAGACGATTCCGGCGGAGTGCTTGCGGATGCGGCGCCTGATACGATTACTTTTGCTGCCGATTCTGCGACAACGGCGCTCAGTCTTGCCACCGACGACGATACGCTTGAAGAAGACGACAGCACGGTGACGGTTACCGTCATAGGCGGTATGGATTATGCGGTCGGTATTGAGAATAGTGCCGAGGTGCGGGTGAACGACAACGACGTTAACGTGGCGCCGGCATTCATCAGTGCAGCAAGTTTTGAGGTCAACGAAGGGGAGACGGTAGTCGGCACGGTGACGGCTGAGGATGCGAACCGGCAAGACGAGGTAACGTATTCGGTTACCGGCGGTGCGGATGATGCCTTGTTTGATATCGACTCGTCTTCGGGCGAACTGATCTTCACAACTGCACCGGACTATGAGAATCCGGCAGATGTGGATACGGATAACGTTTATATGCTCATCGTGACGGCGGCCGGCGGCACAGACGCTCGGGCATTGACGACGACGCAAGAGATTACGGTGACGGTGCTTGATGTGCCTACGACGATTACGATTACGGCGGACAAAGCAGAGGTTACGGAAGGCGAGTCGGTGGTGTTTACATTCAGTCGGACCGACGCGACGGATGTGCCAAATTTGTTTGTGAACATTACGGTAGTTGCAACCGACGAAGTGCTTGCGGATGCGGCGCCTGGTATGGTGACTTTTGACGCCGGTTCTACGACAACGGTACTTAGCCTTGCCACTGTCATTGATGAAATGATTGGCGACAGAACGGTGATGGTTACCGTGAACGACGGTGTGGATTATGCGGTCGGTATTGAGAATAGTGCTGAGGTGCGGGTGGTTGACGTCAACGTGGCGCCGGTATTCAGCAGTATGCCAAGTTTTGAGGTCAACGAAGGGGAGACGGTAGTCGGCACGGTGACGGCTGAGGATGCGAACCCGCAAGACGAGGCAATGTATTCGATTACCGGTGGGGCGGATGAGACCTTGTTCACCATTGACGACCCGTCTTCGGGTGAATTGAGTTTCGTCACCGCGCCGGACTATGAGAATCCGGCGGATGCGGATACGGATAACGTTTATATGCTCATCGTGACGGCGGCCGGCGGCACGGACGCTCGAGCGTTGACGACGACACAAGGGATTACGGTGACGGTGCTTGATGTGCCGACGACGGTCACGATTACGGTGGCAGAGCCGATGGTAACGGAAGGCGAGCCGGCGGTGTTTACATTCAGTCGGACCGACGCGACAGATGCGCCGGCATTGACAGTGAACATTACGATAGATGCGACCGACGAAGTGCTTGCGGATGCGGCGCCTGGTATGGTGACTTTTGACGCCGGTTCTGCGAGAACGGTGCTTAGCCTTGCCACCGTTATTGATGAGGCGTTTGGCGTCAGGACGGTGATGGTTACCGTGAACGACGGTATGGGTTATGAGGTCGGTATTGAGAATAGCGCCGAGGTACGGGTGATTGACGTCAACGTGGCACCGGTATTCAGCAGTGCGGAAAGTTTTGAGGTCAACGAAGGGGAGACGGTAGTCGGCACGGTGACGGCTGCGGATGCGAACATAGAAGACGAGGTGATGTATTCGGTTACCAACGGCGCGGATCAAGATCAGTTTACTATTGACCCGTCTTCGGGCGAATTGAGTTTCGCCACCGCACCGGACTTTGAGAATCCGGCGGATGCGGATACGGATAACGTTTATATGCTCATCGTGACGGCAGCCGGCGGCACGGACGCTCGGGCGTTGACGACGACGCAAGCGATTATGGTGACGGTGCTTGATGTGGCTACGACGATTACGATTACGGCAGAAGACCCGACGGTCACGGAAGGCGAGCCGGCGGTGTTCACGTTCACCCGGACCGACGCGACGGATGCGCTGGCATTGACGGTGAACATTACGGTAGACGATTCCGGCGGAGTGCTTGCGGATGCGGCGCCTGATACGATTACTTTTGCTGCCGATTCTGCGACAACGGCGCTCAACCTTGCCACCATTGATGATACGCTTGAAGAAGACGACAGCACGGTGACGGTTACCGTGAACGACGGTGTGGATTATGCGGTCGGTATTGAGAATAGTGCCGAGGTGCGGGTGAACGACAACGACGGGCCGTTCACGATCTCGTTCGACCCGACCGAGTATACGGTCAATGAAGGCCGCACGGCAGTTGTCATGATCAGACTGAGCGGCGAAAGACCGCGGCGCGGCAATATAAACGTTGACGTAACGGCAAGCGACGGCAGCGCGGTTTTTATTGAGGATTATGGGTTGCGTAGTAGCGGTCTTATCTTTTTTCCTACCGTAATGCTGAGATCTGAGAGGTTTACTACTATTGATAACGCGGTTGTCGAGACCGAAGAAATCTTTTCGGTGAGACTTAGGGATGTAATGGCATCGGATCCCGCCGATGAGGTGGTGATCGGTCAGGGCGAAGCGACGGTTACCATCATTGATGACGATTTGCCTCCTATCTGGAGTTTGGACATGTTGCCGAGTAGTGTCAGTGAAAGTAGGGACACCGCGGTGCCGATTGTGATGAGGCGGATGCGTGATTTACTTGACAGAGGATATCCGCTGACGCTTGAGTTGGGGGGGACGGCGACGTTCGGCGAAGACTACGTTATCACGGATATGGATGACAATCCGTTCGCGTTACCGCTTACATTCCCTGCGCCGTATATTGCCGATGATGTGTTTGATCTTCGGACAGATAAAACAGTCGAATTCGGCTTAGTGATAACAGACGACGCGGTGTTTGAGGGAGCCGAGACGATTGAGCTGCGATTAACTACGACGGACCCTGACGTTACGATAGGCAGCGATACGACTCAGACGATTACGATCATCGACAACGATGCGGTGCCGGTGTTGTCTCTGACGGTCGGTGCAACCGCAATCAATGAAGGCGCATTGACCGATATCGAAGTGGGAATCACGAACGAGTCGGTATATGCCGAAGATCAAACGATCACGTTAGAGTTTGCCGGCGATGCGATGCCTGAGGACGACTATACGGTAATGGTCGGAGATTCGCCGTTGTCGTCGCCGTATGAGTTGACTTTGCCGGCGGGGTTGTCTTCGGTAACCGCAACGATCATGGCGACAGACGACATGACGGCTGAGGGGAATGAGACGATCACACTAACCGCCCGGCATGAAGGCGACACAATCGGCGAGGAAACGATTACGATCATTGACGATGATGCGGCGCCGGAGTTGGATTTGTCGGTGAGCGAGACCACCATTGACGAAGGCGCATTGACCGATATTGAAGTGGGAATCACGAACGAGTCGGTATATGCCGAAGATCAAACGATCACATTAGAGTTTGCCGGTGAGGCGACGCCTGAGGACGACTATACAGTAATGGTCGGAGGTTCGTTGCTGTCGTCGCCGTATCAAGTGATTTTACCGGCGGGGTCGTCTTCGGTAAGCGCAATGATCATGGCGCTAATAGACGACATGACGGCTGAGGGGAATGAGACGATTATGATTACCGCCCGGCATGAAGGCGAAATGATCGGCGAGGTAACGATCACGATCATTGATAACACGGCGCCGGTCTTCAGCGATGCGGTAAGTTTTGCGGTCGACGAAGGACAGACGACGGTCGGCGTTGTGACGGCTGAGGATGCGAACCCGCAAGACGAGGCAATGTATTTGATTACCGGTGGGGCGGATGAGGCCTTGTTCACCATTGACGACCCGTCTTCGGGTGAATTGAGTTTCGTCACCGCGCCGGACTTTGAGAATGCGGCGGATGCGGATACGGATAACGTTTATATGCTCATCGTGACGGCAATCGGCGGCACGGACGCTCGAGCGTTGACGACGACGCAAGAGATTACGGTAACGGTGCTTGATGTGCCTACGACGGTCACGATTACGGCGGCGGAGCCGACGGTAACGGAAGGTGAGCCGGTAATGTTCACGTTTGAGCGGACCGACGCGACGGATGCGCCGGCATTGACGGTGAACATTACGATAGATGCGACCGACGAAGTGCTTGCGGATGTGGCGCCTGGTATGGTGACTTTCGACGCCGGTTCTGCGAGAACGGTGCTTAGCCTTGCCACCGTCATTGATGAGGCGTTTGGTGTCAGAACGGTGATGGTTACCGTGAACGACGGTGTGGGTTATGAGGTCGGTATTGAGAATAGCGCCGAGGTGCGGGTGATTGACGTCAACGTGGCACCGGTATTCAGCAGTGCGGAAAGTTTTGAGGTCAACGAAGGACAGACGGCAATCGGCACGGTGACGGCTGCGGATGCGAACATAGAAGACGAAGTGACGTATTCGGTTACCGGCGGGGCGGATGATGCTCTGTTTGCAATTGACTCGTCTTCGGGCGAATTGAGTTTCGTCACCGCACCGGACTATGAGAATCCGGCGGATGCGGATGAAGACAATAACTACATGCTCATCGTGACGGCGGCTGGCGGCACGGACGCTCGGGCGTTGACGACGACGCAAGCGATTACGGTGACGGTGCTTGATGTGCCGACGACGATCACGATTACGGCAGAAGACCCGACGGTCACGGAAGGCGAGCCGGCGGTGTTCACGTTCAGCCGGACCGACGCGACGGATGCGCTTGCATTGACGGTGAACATTACGGTAGACGATTCCGGCGGAGTGCTTGCGGATGCGGCGCCTGATACGATTACTTTTGCTGCCGATTCTGCGACAACGGCGCTCAGTCTTGCCACCGACGACGATACGCTTGAAGAAGACGACAGCACGGTGACGGTTACCGTCATAGGCGGTATGGATTATGCGGTCGGTATTGAGAATAGTGCCGAGGTGCGGGTGAACGACAACGACGTTAACGTGGCGCCGGCATTCATCAGTGCAGCAAGTTTTGAGGTCAACGAAGGGGAGACGGTAGTCGGCACGGTGACGGCTGAGGATGCGAACCGGCAAGACGAGGTAACGTATTCGGTTACCGGCGGTGCGGATGATGCCTTGTTTGATATCGACTCGTCTTCGGGCGAACTGATCTTCACAACTGCACCGGACTATGAGAATCCGGCAGATGTGGATACGGATAACGTTTATATGCTCATCGTGACGGCGGCCGGCGGCACAGACGCTCGGGCATTGACGACGACGCAAGCGATTACGGTGGCGGTGCTTGATGTGCCTACGACGATTACGATTACGGCGGCAGAGCCGATGGTCACGGAAGGCGAGCCGGCGGTGTTCGTGTTTGAGCGGACCGACGCGACGGATGTGCCAAATTTGTTTGTGAACATTACGGTAGTTGCAACCGACGAAGTGCTTGCGGATGCGGCGCCTGGTATGGTGACTTTTGACGCCGGTTCTACGACAACGGTACTTAGCCTTGCCACTGTCATTGATGAAATGATTGGCGACAGAACGGTGACGGTTACCGTGAACGACGGTGTGGATTATGCGGTCGGTATTGAGAATAGTGCTGAGGTGCGGGTGGTTGACGTCAACGTGGCGCCGGTATTCAGCAGTATGCCAAGTTTTGAGGTCAACGAAGGGGAGACGGTAGTCGGCACGGTGACGGCTGAGGATGCGAACCCGCAAGACGAGGCAATGTATTCGATTACCGGTGGGGCGGATGAGACCTTGTTCACCATTGACGACCCGTCTTCGGGTGAATTGAGTTTCGTCACCGCGCCGGACTTTGAGAATGCGGCGGATGCGGATGCGGATAACGTTTATATGCTCATCGTGACGGCAATCGGCGGCACGGACGCTCGAGCGTTGACGACGACGCAAGAGATTACGGTGACGGTGCTTGATGTGGCTACGACGATCACGATTACGGCGGACAAAGCAGAGGTTACGGAAGGCGAGCTGGCGGTGTTTACATTCAGTCGGACCGACGCGACGGATGCGCTGGCATTGACGGTGAACATTACGGTAGATGATCCTGCCGGAGCGCTTGCGACTGCGCTGCCTGGTATGGTGACTTTTGACGCCGGTTCTGCGCGAACGGTGCTTAGCCTTGCCACCGTCATTGATGAGGCGTTTGGCGTCAGGACGGTGATGGTTACCGTGAACGACGGTATGGGTTATGAGGTCGGTATTGAGAATAGCGCCGAGGTGCGGGTGATTGACGTCAACGTGGCACCGGTATTCAGCAGTGCGGAAAGTTTTGAGGTCGACGAAGGGGAGACGGTAGTCGGCACGGTGACGGCTGCGGATGCGAACATAGAAGACGAGGTGATGTATTCGGTTACCAACGGCGCGGATCAAGATCAGTTTACTATTGACCCGTCTTCGGGCGAATTGAGTTTCGCCACCGCACCGGACTTTGAGAATGCGGCGGATGCAGATACGGATAACGTTTATATGCTCATCGTGACGGCGGCCGGCGGCACGGACGCTCGGGCGTTGACGACGACGCAAGAGATTGCGGTGACGGTGCTTGATGTGGCTACGACGATTACGATTACGGCAGAAGACCCGACGGTCACGGAAGGCGAGCCGGCGGTGTTCACGTTCACCCGGACCGACGCGACGGATGCGCTGGCATTGACGGTGAACATTACGGTAGACGATTCCGGCGGAGTGCTTGCGGATGCGGCGCCTGATACGATTACTTTTGACGCCGATTCTGCGACAACGGTGCTCAACCTTGCCACCATTGATGATACGCTTGAAGAAGACGACAGCACGGTGACGGTTACCGTGAACGACGGTGTGGATTATGCGGTCGGTATTGAGAATAGTGCCGAGGTGCGGGTGAACGACAACGACGGGCCGTTAACGATCTCGTTCGTCACGACCGAGTATATGGTCAATGAAAGCGATAGAGAGGTAAGGTTCGAACTCAGACTGAGCGACGAAAGACCGCTGCGCGGCAATATAAACGTTGGCTTAACGGCACGCGACGGCAGCGCGGTCCTTACTGAGGATTATTCCCCGAGAGGTAGTATTACTATCTATACTCCTGGATCAGTTCTGCTGAGATCTGCGCAGTATTTCATTATCGATGACGATGTCTTCGAAACCGAAGAATTCTTTTCGTTGAGGATTTCCGGTGTAACGACGTTTCATAGCGACGATGAGGTGGTGATCGGTCAGGGGCGCGTAGCGACGGTTACCATCATTGATGACGATTTGCCTCCTATCTGGAGTTTGGACATGTTGCCGAGTAGTGTCAGTGAAAGTAGGGACACCGCGGTGCCGATTGTGATGAGGCGGATGCGTGATTTACTTGACAGAGGATATCCGCTGACGCTTGAGTTGGGGGGGACGGCGACGTTCGGCGAAGACTACGTTATCACGGATATGGATGACAATTCGTTCGCGTTACCGCTTACATTCCCTGCGCCGTATATTGCCGATGATGTGTTTGATCTTCGGACAGATAAAACAGTCGAATTCCGCTTAGTGATAACAGACGACGCGGTGTTTGAGGGAGCCGAGACGATTGAGCTGCGATTAACTACGACGGACCCTGACGTTACGATAGGCAGCGATACGACTCAGACGATTACGATCATCGACAACGATGCGGTGCCGGTGTTGTCTCTGACGGTCGGTGCAACCGCAATCAATGAAGGCGCATTGACCGATATCGAAGTGGGAATCACGAACGAGTCGGTATATGCCGAAGATCAAACGATCACGTTAGAGTTTGCCGGCGATGCGATGCCTGAGGACGACTATACGGTAATGGTCGGAGATTCGCCGTTGTCATCGCCGTATGTGTTGACTTTGCCGGCGGGGTTGTCTTCGGTAACCGCAACGATCATGGCGACAGACGACATGACGGCTGAGGGGAATGAGACGATCACACTAACCGCCCGGCATGAAGGCGACACAATCGGCGAGGAAACGATTACGATCATTGACGATGATGCGGCGCCGGAGTTGGATTTGTCGGTGAGCGAGACCACCATTGACGAAGGCGCATTGACCGATATTGAAGTGGGAATCACGAACGAGTCGGTATATGCCGAAGATCAAACGATCACATTAGAGTTTGCCGGTGAGGCGACGCCTGAGGACGACTATACAGTAATGGTCGGAGGTTCGTTGCTGTCGTCGCCGTATCAAGTGATTTTACCGGCGGGGTCGTCTTCGGTAAGCGCAATGATCATGGCGCTAATAGACGACATGATGGCTGAGGGGAATGAGACGATTATGATTACCGCCCGGCATGAAGGCGAAATGATCGGCGAGGTAACGATCACGATCATTGATAACACGGCGCCGGTCTTCAGCGATGCGGTAAGTTTTGAGGTCGACGAAGGACAGACGACGGTCGGCGTTGTGACGGCTGAGGATGCGAACCCGCAAGACGAGGCAATGTATTTGATTACCGGTGGGGCGGATGAGGCCTTGTTCACCATTGACGACCCGTCTTCGGGTGAATTGAGTTTCGTCACCGCGCCGGACTTTGAGAATGCGGCGGATGCGGATACGGATAACGTTTATATGCTCATCGTGACGGCAATCGGCGGCACGGACGCTCGAGCGTTGACGACGACGCAAGAGATTACGGTGACGGTGCTTGATGTGCCTACGACGGTCACGATTACGGCGGCGGAGCCGACGGTAACGGAAGGTGAGCCGGTAATGTTCACGTTTGAGCGGACCGACGCGACGGATGCGCCGGCATTGACGGTGAACATTACGATAGATGCGACCGACGAAGTGCTTGCGGATGTGGCGCCTGGTATGGTGACTTTCGACGCCGGTTCTGCGAGAACGGTGCTTAGCCTTGCCACCGTCATTGATGAGGCGTTTGGCGTCAGAACGGTGATGGTTACCGTGAACGACGGTGTGGGTTATGAGGTCGGTATTGAGAATAGCGCCGAGGTGCGGGTGATTGACGTCAACGTGGCACCGGTATTCAGCGATGCGGAAAGTTTTGAGGTCAACGAAGGGCAGACGGCAATCGGCACGGTGACGGCTGCGGATGCGAACATAGAAGACGAGGTGATGTATTCGGTTACCGGCGGGGCGGATGATGCTCTGTTTGCAATTGACTCGTCTTCGGGCGAATTGAGTTTCGCCACCGCACCGGACTATGAGAATCCGGCGGATGCGGATGAAGACAATAACTACATGCTCATCGTGACGGCGGCCGGCGGCACGGACGCTCGGGCGTTGACGACGACGCAAGCGATTACGGTGACGGTGCTTGATGTGCCGACGACGATCACGATTACGGCAGAAGACCCGACGGTCACGGAAGGCGAGCCAGCGGTGTTCACGTTCAGCCGGACCGACGCGACGGATGCGCTTGCATTGACGGTGAACATTACGGTAGACGATTCCGGCGGAGTGCTTGCGGATGCGGCGCCTGATACGATTACTTTTGCTGCCGATTCTGCGACAACGGCGCTCAGTCTTGCCACCGACGACGATACGCTTGAAGAAGACGACAGCACGGTGACGGTTACCGTCATAGGCGGTATGGATTATGCGGTCGGTATTGAGAATAGTGCCGAGGTGCGGGTGAACGACAACGACGTTAACGTGGCGCCGGCATTCATCAGTGCAGCAAGTTTTGAGGTCAACGAAGGGGAGACGGTAGTCGGCACGGTGACGGCTGAGGATGCGAACCGGCAAGACGAGGTAACGTATTCGGTTACCGGCGGTGCGGATGATGCCTTGTTTGATATCGACTCGTCTTCGGGCGAACTGATCTTCACAACTGCACCGGACTATGAGAATCCGGCAGATGTGGATACGGATAACGTTTATATGCTCATCGTGACGGCGGCCGGCGGCACAGACGCTCGGGCATTGACGACGACGCAAGCGATTACGGTGACGGTGCTTGATGTGGCTACGACGATCACGATTACGGCAGACGAGCCGATGGTAACGGAAGGCGAGCTGGCAGTGTTTACATTCAGTCGGACCGACGCGACGGATGCGCCGGTATTGGCGGTGAACATTACGGTAGATGATCCCGACGGGGTGCTTGCGGCAGCGGCACCTGAAATGGTGACTTTTGCTGCCGGTTCTGCGACAGCGGAGCTCAGTCTTGCCACCGACGACGATATGCTTGAAGAAGACGACAGCGTAGTGACGGTTACCATCATAGACGGTGCGGACTATAGGATCGGTATTGGGAACAGTGCTTCGGTGCGTGTTGTCGACGACGACGTCAACGTGGCGCCGGTATTCAGCAGTATGCCAAGTTTTGAGGTCAACGAAGGGGAGACGGTAGTCGGCACGGTGACGGCTGCGGATGCGAACCCGCAAGACGAGGTAACGTATTCGGTTACCGGCGGTGCGGATGATGCCCTGTTTGATATCGACTCGTCTTCGGGCGAACTGAGTTTCGTCACCGCGCCGGACTTTGAGAATGCGGCGGATGCGGATACGGATAACGTTTATATGCTCATCGTGACGGCAATCGGCGGCACGGACGCTCGAGCGTTGACGACGACGCAAGAGATTACGGTAACGGTGCTTGATGTGCCTACGACGATCACGATTACGGCGGCAGAGCCGATGGTCACGGAAGGCGAGTCGGCGGTGTTTACATTCAGTCGGACCGACGCGACGGATGCGTCGGATTTGTTTGTGTTCTTTACGGTAGTTGAGTCCGGCGAGGTGCTTGCGGCTCCAACGCCTCCTGCTCTTTCTTTTGGAGCTGCTTCCGAGACAGTGATGCTCAGCGTTGCCACCATTGATGATGCGCTTGAAGAAGACGACAGCACGGTGACGGTTACCGTTGGTGTCGACGATACGGGTTTTTATGAAGTCGGTATTGAGAACAGTGCTTCGGTGCGGGTTGTCGACAACGATGACGTACCCGGGGTGCCGATGAACTTGACGGCTGGGGCAGGCAATACTCAGGTGGCGCTAAGTTGGGAAGCGCCTGCGGATTCCGGCACTTCGCCGATTGAGCGTTACGAATATCGCGCGAGCAGTGACGCCGGAACGATTGGGGATCAGGAATGGAATGCCGCCGGCGATGCGACGGGCGAAGTCAGAACTCAAATCGTATCGAGCTTAAGCAACGACACGGAATACACATTTGAAGTACGCGCGGTCAGCGCGGCGGGCAACGGTGCAGCCGCGCAAATCATGGCGACACCGAGTTCCGAGACGGCGGTATTCACTCTGACGTTTGACCCGAGCGAATATACGCTCACTGAAAGTGACCAGAGGGTAACTCTCACGCTCAGACTGATCGGCGAAGAGCGTGCGCTGCAAGATGATGTAACCGTTACTGTCTCGACACGCGACGGCAGCGCGGTCACTCCTCAGGATTATGTGGCTATTGAGAATGCGACGGTTGTCTTTGAACGCGAAGAGGGCGTGACCGAGTTAACGCAAACGGTGACGGTTCAGATTGTCAATGACATCGTTTTTGAGTTAGATGACGAGATCTTTTCGGTGGTTATTAACGATGTAACGGCGGCGGCTTCCAGCGACACGGTCGTGATTGATCAAGGCGAAGCGACGGTTACCATCGTCGATGACGGCGACACACCGATTTGGGTATTGGACCGGTTGCCGAGTTCTGTCGGTGAAAGCACGGGCACCGTGTCGATTGAGATGGAGAACATGAATGTTCATCCTGTTAGTCGCGGGTATTCGCTGACGCTTGAGCTGGGAGGGACGGCGACGTTCGGCGACGACTACGTCATCACGGATATAGACGGCAATCCGTTGGCGTCGCCGCCTACATTTGATGTAGCGCAAGATCAAACAATGCTTGAAGCCCGCCTGATAATAACGGACGATCGGGTGTTTGAGGGTGAGGAGACGATTGAGATACGCTTGAGCACGACCGAGCCGAAGGTCGGAATAGGCGACGCTACGACGCAGACGATCATACTCATCGACAACGATGCGGTGCCGGAGTTAGATTTGTCGGTGAGCGCGGTAACGATTGACGAAGGCGAATCAATTGATATTACGCTAGAGATCACGAACGAATCGGTATTTGCTGAGGATCAAACGATCACGTTGGAATTTTTCGGCACGGCAACGCCTGGAGACGACTATACGGTGTCAGTCGCCGGCGCACCACTGTCGTCGCCGTACGAGTTGACTTTAACGGCGGGAGAATCTGCGCTAAACGCAACGATCATGGCGCTAATAGACGACATGACGGCTGAGGGAGATGAGACGATTACACTAACCGCGCGGCATGATGACGACACAATCGGCGCGGAAACGATCACAATCATTGATAACGAGGCGCCGGTATTCATCAGTGCAGCAAGTTTTGAGGTTGAAGAGGGCCTGATAGTAGTCGGCATGGTGACGGCTGTGGATGCGAACCCGCAAGACGAGGTGATGTATTCGATTACCGGCAGCGCGGATGATACCCTGTTTGACATTGAGCCGTCTTCGGGCGAACTGAGCTTCACAACCGCACCGGACTTTGAGAATGCAGCGGATGCGGACGGAGACAATGCATACATGCTCACGGTGGCGGCAATCGGCGGCACGGGTGATCGGGCATTGACGACGATGCAAGTGATTACCGTCGAAGTACTTGATGCGGATGACAGTTTGCCGGTAATAACGATTGCGGCAGTCGAGCCGATGGTAACGGAAGGCGAGGTTGCGGTGTTCGTGTTGAATCGGACAACGCCGACGGATGCGGAATTAGTGGACGTTAGGGTTATGATAACGGACGATGCTGACGGATCGAGTATGGTGACTTTTAATGCCGGTTCTACGACAGCGGTGTTTAGTCTTTCCACCGATGACGATTTGCTTGATGAAGCCGACGGCGTAGTGACGGTTACCATCATAGACGGTGTGGGCTATAGGATCGGTATTGAGAACAGTGCTTCGGTGCGTGTTGTCGACAACGATGCCGTACCCGGTGCGCCGGCGGAGTTAGCAGCCGCGGCGGGCGACACGCACGCGGTCCTAAGTTGGGATGCGCCTGCCGACCCCGGTACTGCGCCGATCAACCATTACGAATATCGCGCGAGCAGCGACGTCGGAACGATTGAGGCTCAGGAATGGAATGTCGCCGGCGATGCGACGAGTGAGGTCAGGACTCAAATCGTAACCGATTTGACCAACGACACGGAATACACATTTGAAGTGCGTACGGTCAGTGCAGCGGGCAACGGCGCAGCCGCACAAGTCACGGCGACACCGAGCTCCGCGACGGCGGTATTCATTCTGACGTTTGACTCGAGTGAATATACGGTCAATGAAAGCGACCGGGAAGTCACTCTCACGCTCAAACTGAGCAGCGCCGGGCGTGCGCCACAGGATAAAGTGACCGTTTTTGTTTCGACACGCGACGGCAGCGCGATCGCATCCGCTAGTGAGGATTATGTAGCCCTTAACAATGAGGAAGTCGTCTTTTCATCCGAAGCAGGCGTGACCGAGTTGTTGCAAACGGTGACGATTCGGATTGTCGATGACATCATTTTTGAACCCGATGACGAGGTCTTTTCGGTGGTTATTTCCGATGATGTAACGGCGGCGCATTCCGGCGATACGGTGGTGATTGATCGGAGTCGCAGCGAAACGACGGTGACTATTGTCGATGACGGTGTAGGTCCTAGGTGGGATTATTTGCAGGAATTGCCTAGTACCGTTAATGAAAGCACGGCCATGAATACGGTTTCAATCCGGTTGGGTCAGAGAGAAGGGCTTTTCGATGGGATTTATACAATTATGCTTGAGGTGGGGGGAACGGCGACGTTCGGGGAGGATTATATAATAGAGTTTGTCAGCGGGACGAATATAGGATCGAGAACGCTGCCGTTCACGGAAGGCGATCGTTTGATGCGACCGATTGAGTTCATGGATGGGCGTGATGATGAGGGTAGTATACATATACGAGAGTTAATGTTGCGCTTAGTGGTGACGGATGACACGGTGTATGAAGCGGATGAGACGATTGAGTTACGTCTCAGCGTGACGGGCCACCCGGCCGCTACGGTAAGCGACGATACGACGCAGACAATCACGCTCATCGATAACGATGCCGTGCCCGGTGCGCCGGCGGAGTTAGCAGCCGCGGCGGGCGATACGCACGCGGTCCTAAGTTGGAATGCGCCTGCCGACCCCGGCACTTCGCCGATTGACCATTACGAATATCGCACGAGTAGCGACGCCGGAACGATTGAGGCTCAGGAATGGAATGCCGCCGGCGATGCGACGAGTGAGGTCAGGACTCAAATCGTAACCGATTTGACCAACGACACGGAATACACATTTGAAGTGCGTGCAGTCAGTGCAGCGGGCAACGGCGCAGCCGCACAAGTCACGGCGACACCGAGCTCCGCGACGGCGGTATTCATTCTGACGTTTGACCCGACCGAATATCCGGTCAAGGAAAGCGACCGGGAAGTCACTCTCACGCTCAGACTGAGCAGCGTCGGGCGTGCGCCGCAGGACGCTGTGACCATGACTTTCTCGGTACATGACGGCAGCGCAGTCACTCCTGAGGATTACACCTCCGCCCTTGACAATATGGAAGTCGTCTTTTCACCCGAAGCAGGCGTGACCGAGTTGTTGCAAACGGTGACGATTCGGATTGTCAATGACATCTTTTTTGAACCCGATGACGAGGTCTTTTCGGTGGTTATTGACGATGTAACGGCGGCGCATTCCGACGATACGGTGGTGATTGATCGGGGTCGCAGCGAAGCGACGGTGACCATTCTTGATGACGGTTTAGCCCCTATTTGGAATTTGCAAGAATTGCCGAGCATTGTTAATGAAAGTACGGCCATGGATACGGTTTCAATCGTGTTGGAAAACGAAGGAAGGGGTCTCGTAGAGTTTTATACGATTATGCTTGAGGTGGGGGGAACGGCGACGTTCGGGGAGGATTATATAATAGAGTTTGTTAATGCGTTCATACTAACGGGAAGTGCAGCAATGCCGTTCACGGAAGGCGAACTTTTGATGCGACCGATTGAGATTCGAGATGGGCCTGCTATAAATCTAAGGGCTTTAAGTTTCCGCTTAGTGGTAACGGATGACACGGTGTATGAAGCGGATGAGACGATTGAGTTACGTCTCAGCGTGACGGGCCACCCGGCCGCTACGGTAAGCGACGATACGACGCAGACAATCACGCTCATCGATAACGATACGACGCCGGTATTGTCTCTGTCGGTGAGCGCGACTGTTATCGACGAAGGCGAATCGGTCGATATTACAGTGATGACGACCGCGACCGGGTCGGTATATGCCGAAGATCAAACGATTGCGTTAGAGTTTACCGGCGATGCGATGCCTGAAGACGACTATACGGTATCAGTTGACGGTTCGTCGTTGTCGTCGCCGTATGAGTTGACTTTGCCGGCGGGGGCCTCTTCAGTAACCGCGACGATAACGGTAACAGACGACACGGAAATTGAGGCGGATGAAACGATTATACTAACCGCGCGGCATGAAGGCGACACAATCGGCGAAGAAACAATTATGATCACCGACAATGATGCCGACGTGGTGACGTTCACGGCCTCGTTCGATCCGACCGAGTATACGGTCAATGAAAGTGACGGGCAGGTTGAACTCACATTCACACTGATCGGCGAAGGGCGCGGTCCGCGCGGCAATGTTGACGTGACTGTCGTGACAAGCGACGACAGCGCAGTTGCCTCTGAGGATTATATCCGTCGTAGTTTTACGATTACCTTTGGGACTGGTGGCTCATCCCAGGTAGCTAATACGATGATTCGGATTGTCGATGACATGGCTGTCGAAACCGAAGAAAGCTTTTCGGTGATTATTATCGGTGTAACCGCGATACATGAAGACGATATGGCGATGATCGGTCAGGGCGAAGCGACGGTGACCATCGTTGACAACGATGATGCGCCGGAGTTAGTTTTGTCGGTGAGTACGACTACCATTGACGAAGGGGCATCGGTTGATATTACGATAGAGATCACGAGCGAAGAGCTCACGACCGAATCGGTATTTGCTGAGGATCAAACGATTACGTTAGAGTTTACCGGCGATGCGATGCCTGAGGACGACTATACGGTATCGGTCGACGGTTCGCCGCTGTTACCGCCGTATGAGTTGACTTTGGCGGCAGGAGAATTTGCGGTAAGTGCAACGATCATGGCGCTAATAGACGACATGACGGCTGAGGGGGATGAGACAATTATGATTACCGCGCGGCATGGTGACGACACAATCGGCGAGGAAACGATCACGATCATTGATAACGTGGCGCCGGTATTCACCAGTTTGGAAAGTTTTGAGGTCAACGAAGGGCAGACAGCAGTGGGCACGATGACGGCTGAGGATGCGAACCCGCAAGACGAGGTGAGGTATTCGGTTACCGGCAGCGCGGATGATGCCCTGTTCACCATAGATTCGTCTTCGGGCGAGTTGAGCTTCACAACCGCACCGGACTTTGAGAATCCGGTAGATACGGATAACGTTTACATGCTTACGGTGACGGCAATCGGCGGCACGGACGCTCGAGCGTTGACGACGACGCAAGCGATTACGGTGACGGTGCTTGATGTGGTGACTACGATCACGATTACGGCAGACGAGGCAGAGGTCACGGAAGGCGAGTCGGCGGTATTTGTATTTGAGCGGACCGACGCGACGGATGCGCCGGTATTGGCGGTGAACATTACGGTAGATGATCCCGACGGGGTGCTTGCGGCAGCGGCACCTGAAATGGTGACTTTTGACGCCGGTTCTGCGACAGCGGAGCTCAGTCTTGCCACCGACGACGATACGCTTGAAGAAGACGACGGCGTAGTGACGGTTACCATCATAGACGGTGCGGATTATAGGATCGGTATTGAGAACAGTGCTTCGGTGCGTGTTGTCGACGACGACGTCAACATGGCACCGGTATTCAGCAGTTCGGAAAATTTTGAGGTCAACGAAGGGCAGACAGTAGTCGGCACAGTGACGGCTGAGGATGCGAACATAGAGGACGAAGTGACGTATTCGATTACCGGCGACGGTGCGGATGATGCCTTGTTTGATATCGACTCGTCTTCGGGCGAACTGATCTTCACAACCGCACCGGACTATGAGAATCCGGTGGATGCGGATGAAGACAATAACTACATGCTCACGGTGACGGCGAGCGGCGGCACGGACGCTCGGGCGTTGACGACGACGCAAGCGATTACGGTGACGGTGCTTGATGTGGCTACGACGATTACGATTACGGCGGCAGAGCCGACGGTCACGGAAGGCGAGCCGGCAGTGTTCACGTTCAGTCGGACCGACGCGACGGATGCGCCGACATTGACAGTGAACATTACGATAGATGCGACCGACGAAGTGCTTGCGGATGTGGCGCCTGGCATGGTGACTTTTGACGCCGGTTCTACGACAACGGTACTTAGCCTTGCCACCGTCATTGATGAGGCGTTTGGTGTCAGAACGGTGACGGTTACCGTGAACGACGGTGTGGATTATGAGGTCGGTATTGAGAATAGCGCCGAGGTGCGGGTGATTGACGTCAACGTGGCGCCGGTATTCAGTGAGCCGGTGAGTTTTGACATTGATGAGAGTCTGACAGTAGTCGGCACGGTGACGGCTGAGGATGCGAACATAGAGGACGAGGTGATGTATTCGGTTACCGGCGGTGCGGATGATGCCCTGTTTGATGTCGACTCGTCTTCGGGCGAACTGAGCTTCACAACTGCACCGGACTATGAGAATCCGGCGGATGCGGATACGGATAACGTTTATATGCTCATCGTGACGGCGGCCGGCGGCACGGACGCTCGAGCGTTGACGACGACACAAGGGATTACGGTGACGGTGCTTGATGTGCCGACGACGGTCACGATTACGGCAGACAAGGCAGAGGTCACGGAAGGCGAGCCGGCGGTGTTTACATTCAGTCGGACCGACGCGACAGATGCGCCGGCATTGACAGTGAACATTACGATAGATGCGACCGACGAAGTGCTTGCGGATGCGGCGCCTGGTATGGTGACTTTTGACGCCGGTTCTGCGAGAACGGTGCTTAGCCTTGCCACCGTCATTGATGAGGCGTTTGGCGTCAGGACGGTGATGGTTACCGTGAACGACGGTATGGGTTATGAGGTCGGTATTGAGAATAGCGCCGAGGTGCGGGTGATTGACGTCAACGTGGCACCGGTATTCAGCAGTGCGGAAAGTTTTGCGGTCAACGAAGGGGAGACGGTAGTCGGCACGGTGACGGCTGCGGATGCGAACATAGAAGACGAGGTGACGTATTCGGTTACCAACGGCGCGGATCAAGATCAGTTTACTATTGACCCGTCTTCGGGCGAATTGAGTTTCACCACCGCACCGGACTTTGAGAATGCGGCGGATGCAGATACGGATAACGTTTATATGCTCATCGTGACGGCGGCCGGCGGCACGGACGCTCGGGCGTTGACGACGACGCAAGAGATTGCGGTGACGGTGCTTGATGTGGCTACGACGATTACGATTACGGCAGAAGACCCGACGGTCACGGAAGGCGAGCCGGCGGTGTTCACGTTTAGCCGGACCGACGCGACGGATGCGCTGGCATTGACGGTGAACATTACGGTAGACGATTCCGGCGGAGTGCTTGCGGATGCGGCGCCTGATACGATTACTTTTGACGCCGATTCTGCGACAACGGTGCTCAACCTTGCCACCATTGATGATACGCTTGAAGAAGACGACAGCACGGTGACGGTTACCGTGAACGACGGTGTGGGTTATATAGGCGGTATGGATGCGGTCGGTATTGAGAATAGTGCCGAGGTGCGGGTGAACGACAACGACGGGCCGTTAACGATCTCGTTCGTCACGACCGAGTATATGGTCAATGAAAGCGATAGAGAGGTAAGGTTCGAACTCAGACTGAGCGACGAAAGACCGCTGCGCGGCAATATAAACGTTGGCTTAACGGCACGCGACGGCAGCGCGGTCCTTACTGAGGATTATTCCCCGAGAGGTAGTATTACTATCTATACTCCTGGATCAGTTCTGCTGAGATCTGCGCAGTATTTCATTATCGATGACGATGTCTTCGAAACCGAAGAATTCTTTTCGTTGAGGATTTCCGGTGTAACGACGTTTCATAGCGACGATGAGGTGGTGATCGGTCAGGGGCGCGTAGCGACGGTTACCATCATTGATGACGATTTGCCTCCTATCTGGAGTTTGGACATGTTGCCGAGTAGTGTCAGTGAAAGTAGGGACACCGCGGTGCCGATTGTGATGAGGCGGATGCGTGATTTACTTGACAGAGGATATCCGCTGACGCTTGAGTTGGGGGGGACGGCGACGTTCGGCGAAGACTACGTTATCACGGATATGGATGACAATTCGTTCGCGTTACCGCTTACATTCCCTGCGCCGTATATTGCCGATGATGTGTTTGATCTTCGGACAGATAAAACAGTCGAATTCCGCTTAGTGATAACAGACGACGCGGTGTTTGAGGGAGCCGAGACGATTGAGCTGCGATTAACTACGACGGACCCTGACGTTACGATAGGCAGCGATACGACTCAGACGATTACGATCATCGACAACGATGCGGTGCCGGTGTTGTCTCTGACGGTCGGTGCAACCGCAATCAATGAAGGCGCATTGACCGATATCGAAGTGGGAATCACGAACGAGTCGGTATATGCCGAAGATCAAACGATCACGTTAGAGTTTGCCGGCGATGCGATGCCTGAGGACGACTATACGGTAATGGTCGGAGATTCGCCGTTGTCGTCGCCGTATGAGTTGACTTTGCCGGCAGGGTTGTCTTCGGTAACCGCAACGATCATGGCGACAGACGACATGACGGCTGAGGGGAATGAGACGATCACACTAACCGCGCGGCATGGTGACGATACGATCGGCGAGGAAATGATTACGATCATTGACGATGATGCGGCGCCGGAGTTGGATTTGTCGGTGAGCGAGACCACCATCGACGAAGGAGCATCGGGCGATATTACGCTAGCAATCACGAACGAATCGGTATTTGCCGAGAATCAAACGATTACGTTAGAGTTTGACGGCGAGGCGACGCCTGAGGACGACTATACGGTAATGGTCGGAGGTTCGTTGCTGTCGTCGCCGTATCAAGTGATTTTGCCGGCGGGGTCGTCTTCGGTAAGCGCAATGATCATGGCGCTAATAGACGACATGACGGCTGAGGGGAATGAGACGATTAGGATAACCGCCCGGCATGAAGGCGACACAATCGGCGAGGAAACGATCACGATCATTGATAACGTAGCGCCGGTATTCAGTGATGCGGTAAGTTTTGAGGTCGACGAAGGACAGACGACGGTCGGCGTTGTGACGGCTGAGGATGCGAACCCGCAAGACGAGGCAATGTATTCGATTACCGGTGGGGCGGATGATGCCCTGTTTGATATTGACTCGTCTTCGGGTGAGTTGAGTTTCGCCACCGCACCGGACTTTGAGAATGCGGCGGATGCGGATACGGATAACGTTTATGTGCTCACGGTGACGGCAATCGGCGGCACGGACGCTCGAGCGTTGACGACGACGCAAGAGATTACGGTAACGGTGCTTGATGTGCCTACGACGATTACGATTACGGCGGCGGAGCCGACGATAACGGAAGGCGAGTCGGCGGTGTTTACATTCAGTCGGACCGACGCGACGGATGCGCCGGCATTGACGGTGAACATTACGATAGATGATCCTGCCGGAGCGCTTGCGACTGCGCTGCCTGGTATGGTGACTTTTGACGCCGGTTCTGCGCGAACGGTGCTTAGCCTTGCCACCGTCATTGATGAGGCGTTTGGTGTCAGGACGGTGATGGTTACCGTGAACGACGGTATGGGTTATGAGGTCGGTATTGAGAATAGCGCCGAGGTGCGGGTGATTGACGTCAACGTGGCACCGGTATTCAGCAGTGCGGAAAGTTTTGAGGTCAACGAAGGGGAGACGGTAGTCGGCACGGTGACGGCTGAGGATGCGAACATAGAAGACGAAGTGACGTATTCGATTACCAACGGCGCGGATCAAGATCAGTTTACTATTGACTCGTCTTCGGGCGAGTTGAGTTTCGCCACCACACCGGACTTTGAGAATCCGGCGGATGCGGACGGAGACAATGCATACATGCTCACGGTGGCGGCAATCGGCGGCACGGACGCTCGGGCGTTGACGACGACGCAAGCGATTATGGTGACGGTGCTTGATGTGCCGACGACGATTACGATTACGGCAGAAGACCCGACGGTCACGGAAGGCGAGCCGGCGGTGTTCACATTCAGCCGGACCGAGGCGACGGATGCGCCTGCATTGACGGTGAACATTACGGTAGACGATTCCGGCGGAGTGCTTGCGGATGCGGCGCCTGATACGATTACTTTTGCTGCCGATTCTGCGACAACGGCGCTCAGTCTTGCCACCGGCGACGATACGCTTGAAGAAGACGACAGCACGGTGACGGTTACCGTGAACGACGGTGTGGATTATGCGGTCGGTATTGAGAATAGTGCCGAGGTGCGGGTGAACGACAACGACGGGCCGTTCACGATCTCGTTCGTCCAGAGCGAATATACGTTCAATGAAAGGAACTCGGTAGTTGTCATGATCAGACTGAGCGGCGAAAGACCGCTGCGCGGCGCTGTAAGCGCTACTATCT
Organism: Candidatus Oxydemutatoraceae bacterium; assembly: GCA_965218975.1. Lineage (GTDB taxonomy): Bacteria > Pseudomonadota > Gammaproteobacteria > Poriferisulfidales > Oxydemutatoraceae. Next base: position 980,715 of record OZ244717.1, read on the forward strand.
CGACAATGGAAGGCAGCGCGCTCCATCCTGAGGATTATACCCTGGTTAATTCTAGGTTTTCATTCGGCCCTAGCGATTCTATCCCTGCGCTGCGTTCTGAATCTCTTTCTCGTGTCAATGACGCGATTTTCGAGACCGAAGAATTCTTTTCGGTGAGAATTAGATCTGTAATGGCATCGGATCCCGCCGATGAGGTGGTGATCGGTCAGGGCGAAGCGACGATTACCATCATTGATAACGATTCGCCTCCTATCTGGAGTTTAGACATGTTGCCGAGTAGTGTCAGTGAAAGTAGAGACACCGCGGTGCCGATTGTGATGAAGCGGATGCGTGATTTACTTGACAGAGGATATCCGCTGACGCTTGAGTTGGAGGGGACGGCGACGTTCGGCGAAGACTACGTTATCACGGATATGGATGACAATTCGTTCGCGTTACCGCTTACATTCCCTGCGCCGTATATTGCCGATGATGTGTTTGATCTTCGGACAGATAAAACAGTCGAATTCCGCTTAGTGATAACAGACGACGCGGTATTTGAGGGAGCCGAGACGATTGAGTTGCGATTAACTACGACGGACCCTGACGTTACGATAGGCAGCGATACGACTCAGACGATTACGATCATCGACAACGATGCGGTGCCGGTGTTGGATTTGTCGGTGAGTGCGACCACCATTGAAGAGGGAGCATCGGTCGATATTACAGTGATGACGAACGAGTCGGTATATGCCGAAGATCAAACGATCACGTTAGAGTTTGCCGGCGATGCGATGCCTGAGGACGACTATACGGTAATGGTCGGAGATTCGCCGTTGTCGTCGCCGTATGAGTTGACTTTGCCGGCGGGGTTGTCTTCGGTAACCGCAACGATCATGGCGACAGACGACCGAGCGGACGAAGCGAATGAGACGATCACACTAACCGCGCGGCATGAAGGCGACACAATCGGCGAGGAAACGATCACGATCATTGACGATGATGCGGCGCCGGAGTTGGATTTGTCGGTGAGCGAGACCACCATTGACGAAGGGGCATCGGGCGATATCGAAGTGGGAATCACGAACGAATCGGTATTTGCCGAGAATCAAACGATCACATTAGAGTTTGCCGGCGAGGCGACGCCTGAGGACGACTATACGGTAATGGTCGTAGGTTCGTTGCTGTCGTCGCCGTATCAAGTGATTTTACCGGCGGGGTCGTCTTCGGTAACCGCGACGATTATGGCGCTAATAGACGACATGACGGCTGAGGGGGATGAGACGATTAGGATAACCGCCCGGCATGAAGGCGACACAATCGGCGAGGAAACGATCACGATCATTGATAACGTGGCGCCGGCATTCACCAGTGCAGCAAGTTTTGAGGTCAACGAAGGGCAGACAGTAGTCGGCACGGTGACGGCTGAGGATGCGAACATAGAGGACGAGGTGACGTATTCGATTACCGGCGACGGTGCGGATGATGCTCTGTTTGTAATTGACTCGTCTTCGGGTGAATTGAGTTTCGCCACCGCACCGGACTTTGAGAATGCGGCGGATGCGGATACGGATAACGTTTATGTGCTCACGGTGACGGCAATCGGCGGCACGGACGCTCGAGCGTTGACGATGACGCAAGCGATTACCGTCAGAGTGCTTGATTTGCCGGTAATAACGATTGCGGCAGTCGAGCCGATGGTAACGGAAGGCGAGCCGGCGGTGTTCGTGTTTGAGGGGACCGACGAGTCGGATTTGTTTGTGTTCTTTACGGTAGTTGAGTCCGGCGAGGTGCTTGCGGCTCCAACGCCTTTTGGTATTTCTTTTGGACCTGCTTCCGAGACAGTGATGCTCAGCGTTGCCACCATTGATGATACGCTTGAAGAAGACGACAGCACGGTGACGGTTACCATTGGTGTCGACGATATGGGTTTTTATGAAGTCGGTATTGAGAACAGTGCTTCGGTGCGTGTTATCGACAACGACGCCAACGTGGCGCCGGCATTCACCAGTGCAGCAAGTTTTGAGGTCAACGAAGGGGAGACGGTAGTCGGCACGGTGACGGCTGCGGATGCGAACATAGAAGACGAAGTGACGTATTCGATTACCAACGGTGCGGATGATGCCCTGTTTGACATTAACCCGTCTTCGGGCGAGTTGAGCTTCACAACCGCACCGGACTATGAGAATCCGACGGATGCGGATACGAATAACGTTTATATGCTCATTGTGACGGCGACCGGCGGCACGGACGCTCGGGCATTGACAACAACGCAAGAGATTGAGGTGACGGTGCTGGATGTGCCGACTACAATTACGATTACGGCGGACGAGGCAGAGGTCATAGAAGGCGAACCGGCGATGTTTACACTCAGCCGGACAGACGCGACGGATGCGTCGGCATTGACAGTGAACATTACGGTAGATGATCCTGCCGGAGCGCTTGTGGATGCGGCGCCTAGTACAGTGACTTTCGACGCCGGTTCTGCGACAACGATGCTCAGCCTTGCCACCGTCATTGATGATACGTTCGGTGTCAGGATGGTGACGGTTACCGTTGACGCCGGTGTGGATTATGAAGTCGGTATTGAAAATAGTGCCGAGGTGCGAGTGGTTGACGTCAACGTGGCGCCGGTATTCAGCAGTTCGGAAAGTTTTGCGGTCAACGAAGGGGAGACGGTAGTCGGCACGGTGACGGCTGCGGATGCGAACATAGAAGACGAAGTGACGTATTCGATTACCAACGGTGCGGATGATGCCCTGTTTGACATTAACCCGTCTTCGGGCGAGTTGAGCTTCACAACCGCACCGGACTATGAGAATCCGACGGATGCGGATACGAATAACGTTTATATGCTCATTGTGACGGCGACCGGCGGCACGGACGCTCGGGCATTGACAACAACGCAAGAGATTGAGGTGACGGTGCTGGATGTGCCGACTACAATTACGATTACGGCGGACGAGGCAGAGGTCATAGAAGGCGAACCGGCGATGTTTACACTCAGCCGGACAGACGCGACGGATGCGTCGGCATTGACAGTGAACATTACGGTAGATGATCCTGCCGGAGCGCTTGTGGATGCGGCGCCTAGTACAGTGACTTTCGACGCCGGTTCTGCGACAACGATGCTCAGCCTTGCCACCGTCATTGATGATACGTTCGGTGTCAGGATGGTGACGGTTACCGTTGACGCCGGTGTGGATTATGAAGTCGGTATTGAAAATAGTGCCGAGGTGCGAGTGGTTGACGTCAACGTGGCGCCGGTATTCAGCAGTTCGGAAAGTTTTGCGGTCAACGAAGGACAAACAGTAGTCGGCATGGTGACGGCTGAGGATGCGAACATAGAGGACGAAGTGACGTATTCGGTTACCGGCGGTGCGGATGAGACCTTGTTCGCCATTGACGACCCGTCTTCGGGCGAGTTGAGATTCACAACCGCACCGAACTATGAGAATCCGACGGATGCGGATACGAATAACGTTTATATGCTCATTGTGACGGCGACCGGCGGCACGGACGCTCGGGCATTGACAACAACGCAAGAGATTGAGGTGACGGTGCTGGATGTGCCGACTACAATTACGATTACGGCGGACGAGGCAGAGGTCACAGAAGGCGAACCGGCGATGTTTACACTCAGCCGGACCGACGCGACGGATGCGCCGACATTGACAGTGAACATTACGGTAGATGCGACCGTCGGAGTGCTTGCGACTGCGGCGCCTAGTACGGTGACTTTCGACGCCGGTTCTGCGACAGCGGTGCTCAGCCTTGCCACCGTCATTGATGATACGTTCGGTGTCAGAACGGTGACGGTTACCGTGAACGACGGTGTGGATTATGAGGTCGGTATTGAGAATAGCGCCGAGGTGCGGGTGGTTGACAAGGATGTCGTGCCCGGTGCGCCGGCGAATTTGGCAGCCGAGGCGGGCGACACACAGGCGGTCCTAAGTTGGGACGTACCTGCCGATTCCGGCACTGCGCCGATCGACCGCTACGAATATCGCGTGAGTGCCGACGGCGGGAATATTTGGGATCCGGACTGGACGGCCGCCGGTGATGCGACGAGCGAAGTCGGAACTCAAATCGTATCGAACTTAGTCAACGGCACGGAATACACATTTGAAGTGCGTGCGGTCAGTGCGGCGGGCAACAGCGCAGCCGCACGCATCACGGCAACACCGATAGTTGATGATACAGGGGCTAGCCTAACTTTACGCCGCATAGGCGACAAAAATGGCTATGATTTGATTGCCGATGTGCTCGCAAACGCCGAGGTGTCGGCAGACGGCAGTTTTGAAGTGGCGGTAGGTTCCGACATCGTATCGTGCACCGGTTGTGATAGCTTGGAAGCGTTTACAGCCTGCGAGGATACAAGCGAATTATGCGAGCTTGACTTCGATGATGAAAATCGGCGGCTATTTTTGCAGCAATTGGGCTTTACCGCAGTGATTTGGCGTGCGAAAGATGCAAACGGTAATATTTTCACCGGCGATGCTGAAATTACAGATTATGACATTGACGGCAGTTTGGAAGGTGTCGCATTTGCTCAACTATTTTATGTCGCACCGATTGTAGGTCTTGCGAATCGGAGTCAATATATCCCTCAAGACAGCAGTTCGACGATTACGATTGAGATTGATGTCCGGCCTGCCGAACTCGAACTTGGGCTTAAGGTAAAAGACTTTTCTGTAGAAGGAACATTGCCAACATTGCCTCCTTGGACTTTCACTTCTATGCCTCTAGCTGTAATAGCGGATGGCGCTGCGTTAGAAGATGGCAATAGCGCGACAATCAGGCTGCTTGAGAACGACCTGAGTATGGATAGCGAAATGCCGGGTCTCCCGACGCTGTCTAATCCGGGAAGCGAAACTGATATTATGGTGGTCTATAACGATCCTTCCACACGTTTTTATACTGTAACTCGTAGTTCATTTATAGTTCGCGAACTTGACGTGCCGGCTTCATTCGGATTCAGGGTTCCGTTTAGAGTATTGGCTCTGGTCGATAATGAGGAAAGACGTTATGTGAAAGTGTCGGAGTTGGCTGATCAGGGCTTAACGTTCAAATCAACTCCGGCGGAGACTGGTGTACTCGTACGAGGCGAGTGGACGGTTAACATCATTGACGACTTGACGAATCCCGAGAGCGAGGCCTTTGAGATTCCGGCCTGTCCGGACGACACCACCGAGTGTTCGGTTATGGGTAATTTCCCCCCAACAGAAGAAACTCCTCTGGTTATAAGAGGTGTCTTTGCGGGCGCCGGTTTTGATGCGAATAGTAGTGAGAGATTGACGACGACAATAACACAAACAATATACGTCAATATCGTTGATGATCAATTATTGCCGGATAGGATAGACGATCTGGACGTTGACGGAGTTCGAGATGTCTATGCGGCTGGTGATGATAGCGCGATGAGCAATGTGAAGTTTAACAGAGATAATAGAGAGTTTCTTTATGCCGGAGATGAGACGGAGAACGATAGAGGGTTGACTTTAATTATTACCACAGGGGACGGTAAAGATGGCGAGGAGGACGGTTCAGCCATTCAAAAACCCGCTGTAGGTCTATTTTCAGTGGTAGTAAGGTCGGTGACGGAAAATGCAATGCCTCATTGGTCTGCGTTGATTGCCGAGAGCGAGGAGGATGCCGAAATAATAGGGATTGGCACACCACCGGCCTACGCAGGCAGCGGTATCTATGATTTTGAAGTAATTTTTGATGTGGATAACTTTGACTTGCAAGCGCGGGTGGTTATTCCGCAACGTGAACCTATAGCCGAAGGCTCGGTCTATTACGAATATATCAATGGCGATTGGTGGGAGATTGATATGTCCGAAGCCGATCGTACCTATTCGGCGCCGAGGACTTCAGACAATCCTTGCCCAAGTCCCGATGCTATAGCGTATTGGACGCCGGGTCTCAATGCGGGCCATCGCTGTGTGCTGCTGGAGGTCACAGATGGCGGGTTGAATGATGCCGATAGTGAAGCAAACGGCATTGTTGCAAATACGGGTGCGATCGGCGGTAGCAGTGTCGTCGTCGATAGACGGCGTGGTGGCGGCGGCGGTGCGGTCGGCTTATGGTTCATACTGTTAATGCTTGCATCCGTTGCTGCGAGCCGTCGCGTCTGCTTTCCTCATCGCAGCGGAGCATCAGGGAAAGTTCGCGGTATATAACGAGTTTTCTTAGAAAAATATAAAGCGAGGTTTTTTCTAAGCGCTATATACAATGCCCGGCAAGATTATTCGGAAAAACCATACGCATGTTTTATATGCCCCTGATGTTCTTAAACACATTGATGTTATAGATTGGTTTGAATCGGCGGCGGCAACCGAAGCTTCTATTGATCTTCCGGATATCGCAAGCGGTCGCGTAGCGGTGCGTTTTTTCCATTTATACGGAATAGAGCTTGTGTTAAAACAATATATCCGCGGCGGTTTCATTACACATTTTTCGCATAATCATTACTTATATCTCGGCGAATGGGCGGTACGTTCGTTTTCGGAATGGTATTTGCTTGATAGTTTATTTCGCCGGAAATTACCGGTACCGCGTCCGGTAGCGGCGCGCTATCGGCGCGAGGGGCGGGTTTACACTGCGGAACTCATTACCGTCAGTTGTCGTCCCGCAAAGCCTCTTTCTAGATTACTGACTCAACGAAGTTTAGCGGTAGAAGAATGGTTGCTAATCGGTAGCACAATTAAGTCTTTCCATCGGGCGGGAGTTTATCACGCCGATTTGAATGCGCATAATATCCTTCTTAATACGAACAAGCAGTGCTTCCTGATTGATTTTGACCGTGGCGCTCGACGTAGGATGGCGCATTATTGGCACATCCAAATGTTGAATCGTCTGCATCAGTCTCTACGAAAACTAAACCGGACAGTTAAAGGTTTTCACTTCGGCACAAAAGATTGGAAAAACTTAATGCGGGGGTATATCCAATGAAACGTTATCGTATACGATCCGAGAGTACGGCAAGGTATCTCTTCAATATATCACGGCGCTCCCGCAAATGCCGTATGGCATTGTCTGCCATAGTCCGATAGCGTTGAGGACCTGAGCAATAATTTTTCAGAGCTTGGGTGAGCGCGATTTGATCGGCAACGATTTCAATGCCGTCGTTTTCTTTGAGTGCCTGAACTTCCGCAGAAAAATTTTGCGTGAACTGTCCGGTGATTTGCGGGACCCCTAAAGTTGCTGGTTCCAAAACGTTGTGTCCGCCAACTTTAACTAAGGACCCTCCGGTAAAGACGAGTTTTGCGTATGCGATCCATTGCGGTAATTCACCGATAGTATTGACGATATAGATTTTAGTATCTTTATGCAGGTTTACCGGTCCGCTGCGCAGCTGTAGTCCGATATGCTTGGCTTTGCGTAATCGGCGCAAAATCATTTTGCCGCGTTCAGGATGGCGCGGCACGATAACAAGCAGTTGCGGCATACGCGCTTTCCGCCAAGCTTCCGCGATTTGCAGTTCTTCATCTCCGTGGGTTGAAGCGGCAAGGATATAATCACATGTCAGCAAAGGTTTCTGTCGTTGCGGGTACTTTGCCGCATACTTAAGATTGCCGATGATACTGATTTTCTTCGGATCGGCGCCTAACGCACGGTAAGCGCCCGCATCGGTCTGCGTGCGAGTATAAATATGTGCAACTCCGGAAAGACTTTTTCGATAATAGCTTGTCAGCCAATGCCGATGTGTCAGAGTCTTTTCGGAAAGCCGCGCATTCAGTAAAAAAATCGGTATTTCCATCTTTCGGCATTCGTTAAATAAATTAAACCATAGTTCTGTTTCCATAATTAACGCGCAGCGTGGGCGCAGCGCTGTGAGGAAGCGGCGGCAGCCGCTCGGATAATCAAGCGGCAGATAGCAATGGCGGATATTATCGACCGCTTGTTTCTTTATCAAGCGGCTCGCAGTCGGTGTGTTGCTGGTAATGATGATAGAGTCGTTCGGATGATGTTCGAGCCACGCGTGAATAAGCGGTAGTGCGGTATTAGTTTCACCCACCGAGGCGCAATGAAACCATAGCGGGCGGCTTGCGCTCCTTCTTGAGCGATGAAAATAAGCAAAGCGTTGCAGAAAATAACGTACGCAACGATAACGCCATGCCACAGTGGCCGTATAGACTGTGATAACCGGAAATATCACCCACAACAATAATCGGTAAGCGCCGATAGAAGGGCGGAACATCAGGGATTTTTTGTCAGCCAGCTATTGATTCGGTTTACGTCTGCCGCGGCGAGTGCACCGACAATCCTCTTTAAGCGCAGCATATTCAAAATGTAGGTATGTCTTGATTCGGCGTAGTCATATTCGGCTCTGAACAAGTCACTGAGAGCGAGTAGTACGTCAGTTGAGGTACGCGTACCGACGTCAAATCCGGCTTGGGTAGCGGCGACGGCGGTTTGGGCGGATCGAATGGCTTGCGCCAGCGCTTGGGTACGATTAATTGCGGTAACTATGTTCAAATAGGCTTCGCGTGCAGAAGTAGTTATTTCGCGTTTCATTTTTTGCAGTTCATGCACTTCTTGTTGATGCCTTCTTGTCGCTTGTTTAGTCTGGTAGTAGGTTCTTCCGCCGCTAAGCAGAGGAATACTCAACTCAAACCCGACTTGCTCGTCTTCATAATCGCGTGGTGCCGGTCCGCCCAATGTATCCTCCGTATTATGTGATGCCACCAGATTTACTATCGGCAGATGTCCCGAACGTTGCCGGCGAATTTCCTGACGTGCGATATTTACGCGGATATTCTTTGCCAGTAAATCAAGGTTTCCCATCAGCGCTTTTTCAACCCATTGGTCTATGTCCTCAGGTATCGGAGGATAAATTGTCAGATTGTCGCCAACCTGCATGAGCTTATATACATCGACATTAACGATGGTCGTTATCGCATACAGCGCATTGCGTAAATTGTTTACGGCGGCGATTTCGTTAGCAACGGCAATGTCGTAGGCTGCTTGTGTTTCTCTCACATCGGCGATGGGCACTAGCCCGACATTGAACCGTTCTTTTGATTGTTTGTGTTGACGGGCGTAAGCTTCTTTTTCCGAGCGTGCGAATTTTAGCGAGCTTTCCGATGAAAGCGCCTTGAAATAGGCTTCGGAAAGCCGCAGAATTAAGCCTTGTTGCGCACTTTGATATTCTAGTTGCGCCGCTTCCGTTTCCGATTCGGATTGTGAAAAAGCAATGAACCGATCCATATTGAATAATGTCTGACTTAAATCCAGACGCAAATCGTGAGTGTTATAGTTGTCAAATTTCCCGGAACTATTTTCGTCACTTCTGCCACCGTTCACGGAAGGCATTCCTTGAAAAAAATCTCCGCGGATTCTTTGCCTGATGATTCGGTTGCGTGAAATTCTTAAGTTGATCTGAGGCAGTAGATCGGAACGTGCGACCGAACGTCCGATCCGCACTGCGTTAAATGCTTCCTTTGCGGCTTGTAGTTGTTGATCGCTATCTAGCGCGATGTTATAAAGACTAGATAGATTATGTGCCGGTCCGCTTTGGGCCTGCACCGAATGACATAATGCAATGCCAAAGATAAATAATGCGACGGCAAGCCGGTCCTTCACATGGGCGGTTAGACGTAAGGGGAGATTCATTGCCGAACATTGTAGCGGATTATGTCGAGTATGACACTATACATATACATATACCGTATGGAGCCGGCACATATATACACTTTATGTCGGCGCAACATATAAGCTATTATCTTACATGGAAGGAAACATTATGACCGCAGCAAACTTTGCCATGAGCCCGGTAATGGTGTAAACGGATCATTTGAAAATAAGCACTTCGGTAAACCATGCGTTTTGAAGTGCCGGATGAGGAAATCCTCTTTGAAAACGGGAGCGGGAATATGTATTGAGAAGTTGAAATTTATAAAATCGCACTGAGTCGATTGTTTCTTTAAGTTTAGAGTGAAAGCGTTCCTATGGTTTTATTCCATGCATTGATTCCACCGTGCAAGTTGATTACGTTGCCAAACCCCGCTTGTTCCAGAAATGTGCCGGCGATACGGCTACGTATTCCGTGCAAGCAAATCAACACCGTTGGTCTGCTCGGGTCAAGCTCTTGATAGCGGCTCGATATTTGCGCAACGGGAATTAACGTTGATCCCGATAAATGCCCGGAATCAAATTCCCATTGCTCCCGAACATCAACTAATTGTGGGTTTTCATCACAGGTTTCTAGGTAGTGTCTCAATTCGGACGGAGAGAGTTCATTCATGTTTATAAGCATGTATAATAAAGCAATGTTCGTATTCGCCGAATGCTTCTTTTTTATAGGTTTGCCATGACAGAGGTTTCCATCGTACCGCTGATGGGCGAACGTGTCAAAGAAATTTCTCCCGATGCGGTGGGCCGGCTGCCCGGTTCAAGCAAGGTTTATATAAACGGCAAACGTTCCGACATTCGCGTCGGAATGCGTGAAATCATTCAAGAAGACTCTGCTACAGGCTTTGGTGGTGAGAAAAACCCGCCGATTCCGGTTTACGATACCTCCGGTCCTTACTCGGACGAATCAATACGGATCAGTTTACGCGAGGGGCTGTCCCACTTGCGCAAAGGATGGATTGATGAACGCAATGACACTCAATATTCCAACCCCAATCCAAATACTCAGCGCCTTAAATTTCGTTCGAGTCAAAAAGTACGTTGCGCAGTTTCCGGCAGAAATGTAACGCAGTTACACTACGCGCGGCGCGGTATCGTTACGCCGGAGATGGAATATATCGCTATCCGAGAAAACAGCGGTCTGGAAAAGCTGCGCGAGAAGGCGGAATATCAAGAATTGTTAAAGCATCACGGCGGACAAGCGTTTTCCGCTAATATTCCGGCGATTATTACCCCAGAATTTGTGCGCGACGAAGTTGCGGCGGGGCGTGCGATTATTCCCTGCAACATTAACCATCCTGAATTGGAACCAATGATCATAGGACGTAACTTCCGAGTGAAAGTGAATGCCAACATCGGCACTTCTCTAGTGAGCTCTTCAATTACTGAGGAAATTGAGAAGATGGTCTGGGCGGTGCGTTGGGGGGCGGATACGATGATGGATCTTTCCACCGGCAAGGATATTCATGAAACTCGTGAATGGTTGTTGCGTAATTCGCCGGTACCGTTAGGGACAGTACCGATTTATCAGGCGCTTGAAAAAGTATCGGGAGTGCCCGAGGCGCTTAGTTGGGAACTGTATCGTGATACGTTGATTGAACAAGCACAGCAGGGCGTTGATTATTTTACGATTCATGCCGGTGTGTTGTCGGACTACATTCCGCTGACTGCCAAGCGTGTCACCGGCATCGTTTCGCGCGGCGGTTCAATCATGGCGAAATGGTGTTTGAGCCATCGCCAAGAAAACTTCTTGTATACGCGGTTTAATGAGATTTGTGAAATTATGCGGCAGTACGACGTTGCTTTTTCATTGGGCGACGGCTTGCGCCCTGGTTGCATTGCCGATGCGAATGATCCGGCGCAGTTTTCCGAGCTTAAAACGTTGGGTGAATTAACCCGCATTGCATGGGAGCATGATGTGCAAGTGATGATTGAAGGACCCGGGCATATTCCAATGCATTTGATTGAAGAGAATGTTCATAAAGAATTGCAAGCTTGTATGCACGCGCCTTTTTACACGCTCGGACCTTTGGTGACCGATATCGCACCGGGATACGATCATATTACATCAGCGGTCGGGGCCGCAATGATCGGCTGGTTCGGAACCTCTATGTTATGCTATGTGACACCGAAAGAACACTTGGGATTGCCCAACCGCGAGGATGTGCGTGCGGGCATAATTGCTTATAAGATTGCGGCGCATGCGTCCGATCTTGCCAAAGGTCATCCCGGCGCGCAGTTGCGTGACAACGCGCTTTCCAAAGCACGTTACGAATTTCGTTGGAACGATCAATTTAATCTGGGACTTGATCCTTTACGCGCAAAGCAATTTCACGATGAAACTTTACCAAAAGATTCTGCAAAAGCGGCACATTTTTGTTCAATGTGCGGTCCGAAATTCTGCTCTATGAAAATTACTCAGGATGTACGTGATTATTCGGAAAGCGCCGGCTTAGGAGACGTACAAGCAGCGGTTGAAAAGCATTTATCGTCTTAGTTCTCCTTTTTTTAATAGAGTATGATTCGGGAAAGGGAAAATATGCTGGATGGTATATTTTCTAAAAAAGAATTTTTCTACTTTGAAGCCGGCAGATTGAGCGCAGGCATTATCTATCGATTTTTAGACCGATTCAATGTCTTACGGGTAGGAGTATTCATCGGATTTTTTTTTCCGCGATGATTTTGTCCGGCTTATTTTCGACCACAGTATTTGCCCAAAAAGATGAGAGAGTCGTTGTTACCGCAACCCGCCTCCCGACTATATCCAGCCGGTTTGCCGGCGCTTGGACACTGGTGACCCGCAAGGAAATTGAGCGTTACCAATACCGCTATCTAAGCGATGCACTATCGAGTGTGCCCGGTCTCTATATTGCTCCTAGCGGCGGTGGCGGTGCGCAGACGTCAGTGTTTGTTCGCGGCGCCGAATCCAATCATGTCACGGTGATAGTTGATGGAGTGGAAGTTACTGATCCCGCATTTGGGAACACCGCGTTTTTAGAACGGTTACAGTTGAACGATGTCGAACAGATTGAAATTTTGCGCGGCCCCTATAGCGCTCAGCATGGATCATCCGCTATTGGCGGTGTCATTCATATCGTAACCCATCGTGGGCAGGGAGAAGTTGGTGCGCGGGTCAATGTCGAATATGGTTCACTAAACTCCAAGAGAATTGTATTTAATACATCGGGAGAAAATGATCGATTTGATTTTTCTTTGGGTGTCGGCTACTTCGACACCGACGGCGAGTCATTTACCCCACGTCGCTTGAGGAACGGAGTCGGCGAGGATGATGCGTATGAGAATATTGATGTGAAGATGAATTTCGGCGTTCAACTAAACGAATTTCTGCAATTTGATTTGAGGTACGGACGAATTGATTCCGAAAACGATTATGACGAGAACTCCACGCCGTTTGAAACGAACGCGTTGGAACAATTTCGCGATGAAGACAGAGTTCAAGCAAAACTATCCGCACAAACGTCGCGCTGGAACGGCTATTGGCAGATTTCCCATTATCGTGGTAAGACACGTCAGAGTGACGGCAGTTCATTTTACGGCGAGAGAGAGAAGTTTGAATGGTATAATCATTTTATGCTGACCGGCGATTGGCGCCTTTCGTTGGGCGCTGAAACGGAACTGGAAAAAATCCATAATTCGGATTCACTCTCGACAATCAGTGAAACCGATCGCAATCAATCAATTTATGCCGAAACCCGTTGGACTCCGGTCTCCGGGCTATCGATAGCTGCCGGTTTACGTTATGACGATCCCAACTATTTCGATAGCGAGAACAGTGCGCAAATCAGTGTCGCATACCAGATTCCCGATACCGGTTTGGCGCTGCGCGCAAACTATGGGACGGCGTTTAAGGTACCGACTCTGTCGGAACAATTTGGCTTTGGCGGCAATCCGATGTTGGACCCGGAGGAAAGTGATAGCTGGGAAATTGGAGTTCATCTCACAGGTTCGTCTGTCGGCAAACGTCTAAATAACGTTCGTTGGGGCGCCACCTATTTTGACAATGAAATCAAAGATTTGATTGCATACAATTCTATCGCGCAGCGGTTAGAAAATATTAATAGCGCCTCAATCGAGGGTTTGGAGTTATCATTTGCAATTGATATCGATACTGCCTCTCATTTAGCAATGGATTATACTTTGACAAGCGGTAAAGATCAGGATGGCCGACGTCTGCCGCGCCGTCCGCTAAGGCAAATGAATCTCCGTTGGCATTGGCAGCCGATCGCTGAAGTTTCGCTTGCGCTGCGGGGGCGCTATGTCGGTGAGCGTACGGATGTTCAGCGCGACACATTCGCCCGAGATAATGAAAGCGGTTACGCCGTACTCGATCTGACCGCCGCTTATCAATTAAGCGATGATTTGCGCTTGTCCCTGCAAGTGAACAATTTATCGGACAAAGAATATGAGCCGGTAGATGGTTTTCAAGGCACAGGTACGGAAGTTTATATTGGTTTACATAGCACGATGCGCTAAATGCATCGGTCTAACGGTTGTCCGCAATAATTTCACACATTTCTTTTGCCGCTTCCGCGATTCGTAGCGAGGGACGTTGCATCAATGCGCCGGTAATAAAGACTGACGATTTCGGCAGCCATTCCACGCTCGTATTTGTAATGCTGTGAGTAATTAAAGCGGTTTGATTTAGCAGCAAAGATTCACGGTTGATTTTAACCACTTCGGCCGGCATGTCCGCATAAACATTCCTCCCGCCGCATAAATTCAGCAGCCGGCCAATCCAGTGGTTTCGATTCACTGTCATCAACGGGTTGATCCATAATAAGTAAATCACCGGTAGCCGCCGATTGGTTTGGTATTGATCGCGCAATCGCGTGATATTATCTAGGAATATATCCGCGCGCCGGGCAGCAATTTCGGGGTTGCCGCTTAGACGTCCGATAGTTTTTAGGTTGCGTGCGATATCGGTAAAATTTTCCGGTGCCGAAACATAAACCGCTTCGGCTAATGTATTGAGTTTTTTCAACACCGCTGCTTTAAGGCCCGCTTGCCAAACCAATATCACATCGGGTTGTAGTAAAGCAATTTGTTCGTAGTTAATCGTCTGGTAATCCGAAACCTGTAGTAAGGTTTTTACTCGCGGCGGATAGTCGCAATAGCGTGATACGCCGACTAATTGATCGCCGGCGCCGGCGGAGAATACTAACTCGGTTAAGTGGGGCGCCAAAGAAATAAGGCGTTGTGCGGGTTGAGTTAAGCGTATGTTTCTTCCGGTATCGTCAGTCGCTTGAATGGTTTGCGCTTTGTTATCGCAGACTGTAAGCAATAATAATCCGAGAAAAAATATTCTCATCGCAAGCTAATACCGGATCACAGATATTCGCTAAGTGTCCATGCAAAAATAACCGCACAGATAAGGGTCGCTGATAAATTGATCAAAAGAGGGCTTACGATTTGCCGATAACCGCGTTCACCCGAGGTTATTTTTTGCAAGTAGAATAGCGTCATATTACCGCAAACGATTGTAGGAATGACTAATATAGCGGAGATAAACAGCAAGCCATGACGATGGATGCCGAGTGATTCAATCGAGTGGCAAGCGGCATAGACCCAATCCATTATGGCTTTACGTTATGATTGTATCTGAAATTCACGTTGGTTTTTCACCGCATGTCTATATAAGTATTAATCAGCTGATTAAAAAGAAAAAGTTATCATAATGGGGCAAGCGGTATTCATTCAATTGTCTAAAGTGCGTTGCTGCATTATTTTAATTTTTTTGTTTGTTTGTCAAGCGGGGAGCGGTGTATATGCTCAAGGGAATAATATTGCTGTGCAGCGCGGTTTATTTGTTCAAATTGAAAAAACGTTGCAAGCTGGCCAAACTAAGACGTTTTCTACGTATGTGTCAAAGCTACGTGATTATCCGCTTTATCCCTATCTGCAATTTCATGAACATAAACTGCGTATTGATCATTTAAGCGAGAGCGAAGTGATGCGGTTTTTGACGGAGAATCGTAACACACCGGTCGGTGAACGTCTGCGGTATGAGTGGTTATTACGGCTGGCACGGGAAAAACGCTGGAAGTCGTATGCTGATTTCTATATAAAACCGCTGATGATTCAGGACAAAACTCTTGCTTGTTATTATGCGACGGCATTAATGCATATCGGCGATACAGTGGCTTTGAAACAAGTCATTCCGACTTTATGGTCGGTGAATTTTTCACAACCACCGCAGTGCGATGCAGTGTTTAATTGGGGGTTTTCTAAAATGGTAATCAATGATCAACTCATTTGGCGGAGGTTGTTGCTTGTTTGGGGGCGTGATGCCGGTCTTACGCGATATCTCAAAGAGCGATTGAGCCGGAAAAACCGACACTGGTATCACGCTTTAGTTGAAGCAAAGCGTCACCCGGAAAAGACACTCCGCAAACTGTTAGGGCAATCGTTACAGCCTGACTATGCTTTAGACATTATCGCTTATGTGGTGAAACGTCTGGCGGCAGACAAAATACAAAACGCGGATCGTTTGTGGGCAGAATTACGCGCACAGTATCAGCGGCAGGACGCTATGTACCAAATGCAACGTGATTTGGGTGTCATGGCGGCAACTCAGCTTGCCCCCGATATTGCTTTACGTTGGTTGTCCGATATACCCGCCGCTTATCATGATTCGACATCGCGTCATTGGCAAATACGTTCGGCTTTGCGGAGTTTGGATTGGCGCGCCGTGTCGGAAGGTATCGGTTTGCTGCCTGAAAATGAGCGTGGCGAATCGCGTTGGCAATACTGGTATGCACGAAGTTTGGATCGCATGGGTCGGCGCGAGGAGGCATTTGCAATATGGAATACGCTGGCGCAAGAAACTGGGTATTACAATTATTTAGCGGCGGACCAGCTTGGAGCGTCCTATCGGTTAGAAACTCAAGCGATTCCTTATACGGAGGAAAAATTAAAGGATTTTCTCAATACCCCGGCGGTGTCAAGAATGCAGGAGTTGATCGCACTCGGCAGATTTGTCGATGCGCGTCGGGAATTTTTGTTTGCGTTAGAAAATTTCAGCACGAAAGATTTCTCGCGCTTGGCAATCTTGGCGGACCGATGGCAATGGAGCGATGGGGCAATTCGCTCCGTTGCTCAAAGTAAGTTCAGAGGGGATACTTTACTGCGTTTTCCGATACCGTACTATAAAATTGTGCAACACGAAGCAGACCGACATTCGCAAATATCAATGCCGATAATCTATGGCGTAATGCGTCGCGAGAGTGCGTTTATGGATAAAGCCAAATCGCCGGCCGGCGCACTGGGGTTGATGCAGTTGATGCCACACACCGCGCGATTAATGATAAAAGAGCTAAAGCTCAAACGTCCCTCAACTTGGTATATTTTACGTCCTGATGTAAATATCCGAATGGGCACCGCTTACCTTGCTAAGATGTATCGTCAACACCGACAGCATCTGCCGTTGGCGCTTGCTTCATACAATGCCGGAACCACAGCGGTAAGGCGTTGGACCCAACGTGCGCCGATCAGGGACCCGGCTATTTGGATAGAAACAATCCCCTTTAATGAAACACGCCGTTATTTGCAAGCGGTGTTGTATTACATAGTTATTTATGCCCACCGTCTTGGTAGCGAGAAACCGATTCGTCTTGAGCCTTTAATGACTTTACCTTGACAAAAAAGCTAGCCGTCGCAGGCTTTTGTCAGCGCTTGGTTGATGTCCTCAATGATGTCGTCAATGTGCTCAATACCAACGGATAACCTGACCATGTCGTCGGAGACACCGGCCGCTTTTAATTCGTCGCTACTGAGTTGACGATGGGTGGTGGTAGCCGGATGACATGCCAACGAACGGGCGTCTCCGATATTTACCAAGCGTAGAATCAATTCTAACGCATCGATAAATTTTGCTCCCATCTCACGCCCTCCGGCGATACCAAAACTTAAAATACCTGCTACCATGCCGTCGCGCAGATAATGCTTTGCTAGCGCGTGGTCGGGGTGGTCGGGTAATCCCGGATAATTTACCCAATTTACTTTCGGGTGCTTGTGTAAGTATTCGGCAACCGCTAATGCATTATGGCTGTGGCGTTGCATGCGTAACGGCAAAGTTTCCAAGCCTTGCAGTACAAGAAAGCTATTGGTGGGCGAGATGGCTGCGCCCATATTGCGTAATGGCACAAGGCGTGCGCGCACAATGAAAGCTGCGGCGCCAATATCTTTAGTATAAACAATGTTGCGGTACGACGGATCGGGTTGGGTTAGTGTCGGATAGCGTCCCCTGCTGTCGGCCCAGGGGAATTTACCCGAATCAACAACGATCCCTCCGATACTGTTGCCGTGTCCGCCGATGTATTTTGTCAGCGAGTGAATGACGATGTCGGCGCCGAAATCAAACGGACGGCACAGATAAGGGGTCGGCACCGTATTATCGACGATAAAAGCGACATTATGCTGACGGCATACGTCCGCCAATGCACTTAGATCGGCTATGTTGCCGGCGGGGTTGCCGATTGATTCGCAAAACACCGCTTTTGTTTTATCGTCAATGTATTTCCCTAGTTCATTTGGGGTTAATCGGCAGAATTTCACATTGATACCGAATTTCGGCAAAGTGTGTCCGAACAAGTTATAGGTGCCGCCGTACAATGCCGATGCCGAAATAATATTGTCACCTTGTTCGGCAATCGTGAACACTGCATTGGTTATCGCCGCCATGCCCGAAGATAAGGCAAGCGCGCCCACACCGCCTTCGAGCAATGTGATGCGTTCTTCCAAAACCGCGGTTGTCGGATTCATAATGCGTGTGTAAATATTGCCTTGTTCTTTTAAGTCAAACAGGTCGGCGCCATGTTGACTGTCTCTGAAGGTGTAAGAGGTCGTCTGATAGATGGGTGTAACAGCGGCACGGGTTGTCGGTTCGGCTGTATAGCCACCATGTATTGCGATTGTTTCCGGTTGCATATTATTCTCGTCCTGATTCACTAGGGTAGTTCTCAAAATAAATTAGCTTGTTTCCATAGTACCATAAAGGTGAATGAATTCGTAGGGCTTGTACGATGCCACTCTAAATGGGATTTTTGAAGGGCTTCGGGGGAAGCGTTCGGCAGTAACATTCGGATCGGTGCTTTCTGTCCGTTGCCGGCATGAGGACGGTGCAGGGTGAGACGCGCCCGGAAAACCAATTGGTTTTCAGCGGTGAACGACCCGACAAGGACGTCGGGGCTGGGGCTTGTTGACAGAACCCAGTCGCGTCATGGATGACAGGCACCTTGCTGACAATCCGGCACAATCCGCCGACAACACACTAACAAACATAAAACGGTTTCATAACTGGTCATTGAATGCTTCCGTATCGGCGAATAGCAGGTCTTCTGCATGATTGATACAATCTTCTTGGACGGTGCGGTTGAAGCACTTGATGTGCGTGTTTATTTTTGGACACTTGGGATAGGTCAGTCACTGCTCAATCATGGGTGATTCCCGGATGAGCCGGGCAAACTGTCCTTGAAACTCACTCCCGCCGTCCGTCAGGGTGAGACGCGCCCGGAAAACCGATCGGTTTTCAGCGGCGAACAACCCGACAAGGATGTCGGGGCTGGGGTTCATTCGCAGAACCAAGTCTCGTCATGGGTGAGACGCGCCCGGAAAACCAATTGGTTTTCATCGGTGAACGACCCGACAAGGACATCGAGGCTGGAGCTTGTTGACAGAACTCAGTCGCGTCATGGATGACAGGCACTTTACCGACAATCCGGCACAATCCGCCGACAACACGCCAGCAAACACAAAATGGTTTCATCAGTTCAAAGACTTTACTGTTGCCGAAATTCTGCTAGGCGCAGGGTGAGACGCGCCCGGAAAACCAATTGGTTTTCAGCGGTGAACGACCCGACAAGGACGTCGGGGCTGGAGCTTGTTGACAGAACCCAGTCGCGTTATGGATGACAGGCACCTTGCTGACAATCCGGCACAATCCGCCGACAACACACCAACAAACATAAAACGGTTTCATCAGCTCAAAGACTTTACTGCTGCCGAAATTCTGCCAGGCGCAGGGTGAGACGTGCCCGGAAAACCAATTGGTTTTCAGTGGCGAACGACCCGACAAGGACGTCGAGGCTGGATCTTGTTGACAGAACTCAGTCGCGTCATGGATGACAGGCACTTTGCCGACAATCCGGCACAATCCGCCGACAATCTGGCAACAAGCGCAAAACGGTTTCGTGCTGAATCGGTTGCGGTCAGGTCCGCTGGCGCCTCTTACGCGGCGCTTTGCCGCGATCATGTAAGGCGCTGAGGCCAGTGCGGCGATAACGCCGCCGCCAGCGGTACAAAGTACTGCGACCGATCTTGAATGCGTTCGGGAGTTACAACCCTCCCAAAATGAGGGCATCATATTTCTGTTGAAGATTAGAGCGCTCATGAGCCTCTATTTTTGAAGCAAAATTGGCTCATATAGAAACCTTTGATGCGGTGGCCGATGTGTTGATATTGCATAGTTGATATTGCATATCGGTCACCTTTTTGAGTAAGCCGTGAGTCCCATATGTATCTGGCACTATACATTAAATATCGTTTCAGACGGTACGAGTATATTGTTTTCCGTTAATTTTTTTATCCAAAGTAATGCAGGAGATCTCCCCCGCAGGAGAGAACCCTACGGGGTGAATGAAGATGCGGCTGTCGCCACAATGTGATGGTTTTAGATGACTGCTATAAGCAATCTCAGTGCATTGAAAGGATTACGTTGGTGTATAAACCAACCGCCGATATGATCAGCAAGCTCATGCCGACAAACAGTCCGACAACCCATTTGATGATATCGTTCTTAATTTCAAGAAGCTTTTGATCAAGCCGGTCTTCAATTGAATGGAGTTCTCGTTGAAGCTCTTCTCTAGTAATTTCTATTGTCGTGTTCTCCTTTAGTTACGAGGAGACCTACCACCGGGGTAAGCCCCCTGCGAGTTCAGCATCATGAGACGCCGACCGTAACCGGTATGAGCATCAGTTGCCTCAAAATATTGAGATAAGAATGGCATCGTTAAAGTAACTTGTCAAGCAAAATTATGCTCCCGCGGGAGCACCTAAGATATAAGTAATGCAGGGCGTTAAAAATTGCTATTCTCGTCAATGAGAGAATGAACAGAAACCGGTCCGTATGATTTTCGATTTTCATGGAAGCGGCAGTCGAGGGAATGGGAATAATTCACGCTGGAAAATAAAAATGCCGGTGCGGCATGTGCCCCTTACACTTTTACTTGTAAGTGGATATGATGGTGTTATCGGTAAAGCAGCAGCTGATAAAAAAGACACTTATGAGAATTATATTGCTGGGAGCGCCCGGTGTCGGCAAAGGCACGCAGGCTCAATTCATTTCGCAGACATTTCGTATCCCGCAAATTTCCACTGGCGACATGTTGCGCGAAGCTGCGCATGGCACTGACAAGTTGGGTATGCGCGTGCAAAAAATTATGCGCGATGGGCAGTTGGTTCCCGATAGCATCGTAATTGATTTGGTGGAACAACGCTTGCAGAAGAGCGATTGCAAATCAGGCTTTCTACTTGACGGATTTCCCCGCACCATCGCTCAAGCCTATGCACTTGACGAACGCGGTATCGAAGTGGACTATGTGATTGAGATTCGGCTAGCGGATGATGAGATCATACGGCGTTTGAGCGGTAGAAGATTCCATCCGGCATCCGGCCGCACTTACCACATAGAATTTAATCCGCCGCGTCGCCTCGGAATGGATGATGTGACCGGCGAAGCTCTCGTTCAACGCGATGATGACCGTGAAGATACTATCAAGCGGCGGTTAGCGGTTTATTATCACGCAACCGCTGAGCTCATCGCTTATTATCGGGAATACTCCAAGCAACATGGTGCGCGCTACGTTGCGGTTGAGGGCAATCGCGAGATTCAGGTCATACAGGTAGATATTGCGCGGCAGTTGCAAACGAGTGATAGTAATTCGCAGAAATGAGCTATAAAGTTTATTTTAGACACAGTGACAAAGTCGCGACGGTTGAATCCGGCGAATCTATTTTAGCGGCGTCGATTCGCGCCGGGCTGCATATTAATTACGGTTGCAGTAACGGGAATTGCGGTCTGTGCTCGGCGCGTCTGATTGCCGGTGAGATAAGCCGAATTCAGTATCATGACCATCACTTTAGCGCGGCGGAGAAGATTAAGGATTATTTTTTGATGTGTTCCAATACTGCCGTCAGCGATATCATTATCCACACTGATATCGCCGATACGGCGACACAGTTGGAGGTGCGTTCTTTCCCTACCAAAGTACGCTCACTCAAGCAATTAAATGACACCGTAAGCTTATTAGTTTTACAATCTCCACGCAGTCAGCGTTTGCGCTTTTTTGCCGGTCAATACGCACGTTTGCAAGCAGGTGCCGGCGGTGAATTTTCGATTGCCAGCTGTCCCTGCGATGAACGACGTCTGGAATTTCACATTCCGTATCATAAGCATCCGTTTTGTCAATATATTTTTAACCATTGCGCTATCGGGGAAACTTTGCAAGTTACTGCGCCGTACGGCGAATTCGTTTTCACCGAAGATTTAAATCGACCGATTGTTCTGATCGGGTTCGGTGTCGGCTTCGCATCGATTAAGAGTTTGTTTGAACATATCATCGCACAAGAATCCGAAACCCCGTTAAAGCTATATCAAGTGAATACGCCGGGCGGACATTATCTTGCAAATTTATGCCGATCGTGGAACGACAGTTTAGATCAAGTCGAGTATTATCCGATAGATCTTAAGTTTGACTTCAATGCCGATGACGGACAAGCAGTGGCACAGTGTGTGAATGAGATTGCTTGCGCGCAACTTGATGCATTGCCGGTTGCCGATGTTTACTGTTGCGCTCCTGCCGCCGCTCATACCGCAATTAAGCGGGTATGGGCAAAGTTTCCGACACCGGAATGGCGATTGCTTTACGAACCGATTCGCGACCGAAGTATGCCGTGAAACTGTTACAATATATTAACAATGGCTATTTTACTTAAGGAACGGACAATCATTCCAATCGGGGTGATCAATTAGTTTTGAATATTTTCCCTACGCATAATACACGTGTTGTTTCGGGTATGCGTCCCACGGGGGCTTTACATCTCGGGCATTATCACGGCGTGCTAAAAAATTGGTTGAAACTACAAGACTTGCATGAATGCTTCTTTTTCGTCGCCGATTTACATGCCATGACCACGCACTACGGCAAAGCTGATCGGTTTGAAGCGAATGTATTTGATATGGTGGTAGATTGGCTTGCTTGCGGTATCAATCCCGGTGCATCCACTTTGTTTGTTCAATCACGTATCGTCGAACATGTCGAGCTGCATTTATTGTTGTCAATGATTACTCCGAAAAGTTGGTTAGAGCGTGTGCCAAGCTATAAAGATATGCAGGAAAAGTTGACGGACGATCTGACAACCTATGGCTTTTTAGGTTATCCCTTGCTACAGTCGGCGGACATTTTAATTTATAAAGCCAGCTTAGTGCCGGTCGGTGAAGATCAAATGTCGCACATTGAGCTAACTCGCGAAGTTGCCAGACGGTTTAATTATATTTTTGGGCGCGAAGAAAATTTCCTTGAAAAAATTGAGGTGGCGCTAAACAAAATGGGTAAAAAAAACGCAAAGTTGTATCAAGATCATAGGAAAAAATTCCAAGAAAAGGGTGATGTTGAAGCATTTTCAGCCGCATGCGCATTAGTGAATGCCCAGCAAAATACTTCAATCGGCGATGCCGAGCGACTGATCGGCTATCTTGATGGTTCCGGCAGAGTCCTTTTGCCGGAACCGCAAGCTTTGTTGACGGATGCGGCAAAAATTCCCGGCACCGATGGTGAGAAAATGTCCAAATCGTATAATAATACGATCACTTTGCGTGAATCCGATGAATCCATCGAGAAAAAAATTCGCGCGATGGTGACTGATCCGGCAAGAGCGAGGCGTGTTGATCCGGGCGACCCTGAAAAATGCCCGGTTTGGCAGTTGCATCATATATACTCTAACGATGCGGTAAAAAGCTGGGTTGTAGAAGGATGCAAAAGCGCCGGTATCGGTTGCGTTGAATGCAAGCAGCCGGTGATTGACTCAATGAAAGCGGAGATCGGGCCGATTCGTCAACAGGCGTTAGAATATGCGCGGGACAAGCAGACCATCCACAAAATTATTTTGGAGGGCAATGAGGCAGCGCGCGAAGTCGCAGGTGAGACTTTGACTGAATTGCGCCAAGTAATGGGTTTGTTATACTATTGATGGAACAAGAGCAAGCAACAACGGAACGAGTCGAACGGCAAGCTTTTGCCGTTGTCGAAGGTCGTTTTTTGCACAGCGCTCCTGAGGACTTGTACATTCCCCCGAACGCATTGTACGTTTTTCTTGAAGCGTTTGAAGGACCGCTCGACTTATTGCTGTATTTAATCAAGAGGCAAAACATTGACATCCTAAAGTTGCCGATCACACCCATCACCGAACAATATATTCAATATATTGAAATGATGCGTGAGTTTCACTTGGAGATTGCCGCGGAGTATCTGGCGATGGCGGCGCTACTCGCTGAAATTAAGTCGCGGATGTTGCTGCCGCAACCGCGGCAAGACGAAGACGAGAAAGATCCGCGTGCCGAGTTGATTCGTCGTCTACTGGAGTATCAGCGATTCAAGCAAGCGGCCGACTCGATCGGAGTCATGCAGCGTATGGAGAAAGACACGTTTGAGGTTGGCGCCGACACATCCGATTTGCTTGTTGAAAAAGTATACCCGGAAGTTAAGTTAGAAACGATCCTGATGGCGTTCCAAGATGCTTTGCGCAAGGCTGATTTATATCGCAGCCATCATATTAAACGTGAGCCATTGTCGATACGTGAGCGTATGACAATCATTTTGTCATTGGTTTCCACCACCGAACTGATTCCGTTCAGTCAATGCTTTATGTCTGAAGAAGGGCGTAGCGGTATTGTCGTCAGTTTGCTTTCTTTACTTGAGATGCTACGTTCCGGTATCATTGAAGTAGTACAAACCGAATCTTACGGGCAGATTTACTTGCGCGCGTCATCGGCATAATTGAATAGTTTAATGATGGATAGCGTAATGATCAGACAAGCGGTTGAAGCACTATTGCTTGCAACCAAATGTCCGCTTGCGGTTCGGGATTTGGCGCAACTTTTGACGCACAACAATAATCAACCGTCCGTGCGACAAATTGAGTCGGCAATCAAAGAATTGCATGATGAGTGCTCAGATCGCGGCATTGAATTGACTGAAGTCGCATCAGGTTATCGCTATCAAACTCGTCCTTCATTTGCGCCATGGGTGGCAAAACTCTGGGAGGAAAGACCGCCACGCTATTCGCGAGCATTACTTGAAACATTGGCTCTGATCGCTTATCGTCAACCGATCACTCGCGCCAAAATTGAAGAGGTGCGTGGAGTTGCAGTGAGCAGTAGCATTATTCAATTGTTGGAGGAGCGCCATTGGGTTAAAACTTTGGGGCGCAAAGAAACTCCCGGCAGACCGCTTCTGTACGGCACGACCAAAGCATTCCTTGATTATTTCAACCTACGTTCGCTTGATGAGTTGCCGGCGTTGATGGATTTGGAAAAAGTGGCGCAACTGTATCCCGAGCTGAATGTTTCAGGTTCTAGGCTTACTAAGACTTCAGACGGCTCTGCGGATGGCATCTCTAAAGAGAGTGATCACGGGGGAGATACGAATGTCGCCGAAGCAACCGATATCGGTGAACATTAATGTCAAGCGTCAGTCATAAACATAGATCGGAAGTATTTTTGGAACCGGAGCGCATCCAAAAACTTTTAGCCGGACACGGATTAGGTTCGCGGCGTGAGATTGAGTTATTAATTGCCGAAGGTCGAGTGCAAGTCAACGGGCATACCGTACGCCTAGGCGATAAAGCAACTTCGGTTGACGAGATATTGATTGATCAAAAAAGAGTGAGTGTTCGCCGACAGATTATATCTTGCGCACTGCTATATCATAAACCTTGCAGTATGTTGGTTACTCGTAAAGACCCGCGAAAACGCCCGACCGTGTTCTCAATGTTGCCTAAACCGTTACAAGGCCGGTGGGTCGCAGTCGGACGACTTGACTGTAATACATCCGGGTTACTAATTGTTTGCAATGATGGTGAGTTGGTAGCTAGGATGATGCATCCGTCATATCGGCTTGAGCGTGAATATCGCGTACGTGTTTACGGTCACGTGACCAAACGCATTTTGCACAATCTTCGTGAAGGTGTATTGCTGGGTGGGCGATATGCGAAATTTGACATGGTGGAACCGTGTACCGCGACCGAAGTTCATGGAGTGAACCGTTGGTTTCGGGTCGTACTAAGCGAGGGGAGAAATCGTGAAGTGCGGCGCTTATGGCAGTCGCAAGGAATGGAAGTGAGTCGTTTGGAACGGACTCGTTTTTGTTTCCTACGGCTAGATACTTCGCTTGGAACTTGGCGTTGGTTGACAGCAGACGAATTGACTCGGCTTTACCAACGAGTGAATTTGCCGGCCGCGCATTATTTAACTCGGATTGGAACGCAACGTAAATGATGGCAGAGATGAAACAATTATCTTCGGCACATGGTGTGCGCATGAGCGGCGCCGATACGATCATACAGGTATTGGCGGATATGAACGTTGATACGATTTTCGGTTATAGCGGCGGGGCGATTTTACCGACTTATGACGCCATTTTTCGTTTTAATAAAAAACACGGCCGGGATTTAATCAATTTAGTGGTTCCGGCCAACGAACAGGGTGCCGGTTTTATGGCGGCAGGTTATGCTCGTGCCAGCGGTCGGCCAGGTGTTGCGATGGTGACTTCAGGGCCGGGTGCTACAAACAGCGTTACGCCGGTACGTGATTGCATGGCGGACTCAATTCCGATTGTATTGATTTGCGGACAAGTGCCGGTCCATGCAATTGGCACCGACGCTTTTCAAGAAGCCCCGATTTTTAATATCATGGCGTCATGCGCCAAGCACGTATTTTTAGTGAAGGATCCGACACGGCTTGAAGCAACAGTGCGTAGCGCATTTGCGATTGCTACTTCGGGTAGACCGGGGCCGGTTGTTGTGGATATTCCTAAGGATGTGCAAAACTGGGAGGGCGAATATCAAGGTCAGGGGATACTTGAATTGAGTGGATATTGGGAGCGTATAAAACAGCGGCGGAATAATGTTCTAACTCCGCAATCGGCCGCTAAATTTTTCAGTTTGTTAAAACGCTCGCAGTATCCGTTGCTGTATATTGGCGGTGGTGCATTACATGCCGATGCGAGTGCTGATTTACGCAAATTTATTGACCGTTATCAAGTGCCGTTTGTAACGACCTTAATGGGAATCGGCGCGGTTGATACTACGCATCCGTTATGCTTGCATATGCTTGGCATGCACGGCACCGCGTATGCCAATTACGCGGTAGAGGACTGTGATTTGTTAATTGCGTTAGGCGCCCGATTCGATGATAGAGTTGCCGGGCAACCGCAAACTTTCGCGCCCAATGCAAAATCAATCCTGCATATTGATATTGACAGTGCTGAAATTGGTAAAGTTAAAGCAGTTCATTGGTCGCATCATGGCGATGCTGCCGAAACTTTGCGCCAACTAATGCGCTATGACGATGGTTTTGCTGCGGACTTTACTCAATGGCATCGGCAGATTAAGCGATTAAAGACTAAGTATGCGTTGAATTATGATCGCGACAGCGATTTGGTGCAACCTTACTATGTAATGGAGCAACTCAAGGAATTGACGCGCGGGGAAGCGATTATTACCACCGGGGTCGGACAGCATCAAATGTGGGCGGCGCAATACCTAGATTATCGTTCACCGCGCAGCTGGCTGACTTCAGGTTCGATGGGAACGATGGGGTTTGGCTTGCCGGCAGCAATCGGTGCACAATTTGCCCGGCCCGATAAAAAAGTATTTGATATTGATGGCGATGGTAGTTTGCGTATGAATTTTGGCGAGCTGGAAACAGTGACTACTTATAAACTGCCCATCAAGATATTATTGCTTAATAACCATGGAGATGGCATGGTGCGCCAGTGGCAAAAGCTATTTTTCAAACATCGTTTTTCAGGTAGCGATAAATCTCTACATCGCAAGGACTTTATTAAGGCTGCCGAGGCCGATGGGTTTTTATTTGCTAAACGGATAGAAAAAAAAGCCGATGTGGCGCCGATTCTCAAGGAATTTGTTGCAACCGATCAGCCGGCGTTTCTTGAAGTAATAATTGATAAAGATGCGGGCGTTTATCCGATGGTAAATCCCGGCACCGGTTACAAACAGATGATCACCGGCGATTATATTCCTAAACGCTCGCAGGATGATGAATTAGATGAGTTTAGAGAAAATCCGGTAAGTAGCCAGAATATGTTTTAGCGCAACCACGGGTTCTTTATAATTATTAAAACCCGTTAAGAAAAAGACAGGAGAAATATGCAATGAAAGCAGCGGAACTGTTTGTCAAATGTTTGGAAAATGAAGGTGTTGAATACATTTTTGGCATTCCCGGCGAAGAAAACATTGATCTGATGGATGCTTTACTTGACAGTAATATTCGCTTTATCACAACACGACACGAGCAAGGCGCCGCATTTATGGCGGATGTGTACGGCAGGCTCACTGGTAAACCCGGTGTATGTCTCAGCACTTTAGGCCCCGGCGCCACGAATCTAATTACCGGCTTCGCCGATGCCAATATGGACAACGCACCGATCGTCGGGATTGCCGGACAGGGCACGACAGCCCGAATGCATAAGGAAAGCCATCAGATCCTTGATCTTGTTAACTTGTTTAAGCCAATTTCAAAATACAGTATCGGTTTGCGCACAGCGGAAGTGATTCCGGAAGTGGTGCGCAAGGCATTTCGCGATGCAGCCAGCGAAAAACCGGGCGGGAGCTTTATTGATTTGCCGGAAAATATTGCCAAAGCCGAAGTATCTGACGGTCTGCACCCCTTGCTGATTAGCACTCCCGATATTATGAAAGCGTCGGAAGCGGCAATTGAGCGGGCAGCCGATTTGATTGCACAGGCAAAATTTCCGGTGGTGTTGGTCGGCAACGGTGTAATTCGTTCCGGCGCTTGCGATGCCTTGCGTATGTTTGCTGAAACATTACAAATACCCGTTGCGAATACATTTATGGCAAAAGGCAGCCTGTCTTTTTCACACAAATTGAGTTTGGGAACCATCGGTTTGCAAGCTCAGGATTATGTTACTTGCGGACTTTCGTACGCCGATGTAATCATCTGTGCCGGTTATGATATGGTTGAGTATCATCCGAAACTATGGAACCCGGACGCCGATAAAGCTATTATTCATGTTGCCCCGATTGCTGCCGAAACCGATGCTTGCTACATTCCAAAATGTCCGGTGATTGGGGATATCGGAACTTCATTACAAAGCATTACGCAGATATGTAATTCAAAACGAGACAAGCAAACGTGTCGAGAAAAACCGGAATATGCTAATGCTTTACGCAAGCTTATCGCAGAAGATTTTACGGCGTACGCAAACGACTCAGGTTTCCCGGTCAAACCGCAAAAAATTGTTTGTGATTTGCATCAGGCGGTAAATTCCCGCGATATTGTCATTAGCGATGTCGGTGCACATAAAATGTGGATGGCACGTATGTATCAGGCCGAACAACCGAACACTTGTCTGATTTCCAATGGTTTTGCTTCAATGGGAATTGCGGTACCGGGGGCAATTGCCGCTAAATTGGTGCACCCAGACCGGAATATAGTGGCTGTTACCGGCGATGCGGGTTTTATGATGAACTCGCAGGAGATGGAAACTGCGCTACGAATCGGCACGCCGATCGTAATTCTAATTTGGAAGGATAATGCGTATGGCTTGATTGCTTGGCATCAGTTGAAAGAATTTGGTCGGACAAGTCACATTAACTTTACCAATCCCGACTTTGTAAAATATGCGGAAAGCTTTGGTGCAAAAGCTTATCGCGTTGAAGCGGCCGCTGATTTGCTGCCGATCATCAAACGTGCGTTAGCCGATGAAACGGTGGTGGTAATTGATTGTCCGGTTGATTATTCGATGAATATGAAATTTACCGAACAGATGGGTAACTTGGTTTGCCCAATTTGATAATTAGTCTGATACCGTAATGAATATGGGCAGCCGAGAGAAAGAAAATGATTAAACATTATTCTGCTAAAGTGTTGAATGGCAGCGTTACAGATAGGCTCGAAGTAACCGCTCCTTGGGACGGCAGTTTGGTTGGTTCGGTTGATGTGGTAGGAGGCGATGTGATGCAATCAGCGCTACAGTCAGCCTACGCGTTGTATCAAGATCGTAGTCAATGGCTGTCGGCACAACACCGGATAGAAATTTTGGATAAAGCCAAGCGCATCGTGCTTGATCGTGTCGAAGAGTTGGCGTTGCAAGTATCCAAAGAAAGTGGCAAACCTTTGGTTGATTCGCGTATCGAATTGATCCGGGCGGCCGATGGGTTGCAAAGTTGTATTGATTGTATTCGTACACATCATGGCGAAGAAATACCGATGGGTATTAGCGCATCTTCTGTCAACCGCATTGCATTTACTACCTATGAACCTATTGGGACCGTAATGGCGTATAGCGCGTTTAACCACCCATTTAATTTGATTGTGCATCAAGTTGCGCCGGCAGTAGCAGCAGGATGCCCGGTAATTGTCAAACCTGCTCATAAGGCACCATTGTCGTGTTTCGCATTTGTTGAGATTCTTTACGAAGCAGGTTTGCCCGAAGGGTACTGCCGATCACTGGTGGTTGATCTTGATGTGGCGCAACAAACGGTTGCCGATGAGCGGATTGGATTTTTTAGTTTTATAGGAAGCGGTAAGGTCGGATGGATGCTACGTAGCCGACTTTCGCCGGGGACGCGTTGTGCGCTTGAGCACAGCGGCGTCGCGCCGGTGATTATTGCCGAAGATGCCGACCTTGACGGATGTTTGCCTTTAATTGCCCGTGGAGGGTTTTATCACGCCGGACAAGTTTGTGTTTCGGTACAGAGAGTTTTTGCGCACGAATCAATTGTTCGCCAGGTTGCGGAACGGTTGGCATCACAGGCAGACGCCATGATTATTGGTGACCCGACTTCTGCCGATACGGATGTCGGTCCTTTGATTCGCCACAGTGAAGTTCAACGCGTCGGTAATTGGGTTGATGAGGCGGTTGCCAATGGCGCCGAACTGATTTGCGGCGGGAAGGCAATGTCGGACAGTTGCTACCATTGCACTGTGCTGTTGAATCCTGCCGACGATGCGACAATATCGCGTCATGAAGTGTTCGGTCCGGTTATCTGTGTCTATTCGTATACTGAAATAGATGATGCAATTCGACGTGCCAATAACGTGCCGTTTTCATTTCAGGCGGCAGTATTATCTCGCAACGTTGATACCGCGATGTATTGCTTCAGACGACTGAACGCGGCGGCGGTTTTTATAAACGATCATACCGCATTTCGCGTTGACTGGATGCCATTTGCCGGTCACAAAACTTCCGGTTACGGCACGGGCGGTATCGCTTATACCTATGAAGATATGCAGGCGAGAAAATTATTTGTTCTGCGGTCGGGAAGTTTGTGAATGCCGTACGACTGAGCCAGTCTAAAGCTTCGGATCAAACGATCTGTTGTGATGCCGCAGACTTCGGTTTGTATTCCGAGCTGATTTCTCCGGGCGCATTGAATGTGATCGCGACCTTACAAGCCGCCGGCTATCAGACATATATTGTCGGTGGCAGTATCCGTGACATCCTACTTGATAATTCGCCGAAGGATTTTGATGTTGCAACATGTGCAACACCGCATCAGATTGTGCGCAACTTTTCCCGTAGCCGTATTGTCGGCAAGCGCTTCAAGATTGTGCACGTGCGTTTACAACGAGAATTGATCGAAGTAACAACATTTCGTTCAATGTTACGACCTGATGCGACTAATAATCAAGTTACCAGAGACGGGATGATCATCGCGGACAATGAATACGGTAATCTTGAAGAGGATATGATGCGCCGCGACTTTACCGTCAACGCAATCTACTATGATCCTTTCAACAATCAGTTGATAGCACACGCGGATGCGCTTGCCGATATTAAGCATGGCCGACTTCGGTTTATCGGCGACGCATGGCAACGTTATCGCGAAGATCCGGTGCGGATATTACGCGCGATACGCTTGGCTTCAAAAACCGGCTTGAAACTTGATGGCAAGGCAGTTCGAGCTATTGCACCATTATCACCTCTGTTACACGAAGTGTCGTCGGCAAGACTATTCGAAGAAGCCATCAAATTGTTTCATTGCGGCGCGGCATTATCAGCGTGCCTTTTATTACAGCGTTACCGATTATTTAGTATGTTGTTCCCACTGGCGGCAAAGGCTTTGGAAAATGATACCGGTGGCAAGCAAGCAGCATTGCTAAAAGCCTTATTTGTCAGTACAGATCAGCGAATTGCCGACGACAAGCCGGTGATTCCTTCTTTTGCAATCGCGATTATTCTTTGGTTGTCGCTGTCATCGCTTGCTCGGAGCCGTAACGTTTCACCGCATCGAAAGGCCGATTTATCCCTACTTGAGGAGTGCCGGCCGCCGGATAAAATTCAGACTGGCCCGGAATTAAGATCTGCGCTGTGCCGAATATTGGATTTTCAAAACAGTTATGTATTTATACCTAGGAGGATTGCCGGAATCAGTCTTGAGATTTGTTTGCTGCAACTACGATTTGAAAACCGCAGAGTTAGAAGCATGCATTATTTGTTTGAACATGTACGCTTTCGGGCGGCGTATGATTTTTTTTGTTTGTGTGCCGAAGCAGGCTTAGCAAGCCGCGAATCTGCGCTATGGTGGACAAAATTACAGGAGATGGATGAGAAAAGCCGGCAACATGCCATAAAACAACGTGCCGAAAAGAATCTTCGTCCGCATTTTGCAAGAAAACGCAAGGAGCGGTAATGGTGCTCGCCGCAATCGCATTGGGGGCAAATCTGGGTAATCCGTGTGCGGCGATTCAATCTGCCATCAATGCGTTAGGCCGGAAAGATAATATTCATTTGTTGGTGCGTTCTAGCTTGTATAGTAGCGCCGCGGTCGGGCCCGCGGGACAACCGGATTATATTAACGCTGCTATTATGGCGGAAGTTAGCTTGTCCCCCCTATCATTACTCGATTGCCTACAAAAGTTGGAATTGCATTATGGCCGGACGCGCGACGTCAAACATTGGGGGCCGCGCGAATTGGATTTGGATTTGATCACTTACGGCGACGAAATTATTCACAATGCCCGATTGGTTGTACCGCACCCGGAAGCATACCATCGTTGCTTTGTGTTAGCGCCGTTAGCGGAGATCGCTCCGCATTTAGTTTTGCCCGGATGTGGCATGGTGGCGACTTTGCTGGCAAAGTGCGATACCGGCACGGTGCGCAAAGTCAATGCGCGCATACGGGAACATGGCTGAGTTGCCGAAGTATATTGCGGTTGAAGGTCCGATCGGCGTTGGTAAAACGGTTCTTGCCGAGCAAATTGCGGAAACTTTTTCCGCTTGCCTTGCGCTTGAAGCATTTCGGGAAAATCCATTTCTGGAAAAATTCTATTCTGATCCGGAGCGCTTTGCTTTACCGACACAATTGTTTTTTTTGACTAGTCGAGTGAAGCAAGTTCAATCATTTATTCAGACGGATCTTTTTCATCCGACACGAGTCACCGATTTTTTGATTGACAAGGATAAGTTATTTGCCGAATTAACATTGGAGCGTGAGCAGTTTGATTTGTACTGTCAGGTTTATAATACTTTAACCCAAGGTCTGATTCATCCCGACTTGGTAATTTACTTACAAGCGCCGGTTGAAGTGCTGATGGATCGTATTGCCGAGCGCGGGCGAGGCTTCGAGCGAGGAATTGAAAGCAGTTACTTGGAACGAATCAGTCAAAAGTATTCTGAGTTTTTTTATCACTACCATGTCACGCCATTATTAGTTGTGAACGTAGCTGAGGTTGATTTTAGGCGCGGCGGAAGCGATTATCGGCAATTGCTTGAACGCATCAAATCAGTACGTCCCGGGAAGTATTATTTCAATCCTTCGTCGTAGTATTTTTTTATGAATGTCGAGCACGTCATTCGACAAGTGCCGTCAGTTACAGCCACATCAGCGAGTGGAGTGTGAAAACCGCAAGCCGCTTATAGAGAACTTGGACAACGCCGGGCCGCGGATTTATGTATATAATCCCTCTAATATAAAAGTTTATTACCGGTGTTCTTTGCAGGTTTGATGAGGAATAAAGTGTTAAAAAACGTCAATGTCAATAAAAACTTACCTGAAGTGTTCGGTTGGTAAGGAATCCGGCGAATAGCAGCGGTTTAAGTGATCGGCAATCGGCGTGGTTTGCAGCATACTCGGCTAACCGGTCTTTCCGCTCCGTGATAGTAAAACACCGGATGAGCCGTATAAACTATTCCATATAATCCTTTGTTGTGATTAATTGATGAGTAATAGAAGGAAACGTATCACTCTGAGCAGTCTGAAGCAGTATTGCAAGCAGTCCGAGAAAATTGCTTGCTTGACGGCTTACGATGCGAC
Source organism: Candidatus Oxydemutatoraceae bacterium (assembly GCA_965218975.1). Taxonomy (GTDB): domain Bacteria; phylum Pseudomonadota; class Gammaproteobacteria; order Poriferisulfidales; family Oxydemutatoraceae. The sequence goes on from OZ244717.1 coordinate 1,014,927, forward strand.
TTTTGCGAAAATACTTGAAGCGGCGAAAGTTGATGTGATTCTAGTCGGTGATTCTTTGGGGATGATAGTTCAGGGGCGAGAAACGACATTGGCGGTAACGATTGAGGATATGGTCTACCATTGCGCCTGTGTCAGCCGGGCGGTTTTTCGCCCGATGATTATGGCCGATATGCCGTTTATGAGTTATACCTCGATTGATCAGGCTTTACACAACGCCGGGCGTCTCGTTAAAGAAGGTGGTGCGCAAATCGTCAAACTTGAATCCGACCGGCGTCAGATTAATTTGATTCGAGAGTTCAGCGCCTACGGAATCGCATCGTGCGCACATCTGGGGCTCCGCCCGCAATGGATTCATAAATTAGGTGACTATTCAATGCAAACAGACAACGCGGCTCAGTTGGAAAGTGATGCGCAAGCATTGATTGAGGCAGGCGCCGATATACTTTTACTTGAGTGTGTACCGCCGCAGCTTGCAGCTAAGATTACCAAAGATTCCACCATTCCGGTGATAGGGATTGGCGCCGGATCGGTATGTGACGGTCAAATTCTCGTAACACAGGATATACTCGGTATGACGGATTTCTCGCCTTGGTTTGCTAAAGATTTTTTATCCGAATCCACTTCAATCGAAGCGGCGATTGCAGCGTATGTTCGTGCCGTGAAAAACCATAGTTTTCCCGGCACCGGCGCGTGAATTACGCATAACGATGCAGGTTCTTCGGATTCTCGAAGAAGTTGAGCGCCACGTCGGCACATTGCGCCGTGAGAATCGCTCTATTGCATTGGTTCCCACAATGGGCGGGTTGCATCCCGGGCATGTCGCTTTGTTACAATCTGCGGCACAGTACGCTGATGTCGTTATCGCAAGCTTATTTGTCAATCCTTTGCAGTTTGATTGCAAGCAAGATTTTGATTCGTATCAACGTGTTGAGGAGGCGGATTTTAAATGGTTGCGTGAGCATCATGTCGGATATGTGTTTGCGCCCGATCATAGTGTGATGATTCCACCCGAAAACGGTGACGGCATTTATGTGACGCCCGGAACACTAGGCCTTGAATTGTGCGGTAGACATCGGCCGGGACATTTTCAAGGCATGCTGACCATTGTTGCTAAGCTGTTAAACATTTTCTCTCCTGATTTTGCAGTTTTTGGGGAAAAGGATTATCAACAGTTGCTTTTAGTCCGAAAAATGGTTACGTGGTTAAATTTTACTTGCCGCATTATTGCGGTGCCGACGGTGCGTGAGCGTGACGGTTTAGCGTGCAGTTCCAGAAACGTTCATTTGGACGGGCCGCAGAGAAAACAAGCGCCATTATTGTATGCCGGCTTATCGCAGCTTGCGGCTGTCATCCGTGATCAAAACCCCGCTATCAAACAGTATTCCGCATTGGCGAGTAATGCAATTCGCCAATTGAATAAAGCGGATTTTGAGGTTGATTATCTTGAGGTTCGCGATGCGGATACTTTACATCTAGTGAGTAGGCAATCTAAACGGTTGGTTATTTTAGCCGCCGTTCGACTTGGTCAAACACGGTTGATAGATAACATAACCGTAACCCCCAAGCAGGTGTTAAAATAAGGCTATGCAACTAAATTTTCTAAAATCCAAGATACATCGTGCTCGCGTTACTCACGCTGAAGTGGAATACGAAGGTTCGCTTGCGATTGACAGTGAATTGCTGAATGTTGCCGGTATCGCCGAATACGAGCAGTTGCATGTCTATAACCTTTCTAACGGAGAGCGGTTTATTACGTATGCCATTGCCGCACATAAAGGCAGCCGCATTATTTCTGCCAATGGCGGCGCCGCATATAAAGCGAACCCGGATGATAGGATTATCATTTGCACTTATTGCCAGATTGACGCGAGTCGAATCAAACAGCACAAACCAAAATTAGTTTATTTGGATTCCGCCAACCGTATTACGCGTGTCACAAATGAGATTCCCGTGCAAGCGGCATAATAATCGGTTTGATTGCAGAGAGGGTTTAACCGGTATTCCGCATACCGGCGGCAATTGCGCTAATACTACGGATTAACGGCACATTGGATAATTCATCGCCGTTACTTTTCTGCGCATTTTCCGATTGATGTTCCGAACGCTTCCGCAGTAGCGCCACTTGAATATAATTTAGCGAGTCCAAATAGGGGTCTCGTCTTTGCATTGATAGCATGAGTGCGTTTTGGTTTTCTAACGGGCGGTTGAGTTGGCTGACCATCAGCACATATTTCAGTGTGCGTTGGTACTCGGTGTGAATTTTCTCAAACACACGGTCGGCAGTTGCCGTTGATGAACACAATCTTGAATACTCATATGCAATATCCATGTTCGCTTTAAGTAACGCAATTTGTGTGTTGTCAATCATTGTGCCGAAGAATGACCATTCACGATAAATTTCTTGCATTTCTTGCAACCGGTTTGCGTTTTGGTCGTGGTATTTTTCAAGCGCGTAACCGATACCGTACCATGCGGGGAATGTATGGCGCGATAATGACCAGCCAAAAACCCACGGGATCGCGCGAATTGAAAACTTGGAACGGTCGGTCATTTTTCGATGTGAAGGACGCGATCCGATATTCATTTCGGCAATTTTTTTCACTGGGGTCGCCTCATAAAAATAATCAAATAGCCCTTCTGTTCTATCGACGAGATCACGATAAAAATGTTCGCTAAGTTCAGCACTTTTTCTCGCAAATATTAAGTGTTCTTTTTGTTTATTCGGGTTTGTCGACACCAGATGCTTGCATGCATGCATCAGGCCTGAAACCGCTAAAGTTAATTCTCTGACGGCAGTTTCATGGTTACTGTACTTAAATGACAGTACTTCACCCTGTTCGGTGATTCTAATCTGTCCGTTCACGGTGCCCGGTGGTTGGGCAATGATCGTTTTGTGCGTCGGTCCTCCGCCGCGTCCAATCGTACCGCCGCGACCATGGAAAATACGACATGCAACGCCGTATTCCGAGCTGAGGGATGTGATTTGTTTTTGAGCTTCATATAGGTTCCACGCCGATGCGATGATGCCGCCGTCTTTACACGAGTCGGAGTAACCGAGCATGACTTCCTGTAAATTTCCCGAAGCTCGCAGTAGTTGCATATAGACTTTATTTTGGAATAAGTTCTTCAAGGTTTTGCCGATCCGTTCCAAATCCTCGATCGTTTCAAATAACGGAGTAACCTGCAGATCGCAAAAGATTTTGCCGTCCTTACTTTTTCCGGTTAAGCCGGACAATCTGGCAAGCAGCATGACTTCCAAGATATCGCTGACATTATGGGTCATAGAAATCACATAATTACCGATGGATTTTTCGCTAACTTCTTCCTTTGCTTCACGGATGCAACGTATCACATTGACCACTTTTTGAGCATTTCTGCTCAGCGTTTTAGTATTGAGTTTCGGCAGTATGCTTTGATTAAGGCATTGGGTCAGCGCGAGAGCACGTTTTTCGGGGGGGAGTTCAGAGTAATTTTCCGCATATCCCCATTGTTTTAATATTTCGTCCACCGGTTTAGTATGTTTGCTTGATTCGTCACGGATATCCAAACGCGCCAATTGAAATCCGAAAGTTTCGGCGAGACGAATCAAGTCTTTCAATTCACGGTCCGCAATATCCGCATCGCCGTGTTGCCGCAGCGATTTATCAATCAGGTGCAAATCATCTAAAAACTCATAATCGGACTCGTACGCAGCGCTTGGCATTGCGGTAGTTTTTCTTTTTAATTGTTTATGCAAGCAATTACACCGACTTTCAATTCTATATTTCATTACGGTAAGCAAGCGTCTATAGGGTTCTTTAAGGTAAAGACTGCTAAAATCTCCGGCTATCTCGCGCATTAAATTGCGGTGATGTTCGGAAATGATAATTAAATTTTCAGAGAGCTCAATAAAACTATTCGAATGAGTCAGAATATTAATGAGTTGATCCAGTCGTTTTGCATATTCTTCCAAAATAACGATCGATTGCAATTTAACGGTCCGCCGGGTTACTTCCGGAGTGACAAAAGGGTTGCCATCGCGATCGCCTCCGATCCAAGAACCAAATTGAATAAAACTTGGTATCCGAAACGAGTGGTCGGGGTAACTTTCCTGTAATACTTTCTCTAATGCGGCATACACTGCGGGGACGGCAGTAAATAATGAAGTAGTAAAGTAATAAAGCCCGTTGAGTACTTCGGTTTCGACGGTCGGTTTGTTGAGTCGAATCTCATCCGTCTTCCATAAAATACAAATCAGCGTTTTAAGCTTGCGGTGGATTTCATCTTTTTCTATTCGGTAAGGAGTGTGCTCCAATTCATTTAGAGTTAGGAAAATTTTTCTTGTCAATTGTAATGCAGTGCGACGTTTTGCTTCGGTAGGATGAGCGGTAAATACCGGTTCGAATAATAACCGGTCAAGTAATTTTTGCATCGCTTGCGCGTCAACCCCTTCTCTACACAATTGCTTGATTTTCTGCCTAAACGATCCTTCATTAAGGAGATCTAATCTGCGGTTATATCGCCATGTATAATTGCTGTGCATTTCTTCGGCGATGTTGGCGAGAGTAAAATAAACAGAAAAAGCTCGAATGACGTTGTCCACTTGTTGAGTATCAAGGTTTGCAATGCGGCGAATGAGTATCCGGCGTCGCCGCCAATTGTCCGATTGTCTTAATTTAATAAAACCTTTGCGCAGAATTTCTATGGTGTTGAATAATGCCTCTCCATTTTGCTCTTTGATAACTTGCCCTAGTGAATTTCCGAGTAGGCGAACCCGCGAACGCAGCAATTTATCCCGTCGGTCATTAATTCTCTGATGTTTCAACAATTTGGTAGTGTCGGATAGTGTGGCAACTTGTTGCAGAGTTATACCGTCTATAGAAAAGTCAATTCTATCAAAATCAGGCTTTTATTTTCTGTGCTGCAAGAAGCGTACCATGCTAATGAATTTAAAAAAATCATTATATCACGCTACAATGATGCGTCCCATACGGAAAATTTGCAGGAATTCGCGAATGTCATGTTCAATTACAAATAGTGCGGCGTGGGTGGCGTTGCGGCAACATCGTATGCAAACTAAGGGGATGCGGATCCGTGATTTACTGGCTCAAGATACTAATCGGTTCATAGATTTTTCCGCAAAAATTGATCATGTATTTTTTGACTATTCAAAGCATCGGGTTACACGACATACGTTAGAATTGTTGATGGCTTTGGCGCGCGAAGCGCAGCTTGAACAGTGGCGCGAGCGATTGGCGAATGGCGCAGTAGTCAACCATAGTGAAAAACGCACTGCTCTACATCCGGTTTTGCGTGGAAGCGGCAATGTTTCGGCTGAGGTTAAACAAACGTCGGATACTTTACAGGAAAAAGCTTTTAACTTTGTCCGACAAGTGAGGACGGGACAGGCGACGGGTGCAAGTGGTAAATCTTTCTGTCACATTGTCGGCATTGGTATCGGTGGGTCGTATGTCGGCAACAAAATGCTGTGTCGCGCACTCGCTACTTTTGGCAAAGGGAATCTAACCGTGCATTTTGTGAATGTCGGAGATGCCGACCAAACTCAAACTTTACTTGCTTCTTTACCGACAGAAGAGACTTTGTTTATTGCGATTTCCAAGAGTTTTACAACAGCAGAGACTCAACTGAGCATTCAACATGTCCGCTCGCGGTTGAACCATTACTATAATGACAATACCTCTTGGCAAAAACACTTTGCCGCCGTTTCGACAAATGAGGATGCATTGATTAAATTCGGTATTCCGGCGGAGCGTCGTTTTATCATCGCCGATAGTATCGGCGGACGTTATTCCATTTGGTCGGCGGTATCATTGCCGTCGATGATTTTCCTTGGTGATGAGAATTTCAAACAGTTTTTATCCGGCGCCAAGCGAATGGACGAACATTTTTTTAAGCGCTCGCTTGCCGACAATGTACCGGTGATATTGGCATTGATTCACTTCTGGTATGTCAATTTTTATCATTCTGCTAACCGCGCGATAGTGGTTTACGACAATGCGTTGGAATATTTGCCGACTTATTTGCAACAATTGGAAATGGAGAGCAATGGTAAATCCGTCAACCGTGAAGGAATCAAATGCGATTATCCGACTGCGCCGGTGGTGTGGGGCGGACAGGGTTTGCAAGGGCAACATACTTTCTTCCAGCTTTTGCACCAAAGCAAGCGTTTGATTCCGACTGATTTTATTATTGCCGCTAATACTTTGTGTCGCGAACCTGGATATGATGACCTGCTCGCAGTTAACTTTTTTGCGCAGATTCACGCATTGATGGCAGGAGAGCAGGTTGCCGATCCGCAACAGTGTAATTGGGGCAATCAGCCGAGTACCGCTATCTTACTCAAAGAAATATCTCCGGCAACTATCGGCGCGTTGATTGCTTTTTATGAGCATCAAGTTTTTGTGCAAGCGATGTTATGGCAGATCAACCCCTTTGACCAATGGGGAGTGGAGTTGGGTAAAAAAGTTTCAGCGCAGCTCACGGCCGGACTCGAACACCAAAGCGATCCTTTGTTCAATAAAACAACCGGTAAATTAGTGCAAGAGTATTTGCGTTGGAAGCAATGAATGATGATAGCGGTACATAACGTCAATACATTGTAGGGTTTCGTTTTCTAATGCCTTGTTACCGTTCGTACGGAAATGACAGAGGTTGGGGACGGGTTGTGCAGTTTGCGTTTTTTACTCGCAATAACCAAATAAGCGAGCGGCGAGGATTCGCTCCTTTCGATAGATTCGGAAATTTCATCCGCTTAGATTCGGGGGGTCTCGCTTTGTTTTGAATGTGCGTTTTCTTGTTGATCAATCGCCCATGTAACATGTTCCTGCACCAGCGCCGACGGATAATCGGAACGCACAATAAGCGCTGTAACAATGTCGGCGCTATATGGCGCGTTGCCTAAACCGACAGCGATGTTACGCAGCCATCTTTCATAACCGAGCCGATATAGTACCGTTCCTTGCGTGCGCGCCACAAATTCTTGTTCGGTCCATTTGAACAGATCAATTAGTTCGCTGGAATCCAGTTTGTTTTTTACTTGAAAAGCGGGGTCGGCGGAAGTTTTGGCAAAACGATTCCACGGACACACAAGTTGGCAATCATCGCAACCGAAAATACGGTTGCCGATCAGAGGGCGTAAATCAACCGGGATGGAACCTTTGAGCTCAATTGTGAGATAAGCAATACATCGCTTTGCGTCTAAACGATACGGTGCGACAATGGCATGAGTCGGGCAGACGTCAATGCATCGCTTGCAATCACCGCAATGTTTTTGCGTGGGCTTTGATACCGGTAGCGGCAGATTGGTGTAGAGTTCTCCGAGAAAGTACCACGAACCGGTCTCACGGTTTAAGTTCAATGTGTGCTTGCCGGTCCATCCTAATCCCGCTTTTTCGGCGATTGCTTTTTCCATGACCGGTGCGCTGTCGACAAATGCGCGATAACAGAAAGTACCGATGCTTCGTTCGATACGATCTGCCAATTTTTGCAAACGTTTGCGCATCAGCTTGTGATAATCTCGCCCGAGCGCATAACGGGCAATATATGCGGTGGTCGGTTGACGTAATACTTGTTGAGGAAGGATAGTCTGTTGCGGAAGGTAATTCATCCGTACCGAGATGATGCTTATGGTGTCAGGTATAAGTTCTGTCGGATGGCAACGTTTGGTGCCATGTCGGGCCATAAACTCCATATCGCCATGCATTCCTTCGTTTAGCCACTGCATCAAGCGCGCTTCGTGTCCGCTTAAATCGGTGTTAGCAATACCGATTTCGTCAAACCCCAGCGCTTGTGCCCAACGACGAATGTCGCGCACCAATTTGGCGCCATCCGGTTCGGCTTTCACGATTGTACTTTTGCGTTACATAGCATATAGTGAAATCCTTTGAATGTAGCGTATAGTTATTCTATTATAGTTTTGCTCAGGCCATATAGTTATATGCTTCCATTGTTTACATCACAACAAGCTGCAGACATTGATCGTCTGTTTATTGAGCAGGCATCGGTCAATGGGTACGAGTTGATGCGTCGTGCCGCAAAAGCAAGTTTTACTATCATTCGCAATCGTTGGCAGACGCCATCGACAGTCAGGATATTTGCCGGCAGCGGGAATAATGGCGGCGATGGTTATCAGTTGGGACGGCTTTTGCTTGATGCAGGATACCGTGTCGAGCTGTTTGCGGTCGGCGGCGCTCCTAAGAAAGATCCGGCAGTAAAAGCATATCAGGCTTATCGTGCGGCGAATGGCTGTGTTATTGATATCGCCGACTTGGGTTCCGACGATTCGTCACGGTTGATCGTTGATGCGATTTTTGGCAGCGGTTTGAACCGTGAGGTGACGGGTGAAGCGTTAGCGGTGATCCGTCATATCAATCATGCGGCGCAGCCGGTGATTGCGTTGGATTTACCGTCGGGACTCAGCGCCGATACCGGAGTTAAATTGCCCGATGCGGTTTGCGCTAAACTGACCGTTACTTTTATTGTGCGTAAACTCGGTTTGTATACTTGCGATGCGAAAGATTGTTGCGGCGAAGTGATTTACGACGATTTGCAAGTAGATCGGAAATTGATTGCACAGTTGACACCATTCGCTTGGTTGATGAGCAAAGCGGAGTTTGTTCCTGAAAAAATATTGCGGCAAAATAGTCATAAAGGTCATTACGGACATGTCTTAGTGGTCGGGGGCGATTATGGAATGTCGGGTGCGGTGCGTCTTGCCGGTGAAGCGGCGATGCGTTGCGGCGCCGGATTGGTTAGCGTTGCGACTCGCACCGAACATGCCGCGACGATTGCTGCCGCTTGTCCGGTTTTGATGGCGTATGGCGTCGCGGATACAAAGAAGTTGAAAGTTCTCGCCGATCGTGCCGATGTAATGGCGATCGGACCGGGATACGGCAACAGTGCGTGGGGGCAAGCATTGTTTTCTTGTTTAGCTGATACGCCGCAATATAAAGTAATCGATGCCGATGCGCTGAAGCTACTCGCCGCCGAATCTATGTTTTGCGACCGATGGGTTTTAACGCCGCATCCCGGCGAAGCAGCAAAGTTGTTAAGTACTGACAGTCGCACGGTGCAGAGTGATCGCCTCTGCGCCGCGAAAGAGATTGTGCATAAGTTCGGCGGCATCTGTGTTTTGAAGGGTTCGGGCACGATCATTTGTTCCAAGCGACACGCCGTAGTATGTCCGCTTGGCAGTGCGGCGATGGCAACTGCTGGAATGGGTGACGTTCTCAGCGGTGTTGTTGCCGCTTTGCTCGCACAAAGCTTGCCGTCGACAACGTTTAAGACAGGAGCGAGCAATAATGCCACTGACTGGTTGTATACGGCGGTTCTGCGAGGAGTTTATTTGCATGCATTGGCGGCGGAGCGCGCTGCGGGTTCACGTCGCCGCGGTGTTCTGGCAAGTGACTTGATGCCGCATCTGAGCGAGCAGTTTGAGAATGTCGGCTTATACAAATATTAAATATGAATGTGTTGTCAACATCATCGGCCAAAGCAACACAATCTGCCGGCCAAGATTTTGCCGCGCTAATCAATAGCCGCATACTACCGCTAACGATCTGGTTGATCGGCGAGATTGGCAGCGGTAAAACTACTTTTGCGCAAGGTTTGATTAGTGGAATGGGTTGGAGCGGGCGGGTTAAGAGTCCGACCTACAGTTTGGTGGAGTCATACGATACTCCGCAAGCGCCTATCTTCCATTTTGATTTGTATCGAATTAAAGATGCCAACGAGTTGGAGAATATCGGGATTCGTGATTATTTTTCTCAAACCGTACTGATATTGATTGAGTGGGCGGATTTAATGTGCGAAGTATTACCCTCGCCGGATATGTTATTGCACTTTGCATATCCGGCTCATCCCACTAATAATATGTCGAGTAGAGATATTGCTTTTATCGGCAAAAGCGCCGTCGGGCAAAAATTAATTACACAAATAAAATGGTGAAACGCTATCGCACATTGATTGTTATATGTATATGCGCACTTGCGTTTCCGGCGACTGTGGCGGGCGTTGAATTAAAAGGCGTGACCGTAACCGATGACGACCGCATTACTCGCATCGTGGTGCAGTTGGATAAACCTGCGGATTACCGGGCGTTCCTATTGAAAAACCCTCCGCGTTTAGTGATTGATTTGCTGAATACGGTTAACGTAGCCGCTAGATTGACCGAAAGGAGCAAGAATGTCGAACGGTTGCGCCATGCGTTGCATCCTGAACAAATCTACCGTTTGGTGTTCGATTTGCCCGGTGCGGTAACTTATCAACATCAAGCCGTGGTTATTCAACCCGCGGCAGCTGTCGGTTATCACGTTATTTTGGAAATGCGCCTTGTTTCCCAAGGTGTGCCTTCAGCCGTTGAGCAACCGTCCGTCGAGACCAAGCCTTCGGTTGATCTGCGCGACGCGGTGATTGTGATTGATCCCGGGCATGGCGGCAAAGATTCGGGCGCGATCGGTAAGGCCGGAAGCTACGAAAAACATGTTGTTCTTGAAGCGTCAAAACGACTCCGCCGGATGTTGGACGCTCAATTCGGAATTCGATCGTATCTGACTCGCAGTAATGACCGCTATATTTCTTTGCGTGAGCGGATAAAAATTGCCCGTCGTCATTCTGCCGATGTGTTTATTTCAATTCATGTGGATTCCTTGCCCGAACATAAAGACGTGAGAGGTGCGGCGGTGTACATGCTTTCGGGCGGGAGTGCATCAAGTGAAGCGGCACGGTGGCTCGTACAGCGGCACAGTGCGGATCGCTTTGTCGATGGAGCAAGTATCAGAAATAAAGACAGAGCGCTCGCGTTGATTTTGATGGATTTTTCTCAAACTGCAATTATGGAACACAGTAAACAGCTTGCCCGGAAGATATTAGATACTTTAGCTCGCAAGACCTTATTGCGCACGCGTAAAATTGAATCGGCCGGGTTTGCCGTATTGACTTCACCGGATATTCCTTCGCTTTTGATCGAATTGGGTTATCTCTCCAATGCAGAGGATGAGCGTCGATTAAACAATGCCGCTTATCAGAAGATTTTAATACAAGCGGTAGCGGAAGGCATCCGAAATTATTTGCAAGCGTATGCGCCGTCATCTAGTTGGTTTCAGCGATACACGTTTGAAAAATATACCGTTCAAGCGGGTGATTCGCTATGGGCGCTCGCGCGTCGTAATCAAGTGAATGTCGACACAATCAAACAAGTCTCCGGCGTTGCGTCGGAACGTATTTTTGTCGGACAGCGACTATTATTACCCGTCAAAAAAAACTTTCAATAACCGGCAAGCACGTTTCCATATTCAACGATACGTAATATCGAATCGGTTGTAACATTGGGCATATTTTAGTGCGTTTGAGGCATCGTGAATCAATCGGGTTTGCTCAAAGCGGCAGTGCGACAGATCATCTGTGCATCTTTCGGTTAAGGTATAAAAGTCACTATTTCCAAGAAATTGCTGCGATACCGTTAAATAAAGTCGATTAAGCCGCTTTGCGGCTAACATGGAGATAAGCAGTTTGGGGCCTGCAATCAGAAATATTTTACGACATTTGGCTTTTCTCAATAGCGGTATCAGACGACTTGCTTCCACTGCTTGCTCGCCGCCGATTTCAACACGGTAGCCTTTATCCCGCCACTCTCGAATGCGCCGCGTGTCGCTTTGACGAGCAGCAACGATCAGAGTTCGTTGCTTATTCAGATCCGTAGGTTCGGGAAACTGTAAACTTGTGCTGCAGATCGCGACAAAATATGATTCCGGCAGTCCTTGTTGTTGACGCCAATGAATTAAATTGTCGTTTTGCGCGGGGTGTGCCGGATGTAGAACATTACCCAAAGCGCCGATAGCCCGCGCGCGTAAATAACCGCCATGTGTCACAATGCAATCGGCATGTGCGCGTAGTTCCAAAAAAAGCCGGAAATCATTTTTATTGGACAAGCGGCTAGGCACTTTGCTGTCGGTTCCCCTGCCGACAGCAATGCGCCCGTCGAGGCTAGTCAGGAAGCTGCCGTACACAAAAGTTCCTGTTAATGGGAAAGATTCGTTCAAATACAAGCCTTGCACCGAATCAAAGGCTTCATATTCGGGATAAAGCTGAACTATTTTTTTCATAATAAAGGCTGCCGAACTTAGTCAGGGATCAGTTCAACTAATCAAAGGAGCACAATAACCTTACTATTGCCAATATATTCTCATGCAAGGCATAATAACTAAAAACTGCTGAGCAAACTTATTTTAATTGCAGTGAAAACTGCTGTATTTCAGGATGCCAAATGCTTAAAATTAAGTACTTTCATCAAAGTAAGTTATGCCGAGCTTTGTTCCGCGACGATGTCGGTTGGTTAATAATGCAAACATCTGCGCAACAGTACGGTGGGGAGAAATAGCGGTTTGGTGTCGCAGCGGCAAAGCATATCTAATACGGTGATGTTAGGGAAAAGGAGTTGGTATTAATGCGTATTTTTCAGATTGAAACGAATATTTAGCCAATGGCGATTCAGCAACTTCCACCGCAATTAATTAATCAAATTGCCGCCGGAGAGGTCATTGAACGCCCCGCTTCCATTGTGAAGGAGTTGGTTGAAAATAGTCTTGATTCCGGAACGGATAGTATCCGTATTGAGATTGAGCAGAGCGGCATTAAACGAATTCGCGTCAGTGATACCGGTTGTGGAATTGCCAAAGATGAATTGGCGCTCGCACTGTCACGTCATGCAACTAGTAAGATCGGCAGTCTTAGCGATTTGGAATCCATACGAGATTTTGGTTTTCGTGGTGAAGCATTGCCGAGTATCGCATCGATTTCGCGCCTAAAACTGATCTCACGTACTGCGACGGAGCGTAGCGCTTGGATGCTGAGTGTTTGCGGCGACGATATGATGGGCGATCCCCAACCGATTGCCGGGGCGATAGGTACGACAGTTGAAGTGTCGGATATTTTCTTTAATGTTCCGGCCCGCCGCAAATTTTTAAAAACGGAGCGGACCGAATTTCAGCACATACAGAGTTGGCTGGCAAAATTAGCGCTTGCGCGCGTTGATGTTGCATTTGAGTTTAAGCACAACGGTAAGGAAGTATTCTGTTTTCCAGGGGAAAAAGACGTGCGCCACGTTGAAATCAGATTGCAAAAAATATTGGGAGCCAGATTTACTGAACAATCGGTTTGGTGTGAGCAGACAAGCGATGGAATGTCGCTTTGCGGTTGGTTGGGACTCCCGACTTTGGCGCGCAGCCAGCCGGATATGCAATATATTTATGTTAACAACCGGGCGGTTCGCGATAAAACTTGCGCACATGCCGTGCGTCAAGGATACCGCGATGTCTTGTATCATGATCGCCAACCTTGTTATGTTTTGTACCTCAACATTGATCCGCATCTAATTGATGTTAATGTGCATCCGGCAAAGCTTGAAGTACGGTTTTCCAGACAGAATTTCGTGCATAGTTTTATCAGCCGGGTAGTGGAAGAGACCATCGCCGCGATTCGACCGGACAGCGAAAAAATGCAATCGGCGGAACATTATCGCCGCTTAGTCAATGAAAATCCCTCGGTTAGCGCCGCCGCGGCGTATTCGGCACGAAGTTCAGGGAAAACCGCCTCCCTTCATTTGCTGCAATCGTCTGTTCCGCGGGCAAACGCAAGCGCTGCTCCGGCAGCCTTGATATCAGCGGGCGTGGAAGAAACCGATCAGCAATTACCGCTAGGCTTTGCGGTTTGCCAATTGCACCAAATCTACATCGTCGCGCAAAATAGCGAGGGAATGATTTTGGTTGATATACATGCGGCGCATGAACGCATCACTTATGAACGACTGAAAAATGCTTATCATAAAGAAGGCATCCGTTCGCAGCCTTTGCTAGTCCCGATAACACTGACAGTTAATGAGAAAGAAGTGGAAATTTGCGCACAGTATCAAACGCAGTTGAAAGCGTCCGGTTTTGAAATTGATGCGTTGGGTAAAGATACTTTGGTTGTTCGTCGAGTGCCGACATTGCTGACATCTGCCGATGTTGAGAAAATGGTGCGTGATTTATTATCAGACATCATTGAGCACGGTGCTTCAAAACGCGTCGAGTCGGACATCAATGCGTTACTATCTTCAATGGCTTGCCATGGATCGGTACGTGCCAATCGCCGATTGACGATACCTGAAATGAATGCTTTGCTGCGCGATATCGAAGAGACCGAACGTAGCGGTCAATGTAATCATGGTCGCCCGACATGGGTCTTGCTGAGTATTGATCAACTTGATAAACTTTTTTTACGTGGTCGCTAGAATTATCTGATCTTCCTTTCTTTGGGAACGGCTCCAAGAAGTTTTAAGATTTTTAATTTGATGTCTCCTGTCGAAGCGGAATCTACCAATCTCGATCGTAATACGTATCGGTAAGCGTCAAGTTATTCAATTATTCGACGATCCGCGGCAACGTTCATGGATGTATAGGGGTTGAACATCCCACTCGGATATACCGAGCTGAAACTATGGGTTGCGGCAACCTGAATTATCGGGGAGGAGGCAAGACTGATTACGCCTCGCCCGCCTGATTATACGCAAGACTGAACACAGCATTGCTCATCCATCGCTTAAAGCTCTCGTTGTCCATAAACTGCCTGAACAGTTCGGTGTCGTCCTTCACGAGTGAGGTCATCACGTGTAACAACGCCTTGTCGTGTTCAATGCGGGCGTTCTCACGATCGGAGTTTTTCCGGGCATTGCGGAAGGCGGTGTCCACGGCGACGCGAGTGGGAATGGTCTCGGTGATGAGCTGTCGCACGCGGTCGGCGTCCTCCCACCGGATGTCGCCGGACAGATCGTTGAACTCCCTGATGATGTTCGAGAGCCGATCCATCTCAGGTTCGGGGTGGTAACCGCCTCCGGCAGGTGGCACCGGTTCGATTTCAGCGTCCTGGTCAGGTAACATGATTTGTTGCATCGCCTGCTTCTCAACCCGATAGCTGTCTAAGTCAATAGCGTCCAAGATGCCTTTGGACAGGTCGTCTTCCTTGGGGGCAGGTAGCTTCAAGATCAGAAAATTCAGGAAGATTGAGCGCTTCTCCCAGCTGGCATTGTTATAAGGCAGGACCGACGACAGAAAGGCATAGGTCCGCACGAACGCCTTGGCGTTGCCCTTGAACTGCACCTGACCGTCTTCGTCCAGGTCGCGCAGATAGACCGCCACGCAGGCGTCGAGGATCGGGTCGAGCCGGTTGCGTTCGGCGTCGTTCAGGTAGCATCGCACGAAATCTTCAATCTGCTCGTTGGAATACACCTGGACGCGATCCAGATCCGCCTGCAGGTCGTGTAGCTTATTGGGGTCGGTCTCGTCGGCCAGGATCGTTGCGCGGTAGAAATCTGCGAACGCGTCGCGGATCGTATCGGCGTCGTTCAGAAAATCAAGCACGAACACGTCGTGCTTCTTGAGGTGAGCCCGGTTGAGTCGCGACAACGTTTGCACCGCCCTGATATCCGAGAGCGTCTTGTCCACGTACATCGTGTGCAACAGCGGTTCGTCGTAGCCGGTCTGGAACTTGTCGGCGCAGACTAGGAAGCGGTACGGGTCTTCTTGGAACCGCTCGGTGATCCTGGCGGAAGGAAAGCCGTTCAGCGATGCCTCGCTGACCCTTGATCCGCCGTGCTCGTGCTCGCCTGAGAATGCGACTAGGGCCTGATAGCGGCTCTTACACTCTTGCAGGTAGTTCCGAATGGCATAAAAGTACCGGATCGCGTGATTGATACCGTTGGTGACCACCATCGCCCGCGCTTCGCCGCCGATCTTTTTTTGGGCCAGCACTTGTTCGCGGAAATGATCGACCATGATCTCAGCCTTGAGACGGATTGCGTGGTCGCTGCCCTCCACGAAACGCCGCAGCTTCTTCTGCGCTTTGCTGGCGTCGAACTCCGGGTCGTTCTCCACTGTCTTAGCAAGCCTGTAATAGCTATTCACCGGCATGTAGTGGGCGAGCACGTCGAGGATAAATTTCTCCTGAATCGCCTGCTTCATGGTGTAGCTGTGGAAGGCATGATGCTTCACGGCGCCATCCGGCTGCGGGTCCGGGGTGCCGAAGATCTCCAACGTTTTGTTCTTGGGCGTGGCGGTAAACGCAAAGTAGCTGGCGTTGGGGAGCAGCTTGCGCGACTCCATCAGGCGGTTGATCTGATCCTCGTAGGTCTCCTCTTCGCTTGCTCTGCCGCCCGGCGACAGCGACTGTGCCATAGCTGCGCTGGTTCGCCCGCCCTGGCTGGAGTGTGCCTCGTCAATTATGATCGCGAAGCTGCGTCCGCGCTGCTCGTTGCCGATCTTGTCGAGGACGAACGGGAACTTCTGCAGCGTGGAGATGATGATCTTCTTGCCGCTCTCAATGAATTTGCGCAGGTCGTCCGCGTGCTTCGCGTGCCCACCGTTGATCCCACTTGGGTGTACTGCCGAATCGTATCGCAGATCTGCCGGTCAAGGATACGGCGGTCGGTAACCACGATGATTGAATCGAACACCGGGGTGCCGTCTCTGGCCAGCCCGATCAGTTGGCGGGCAAACCACGCGATGGAATTGCTCTTGCCGCTGCCGGCCGAATGTTGGATCAGGTAGCGCCGACCCGCGCCGTGAGTGCCGACGTCGGTCAGCAGGCGGCGCACCACGTCGAGTTGGTGGCAGCGCGGCCAGATCTGAGTGCGCTTCTTTTTGCCGGTTTTCTCGTCCTTCGCCTCCACTACCTGAGCGTAGTTTTCCAGGATGTCGGTCAGGCTCTCGCGGGTCAGCACTTTGTGCCACAGGTAGTCGGATGCCAGCCCGTTCGGATTGGGCGGATTACCTGCGCCGTCATTCCAGCCGCGGTTGAAGGGCAAGAACCAAGACGCCTTCCCATTGAGATGGGTGCAGAATTGTACCTCGCGCTCGTCTACGGCGAAGTGCGCTACGCAGCGGCCAAGCTTAAACAGCCTCTCGCGCGGGTTGCGGTCTCGTTGATACTGCAATACCGCATCGCCTGCCGTTTGCTTAGTAAGGTTGTTCTTGAGTTCGAAGGTGAACACCGGCAGTCCGTTAATGAATAGCCCGATGTCCAGCGCCCGCTGTGCTTCGTTACGGCTGTAGCGTAGCTGCCGGCTGACGGTGAAACGGTTTTGCTCGAACCGTTCCTGTGCCTGCTGATTACCGGGCGAGGGTGTGCCGTAGAACAGATTCAGGTGCTGTGCTCCATGCTTGATTCCTTGGCGTAGCGCGTCAATGGTGCCGCGCTTGGAGATTTCATCTTGCAGCCGCGCCAAGAACCGGCGTCGCGTGGGTCCGTCCTCGGAAAGCGCCAACGATTCGGCGGCTTCCGGCTGAGTGGCGCACAGGAAAGCCGCAAGTTGGGCCAGATCAACACAGTGCTCGCGGTCGTAATCATTGGAGTTGCCGCCGCTCCAGCCCACACCACCGTAGCGGGTGGGCGGCCTGGCCACGGTGCGTGTCGCCACCGGATCGCAGGGATGGCCTGCCAGCGCCGTGCAGATGAGGCGTTCGAGACTGCGTTCGGAAGTGTCTGTAGCCATTCTATCAAGTGCCCGTCAAGTAAAAACGACTCTCATAAGTTACTGATTATCTTGGCCTTTCTTTGATTCCACAGGACGAAATACCTCTGCAGCAACTATCTGATCAAGTAACGGTCAAGCTCTCTTTCTTCGCCCACCACGGCACATATCGCTTCCACTTAGGGGCCGCATTGGGATCGTTAGGCATTATAGCGCCTTCATCAATCGCTTCTGTGATCAGTCGCGAAGCCTGCGCGCTGTTGCGTGCCGCAATGCGAAATCGTCCCCGAACCGAGGCATTGGTCACGTATTCCCGGTTCACATATCGCAGGCAGGCATGAAAATACGTAGCGCGCACTCTCTCTGTTTTGTCCATGTTTGACAGCGGTCAATCATGCGTAATCCTGCCACATCGGCACCCGCTTCTATGTATCGATCATAATTCGTCGTAAAGAGATGTAAGCGTTCACGGGTGCCTGATCGGCTGGCGAAACTCATTAGAAAGCTGACGAGATAGTTGAAAGCTTGCTCACGTTTCTCATGTTCTGCCGAGACAAGGTTGCGCTCCCCTTCTAAGAGTGAAGCAGTAAACGATTGGATTGCTTTTGCCAGCCCTTCTCGCAAGGATGAGATTTGCGTGCGTTCTGGAGCATCGTCCGACTTCTTGGAAGCGATTATCTCCAAGCCACGGAATAACTCGTTCGCTACTCGAATCTGATCCTCGAAGTTTCCGCTCTGGCGTCGTGTGGTTTCCGCAATCCGCTTTGCCTCTGCCGCGATTTCATCATCAAAAACACCAAACCGGATGGTTTCCATCCCTGGTAGTTCCTTATCCATTGCTATTCCATGAACAGCGTGGGTGAGACCCGAGCCGATGAGTAAAGAAAGGTGTTCAGATTGAACAAGCGCGGTCAGCCACGGCTCAATGCGAGGTCAAAGCTTCTCAGGGCCAATATCGTCGCGATCAGTTGCCCACGAGCACGTTGCCTTGTTTGATAACTTGAATGGTTGTTCTGACAACGAGTCGGCTCGGTCCATGAGAACTATCGAGTGGTCATCCCGCGATTTGAGAATTTGTTGGTGACCTTGTTTCGCTATCATGCTTCACCTCCTAATAGCTTCCCTGTTTCTCTCTAGAGTCAGGATGTCGGCACGGATTCCTTCCAGCGTGCGCATCGGTTGCGGCTGGCAGCCGGGAAAGGATTTGAAGCAGGAGATCATGTGTTAGCCTCCGGCTCGGTATCGTGGAAAAGGCCAATATAGTCCCGATACATGAACCTCCGGTTGCGGGTCTGACCGGTGAATTCGTGCAGGATGCCGCAATTGGCCATCCGCGCAACGAGATTGTTTGCCGCGGTGTAGGTTATTCCGGTCAGGCGCTGCACGCTACTTACCGATACGATCGGGTATTCATAGATATATTCCAGCACACGATGGCCGTTGGCGGCGGCGCGGCCGAAGTTGTCGGTGATCACACGACGGTGTTCTTCACGGAGAACGAGTATTTGCCTCGCTGTGTCGGTTGCCTGTTTGCTCACCTCCACAACCCCACGCAGGAAAAAGGTGAGCCACCGTTCCCACGTTCCGGCGTCACGCACCGATTGCAGTTCGTCGTAGTATTGCTGCCGGTGCTGTTTGAAGAACCAGGAGAGGTAGAGAACCGGTTTTTGTAACACCTCCCGCTCGCAGAGTAAAAAGGTGATGAGCAGCCGCCCTACGCGCCCATTGCCATCCAAGAAGGGGTGGATCGTCTCGAACTGGCCATGGGCGAGTCCGATTTTGACCAGTAGAGGCAGGTCGGTCTCGGCGTGGATGAATCGTTCCAATTGCGACATATCCTCCGCGACCTGATGGGGCGGAGGCGGGACGAAGAGAGCTTCATGCAGCGTACAGCCGGCAGGCCCGGTCCAGTTCTGGCTGCTCCGCAGTTCGCCGGGCGTGAGATGAGAACCTCGCGTGCCTTGGAGAAGTTTGGCATGGATTTCACGGATCAGTTGGATTGAAACCGGTATTTCAGACAACCTTTTTAGACCGTGATTCATGGCATTGACATAGTTCACCACTTCGCCTACGTCGTTTGCTCGATTCGGAGTGAATATTCTCGCTTCAGCTGCCAGCAGATCCTGCAGCGAGCTTTGCGTCCCCTCAATCTGGCTCGACAGCACGGCTTCCTTGCGGACGTACATGAGAACAAATAAATCCGGATGAGGTAGTGTTTGTATGGACCCGTCAAGACGACCCAGGGCGCGGTCGGCCTGAGAAAGCAGCACTTGCAACTCTCCAGTGATTTTGACGGGCGAATCAGGCGGCAAAGGCGTCGGAATGAAGGCTCGGTAACCGTCTCGCTGTTGCCTGTACGTCCCTGCGCGAGCAGTATAATCGTTTTGGTAGTCGGTCATATTACTCTTTAGTTTAATTACAGAGGCAAAACGAACTCATATTACACGCAAACTTTAATATAAGAGAATTTAACCACCTTACACAAGGCTGCCTATAATATAATCGCTTTTGAGGGTTTTGTTGATAGTTGCATACAATATAGGAGCGAAGTCTGCCTGCGACAGCTCAGTGCCGACGGGCGGAGTTCACTGAACGCCAGCCCCGACGTCCTTGTCGGGTCGTTCGCCGCTGAAAATCGATCGATTTTCCGGGCGCGTCTCACCCTGCGCGAGCGGTGTAATCGTTTTGGTAGTCGGTCATATTACTCTTTAGTTTAATTACAGAGGCAAAACGAACTCATATTACACGCAAACTTTAATATAAGAGAATTTAACCACCTTACACAAGGCTGCCTATAATATAAACCGCTTTCAAGGGTTTTGTTGATAGTTGCATACAATATAGGAGCGAAGTCTGCCTGCGACAGCTCAGTGCCGACGGGCGGAGTTCACTGAACGCCAGCCCCGACGTCCTTGTCGGGTCGTTCGCCGCTGAAAACCGATCGGTTTTCCGGGCGCGTCTCACCCTGCGCGAGCGGTGTAATCGTTTTGGTAGTCGGTCATATTACTCTTTAGTTTAATTACAGAGGCAAAACGAACTCATACTTACACGCAAACTTTAATATAAGAGAATTTAACCACCTTACACAAGGCTGCCTATAATATAAACCGCTTTCAAGGGTTTTGTTGATAGTTGCATACAATATAGGAGCGAAGTCTGCCTGCGACAGCTCAGTGCCGACGGGCGGAGTTCAATGAGCGCCAGCCCTGACGTCCTTGTCGGGTCGTTCGCCGCTGAAAACCGTTCGGTTTCCCGGGGCGCGGCTCACCCAGAAGCGCTTCAAAAATCCCATTTAGAGTTGCATCGTACAGACGGTATCAGCGAAGTTGGTTTAGCGGATATAATGCTCATTGAGTCCGCCCAGCATCCGCCCAGCGGCTTCAACCCCGGCGGAAAGCTCGGTTTGTTCAAGCCCAGGTGATTGGAGGCATGATGGAAGATCGGAGGGAAAGAGCGAGTGATCGCACGACCATAATGTTGTTGTGCGAGAGCGACCCTCACGTTGAGCTCTCGCACGGAACCTCGTCGCGATGAGTGAACAGCGATCAGCAGCAGCACAGAGTGACAACAACCTTACCCCCGGCGATGTGATCGCCGGTTTGGAAGCGAACGAGCTCGTCCAAGTCCAACGCGTTGCCTCGTTCGGAGACAAGACTCTAGTTGAAGGAGTTGGGCTTCAGTCCCGGCGTCTTGTGAAGCGTCCTCTAGCTCCCGACGAGTTCGCCACGCTCGAAAAGGTACGTGGGCAACAGTATTCGTTTGATGGTGACCCGCATCTTTTCCTTCTCGGAGCGGAGGCGGAGCGTATCCGCATCGCTCACCAGTTTGACCCGCTCTTCGCGGTCAACTCCAGCATCGTTGACCCGCTTCCCCATCAGATTGAAGCGGTTTATCGCTATCTCCTTCCTCTGCCGAGAATCCGCTTCTTGCTTGCTGACGACACGGGAGCCGGCAAAACGATCATGGCCGGACTCCTGATTAAACAGTTGCTCTTCCAAAGGGTAATTCAGAAGATCCTTATCATCACACCAGGGGGATTGACGAAGCAGTGGGCGGAGGAAGAACTCCAGGAGAAGTTCGGCCTCTACGCACGACTAGTAAACCGCGCATCCTTTGACGCAGAACCCGGCCAGTTTTCTCGTTACGAAGAGGGGATCTTCGTCACATCCATTGATTTTCTCGCGCGGAACGAAGGATGTCTCAACGCTGTCTCCGCAACGCGGTGGGACCTTGTGGTGGTTGACGAGGCGCACAAACTCTCCGCATATGAGTACGGCACGAAGCTGGAAGAGAGCGAACGGTATAAAGCTGTAAAAGCGCTTACCAACAAGACTGATCATCTGCTCTTCCTTACAGCGACTCCTCATCGAGGAAGAAAGGATACTTTTCGCCGCCTGCTGCTACTGCTTGACGAAGATCTCTTTCGGAAGGACGAGCATGTTGCCGACCGGGTAAGACAAGAGGCGACGACGCATCAAGCACCCACCGAAGAGGATTTAGAGGTTGAGCGCCCGATTAGCAATGCTAGAAATCGGTTCTTTCTCCGTCGTTTGAAGGAGGAAATGGTTGATTGGGATAACCAAGCGCTGTTCAAGAACCGCCACACGAAGACCATTGGCTACGACCTTACGCCAGAAGAAAAAGCTCTCTACGACGAGGTAACAAGCTATGTCCGCTCCAAGCGCAAGGAGGCCAAGGCGAAGAAGAATCGCAACGTGGAGCTGACTCTTATGGTCATGCAACGCCGGCTGGCCAGCAGCCTCTACGCGATCACGAAGACTTTGGAAAACCGGTTGAATGCCCTCGCGAAGGTCCTCGCGATCCTTAGAGATCCAAGCCGCTCAGAAACAGAGAAGAAGCGCCTGTTCCGGGGTGATGTTGCGTCTAGTGACCCGCGTGACATCACTGAATACGAGGACTTGACCGAAGAGGAACGGGAGCGCATTGACCGACGGATCTTTCATCAGGTCTTGACGGATGACCCGGCAAAAGTTGAAGAGGAACGCAGCGAAGTCGAGAGGCTCTTTCGTTTCGCCGACAGCCTGAAGCACCATAAGGAAGCAAAGTTCATCGAGCTTCTCGCCGTCCTGGACTCCTCTGATATTATTCGGGCGGATGATGAAAAGCTCGTTATCTTCACAGAACACCGGGACACGCTCAACAACCTCACGACGCGTCTTGAAGAGAAAGGCTACTCGGTCGCAACGATTCACGGCGGCATGGACGTGGATTCGCGCAAGCAAGCCCAGTGCCAGTTCCGGATGAGAGCCAAGATCATGGTGGCGACAGATGCCGCAGGCGAAGGCATCAACCTCCAGTTCTGCCGCTACCTGATCAATTGGGACATCCCGTGGAACCCCAACAGGCTGGAACAGCGGATGGGGCGTATCCATCGCTACGGTCAAGCGGACGATGTGTGGGTCTACAACCTGGTCGCCCAGAACACCCGAGAGGGGTCGGTTCTTGAGAAGTTGCTCTCGAAGATGGACATTATGCGCGAGCAGATGGGATCGGACCGGGTCTACGACGTGATTGATGATTGGCTGAAAGACGTGCCTCTGGTTCGGCTCATCGAGAGAGCTATCGACTCGGACGACGAGACGGAGAGTGCCCGGGAGACCGATGTGGCCTTGTCGTCGGCATCGAGCCAGCGGGCCGAGCGACTGATGGCCCTGCAGAAGAAGACGTCTCTGGTTTCGCGTCTCGACTTGCGGTCGGCCCGTGAACTGCGCGATGCATCGGATGAGCGCCGACTGCAGCCGTTGTTCATACAGCGGTTCTTCGAACACGCGTGGACGGCGTGTGGAGGCACCATCCGCAAAGACGATCACTTTCCGGTGTGGCACATCGGCGTCACACCAACCGCACTCCTTGAGCGCACTCGGGAACAGCGACAGGCACTGTTCGACAGAAACGAAACTCCCTTCGTGTTCGATAAGCAGCTTGTCAGCGTCGCGAGCAAGGCGCGCATTCCGGAGCGCACAAAGCTCATGGGTCCGGGGCACCCTCTGTTCGATGCGCTGATTGAATGGACCATTTCCGAGGCGCGCCAAGCTTTCGCAAAAGGGGCAATTCTCGTAGATCCCAACATTACCAAACCGCGGCGGATCTGGCTGGTCCGTTCGACCATTGACGATGGGCGTCGCCAACGGCACCAGGAAGATTGCAAAACGCCAGCCTACGAACGATTGGCTGTCGTGCTGCAGGACCATCGCGACCTCCGCGCGACTTCGTCCTCCTACCTGCTGAACTGCACGGCGCCGGAGGCTGATATCCCGCCGCCCGAAATCGCGCCGAGGCGCGCCGAGGAGATACAGTTATGGGCCTATGAGCAGATTACCGAACAGCAGCTTGAGCACGTCAAAACCATTCGATCCGAGGAGTGCAACCTACGTCGGCAGTACCTGAACACGGCATTTACGGACCTTATCCTCGAGCTTCAGGAAGAGCTGAATGACTTCCAACAAGCGCATCTATTCGGAGATGACAACACGGAGGACCGAGAGCGCCTTCAAAAGCGCATTGACGAGCTTAGAACCCGGAAGGCGGAACGACTTAAGGAGCTGGAACTTATGCTGAAGCTGTCCGCCAACCTCCCGGATCTATTGACGGAAGCCATAGTCGCTCCGGCCCCTGTGGTGTCGCCGGAAGTTGAGGATGAATGGCCTTCAAGGGGTTTCCCGATGCACCGGGACGATGAGGTTGAGGCTATCGCCATGGACGTGGCTATGCGCTACGAGCGCAGTCGAGGCTGGGCACCAACAGATGTGAGCCGCGATGGAGAGCACTACGATATTCGGTCAGAAGGACCAAGCGGCGAAAAGCGCTTCATTGAGGTCAAGGGTCGTGCGCAGTCCGGAGACATCGTCCTCACGAGACCCGAATTGGACAAGCTGCGCCAGCTCGGCGAGCGCGCCTGGCTCTATGTTGTCAGCTATTGCAAGGGCGAGCAGCCGCGACTGCGAATTGCGCAGGACCCGATCTCGAAGCTGACACCTGAGATGCTTTATCGCCAGGTTCAATACTTGGTCAAAGAGTCCGACTGGGTGGGACACGGCAAGGAAGTCAATCCGCCGACGGACACCGAAGTACGACGCGAGTGACTGTAACAACGGATCCCATCGTAGACACCCGACATCCTGCGGGAGCACGTTTCTACAAGTGCGCTCTTCAAGTGAACCCGCACCACTATGGTGAAACCTTCCGCGGGAAGCCGTCCGGTGGAGACACGATCAGCCACGCGCAGGCCATTGTCGACAAGGCCGTCGAACTCGGCATTGAAGTGCTTGCCGTTACAGATCACAATAGCGTCGACGGTGTCGCGGCCTTTCGATCCGCGTCGCTCAACCGTCCGGTTCACATCTTTCCAGGTTTCGAGTTGTCCTCATCCGAGGGCGTACATCTATTGTGCCTGTACCCGCCGGACACGGGCGATGACCAACTCGGTCGGTACCTTGGAGAATTTGGTATACGCGTCACAAGTCCATTCACTCAACTTGCCACCAAGACATTTGCAGAGATTCTGGAGGCTGTTCACAGTCAAGGGGGGATAGCTATCGCGGCGCATGTGACGAACGACCGTGGTCTCTTTAGAGTTCTATCGGGTCAGCCAAGAATTCGTGCATGGCAGGATGAGAACCTTCTTGCGGTCCAGATTCCGGGTCTGATTGAGGATCTGACCCAGGATTTGCGTCCTATCTTACAGAACCAGAATCCCCAATATCGTCGCACTCACGCCCCGGAACATGGACTCTCAATCGCCGTGGTCAATGCTAAGGATATTGTCCAACCCGAGCAACTTGACGATCGAGCTGCCACTTCCTGGATCAAGATGCACGAAGTCAGCATCGACGGACTACGGCAGGCGTTTCTTGATCCCGGATCGCGCATTCGACTGAATTCCAAGGATGGAGAATTCGAGTCTGAAGAGCACATGGAATTGGTCTCCTTGGGTTGGGAAGGTGGATTCCTCGATGGCGTAAGCGTACGCCTCAACCCGAACCTGAACGTACTCATTGGTGGGCGCGGCACGGGTAAGTCTACCATTGTCGAGAGTATCCGCAGTGTGCTTGGACTCGTGCCGATCGGCGACGAGGCGCGCAAGGCGCATGACGGAATTGTTCGTCATGTGTTGCGTAGCGGCACGAAAGTCTCGCTTCGAGTCCGCGTGCAACGCCCCGGGGTTCGCGAGTATCGCATTGAGCGGACCATTCCAAATCCGCCGTTGGTACGCGATGCTTGCGGGGAGGCGCTGCATCTCGCGCCAACGGACATTCTTCCGAGAATTGAAGCCTACGGTCAGCACGAGATTTCAGAACTTGTAAGAAGCCCCGATAAGCTCACCCGCTTGCTTGATCGTTTTGTCGAATGTGACGAGTCCCTCACCAACCAAAAAGCATCGCTAAGACGCAAACTTGGTAAGAGCCGCGCTGCATTGTGTAATACGCGCAAGGAGATCAAGTCAATTGAGGAACGCCTAGCGGCGCTTCCCGGTTTGGAGGAAACACTCAAACGCTTCCGGGAGGTCGGTCTTGAAAAGCGATTACGAGAGCAGAGCCTGCTCGTACGAGAGGAACGCGTACTTGATTCGGCTTTTCAACGTCTGGCACCCCTCCGGGAGGTACGGGATATCTTGCGTAGAGAGCTTCCGATTGATCTGGCCTTTCTGTCAAAGCGGGCACTCGCGGATCTGCCAGGGAGGGAAATTCTCTCTGGGGTGAACAAGGTCCTCACGGACCTTGGCAGAGATATCAAATGCATCGCCGACGACTTGACTCGCGCCTTGGAGCGCTCCGATCACGACATGGGCAAGGTGCGGACCACCTGGGACGTCCGTAAACAGCAGGTTCAAACTGAGTACGAACAGATCCTTCGCGAACTACAGAAATCACGTGTAGACGGGGAAGAATTTATTCGGCTTCGCCGCCAGATCGAAAAGCTGCGTCCGTTGCAGGACCGCCTTGCGCTTCTGCGGCGGTTGGAGAAGGAGCACGCCGACCAGCGCCGCGCACTGCTTGCGGAGTGGGAAGACGTCAAGGCCGCGGAATTCCGCACTTTTGACCAGGCCGCAAGGAGGGTCAGCGAAAATCTTCGCAGCCGCGTGCAGGTGCAGGTTGCGGCGGGGGGTGATCGCGAACCGCTCTTCAAACTGCTGCGTGATGAAATCGGCGGTCGCATGAAGGAGGCGATTGAGAGTCTGCAGAAAGTACCTGATCTGTCTCTTACCCAGTTGGTCGAGGCATGCCGCTCCGGCACCCAAGCGCTGAGCGCGAAATATGGAGTCACTCCGGGTCAGGCGGAACGTCTTGCAAACGCCGGTCCCGAAGTATACATGCGAGTCGAGGAACTGGAGCTTGCACCGACGACGGTGATCCGTCTCAACATCGCGCCGGCGGGGGAGGCGCCTGTGTGGCGACCTCTAGAAGACCTTTCAACCGGACAGAAGGCGACAGCGGTATTACTTCTTCTGCTGCTCGAGTCGGGTGCCCCGCTGATCGTGGATCAGCCCGAGGATGACCTCGATAACCGATTTATCACCGAGGGCGTCATCCCCCGGATGCGCGAGGAAAAGCAGCGGCGACAGTTCATCTTCTCAACGCACAACGCGAACATTCCGGTACTCGGCGATGCCGAACTCATTCTCGGGCTCTCGGCCGTCGGCGAGGCAGGCGACGGTCGGGCACATGTCGCGCCCGAACATGCGGGATCAATTGACTCCCGAATGGTGCGCGAACTTGTGGAGGAGATTCTCGAGGGTGGCCGGGAAGCATTCGAGACACGTCGCCGTAAGTACGGATTCTGACCGATGAATCGGACCGAACTACTCGAGCTCATTGCCAATGGCGAGAACTCGCGGGTGGAATTCAAGCGCGACGACGTTCACCCGGATGCTTTTGCCAAGGCGATGTCGGCGTTGCTGAACCTAGAGGGCGGCGCGATCCTGCTCGGGGTGGCGGATGATGGGCAAATCTCCGGGCTGACCAGGGGCCGGAAGGATGCGGAAGAGTGGGTTATGAACATCACCCGTAACAACCTCCAACCGCCAACAATACCGGTATGGACTTCTATGGCGATGGAAGATGGTAACGTGGTCGGTGTCGTTGCGTTGCCCGCCGATAGCCCCGGCAAGCCCCACAAGGCAAAACAGGGTAATGCATGGGTTACGTTCGTTCGCGTTGGGGGCAGCTCACGAGAGGCGACACGTGAGGAAGAAGGCAGGCTCTACCAGGCCGCCCGGTTGGTTCGATACGAGGTGAAGTTAGTGCCGGACACGGAATTGGGTAGCCTGGACATTGATCGAGTCGGGAACTACCTCCGTGATGTCCTAAAACGCCTAATACCAAGTCAGGCCGATGACGAGGGTTGGCGACAGCTTCTACTCAACTCGGATTTGCTCGTTGCGACCGGAGATCGTGATGGCGCGTCGGTCGCGGGACTCCTGCTCTTCGGCGAGAACCCCAACCGGCGTCTGCCGCAGGCTGGCGTGACAGCGGCGGCATTCCCGAGCGCTGAGAAAGACTACAACACGATTGATGAAGAGCGAATTCGCGGGCCGTTGGCCCCGATCGTCTCCAAACGCGGTGCCGTGGTCGAGAAAGGCGTGATAGATCGTACAGTGGACTTCGTGGAACGCAATATGGGAAGCGTCGCATGGCTCGAAGGCGCGCAGCGCCGTCGAAAAGGGGCTTTTCCGCTTGATGCGGTACGAGAAGCAGTGGTGAATGCGGTGGCGCATCGAGATTACGCGCGCGAAGGCACCGACATTGAGGTCTCGTTGTACTTGGATCGGCTCGAAGTCATTTCGCCTGGACGGCTACCGAACGGCGTCACGGTGGAGAAGATGAGAGAGGGCGTGGTTCGGGTGGCTCGCAACGAGTTGCTCAAGGAGATCCTCCGAGACTACCGCTACATTGAGCATCAGGGGATGGGTGTGCGCAATCGAATCATTGAGTCCATGCGGAGCCACAACGAAACGGAACCGGATCTCATTGAGGAGGACGATCGGTTCGTCGTCCGACTGTGGAAGGAACGCCGACGGCCGTGAGCGGGTACGTAGCGACAAATCGCAACGCCGGATTCAGGTGGGATGATGGCCTCGCGGGCCCTGCGCGGAACATCGCAGGGCTGGACTGCACGCCGATACGAGTACTGGCTGGTCCCGGAACGGGCAAAACGTTTGCGCTCATGCGGCGGGCCGTGCGCCTCCTGCAAAGCGGCGCGACGGCGAACCGGATGTTGGTCTGTACCTTCACGCGAACGGCCGCGAAGGATCTTGAAGAGGAATTAGTTCGCCTCAAAGTAGATGGTGTCAATGCCGTACGTGCCGGAACCCTGCACGCTTTTTGCTTCGGTCTGTTGAAGCGAGAAGAAGTTCTCGAGGCCACTGGCCGCGTCCCGCGTCCGCTTCTAGATTTCGAGGAGCGGTTTCTGATTAAAGACCTGGACGATGATAGATTCGGTGGCGTTCGCGACCGGCGTCGCCGTCTTCGGGCATTTAATGGGGCGTGGTCACGTCTCCAATCCGAGACACCTGGCTGGCCCAATGATCCCGTCGACCAGGTCTTCCATAGTGAACTCATAGGATGGCTTCGATTCCATGAGGCCATGCTCGTAGGAGAACTCATCCCAGAGTCGCTCCGCTATCTGCGAGAGAATCCGGCCTCCCCGCATCGCGGAGTGTTCGAGCATGTTCTCGTTGACGAGTACCAGGACCTCAACCGGGCGGAACAGGTTCTCCTGGATCTCCTTGCAGAAGCAGGAAACCTTATTGTGATCGGCGATGAGGACCAATCCGTTTATTCGTTTAAATTCGCCTATCCGGAGGGCATCGCCACCTTTGACAGATCGCACCCGGGGACCCACGACGAGGAACTCAAGGACTGTCGACGGTGTCCCCGACGGGTAGTCGAGATGGCGAACACATTGATCGCCAACAATTCGGATAGAACCCAACGCTCCCTCATGCCGTTGTCGGAGAACCCTGATGGTGAAGTCCTTGTCCTCCAATGGCGCACAACCGAGGCCGAGGCACAAGGGATTGCCGAGATCATTCAGAGAAAAATCCACAACGGGGAAGTGGAGCCCGGGAAAGTTCTTGTGCTCGCACCGCGCCGTCAGCTCGGTTATGCAGTCCGCGACGCGCTGAATACTCTCCGTGTATACGCCCACAGTTTTTTCCACGAACAGGCGCTCGATAAAGACGATGCTCAGGAGGCATTCACCTTGCTCATCCTGCTGGCGAACCGGGAGGATCGCGTCGCGCTTCGCTGTTGGTGCGGTTTCGGAAGCACCACCCTGCGACGCGGTCCTTGGGGCCGCCTGCGCGCGCATTGTGAGGAGAGTGGTGAAATACCTCGTACGGCCTTAGAGCACCTCGCATCGGGCGATCTGAGCCTCCCCCACACGAGGCCGCTCGTCGAGCGATTCTGCGAGCTACAGGGGCGCCTTGAAGAGCTGGGGCCTATCCGAGGCCAGGCGCTTGTTGACGCGGTTTTTCCCGAAGAGAAGGATTGGGCGGGCCCTGTGCGCTCCCTGGCATCGGCCATCGAAGGAGACGACTTCGACGCGCAGGAGCTTCGAGAAATTCTCCGCATCAGAATCACCCAGCCCGAGCTGCCGACCGACGTGGACTACGTCCGCGTGATGAGCCTCCACAAATCGAAGGGACTGACGGCGGATCTAGTGGCAGTGGTCGGGTGCATTGAAGGTCTTATTCCAACCGCGGTCAACGGCGCATTAGACGATCAGACCGCATCGTTGGAGGAACAGAGACGGCTCTTCTACGTGGCCGTCACCAGAACGAGACAAGTCCTCATTCTGTCGAGCGTGACGCAGTTGCCGCGAAATCTTGCCTATAGCATGGGAGCAAAGATCCAAGGAGGAAACCCGGCCTACACCAGGACTATCACGTCGAGATTTCTGTCTGAACTTGGCCCCGCTCGACCTGCTGCCATACGAGGTTCGGATCTTCTCGAAGGAACGGTGCGGTGAATAGGGCACGCAATAACACTAACGGTTGCTCAAGGCTGATTGAGGTGGCGCTTCCCATTCGGGAGATCTCTGCCGAGAGCGTACGCGACAAGAACATTCGTCACGGGCACATCAGCTGTCTGCATATCTGGTGGGCGCGGCGCCCCCTGGCGGTATCGCGCGCCGTGGTCTTTGCTTCGCTCGTGCCTGATCCCGACGATCAGCGGTGCCCGGCGGACTTCCGCGCAGCGGTGGAACGACACCTCAGGACGCACGTGCCGGAGCTGCTCAAGCACTATCGTCGCGGCAAAAAGGATCGTCGTGACGAGGACCCGTATCACCCCTATGACGGTATTAAAGACACGTTGCGAAATCGCCTCCTGATGTTCATCGCCAAGTGGTCGCCGGAGGCGCTGGCGTTCGAGGCTGGAAAGCGCAAAAGCCCGGCCTCTCCGAAAGAACTGCTCGACGACCGCTCCTTGGTGAAGTGGGAGACCTCCGATCCGGACAATGTCCAAGGGTTGGCGGTCCTTCGCATTGCTCGTGAGCTCGTGAGGGTTGCCCATGGCGGGAATGTTCCAACCGTACTTGATCCGTTCGCCGGCGGTGGCGCGATCCCGCTCGAGGCGGGCCGGCTTGGCTGCCAAGCCATTGCCAACGACTACAATCCGGTCGCGCATTTAATTCTCCGGGCCACGTGCGAATGGCCGCAGAACTACGGCAAGCCCGGTATGAGAAAGGAGCTCAGCGAGGAGCTTGGCAAAAAGGCTGAGAGAAGCATCCCGGTTTCCAACGTTCTCGTCTATGACCTAAAGAAGTGGGCGGACCGGATCCTGGACCAGGTACGACAAAAGATCAAGCATCTGTATCCTGCGGGGAAGGATGGTCGGCCGGTTCTGGCGTATCTCTGGGTGCGGACAGTGCCTTGCTCCAATCCTTCATGTCAGGGGCAGATTCCGTTGCTGCGCAGCCTCGTCGTTCGCAGCAAGGCGCCAAAGGTCGCTCTCACTCTCGACATTGATCGGGAGAGAAAGAAGGTCTCGTTTGGAATTGCTAGGGGTGAGGCGATTAAGAGAACGGATGGAACCAAGCGCCCGAGGGGCCCGGTGGTTTGTCCCTACTGTGATCAGCGCACGTCAGAGAAAGAGATTCGCTTGGCCGCCCGCGCGGGCCGAATGAACGAGCAGATGGTTGCTGTCATCACGGAAGGTAAGGATGGCAAGCAATACCGGCCGGTTGAGGAAGTTGATCTCAGGGCAGTTAAATACGCAACGACGATCAAGGCGGAAGTTCCCGGCGAGTACATCGTTCCCGAGATCAACGGCCCGGAAGCTGCATCCGATTCTGGCGCTCACCGAAGTATCAGTCTTGAACTATACGGCTTCACACGTTGGGGACAACTATTCACTCATCGCCAGCTTGTGGCCGTGCAGGCTTTTGTTGTCTCCCTCCATGAAGCATTGGAGGCGATGGAGCAGGCTATTCATGACAAGACCTATCGCCTTGGGCTCGGGCTTTACCTTGGATTGTGGCTAGATCGAATCGCATCTTTCGCCACGAATGTGTGCCGATGGGCGCCTGGTAGCCAGATTATCAAGACGCCGTTCGGCGGACAAGCTATCCCGATGATCTGGGATTACCCGGAGGTTAATCCGCTTGCCGACAGTTCCGGGACGGCGTCCACTCAGCTTAAGTATATGCTCAAAGTTATAGAGCGCGAGCGAAACTCCAGCAGATCGAGCAGCACAAAGCCGACCATCCTACTTGGCAATGCCGCGTCGTTGCCGCTCGATTCTGAATCTGTGGATTGCGTCGTTACCGATCCTCCGTACGGCAACTCCATCGCATACGCCGATCTTTCTGACTTCTTCTATGTTTGGTTAAAACGAGCGCTGGGAGACGCATTTCCAATTGTGTTTCGCGCTCCTCAGACACCGAAGGACCAAGAGGCCACGAGTCACAAACACCGCCACAACGGCTCGCAGGAGCGCGCAAATGCCTTCTATCGAAGGATGCTTCGAGATAGCTTCAGAGATAGTAAGCGCGTGGCGAAGGATTCCTCGCTCGTCATCGTCATGTTTGCGCACCAATCCATTGATGCATGGATTGCTTTGCTCTCCGCTCTGTTCGAGGCAGGGCTCTCGCCTGATGCGACTTGGCCGATTGCAACAGAGATGCCCAACACTGCTCTTGCGATGGGAACCGCCTCGTTGGAGACGTCGGTGACCGTCGCCTGCCGGCCTCGGGTCGTCGGGAGCGCGGTTTCCTTCCGGCAGGTTCGCGCTGAGATTCAAGACGTCGTACAACACGCCGTAAAGCGCTTCTGGTCCTATGGCTTTCGCGGCGCTGATCTCATTGTCGCCTGCTATGGCCCCGCAGTGGGCGTGTTCGGCAGGTACGAGCGGGTGGAGAAGGCGGACGGGACGCCGGTCGGCATTCCCGAACTCCTCAATCTCGCCAAGCGAGCCGCTCGGGACGCCATTGCAGGCGAGTTTCGCGGGGATAGCCTATCAACGCTCTACTACGTGTGGGCCAATCTCTACGGTACGGCAGAGCAAGCTTGGGACGATGCCCGGTTGGTGGTCCAGATCGGGGGAGATGAGGACAACGCTATGGAAATTGCTCGCCAGCACGGAATCTTCATCGTAAGCGGCGCTAAGTGCCGGCTTGCCGTTCTCGAGGACCGCGCCGGCCGCCAGAGTCTAGGCATTGACCAGGACTCGCCCCACATTGATGCACTCCATCACAGCATGCTTCTCTGGAAGAAGGAAATGCGAAAGGACCTGGTCAAGTACCTCGGCAAGCACGACCTATTGGAGGACGGCCCGTTTTGGAAACTGGCGCAGGCGCTATTTGAGGTTCTGCCTCGCGACTTACAGGATTGGAAGCTAGTCAACGCTCTGCTCGGCGAACGCCAGACACTGCGCATGGAGGGAAGGAGCATGGCATACAGAGACGAGCAAGAGGAACTAACTGTTTAACTAAGGAGGTGATGGTTTGTGACGAATGAAACGCTCAAGCCTTGGTATGCTGTTGCGACGCCCCACAAGGATATTCGAGAGGGGCGTCTCGCCGAGGCGATATTCGCCGCCGACATCTGGGCAGTGATCCAGGGAACGGCGCCTGAGGTCTATCTGGACGCCGAGGAGTTTTTCCGCAAGACCTACATGACGACCGGATTGTCCACGATGATCAACCGGGTCGCGGGAGCGCTGAGCCGCGCAGGTGACACCGGGGACCGCATCGTTAGTCTTCAGACCGCCTTCGGCGGCGGCAAGACACACACATTGGTAGCGCTATGGCATTTGGCGCGGCACGCCGATCGGCTCCAGGACTCGCCTCATGCGGAACACCTTCGGCAAGCCGTTGGCGGGCGACTGCCCGAGGAAGTGAACGGTATTGCCGTGTTCACCAACCAGACCTGCGACGCGACCCAGGGGCACAAGGTCGCCGACGGAGTTCACCTGCGCACGTTGTGGGGCGAGTTAGCGTACCAGCTCGGCGGGCGGGCGCTCTATGAGCGTGTGCGAGCAAACGACGAGAGCCGGCGGGTTCCGCAGGGACTCTTCGTCGAAATCCTGAAGGCTGCATCGCCATGCCTGATTCTCTTGGACGAACTGGCTGACTACTGCGTGGGGGCAGCGGGGGTGCCCGTCGGAGATACGAGTCTTGCCGATCAAACCGTTTCCTTCATCCAGCAGCTCACCGAGTCCGTGCAGCAAGTCCCGGGTGCGGTCGTGATCGCGACCCTACCAGGAAGCAAGTACGAAGTGGCGCAGAGCGAGAAGGCACAGGAAGCCTTCGTGACGCTGGAAAAACGTTTCCAGCGTCTTGGTGCCGACGTCAAGCCGGTCGGGGACCGGGAGATCCATGAGGTTGTCCGTGCCCGACTGTTCGAATCCATCGCGCCTCAGAATGAGCCGGACTATCCCGCGAAAGTTGCCCAAGCCTATCAGGGCATGTATGCGTCGCATGCCAACGAGGTGCCTCCGGAAGCTGCCAAGAACACCTACCGGGAGCAGATCCGGCGCGCGTATCCCTTCCACCCGCTGCTCATCGATACGCTTTACACTCGTTGGGGCAGCCATCCTGACTTCCAGCGAACGCGCGGCGTATTGCGTCTGTTGGCGAGTATCGTTGAGGATCTTTGGAAACGTCGGCAAGGAAACACGCGAACGCAGCACCTGATCCAGCCGTGCGACGTGCGCTGGTCCATTGATGCTGCACAGGCAGTGTTGACGCGCCTTTGGGGGTCGTCGTACCAGTCTGTTGCCGCCGCCGACGTTATCGGGGATAAATCTAATTCCGGCGCCTTTGACGAGGAACGTGGAGGTAGCTACCGGAGCGAGGCCATCGGTCAAGGGCTGGCGTCCGCTATTCTTCTTGGCTCGTTTGGAGGGCAAGGGGGCCGAAGCGGATTCACCTCCAAGGACCTGAAGCTCGCGTGTTCGCGGCGAGGTCTGAATTGGAACTATGGCGACGGCGCATTGCTGGAGCTGGAGAACAGGTGCTTCTATCTCCACACGACAATGGCTGGAAACCTAGGGAAGCGATACTGGTTCGGGACGAAGCCGACGCTCAACAAGCTGGTGGTCCAGTACCGTCAGCAGAGCGCGAACCGATACTTCAACGAAGCGATCACCGAGGACCTTCGAACGGAGTCCCAGAAAGGTGCCCTGGCCGGCGCGACGTGGCGCGTAATCGTCAATCCCGGGCAGGATCTACCGGAGCAGAAGTCTCTCTCGGTGCTGATCCTACCGCCAGCGCTTGCCTGGGACGAGAACGGGGGCGCGAAGGATGCGGTCCGGGAAAGGGTGAAGTCCATCAGCGCCAAGTGCGGTGCCAGGGATCGCTTGTACCGCAATACACTCGTTTTCCTTGCAGGCACCGCGCGCGGGCTCCGTAAACTGCGGCAGGCTTATCAGAAGCGCGTCGCTCTCGAGGGAGTCCGCGCGGATTACTGGGTCCAGCTCGACAACGAGCAGCAAGACGATCTCAAGAAGCGCCTCGACATCGCGGATCGGGCAGCTTTGGCGGCGCTAGGCGCAGCGTACACGGTCGCTCTGCACGTACGCGGGCAGGACGTGGAAGATTGTTCTCTCTCCGATGCGCGACACAGCTTCCAGGAACATCTCGGATACGTCTGGACGACGTTGGTCGAAGACGAAGAGTGGATTCTGCGTCGCGTCGGCTCGGTCACCTTGCAAGACACCGGCATGATCCCCAAGGAAGGTGGACTCCGTTTGAAGGAAGCAGTCGAGGCTTTCCTGCGATTCACCGACAAGCCGATGGTTGCAACCAAGGATGCTGTAACCGTCGGATTGGCGCGGGCGTGCGAGGACGGGCTCTTGGGCATCGGTCGCGGTGGAGGCGTTTCCTCGCTTCTAACGCGGCACTGTCGACAGCCGGTCTCGCTCGACCCGACCGAGGACGGTGTCTGGATCATCCCGTCCTTCAATCCTATACCTGCGACAGAGTCCGGAGACGAGGAGACACGCGGCACCGGCATCGACGAAGGACAGACGGGCTACAGCCCCGGTGCGGATGGGGGGACAAGAACTGTTACCGGCGAAGATGGCGGCGAAACCACTACAGACCTGGAAACTTCCGACAAGGGCGCGGTTCGGCGCTTTGTCGTTCAGGGTGAGGTACCCGTCGAAAGTTGGGCCGATCTTTTCCGCTGCTTCGTCGGCCCCGCAGCGCAGATGCGTTTGAAGAAGCTTGGGCTCGGTGTCCGGTTCGAGATGGTGCTCCCGGAAAACGGGGCGTTGAGCGAAGACGATCCGACGCTCAAGGCAATGAAGGAGGCCGCGAGACAGCTGGGTCTGACGCTCCGGTTCGAGGATTAAGATCAATACTCTACTAAAATTAATCCCGTTCAGGCAATGGCAAATTCGTGTTAAATCAGCAGTGTCCACACAAATGACTTCCCCTATGGTGCATCACGTGCTGCATAAGAGTTTATTGCCTCCGTACCCGAAGGCGACTGAAGAAATTTTATTTGGGTTGGGTTGTTTCTGGGGGGCGGAACGTTATTTTTGGCAGCTACCCGGAGTGTATGTCACGATGGTCGGTTATGCGGGCGGGCGCGTACCCAACCCGACTTACCGTGAGGTCTGTTCCGGCACGACCGGTCATTGCGAAGCGGTGCGTGTTATATATGACCCCGGGCTTGTTTCCACGGATGCTTTGTTGAAGGTTTTTTGGGAAGCGCATGATCCGACGCAAGGCATGCGCCAGGGCAATGACATCGGCACGCAATACCGCTCGGCCATTTATGCCATGACTCCTGCGCAACTGCATCGCGCTCGCGCCTCAAAGGATCATTACCGGAAATTATTGGCGGCGGCGCAGCGGGGGAAGATCACTACGGAAATCGCGCTCGCGCAGCCGTTTTACTATGCCGAAGATTACCATCAACAATACCTGGCAAAAAATCCTGGCGGATATTGCGGTTTAGGCGGCACGGGTGTCGCTTTTACCGAAAACTTTTAGCACGAACGCATACCTCAAAGCGACTTCCTTGAGGTAATCAAAACGCCCGGCCGCACCCGCATGCCCGGCCGATAAATTTGTTTTCAGCAGGAGCAGATTATCGTCGGTCTTTAACGTGCGCAGTTTCGCAACCCACTTTGCGGGCTCCCAATACGTGACCCTGGCGTCGCTGATGCCGGCGGTGACTAATATCGCCGGGTAATTCTTTGCCGCAACGTTGTCGTAAGGGGAATAGTCGGCAATATATGTAAATGAGTCCCGATCGACAATCGGATTACCCCATTCCTCCCATTCCGGCGGCGTCAGCGGCAGACTGTCGTCGCAAATCGTATTCAGCACGTCCACGAACGGCACGTCGGCAAGTGCGGCGCGGAATAATCCCGGGGCCTGATTTAGCACTGCGCCGATCAGCAAGCCGCCCGCCGAACCGCCGTGAATCGCAATTTCACCCGGGGCGCAAAACCCTGCGTCAACGAGGGGCTTTGCCACCGTGATGAAATCGTTTTCGCTTTCCAGATAGCTGCGGATTTTTGTATCCAGCGCGGCGGGGTTTTTAATCACTGCCTGCCAATCGGGGTCGCGCAGCCATGCGTAGTCATCGGTCCACGTACGGCCGTGGCGTTGATGCCGAACGGGTTTTTTATCGGTGCGCGGGGGTGTCGGCATACTACTTTTACAATATGAACTCACGCAGGGGACGATAGCGCGCGCCATCTTCACTGAGGATGGATTGCATCAGCAGGAAACGTTCGACGGGGAACTCAATGACCGGCGCGTCTTCGGGAATATTTGCCAATGCGGATTTTCTCAGCAGGGTTACGTGCGGACAGAACTTTTGCCACGAACCGAAGCCACAAGGCGTTAACGCACGATGTAGCCGCCGGTATAGTTCGACCAGGGGCTTGTCGGCAGCAGCAGCACCGATCCATACGGTTTGCCGTTTGACGAAGACACCGTACTAATCGAGCCGCACGGCAAAAGGCCGCATGCGCACCTCGGCAGCGGCTGTTTCCAGGCACTGCTGGTATTGTGCGGACGCCCCACCGATAAACGCCAGAGTAATGTGCAGATTTTCCGCCGGCACCGCGCGCGCCTGCGCCGAGACGACTTTGTGCTGCGCTTCCAGCAAAGACACGACTGTCGGCTCATTCGGTTTGATTGCAAAGAACAACCGCCTCTGCGCACGCCGTTTGTGCGCACGCCGTTTCCGTATATCCTGCATAATCCCATAGTATAATGCGTCTCCTTCGGATGGGGCGGTAGCTCAGCTGGGAGAGCGTCGCGTTCGCATCGCGAAGGTCGGGAGTTCGAATCTCCTTCGCTCCACCAAAGACGATTGGCTACCTCGTCCGGCGCTTCAAGTCGGTGGCTTGAGGGATTTTTAATCTTTGAAAAGATTTTCTTCCGAAATAAAATTTCGGACTCGGTTGGTTTTTATTGAAAAGCTTTCTGCTTTGATGGTTCTTTCTAATCTCTACCTAAAAATTGAAAATTTAGAATCTCGTCCACTTCGGCTATTCCACAGGAGTAATTTTTATCCCGCCAGTCTTTTACTTCTGCTTTTAGTTTTGCTAGGAAGCGGTTCATAATTTATTAAAAATTCCACCTTTGTTGTTCCATAAACTTTTGCGGCAATACGCATTCAACATTGTAGTGTTTGCATATATCTGGGATTTTATAAGCGCCCTGTATTTCTTCTTTTCTTTTCTTTTTGTTGCCGGCTTTTCTTGTTGGTGCCGGCTTTTCTCTTGTAACCACGATGCTTTGATTAGCAATTGCTTTGGCGATAACAAAGGGGTCGGCGACGGGATTGCCTTTCATGGTTTGTTTTTTTGAGATAAGTGTTTGAAATTCGCGATTTTGAAATATGCCTCTCACCACATTTTGTTCTTCCGGTGTAGGGTTAGTAAAGATATTCCTATTGTTGCTTATCCAGTTTGCAAGATGCTCTTGTTCCCCCTTATATTGCTCCAGTTCTGCCCTAACTTGCTCTACGGATGAAATAATTTCCTGACTAACAGCCTCATTTAATTTTTTCCAAAATGAGGGAAAAGTCTCGGGATAATAATCACGACTAATAATGAAAAAACCTGTATCAAGGACGTAAGTATTCACACCAGTCCTTCCATCTTTGAGACAGATGAAATTTTTATGCCTAAGTAATCGGCGACTTGCTCTCGACTAATTTGTTGCTGATAGTATTTGGCAAATACGGTATCTATGTATTTTTTACCGAGGTAGGCTTTTTGAGCCAGAAAGTAATTTCCTCTGCTCTTCTTTTTAACAGGAGGAGATTTTCTTCTTTGGGCAATTTTTGCCTCGTATCCCCGCGAAGAAATAAGATTTCTATCCCTAAATTTTCTCAGAATAACCTCATAACTCACCTTGTATTTTTTGGCTATTCCATTGATTGCGTTATCGTCGGGCAATGAAGAATAATTTAATCCTTCCGACGGCACAAGAAAATGCCCCGCAAAAGCATTGCAAAAGACCTCTTCGTTTTTATAGTCTCCGGTTAATTCGGGAGGCGCAATGCCAAAATCAATACCTCCGTCTCTTCTGAGGATATGTCCTAACTCATGAAAGAGAGTAAATATTTGTCGCTCTTTTGCTTGATTGTTGTTGATATAAATAATAGGGAACTTCCTGTCGTAAATACAAAAACCGCAATAACCGTTATTATTAAAACTATCCTTAAATACCCAAATACCTACACCTTCAACAGCTTCTCGCCATTTGTTTAAAGCTTCATCCGCATTTTTCCACGATATTTGATCTTGCAGAGAAAGACCTAAGTAATTTCTTACTTTCTCTGCCAGTGTTTCAGGATTTTGTATATCTTCGTCAATATTCCAATTGAATACTTTTACTTCTTGTTGCGATCCTATATTGAGCTCTTCCAAATCCATTTGTCTAACCTTTGCTTTCCTAACCAAATAGCGAATTTTAGGGGGTATGTCTGCGTTAACCCGGTCCGGTAGAGAACGAAATTCTTTTTTTATAGGCTGCTCTTGCGGAGGTTCAGGAAAGAAAAATAAAGCAACAGGTCTTTTATATAATTCCGACAGTTTTTTTAGTTGGGGGTAAGTGGGTTGCGACTCGCCGCTTTCCCATTGGTTAAGTTTTTCTAAATCAACCGTTTTAAGCTTCAAATGCTCTATAACTTCTTCCTGGCTATAGCCAATGCTTTCTCTAGCCCATTTTAATACTGTCGTTTCAGCTGAATTATTCATAGCTCACTCTTTTATAATGACTATCTCTTTCTCCTAACATATCAATGATTTTCACCGCAACTTTACCTTTGCCTTCTATTGGACATTTCCCTTGTGCTAAATCCCTTTTCTTCTTGGGAACATCGCCATAGACAATATTAAAGACTTTACCGTTGTAATCATTGTCTATTAAAACACAATCAATCATTGCTCTAAAATCTTTTATCTCGGAAGCAAAAATGCTCTTATCGTGATACAGTCTTTTGATAGTGGCAGGATTGATTAAATTCTCTATGGTGATGCCTTTCTTTTTACCAGGGTTTATTTTTTGCTTGACATGGCTCAAATAAGAATAGGTCTTTCCGGCTTTGAACTGGGCTTTCTCAAATACTTAAAATTAGATCTTTTCGGCTATTGCGCGAGGATAGTTTTCGTTCCGCCAAGTTTTCACTTCGGTTTTTAGTTCTTTAAGGTGAGCACGTAAATCGGGCGGACGTTGTGTTTGGCGCTGGCGGTGTGGTGCGGTCAATGCTCTTTTCAGAGTAGTAATCTACTCTCATTGAGTAAATCGTTTGCCTTTCATCGTTAAATAAATTGCACGGAAAATCTATTAATTATTTTGGCTACTTTTATGAGAAGAAAGTCAAAGAATATAAAAATTCCCCGAGCGTTGAAATTGAAAAATGGCGGAGAGGGAGGGATTCGAACCCCCGGACCCTGTGAAGGATCAATGGTTTTCAAGACCATCGCTTTCGACCGCTCAGCCACCTCTCCCTTTGTTCGTTATCGGGGGTTTATAAAAACCGTATTAATTGATCCGTACTACCTAACCCTAATTGAGGGTGTATGGAACTAGAATTATATGTTGAACAAATATTTCTCAATAGTATGCATAGTAAATTAAGTAGCTGGTATTGTAGACCGAGCATATCAGTTGGTCTCCCGTTACAGTGCCAGATACATGTGGGATTCACGGCACGACTCAAAAAGGTAACCGATATGCAATATCAGCACATCGGCCACCGCATCAAATGTTTCTATATGAGCCAATTTTGCTTCAAAAATAGAGGCTCATGAACACAACGGCTCAACAGAAATATGCTGCCCTCATTTTGGGAGGATGTAACTCCCGAACGCATTCAAGATCGGTCGCAGTACTTTGTACCGCTGGCGCCGGCGTTATCGCCGCACTGGCCTCAGCGCCTTACATGATCGCGGCAAAGCGCCGCGTAAGAGGCGTCGGCGGATTGTCAGCAAAGTGCTTGTCGTCCATGACGAGACTTGGTTCTGTCAACAAGCCCCAGCCCCGATGTCCTTGTCGGGTCGTTCACCGCTGAAAACCAATTGGTTTTCCGGGCGCGTCTCACCCATGACGGACGGCGGGAGTGAGTTTCAAGGACAGTTTGCCCGGCTCATCCGGGAATCACCCGTGATTGAGTAGTGGCTGACCTATCCCAAGTGTCCAAAAATGAACGCGCACATCGAGCGCTTCAACCGCACCGTCCAAGAAGATTGTATCGATCATGCAGAAGACCTGCTATTCGCCGATACGGAAGCATTCAATGACCGGTTATGAAACCGTTTTGTGTTTGTTGGCGGATTTTCGGCAAAGTGCCTGTCATCCATGACGAGACTGGGTTCTGTCAATGAGCGCCAGCCCCGACGTCCTTGTCGGGTCGTTCACCGCTGAAAACCAATTGGTTTTCCGGGCGCGTCTCACCCATGACGAGACTGGGTTCTGTCAATGAGCGCCAGCCCCGACATCCTTGTCGGGTCGTTCGCCGCTGAAAACCGATCGGTTTTCCGGGCGCGTCTCACCCTGCGCCAGGCTTATCCGAATCTCGGCAGCAGTAAAATCTTTGAGCTGATGAAACCGTTTTGTGTTTGTTGGCGGATTGTCGGCGGATTGTGCCGGATTGTCGGCAAAGTGCCTGTCATCCATGACGAGACTGGGTTCTGTCAATGAGCGCCAGCCCCGACGTCCTTGTCGGGTCGTTCACCGCTGAAAACCAATTGG
This sequence comes from Candidatus Oxydemutatoraceae bacterium, assembly GCA_965218975.1. Classification (GTDB taxonomy): domain Bacteria; phylum Pseudomonadota; class Gammaproteobacteria; order Poriferisulfidales; family Oxydemutatoraceae. Next base: position 1,057,120 of record OZ244717.1, read on the forward strand.
TTTTCCGGGCGCGTCTCACCCATGACGAGACTGGGTTCTGTCAATGAGCGCCAGCCCCGACGTCCTTGTCGGGTCGTTCGCCGCTGAAAACCGATCGGTTTTCCGGGCGCGTCTCACCCTGCGCCAGGCTTATCCGAATCTCGGCAGCAGTAAAATCTTTGAGCTGATGAAACCGTTTTGTGTTTGTTGGCGGATTGTCGGCGGATTGTGCCGGATTGTCGGCAAAGTGCCTGTCATCCATGACGAGACTGGGTTCTGTCAATGAGCGCCAGCCCCGATGTCCTTGTCGAGTCGTTCACCGCTGAAAACCAATTGGTTTTCCGGGCGCGTCTCATCCATGACGAGACTGGGTTCTGTCAATGAGCGCCAGCCCCGACGTCCTTGTCGGGTCGTTCACCGCTGAAAACCAATTGGTTTTCCGGGCGCGTCTCACCCATGACGAGACTGGGTTCTGTCAATGAGCGCCAGCCCCGACATCCTTGTCGGGTCGTTCGCCGCTGAAAACCGATCGGTTTTCAGCGGCGCGTCTCACGCTGCACCGTCCTCATGCCGGCAACGGACAGAAAGCACCGATCCGAATGTTACTGCCGAACGCTTCCCCTGAAGCCCTTCAAAAATCCCATTTAGGGTGGCATCGTACAATGCATTGGACACGTAATATATGATATGATATATTGATATTGCAGCCTAAAAAAACACGCAACTATACCAACTGTACTATAAAATTGAAAGGTGTGTAACTAGACCTATAAAATTTTGAAACCGGAAGAGGCTATAGGCTACTAAATTAGCAATCTAATTTGTTGAATTTTTGTAAACCGTCAATGCTAGCGATGCAGGGAGTTACTAAAGTGAAGTGCATATATATTGTTGGCGAATCTAGCGTTCGCCGTGCATAGGAAAGTTTTCATATGTTCTGTATGGTATATTCTTGATCACCTCCGCAATACGTTTGGGGTCTATGCGAGCTAAATTAACACATGGGTTTTCTGTAAACCGGTATCGCTTGGCGTGGGCGCCAAAGCGTTTAGTAACATCTCTGCTATTACCTGTCATACTGTTTATTACGCTGGGAAGTTCAAGTTCGGTGCAGGCACAGACACCAACCGAGAATAGCCCGATTATCATAATGCATGGCGATCCCGTGTTAAGTGAGTACATAGAACTCATGGACGCGAGTAGTTTCAGGTCTGCAAATCAAGGTATTTTAGTTTTTCCGGAAGGTAGCACTATAACCAATGATGTTGTAGATGAAAACAGCACTGACGGAATTCGCACGATTACAATCACAGTGGATGCTCCGACCCAAGCGCGTTACAGAAATGAGATTAGCGATATTTTCCTTGGTGTGGAAGAAACAGTTAATGTAGAGGAGCAAACTTTTCGTCGCAATGATAATGATGGTGAGTCTGGTTGCGATGAATCAGTTTGTAGGCTAATCTATGTTGCTATCAACAGTCAAGACGAGCTTGATAGCGCCCTTGTAAGTAGTGTTACGGGTCTGTTGCGTTCAATACATTATGCTCCGATAGATCAGGACCCCCCTTCATCGGTTACGCTCACGATCATGCTTGAACCGGATGCTGCAAATGGTAGGAATAACACGATTGCGACTGCTGTTTATACGATTAATATCCGTAAGGATGATGATCCGACGCAAGTCAGATTCTTCAATGCTGCGGGTGAAGAACTTCACAACGATGACATTGACCCCAATCCGCTTGAAGTATTTGAAGGCGGTTTGCTGGTAAGATTTACGGTTGAGTTGGATGCGGTTGAGTTAGGCGAAGATATAAGCGCTAGAACGCCGTTAGAAGAAGACAATAGTTTTCGGCTTGATTCGAATCGGAGTATTGTTACGAATCCCATTCCTAACCCCTACTCAACGATGACGGAGTCGTTTTTCCCCCGCAGTTTATCTATGTATGGAAATGAAAGATTAGGTAGGATTTTTTCACCTTCACAAAATGGGTTTTTATCTGATAACGGAGTGGTTCGGAGAGTAGAGTTTCGATTTGTACCGCACGTAAATAACTACGGCAGAGTGGAAATAAGAGGATTCGAAATACAAGGGAGTAACCGGACTACAATTACTTCTTCGGGCGGCGGCTTTGATATTGTAGTTAATCCTACCAATGATTTGCCTTTTTTCTCTTTCTTCATTCACTTGAGGACTATTCAAGGGATACACTTCGGAAGTGGGTTTGGTTTCAACTCTTCTATTATCAACTCTGCTAATATTAGGGTTTTTAAAGATCCGGGGCTTCTTTCATCTGCAGATAATCCTGAAACTTATTTTTTAGGATTTGAGGAGGATGAAGGGCACTTTGATAGTTTTGGGGGGTTTGAAGAGAACTCAGAGGGAGAACAGATATTCAGAGCCGCAGCAGGCGTAAGATTTCTCTTATATCAAGGTATAAGTGAAGGGTTTCCCGCTGAAGGTACTATCGTATCAATCGAAGCGCTACCTGAGGAATGTCAAAGGCTATTGGACACTGTAACAATTCGCGGCGATGATATCATCCACCCTATAATACCACATAACCCAGAGCGCATTTTCGCTGAATATGAGATTATAGGTGAATTAAAAGCAGATGTTTCGGGCGAGTGTTTTATTCCGATTACGGTGCGCATAGTAGAAGGGGAAGGTGAGGCGAGTCAGGGCGAACCTGTCTATCCGCCTTACGTAGAGAACTTGATGTTTAAGGTGGTTGTGTTGCCTGTGCCGGACGCGCCTGTATTAACTGTTGCCGACTCTGCTTTTCCGCTAGTGGTTTCGGACATTGACCTTGCTGCCGGTGAAGCGAACGGTGTCATAGGCGCGGGTAGGATTACAGTAAACGATCCCGACCAAGATATTGACGGGCAAGCGCTTAGCCGCGAGTCCTTTTTAAGTTTAAGCATCGGTCCTGTTAATCCGTTAGAGAATATCGACAATGCTGCAGTCGGATTTGCCGATGGCGACGGTTATGAGTCGGATGAAGCAAGTGGGGAACTGAGGCTAAACGGTGAAAGCATTGCAAGCATTGACGCTGAAGATTCTCAGATAACATTCACATTTGATCAAAGCACTATCAATTCAACTGCCACACTCAATGCAATCATTGCGCATCTGCAAGTCAGATACATCAACGGTGATTTTGGTCAAGAGACATCGCAAACGTTAACATTCTATGACGGCACGTATACAGCCAGTGCGCAATTTAATGCGATTGGCAATAATCCGTTCGTAATAGAGCCTGCGGACACTCAACTACAGACGGCGTATGTGGAAAACAGCACTGATAGTGTATCGGTAGTGCCGAATGGTATTGATATCCGGACCATTGGCGTTGATGTTGTCGGTACTGCGTCGGTTCGGATTTCAGTGTCGAACGCGACGCAGACGCGCTACCGAGCAAATGATGGTGGTGTCGGTGATGACCGTATACCTTCGTTTTTGCAGGCGGGCAGCGGGTTTAATGTTGGGGACAGTGGCTTCACTCAAAGTGATACGGTATGCGATCGTTCAGATGATGATTGTACAATCGCTTTTGTAGCGGCAGGAGGCGCGGCGACAACCGAACAAACGACAGCTTTATTGCGGGCAATTCGTTTCAGCGCTCCGGGGGATGAGGATCCGAGGAGTTTCATCACTGTGAGGGTTGTGATAGTAGGTTTGGCGGCAAACATTTCAGGTACCAACACGACTGAAAGTACCGCAACATATACGGTGACATATACGCTTCCGATTATGCAGCAGGAGGATCCGACGCAAGTTAGATTCTTCAATGCTGCGGGTGAACCTCACAACGATGACATTGACCCCAATCCGCTTGAAGTGTTTGAAGGCGGTTCGTCGGTCAGATTTACGGTTGAGTTGGATGCGGTTGAGTTAGGCGAAGATATAAGCGCTAGAACTCCATTAGAAGAAGACAATAGTTTTCGGCTTGATTTGAATCGGGAGATTGTTACGAATCCTAACCCTGACCCTTATTCAACGATGACGGAGTCGTTTTTTTTCCTGCCATTTGAATATGGAAGAGGAGGGTTAGGTAGGATTTCGCAAGAGAGGTTTTTATCTGATGACGGAGTGGTTCGGCGGGTAGAGTTTGCGTTTAGACCGGCCCTACATAAGTACGGCAGAGTGGAAATAATAGGATTCGAAACGCAAGCGAATAACCTGATAGAGCTCGCTTCTTCAAGCGGCAGGTTTGATATTGTAGTCAATCCTACCAATGATCCGCCTTTTTTCGATATTTTTATTTTTCCGAGGACTGTTCAAGGGATAGACTTCGGAGGGGTGTCTGAGCGTGGTTCTAGTCCTACTGCTGCTCCTTCTTCTGATAATATTAGGTTTTTTAGAGATCCTAGTTCTTTGCCCGCAGATAATCCTGAGTTATATTTTTTAGGATTTGAGGAAGATGAGGGAGACTTTGATAGTTTTGGGGTTCCCCTGCAGGCCCCTGCAGGCCTAGCATTTTTCTTATCTCAAGGTGATTTTGAAGGTCTCCCCGCCGAAGATGCCGTAACGGTGGGAGCGCTTCCTGAGGAGTGTGAAAGACTGTTCGATAGATTAGAGATCATCCGCAGGGATGATCTCTTCAGTAGCTTAGATCCTTCTGCCATGGATACACTTTCACCAAGAGTCCCTCGTTTTGCTGAATACAAGCTTATAGGTAGGTTAAAAGCAGATGCTTCGGGCGAGTGTTTTATTCCGATCACGGTGCGTATAGTAGAAGGGGAGGGTCAGGGCGAACCTACCTATCCGTCTTATGTAGAGAACTTGATGGTTAAGGCGGTTGTGTTGCCTGTGCCGGACGCGCCGGTCACACCGAACGCGCCTGTATTGACTGTTGCCGACTCTGCTTTTCCGCTAGTGGTTTCGGACATTGACCTTGCTGCCGATGAAGCGAGCAGTGTCATAGGTGCAGGCAAGATTACAGTGAACGATCCCGACCAAGATATTGACGGGCAAGCGCTTAGCCGCGAGTCCTTTTTAAGTTTAAGCATCGGTCCTGTTAATCCGTCAGAGAATATCGCCAATGCTGCAGTCGGATTTGCCGATGGCGACGGTTATGAGTCGGATGAAGTAAGTGGGGAACGGGAACTGAGGCTGAGGCTAAACGGTGAAAGCATTGCAAGCATTGTCGCTGAAAATTCTCGGATAACGTTTATGTTTGATCAAAGCATTATCAATTCAACTGCCACACTCAATGCAATCATTGAACGTCTGCAAGTCAGATACATCAACGGAGATTTTGTTCAAGAGACATCGCAAACGCTAACATTCTATGACGGCATGTATACGGTGAGTGCGCAATTTAATGCAATCGGCAATAATCTGCTCATAATAGAGCCTGCGACTGCCGTCTTGCCGACAGAATACGAAGAAAATAGTGTGCTTGGCGTGTTGATTGTACCGAGTAATCTTGAAGTAAGGAACATTGACACCGACAACGACGGCATTAAGCATGATGTTGCGTCGGTTCGGGTTTCAGTGCCGAATGCAATGCAGATGCGCTACCGAACCGGATTCAACGGGACGCCAAATTTTCTGACGGCAGGCTCGACAGCGGAGGGTTTTTCAGAACCTGTCGGCGTCTGCGATGCCGATGAATGCTCTCTAGAGTTTCATGCGCCTGACGGTATGTCGGCGAGCCCTGAGCAAGCCGAAGCGCTATTGCGAGGGATAACTTTCAGTATGCCGGCGAATGAAGACCCGCGCGAGTTCACGATAATTACGATTGTGATAACAAGCAGCCCGACTGCGACTCTGAACGTTCCGATTCCTCAAGTCATCGTAATGGCAACTTACACGCTGCCGATTATGCAGCAGGAGGACCCGACGCAAGTTAGATTCTTCAATGCTGCGGGTGAAGAACTTCACAACGATGACATTGACCCCAATCCGCTTGAAGTGTTTGAAGGCGGTTCGTCGGTCAGATTTACGGTTGAGTCGGATGCGGTTGAGTTAGGCGAAGATATGAGCGCTAGAACTCCATTAGGAGATGATAATAGTTTTCGGCTTGATTTGAATCGAGAGATTGCTACGAATCCCATTCCTAACCCCTACTCGACGATGACGGAGTTGTTTTTTCTCTCCGATTCATTTCCGTATGGGAGTGGAAGATTAGGTAGGATTTTGCAAGAGAGGTTTTTGTCTGATAACGGAGTGCTTCGGAGGGTAGAGTTTGGATTCACACCGCGCGCAAATACATACGGCAGAGTGGAAATAAGAAGATTCGAAACGCAAGCGAATAACCTGGTAGAGCTCGCTTCTCCGGGTGGCGGTTTTGATATTGTAGTCAATCCTACCAATGATCGGCCTTCTTTCGGTCTCTATATTTTAGAGAGGACCATCGGAGAAACGATCTTCGGAGGTCTGTCTCAGACAGATATTTCTGATCGGATTAGGTTTTTTAGAGATCCGGGGCTTCTTTCATCTGCGGATAGAATTTATTTTTTAGGATTTGAAGAGAATGAAGGACACTTTGATAGTTTTGGGAGGTTTGAGGAGACCCCTGAGGGAGAACCATTATTCAGAGCTCCGGCAGGTCTAGTATTTATCGTAGGTCAAGGTGTAGAAGAAGGGGTGCCCGCCGAAGATGATGCCGTAACAGTCGGTGCGCTTCCTGAGGAGTGTGAAAGACTGTTCGATAGATTAGAGATCATCCGCGGGGATGGTCTCTTCAGTATCTTAGACCCTTCTGCTATGGATACATTTTCACTAATAGCCCCTCGTTTTGCTGAATACAAGCTTATAGGCGAGTTAAAAGCAGATGCTTCGGGCGAGTGTTTTATTCCGATTACGGTGCGCATAGTAGAAGGGGAAGGTGAGGCGAGTCAGGGCGAGCCTGTCTATCCGCCTTATGTAGAGAACTTGATGTTTAAGGCGATTGTGTTGCCTGTGCCGAACGCGCCTGTATTGACTGTTGCCGACTCTGCTTTTCCGCTAGTGGTTTCGGACATTGACCTTGCTGCCGGTGAAGCGAGCGGTGTCATAGGCGCGGGTAGGATTACAGTAAACGATCCCGACCAAGATGTTGACGAGCAAGCGCTTAGCCGCGAGTCCTTTTTAAGTTTAAGCATCGGTCCTGTTAATCCGTTAGAGAATATCGACAATGCTGCAGTCGGATTTGCCGATGGCGACGGTTATGAGTCGGATGAAGCAAGTGGGGAACTGAGGCTAAACGATGAAAGCATTGCAAGCATTGTCGCTGAAGATTCTCGGATAACGTTTATGTTTGATCAAAGCACTATCAATTCAACCGCCACACTCAATGCAATCATTGAACGTCTGCAAGTCAGATACATCAACGGTGATTTTGGTCAAGAGACATCGCAAACGTTAACATTCTATGACGGCATGTATACGGTGAGTGCGCAATTTAATGCGATTGGCAATAATCTGCTCATAATAGAGCCTGCGACTGCCGTCTTGCTGACAGAATACGAAGAAAATAGTGTGCTTGGCGTGCCGATTGTACCGAGTAATCTTGAAGTAAGGAATATTGACACCGACAACGACGGCATTAAGCATGATGTTGCGTCGGTTCGGGTTTCAGTGCCGAATGCAATGCAGATGCGCTACCAAGCCGGATTCAACGGGACGCCAAATTTTCTGACGGCAGGCTCGACAGCGGAGGGTTTTTCAGAACCTGCCGGCGTCTGCGATGCCGATGAATGCTCTCTAGAGTTTCATGCGCCTGACGGTATGCCGGCGAGCCCTGAGCAAGCCGAAGCGCTATTGCGAGGGATAACTTTCAGTATGCCGGCGAATGAAGACCCGCGCGAGTTCACGACAATTACGATTGTGATAACAAGCAGCCCGACTGCGACTCTGAACGTTCCGATTCCTCAAGTCATCGTAATGGCAACTTACACGCTTCCGATTATCGTGCAGTTAAACACTCCGATAGTGATGGTGAACGAGTTGAGCATAGACAGTGTGGTTGTGTCTTGGAATGCGATTGAGAATGCGAGTAGTTATACGGTGACAGTGGCTACGGACGGAGACAGCACGACGGTTGAGACGGTATTAACATCGGAGACGCTTATAGATTTACAAGTGGATACGGCTTATACGGTGTCAGTGGTGGCGATGGCGGTTGGGTTTCTTGATAGTGAGGCGGGCGAAGTGACATTTGGTATATTGCCGGACGGGTCGGTTGTATTTTTGCCGGATCAGCCTAGCTTTGGTGTTATTCCGGGTATTAAGCGGTTAAGGGTAACATGGTTGCCGCCGGCGAATGATGGAGGACTGCCGATTCTAGGTTATAGAGTCATTTGGCGGGTGACGGCAGGTGGAGGCGAGATGTCCAATAATATTTCTGATCCGGCTATAATGGAGTACGAGATAGATTCTTTGACCAACGGAGTGACTTACACTGTTACGGTTGTTTCGGTAAACGAGCTTGGTGAGAGCCCCATTTTGAGGACTGTAAATGCGACCCCCAATGCTTTACGTTTGAGGGTACGAGTCTTTCTTCAGGGTGCGTTACAGTAAAACTAAATTGCTTACTTTTAGCCAATGCAAAAACCATTTTTGAATGAACTACGAAAAGAGAGAGCTCTTGTAAATATTTATTTGATCAAGTGATAAGGATTATCGGGGGAATGCTAGGGCATTTGACTCATAGTACTGACAATGCTAAACAGCAAAACGGCTTAGGCATTCTCTCAGTAGAAATTTTTACGATTATGTTCCGTTAGTATATCGACAAGATTTTGATCAATTAGATTTCTCAACTTTCTTTTACTCGCTGAGTTACATTCAAGCTGTGATCAAGCGAGTTCGGTTTGTTGTAAGTGATACGAGTTGAGTTTGTTGATAAACTGCTCATAAGTTGCATCCGAATTAACGAGTCGCTATTAATTAACGTTTCACACACTGACGGATAATTGTTGCAGCGCCGATAAAGCCTACTACTTTCTACCACTGTACCGGTGCTTTTTATTCTGGCCGAATCCATTGCAAATTAGCGGAATTCCTTTATGATGCTTCAATCATAAATGGGGATTACCGAGTCCTCATATAGAATGTTGCAATCAGTGCCGGCTTGGGGTATCTTTACTATAAAATTCATTAGATGCAAAGATAAATGCTGGAGGTATAACATAATGACAATCAGTACGAGAATTACCGCATCCGAAGGACATTCGGTACACCATTTGGTATGCCCTCATGATTGTCCGGATACTTGTTCCATTTTAGTAACGCGCGACGATAAAACAGGGAAAGCAATTCGTATTCAAGGTGACCCGTCTCATCCGGTTACACGTGGTTATTTGTGTAACAAGGTTAACCATTATCTTGAGTTAGTTTATAACGAAAACCGAGTTATGTACCCGCATAAACGTATCGGCCTGAAAGGGCCCGGGGCAAAATTTGAGCGCTGTAGCTGGGACGAAGCACTGAATATCGTCACTAGTAAATTTAAAGAAACAATCAAAGAATACGGTTCCGAAGCAGTGCAACCTTATTCCTATTCGGGAACTTTGGGGATGATCGGTTATTGGGGGATGGATCAACGTTTTTGGAATAAAATGAATGCCGCGCGCTTAGAGCAATCAATCTGCATTTATGCAGCGATGTGGGCGGGTATCTACACCTATGGCGTGGCAAACGGACCCGCAATTCATGACGCTTGCGAAGAAGCGGAACTGATCATCCTTTGGGGCACTAATTTAGTCAGTACCGGAGTACACGCTATCCCCTTTGTTCAGAAAGCGCGTAAGCGCGGCGCTAAGCTAGTGGTCATTGACCCGCGTGTCACGCGGACGACCATGTTGGCGGATTGGCATATTCAGCCGCGCCCCGGTACGGATGGCGCGCTTGCGCTGGGAATGATGAAAGTAATTGTCGATGAAGGATTGCATGACATGGAGTTTTTGAAAGAACAAACGTTGGGTTGGGAAGCTTTGTTGGAGAAGCGTTTACCGGAATATCCGCTTGAAAAAGTTGCCGATATCACCGGTTTGGATGCAGAGACGATTCGCAAACTAGCGCTGGAATATGCTGCGACCAAGAAGACATATATTCGCGCCAATTATGGCTTAAATCGCCATCAGAACGCGGGACAGATGTGCCGTTGCATTTTAATCTTACCGTGCATCACCGGCGCGTGGCGAGATAGTTGTGGCGGCGTTGCCTTCGGGACTTTAGAAGAAATGTGGCTAAAATTTCCGTTGGCTAAGTTGCAACGTCCCGATTTAGGTAACCGTGCCGAATCACGCATTGTGAATATGGTGCAGATCGGACGTGCGCTGACGGAAAATATCGGTGTGGACGGCAAACCAATGGACCCGCCGATTAAGAACTTGTTCGTGTATAACTCCGACCCGGCCAACTGTGCGCCGAATACTAATAATGTGCGCAAGGGGTTGATGCGTGGCGATTTATTTGTTACGGTGCACGATACGTTTTGGACGGATACTTGTGATTATGCCGACATTGTGTTACCGGCGGATACGCAACTTGAACGCATGGACTTGCATGCCGCCTATGGGCACTATGTGTTTAGTATGAACAAACCGATTATTGAACCGCTTGGCGAGAGCGTCTGTAACGCTGAGTTATTCCGTATGATGGCAAAAAAAATGGGCTATGTTGAAGAAGGGGATAATGCTTTTACTCAGACGGATGAAGAAATGATTCGCGAAATCATTGATGATAAGGATAATCCTTTGATGGAAGGTGTTACTTATGAAGATTTGGAGAAGAACGGTTGGGTAAAAGGAAAAGTAAATGCCGAGCGGCGCAATTACTTGAAAAATGGTTGGCCGACCGACAGTAAGAAAATTGAGATTTATTCCAAGACACTGGAAAATCAGGGGCAGGATCCTTTGCCAGTGCATCATCCCGAGATGGAAGGACAGGAAGATTATGAAACACGTAAGAAGTATCCATTGCAGGTATTAAGCAGCGCAACTCACCACTTCATTGGAGATTCGTTTCAGTCGGTGCCGCGTCTGAACGCAATGATGTCGCGACCGACGGTTGAGTTGAATACTGCGGATGCAATGGAGCGTGGGGTCAAGGACGGCGATTTGGTTCGCCTCTATAACGATCGTGGTGAAACTTATTGTCATGCGGTGATTATTGATGGTCTGTTACCCGGAGTATGCTCAACGCAAAAACAGTTCAAAGGGAGCCATACTTTGGGTGGCGTCAACGCAAATGCGTTAAATACCGAAGTGCTGACTGATTTCGGTATGAGCCCATCATTCTATTCTGTGCTGGTACAAGCTGAAAAAGTTGATGATGCCGATCGGATGACCTTGCAGAAATGGCGTCAAATCGGTGGTATTGACGGCTACATTAAGCAATGGCGGAATGATCCGCGCAACGCCAACATTGAAGCAAGCGATGAAGAGATCACTGAATTCGTCAAGGGGAAGTACCCCGAAGTATTTGAGGCGAGAGCAAGCTGACTCTAAGCATGCCGAATCAATAGGTTTGTAGCACCTTTACTGTAACTGACTTAACAAGCAGGTGGCATTTTATGGTGGATTTTTCAAAGTTTAACGATCCTATTGCCGGCAATTTGGGTTCCACACCCACGGCTGATCCGACGATGTATAGTCGTCATGTCATCATTCGCAAGGGAATCATTAAAAGTATTAGAAATCTTACTTATGATACTTATGAGCTCATTGTGAAATGTGAAGACGATCAAGGTGAGGTTTTAGAAAGAAAAGCCGGGCAATATGCGACACTAATGCCTGATTACTTGGATAAGCCTAGGTCTTATTCGTTTGCTCGGGCTCCCGAATGTGAGAAACCGGGCGAATATACTTTCTTTATTCGTTTGCTGCATGGCGGGTTATTCTCAGGGTGGCTATTTGAGGAAGATCGCACCAATCACCCGCTGACAATTAGCGGACCATTGGGCAACTTTGGTTTGGATGCATCGGACCGTACCATGCTATGTGTTGCAGGCGGTAGCGGCATGAGTGCGATTTTTGCAATTCTTGAGCATGCAGTTGAGCAACAAGTCAAGCGTGACGCTTATTTCTTTTATGGTGCGCGCACTCAAAAAGATCTCTATATGCTTGATGAATTACAAGATTTTGTTAAGCGATGGCACCTGAGTTATAAATTGGAATTTATTCCGGTACTTTCAGGCGACCCTGCCGCTAATAAAAGTTGGACGGGGGCGACCGGATTTGTGACTGATTATGTAGAGAAGGAGTATATCCGGAATAAAAAAATTGACGTAGCGGATGCGGTCGCATATTTCTGCGGACCACCGCCGATGATTGATTTAGGTGTCGAGATGCTTTTGAATAAAGGGATGGATGTCAACGATATCCGGTATGATAAATTTGAGGACGCAAGTTCTCCCGTGCCTGTTATTGACAACTCAAAGTGTGTGTTATGCGATGAATGCCTGATGGTGAAACCGATCGATAAGTGCATTGTTGAAGTAATCGATTTGAATAATGGTAACGGCTCCGGCTATCGTCCGGTGATTCCGGCTCAAACGTCGGGTCTTTATTATAATTCCTTATATATAGATGAGAGTGAATGCATTCGGTGCTACGCTTGCGTTGATGCATGCCCTGCCGATGCGATTAATCCAAATTATGCGAAAGAGTTAAAAACTTTACGTCGCAGCAGCGGCACTTAAAGTTAATAGTTTTCGGCATTTTACATCAGTTATTTTCTGTCGCGCATTTCTTAGCCCGAATGATTTTTACGTTTTGCTTGTTTTCTTTATTGAAAAACGGACGCGTTCTATATGCGCTGAAGTCAGTTGATATATAATCAATAAATAACTGATTAACGATGCGCCCGTAGCTCAGTCGGATAGAGTACCTGGCTACGAACCAGGCGGTCGGGAGTTCGAATCTCTCCGGGCGCGCCACCGATTACCATAATAATCAAGCAGTTATTACTCCGGGCAGTGGTCGCTTGCGGGCAGTGGTCGCTTGGAGTTTTTCTCTAAAGCTAGGTTTTGGTATTAAGGCAAATAGGTGCATACTGTAAGGTACAAACACGTTATGTGTTACGATGTAAGAATATTGCCCCAATTCTTTAAAGGAGTTCTGATGTGATGAAGATATGTTTCAAGTTTCTTCCTAATTTATATCTGCTTGCCGTATTGATTGCTTTAGCCTATGTTCCGCATGCCCATGCACAATCTGGTATTTGCGACCGTAACCTGCAGGTTCGAAATGCGATTCTCGACCGGCTTGGGCTTGACATGACCGCCTGTGCGGAGGTAACCGAGGACAATCTGAACTCCCTCGCCGGGGAGTTGACAGTGATGGGAACATTTCTCCCCTTGAATGAGGGGGACTTTGATAATCTTGGCTCTTTGAAAACGCTGAATTTTTTTGGCAATGAAGCAGTGAATCTACCTGCGGGTATATTTGATGCTCTTGACTCTTTGGAAACGCTGGATGTGTCGGACAATGGATTATCGAGTCTGCCTGCGGGTATATTTGATGCTCTTGACTCTTTGGAAACGCTGGATTTGACGTCCAATCGATTATCGAGTCTGCCTGAGGGCATATTTAATAATCTTGGCTCTTTGGCAACGCTGAATTTGCAACTCAATCAATTATCGCGTCTGCCTGAGGGCATATTTAATAATCTTGACTCTTTGGCAACGCTGATTTTGCGTGACAATCAATTATCGAGTTTGCCTGCGGGCATATTTGATAGTCTTGGCTCTTTGACAACGCTGAATTTGGAGAACAATGAATTATCGAGTCTGCCTGCGGGCATATTTAATAATCTTGACTCTTTGGCAACGCTGATTTTGCGTGACAATCAATTATCGAGTCTGCCTGCGGGTATATTCGAGCGCCTTACATCGCTTGAAACAATTGATTTGAGCGACAATCCCGGCACTGACTCCTTCAAACCGTCGGCGAATGCCGGATCCGACCGGACTACCACCGTCGGCGAAGTCGTTAGGCTGGACGCTACCGCCACCGATGGCGGTCCGTTTGGGAGCAACCTGAGTTTTGCGTGGTTGCAGGACGGAAGCGATAGCACGACTGTGACGCTGACCGGTGCCGCTACCGCCACACCCACGTTCACCGTGCCGGCGGACACGCCGGACGGGACCGTGTTTCAATTTGATCTGACAGTGGTCGGCGGGAATAAGTTTGAGACTCTCAATGATTCGTCTCGACAGAGACTGACCGACAGCGACTCGGTGGCGGTAACGGCGATTGCAAGAGCGGGCTTTGGCATTTGCGATCGCACATCTCAGGTTCAAGAGGCGATTCTTGACGCACTTTTTCCGGACGTAGTAAGCTGTGCGGAAGTTACTACTACCCATCTGGAATCTATCATCAGCCTGGATCTTAGCTTTAGGAATATTTCTGAATTGGATTCAAATGATTTGAACGGGCTCACAGCGCTTTCAATGCTGCCACTAAGCAACAATCCTTCGTTGATGACTCTGCCCGCTGGCGTATTCGACGGTCTCAGTACGCTTAGCGAACTGTATCTGCAAAGCAACAACCTGACGACCCTAACCACCGTTGTGTTTAACGACCTCACTGCGCTTGAAAGACTGGATCTGGGAGATAACGACCTGACGACCCTACCCGCCGGTGTGTTTGGTAGCCTCACCAGGCTTACAGAGTTGCGTCTGAATCAGAATAATCAGCTGACAATGCTGCCCGCCGGTGTGTTTGACAGCCTCATTGCGCTTAAAGAACTGGATCTGGGAGAGAACAACCTGACGACCCTACCCGACGGTGTGTTTGACGGCCTCGCCAGGCTTGAACTGTTGTATCTGGATCAGACTCAGCTGACAATGCTGCCCGCCGGTGTGTTTGACAGCCTCACCATGCTTAGACTGTTGCATCTGGATGATAATCAGCTGGAAATGCTGCCCGACGACGTGTTCGAACCCCTAACATCATTGACTTCCATCACTCTATTTAATAATCCCGGAAGTGAATCCTTCAAGCCGATAGCGAATGCCGGTCCCGACCGAATGGTTATTGTCGGTAATGAAGTTACGTTGGACGGCACTGCTACCGACGGCGGTCCGTTCGGGAATAACATCGAATTTATGTGGTCGCAAACCACGGATGATGCTGTGTTAGTTAGTCTTACCAAGTCTAGGACCGCCAAGCCTATGTTTACTGTGCCGGGGAACACGCCGGTTGGAACGACGCTCCGATTCACCCTGAGAGTTACAGGCAAAGGTGAGACTGTGCATGGTCCAAATGACCCGATGGATCACCTTACCACCCATGACGACGTGATAGTGACGGCTGCTGCACGCCCGAACGTAGCGCCGGAATTCACCGGTGCACCAAGTTTCGCGGTCAACGAAGGGCAGACGATAGTCGGCACGGTGACGGCTGAAGATGCGAATATAGAAGACGAGGTAACGTATTCAATTACCGGCGATGCGGATGATGCCTTGTTCACCATCGACTCGTCTTCGGGCGAGTTGAGTTTCGTCACTGCACCGGACTATGAGAATCCGGCGGGTATGGACAACGAGTACATGCTCACCGTGACGGCGAGCGGCGGCACGGACGCTCGGGCGTTGACGACGACGCAAGCGATTACGGTGACGGTGCTTGATGTGGCTATGACGGTCACGCTTACGGCAGGTGAGCCAGTGGTAACGGAAGGCGAGTCGGCGGTGTTTACACTCAGCCGGACAGACGCGACGGATGCGCCGGCATTGACAGTGAACATTACGGTAGATGATTCCGACGGAGCACTTGCGGCTGCGCCGCCTAATACGGTGACTTTTGATGCCGGTTCTGCGACGACAATACTTAGCCTCGCTACTGACGACGATATGCTTGATGAGCCCGATAGCATACTGACGGTTGACATCATTAGCATTAGCGGTGTGGGTTATGAGGACGTTTCTCGCGGACCAATTTCGGTAGTAGTTACCGACAATGACGTTACGTTCATCGAAGAAATTGCGCCGGGCGGGCCAAATGGATTCATTGTTGATATCGGTGCTGCGGATTACGTTATTATTTCAGGCCGGCATAATGATGGGGCAAGGATTAACGCAGACGTTTTGCTGCCGAATATGTTTGGCTCTTCGTTGCGAACCTGTATTGTCTATGGTTTTCCGGAGAATGAACCGACGAACGTAGAGGAGTGCGATTCTTTGCACGGATCGTTGATAGAAGAGCCGATAGTTCAAGTGCCTGTGTTCGGTAGCGTATTGTACGGGGTTGATGTTGAAGACGACGGGGGGGTGACTACTGTTCGGGAAAGTCTAAGGATTTATGTTGCACCGCCAACCGGATTTCCTTCCGAAGTGCGGTGGCGGCATTTTCCTGGCCCTGCACCGATAGACATGCTTTTATTGACGTCGGATAATGATGGCGTGCCGGAATCAATTGACTTTGATTTTGAACTAGGGTCCGGCAAGCGAATGGTCGGTCCGATAGATGTTTCTTTTGCAAAGGGGCGTAGCACGGTCAGTATAAGTTTATCGTCTGAGGAAAACGTTGTTCGACTTTCAAAAATTAATGGAGTTGCTTTTTCCGGTAGACGCGATGACGATTTGAGTATGGTCACCGAAGCGATGCTTCGTGACAACAAACTATTTTCGCTGGGCAATAATGAAATAGAGTTTGTTGGTGCGGAAGAATCGGATGAAAGCCCGATTGAGTCCGTCGAGCCCGTCGTTTCGCTGCCCGAGTTGGTCACATTTGATCAAGTAACCACAATCACGCTGACGGGCGATTATATTGTTAATGTTTTCGCATACGCTACGGCGACAGCGACTTTCGATCAAGTGGGTATGTCCGAAGACGTTGTGAGGGGGGTGGTAATTGACATCAGCAATGATGATACTATCAGGAGTTTTGACAATCGGGGTATGGAGCGTATCATTTCGTTTGACGATGCGGATTTCAGCCCGCACATTTTTCAAGTGGAAATATCCACCAACATGGAAGTGATAGCGACTATCAACGCACTCGGAGACGTTGCGACCGATTTAGGAAATGCTAGTACGGAGCAGCTTACACTAGCGACGCGTGGGGAATTGATGCCTGGTTTCTATGCTTACAAAAACGTTTTCAATCTCCCGCCGTTGCCGGACGGTCGCGAGGTTTCGGACCCGGAAATCGAGGTGTTTGATTTCATAGTCACTGACTTCCCCGCTGGCGTTGCAACCATCGTGATTAAGTTGGTTGCTCCGACTCAGGAAGGATCGCTCTACTATAGATATCGTCGTTCGGAAGACGAGTTGACAGATGACTGGGTACCTTTTGAAGCGGGAGACATTGATAAGATTTTCAGTGCGCCTGCTCCATGCCCGAGTGCGCAAGCGAGTAGAGAAACGAATGCGAGTATCGGTCAAAGCGATTATGCGTGGCATTTAGCGTCTAGCGGCACTCGCGCAAGCGACCAATGTCTGATGCTTGAAATCGAAGACGGTTCGGTAAATGATGCCGATGGCAGAGTTAACGGGATTATATTTAGCACCGGCGCAAGTGTTGGCGTCGCTGATGATGGTGACACTGATGACGGTCGTCGTCGCGGCGGTGGTGGCGCCATCGGTTTATGGTGGCTACTTCTGCTCGTCGGCATAGTCTCCGGAGCTGCTGCGTTGAAGCGTCGAGATGAAGGTTTCAACCCTTGACTTCGTAGGTTTTGGCTCGTAAGTGATTGCCCAGGAATGATTGTGCCATTGCCCTCATGATTCTCAAGGGCACTACATTACGGTGTTGTTTGTAGCCCTCCGCGCTCAGCTTCCCCCAGGACGTGACTTGTCGGGAAGCGGGAACGGAGCTTCGTTCCATTTCAGGCCAACACTACGGTAAGATCCTATTGGCGTCCGCGCTCGCGCGGCTCGGCATCGCATACCGCTTCTGTGTGTCGGTACGTACCAAGATGCTCAACTGCAAGGTGTCGAGCTCGCGCCGGATCCGTTCCGCGCTCATCGGGAAGCCCAGTGCCTTAAGCCGCCGGCGCAGCTGCTGCAAACAGCAGAAGGCCATGTAGCAGATCGCAATATGTGCCTGGATACGCCGCGGCTTCCAGTGAAAGATCGGGCGGATGCAAAGGTCATGCTTGTTGGTGCGAAAGCAATGTTCTACTTTCCACAACCGGCGGTACTGCGACAGCAACTCCTTCGGTGCCGTCTCCTCGTTGCCGTGCGCGATGATTGCGCGCAGGCCGTCCCAACGCGCCGCATCGGCCACCTTGGTCACATCAATCTTAACCCGGCCCTTTGCAGGGAAGCTTAAGTAACAGGCATAGCCGCGCGACACGAAACCTGCCGGGCGCTCGCTGCGTTGATACTTCCGGCGCAACTGTGCCAATATGCGTTCGCGAACTTCCCGGTCCTTGCGCGCGCGCCGGCGCGAATAGGTGACTATGATCCGCCGACCTTCGTGGCGAATCATCCGGTAACGCAGGTCCTGCGTTTTGAGCCAGCCTTGATCGTCTGCTGCACTGAGCGCCTGCAGCTTGATCTTGGCCGGGGCCGACTTGAGACGATAGCCGAGCACATAGGCCAAGCCCTGCTCCTGCAGGAATGTTTGGTTCTCACGGCTCAGCATCGCCGCATCGGCCACTACTGTAAATACAGCACCCGGATGTCGCTGTTGCAGGGTTGTCACTGCCTGCATCAAGGTCTTGCCCTCAAAGGTGTTGCCCGGCAACAGTGCGTAGTCCACCGGCAGACCGTCGCAGGTCGTCATCAGTGCCAGCAACACCTGGCAGCGGTGCGGTTTGCCGTCCTTGCTGTAGCCCTTTGCGCGCAACGGGTCCTCTTGCTCGCTCTCGAAGTACAGGGTCGTGCAATCAAAGAAGAACACTTTGAGGGGCTGATCATACAACTTCTGTGCCGCCTGATGAGACTGTTCCCGGATGCGCGCAATCACCGCCTCCTCAAGGTGGTCCATAGTCTGGTAAACCCGGTCGAGATTGAGCGAAACGCCGCCGCTTCGTTCCAATCCGCACACCGTGTCACGCTTGCTCTGCGGCTGCGCGATACGCGCCGGCACCAGCTCGCGCAGAATGCGGTTGGCTGCCGTACGCCGTGCACCCAACACCTGGTTCCAACCCAGGTGCGAATAAATTTGCGTGAACGCCTCGCGCACCCCAAGCATCAGCCGCATCTCCTCACGGCATTCGGCAAGATCTACTCCGAAGCGCGCCAGACGTGGTGCCAGCCGCGCCTCAGCTGCGAGATCCGCGTACTGCTTCGGTGTGAACAGCGACTGTTGTGCTGTACCAGCTTGGCGCAGCTCTTCCAAGGTGACCTCGCCGAGCTTGCGCAAAGATGCAAGCTGCTCGGGACTGTCGGCAGTGCCGATATGCCGCACCACACGCTGACGGGGACCATCGGCAGTGCGCACGGAACGTACAATCTGCAAGCGAGTGCGGCCATGTTCGGGATCATATTTTTCACGCAGGTACATAGACCCGAATGATAACCCAAAACAAAAGTGAAAACAAGTCT
This sequence comes from Candidatus Oxydemutatoraceae bacterium, assembly GCA_965218975.1. Lineage (GTDB taxonomy): Bacteria > Pseudomonadota > Gammaproteobacteria > Poriferisulfidales > Oxydemutatoraceae. Next base: position 1,076,532 of record OZ244717.1, read on the forward strand.
GGGGGCACTACAATGGATTTTTCGGCGGCGCCCGGATAACCCTATGATAATAAAAGATTTATTTTTTGCCCAAAGGTCAAAACCTACGAAGTCAAGAAAAGCCGGGCAATATGCGACACTAATGCCTGATTACTTGGATAAGCCTAGGTCTTATTCGTTTGCTCGGGCTCCCGAATGTGAGAAACCGGGCGAATATACTTTCTTTATTCGTTTGCTGCATGGCGGGTTATTCTCAGGGTGGCTATTTGAGGAAGATCGCACCAATCACCCGCTGACAATTAGCGGACCATTGGGCAACTTTGGTTTGGATGCATCGGACCGTACCATGCTATGTGTTGCAGGCGGTAGCGGCATGAGTGCGATTTTTGCAATTCTTGAGCATGCAGTTGAGCAACAAGTCAAGCGTGACGCTTATTTCTTTTATGGTGCGCGCACTCAAAAAGATCTCTATATGCTTGATGAATTACAAGATTTTGTTAAGCGATGGCACCTGAGTTATAAATTGGAATTTATTCCGGTACTTTCAGGCGACCCTGCCGCTAATAAAAGTTGGACGGGGGCGACCGGATTTGTGACTGATTATGTGGAGATGGAGTATATCCGGAATAAAAAAATTGACGTGGCGGATGCGGTCGCATATTTCTGCGGACCACCGCCGATGATTGATTTAGGTGTCGAGATGCTTTTGAATAAAGGGATGGATGTCAACGATATCCGGTATGATAAATTTGAGGATGCAAGTTCTCCCGTGCCTGTTATTGACAACTCAAAGTGTGTGTTATGCGATGAATGCCTGATGGTGAAACCGATCGATAAGTGCATTGTTGAAGTAATCGATTTGAATAATGGTAACGGCTCCGGCTATCGTCCGGTGATTCCGGCTCAAACGTCGGGTCTTTATTATAATTCCTTATATATAGATGAGAGTGAATGCATTCGGTGCTACGCTTGCGTTGATGCATGCCCTGCCGATGCGATTAATCCAAATTATGCGAAAGAGTTAAAAACTTTACGTCGCAGCAGCGGCACTTAAAGTTAATAGTTTTCGGCATTTTACATCAGTTATTTTCTGTCGCGCATTTCTTAGCCCGAATGATTTTTACGTTTTGCTTGTTTTCTTTATTGAAAAACGGACGCGTTCTATATGCGCTGAAGTCAGTTGATATATAATCAATAAATAACTGATTAACGATGCGCCCGTAGCTCAGTCGGATAGAGTACCTGGCTACGAACCAGGCGGTCGGGAGTTCGAATCTCTCCGGGCGCGCCACCGATTACCATAATAATCAAGCAGTTATTACTCCGGGCAGTGGTCGCTTGCGGGCAGTGGTCGCTTGGAGTTTTTCTCTAAAGCTAGGTTTTGGTATTAAGGCAAATAGGTGCATACTGTAGGGTACAAACACGTTATGTGTTACGATGTAAAAATATTGCCCCAATTCTTTAAAGGAGTTCTGATGTAATGAAAATGTGTTTCAAGTTTCTTCCTAATTTATATCTGCTTGCCGTATTGATTGCTTTAGCCTATGTTCCGCATGCCCATGCACAATCTGGTATTTGCGACCGTAACATGCGGGTTCAAAATGCGATTCTCGACCAGCTTGCCGACATAGACGACTGTGCGGAGGTAACCGAGGACAATCTGAACTCCCTCGCCGGGGAGTTGACAGTGATGGGAACATTTCTCCCCTTGAATGAGGGGGACTTTGATAATCTTGGCTCTTTGACAACGCTGAATTTGAGGAACAATGAATTATCGAGTCTGCCTGCGAACATATTTGATGCTCTTGGCTCTTTGGAAACGCTGAATTTGTTGGGCAATGGTGAAATACCGAATCTACCTGAGGGCATATTTGATGAACTTGACTCTTTGACAACGCTGAATTTGGCGGGCAATGGATTTTTGAGTCTGTCTGCGGGTATATTTAATAATCTTGGCTCTTTGACAACGCTGAGTTTGAGGAACGAGAATTTTTCGAGTCTGCCTGCGGGTATATTTGATGCTCTTGGCTCTTTGACAACGCTGAATTTGGAGAACAATTTTTTATCGAGTCTGCCTGCGGGCATATTTAATAATCTTGACTCTTTGACAACGCTGAATTTGTCGAAAAATCTTTTAACGCTGTATTTGGAGAACAATGAATTATCGAGTCTGCCTGCGGGTATATTCGAGCGCCTCACATCGCTTGAAACAATTGATTTGCGCGACAATCCCGGCAGTAACTCCTTCAAACCGTTGGCGAATGCCGGATCCGACCTGACTATCACCGTCGGCGAAGTCGTTAGGCTGGACGCTACCGCCACCGATGGCGGTCCGTTTGGGAGCAACCTGAGTTTTGCGTGGTTGCAGGACGGAAGCGATAGCACGACTGTGACGCTGACCGATGCCGCTACCGCCACACCCACGTTCACCGTGCCGGCGGACACGCCGGACGGGACCGTGTTTCAATTTGATCTGACAGTGGTCGGCGGGAATAAGTTTGGGACTCTTGATGATTCGTCTCAACAGAGACTGACCGACAGCGACTCGGTGGCGGTAACGGCTGTTGTAATACCGCCTGGCGCGCCGACGACTTTGACGGCAACGCCGGGTAACGGGCAGGTAGAATTGGAGTGGGCGCCGCCGGGAGATATCGGCGGTAGCGCGATCACGCATTATGAATATCGGCAGAGAACCACTGGCGAAGATTTCGGTTCATGGACGGATATTCCGGACGGCGATGATGATGCGGATAGTGACGCCGGCAACGAGACGCGTTCTACAGTCACTAGTCTGACGAACGGCATCGCATACACCTTTCAAGTGCGCGCAGTCAGCGCCGGCGGGGGCCCAGGCGAGGCAACCGACGAAGTAACGGCGATTGCAGGAATGGGCTTGGGCATTTGCGATCGTACACGGCAGGTTCAAGAGGCGATTCTCGACCGGCTTGGGCTTGACATGACCGTGACCGCCTGTGCGGAGGTAACCGAGGACAATCTGAACACCCTCGCCGGGGGGTTGGACTTTTCTCTAGAAGGAATTACCGCCCTGAAGGAGGGGGACTTTGATGATCTTGACTCTTTGACAACGTTGAATTTGCGGGGCAACTCTAGAAATCATTTGTCGAGTCTGCCTGCGGATATATTTGATGATCTTACCTCTTTGACAACGCTGGATTTGGGTTTCAATCGATTATCGAGTCTGCCTGCGAGTCTGCCTCCGGGCATATTTGATGATCTTGACTCTTTGGAAACGCTGGATTTGACGTTCAATCTATTATCGAGTCTGCCTCCGGGCATATTTGATGCTCTTGACTCTTTGGAAACGCTGCTTTTGTTGAACAATGAAATATCGAGTCTGCCTGAGGACATATTTAATAGTCTTGGCTCTTTGACAACGCTGAATTTGCAACTCAATCAATTATCGCGTCTGCCTGAGGGCATATTTAATAATCTTGACTCTTTGGCAACGCTGATTTTGCGTGACAATCAATTATCGAGTTTGCCTGCGGGCATATTTGATAGTCTTGGCTCTTTGACAACGCTGAATTTGCGTGGCAATCAATTATCGCGTCTGCCTGAGGGCATATTTAATAATCTTGACTCTTTGGCAACGCTGATTTTGCGTGACAATCGATTATCGAGTTTGCCTGCGGGCATATTCGAGCGCCTCACATCGCTTAAAACAATTGATTTGCGCGACAATCCCGGCACTGACTCCTTCATACCGTCGGCGAATGCCGGATCCGATCGGACCGCCGCCCCCGACGAAGTCGTTATGCTGGACGCTACCGCTACCGACGGCGGTCCGTTCGGGAGCAACCTGAGTTTTGCGTGGTTGCAGGACGGAAGCGATAGCACGACTGTGACGTTGACCGGCGCCGCTACCGCCACGCCCACGTTCACCGTGCCGGTGGGCACGCCGCTGGACGGGATCGTGTTTCGATTTGATCTGACAGTGGTCGGCGGGAATAAGTTTGGGACTCTTGATGATTCCTCTCGACGGAGACTGACCGACGACAGCGCCTCGGTGGAGGTAACGGTTGGAATACCGCCCGGCGCGCCGATGTTTTTGACAGCAACGTCGGGCAAGGGGCAGGTAGGATTGGAGTGGATGTCGCCGGGCGGTATCGGCAGCACAATCACGCATTATGAATATCGGCAGAGAACCACTGGCGAAGATTTCGGTTCATGGACGGATATTCCGGACGGCGATGATGCGAATAGTGACGCCGGCAACGAGACGCGTTATACAGTCACTAGTCTGACGAACGGCATCGCATACACCTTTCAAGTGCGCGCAGTCAGCGCCGCGGGCCCAGGCGAGGCAACCGACGAAGTAACGGCGATTGCAGGAATGGGCTTGGGCATTTGCGATCGTACACGGCAGGTTCAAGAGGGGATTCTCAGCGAGCTTTCCGATGCAACCGACTGTGCGGTGGTAGCCGATACCGATCTGAACTCTATCATTGAGCTGGATCTGGCCGGAACTGAAATTACCGCCCTGAAGGTAGGAGACTTTGCCGGACTCGCTACGATGACGACGCTGAATCTGAGCTTTAATGAACTATCGAGTTTGCCCGCTGGCGTATTCGATGGTCTCAGCACGCTTGAACGTCTATATATGCAAAAAATCGGCCTGACGACCCTGACAGAAAGTGTGTTTAACGACCTCACTGCACTTAAAGAACTGGATCTGGTAGAGAACAAACTGACAACCCTGCCCGGCGGTGTGTTTGACAGCACCACCATGCTTAATCGGTTGTATCTGAATGATAATCAGTTGGAAATGCTGCCCGACGACGTGTTCGAGCGCTTAACATCATTGGATTTCATCACTCTATTCCGTAATCCCGACAGTGAATCCTTCAAACCGATGGCAAATGCCGGTCCCGACCGAGAGGTTATTGCCGGTGACAGAGTTACGTTGGAGTTGGACGGCACTGCTACCGACGGCGGTCCGTTCGGGAATAACATTGAATTTTCTTGGTCGCGCGACGATCTTTTGGATACAGAGGGGCTTACCAAGTGGACAACCGCCAGGCCTATGTTTATTGTGCCGGGGAACACGCCGGTTGGAACGACGCTCCGACTCACCCTGACGGTTAGAGGCAAAGGTGAGACTGCACCTCGATTCGATGACCCGAGAGGTCACCTTACCGACCGTACCACATTGACAGTGACGGTTCTACCCCGGCCTAAGATATCAATCATGCTGCCACCCGGTGGGGAGTCGGTGGTGGAAGGGGAACCTGCGGTGTTCATACTGAACCGGACGGAGTCGGCAAATACGGCGCTGACGGTGAATATTAAGGTGATTAGGACGGTTTTTGACTCGGCGCCGCCCAGTACGGTGACTGCGGTGCTTGTGGTGCCGCCTGATACGGTGACTTTTGATGCCGGTTCTGCGACGACAATACTTAGCCTCGCTACTGACGACGATATGCTTGATGAGCCCGATAGCATACTGACGGTTGACATCATTAGCGGTGCGGGTTATGAGGACGTTTCTCGCGAACCAATTTCGGTAGTAGTTACCGACAATGACGTTACGTTCATCGAAGAAATTGCGCCGGGCGGGCCAAATGGATTCATTGTTGATATCGGTGCTGCGGATTACGTTATTATTTCAGGCCGGCATAATGATGGGGCAAGGATTAACGCAGACGTTTTGCTGCCGGATATGTTTGGCTCTTCGTTGCGAACCTGTATTGTCTATGGTTTTCCGGAGAATGAACCGACGAACGCAGAGGAGTGCGATTCTTTGCACGGATCGTTGATAGAAGAGCCGATAGTTCAAGTGCCTGTGTTCGGTAGCGTATTGTACGGGGTTGATGTTGAAGACGACGGGGGGGTGACTACTGTTCGGGAAAGTCTAAGGATTTATGTTGCACCGCCAACCGGATTTCCTTCCGAAGTGCGGTGGCGGCATTTTCCTGGCCCTGCACCGATAGACATGCTTTTATTGACGTCGGATAATGATGGCGTGCCGGAATCAATTGACTTTGATTTTGAACTAGGGTCCGGCAAGCGAATGGTCGGTCCGATAGATGTTTCTTTTGCAAAGGGGCGTAGCACGGTCAGTATAAGTTTATTGCCTGAGGAAAACGTTGTTCGACTTTCAAAAATTAATGGAGTTGCTTTTTCCGGTAGACGCGATGACGATTTGAGTATGGTCACCGAAGCGATGCTTCGTGACAACAAACTATTTTCGCTGGGCAATAATGAAATAGAGTTTGTTGATGCGAAAGAACCGGATGAAAGCCCGATTGAGTCCGTCGAGCCCGTCGTTTCGCTGCCCGAGTTGGTCACGTTTGATCAAGTAACCACAATCACGCTGACGGGCGATTATATTGTTAATGTTTTCGCATACGCTACGGCGACAGCGACTTTCGATCAAGTGGGTATGTCCGAAGACGTTGTGAGGGGGGTGGTAATTGACATCAGCAATGATGATACTATCAGGAGTTTTGACAATCGGGGTATGGAGCGTATCATTTCGTTTGACGATGCGGATTTCAGCCCGCACATTTTTCAAGTGGAAATATCCACCAACATGGAAGTGATAGCGACTATCAACGCACTCGGAGACGTTGCGACCGATTTAGGAAATGCTAGTACGGAGCAGCTTACACTAACGACGCGTGGGGAATTGCTGCCTGGTTTCTATGCTTACAAAAACGTTTTCAATCTCCCGCCGTTGCCGGACGGTCGCGAGGTTTCGGACCCGGAAATCGAGGTGTTTGATTTCATAGTCACTGACTTCCCCGCCGGCGTTGCAACTATCGTAATTGAGTTGGCTGCTCCGACTCAGGAAGGATCACTCTACTATAGATATCGTCGTTCGGAAGATGATTCGACAGATGACTGGGTACCTTTTGAAGCGGGAGACATTGATAAGATTTTCAGTGCACCTGCTCCATGCCCGAGTGCGCAAGCGAGTAGAGAAACGAATGCGGGTGGCAGTCAAAACGATTATGCGTGGTATTTAGCGTCTAGCGGCACTCGCGCAAACGACCAATGTCTGATGCTTGAAATTGAAGACGGTTCGGTAAATGATGCCGATGGCAGAGTTAACGGGATTATATTTAGCACCGGCGCAAGTGTTGGCGTCGCTGATGATGGTGTCACTGATGACGGTCATCGTCGCGGCGGTAGTGGCGCCATCGGTTTATGGTGGCTACTTCTGCTCGTCGGCATAGTCTCTGGAGCTGCTGCGTTGAAGCGTCGAGATGAAGGTTTCAACCGACGATTTTTACCTTAAAAATTGCTGTCGGTTCGTTCGCCTTTTTATTGATTCAAAACAAATAAGTATGGGGATCTCGGACTAAACTTCACGTGCTGACTTTGTTGAGCGGATAGGTGGTAGTATTCGGCAACGTTATCAGCGCGACGATGACATTAAAAATTAATGCTAATGCTTTTGTAAGGCAAGCGCTGCCGGATAACCCGTATGCAGATTATGCACACTAGACCGATTAGTTTGGAAAATCTACAGCAGTGATGAGAAAAATGCGCAGATAAGCATGATCAAGTGCTAATAAGATGAGGAGGGTATAAATAGTTAGCTTTGCTGCCGGCTACGCGGGAAATGACGAAGCGCGGGAGCGGTATAACAAAAACGGAGTGGGGTAAAATGCTCAAATGGCTCTGAAGAAATCCCAACTCTACTCCTCGTTATGGAAAAGCTGCGACGAGTTGCGCGGCGGCATGGATGCCTCGCAGTACAAGGACTATGTCCTGACGCTGCTGTTTATGAAGTACGTTTCGGATAAACATGCCGGCAATCCCAAAGCGCTTATTAAAGTGCCGCCCGGCGGCAGTTTTTCCGACATGGTAAAGCTCAAGGGCGACAAGGAGATCGGCGACAAGATCAACAAGATCATTGGCCGGCTTGCCGAGACTAACGACCTCAAAGGCGTCATTGACCAAGCCGACTTCAACGACGAGAGCAAGCTCGGCACAGGCAAGGAAATGCAAGACCGGCTCTCGAAGCTGATCGCCATATTCAATGGCCTCGACTTCCGCGCCAACCGCGTCGAGGGCGACGACCTCTTAGGCGACGCCTACGAATACTTGATGCGGCATTTTGCTACCGAGTCGGGTAAAAGCAAGGGGCAATTCTACACACCGGCAGAAGTTTCGCGCATCATGGCGAAGGTGGTCGGCATTGGCCCGGATACTCAACAGGACAGAACTATATACGACCCGACCTGCGGCTCCGGTTCGTTGCTGCTGAAGGCTGCGGATGAAGCACCGCGCGGCATTACCGTTTACGGCCAGGAGATGGACAACGCCACCTATGCGCTTGCGCGGATGAATATGATCCTACATGGCCACGAGACCGCCGACCTTTGGCACGGCAACACCTTGGCCGCTCCGTACTTCAAGAACAAGAACTCGGACGACCGTCTCAAGACCTTTGACTTTGCCGTCGCCAATCCGCCCTTCTCGACCAAAGCTTGGTCCAATGGCTTTGATCCGGCTAACGACGAGTTTGGGCGTTTTACCTGCGGCGTTCCACCGGAGAAGAATGGGGACTATGCCTTTCTTTTACATCTGATCGCGTCGCTTAATAGCAAGGGCAAGGGCGCGATTATTCTGCCGCACGGCGTGCTGTTTCGTGGCAACAAGGAGGCGGGCATCCGCAAGAATCTCATTCGGTATGGCTTCATCAAGGGTATCATCGGCCTGCCGGCTAACCTGTTTTACGGCACCGGCATTCCCGCCTGCATTCTGGTCCTCGACAAAGAAAACGCTCGTGCCCGCAGCGGCATCTTTATGATAAACGCGAGCAAAGGCTTTCTCAAAGACGGCAACAAAAATCGCCTGCGCGCGCAGGACATCCACCGGATCGTCGATGTGTTCAACCGGCCGACAGAGTTGCCACGCTATTCCCGCATGGTACCGGTGGCTGAGATCGCTAGCCCGGCCAACGACTACAATCTGAACATCCCGCGCTACATTGATTCCGGCGAACCGGAAGACCTGCACGACCTCAACGCGCATCTGCGCGGCGGCATTCCCAATAGCGACCTTGACGCGCTCGGCGCTTATTGGGATGTCTTCCCCTCGCTGCGCCAAGCGTTGTTTGTTGGCAATGGTCGCTCAGGTTACAGCGAGGTTCGCGTTGAGACACCGCAAGTGAAAGCCGTCATCCTCGATCATGGGGCATTCAAGTCGTACGAGGCGCAGGTTGCGACCGTTCTCGACGGTTGGCGCAAGGCGCACGAACCGATGCTCAAGAGACTTGAAATAAATACCAATCCCAAGGAAATCATCCGCATCTTGGCAGAAGATCTGCTGAAGAGGTTTGCCGACTTACCGCTACTTGACTCGTACGACATGTACCAGCGACTGATGGACTATTGGGACGAGGCGATGCAGGACGACATGTATCTTATTACCGCGGACGGTTGGGGCGAGGCTGCCAAGCCACGCAGGATCGTTGCGGACAAGAGGATCAAGGAGATACCGGATCTCACTATCAAGCGCAGGAAGTACAAGATGGACCTGATTCCCCCGCAGCTGATCGTCGCGCGCTACTTTGCCGATGAACAAGCCGCCGTTGAGGCGCTACAGGACGAGCAGGGGGCCGTTGCCTGCGAGTTGGAGGAATTCGTCGAAGAACATGGTGCCGACGAGGGCGCGCTCAACGGTCTTGGGAGGAAGAGTGGTATCACCAAGGGTGATGCGCAGCGGCGCGTCATCCAACTTAAGGAAGCCATCCTGAAGATATACCCCGAAGGAACACCAGAGCACAATCAGGCGAGGCTTATAAAGAAAACCACCTTTGGGGTTCATGACTGGATCAAGAACGTCATAGACGAAGAAGGACTATTCGAGGAACTGGACATTCTTTACGATTATCTCCAACTCATGGATCACGAGAAAAGCCGGAAGAATGTGTACAAACAAGCGGTAGATGCGTTGCTCACGTTGATAATCGAGAAGTACGCCCAACTCGCCGAAGCTGAGATCAAGACGCTTGTGGTTGAAGACAAGTGGTTTACGAGCATCCGGGTGGCGATTGAGGATGAGGTACAGCGGCTAGCCCAGCAGCTCGCCGGGCGTGTGAAGGAGCTGGAAGAGCGCTACGCCCGTCCGCTGCCCGAGTTGGAGCGGGAAGCGGAGGCATTTGGCGGGAAGGTTGAGGGGCACTTGAAGCGGATGGGGTTGACGGTAGACCGCGGAACGGTGCGATGAAACGTTCGGAGCTTCTCGAACTGATAACCAGCGGCGAGAACTCCGGAGTAGAGTTCAAGCGGGATGATTTACGTTCGGAGCAACTGGTGCGGGAGGTGGTGGCGCTCGCCAACTTTCAAGGAGGACGCGTTCTGCTCGGAGTGGAGGACGACGGCGTCATCACCGGCATACAGAGAGACGATCTCGAACAGTGGGTGATGGATTCCGTGTTTGGGCGCATGGTGCATCCGGTGATGCTGCCGTTCTACGAGGAAGTTCTTATAGATGATACACGCCGCGTCGCGGTTGTTACTGTTACGCAAGGCGCTACCAAACCCTATGTCGTTCGGTATCGCGGCAGAGAAGACATCTACATACGGATCGGCAGTACCTCTCGGCTGGCCTCGCGCGAGCAGCAGGCGCGGCTTTTTGCTTCCGGCGGATTGATTCACACGGAGCTACTGCCCGTTTCCGGCAGTGGCCTGTGCGATTTGAGTCGGGAACGGCTGGCGGACTACCTCACTGCCATCGTCGGCGATCGGGAAGTGCCGGCGACCGATGAGGCGTGGAACGAGCGGCTTTGCGCGCTGGGATTTATGGTTGAGCGAAAAGACGGTCCGCCCGCCTGTACGATTGCCGGATTGATCCTGTTCGGTTATCGGCCGCGTCGCCTGTTGCGCCATGCCGGCATCCGTTGGATGTGCTTTGAGGGTGAGGAGAAAACCTACGATGCCCTTGACGATCAAGTGATTGAAGGGCCGCTTGTCGATTTTTGGCAGGTGCTGTCGGGGGGTCGTGAACTGGTGGAGAAAGGGCTGATTGAACGCCTTGCCGATGCGATGCGGCCGTTCGTATCCGAGGAGGCTGGCCAAGTAGAAGAGTCTATGCGCCGGGAACGACGCTGGCACTATCCGCCGGAAGCGCTGCGCGAAGGCGTTGTCAATGCGCTGACACATCGGGACTGGACACGGTACGAGGAAATTGAGGTGGTTCGTTATGCGGACCGAATAGAGATACTCAGCCCTGGCGCGCTGCAAAACGGCATGACGGTTGAAAAGATGATCGCTGGTCAGCGGGTTCCGCGCAATCTGCTCATCTCCGAGACGTTGCGGGACTACAGCTACTCCGATGCACGTGGCATGGGGGTGCGGCACAAGATCATTCCGTTGATGCGGGCGCACAACGGCGTTGACCCGGAGTTTGAAGCGACGGAGGACTACTTGCGGTTGACGCTGCGCCGAGGCTCAGCGCGAAGGCTGAGGGGCGATTGAAGTGGATGGGGATTTTGCTATGAGTCGAAAATTCGATTTTGAGAATCTCGTGGAGTTGTGTCGGCGAACCCACGAGGAAACACAACGCTCGGCGGCGCGAGCCGTCGACTGCTCACTTGTAGTGCGAAACTATTTGTGTTTGGCTGGTATATCGTCGAGTATGAACAGCATGGCGCGGATAGGGCGGAATACGGCAGTCAACTCTTGGCCAAGATCGCCAGTCGCCTGCAAAGGATCGGGATAAAGGGCAGTTCGGTGACCCGTCTGAAGCTCTACCGACGTTTCTACCAGAAGCAGAAGGAAATTGGTCCGACACTGTCGGCCCAATTGGCATCCTTAGCGTCCGTTGACGGAACTCCTGCAATTCGACCGACAGTGTCAGACGAATCGATTCCCTTGGAAAACACAATTGTTCTGCTCAAAGATCGGTTCTCCCTCGGCTGGTCCCACTATGTCACCCTTCTGACCATCGACAATCCCGAGGAGCGCCGCTTCTACGAGCTTGAGGCCGCGGGCAACGGTTGGAGTGTGCGCGAGTTGGAACGGCAGATTGCCAGCTCCCTATACGAGCGGCTCGCACTCAGCCGCGACAAGGAGGAAGTTCGTCGACTTGCCGGCGAGGGACAGGTGGTCGAGAAAGCATCAGACCTAATCAAGAACCCGCTGGTGCTGGAGTTTCTCGATTTGGCGGAAAAGCCAGCCTATTCCGAGAGCGAACTGGAAACTGCGATCATTAACCGGCTTCAGCACTTCTTGCTGGAGTTGGGCAAGGGATTTCTGTTCGAGGCGCGGCAGAAGCGGTTTACTTTCGACAACAGTCATTTCCGCGTAGATCTCGTTTTCTACAACCGGCTACTGCGCTGCTATGTTCTGATTGACCTCAAACGCGGCGAATTGACCCATCAGGACTTGGGCCAGATGCAGATGTACGTCAACTACTTTGACCGCTATGTGAAGACTGACGACGAACTTCCGACCATCGGTATTATGCTCTGTGGCCGCAAGAACGATGCCGTGGTTGAGCTGACGCTACCGGAAGAAGCCAATATCTACGCATCGAAATACCAGCTCTATCTGCCGTCTAAACAGGAACTTGTAGCCCAACTGGAGAGCATCCAGAGAGAGTTGAACTATCAGGAAGGCGAGGACGATGAATAGCGAGCAAGGGACAATGGGCAGTGCCCTTGGAAATAGACGCCGTGTGCTAGCGGAAGAAGTGCCAGTGGGTTACAAGCGGACTGAGGTGGGGGTGATTCCGGAAGATTGGATAGTACGGCCTCTCAGTTCATGCCTGAGTTGTGCTCCCGGGTACGGAATCAATGCGGCCGCCGTTCCGTATGACGACAGATTGCCGACTTACTTACGAATTACAGACATCAGCGAGGATTGTCGATTTCGGCCTTCTCCACGGGTCTCTGTCAGGAATTCAAGTGTGCCGATGTTCTTCCTCAGGGAGGGAGATTTAGTTTTTGCCCGTACAGGAGCAAGCGTAGGTAAATCGTACCGCTACAAAAAAAAAGATGGACCGTTGGTTTTTGCAGGATTCCTTATCCGTATAAGCCCAGATCCTGAGAAGCTTGAACCAGCCTTTTTGGCATACTGCGTTCAGTCAGGACGTTATTGGGAATGGGTCGCAACTATGTCGATCCGAAGCGGTCAACCGGGAATCAATGGACAAGAATACGCTATGTTCCAGATCCCGTTCCCACCCATTTCCGAACAACGCGCCATTGCCGAGGTCTTGTCGGATGTGGATGGGCTGCTCGCGGCGTTGGAGGCGCTAATCGCCAAGAAGCGGGCCATCAAACAGGCCGCCATGCAGCAACTCCTCACCGGCAAGACCCGCCTGCCGGGGTTTAGTGGGGAGTGGAAGACGCAGAGCTTGGGCAGTCTTGCGCGGATCAAAACTGGCACACGAAACAATGAAGACAAAGTCCGGGGCGGTCGGTATCCGTTTTATGTGCGTTCTAATGAAGTCGAACGCATCAACTCCTATTCGTACGACTGCGAGGCCATACTCGTACCAGGAGAGGGACGAATCGGAGAAATCTTTCACTACGTTAGGGGGCGGTTTGACATACATCAGAGGGTGTATTCAATTTCTCATTTCGTGCCGACCGTCTGCGCCAAGTTTCTTTACTTATTCATGATGAAGAACTTCGGAGCTTGGGCGCTGCAGAACACCGTCAAAGCCACTGTGGACTCTCTTCGCCTCCCGACCTTTCAGAAATTTGAAATGCATATCCCATCGAGTGCTATTGAGCAAATCGCCATTTCCGCTGTCCTCTCGGACATTGAAGCCGACATCGTCGCGCTGGAGCGCCGCCTCGCCAAAATCCTAGCCATCAAGCAAGGCATGATGCAGCAACTCCTAACTGGCCAAGTCCGGCTGGTCAAATCAAGGGAGGGTCAATGATGTCTGATGTGCGACAGGAAATTCGTAGCTGGCTTCACCAGCAACAGGATTGGCTGCAGCTAGCGGCTGAGAAACTGTTGTCGTTGGGAAGCTTGACCGAAGCCGATATCGAATTCATCGCCGAGCATCTGAAGACTCCTGCCGGGCAAGAGGTAACTAGCCACCGAAATTTCGACGGCCTGAACGGACCAACTGATTCGGAAGCTGGGCTTTGCCTCATCGAAATTGGAGAGATTGCGGGAATCGAAAACTTGGTTCCTGGTAGTCCACTCACCTTTGGCGAAGGGAACCTCTCAGTAATCTTTGGAAGCAACGGTTCCGGCAAATCCGGCTATACGCGTATTCTCAAGAGCGCCTGCGGAAAACCCCAAGCAAAGACGCTGCAGTCAAACGTATTCAAGTCTCCGCCCGAGAAGCAACAATGCACGATCAGGTACAGGCTATCAGGAACAGATCGGTCCATTGTGTGGATGGCGAACAACACACCTATCGACGAAATTAGAGCCGTCGATATCTTCGACGCAGATGCAGACACCCTATACCTACGCCAAGAAACGGAAGCTTCCTACACCCCACCATCAGTAGCACTGTTCAGGTCATTGGCGACTGTTTGTGATCGGGTCAAAGCGAGGCTTCAAGAAGAGCAGAATCGTCTTGTCAGCGCGTTGCCCACGCTTCCTCCTGGATTTACAGACACAGTCGTTGCGACCGCCTATGCGTCTTTGAATCCAGACATCGATAAGGTCACGTTCCAGCTACTTACCGGCTGGACCGAAAATAACCAGAACACCATGGGTCAACTGGAGACACGCCTCCGGACCGCTGATCCAGCAGCGTTGGCGCAAGAGAAACGAAATACGAAATTTCAACTCGAACAATTCGCAACACAGTTGAGAAATGCGGTAACCGCCGTTAGCCCAGAACAGTTGGAAACCATTTGCAATGCGCGTACAAAGGCACAGACAAAGCGGCAGATTGCCATAGAGTCGGCCCAAGTAGAATTGGCCCAGCTCGATGGCATAGGATCCAACACATGGGAGGCTCTCTGGCGCGCCGCCCGAGAGTACTCGCAATTGGCCTATCCGGGGCAGGATTTTCCGGTGACCGATAACGATGCACGGTGTGTGTTGTGTCATCAGTTGCTGACCAAGAAAGCGCCGCAACGCCTTCATGATTTCGAGGCGTTTGTACAGGGCAAGGTTGAGGCCGAAGCGCAGGAAGCTGAACATGCCCACAGGACGATGCTGGACAACCTACCCGGCATAATGAATCAGGAAGACATTCGCACACGATGCGAGGCGGCTGGTTTGACCGAAAACGGCTGGCCAGAGAGATTTAGGGCTGTGTGGGCAAGGGTCTCAAAGGCGCGCGAGTGTCTCCTGGATGGCGAGTCGAAAGAAAAAGCAGTCGCTGTAGAGGCCCCGGACGAAATCCTTAGTGAGTTGGCGCGACGCGCCAAGGAAATAGAGTGCAAGGCGAAACAGTATGATGATGACGCGAAGAAGTTTGATCGGAACATGGTTCAGAGCAAAAACCTGCATCTAGAAGCCCGACGCTGGACGAGTCAACAAGCTGGTGCCATCGAAACTGAGATCAACCGCCAAAAGAAAGTGAAGGCGTATGAAGGTTGGAAGAATCTGGCAAACTCATTTGGTATCTCCCGGCAGGCCGGGAAGATCGCTGCGCGTGTCATCACGCAAGCGTATGTCGACCGGTTCAACGGGGAACTTGCAAAGCTTGGCGCTTCACAAATCAGGGTCGAGTTAGTTAAGTCACGAACACGGAAGGGGAAAGCACTTCACCGTTTGCGTCTCAAAGATGTTCAAAGTGGCCGTCAAGACTTTCCGGAAGTGGTTCTGAGCGGAGGGGAACGCCGTATTGTCTCGCTGGCGGCGTTCCTGGCGGATGTCGCAGAAAAACCCTACGCCGCCCCATTTATCTTCGACGACCCTATTTCTTCTCTGGATCAAGACTTCGAGTGGCTCGTGGCTACGCGGCTTGTGCAGCTTGCAAAAGAACGTCAGGTTATCGTATTCACGCACAGGCTCTCTCTCTATGGTGCAATGGAGGATGCTGCAAAAAAGGTTGGCGACGTTTGGAGGAACAAACATCTACACCAACTCTGCATTGAATCCTTTTCGGGGGTTGCAGGCCACCCGGCAGATGAAGCTGTTTGGAATACCAACACCAAGAAAGCCAACAACATCTTGTTGGATCGCCTTGGTCAGGCTAGAAACGCTGGCCGATCAGGCGGAGATAGCGAATACAAAGCCCTAGCGCAAGGAATTTGCACGGATTTCCGAAAACTCCTGGAGCGAACGGTCGAAGATGATCTTTTGAACCAGATCGTAAGACGCCATCGGAAAAGTATCACTACCGACAATCGGCTTGCGTCTCTCGCGCATATCACCCCTAAAGACTGCAAGTTCATCGATGACTTGATGACCAAGTACTCACGCTACGAACACAGTCAATCATCGGAAACGCCGAGCTTCCTACCCGAGGAGCCTGCACTACGTTCAGACCTGGAAGCGCTCAAGGACTGGCGCGAGAAATTCAGGAAGCAGTCAAACAAAATCGGCGCATGAACGAAGACCAGAACATCGAGTGGAAAACGTCCTGGCGAGACGAATATTTCAAATGGATTTGTGGATTCGCCAACGCTCAGGGCGGCGTGCTGGAGGTCGGCAAGAACGACAAGGGCGAAGTGGTCGGCGTAAAGAATGTGTTGCGGCTCCTCGAAGAAATACCCAACAAGGCGCTGGCGCTGCTCGGCATCGTCGTGGACGTGAACCTTAAATCGGAGGATGGCGGAGAGTACATTGAAATCGTGGTTGAACCCCACCCGAATCCCATCAGTTACAAAGGAAGAATTTACTATCGAAGCGGCAGCACCAAACAAGTGCTCAAGGGGGCCGCGCTGAGCCGTTTCCTGCTGAAGAAATATGGAAGAACCTGGGACGATGCGCCCTTGCCGAGCATCCGCCTCAAGGACCTGGACAGGCACGCGCTGAACAGCTTCCGCCGCCGCGGTGCGGAAACGAAACGCTTGCCAAAGGACATCCTGAAGGAATCCGACGGCGAGGTGATTGAGCGGCTTCAGTTGCGGGAAGCGGATTCGCTGAAGCGGGCGGCGGTACTCCTGTTTCATCCAAGGCCGCATCGGTTCGTGATGGGAGCTTACGTGAAGATCGGCTATTTCCGGGGTTCTGAACTGCTCTTGACTTCGTAGGTTTTGACCTTTGGGCAAAAAATAAATCCTTTATTATCATAGGGTTACCCGGACGCTGCCGAAAAACCCTATTGTAGTGCCTCCAGGCTTGTTTTATCTTGGATTTTGGGTTATCATTCGGGTCTATGTACTTGCGTGAAAAATATGATCCCGAACGTGGCCGCACTCGCTTGCAGATCGTGCGCTCCGTGCGCACTGCCGATGGTCCGCGTCAGCGTGTGGTTCGGCATATCGGCGCTGCCGACAGTCCCGAGCAGCTTGCATCTTTGCGCAAGCTCGGCGAGGTCACCTTGGAAGAGCTGCGCCAAGCCGGTACAGCACAACAGTCGCTGTTCACACCGAAGCAGTACGCGGATCTCGCAGCTGAGGCACGGCACGCACCGCGTTTGGCGCGCTTCGGGGTAGATCTTGCCGAATGCCGTGAGGAGATGCGGCTGATGCTTGGGGTGCGCGAGGCGTTCACGCAGATTTATTCGCACTTGGGTTGGAACCAGGTGTTGGGGGCGCGGCGCACAGTAGCGAACCGCATCCTGCGCGAGCTGGTACTGGCGCGTATCGCGCAGCCGCAGAGCAAGCGCGCTACGGTGTGCGAGCTCGAACGAAGCGGCGTTTCGCTCAATCTCGACCGGGTTTACCAGACTATGGATCACCTTGAGGAGGCGGTGATCGCACGCATCCGGGAACAGTCTCATCAGGCGGCACAGAAGTTGTATGATCAGCCCCTCAAGGTGTTCTTCTTTGATTGCACGACCCTGTACTTCGAGAGCGAGCAAGAGGACCCGTTGCGCGCGAAAGGTTATAGTAAGGACGGCAAGCCGCACCGCTGCCAGGTGTTACTGGCACTGATGACGACCTGCGACGGTCTGCCGGTGGACTACGCACTGTTGCCGGGCAACACCTTTGAGGGCAAAACCTTGATGCAGGCAGTGACAAGTCTGCAACAGAGACATCCGGGTGCTGTATTTACAGTAGTGGCCGATGCGGCGATGCTGAGCCGTGAGAACCAGACATTCCTGCAGGAGCAGGGCTTGGCCTATGTGCTCGGCTATCGTCTCAAGTCGGCCCCGGCCAAGATCAAGCTGCAGGCCCTCAGTGCAGCAGACGATCAAGGCTGGCTCAAAACGCAGGACCTGCGTTACCGGATGATTCGCCACGAAGGCCGGCGGATCATAGTCACCTATTCACGCCGGCGCGCGCGCAAGGATCAAGAAGTTCGGGAACGCATATTGTCACAGTTGCGCCGGAAGTATCAACGCAGCGAGCGCCCGGCAGGTTTCGTGGCGCGCGGCTATGCCTGTTACTTAAGCTTCCCCGCAAAGGGCCGGGTTAAGATTGATGCGGCCAAGGTGGCCGATGCGGCGCGTTGGGACGGCCTGCGCGCAATCATCGCACACGGCAACGAGGAGATGGCGCCAAAGGAATTGCTGTCGCAGTACCGTCGGTTGTGGGAAGTAGAACATTGCTTTCGCACTAACAAGCATGACCTTTGCATCCGCCCGATCTTTCACTGGAAGCCGCGGCGTATCCAGGCGCACATTGCGATCTGCTATATGGCCTTCTGCTGCTTGCAGCAGCTGCGCCGGCGGCTCAAAGCGCTGGGCTTCCCGATGAGCGCGGAGCGGATCCGGCGCGAGCTCGACACCTTGCAGTTGAGCATCTTGGTACGTACCGACACACAGAAGCGGTATGCGATGCCGAGCCGCGCGAGCGCAGACGCCAACAGGATCTACCGTAGTGTCGGCCTGAAATGGAACGAAGCTCCGTTCCCGCTTCCCGACAAGTCACGCCCTGGGGGAAGCTGAGCGCGGAGGGCTACAAACAACACCGTAATGTAGTGCCCTTGAGAATCCTGAAGGCAATAATATCAATCACTTACGAGACAAAACCTACGAAGTCAAGAAACAAGTGCTCAAGGGGGCCGCGCTGAGCCGTTTCCTGCTGAAGAAATATGGAAGAACCTGGGACGATGCGCCCTTGCCGAGCATCCGCCTCAAGGACCTGGACAGGCACGCGCTGAACAGCTTCCGCCGCCGCGGTGCGGAAACGAAACGCTTGCCAAAGGACATCCTGAAGGAATCCGACGGCGAGGTGATTGAGCGGCTTCAGTTGCGGGAAGCGGATTCGCTGAAGCGGGCGGCGGTACTCCTGTTTCATCCAAGGCCGCATCGGTTCGTGATGGGAGCTTACGTGAAGATCGGCTATTTCCGGGGTTCTGAACTGCTGTATCAGGACGTTGTTGAAGGCAGCTTGTTTTCGCAGGTTGATCGGACAATGGACTTGCTTTATTCCAAGTACATGCGGGCGTAGATTTCTTACGACGGCGTTTACCGGGTGGAAACCTTCCCGGTGCCGAGCGAAGCCATGCGCGAGGCGGTAATCAACGCCGTCATCCACCGGGATTACGCCAGTCCCACCACGATTCAGATTCGTGTATGCGACGACCGCATCATGATGTGGAACGCCGCGCAGTTGCCACCAGAATGGGGCGCGGTTGGTCTTGACGGGGAGCGGCCGTCCAACCCACACAACTCGCGCATCGCCTACGCGTTCTTCCGGGCCGGGATGATGGAGGCGTGGGGGCGCGGCATTCGCCGAATTACGGATGTTTGCGCGGAGGCCGGCAACCCCGCGCCCGCGTGGGAATTGGAACCAACCGGTGGACTTTGGGTGAGATTCCCGTTTTCGGCCGCCTACTGTGAGGCCGATGCCGTTGCAAGCAGGCGCTTTGGCGGCGACACCGGATCGGATGCAAAACGCGAACGGGACGGCTCCGGCGGGATCGATGGTGGAAAAAGACTTCAGGAAAATCTTGGGGAAGAAACCAAGGAAGAAACTGAAACTATCCAAGAAATCCAAACCACTACCGAAGAAACTATCCAAGAAGCCCTCCCTACTACCCGAGAAACTACCCAAGAAAGAATCCTGGCCTTACTCCGCGCCGAACCGGAGATCACTCAGCGTATTCTGGCGGAACGTATCGGCATTACGCGGGCAGGCGTTAAGTACCACATAACTAAATTGCGGGCCTCTGGAACCATCCGGCATGTGGGAGCCACCAAGTCGGGCCGCTGGAAAGTGCTGAAGTAAGCGCTTTATCGTCGACAAGCACTCCGAGCTGATTGAACTCGCCGAAGACTTGGGTATCCAGACCTTCACCGAAATATTGGATCTGGCGCAGTCCCTGGCAGCCGACCCGAATTGCTGGTACGAGTACAAGGCGGAGAATCAGGATGTAGGTGAGTCGACCAGAGCGAAGCGCAGGCTCAAATGCACTTGTGTTCAATATCCGCGCAGTTTGCGCACAGCACGGGGCGTTCGGCCCGAGTAATCGGCATTCTGCCAAGACTTCAGTCTGGTGATAACCTTGGACGCATCGTCCTTGCTCGACACATGTTCGCCGTCTAGTATCTCCCACTCGGCTTCGAAACGGTCGATTTCGAGTTCGTCGCACAGACCATCGATGTAAGCGGACTGCCGCTCCGTTTCCGGCTCAAGCTTTGCGGGCATGGCAGCGCCCTCCTTGGTCGACGCCATTCGCATCACGGCCAGCGTAGTCGCGATGTCACCTCGCGCCGTATGCTCATCTTTCGTTCTAACCCTCAGCAGTTCCGCGATATCCGCTAACCTATGCCTACCGCCTGGCATCCCTTGTCTGAATGCGCCAAGCAGACCCGTGAACCTACTATTGTCGGATTCCAGTCCATGCTTCGCCGTTGTCTGATTAAGCATCCGCGCATCGAACTCAGCGTTCCAAGCCAACACAGTGTTCGCACCCTCAAGAAGTGCTTTGAGTTCAGGCCATTTCCTCGCAAAATCCGACGCGTTCAATTCCTTTAGGCGCTCACGTGTCAGACCATTCACTCTGGATGCACCTCGTGTAAACCGAGCTCCTTTCGGTAGCATGAAGTAGGAGTGAAAGCGTTGCGCGCCGGTCGTATCGCAGACTGCGGCTTCCACGACAATCGCATTTTCATTCAGGCCTGTTGTCTCGACATCAATGATTAGTACATCGCGTCGATCCAATAGATTGCGTAAGACTAAATCCAGCGGCGCGCTCTTGCGCCCCGTCGTCTGTGACGTTTTCTTGCCTGATGATCTGGCAGGGGCGGATGTTGGTTTGCTCCTTTTGCGCAGTTTTCGAAAAAGCCATACAGTCGCAGATATCGAGAATGCCGCCCATGCAGCCGTACCAGAATCGGCGCCGAAGACTACGAAGCTAACCCATACGAGGACCAGAGTTGCAATTGCGATTTTCATGCTCGAACCCCCTCCGTTCTCGCGGAGTATTTCTTGTTTGAGTCAACCTATCCCTGCTTGACTCCAGAAATCGAAACAGAAGAGATGCACCAACCGCACCGACTCGGCGCCCGGGCATCATAATACGGACTTCAGGCAGCCATCGGCGTAAGCGATGATTCCTCTCCGCATCTTCATAAGCAGCGTGCAGAGCGAGTTCGCGCGGGAGCGCGAGGCCTTGCGCGCCTATCTGCGCGAAGACCCGATGATGCGGCGGTTCTTCGAGGTGTTCCTGTTCGAGGACGTCCCGGCGACAGACCGGCGCCCCGATGAGCTTTACCTGGACGAAGTTGAACGGTGCGATCTCTATGTGGGGCTGTTCGGAAAGGATTACGGGGCCGAAGACGACACGGGGATGTCGCCGACGGAGCGGGAGTTCGACCGCGCCACGGCGCTTGGCAAGCATCGCCTGATTTTCCTGAAGGCCGTGCATTCTGGTGTTCGGCATCCGAAAATGCGATCGTTGATCGGCAAGGCGCAAGGCAGGCTGATCCGAAAGCAATTCAACACTCGGGCGGAGTTGTTGGCCAGCTTATACGCGGCATTGGTGGAGTTCCTTGAAGGCAAGGAACTGCTGCGCTTCGAGCCGTTTGACGCGACGCCTTGTGAGGGGGCCACGCTTGATGATCTCGATGCTGCACGGATGACCCGGTTCATCCGCACGGCCCGCAGAATTAGACAGTTTCCACTGGACGAAGACACTCCGCCGGAGGACTTGCTCAAGCATCTGAACCTGTTGAACAAAGGGCGGCTGAGCAATGCCGCCGTGTTGCTGTTTGGTAAAGCGCCGCAACGGTTTCTAATCTCGTCCGAGATCAAGTGCGCCCACTTCCACGGCACGGAAGTTGCCAAGCCTATTCCCTCCTATCAGGTCTACAAGGGAACGGTGTTTGATCTGGTGGATCAGGCGGTGGACTTCGTATTGAGCAAGATCGCGTTGTCGATAGGCACGCGGGCGAAGAGCGTTGAAGTCCCGACAGCCTATGAGATTCCGAAGGAGGTAGTGACCGAGGCTATCGTAAACGCGGTGGTCCATCGCGACTACACAGATAACAGCAGCGTGCAGGTGATGCTCTTCGCGGACCGGTTGGATGTGATGAATACGGGCCGACTGCCGCCGCCGCTGACTGTAGAGAAACTACGCGTTGCGCACGAGTCGTTGCCCGGCAATCCCCTGCTGGCAGATTCCATGTACTTTGCCAGGTACATTGAAAAGATGGGAACGGGAACGGTGGATATGATCAAGCGCTGTGTGGCGGCCGGTCTGCCGGAGCCAGAGTTCGTTGCCAGCGGGGGCTTTGTCGCGACCGTACGGCGGCCGCGGAGTCATGCCTGCACTGTGACGGCGTATTGCGGCCGCGAGCCGCTGGCTGATGTCAACATACTGGCACTGTTTCCCGACAGAACCTGGAAGCGCTCAAGAACCGACGAACATGGAGAGGCACATATCGAACTGCATTCCCTCCATCTGCCTATGACGGTGTTCGCGGCTGCGGCGGGCTTTGCCGCATGCACAGAGTACGGCTGGACACCCTTAGAACAAGCACTCTCGCTGGAACTTAATTCGTTAAATGACGGCGGCGCGGTTATCTTCCCCAATGCGACCGGCTACCTCCCTAGGCTTGAAGGTAGATTGAATCCTATTCGGGATACCCATGGCCGCACCTATCTTTATGCTTCAAACATCTCCATCAACGACGGCCAACCGCAACCGGTTCACTTCGTCCTTGGCGAGGAACTGCGCCTCACTGACGCTGACGGGAACGAACTTCTGGCACGCGTTGTTGACATCGTAGGTCGGTCAGCGCTGATAGAGTATCGTGCGACTCGGGCTTCATCGGTAACACGGCCAGAGTCACGGCCAGAGTCACTGGAGGCGAAGGTGCTAAGCCTGTTGGCCGTAGGGCCGATGTCGAAGACCGAGTTGTCCAGGAACTTAGGGCAGAAGAAAATCTCCGGGCAACTCAACAAGGTCGTTCGGCTGCTTGTGACTGAACGGTTGATTGAGTACACGCTGCCGGACAAACCTCGCAGTCGGCTGCAAAAATATCAGCTGACGGACAAGGGGCGCGCCGCTGTTGAAAACATCAGAACAGAAGGCACAGAATCATGAGCACCGTCGGAGAACGAGAAATCCGCACGCAACAGCGTGTCGTCAAGTTCTTCCGTGACGCGCTCGGCTATGTCTATCTCGGTAACCGGAAGGACCGCTCCGACAACCGCAATGTCGAGAAAGACCGGGTTGCCGACCGACTCAAACGCCAAGGGTACAGAGATAAAATCATCGGCAAGGTGCTGTTTGAGCCGAACAAGGCAACGACGCTTGGCAGCAATAAGAATCTCTACGATGCCAGTTGTGAGGTCTATGGTCTGCCGCGCTATGGCGTGACCGAGACACCGGAGAAGTACTGGTTGCATTGGAAGGAAGCCGATACAAGACCCGCGCCGTCAAGCAGGGCATGATGCAGCAGCTTCTCACCGGGCGGGTAAGGCTGGTCAAATCGGAGTAGTCATGGCGGTAACGTACTTAGACCAAAAGATCGATTCGTTGGTACAAGAACGCAAGCCCGCATCTGCCGATTGGCGCAATCGGATTCGGCTAAAACCTAAGCGGGGACCCCTATGGCAGTCGCAACTGGATCTGACCGGTGATGCAGGTAGTGAGTTCCGTTTGATCTTTAGGCAGAACAAGATCAACCTGCTCGACTTCTCGGTCATCCTGGCTGTTCGAGTTCCGGAGTCGAATCAGATATTCCGCCTCCGGCGTTACAATGGCAAGAGTCACGAACACACCAACCATATTGAAGCCATCACATTTTATGATTTCCACATTCATGTTGCGGCGGAGCGGTATCAGGAGTACGGAACACGAGAGGATGCCTACGCCGAGCCGACTGATCGTTACGGCGACTTCCAATGCGCTCTTCGCTGCCTAATTGACGATGCGAATCTCAAAGTTCCGCCTGAATCGCAGGGTGACCTTTTCGAGGAGCGCTAAGTGATGTCCGCCGAGACCATAGAACGAGATTTCCACCGGAAGGTTTCGGCGAAGGTTCGGTTAGCGGCCGAGGGTATGGAACGCTTCCGCGTGTTTACTCCGTTCCTGTTCGAGGACGGTGATCACTTAACCATTGTCCTGAAGAAAGAGGGCCCTCGGTGGGTATTGTCCGATGAGGCGCACACATACATGCACCTAACCTATGACGTTGATGAAAGGGAGCTTCACAGCGGAACACGCCAGAAGATCATATCAAACGCATTGTCCATGTTCCAGATCGAGGACCGGGATGGCGAGTTGGTACTCGATGTTCCGGATGAGCGTTACGGAGACGCCCTTTATTCCTTCATACAGGGGCTTCTCAAAATCTCCGACGTATCCTACCTGTCACGGGAACGGGTTCGGTCCACGTTTATGGAGGATTTTCGGGCACTGCTGAGTGATGCTGTCTCGGAAAAGCGCAGAAGTTTCGACTGGAGCGACCCCAGACATGACCCTAAAGGGATTTACACTGTGGACTGCCGAATCAACGGCATGCACCGGCCACTTTTTGTTCACGCCCTTGCGAGTGACGATAGGACCCGCGACGCTACGATAACGCTGCACCAGTTCGAGAAGTGGGGGATTCGGTTCCGGTCCCTGGCCATCTTCGAGGATCAGGAGTCGATCAATCGCAAGGTGCTGGCACGCTTCAGCGACGTCTGCGAGAAGCAGTTCTCCAGCCTTACCGCGAACCGTGAAAGGATCGCGTATTTTCTGGATGAACGCATCTCGGGATGAGACGTATCTGACCTTGACGTTGAGAAGATGCGCCTCACCCGCTGGTTGAGACGTTAGGGTCACGGCGACAAGATCATCAACAAGGCATTGTGCGAGATGGATAAGGCAGTAGCGTTCGGTGGCAGTAAGAACCTTCACGATGCCAATTGCGAGACCTACAGCCTGCTCCGCTATGATACGATCGAGACACCGGAGAAGTACTGGCTGCGTTGGAAGGAAGCCGAGGCCGCCTCGGATGCTAGCGACAACCCGTTACTCCGTGAACTGGGGTAGCTTTGCGACAAGGAGCGGCTTTTCAAACCTGAAACTCTGGGAAAAAAGATGACGACATGAGCGAGAGTCAGAACATAGAATGGAAAAAGACGTGGCGGGACGAATACCTAAAATGGATCTGCGGCTTCACCAATGCTCAGGGCGGCGTACTGGAAATCGGCAAGAATGACCGGGGTGAAGTGGTCGGAGTGAAGGGTATTCTCCAGCTGCTTGAGGAGACCCCCAATAAGGTGCAGGCATTGCTCAGCATCGTGGTTGACGTGAACTTGAAGTCGGAAGACGGTAGGGAATATCTGGAAATCGCGGTTGATCCTTATCCGAATCCAATCAGCTACAAAGGCGAATTTCACTATCGAAGCGGCAGCACCAAGCAGGTGCTCAGAGGTGCGGCGCTTAGCCGTTTCCTGTTGCAGAAATATGGCCGAACGTGGGACGATGCACCCCTGCCGGGTGTCGGCCTCAAGGACTTGGACAGTCGTGTCTTTGATAGGTTTCGCCGGCGGGGCGCCGACAGTGAACGCTTGCCGCGAGACATCTTGGACGAATCCAATGAGAGAGTGATCGAAAGGCTGCAACTGCGAGAGGCGAGTTTCCTGAGACGCGCCGCGGTACTGCTTTTTCACCCAGCGCCGGACCGGTTCGTGATGGAAGCCTATGTGAAGATCGGCTATTTCCGCGGTTCGGAGCTGTTGTATCAGGATGTTGTCGAAGGCGACTTGTTCACTCAGGTCGATCGGACGATGGACTTGCTGTACACAAAGTACACGAAAGCATTGATTTCCTACGACGGCGTTTACCGTGTGGAGACTTTTCCCGTGCCGCGCGAAGCTATGCGCGAAGCGGTGATCAACGCCATTATTCACCGGGACTACGCTAGTCCCACCACGATTCAGATTCGCGTGTACGACGATCGGGTCGCGATCTGGAACGCGGTGCAGTTGCCGCCTGAATGGACCGCTGCCGGTCAACGTACTGGGGAATTTTCGTCAAAGCCGTACAACCCACGGATTGCTTACGCATTCTTCCGAGCCGGAATGATTGAAGCTTGGGGACGAGGCATCCGGCGAATCGTGGAAATGTGCAAGGAGGCCGGCAATCCCACGCCAAAGTGGGAATTGGAACCGGGTGGTGACGGTTTATGGTTGAAGCTTCCATTCTCTGCCGCGTATCAAGTGGCCGATTCTCTTGTTGGCAGTGTCGCTACCCCCAAGACTACCTCAAAGACTACCCAGGAACGAATCCTGGTCTTACTCAAAGCTGAGCCTGAGCTCACCCGGCGTATGCTCGCCGAACGTGTTGGCCTTACGCCGAATGGGCTTAAGTATCACTTGAATAAGCTGCGTGCTGCCGGAGCCATCCGGCATGTCGGACCGACCAGAACAGGTCGCTGGGAGGTGCTGACTACCCCAAAGACTACCCAAAAAACTAGCCAAGAACAAGAGAAAACTAGGGAGAAAATTTTGGCCATGATTGCCGCTGATCCCTCAATTACTACGGCAGAGCTGGCGAACCGACTCGGAATCACGTCAAAGGGCATTGAGTGGCAGATCAGCAAGCTGAAACAAACGGGCATTCTTAAACGAATTGGGCCCGCCAAGGGCGGTCATTGGAAAGTGGTGGAAACAAAGGATGAGTAAGGTCGGCCAGCGGGAAATCCAAACCCAGCAAGAGGTAGTTGCCTTCTTCCGGGACACGCTCGGCTACAGGTATCTCGGTCACTGGCAGGACCGGTTCGGCAACTGCAACGTCGAGATAGGGCTGGTTGAAGACTGGCTTAAGCGCCAGGGGTGCAGCGATAAGATCATCGAAAAGGCGCTACTCGAGCTGAATAAGGTAGCGGGGTTCGGTGACGGTAAGAACCTCTACGATGCCAATCACGAGACCTACAGCCTGCTTCGTTACGGTGTGAAGGTGCAGCCGAACGTGGGCGAAAGAAACGAGACGGTCTGGCTGATTGATTGGAAGGACCCCGCCAACAACGACTTCGCCGTCGCCGAAGAGGTGACGGTTATCGGCGAGAATAACAAGCGACCCGATCTCGTGCTCTACGTCAACGGCATTGCCTTGGGGGTGCTGGAACTAAAGCGCTCGACAGTGTCGGTGACCGAGGGCATCCGCCAGAACCTCGACAGCCAAAAGAAGGAATTCATCCAGTCATTTTTCGCCACCGTGCAGCTCGTGATGGCGGGCAACGACACCGAGGGCCTGCGCTACGGCGTGATCGGGACGTCGGAGAAATACTGGCTGCACTGGAAGGAAGCCGATGCCGACCCGGGCGCCAGCGATAAATCGCTGCTGCTCCGCGAGCTGGGGCAGCTCTGCCGCAAGGAGCGGCTGCTGGAGATCATCCACGATTTCGTCGTCTTTGATACGGGTACCAAAAAGATCTGCCGCCACAACCAGTACTTCGGCGTGAAGGCGGCGCAGGCCCGCGTGGAGCACCGCGAGGGCGGCATCGTCTGGCATACCCAAGGCAGCGGCAAGAGCCTGACCATGGTCTGGCTGGCCAAGTGGATCCGCGAGCACGTCACAGACGCTCGGGTACTACTCATCACCGATCGCACCGAACTGGACGAGCAGATCGAGAAGGTCTTCAAGGGCGTCAGCGAGGACCTCCATCGCACGGAAAGCGGTGCCGACTTGGTGCGTGTGCTCAACACCAGCGACGAATGGCTGATCGCTTCGCTAATCCACAAGTTCGGCGCGTCCGAAGAAGGCGACGTCGATAAATTCGTCGAGGACATTCGCAGCCACCTGCCCAAAGACTTCCGCGCCAAGGGCGATATCTTCGTCTTCGTAGATGAGTGCCACCGCACTCAGTCCGGCAAGCTCCACGACGCGATGAAGGCGCTGCTGCCGGGAGCCATGCTGATCGGTTTCACCGGAACGCCTTTGCTCAAGAGCGACAAGCGACAGAGCATCGAAACCTTCGGGCCGTACATCCACACCTATAAGTACGAAGAGGCAGTGAGAGACCGCGTAGTGCTGGACTTGCGCTACGAGGCGCGCGACATTGATCAGAACATCACCTCGCAGACCAAGATTGATCAGTGGTTTGATCTGAAGACTTGTGGACTGGCCGATGTGGCTAAGGCCCGGCTTAAGCAGCGTTGGGGCACGATGCGGAGGGTCCTGAGCGCGCGCGAACGGTTGGAAAAAATTGTCGCTGATATTCTGCTCGACATGGAGACGCGCGACCGTCTCAAGAGCGGCCGCGGCAACGCCATGCTTGTATCCGACAGCATCTACTCGGCCTGCCGTTTCTTCGAGAGGTTTCAGGAGCACGGTCTGGCGGGAAAATGTGCCATCGTCACTTCATACAGACCGGCCTGTTCGGACATCAAGGGAGAAGAAACAGGAGAAGGACTCACCGAGAAGCTGCTGCAGTACTACACCTATCGGAAGATGCTCGCCGTGCACTTCAACGAGCCGGAAGAAACGGCGATGCACAAGGTCAATACCTTCGAGAAGGAGGTGAAGAGGCGCTTCGTTAAGGAACCAGGGCAGATGAATCTTTTGATCGTGGTAGATAAGCTGCTGACCGGTTTCGACGCTCCTCCGGCAACCTATCTCTACATCGACAAGCACATGCAGGACCACGGCTTGTTCCAGGCGATCTGTCGGGTGAACCGCCTCGACGGTGAAGACAAAGAATACGGCTATATCATTGACTACAAGGATCTGTTCCGGTCGCTTGAGAGATCAATCAAGGACTACACCGGCGAAGCATTCGACGGCTACGACAAGGCTGACGTAGAGGGGCTGTTGAAGGACCGACTCCGGCAGGGCCGGAAACAGCTGGAGGGGGCACGCGAGGAAATCAAAGATCTGTGCGAGTTAGTTGAGCCACCGTACGACATGGAGGCCTATCTGCGTTTTTTCTGCGCGGCCGAAAGCGGCAATGTTCGACAGCTCAAGGAGAACGAACCCAAGCGGGTTAAGTTGTACAAGCGGAGTGCAGCTTTCCTACGCGCCTATGCCAACTTGGCCAACGAGATGCGCGAGGCCGGCTATTCCGATGCTGAGACTCAGGAGATCAAAGCCGAAGTGGACCACTACGAGAAGGTTCGCCAGGAGGTCAAGTTGGCCAGTGGCGACTACATTGATCTGAAGGTGTACGAGCCAGCCATGCGTCACCTGCTCGATACGTACATTCGCGCCGAAGAGAGCGAGCAGCTATCGAAATTCGACGATCTGACGCTTGTGCAACTGATTGTCGAGCAAGGCGAACAGGCGCTCGATTCGCTTCCCGAGGGCATCCGCAAGAGCCAAAGCGCGAAAGCTGAGACAATTGAAAACAACGTCCGGCGGTTCATCATCGACAAGATGGCGGTCAACCCAAAATATTACGAGAAGATGTCGGAGCTGCTGGAAGCCTTGATCCGGCAACGCAAGCAAGAGGCGATTGACTACAAGAAATATCTGGCGCAGATCGTCAGTCTGATCGGAAAGATCAGCCGGCCGGAGACCCAAGCATCCTATCCTCCGCGCATCAACAGCCCGGCATTGAGAGCGCTTTTCGATAACTTAGATGGCTTAAAGGAGCGGGATTTGGCAGTACGAGAGCCAAAAGCAGATTTTGGCGCTGAGCCGGACGCGGACCTCAGAGAGGCGATGGCGCTTGCCTTGGATTGCGCCATCCGCCTGAAAAAAAAGGCGGACTGGCGGGGCAACAGGCTCAAGGAACGCGAGATCCTCAACGTCATCGAGTCGGAACTCGACGGCGACGAGAGCCTTGCAAAAGCGATATTCGAGATCGTGAAGGCGCAGGGTGACTACTAAGGTTAGGCGTTACCGCATTGATATACGCGGGATACCGGTAGAGGTCGTCCGCAAGGACATCAAGAACCTCTACATAGGCGTGTATCCGCCGAGCGGTCGGGTGCGGGTGGCCGCACCGCTGCGGCTCGACGATGATCCTGTGCGGCTAGCCGTTATTTTGCGCTTGGGGTGGATTCGCCGGAAGCGGGCCGAATTCGCAAAACAGGCTCGCCAGTCCCGACGCGAGTTTGTGACCGGTGAGAGCCATTACTTTCGGGGCCGGCGCTATCGACTCGATGTGATTGAGCGCGACGGCCCCCCGGCGGTTCGTCTGCTTCGCAACACAAAGATGTCGTTGCAGGTCCGCCCGGGCACCGACCGGGACGCGAAGGAGGCGATTCTAGAGCGATGGTACCGCCGTCAGCTCCGTGACCAGCTGCCGGAACTATGCGGCAAATGGGCGCGGAAAATCAATGTGACGGTTGATGAGGTACGAATCAAAAAAATGAAGACCCTTTGGGGTTCGTGTAATATCGAAGCCAAGCGCATCTGGCTAAATCTCGAATTGGCAAAGAAACCGCCCGCGTGTCTCGAATACATCCTGGTGCATGAAATGGTTCATTTTCTAGAACGTCACCACAATGAGCGTTTTCGTGAACTAATGGATGTGTTGATGCCTACGTGGCGATCGGTCAAGGATACGTTGAATCAGGCGCCGTTGAGTCATAAAGACTGGCGTTATTGATAAAATAGAATCTTCAGCAGCAATTCTCAGAGGCTTAGAGAATTGAGCTAGCTATGAAATCAATTTTGTAAATAGAGTACCCGGAGCGGTTTCTTCTCGACCGCCATCCGATTAAAGCAACATGCTACAATAGGCGAGCCTTATACAAGGCTTTGGTTTCCAACAAAAATACTTAGTATATTTATTGTATATGTGAGCTATACATCCGGCGTCAGCCGTAGCGATAAATTATATTGTGCATGATTTTTGCAGGACTCACTAATGAATCGTTGGGTATTGTTAGCAAAATGAGTAACGAGTATTCCGCGCATTCACTGTTTCAATATAAAAAGTTAGCGACTAAAATTCGTAACCGCAATCGGATAGCCGAGAGTTTGAATCTCTTAAGGTTTGCCATCGGAATTTTTTCTATGTTGTTGTGCGGTACATTTGATAACAAATCCTCTCTTATTATCGGATTTTTCATTTTGCTGTTGTCTGCGGTGGCTTGTAGCGAAGAAAATGAACGCATTGTAGTTACCGGAAAACGCTTGGAGCGAGACACCGTCTCAGTGCAACCAATCCACGCAACGAGTGATGTTGCTGCATTCATGCATAGCATTCCAGGCGGCGGAGTTAACCTGAATGGTTCCTTGAGCGGGCTACCGCAATATCGCGGTATGTTTGGTCCCCGTCTGGGTTTTCGTGTCGAATAAAATGCATATTGCTCCGGCAGGACCGGGGTGGATGGATCCGCCATTGCATTACGTGCCGACGCCTTTGCTTGATAAGATTGAAGTAAAGCGCGGGGCGACGTCGGTAAGTCATGGTTTCGGTATTGGCGGTTATGTCGATGCTAAGTTGAAAACCAGTGAGTTTTCTACCGGTGAAAATTTTACCTCGCAAGGTAGTTTTGATTGGATGGGGCACTCGGTTGATGAAGGTTATAATGCCGGGCTAATGTGGGAATTAGCTAACCGTCGGCATCGCTTCCATTTGTTCGCCGCCCGCGACGAAGGGGATGATAGAGAATCGGGCAGCGGTGATGTCGGTAATACCGAATACGAGCGCGATACATTTGGATTCGGTTACGGTTTCCGAAAGGAGCAAAATCATTTTTCACTGAATTATCAACGCACGAACACTGGCGAATCGGGGGTGCCGGTTCTGCCGATGGACATTCGTTTTTACCATGCGGATTTAAGTAACTTTTCTTATACGACACGGTGGGCGGAGTATGTTGTGGATTTATTTTTTGCCCGTAAGGAAATTGAACATGAGATGAGTAACTATCATATGCGTACTGCGCCTGATTTTGACAACTTACCGATTCCGGACAATCAAAAACTGCCGCCTTTCCGCGGTACGGACCGTCGTTATGCCAAAACTGTTACCGACGGCAGTGACATTTTCTTCAAGTTCAAGAGACCGCTTGTGCACGGAAGTTTGAAATGGGGCGTTGAAAGCTACAGTGACGACTATGGTATGACAGTTTTCGATCCGGATGTTTCGCTTTTCTATATCAATAATTTAAGCGATATAAGTGTGGATAAATTGAGTGTCTTTACCGAGTGGTCAGGGATGATCAGTCCGAGTTGGGAATTGACGACAGGAGCACGTTACACACACGTGCGTACTTCGAGCGGTCGGGTTGATGCTTTTCCTGCGGTTCTTGCGGACCGTGGAGTAATTAATCCGGTAACCGATAATGTGCGACAGCTGCGTGATCGCTTCAACGCTTCGGATAGAAGTAAATACGACGATAATATCGATGTGGCGGTGGGACTGGAGTACTATTTTGACAAGCAATTAAAAGTTTTGATGAATATATCGCGCAAAACACGTTCTCCCGATTATGTTGAGCGTTATCTGTGGATTCCGTTGGAGATTAATCCCGGCTTGGGCGACGGTAGTAACTACGTTGGAGGTCCGGGCTTGGACCCCGAGATATCTCATGGACTGGAATTTGGTTTTGAATGGCGCAATGCCGGGGCATATTTTTCTCCGCGTATCTATCATCGCCGGATAGATGATTATATTCAAGGTGTCAATGCAGCCGATGCAAGCGTTATTGCAGTCAGCAATTTGGCTAATGGCGACCCGAGCCCTAAGAAATTTGCCAATGTCGATGCGGAAATCTATGGAATTGACGCCGAGTTCGGTTATCAGTTCAGTACCGATTGGCGTTTGGATGGTTTGTTCGGTTTAGTGCGTGGTCGGCGGCGTGACATTAGCGACAATCTATTTCGGATTATGCCGCCGAAGCTAGCATTTACCGTAACCCGCGTATTTGGATATGGGAGTGTAGGCTCGGAAACGGTTATGGTTGATGAACAGGACCACCTTGCGTGCAATTTGTTGGACGCGGACAACTTAGGTGGTAATTTAGATGCTGATGCAACTCCCGGCTATATGCTGTTTAATCTTCGCGCATCATATCAATTGCAAGGAGAGGAAAATATTTTGTTAGTCGGCGGGATTGATAATATATTAGATCCGTTATTATCGTGATCATGTCGCAGGCTTTAATCGTGTTAGCGGCAGCGATGTTAAAGCGGGTGAGAAAATCCCGGGTTCGGGGCGCAACTTTTATTTGAATCTGCAGTACGAATGGTAGCCATTGAAGATATAAGTTCGCGCCTGCCGGTTGCACTTTTTATTGTTTGCGCGAGCATTGCTCCGATCGCATTTTCCGACTCGTTGGGTACCGCAATGGAGACCGTAATAGAAAATGCTGCCGATAATACTGAATCCCAAGAACAAATTAATCAACTAGATGATGAAACACAGCGGATGTTTTCCGAATACCGAACGGTACTGGAGAAAAATCGTCGGTTAGAGGGCTATCTGATACAGCTAAAAATGTTACTAGAGGATCAGAATCAGGAAATTGCGCGCAAAGAAAGAGAGATTGCCGGCGTGAAAAATTTTGAGCGGGAGATGTTGCCTATGTTGAACCGAATGATTATGGGATTAGAGAAGGTGATTGAAAATGATGTACCATTTTTGCCTGATGAACGTGCTGAAAGAGTAGCAAAACTTAATAAAATGATGGTTGCGTCCGACATCAATGTGGCGGAAAAATTCCGCAGGGTCATTGAGGCATATCAAGTCGAAAGCGATTATGGGAATACTATGGAAACTTATCGCGGTAGTATTAGCACATCATCTGATAATAAAGTTGTTGACTTTCTTCGTGTCGGTAGAAATGTTTTTCTCTATCAATCACTTGACGGCAACGAGCATGGGGTGTGGGATGCGCGCACACGTCAGTGGCAGACTCTTGACGGCCGTTATCGTACGGCGATACAAGAGGCTATCATGATTGCGCGTAAGCAAGCGGCGCCCAATTTATTGATTTTACCGGTACAAGCAGTGCCGTTATCAGGGGAGGCACCGTGAGACTACGCTATCGACAGTATTTATTGTCGGCATTACTTTTGAGCGTTTTGTGCTTCTGTCAAGCGTTTGCTCAAGAAGCATCTCCTCCGTTCAATAAATTATTAAATGAAGTACGCCGAATGGTAGATGCGGATAAGCAGACAAATCGCTTGCGCGAACAAGAGTTTTTACAACGCCGTGACCGACAGCACAAACTTCTGAAAGAAGCAAAAGAAAAATTGCAGGCTTTGCAGGCGAGGAGCGTCGCTTGGGAAGAACAGTTTGACCAAAACGAAGCACAAATTTCCAAACTTAAAAGCATTTATCGGCAGCGCGTTGGGGATTTCGACGAGCTGTCGGGTTTGATGGGGCAATTTGTTACCGGTCTGCATGCACAATTGACTAATTCGATGGTTAGCGTTCATATTCCTAATTGGCGGAATCGGGTGGATGCTTTGCAAAAAAAACAAGAATTACCTCATGTTGACGATATTGAAAATTTGTGGAGATTATTTCTCGAATACATTGCCGTGCAAGGGCAATCGGTGCGTTTTCAAAGTCAAGTGTTGGAACCGAATGGTAGCGTCGCATTGCATGAGGTGGTTAGTATTGGCCCGTTTACTGCAATTGCCGACGGGAAGTTTCTTGAGTACTTGCCTGAAGTCGAGCAGTTTACACAACTTGCTCGCCAGCCGGATTCACGCTACCTCTCATCTGCCGCCAAATATGTTTCGGCGAACGAAAGCTTTGTTGCCGCGCCTTTAGACCCTTCGCGCGGGGTCTTGTTGTCATTATTAATCGGTACTCCGACGCTTGAGGAGCGGCTACGGCAGGGTGGTTGGGTCGGTTATTTGATTTTGCTAATCGGAGGTGTCGGTTTGTTTGTCGGAGCTTGGCGTATTGTTGCGCTAAAAAAATTGAACCGCGGCATTCAACGACAAATGCATCAGCTTGAACAAACCGGCAATAATCCGTTGGCGCGTTTGTTTGCTGTATACCGCCAAAACAAACAAGCGACTATCCAAACATTGGAACTAAAGTTAGATGACGCCGTTATCAAGGAACTGCCCGACTTAGAAAGAGGTTTAAGCCTGCTAAAAGTGTTTGCCGTTATTGCGCCGTTATTAGGTTTGCTAGGCACTGTTACCGGCATGTTGGAAACTTTTCAGGCAATCACTTTATTTGGCACCGGCGATCCTAAATTGATGGCGGGCGGTATCAGTCATGCGTTGGTTACGACTGCGATGGGATTGATGGTGGCGATACCCATCTTATTGTTGCATACGTACGTGTTATCGCAAAGTCGCACCATTCGCGAAATTTTGCAGGAGCAGAGTGTGGGTTTGATGGCAACACATGTAGAAAAACAGACGTGACATTTGGCGATGTCTGATTTTTTTGCGAGTGGTGGTCAGGTACTTGGTATTATTTTAGTTACTACGTTTGTTATGTGGTTTTTAATAGTTGAGCGTTATTGGTACTTTTTCTTTCAGAAGGGTGATGCGGTCAATAAAATTCTTATACGATGGGCGGCGATGTCTGATGCGGACACGTGGCGATTGCGCATGATTCGCGCTTGTTATATTTCACAATTCAAACAACAGGTGACTATGCGAATCGGTTGGATTAAAGTTTTGATTACGGTGAGCATGCTGTTAGGGCTGTTGGGTACGATTGTCGGCATGATTGATGTATTTGAAGGCATGATGCTAACGCAAGCAAGCGATGTGCGAGTGTTGGCGGCCGGTGTGTCGCGGACGGTGATTCCGGCGATGGCGGGTTTGGTTGCTGCTCTGTCCGGATTATATTTTTCTTTTCAGCTGGAGCAATCCGCATCGCGTGAAGTTCAAAAACTGGCAGACAAATTGACGGTGTAGAATGATACGACGTCGCATTCGACATAACGAGGATGACAGCGCTGAAATTAATATCACGCCGCTGCTTGATATTGTTTTCATTATGCTGATTTTCTTTATTGTGACCGCAAGCTTTGTTAAGGAATCCGGTATTGAAGTGAATCGTCCGAATGCGCAAACGGTAGTAACGCAGGAATCGGCAGTAATTTTTATCGCAATAGATGCGAATGATGAAATCTGGATTGATCGTCGGATAGTTGATTTGCGTGCGGTACGTGCGAATGTTGAGCGTTTACGTCTGGAAAACCCTCAAGGCACGGTCGTTATACAAGCGGATAAGCGATCAAGTAACGGCGCCTTAGTCGGGATTATGGATCAGGTGCGGCTAGCGGGAGTTGAGAGAATTGCAATTGCCGCAACAGAGAAGTGAGCGGTCACGCTACAGCTCGTTATCTGATTGCCTTGCTATCCGCGCTGGCAATTACTTACGGTTTATTTTTTATTATGTTTCAGTTAACAAGAGGGGATAGTTACGACCTTGTGTTGCCGAACTATGATTCCTTGCGGATTGATTTTATCCGACTTCAGGAGAAAAAGGAGGAAGTTGAGCAAAAAAGACATTTACCGGAAAAACCAAAATTTACTCAACGACCGGCGTTACCGGATTTCCCGCGACAGAACATTTTGCCGCCATCGCGGTTGGAGATGCTTCCTTTACATTTGCCCGAATTGCCACGGTTAAATAGCGGTTTAAACCTCGGCAGCATAGGTAGCGCCGATATTACCCCCTTATATCGTGCTCAACCGATTTATCCGCTGCGGGCTCAAAGTCGCGGAATTGAAGGATGGGTCAAAGTTGAGTTTTCTATCGATAAATCCGGTAATGTAGTTAATCCGCATGTGGTTGATGCACAACCCGAAGGTATCTTTGAGCGCGCCGCTCTAAAAGCAATATCGCGGTGGCGTTATCAACCGCGGATAATCAATGGCGTCGCCGTTATGCGTGATCAAGTGCGAGTCATGATTGAGTTTAAGCTGGAGTAGTGAATGCGGGGGGGGTATGCGGTATGGTTGATTGTGTTATGGATAGCGGTGACGGATGTTGATGCGCGTAGTAAATTTGTTTCCGAATCGGTTTATCGTAGTGTAACAGAAGCCGATCAACTGATCGCCAAAAATCGTGAAACGGAAGCGTTGGGTAAGCTACAAAGGCTTCTGAAAAGAAACACACTGAAAGATTATGAACGTAGTGTGATTTATCGTGTGATCGGCATTATATATACTAATCTTGGGAAGGATGTCGAAGCTACTGATTATTTCGAACGGGTTTTACGCGATGCGCAGCTGTCCGAGACTTTATTGCGCCGGACCCGTCATCATTTAGCGCATGTTTATGTACAGCAGGAAAATTATGCAGCTGTTCTGACTCTTTTGTCGCCCGTGATACAGTCGCAGCAAGAACCGACCGCGCAAGAGTCGTTTTTTCTCGCCTTTGCTTACTTCGAGCTTGAGCAAACGGAACAGTCTTTGTTATGGGCGGAACGCGCTCTAAAGTTAATGAATGAAATGAAGCCTCCCGAGCATTATTTAAGCCTCGCTATCAACTCCAATTTGACACACAAACATTACTCGCGTGCAGCGGAATTATTGGATCGGGTCGTGTATCACTATCCTAATCGTTCGGGATACTGGCGTCAGCTTGTCGCGGTACGATTGGAGTTAGATGATGAAGCGCGAGCGCTTGCGGCAATGGAACTGGGATATTTGCAAGGTGTGTTAGTTGAAACCCATGATCTGAAAAGATTGGCAAACCTGTATTTGCAGCAGAATCTACCTTATCAATCGGCACGTATTTTTCAGAAATTACTACGTGGCGGTAATGATGAGGATTATCGTTTACACGAATGGTTGGCTATGGCATTGAGACAAGCGCGTGAATATGCTTCGGCCATTCCGTATTTGGTTAAAGCAGCGGAGATATCGGGTGATGGAAAATTATTTCTGTATCTGGCACATTTGTATGCCGAGCAGGAAGATTGGACGGCAGCGCTGCAAGCGGTATCTCAGGCTATTGATAAAAATAACCTTCCAAATTCGGCGGATGCACGTCTTCTACAAGGAATTATTCAGGTGCAGTTAAATCAATTTGACAGCGCCGAGCAGAATTTTCTCTATTGCTTGGGTTTTGATAAAAATCGAAAACAAGCGCTACGGTGGTTGGAGTCGTTGAGCAATATGCGGGCGAGTAGAAGCCAATGGACAGACTCTCAACGAGGGAGATCAAATACCACTCTAAAGCCTAGAATTGGCGAGCGGTAATGCGGTGATACATAGTTATTGAAATCAACGCGAGCAGTTTGTTCGGTCGGAAACAGATAATTACCGCCTTTGGTTATAATTGCATAGCTGCCGTCTACAGTGGTAACGCTTTGCGTCCATTCGGATACATTTCCGCCCATATCGGCGATTTGTTTCAGTGTAACGTCAATCGGATTACTGCCGGGAGCTTGTAGCCCCGACGGAGATGCTTCGTTGTACATTTGATTGCCCCAGGGGTAGATATACTTGCCCCGGTTCGAAGCAATGATTGCCCACTCTTCTGCTGAGAGTAGTCTTCCTCCGGCCCATTTAGCGAAAGCGTACGCCGACCACCAGTCAATGTTCGTGACCGGTTGCACGGGTTTTTGCATTTGTTGTGCCCAATCAGGCGGACGATAACTGTGCTCTTGAGGCTGATTTTCATCACCGTATAGCCCAAGTTTAGCGAACCAATCATTCAGAAAATGATCATATTGTTGACGTGTGACTTCATAGCGCATTACATGTAATGACGTCTCTCCTGAAGTTTTTTGTTGGTTAAAAATTCGTTCGATCGTATCAATTTGTTTACGTGGAAGTTTCGCTAAAAAAATTGAGATTCTGGAATCTTCCGGGATTCCGACAGAATAACTGCCGCGACCGATTTTTGCGGTATTGATAGGGATGCGCCATGGTGTTCGTTTGATTTTTCTGTTGTAAACACAGCGAAATCCGACATAAGGAGAGCGATAAGAGGGCGGTGCGGTGCGATAGAATACATTCAGGTTATAAACTTCACGCGGATCATTAAAGGCATTGCCTCCGACAATTGCCGGTTCCAAAGGGGTATCCGAATTCGTTGCCCACTCCGAAACATTATTTCCCGCCATGCCGTAGATTCGCTTAGGTGTTGCGATTTCTTTATGCGCTTTGCATTTTTGTGCCGCATTCAGCAGCGGGTCTAAATATGGCAAACCCTCTGTCTGGAATGTGTCTCCCCAGGGGTACAAACGATTTTGTTTACCGGCAGCGGCAGCAATCCACTCGGTTTCAAAGGGCAGGCGTCCGCCGGCAGCACGACAGTAGGCGTAGGCGTCGTAATATGTCACACCGTTCGCCGGTGCGTTTGTTTTCCCGCTGATCAGATGTTTTCTGGTATTACTTTCATAACGCCATTGAATGGGTTGGGTCGGTGCGGCAATATTTTTCTTTTTAACAAGTTGCTGCCAACGAGCAAATTTATAAAAATCACCTTGTCGCACTTCGCAACGATCAATGTACAGCGGACGTTGAATATTCACTGTGCGTTCTCCTCGTTTAAGCACATGGTCAAACGAGCGAATATAAGCAAATGATTTAAGGTTTTTTAACAGTACCGTATCAAAGCGTTTGCCTGTGGAATCATGTCTGTCGCGAATGACGGTGGCGATTTCAACCGTATCGAAATCATACGTCAGCGGATAAAGTCTCAGCGCTGAGGTGCCCGCTAAAGAGAGAACTATCGCGATTAATAGAGTGTTGATGAGATGGGAGTTTTTTCTCACGCTGTTTTTCTGCCCCGGCGCAATACTCCTAATAATATCAGTGCGGTAATCAGTCCGTAAAACAATATTTGCCATCTTTCCTGACGAAATGGCAATATCCGATAGTCCGTTACAATTCTGAGATTAGATATTTTGAGTGCGTTTTCTGCGGATGGGATGAGCAGGTTATCTTCATCCACCGCGGCATAAATAAACGCGGTGACAAAATCATCAAGCATCGGACTGACCAAGGTTACGACACGCCAACGAAATGTTTCGGGGCTGGCTTGTTGTGGCGGCATTAATATTAGCATGTCTTCCAACAGTGGCAACCTCAAGCCTTGATAAATCTCCGGATACAGGCTTAAGCGGCTGGTTATCTCGATTTCAGCAGGCAAGTCATAGAAGTCGGATTGATTCGGGTCGTTGATTAACGCGGCATTTTGAATGCGCTGATTGACTGCTGCCGATAAAATTCTGCCGGTGATGCTTGTATCAGTTTGTGTATTGACAAACAATGTTGCTTTTTTTTGCTCGGGAATATTTTGCACAGCGGCGCTGAGCCTTGCAAAGAATTCTTTCTCTTCCTGAGAAAAGACTAATGAAAGGTTTGAGATGCGCTGCAAAATATCGCGGTTAAAGTTGTAGTTCGCCAATTTTGAAGTATCGGTACCGTTATCCGATGCGTTTTGCACTTCTTGCATGAAATCAAATAGCGCCGGGAGTATGGTTTTGAAGTCAACGACCGGATGCTTGCTGAAAAGTGATATTTGCTCCTTTCTTGATTGTAAGTCGGTACTGTTAGGATCGGCGCTGCGAAAGCGGCTAAGCGTTGTTTGTTTGCGTTGTCGCGATTTACTGCCCGACATGTTTTCTTTTATCATTTGTGCCAGCGCATTAAAAACCAAATCGCTTTCTTTCTGTGTCGGATTCTTTTTCTCGCCTGATCCGGGCAAGTCGGTCGGTTCGGTAATTTCCGAAGTGCCGTTGCCGGTATCAAATGCCAAGTCGTTGTAAGGATAGTTTTCGTCGCCGATCGGTGTTGAGAGTAAAGTGGCTTGTTGAGGAATCATGCTTTGATTTTCATCAGTTAATTCTTTTAGGGTTTGATCGAAATTATCGGATGTATCTGCAATATTATTACCGCTTTGTTTCTCACTATTATTCTTTTCGTCAGTTTCATCAGGATCGTCTTTGTCATCAAAATTTCCTTCTTGCGCAATATCATTTCCTTCGCTGCGGCTCTTTTTTTGTTTATCCGAGCCAGCTGAAAAGTGCCAGTGACGCGGCGAATGATTATGAGATTTGAGAATTGACATCACGATATAAAACAGTCTGATACTATAGATATCAATGCGCATACGCAATAATTGCGCTTTTGTCAGACTACGGATATATTTGTCAAAGCGATTATTTTGTAATAAAAGTTCATGGCGAGGGATTCTTTTCCCGGTGTAATAGTTTTGAATATAGCCATCGTGCAATTCAATAATCGGCATCCGCGCATGCTGAGGATTACGATCAAGCGGCGAAGTGTTATAGTCGTGTAACCGTGTCGGCGGGCTATTAGGCAGTGTGTTCATTACAACCGAATGAGCGATTTCACGGCTTAATAGTACGGAAACGTCCTCTACTTGTTCAAGTTGTTCTTGTTCCTGTTCATGCTTGATGAAGATTGTGACGACAATCATAATGATGATGATGGCAACGCTGTTAGCAAGAATGTCAGCGAGTGCAACACCGGCAAAGCCTGGGAATAAACTATGTTGTCGCGGATTCATTCCGGTTATTTAATAACTTTCTCTATGTAAGCCGGAATATCATCCAGTGAAACCGATTTCAACAGTTCATTGTTTGCGATGATCCAGCCGATGTGCAGTAGCCGATTAGGCATAATTTCCAACATACAGTTTCGTGCCTCCGCCATGGTCGTTACACTACCTTCCAATAAGGCAAAAATTAATTGCTGTCGCTTGGCGTTGTAAATTTTTCCGGCATATTTGACAAAGGGGCTGTTTGGCAAACAGATTTCGCCTTGCGGTATGGTTTCATTGGTTTCTATAATGCGCAGTTTGTTAGGAAAAGTGATCACCGTGTAGCCGGAACCGCTGACTCCCCAGTTTACTTTATATAGTCCTTCTTCCGAGCTTGCCTCCAATCGCTCAAGCAAAGTGGCTTGCGAGAGGACATTGATAATTAAAAATAAAACGAGTAGAAGCGCGAAGATTCCGCCAAAGATTTCAACCATAGGCGCGTTGTTTTCTTTCTGATCATTGAGGGAATCGTGATCTTTTTTCATGAGGCATTGAGCGGCATACTACGGATGTGATTTTCATAATCAATGAGCAAGCTATCTTCCCAGCGCTGTAAAGTCGTTTGTAACAACATCAGCAAAACACTTAGCGATAGTGCAATCAATGTGGTATCAAATGCAATCCCTAAAGGCGAGATAGCTTTACCTAGCTCGGACGAAAGCTGGCCAAAATTTTGTTGGGTATTAATAATGTTTTGAATGCCGTCCGCCGCCAATGAAATTCCCAGAACTGTGCCTATGAAACCTAGTATTGGGATTGCCCAATTAATGTAGCGCGGGATGATATAAAAGTCGGCGGATTTTTTCCATAGCAGGTCGATATAATGTTCCGGCGAAGTGGCGCCAGTGGCCTGTAGATTTTGGTAATATGTCTGTATCAACACCGATTTCTGTGATACCGTGTTACCCGCAATCAGCTTACCTTCGCGCCAAAGAATATAAGCTTTGTTAACAACCATCAATAATCCCCAGCAGAACAGGAATACCGTTAGCGGCGGAATGATGCCGCGATTCAAGAACTTACCGGCGATCCAATTCCATGAGGGATGGTTCAGTTGTAGATAATGAATACTCAGCAAAGCGTAGGTTGCAATTGTGATTGACATGATGAAGGTAAGTGTCGGCGGCGGCCCCGAAAAAAATACTGTCAGCTTATTCGTTACCGAGTCCTTGCGTTTAGAAATATTTGTTTGACTTGATAACAAATATAAAATGTACAGGGCTGAAGTTGCCAGTAACAAAGGAATTGATTTTTCAACTTGTACGTTGGTGCCGCCTAATAGCGGGGCTAACGCCTGCCAAGAAATTATGGCGCTAATAATGATTAACAATGAGATGCTCGACTGTTCAACGAGTTTTACCGGCTGTTGCTTGAATACATTTTGTATTGCCATCAAAATGGCAACGATAATTAAGCCTGCTATCAAACCATATCCAATCGGCAGAGATAGTAGATAAGCAAGACTCGTTCCGGTCAAGGCAAATAAGGCGGAGGATACGAGAGTGATTGTAAGATTCATAACTTCTGATGGTCGGTGAATGACTAAATAACTTAAACGTGCATTATTTATATGGGTTAAGCTGGTAATAGCTCAAGCTTATCATGACAATAAAGTTTGAATTATAGAATATATTCGCGTTAATGAAACAGCTAGAACAGATAGTGCTTTCTGAAAAAATTACTTTGACCCATATTGTGTTAGGTTCCGGTCTATTGCCGCCATATCCGGATAAAACTGAGCAAATAATTTTCGGACTTGGCTGTTTTTGGGGGGCGGAACGTTGTTTTTGGCGGATTCCAGGAGTATATGTGACAATGGTAGGTTATGCCGGCGGTGATACGGTCAACCCGAGTTATCAGGACGTATGTTCCGGCACAACCAATCACTGCGAAGCGGTGCGAGTTATCTATGACCCGCGACAAGTCTCGTTCAATGCTTTGCTGAAAGTTTTTTGGGAAGCGCACGATCCGACACAAGGGCCGCGTCAAGGG
Source organism: Candidatus Oxydemutatoraceae bacterium (assembly GCA_965218975.1). Lineage (GTDB taxonomy): Bacteria > Pseudomonadota > Gammaproteobacteria > Poriferisulfidales > Oxydemutatoraceae. Next base: position 1,120,308 of record OZ244717.1, read on the forward strand.
AATGACGTCGGCACTCAGTACCGTTCCGCTATTTATTCTTTAACCGAGTATCAACATCATTGCGCTTTGAAAAGTAAGGTTCGTTATCAAGCATTGTTATCTGAGGCCGGGCGGGGAAAAATAACCACCGAGATTCTTTTGAACCGAACATTCTATTATGCGGAAGACTATCACCAACAGTGCTTAGCAAAAAATCCTGATGGTTACTGCGGGCTTAGAGGAACCGGAGTTTGTTTTGTTCGTTGAACGAAGAAGTATAAGGCTGTTTCGATAGCGCTTTTAGATGTTCATCCGGAGAGGAGCATCATACTGTTTATCTCATAATGCTTATGGGCAACAGATTTATGGCTATATCGGATAGCATGGATGCAATCCGCATCTATGAAATTCCTAAGTGAATAATGAACACGTGCTTTCATCGGCGGATTGGCTTGCTTGGGATAAAAATCTTGACTTCGTAGGTTTTGACCTTTGGGCAAAAAATAAATCTTTTATTATCATAGGGTTACCCGGACGCTGCCGAAAAACCCTATTGTAGTGCCCCCAGGCTTGTTTTCACTTGGATTTTAGGTTATCATTCGGGTCTATGTACTTGCGTGAAAAATATGATCCCGAACGCGGCCGCACTCGCTTGCAGATTGTGCGCTCCGTGCGCACTGCCGATGGTCCCCGTCAGCGTGTGGTGCGGCATATCGGCACTGCCGACAGTCCCGAGCAGCTTGCATCTTTGCGCAAGCTCGGCGAGGTCACCTTGGAAGAGCTGCACCAAGCCGGTACAGCACAACAGTCGCTGTTCACACCGAAGCAGTACGCGGGTCTCGCAGCTGAGGCACGGCGCGCACCACGGCTGGCGCGCTTCGGGGTAGATCTTGCCGAATGCCGTGAGGAGATGCGGCTGATGCTTGGGGTGCGCGAGGCGTTCACGCAGATTTATTCGCACTTGGGTTGGAACCAGGTGTTGGGGGCGCGGCGCACAGTAGCGAACCGCATCCTGCGCGAGCTGGTACTGGCGCGTATCGCGCAGCCGCAGAGCAAGCGCGCTACGGTGTGCGAGCTCGAACGAAGCGGCGTTTCGCTCAATCTCGACCGGGTTTACCAGACTATGGATCACCTTGAGGAGGCGGTGATCGCACGCATCCGGGAACAGTCTCATCAGGCGGCACAGAAGTTGTATGATCAGCCCCTCAAGGTGTTCTTCTTTGATTGCACGACCCTGTACTTCGAGAGCGAGCAAGAGGACCCGTTGCGCGCGAAAGGTTATAGTAAGGACGGCAAGCCGCACCGCTGCCAGGTGTTACTGGCACTGATGACGACCTGCGACGGTCTGCCGGTGGACTACGCACTGTTGCCGGGCAACACCTTTGAGGGCAAAACCTTGATGCAGGCAGTGACAAGTCTGCAACAGAGACATCCGGGTGCTGTATTTACAGTAGTGGCCGATGCGGCGATGCTGAGCCGTGAGAACCAGACATTCCTGCAGGAGCAGGGCTTGGCCTATGTGCTCGGCTATCGTCTCAAGTCGGCCCCGGCCAAGATCAAGCTGCAGGCCCTCAGTGCAGCAGACGATCAAGGCTGGCTCAAAACGCAGGACCTGCGTTACCGGATGATTCGCCACGAAGGCCGGCGGATCATAGTCACCTATTCACGCCGGCGCGCGCGCAAGGATCAAGAAGTTCGGGAGCGCATATTGTCACAGTTGCGCCGGAAGTATCAACGCAGCGAGCGCCCGGCAGGTTTCGTGGCGCGCGGCTATGCCTGTTACTTAAGCTTCCCCGCAAAGGGCCGGGTTAAGATTGATGCGGCCAAGGTGGCCGATGCGGCGCGTTGGGACGGCCTGCGCGCAATCATCGCGCACGGCAACGAGGAGATGGCGCCAAAGGAATTGCTGTCGCAGTACCGTCGGTTGTGGGAAGTAGAACATTGCTTTCGCACCAACAAGCATGACCTTTGCATCCGCCCGATCTTTCACTGGAAGCCGTGGCGTATCCAGGCACACATTGCGATCTGCTACATGGCCTTCTGCTGCTTGCAGCAGCTGCGCCGGCGGCTTAAGGCACTGGGCTTCCCGATGAGCGCGGAACGGATCCGGCGCGAGCTCGACACCTTGCAGTTGAGCATCTTGGTATGTACCGACACACAGAAGCGGTATGCGATGCCGAGCCGCGCGAGTGCGGACGCCAATAGGATCTACCGTAGTGTCGGCCTGAAATGGAACGAAGCTCCGTTCCCGCTTCCCGACAAGTCACGCCCTGGGGGAAGCTGAGCGCGGAGGGCTACAAACAACACCGTAATGTAGTGCCCTTGAGAATCCTGAAGGCAATAATATCAATCACTTACGAGACAAAACCTACGAAGTCAAGGGCAACAGATTTATGGCTATATCGGATAGCATGGATGCAATCCGCATCTATGAAATTCCTAAGTGAATAATGAACACGTGCTTTCATCGGCGGATTGGCTTGCTTGGGATAAAAATAATGCTTGATACTTTGTGTTAAATCCGGCAAGTTAAAATTATGCCGATATGGTTATACTTTGTTTTCTGCAAAAGCTTTTAAAATAAATGTATACGCTAAAGCAACTTCCTTCAGATAATCGAAACGCCCTGCCGCTCCCGCGTGTCCCGCTGTCAGGTTAGTTTTAAGCAGCAGCAAGTTATCGTCGGTTTTCAATGCGCGCAGTTTCGCAACCCATTTGGCAGGTTCCCAATAAGTAACGCGCGGGTCGCTCACTCCCGCAGTAACTAAAATTGCGGGATATGCTTGTTGTTGAACATTATCATAAGGTGAGTAAGCAGCGATGGATTCAAATGTTTCTCGATGAGTTATAGGATTACCCCATTCGTTCCATTCGGGTGGTGTTAATGGCAGTGTGTCATCGCAGATGGTATTTAGCACGTCAACAAAAGGAACATCGGCAATTGCAGCGCGAAATAATCTGTTCCCTCGATTGAGCACTGCGCCAATTAACATTCCTCCTGCCGAACCGCCATGGATTGCGATTTGTTCCGATGCACAAAATCGTTTATCTGTCAAATTTTTGGCAACAGCGATAAAGTCATCGAAAGTATTCGTTTTGTGGCGAAGCTTTCCGGCGGTATACCAAGCATAACCCTTATCAGTACCGCCGCGCACATGAGCAATTGCATAGACAAACCCCCGGTTCACTAACGATAAGCGATTCGGCGAGAAAGCAGCGGGAACAGAATATCCGTAAGCTCCATAACCGTATAGAAGTAACGGTGAGTTACTATTTGCCGGTGTATCTTTTTTATACAAAATACTAATAGGAATACTTGCTTCGTCATCGGCGACCGCTGTGAGGCGATGTGTGACATAATCTTCCGGACAATGCCCGCTGGGAATTTCTTGTTGTTTAACCAGCATGCGCGTTTGTTTTTCCATGTGATAGTCATAGGTGCGCTGCGGTGTCGTCATAGATGAATATATAAAGCGCAGCACCGGACTGCGGTAATCTAGCGTTGGAACGATGTCAAGGTGATAGGTTTCTTCATCAAAGGCAATACGATGCACACCGGTCTCGCTTGCTTCGTTGAGCGATGTTACAAGCAATTTGGGTAAAGCATTTTCTATTTCCAAGCAAACAAGAAAATGTTCGCTGATGAAAAAACGTTTGAGCAGAGCATTATTGACCGGCAGATAAAAATCATGCCAATGTTCTCGTCCGGGTGTCTTGATCGGTGTGGTGCATAGCTTATAGTTTTGCCGTCCGTCGGCATTGGTCATAATAAATAAAACATCGTTTCTTTCTTCCACATTGTATTCAACACCGATTTCCCTAGGGTGGACAAGGATTGGCCGGCTCTGCGGTTGAATGGCTGAGAGTAGGCGTACTTCGGAAGTGATGTGGTCGTGGGCATTGATTACGATAAAACGCCGCGATCGTGTTTTGCCTAAGTTAATAAAAAATCCCGGGTCGGGTTCACGGTATAGTAAAGTATCGTTTTCCGGGTTATCGCCGAGGCGATGTAAGCGTACGCAATCCGGTCGGTGGTTTTCATCTAAAGTGACATAGACGATACTGCGGCTGCTTTCAGTCCAAACAAGGTTGCTTTGAATATTGTCAAGGCGGTCGTCGAGTTGTTTTCCGGTGTGTAAATCGCGAATATATAGTTGATAGGTTTCGCTGCCGCTGGTATCGATATTGTAGGCAAAGTAGCGGTGGTCGGGGCTGTGCGCACATTCACCATTTTCGAAATAAGCAAATTTCTGCGCTTCGACATTGCAATCGAGTAAAATTTCTTCGTTTGCCGGATTAGTGCCTGAGTAACGGCAGAAAATCGGATGCTGACGATCTTTGCGCCAACGCGTGTAATAAGCAAATTCCCCATCCCAATCCGGGACCGATTGATCATCTTCTTTAATACGCGCTCTAAGTTCGCTAAACAGTTCGGCGTGTAGGGTCTGTTCGGATTGCATGACTGCTTCGGTATAATGGTTTTCGTCCTCCAAGTATTGTTTGATTTCCGGTGCGAGTACACGGGGATTTTTGATCACGTCCTGCCAATTATGCGCGCGCAGCCACGCGTAGTCATCTTTCCATGTGATGCCGTGCAACGTCTGCCATGTGGTTTTTTTATTTGCTATAGGGGGGCGGATAATCTTTTTCACTTAAGCAGTTTGGATGTTTTTACCGGGTTGAGGTAACATATTGAGAATGATATATGCATATCTGCTTGTTGAAATTATACGGTCATAATATATCTTTGGAAGAAGCATTTTCAGATTGCTGGGGCGGTAGCTCAGTTGGGAGAGCGTCGCGTTCGCATCGCGAAGGTCGGGAGTTCGAATCTCCTTCGCTCCACCAAGGACGATTCATTGTTTCGTTCGATGTTTCATACAGCGAGTTGTACGGTTTTAAAGCTAAGCGGACAGTATAGCCGTCTGAAAGACGGCAGGTTGGGGTGGTTAGGTTAATGATTACTTTTTCTCTCGCAAAAAGTCGCTTGATAGATTTGTTCTTGTTTAGATCGGTATGTCCGTTATGCGCGGGTGTGCATTTTGGAGCCGCAATAGCAATAATAGTCATACGCTGAATGTATTTAACAGCCGCTTATATTTGTCATCAAATGTTGATTTCAATTAGCCCGCAAGAATTTGATGGTTCGGCGTTGTGCAAAACTATACTCCTTTACTAGTAACGATAGTAAAGGAGAAAGGAGCGAACTCCCGACCTTCGCGATGCGAACGCGTATTCTTTTTCAGCCGAATTACCATTCGGAGATTACCGCACTATACTATGGAGTATGCGGAACATGCGGAAACAACGTGCGCACAAACGGCTGTTTATTGCGATCAAACCTGATGCGTCTGCAATTACATCCTTGCTGGAAGCGCAGCGCAAAATTATTTCAGCGCAAGTGCGCTTGATTCCGGCAGAAAATTTGCACATGACTTTGGCCTTTATAGGCAACGCGTCTATGAAATACCAACAGTGTCTGAAAACAGCCGCTGCCGAAGTGCGTATGCAGCCGTTTCCTTTGCAGTTGGATCGATACGGCATCTTTGCCAAACGACAAACTTTATGGGTCGGGACTTCCGTCTCCAACGCAGCGTTGATCGAGTTACACCGGCGGCTACATCGTGCTTTAGTGTCTTGCGGTTTCAGTTCTAAGCAGAAATTCCGTCCGCATGTGACGCTGCTGAGAAAATCTGCGATAGTAACCATACCCGAAGATGTGCCGGCGGTTGAATTCTTCGTTGATTATTTCTTGCTGATGCAATCTGTTTTCGCTAAAGATGGCGTTCGTTATCGTTCCCTTTGCGAGTTTGCATTAAAGGAGTAGTATACTGATACTACTTCGTGTATCCCGGATGCTATTGACATGGATTTACGCTTTGAGTTGCGGTAGTAATCAACAGCCATGCCAATCGCGTTGCCGCTAAAATTCCCCAAGTTGATATTCCCGGTGTTCTCCCGTCAGTTTATTTAATACTTATCCAATAACGACAACAAATTTCAAGGTCAATTTGATCAAGCCGCTAGATGTATGGCTGCTATTGAGCATCGGTTGACCTATTCCAACTTGAGCGTTTCAGCTGCGCTATATAAGGAGACTTTGTGGATGATGAGAGGCCATTGTTTACGGATTTGAATGACCTTGACGAATGTTTATGTCATACTTGGGATAATATGACATGCGCCGAGTGCATACCAACTTAGGTCAACAATTTCCATGCCGGAGGTTGATTTAAAGTGTTCTAAAAATTCGAAACATATTAACATTGCACGTTTTTTGACATTTTCCCACTTTCAGCGGATAATACGCCGCCTTTAGCCGGGAGGGGTACCTAAGCGGTCAACGGGGGCAGACTGTAAATCTGCTGGCTTTGCCTTCGTAGGTTCGAATCCTACCCCCTCCACCAGTTTAATGTTGCCGATGCATATACTGGGAGGAGGGGTAGGTAGGAATACCGCCCGGGAGTCAGCGATCTAGAATTGGTGAAATACAGAAACTAGATCGCGGGTGTAGTTCAGTGGTAGAACCTCAGCCTTCCAAGCTGATGACGGCGGTTCGATTCCGCTCACCCGCTCCATCGGCAGGAAAGATAGTGGGTAAGCTAGCTATTGATTGTTTCTTGCCCATATAGCTCAGTGGTAGAGCACTTCCTTGGTAAGGAAGAGGTCACCGGTTCAAGTCCGGTTATGGGCTCCGCAAATTTTTTATTGTGGCCCGCAAGCGTAATTTTTTGGAAGTGGAACCGTAATGTCTAAAGAGAGATTTGAACGAACGAAGCCGCATATTAATGTAGGCACGATAGGTCATGTTGACCATGGCAAAACAACATTGACGGCGGCGCTGACGAAAGTGATGTCGGCAAAGCAAGGCGGTGAATTCAAGCCGTATGAAGATATTGATAATGCGCCGGAAGAACGCGAACGCGGGATTACAATCGCGACGGCGCATGTTGAGTATGAATCGAACCGGCGTCATTATGCGCATGTGGATTGTCCGGGGCATGCGGATTATGTCAAGAATATGATTACGGGTGCGGCGCAAATGGACGGTGCGATTCTGGTTGTAAGCGCTGCGGACGGTCCGATGCCGCAAACGCGTGAGCACATTTTGTTGGCGCGTCAGGTTGGCGTTCCGTATATTGTCGTGTATTTGAACAAGTCGGACATGATGGACGATGCGGAGTTAATGGAGTTAGTGGAAATGGAAGTGCGTGATTTATTGAGCCGTTATGAATTTCCTGGAGATGAGACGCCGATTATTTCCGGTTCGGCATTGCAGGCTTTGGTAGGCGACGGTATGGGGGAGGAATCAATCGAGAAGTTGGTGGTGGCGATGGACAGTTATATTCCGGAACCGGAGCGTGCGATAGACGGAGACTTTTTGATGCCGGTGGAAGACGTTTTTTCGATATCGGGTCGCGGGACGGTTGTCACGGGGCGTATAGAGCGCGGCATGGTAAAGATTGGAGATACGGTATCGATCGTAGGAATTAAATCGACTCAAGAGACGACGTGTACCGGAGTCGAGATGTTTCGGAAGTTATTGGATGAGGGTCGAGCGGGTGACAATGTTGGGATATTATTGCGTGGCACGAAGCGCGATGAAGTGGAACGCGGTCAAGTATTATGTAAGCCGAACAGTATTACGCCGCATACGAAGTTTGAGGCGGAGGTTTATATTTTGTCGAAAGAAGAGGGGGGGCGACACACGCCTTTTTTCAAGGGTTATCGTCCGCAGTTTTATTTTCGGACAACGGATGTAACGGGTGAAGTAGAGTTACCGTCGGATGTTGAGATGGTGATGCCGGGAGACAATATCAAGATGGTAGTGAATCTGATCGCGCCGATTGCGATGGAAGAGGGTTTGCGTTTTGCGGTACGCGAGGGGGGCCGCACAGTCGGTGCGGGTATTGTCACAAAAGTGATCGAATAAGAATTTTTTGATAAAAAGAGAGTTAAGTTAATGGAAAGCAGACAACGAATCAGGATCAGGTTGAAAGCGTTTGACTATCGTTTGATCGATAAATCTGCTTTGGAAATTTCAGAAACTGCTCGTCGCACCGGTGCGCGAGTAAAAGGTCCGATCCCTTTACCGACGCGTAAAGAAAGATTCACTTTATTGATTTCACCGCATGTCGATAAAGATGCGCGTGATCAGTATGAAATTAGAACGCATAAGCGTTTGATGGACATTCTCGATCCGACGAATAAGACGGTGGATTCGTTGATGAAGTTAGATTTACCGGCGGGAGTGGATGTCCAAATTAAACTGAATTAACGGAGGCGACTAAACAAAATAGCGTGAGATGCGTTATAAACATCGCTTTTTTTAATTGCTATATATGAACTGTGAGCTAAATATAGGAACTTATGATGCCGGTCGGGATGATTGGGAAAAAACTTGGTATGACACGGGTATTTACCGAAACGGGTGTATCTCTTCCGGTAACGGTTGTACATGCGCCGGTGAACCGGGTTGTTCAGGTTAAAACTCCCGACACCGACGGTTATTTTGCGCTTCAATTAACTGCCGGCACAGCTAAACCTTCCAAACTTAGCAAAGCGGTCGCTAAACATTACGCAAAAGTTGAAGTAGATTGCGGTAGAGTTTTACGCGAATTTTGCATTGCCGAAGAAGAGCAAAGAAAAGTTGGCGACGAGATTCGCGTTACCGTATTTGGCGTTGGAGAGAGTGTCGATGTGGTCGGGATTAGCAAAGGCAAAGGCACTGCCGGCACGGTTAAGCGACATAACTTTCGGATGCAGGATGCCACTCACGGCAACTCGGTTTCACATCGTGCTCTGGGTTCAACCGGTCAATGCCAGTTACCCGGGCGAGTATTAAAAGGAAAGAAGATGGCGGGGCGTATGGGTTTTGCAAGAGTAACTGTGAAGAATCTAAAAGTGGTAAACGTTGATGAAAATCGCGAGTTATTATTAATTCGCGGAGCAATTCCCGGCAGTTGCGGCAGCGAAGTACTGATTCATCATAGAAAGCTGGTTCCTTCGGCGGAGGAGTTGAAAGATGCACCAGGAGAGCGGCAGGTTAAAGAAACTACGGAAGCGACGATGACAGATACTGAGTCCGGAACAATTGCGGCCGGCCAACAAGCTGGCGTTTCAGCGGATGATAATATGTCCGTTAAGCAATCTAAAGCCGATGCACCGGATATTCCTTCACCGACAATCGCTAAGACGACTGATGCTAGCGCAAGTAAAGAAGAGAAAGAGTAATGGAATTGAAACTAGTCAGTGGGAACACAGTGCAAGTTGCGGATGCTATCTTTGCTTGCGATTTTAACGAAGCTTTGGTGCATCAGGTGGTTACCGCTTTCTTGGCCGGGGCGCGCAAAGGCACCAAAGCCCAAAAAAACCGTGCTTTGGCATCGGGTGGGGGGGCGAAACCGTGGCGCCAAAAGGGCACGGGGCGTGCACGTGCCGGCACTATAAGAAGTCCTATTTGGCGAGGAGGCGGTCGCGCATTTGCCGCGACCCCCCGGAGTTATAAGCAAAAGGTAAACCGTAAAATGTACCGCGGTGCGCTCCGGGCTATTTTGTCCGAACTATATCGCAACCGGCGTCTATATGTTGTAGAGGATCTTAATATTGATACTCACAAAACCAAAAATTTAGTTGCTTTACTTCATTCGTTTCAATTATCCTCAACTTTAATTGTTGATGAGGTGCTATCCCGCAACTTGATTCTTGCAAGCCGCAATTTACCTAATGTTGATGTATCGGCGATATACGAGTTGGACCCGGTTAATTTATTACGTTTTGATAATGTATTACTCGCTAAATCCGCGGTGGATAAGATCGGAGAATGGTTGTGATGCAACGTGATAGATTCAGTCAAGTCTTGCTGTCGCCGCATATCTCCGAAAAAGCGACTGGTTTGGCGGAGACAATCAGGCAGCATGTTTTTAGAGTTGTGCCTGCGGCAACAAAGGATGAAGTGCGCCAAGCAATTGAATTATTTTTTAATGTCAAGGTCGCCGATGTGAATCTATTGAATATGAAAGGAAAAAGGAAAGGGATGGGACGTACGAGAGGGCGGCGCAAACGTTGGAAAAAAGCTTACGTAACTTTGCAGGAAGGCTACGATATTCAATTAACCGGAACCGAGTAATTTGTGATGTCAACTGCTTTAGTAAAAACGAGACCGACATCGCCGGGGAGGCGTTTTGCGATTAAGGTGATTGACTCCAGCTTACGTAAGGGTAAGCCGAAAGCGCGCCGTTTAGTTGTCGGCAAGAATAAAACGGGCGGTAGAAACAACACCGGTCGGATTACGACGCGGCATATCGGCAACGGGCACAAACGTCGTTACCGAATAATTGATTTTAAACGCGATAAGCTTGGTGTTCCGGGACGAATTGAGGCATTAGAATATGATCCGAATCGTAGTGCAAACATTGCTTTAGTAGTGTATGCGGATGGTGAAAGGCGCTATATGCTTGCGCCTCAGGGCATTACTGTCGGTAGTCGGGTGATGTCCGGCGATGAAGCGCCGATTGCTATAGGGAATGCTTTGCTTCTGCGGCATATTCCGGTCGGGACGTTAGTGCATGGAATCGAACTTAAAGTTGGCAAGGGTGCGCAATTGTGTCGATCCGCAGGCGCGTCGGCGCAATATGTTGCGCGCGAGGGAATGTATGCTACGCTACGTTTACGTTCGGGAGAAGTGAGAAAAGTACCGCTCAATTGCCGTGTAGTGGTTGGTGAAGTCGGTAACAACAAACATAATTTGCGTAAATACGGGAAAGCAGGTGAAAAAAGATGGCGTGGTGTACGCCCAACAGTGCGTGGCGTAGCAATGAATCCGGTGGATCATCCGCATGGAGGCGGTGAAGGTAGAACTTCGGGTGGTCGTCATCCGGTATCGCCGTGGGGGATGCCTACCAAAGGGTACCGCACTAGAAAAAACAAGCACACTAATTATTTGATTGTGCGACGCAGGAAGCCTTAAGGCAGGAATTACTATGCCACGTTCGCTATCAAAGGGGCCTTTTGTTGATCTTCATCTACTGAAAAAAGTTCATAATGCCGCTGATAAAAGGGACAAACGCCCAATTAAAACTTGGTCACGGCGGTCAATGATTATTCCGGAGATGGTTGGTTTGAATATTGCCGTACATAATGGTCGTCAACATATACCGTTGTACATTACTGAGCAGATGGTCGGGCATAAGCTGGGTGAATTTGCTCCGACGCGTACTTTTAAGATGCATTCGGGCGATCGCAAAACTAAAATGGTGTAAGGCGCAAATGGAAGTAACTGCAAGATTAAGAAGGGTTCGTGTTTCGCCTCGGAAGTGCCGGTTAGTGGCGGATCGAACACGCGGGCTATTAGTCGCTAAAGCGTTGGATTTTCTGAAGTTTAGCAATAAGAAAAGTGCGTTTCTGGTAAAAAAACTGCTGGAGTCGGCCATTGCTAATGCCGAACATAACGAGGGCGCCGATATAGACGAATTAAAAGTTAGTAGCATTTATGTGGATGAAGGCCCTACTTATAAGAGATTTCGTCCGCGTGCGAAAGGACGGGTATCGCCCATTATGAAAAGAACCAGTCACATTACCATCACACTAAGTGACGGGCAGAGCTAGTCAGGAGTTATTATGGGACAGAAAGTTCATCCGACGGGATTCAGACTTGGTATTACTACCGATTGGACTTCTAAGTGGTATGCGGAGAGAAGCAATTTTTCTAAGACTTTACACACCGACATTGAAACACGTAATTATTTGCGTAATAGACTTGCGCAAGCGTCGGTTAGCCGAATTCAGATTGAAAGACCGTCTAATTCAGCTTTCATTGTGATCCATACCGCGCGTCCAGGTATTGTGATAGGCAAGAAAGGAAAAGACATAGAAAGTTTAAGGTTAGCGGTTGCTCGTCTGATGCGTTTGAATAAGAATAATGTCAAGATTAATATCGAGGAAATCCGCAAACCTGAGATTGATGCAGCGTTGGTGGCCGATAGTATCGCTCAACAGTTGGAGCGAAGAATTATGTTTCGTCGTGCGATGAAACGTGCGGTGCAGAATGCATTAAGACTTGGAGCGTTAGGAGTGAAAATATCGGTTTCGGGGCGTTTAAACGGTGCGGAGATCGCTCGTTCGGAGTGGTATCGTGAGGGTTGTGTGCCTCTACACACGTTACGTGCGCATATTGATTACAGTGTTGCCGAAGCAAATACGACATACGGGATTATCGGTGTCAAAGTTTGGATTTATAAGGGAGAATCAAAAGATGTTCTCGGAAAGGATAATGAGCCGGTGCCTCTAAAACCAAGTAAATAGCCATGTTACAACCGAAGAAGACAAAATTTAGAAAAATGCAAAAAGGGCGTAATCGCGGTCTGGCATTTAACAGTAACCGCGTGAGTTTCGGCGAGTACGGTCTTAAATCGATCGGACGCGGTCGTATTACGGCACAGCAGATTGAGGCAGCGCGCCGGGCAATGACTCGTCATGTTAAACGCGGCGGCAAAATATGGATCCGTGTTTTCCCCGACAAGCCAATTACGAAAAAACCGTTGGAAGTACGTCAGGGCAAAGGTAAGGGCAACGTTGAATTTTGGGTAGCGCAAGTACAGCCCGGCAGAATGCTCTATGAGATGGAAGGAATTAGCGAAAATCTCGCGCGTGAAGCATTTCGGCGTGCAGCGGCAAAATTGCCGGTTAAGACCGCATTCGCGCATCGAGTGATTATGTGATGTTAGCGAAGGAATTAGAAAGCAAGACAATTGATGAGTTGCGTAAAGAAGTGGCGGACTTACGTAAAGAGCAATGGAATTTGAAGATGGAAGGTCGAACGGGTCAATCGACGCGGTATAGCCAATTCAAGAAATTGCGTCGGGATATTGCGCGGATTTATACAGTGATGAATAAAAAGAAAAAACAAATGTATCAGGACACGACGCGATGAGCGAAAGCGATAAAAAGCAACGTACATTAGTCGGCAATGTGATCAGTAATAAGATGAATCGTACTGCTGTAGTGGCAGTGCAGAGACGCGTCAAGCATCCGGTGTATGGCAAGTATATTACCCGTACGACAAAGTTACAGGTGCATGATGCCGAGAATGTTTGCGGTATCGGTGATTTGGTTTCAATAGCCTCATGCCGGCCGATTTCCAAGCATAAATCATGGGAGCTGCTACAGGTCATTGAGAAAGTGGATTAAGTATGATGGTGCAGATGCAAACTATAGTAGAAATTGCCGACAATAGCGGCGCGCGTAAAGTGCAGTGTATTAAAGTGCTGGGCGGTTCACATCGTCGTTATGCAAGTCTTGGCGATGTAATCAAGGTGAGCGTTAAAGATGCCGCGCCGCGCGGACGTGTCAAAAAAGGCGAGGTATATAATGCGGTTATAGTGCGGACCAAGAAAGGCGTGCGCCATACCGACGGTTCGCTGATTCATTTTGACGACAATGCTGCGGTGCTTCTTAACGCGCAGCTACAGCCCATCGGCACTAGAATTTTCGGTCCGGTTACTCGTGAGCTTCGTACTGAAAAGTTTATGAAGATTATTTCACTTGCGCCGGAAGTGTTGTAAAGTCATTAGAAAGCGAATATCAATGCGAAGAATTAAAAAAAATGACGAAGTGATTGTGATTACCGGTAAAGATAAGGGTAAGCAAGGCAAAGTATTGCGTACGGCAGGTGATACGGTAATTATCGACGGCGTTAATCTGGTGAAAAAAGCGGTGCGTCCCAATCCTAACAAAGGAGAATCCGGAGGCATCAAGTCTGAAGAATCGCCAATCCATGTATCTAATGTGCAGTTGTTTAATCCGGCGACCGGGAAAGGCGATCGGGTTGGGTTTCGAATATCGGACGACGGCAAAAAAGTAAGGTATTTCAAGTCCGGCGGTGAGAAGGTAGATTGAAGAAATGATTGGAGCGACTGCAAAACCACGGCTGGAACAAATGTATAAAGATGTTGTTTTAAAACGTCTGCAGGAAACGTTGAAGTTGAGCTCAGCGATTCAAGTGCCGCGATTGGATAAAATCACCATCAACATGGGGTTGGGCGAAGCGGCGCGCGATAAGAATATTATTGCTGCTGCGGTCGAAGATATGACCAAGATCGCCGGTCAAAAAGCGATTGTTACTCGGGCAAGGAGGTCTATTGCAACTTTCGGTATTCGTGCCGGTTGGCCGATTGGCTGTAAGGTGACATTGCGCAAAGCACGCATGTATGAATTTTTGGATCGTCTGATTAATGTTGCGGTTCCGCGAATTAGAGATTTTCGCGGGTTTACCCCAAAGTCGTTTGACGGCCGCGGTAACTATACATTGGGTATTTCAGAGCAAATCGTTTTTCCGGAAATAGATTATGACAAAATTGACAAGTTACGCGGTATGGACATTACGTTAACGACCAATACAAATAATGCTCGGTTTTCTCATGCATTGCTAACAGAGTTTAATTTTCCATTTAAGGAGTCAACATAGGATTTTGTTTATGGCGAAAGTTTCTGTTATCGAAAGGGAGAAAAAGCGGATTCGGATAGTTAGGAAATATCAATCGGAACGTGTACGCTTGAAAAAACTCATTCAAAGTTCTCAGATAAGCGACGAAGAGCGTTTGCAAGCGATTGCGGATTTACAGGTATTACCGCGTAATTCCAGTCCGTGTCGCTTACGTAATCGTTGTGTTGTAACCGGTAGACCGCGTGGTTTTTATCGAAAATTCGGTTTATCGCGCAATAAATTGCGTGAGCACGCAATGAACGGCGATATACCGGGTTTGGTGAAAGCAAGTTGGTAAGGAGTTGATACGATGTCGATGAGTGACCCGATTGCAGATATGTTGACACGTATTCGCAATGCGCAGGCGGTGGATATGCCGGATGTGAGCATGCCTCATTCAAAAATGAAACTTGCGATTGCGAAAACTTTAAAGGAAGAAGGCTATATTCACGATTTCCATGTTGGCAAGCAGGGAAGTCACGCTACTTTGACGTTAATATTAAAGTATTTTGAAAATAAACCTGTGATTGAGCTAATTTGGCGTGTAAGCCGCCCCGGGCTGAGAATCTATCGTGGTGTTAAGGGTCTACCGACAGTGATGGGGGGGCTAGGTATTGCAATTATTTCAACTTCAAACGGTGTGATGAGTAACCGTCAAGCAATTGCCGAGCATCAAGGCGGCGAAGTCTTATGTATTGTCGAATGATGCGGATATGACACGATTTGCCGACAAATTAATTAATATTCCGCCCGGTGTCGAAGTACACGTATCCGGCCGTGAAATTATGGCAAAAGGACCGCGAGGAAAAAATCAAATGTCGGTGCATGAGATGGTGGAATTTAGCTATAGTGAAAGAGGTCTCAAGTTTAGTCACACTCAAAAAGAAGCATCACCTTTTACTGGTACAATGTATTCGTTGGCAAACAATTTACTCATCGGTGTAAGTCAAGGTTTTGAAAAGCGGCTGGAATTGGTTGGTGTGGGCTACCGTGCGCAAGTCAAAGGAAAGGCGCTGAATTTACAATTGGGTTTTTCCCATCCTATCGATTTTTTGATTCCTGAAGGTATTACGATTGAAACGCCGAGCCAAACAGAAGTGGTAATTAAAGGAGTGGATAAACAAAAAGTCGGACAGACAGCCGCCGAGATTCATGCGTTAAGGCCGCCGGAACCCTATAAAGGTAAAGGTGTACGTTATAAAAATGAAAGAATCCTTCGCAAGGAAGGCAAAAAGAAATAATGGATAAACAGAAGGCTAGATTACGCCGTGCGCGAAAAACGAGGAGCACGATACGGCGGAGTAACATCCATCGTCTGTGCGTGCATCGAACCCCGCGGCATATTTACGCTTACATTATATTGGCGGACGGTTCGAAAACGTTGGCTACTGCTTCAACATTAGATAAAGAAATTACTGCCGCAGACAACAAAGGAAATAAATCGGAACTTGCAGCAAAGGTGGGTGAATTAATTGCTAAGCGCTCTCTTGAGAAAGGAGTGAAAGACGTTGCTTTTGATCGTTCCGGGTTTAAGTATCACGGACGAGTTAAAGCGCTTGCCGAATCAGCACGTACGAATGGTTTAAACTTTTGATGGAGAAACGAAATGGGAAGGAATGTTCAAACAGCTGAATTGACTGACAACCTGCTGGAAAAATTGGTGCATGTGAATCGCGTTGCCAAAGTAGTGAAGGGTGGTAGACAGTTTGGATTCGCGGCGTTGACGGTTGTCGGGGATAACAATGGCCAAGTTGGTTGTGGTTACGGAAAGGCGCGTGAGGTACCGCTTGCTATTCAAAAAGCGATGGAATCGGCGCGCAAAAATATGGTGACGGTACCACTGAAGGACGGCACTTTATATTATCCTGTGATGGTTCGTTATGGTGCGGCAAAAGTCTATATGCAACCGGCATCTTCCGGCACAGGCATTATTGCAGGTGGCACAATGCGTGCGGTATTTGAAGTATTAGGCGTTAGAGACGTATTGGCAAAAATCATCGGTTCGTGTAATCCGATTAATGTTGTGCGAGCGACGGTAAAAGGACTATCGGAGATGCATTCTCCGGAAAAAATGGCAATGAAACGTGGTAAAACTATTGCAAATTTGATCCATACAGGGAAATAGCACGAGATATAAAAATGCCCGAACAGTTAAAGATCACCCTGGTGAAAAGTATGAATGGCCGGTTAAAGTCGCATCAGTTATGTGTTCGCGGACTTGGTTTGAAACGTATGCATCAGACAGTAACGGTGGAAGATACATCGGCAAACCGAGGCATGGCGAAGAAAGCCCACTATCTCTTAAAAGTTGAGTCTATTTAGAATGAGTACATCGCTTAAATTAAATACTATCCAACCCGCAAAAGGTGCGAAGCAAGTCGCTAAACGTGTCGGACGAGGTACAGGTTCCGGTTTGGGAAAGACCTGCGGACGAGGAAGTAAAGGACAAAAATCACGTGCCGGTAGTTACCGTAGAGTGGGATTTGAAGGCGGGCAAATGCCAGTGCAGAGACGATTGCCCAAGTTTGGATTTCGTTCGCCGCAAGCGAGCTTGACTGCGCAAGTTCAATTACATGAATTGGCGAATATTACGCAAAATCCGATTGATCATGCGGCGCTGATTGCTGCAGGTGTCGTACCGAAACGATCGAAAAAGGCGAAGGTAATTTTATCGGGCCGGCTAGATAGGGCAGTGGTGCTTCAAGGCATCGCGGCAACCCGAGGAGCGCGCCGAGCGATTGAATCTGTCGGCGGCAAAGTGGAGGAGTAGGCAATGTCTGTAGCGCAACAGGGATTAGCGGCAAGTCTTTCGGGAGTTAAGCGTGCTTCGGAGTTGCGTAGCCGTTTGTTGTTTGTGTTAATGGCATTAGTCATTTATCGCATTGGCAGTTTTATTCCGGTTCCCGGGATTGACCCTGAACAAATGGCACAATTTTTTGAACAGCAAAGCGGCACTATTTTAGATATGTTTAATATGTTTTCGGGTGGTGCGCTGGAACGTCTTAGTTTGTTTGCATTGGGCGTAATGCCGTATATTTCAGCATCCATCATCATGCAGCTGACTACAGCGATTATTCCGTCAATGAAGGAATTGAAAAAGGAGGGTGAGCGTGGTCGTCGCGTGATTATGCAATATACTCGCTACGGAACGGTAGTTCTTGCCACATTTCAGGCGATTGGTGTTGCCATCGCTCTGCAGAGCCAAGGCGTTGCCTACGTGACTGGTCCCGGATTTATTTTAACGGTGGCGATTTCGTTGGTAACCGGAACAATGTTTTTAATGTGGTTAGGTGAGCAGATTAACGAAAAAGGTATCGGCAATGGCATCTCGATTATTATTTTTGCCGGCATTGTCGCCGGGCTTCCTTCGGCAGCGGGTGGCACTTTGGAACTTGCGAGCACCGGTGAATTATCTCCGCCGTTGGTCATGTTGCTTTTTGCGTTGGCGATTGCTGTGACCGGATTTGTGGTTTTCACTGAAAGAGGACAGCGGCGTTTGACGATCAATTACGCAAGACGTCAACGCGGACAACGGATTTATGCGGGTCAATCAAGTCATTTGCCGTTGAAATTAAATATGGCAGGGGTCATTCCACCGATTTTTGCATCAAGTATTATTTTATTTCCGGCAACTTTGGGGCAGTGGTTTGGTCGTGCTGATGGTTTCGGTTGGTTGAGCAGCTTTTCAACTGCAATTGCGCCTGGACAACCTTTGTACATTACATTTTATGCGGCAGCAATTATTTTCTTTTGCTTTTTTTATACTGCGATCGTGTTTGATGCAAACGATACGGCAGATAACTTAAAGCGTGCCGGCGCGTTTGTTCCCGGAATCAGACCGGGTCGGCAGACGGCAAACTACATTGATAGTGTTACTAGTCGCTTGACGATGGCAGGCGCCATCTATATTACTTTGGTTTGTTTACTGCCTGAGTTTTTGGTACTGTCATGGAATGTCCCGTTTTATTTCGGCGGAACTTCATTATTGATTATTGTCGTTGTTATCATGGACTTTATGGCTCAAGTTCAAGTTCATTTGATGTCACACCAATATGAAGGATTGATGAAAAAAGCTAATTTAAAGACGCAACGGCGTTCACGCCGGATATGATTTAGAAAGCACAGAGGAGTGCAATGAAAGTACGTGCATCAGTAAAAAAGATTTGTCGACACTGCAAAATTATTCGGCGGAAGGGTGTAGTTCGCGTTATTTGTACCGATCCAAGGCATAAGCAAAGGCAGGGGTAAGACCGTCGCATGCGTACCCGGATATTTTCTTTTATAATACATCGCTTTTTTGGGAAGTGACGATGGCACGGATCATAGGCATTAATATTCCCGATAATAAGCATGCTACCATAGCATTAACGGCTATTTTGGGTATCGGTAGAAGCACCGCACGTAAAATTTGCATTGCAAGTAAAGTTCGCCCCGATGTAAAGATAAAAGATTTGGATGAGAAAGATTTGGAGAGGATTCGGAGAGAGGTTGTTCAGTATACGGTTGAGGGCGACTTACGTCGCGAAATTAATTTAAACATCAAGCGGTTACGGGATTTAGGCTGTTATCGCGGTTTGCGTCATCGGCGTGGGTTGCCGGTGCATGGTCAGCGGACTCGCACGAATGCCAGAACACGTAAAGGACCGCGCAAAATCATTAAGAAATAATATCTGATGGTAAAAAAAACTAACAGTCGTAAGAAAGTAAAAAAGAATATTACTGATGGTATCGCCCACATTAGTTCTTCTTTTAATAACACAATCATTATGATCACCGATCGACAAGGGAATGCTTTATGCTGGGCGACTGCGGGTGCTTCCGGATTCAAAGGTTCGCGTAAAAGCACGCCATTTGCCGCGCAAGTTGCCGCCGAACGTGTCGGTAAGATGGCGAAAGGATTCGGCATACAAAATCTTGAAGTAAATGTCAAAGGTCCCGGTCCTGGGCGCGAATCTGCGGTGCGTTCCTTAAATGCGGTCGGTCTTAAGATTTCTAGTATCACAGATGTAACGCCAATTCCGCATAATGGTTGTCGTCCACCTAAACGTCGTCGCGTTTGACTTCGGAGTTATTAAACTATGGCACGTTACCTCGGACCCACATGTAAATTAAGCAGACGCGAAGGCACCGATCTTATGCTGAAAAGTCGGACGCGTGCGCTTGAAACAAAGTGTAATATGGATAAAGTTCCCGGACAGCATGGCGAACGCAAACCCAGAATATCGGATTACGGTATACAGTTGCGTGAAAAACAAAAATTGCGTCGAATTTATGGCGTGATGGAGAAGCAATTCCGTAACTATTATAAGCGGGCGACGCGGACGAAAGGTTCAACGGGTGAAAACTTGTTACGTTTGCTGGAGTGCCGCTTGGATAACGTGGTGTATCGGATGGGTTTTGGATCAACGCGCAAAGAATCGCGGCAATTGGTCAACCATAAAGCAGTGCGAGTTAACGGAAAGCAAGTCAATATTCCCGCGTACCAGGTTATGCCGTCGGATGAAATTAGCATCGCCGATAAATCGTGCGAACAACTACGTATTAAGGATTCATTTAATATTGCGAAACAAATTGGTTTCCCGGATTGGATTGAAGTTGATGTTGATGCAATGAAAGCTGTGTTCAAAAGTATTCCTGAAAGAGCGGAGTTGTCGCAGGATATTAATGAATCTTTAGTTGTGGAACTTTATTCCAAATAGAAAATTTTTGTACATTAGGAGTCAGCAGCAGTGGCATATATTGAAAACTTATTAACGCCGCGTATTGAGGATATACGCACTATCTCGGACAATTGTATGCGTATTACCATGGAGCCCTTGGAGCGTGGGTTTGCTCACACCTTAGGCAATGCTTTACGCCGTGTGCTATTGTCGTCAATCCCAGGAGCGGCGGTGGTTGAGGTACGGATTGAAGGCGTTTTACATGAGTACAACATCATTGAAGGTGTGGAAGAGGATGTGATTGATATAATGCTGAACTTAAAAGGTCTGGCTATCAAAATGCATAATAAAAATATAGCAAATATTTTGTTGACGAAAAAAGGTCCCAGGGTTGTGATCGGTGAAGATTTACAAACCGATAGCGATATTGAAATCGTTAATAAGCAACATGTCATTGCCAATCTAACCGAAAAAGGCAGTCTTGAGATGATGTTGCTGATAGAGAGAGGACGAGGTTATCAGCCGTCATCCGACCGTAAGAAATTGGAAAGTGAGCAAGGACATACGGTAGGCAGATTGCTACTTGACGCAAGTTTCAGCCCGGTTCTGCGTGTGACTTACAGTGTCGATACGGCGCGTGTTGAACGACGTACCGATTTGGACAGCTTAATTTTGGAAGTGGAGACGAATGGCACGATTTCACCCGAAAATGCGGTGCGTGAAGCAGCGCATATTCTGCATCAGCAGATTGAATCCTTTGCCGAATTCGACAGTAGCAAGCCGGTTCAGGAAGAGCGGGTGACCGATGAGTTGAATCCGTTACTGCTGATGCCGATTGATGAGCTCGATCTTACGGTACGTTCCACTAACTGTTTGAAAGCCGAGCGTATCTTCTATGTCGGGGACTTAGTGGTTCGTACTGAAGTTGAATTGTTGAAGGCGCCGAATTTGGGCAGGAAGTCGTTGGACGAAATTAAATCAGTTTTAGCAGAGCGTGGATTGAGTCTTGGTACCGAGTTGGAAAATTGGACGCCTGCCAGATTGCGTATGGGAGGCGACATAGGGATATTCTCGCGCTAGTCGCGTGGTTAGGGTATATAGTGGATAAATATTATGCGTCATCGTTGTTCGGGAAGAAAATTAAATCGTACTGGCAGCCATCGCCAAGCGATGTTTGCGAATATTAGCGTGGCTTTAATTGAACACGAGGTGATTCGTACAACATTGCCAAAAGCAAAAGAGTTGAGACGAACGATTGAACCGCTGATTACCCTGTCCAAAAATGATAGTGTTGCGGCACGCCGAAGAACTTTTGCTAAATTACGCAATAAAGCGGCAGTCGGTAAATTATTTACCGAGCTGGGCCCGCGCTATAAGGAACGAAACGGCGGGTACTTGAAGATCCTTAAGCATGGTTTTCGTAATGGCGACAATGCTCCGATGGCTTATGTTGAATTGATTGATCGCCCGACAGATTCTTCCGAATAAGAAGATTTTACTAATAAAATTTCCAATCTCTATTTTGTTCGCCGGTTTCCATGAAAGCGGGGATATAGGAATATTGCTATTCCTTTGTTGTGAACAGATATTCGGATCGATAGAATTTAAGGCTGTAAGCTATTGATTTATGATTTTTATAAAATACGGAAGGGTAAAAAAAAGCCGGGTATTGTTATTACACCCGGCTTTCCCTCAGATTATTTTTAATTAAAGACGTTATAGAGTTTTGGGCAGAATTTCCATACTGGCCAAAGTTTTGAACAGTGATTGTTTTTCCTCATCCGGTAATGGGATGAGTCCTTTGTCAATCAGATATCCTTCATCGCCGACGGCTTTATTTGATATGAATTCCTGTGTATATTCCATGATTCCGGGGATAATTCCGACATGTGCTTTTTTCACATAAAAATATAGCGGTCTTGAAACGGGATAATTCCCGCTTGCAATATTTTTAAATGTCGGTCGAGTCGCTTCTACTTCAATACCGCGGATGATATTTTTGTTTTGATCCAAGAAACTAAATCCAAAGACTCCCAACGCACTGCGGTTGGTTTTAAGCTTTTGCACGATCAAGTTGTCATTCTCGCCCGCCTCGATATAAGCGCCGTCTTCCCGAATTGAATGACAACGCGCTTTATAGGTTGATTTGTCTGTAGACTTAATATTTTTAACCCAGGCAAACTTTTTGCACCCGCCTTCAAGCGCCAATTCCGCAAATGCATCGCGTGTTCCCGATGTGGGCGGAGGACCGAGTACTTCAATTTTGATGGCGGGTAATGTGGGATCAATATCACTCCATTTCATATACGGATTAGGAATAAAGCTCTCGGCGCCGTCGGGATTCGGTACATCTTTGGCAAGTGCCAAATAGATTTGCTTTAAGCTTACCGCCATTGAATCAGCCTCTTTGGATTGAGCAACGACAATCCCGTCATAGCCGATTTTCACTTCAATAATCTCCAGCACCCCATTTTCTCTGCATAGATCAATTTCTGATTGCTTGATCCTACGCGAGGAGTTGGTAATGTCGGGAGTATTAACGCCGGCTCCTTCGCAGAATAATTTGAGCCCGCCGCCGGACCCGGTTGATTCGATCTTAGGCGTTTTGAAATTACTGGCAAGCCCAAAATTTTCCGCAACGATTGTGGCGAACGGATAGACTGTGGATGAACCGACGATATTGACTTGGTTGCGTGCTATCGCGCTATGGCTTAAGACAAAGCAAATGGTGAATGCAAAAAACAAAAATTTTCTCATAATTTCCTCTGTTAGTGATAGTAAAAAGTCAAAATGATTAAGTATCATTATCGTTAAAAGTCATGACAAAAATATGTCAGTTTGCTGCCAAACTCTGCTTGTCATTTTCGGTCGTTAATATTCACTAAAAAGCCGGATAGTTTGCGCTTGAATACAAGGGCTAACAGATTTAATAATCAACAGGAGCAATCAAATTAAAAAAACTTTTTTTACTGCGGCGTTTGCGATAGGGGCTATGATATTGTTATCTCTAACGGAAGTTACTGCGCAGTCAATGGATCATCGTTTACAAGACTTGGAAAATGTGGTCACGCAACTGCAAGATGCTTTAGTTAAAGCACGTTCGGAAATCGCTGAGTTTAAGCAAGCGCGTGAAAAAGATAAAGAAGACAAAATTGAAATTTCTACTACGGGTGACGGAATTAAGTTCAAGAAAGACGACGGCACTAGTTTTGGCCTCGGTGGTCGAATAATGATTGATTATGACGCTTTCGACGGTATCTTTTATGACGGTGGTGACAATGATGAAGATAGCTCCGAAAGTGAATTTCGTCGCACTCGCCTGACTGCAAAGGGTAGCGTTAAGAAAGATTGGAAATATGCATTCACGGTTAACATTGATGATAAGGATGGATCTGCCGATGTCAACATTGCTTATATTCAATATGCCGGTTTCAAACCTTTGACTTTCACAGTCGGTAAATTCAAAGAACCGTTTTCCTTAGAACGCCTGACAAGCTCGAAATGGATATCGACGATTGAACGTTCCATGCTGCAGGACGCGTTAGGCGGTAGTCTGGGCGCCGGACAGCCCGACTTTGCCGGTATTGCCGTTAGCGGCTATCATGAAGAGCAAAATCATCTGAATTGGTCGGTCGGCGTGTTTGACGACGGTATTGAAGATGAGAATGATGATGAGTACGGATTCACCGGTCGAGTTGCGCTAGTACCGCATTTTGGCGAGGACCATTTTCTGCACTTGGCTGCCGCGTATTCGATGCGTGATTTTGAGGGAAGCGATCACTCTATTAAAACGCGCTTTGGTGTTCACACTGCAGAAAAAGTTGACTTGGGCGGCTCATACTCATTAGACGATGCGGATCAGTTGGGATTGGAAGCTGCGTATGTCAGAGGCCCGTTCTCATTGCAAGCCGAATATATCGATGTCAGCATGGATGGTGATGAGAAAACAACGGAGATTAATCCTAATGCCACTCCCGAAATTGCAGAGGATCTAGACTTTGATGGTTATTATCTGCAAGCGGCTTATACACTCACTGGCGAAACGCGCGGGTATAAGACCAAGGGAGCGGTTTTTGACAAAATTAAGCCGAAAGGCAGTTATGGCGCGTGGGAGCTGGTCGGTCGCTATGAGAATTTGGAAGTAGAGGATGAAGAAGATCAAAATGCGGAAGCCGAGAGGTGGGTTTTGGGGATTAACTGGTATGCGAATCAAAACGTTAAGTTTATGGCAAACTATATCAGCGCGGAAGTGGATGATCTGGACGTGGCTGAGGACGACGGCGACGCATTTTCATTGCGTGCGCAGTATGTTTGGTAGAACATTTGCGCAAGAGGGATTGCCAATGCTTCATTGAAGTTTTAGCAATCCCTTATACTAGATAATTCTTCAGATAGGCGCCGGTGTACGAGCGTTTATTTCGGCTGACTTCCTCAGGAGTTCCCGTTACAATGACTTCGCCGCCGTGGTCTCCGCCCTCGGGTCCCAAATCTATAATCCAATCGGCTGTTTTGATCACATCCATATTATGTTCAATCACGATAATCGTGTTACCGCTGTCGCGTAGGTAATATAGGACTTGCAAGAGTTGCTTTACATCGTGAAAATGCAGTCCCGTAGTCGGTTCATCAAGGATATAGAGTGTTTTCCCGCTTGCTTTCTTGGACAATTCCCGTGACAGTTTAATTCTCTGTGCCTCGCCGCCGGACAAAGTCGTAGAACTTTGCCCTAATGAGATATAGGAAAGCCCTACATCCATCAGGGTTTGTAATTTATTGCGGATTATTCGCACCGCATGAAAAAACTCCAGCGCTCGCTCTACAGTCATTTGCAACATTTCGTGGATATTCATTCCTTTGTAGCGGATATCTAGAGTTTCTCTGCCATAACGTTTACCGCCGCAGACATCGCATTGCACATGGACATCGGGAAGAAAGTGCATTTCTACGCGAATAATGCCGTCACCTTGACAAGCTTCGCAACGTCCGCCGCGAACATTAAAACTGAAACGTCCGGGCTTGTAGCCGCGTGACCGCGCTTCGGGGACGGCGGCAAATAATTCACGGATAGGTGTGAATAGACCGGTGTAGGTTGCCGGGTTGGAACGGGGAGTGCGACCGATGGGACTCTGGTTAATATCAATTACTTTGTCAATTTGCTCTAGTCCGTTAATTTTTTTGCATGGCGCCGCATTCATTGAACCGCTATGCAATTTATTAAATAGTTGTTTATATAAAGTTTCATTGACGAATGTTGATTTTCCCGATCCTGAAACGCCGGTTACACAAATGAATAATCCTAACGGGATATTCACATTGATATTTTTTAAGTTATTTCCGGTTAATCCTATACAATGAATCATTTTTTTGGGATCGGCAGGTGCCCGCCTATCCGGGATTTCAATACTCAGAGTTTTTGCCAAGTATTTTCCGGTAATGGATTGGCTATTTTGTTCAATTTGTTGCGGGGTGCCTTGTGCGACGATATTTCCTCCATGCTTGCCGGCGCCTGGGCCTAGGTCAATTACATGATCGGCGGCGCGAATTGCTCCTTCATCATGCTCCACGACAATAACGGAATTTTCCAGATCGCGCAGATGGGTTAAAGTGCCGAGCAGACGTTCATTATCACGTTGGTGTAATCCGATTGACGGTTCGTCGAGAATGTACATTACTCCGACTAGCCCGGAACCGATTTGGCTTGCTAAGCGAATGCGTTGTGCTTCGCCTCCCGACAATGTTTCCGCGCTGCGATCAAGCGTTAAGTATTCTAATCCGACGTTTGCCAAGAATGAAAGCCGTTGTTTGATTTCATCGGTAATTTTCCCCCCGATTGCTGATTTGTTGCCGGGGAGGTTTAATTGATTGAAGAAATCAAGCGTCTGTTCAATCGGCATTGCGGTAATGTCGGGCAAAGATTTTTTGTCTATAAATACATTTCTTGCTTCTTCACTCAGACGTGCGCCGTCGCATCCGGCACATTTTTGTATTGAAATATATTTGTTCAGTTTCTCTCTCAAACTCTCGGAATCTGTTTCTTGAAAGCGCTGTTCCATCAACGGAATAATTCCGGAGAAACGATAGTATTTGACAGATTTTTTGCCACGGTTGTCATACTTGAAAGGGATTGTGTCATCGTTGCTACCGTAAAGAATTAATTCTCTAACTTTCTTTTTTAGCGAAGAGAATGGTGCGTTCAGGCTAAAGTTTTGATGTTCTGCCAACGATTTTAAACGCTGATGATTGTAATAACTGCGCTTATCCCATCCGTTAATTGCACCGGCAGCCAGACTCAGCGAAGGATTGACAACGATTTTATTCTCATCAAAATACTGCATCACGCCTAAGCCGTCGCATTCCCGACACGCTCCAATCGGGCTATTAAACGAGAACAAACGCGGTTCAAGTTCACTTAAACTGTAACCGCAGTACGGACAGGCAAAACGCAGCGAAAAAATTAACTCATCACCGCCGTCCATCGGCGCAATACCAACAATACCGTCCGCCAAATGAGCAGCAGTTTCAAGTGATTCGGTAAGCCGAAGTTCTATCCCGGATTTAATTTTAAGACGATCAACAATAATTTCAATCGTATGGTTTCTTCTCAAATCAAGTTTTGGTGAAGCATCCAATTCGTAAATTTCCCCGTTAACTCGCGCCCGTAAAAATCCCTGAGCTTGCATATTTTTAATCAAACGAGCAAACTCACCTTTACGGTTACGTACTATCGGCGCTAATAACATGATTTTTGCATCTTGCGGCAGTGTCATGATCTCATCGGTAATTTGGCTGAAAGTTTTTGCTTCAAGTTCTTCACCATGGAGCGGGCATTTGGGAGTGCCGACGCGGGCAAATAATAAACGTAAATAATCATAAACTTCGGTAATTGTGCCGACAGTAGAGCGTGGATTGTGCGAGGTTGATTTTTGTTCAATTGAAATTGCGGGGGATAGACCTTCAATCCTCTCAACATCGGGCTTTTCCATCCGCGTCAGAAACTGGCGCGCATACGCTGAGAGCGATTCGACGTAACGCCTTTGCCCTTCGGCAAAAATCGTGCCAAAAGCGAGCGATGACTTTCCTGAACCTGACAAGCCGGTAATCACCACTAATTTGTTGCGCGGGAATATAATATCAATATTCTTCAGGTTGTGCGTTTTAGCGCCTTTGATGCGGATGGTTTTCATTTTTCATTTTCTTTGAAGAAAAATATTTGTACCTACTACCTAATAGAAATATAATTTATGGCGAACGACTTCAGTCTAAGCACGTTTGAGAGGCGTGCCGCCGCTATCTTAAGCTGCGTTTATATGTCTCGCATGTTTGGCTTGTTCATTTTATTGCCAATTCTAGCACCTGCCGCTGAACAGTTACGAGAAGCGACATCAATACTGGTCGGCCTTGCTTTGGGGATTTACGGATTACCGCAGATATTTTTACAGGCGCCTCTCGGCGCATGGTCGGATAGGATCGGTCGTAAACCTGTTATCATCGGCGGATTATTGGTATTCATTGCCGGTTGTTTAATCGCAGCCGCTTCCGATAGCATTTACGGAATTATTTTCGGACGAATTTTGCAGGGTAGTGGGGCGATTGCCGCCGTAGTGATGGCTTTTGCCGCAGACCTAACCCGCGAAAAGCAAAGGACAAAGGTCATTGCGGTGATTGGGATGAGTATCGGCGTCGCATTTATTCTTGCGGTTGCATCAGGACCTTTATTTCAAGCGATGATCGGTTTGCATGGGGTATTTTTGATCAGTGCATTGTTTGCTTTGATCGCCGGTTTGATCGTGATGTTTGCATTACCCGAGCGAATGAGGCCTCGCTCAACACAGCGTTATTCCGGTAATTTAGTCAAAGAGCGTATGGGTTTTCGTCAAGTATTGCATAACATTGAGTTAATGCGGCTAAATTTTGGGACATTTACTCTACATATGATTCTGATGGCGAATTTTCTGGTATTGCCAGGTTTAATTCGTGATCATTTGGGATTTGACGGAACAAATTCTTGGCAATTATATGCACTAATTCTGGTCGGTTCTTTTCTGTTGATGCTGCCGTTTCTTTTTGCCGCCGAGAGATATAGGAAGGTTAAACAAGCGATATTGTTTATGGTAGTTTGTCTTGCAATCAGCCAAGGAGCGCTACTTCATTTAAATAGCGGTATCGCGATTATTCTATTGATTTTGCTGTTTTTTGTGGCGTTTAATTATTTGGAAGCCAATCTTCCGTCATTGGTCAGTCGACTGTGTGCGGCGGATGCGAAAGGTGTATCGTTCGGCGTCTTTATGCAGAGTCAATTTTTGGGGACTTTCTTTGGTGGACTACTGGGAGGTATCGTGCTGAATCTATGGTCCGCGACGACAATTTACTTGATGAATGTTCTCGCTGCGATTATTTGGCTCATTGCCGCTTGGGGGATGACTCAACCTTGCTTTCATAAAGCAAGTGTCCGATCCGTTTAGGTTAAAGTTTCATAGTTGGTGTGAATAGAAACATCTTTAAAGTGATATTTTTAGATTACAATAGAGCAAAGATAGAAAAATATAGTATCCGTTCAACAGAAAATATAAGTCGCTTAATTTGAGGATGTTTTGTTTTCAGGCATGACTTTGAATATGACTATGGATTCTGTTCTATATATTGATTTCAACCACTGGAGTTTATTATGGCACGAGGAGTTAACAAGGCAATTTTAATAGGAAACTTAGGACAAACCCCCGAAGTTCGGTACACACCTAGCGGAGCGGCTGTATGCAATGTGCCGCTTGCTACGACAGAAAATTGGAAAGATAAAGACAGCAGCGAAAGGCGTGAAAGAACTGAATGGCATCGTTTGGTGTTCTTTGGCCGCCTAGCTGAAATTACTGCGGAATACTTGCGCAAAGGATCACAAATTTATGCCGAAGGCAGGCTACAAACCAGAAAATGGCAGGATCAATCCGGGAATGACCGTTATACAACGGAGATTATTGTGTCTGAGATGCATATTCTCGGCAACCGCAACAATGTCGGAAGTCATTATGATAGCGGTCAGGGTGCTAATCAAGAAAGTGATAAGGGTGATTCCACACATGATTCTGTTACTAAAGAATCTCATAAATCGCAAGCTGATTTTGACGACGACATTCCATTTTAATCATTCTTTATCGGAGAATTAAAAAAACAATTCGTCGTTTAGTCGCAATATTTTCACGATGAAAATTTTGGTCACGGGTGGCGCCGGTTATATCGGTAGCCATACGGTTGATTTGCTCGTTAGGATGGAGCATGAAGTTGTAGTGTATGATAATCTGTCAACCGGCGATACGAGTCTTGTTATCGGCGGGCAGTTGATAGTCGGTGATCTTAGTGACGTAACACAGTTGGAATCGCTGTTTGCACAACATACTTTTGAGGCGGTGATTCATTTTGCCGCTTCTACTTCGGTTGAAGAATCGGCTGAGAAGCCTGCTTGGTATTATCAAAATAATGTCTGCAATACATTAAGCTTATTGCGTCAATGCGTAGTGCATAGAGTGCGATGGTTTATTTTCTCCTCAACTGCGGCAGTTTACGGCGCTCCGGATATTTTACCGATTCCCGAGACTTGTTTGACATTGCCGAAAAATCCGTACGGTTATTCCAAGCTGTTTGCCGAAAGAATGCTGCGGGATATCGCAGCTTCGTATGGCGCTCATTATGTAATTCTGCGTTATTATAATGCTGCCGGCGCCGATGCCGATTTGCGATTGGGAGAGATAAGACCTACTGCCAAACATCTGATTACTGTCGCCTGCAGAGCGGCAGCGGGTATGACTGAAGGTATAGAGATTTTTGGTACTGACTATCCGACTCCCGACGGGACCTGCGTGCGTGATTTTGTGCATGTGACAGATCTAGCCGACACACATGTTAAAGCCTTGCAATATATAAGCGATGGCGGTGAATCGGTTACCCTAAATTGCGGTTATGGTAGAGGATTTAGCGTGCGGGAAGTTTTGCATGTTGTCAAAGAAGTATCCGGGGTTGATTTCCCTGTTCGTGAAGGCGCTAGGAGAAAGATGGACGTTGATCCGCCGACTTTAATTGCGGATAATACGAAGATCAAGAAAACTTTGGATTGGCGCCCTGTTTTTGACGACATTCGCGCGATTATTGCGACTGCATGGAAGTGGCAATTGAAACGGAACAAAAGCTAATTCCCAATTTACAATGTTACGTGTTTTGATAACCGGCGCAACAGGTTTCATAGGCACTCAATTGGTTTATAACTTATGTGCCGCCGGTTATACAGTACGTGCGGCAGTGCGTTGTTTGCCCGCTTC
The DNA here is from genome assembly GCA_965218975.1 of Candidatus Oxydemutatoraceae bacterium. Lineage (GTDB taxonomy): Bacteria > Pseudomonadota > Gammaproteobacteria > Poriferisulfidales > Oxydemutatoraceae. Next base: position 1,150,733 of record OZ244717.1, read on the forward strand.
CCGGCAAGCGGATATTGAGTATTTTGTTTGCGGAAATATTAATGCGGATTTCGATTGGGACGAAGGGCTGAACGGAGTTGACGCGGTAGTGCATTTAGCGGGTTGTGTGCGCAATTATAAAACCGCATGGGATGAGAAAATCGCTCAGCAAACGAATACCAGCGCAGCCGTCAATCTGGCACAGTTTGCCGAAAGAAATTCTGTTCGCCGCTTTATTTACATGAGCTCGATTAAAGTCAACGGTGAGGATAGCGGTTCTAGCGCTTTCACTGCCGATGATATTCCGGCGCCGGAGAGCGCTTATGCTCGTTCCAAACTTGCGGATGAAAAGGCGCTGTTTACCTTTTCTCGAAGCGCCGGAATTCAACTAGTCGTGATTCGGCCGCCGTTGGTTTATGGGCCAAATGCGCAAGGCAATTTTGCGTCTCTAATGAGTATTATCAAGCGTCAATTGCCCTTACCATTCAAGTTGATTAAAAATTCGCGTAGCTTGGTTAGTGTGTTTAATCTGTGCGATTTAGTTCGGGTCTGCATTACACATCCGGCGGCGGCGGGAGAAGTGTTTCTGGTGTCTGATGGTCAGGATGTGTCAACGCCGCAACTGATCGTATTAATTGCCCAAGCGATACACAAGCGATTTATGTTGTTTCCTTTTCCCGTTGGCTTGCTCCGGTTCATTGCTTTATTGGTCGGAAGACATGAAATGATGCGGCGGTTGTGTGTAAATTTGCAGGTTGACATCAAAAAAACGTGTCGTTTGTTAAAGTGGAAACCGGTATTAAGCCTTGTACAAGGACTGGAACGTAGTGTTGTCTCTGTCCCCGAATGATTGACATAGTGGTTGATCATTATTTTTCTATAGTTCAATGATATGTTTACTGTAGCTCAATGGCTTTTAATTGCGTTTGCGTTTGTGGCGGCATGGGTTGGTACCGCGTGGGTGGGCCATTGGGTTGTACGAAAAAAATTGTTGGATATGCCCAATCATCGCAGTTCACATTTAGAGGCAACCCCGCGTGGCGGCGGACTTTCCATCGTGATTGTTTTTACTTTTATTACCGGTTTATTGTTTATGTCGGATTCCGGTATGGCGATGTCGGTGCAAATGGTCAATGTTTTTGTAACGGGAGGACTTGCAATTGCAATAACGGGTTGGCTTGACGATCATTGGCGTCTGTCGCCTATTATCCGTATCACTGTTCATTTTGCCGTAGCATTGTATTGCCTCGCATTGTTGGGTGTGCCGTCGCTACCAATTCTAGGGTCATCGCTGTCACTTGAGTGGTATGGTTATTTGTTGGCAGCAATAGCATTGGTTTGGTGTTTAAATTTCTTTAATTTTATGGACGGTATTGATGGGATTGCATCGGTACAAGCGATTACAATGGCGCTGTCGGCCGCTTTGATTTTGATATTCGCCGCTCCAAACAGTGTTTTTACGCTATATCTGCTGGTTTTTATTGCCGCTGTGGGGGGCTTTTTAGTGTGGAATTGGTCGCCCGCAAAAATTTTTATGGGGGATACCGGTAGCGGATTTCTTGGATTCACTTTGGGTTTATTCGCAATTGCGACCTCAGTCGAAGAGAGCATGAATATTTGGAGTTGGCTGATTTTATTTGGAGTATTCGGAATCGATGCAACCGTCGTACTGCTCTTACGTTTTTTGCGTAAAGAAACATTCTATCACGCGCATTGTCAACATGCGTATCAACGTTTGGCGATCAATTTGCAGAGGACCGAGTCAATTATGCGGTCGCCGAAGTATGCACGTGCTGCTGCACATCAAGCAGTAACTCTAATCACCGCGGGGATCAATCTGCTTTGGTTATTGCCTTGGGCATTTGTTGCCGCTTTGGATGCGTCAAACGGGATAATTTACTTGATTATTGCCTTACTTCCTTTAGCGGTTGCGGTTATTAAAGCTCAACATATCGAAGGCACAAAAATGGATTTTCATGGTAGCGCTTGATAAACTGGCGCAATGCGCGCAATGGCAAAAGCGTTTGATTGCAGCAGTCTATGATTTTTTTGTGGTTCTCTTTGCGCTATGGTTTGCCTTATCAGTACGTTTCGGGGAACCGGTTTCGTTCGATCAAATACAGTGGATGATACTGATTTTGCTTGGCGCTGTAATTGCCGTTCCATGTTTTTTCCTTGCCAGACTTTATCACTTGGTAGTGCGTTATGCAGGGTATCAGCTGTTGTGGATAGTTGTGAAAGGCGTGACGTTTGCGGTGTTGATTTGGGGAACTGCCGTGTTAATGATGCGACTTCCTGGATTTCCCCGGTCGGTGATTTTCATTTACTGGTTTGTCGCATTCGTTTTAGTGTTCAGCGGTCGCTTGGTGGCGCAAAATTTGCTCAGAAAGTCTTTGGGAATACCGATTGCGATTTATGGTGCCGGTTCGGAGGGAGTGCAACTGGCGATGGCATTACAGCATGATGCGAATTATCGTCCGGTATTGTTTCTCGACGATAACTCCGAGCTATGGGGCAGCCATATGATGAATTTACGTGTTTATCCCGTTGATCAATTTGATGGTTTGTGCCGACAAAGAGGCGTGAAAGAAATCTTTGTTACTATTCATTTCCCAACACGTTCTGATAGAAACCGATTATTGAAGCGATTGCAGAATTATCCGGTGCGTGTAAGAGTACTGCCTCTATTTTCACAGTTAGCGCGTGGGAAAATCAATATACATGACTTTGAACGAATTGATGCCGATGATTTACTCGGTCGTGAAGTTGTATCTCCGAACGCAACTTTGCTAAGGAAAAATATTACGGGGAAATCGGTCATGATTACCGGTGCGGGCGGATCGATCGGTTCGGAGCTATGCCGACAAATATCAAATTTAGCGCCGTCGCGTATTATCCTGCTGGAGCATTCCGAACACGTTCTATATGAGATTGAACGTAGTCTGAAAAACAAGCTCCCGACCGACCGACAACCACAGATTGTTCCGGTTCTCGGACAGGTTCAAGACCGCAAGCTGGTGGAAGAAGTGCTTCGTGAGCAGGAGGTTGCGACAATCTATCATGCTGCCGCATATAAGCACGTTGCATTGGTTGAAGAGAATACAATACAAGGCCTGCGGAATAACGCATTCGGTACTTTAGCGCTTGCCCAGTCAGCCATAGAGTGTGATGTTGAGATTTTCGTATTGATTTCTACCGATAAAGCGGTGCGTCCGAGTGGTGTGATGGGTGTTAGTAAGAGACTTGCCGAGATGATTTTGCAAGCTTTGGCCGCAGAGAGGCAAACACCGTGCTTTAGTATGGTACGGTTTGGCAATGTATTGGATTCCTCGGGTTCGGTTATACCGTTATTTCGCCAACAAATTGCAGAAGGCGGTCCGGTCACGGTGACGCATCAGGATATGACACGTTACTTTATGACCTTAAAAGAAGCAGTGGGGTTGACGATACAAGCAGGTTCAATGTCACAGGGTGGTGAAGTGTTCGTTTTAGATATGGGTGATCCGATTAAAATTGATGAGCTGGCAAGAATGATGGTGTCTTTCAGCGGTCTGCGTGTGAAAGATGATAAAAATCCGGATGGTGATATTGCGATTGAGTATATTGGGGCGCGCCGCGGCGAAAAAATCACTGAGGAACTTTTAACCGGTGACAATGCTTTTGCGACGGAGCATCCGAAGATCCTTTGCGCCAAAGAGAATTTTTTACCCTGGGAAAAACTTTTGCGGTTACTACAAGAGATTGAATCTGCGATAAAAGTCCGCGACACTGAGACGACTCTGGAATTGCTCAATCAGGTATTGGCGGCACAAAAGCCGAATTAGATATCCGATGTGTCATAAGTTATAATTCCCACTGTGCGTCCCAAGCTGGAAAACGTAGAAGCATGAAAAAAGTATATGTTCAAACACAAGGCTGTCAGATGAATGAGTATGATACGGAGAAAATACTGGATGTGTTAGCGCAATCGCATCATCTAATACCGACAGCAGTTGCCGAAGAAGCCGATATTTTATTATTAAATACTTGTTCTGTTCGCGAGAAGGCGCAAGAAAAAGTTTTTTCAGAGCTTGGTCGTTGGCATAAATTAAAGCAACAAAAGCCGGATTTGGTTATCGGGGTCGGTGGTTGTGTGGCAAGCCAAGAAGGTGAGAATCTGCGACGGCGGGCACCGTATGTCTCGTTGATTTTCGGACCTCAAACTTTGCACCGCTTGCCCGCGATGCTGAATGAGCACCTGCAACAAGGCGAGCCGGTGGTGGATATTTCTTTTCCTGCGATTGAAAAATTCGATTGCTTACCTAAGCATTTGACAACCGCATGCACCGCTTTTGTATCAATTATGGAAGGTTGCAGCAAGTATTGTTCTTTTTGCGTAGTGCCTTATACCCGCGGCAAGGAGGTCAGTCGTCCGCTGCATAGTATTCTTGAAGAAATTGAACACCTTGTCGCACAAGGTGTGAAAGAAATCACTTTACTCGGGCAGAATGTTAATGCTTATCGCCACGCAACTTGTGACGGTACGATTGATTTTGCTTTGTTGTTATACCATATCGCCGGGGTCCGTGGGATTCGTAGAATCCGCTACACTTCTTCGCATCCGGTTGAATTCGGAGATAGTTTAATTAAAGCGTACGCGGATATCCCCCAATTGGTCGACCATCTACATTTGCCGGTGCAAAGTGGGTCGGATCGTATTCTAAGTTTGATGAAGCGCGGGTACACTGTATTGGAATATAAATCTATGATGAGAAAGCTACGCCGTGTCAGACCTGATATCTCAATTTCTTCCGATTTCATCGTTGGGTTTCCGGGTGAAACTGAGGAGGATTTTCAAATGACGATCAACTTGGTGCATACTATCGGCTTTGATCAATCATTCAGTTTTATTTATAGTCCCAGACCCGGGACACCTGCGGCAAACCTTGCGGATGATATTCCTCCGCAGGAGAAAAAGCATCGCTTACATCGCTTGAATCAGTGTCTTGATCATTATGCGGCTGAAATCTCGGAGCGAATGGTCGGAACATTCCAATCGGTACTGGTTGAAAGTGTTTCAAAGAAAAACCATAATGAATTGTGCGGACGTAGCGGAAATAATCGTGTGGTTAATTTTTCTTCCGACCGAGACCTCATTGGAGAATTTGTGACACTTAAGATTGACCAAGCTTATGCGCACTCATTACATGGCACTCTAGCATAGCGTATTCATTTCTTTTGGCTGCTCATTCCGAGAATTTTGATTTTGTATTAGAGCCGGCGGATATATCTAGGCTTGTAAAGCTATGCGGTCCTCTGAATGAGCATCTTCATCAGTTAGAGGAGACTCTAGGCGTACGGATTCGTAATCGCGGTAATCATTTTTCCATTTTTGGGGAAGGAGAAATGAAGCGGGATGCGGCGCGTATTATTCGGGAATTGTACGATTTGACAAATGACAAAGAAGAGCTGACATCCAGTAGCGTGCATTTGCATGTGATCGCCGCTCTGGACAAGGCATCATCAGACGCTTCGGCAAACCAGTTGGATGTAACTATTCGCGCATGTTGCGGTAATGTTCATGCCAACGGTCGGCACCAAGTGGAATATTTGAAAAATATATCCCGTTACGATTTAACTTTTGGCGTGGGACCCGCCGGTACCGGAAAAACTTACCTTGCGGTGGCAGCGGCAGTTGCAGCATTGCTTGAAACGAAAGTGAATCGGTTGATATTAGTCAGACCGGCGGTCGAGGCGGGTGAGCGATTGGGATTTTTGCCGGGAGATATGTCGCAGAAAATTGATCCTTATCTACGTCCTATGTATGATGCTTTGTATACAATTCTTAGTGTTGACCGAGTGAATAAGTTGATTGATCGCGGCGAAATTGAAATTGCCCCGCTGGCTTATATGCGAGGCCGTTCGCTCAACGATGCTTTTATTATTCTTGACGAATCGCAAAACACCACTGTTGAGCAGATGAAAATGTTTCTTACTCGAATCGGGTTCGGCTCGAAGGCGGTAGTGACAGGCGACGTGACACAAGTGGATTTATCGCACGATAAACAATCCGGTTTAGAACACGCATTAAATATTTTACGCGATATTCGTGGTATCGGGTTTAGTTTTTTTGATGCCGGCGATGTCATGCGGCATCGCTTGGTCAAGGAAATTATCCGGGCTTATCAACATCACAATGATAAAGATAAACATTGTTCTTCAAATAGCAACCGATAAGAGTTCAATAGCGACGGTGCCGTCGTTGTCCGATTTTCGGTATTGGGCGACTGCCGTACAACGAGAGTTGGGAATTGATTTTGCAGAAGTCGGTGTACGCATTGTTGATAATGCCGAGTCGGAAGAACTCAACCGGCGTTATCGGCGACAGGCTCGTCCGACCAATGTATTGTCATTTCCGGCAGAATTCCCGATTTTGGTGACGCCCGCATACCTTGGCGACATCGTAATGGCCGAACGGCTTGTAGTCGACGAAGCCCAAGCGCAGGAGAAGCCGCTGTTCGATCACTGGGCACATTTATTTGTTCATGGTATGTTACATTTACAAGGTTATTGTCATCATGACGAACGCGAAGCGCAAAAGATGGAGTCATGTGAGATTAAAATACTTTCAGCGTTGGAAATTGCCAATCCTTATCAGACGAAAACAGCATCATCTTTAGCATGAGTAGCAACTCAAAAGGAGACCCTTTCGGTAAGATACGCCTGAGTTCACTAAAGAATCTTCTGCTTGGATACCCTAAAAACCATCAAGAATTGCTCAAGATGCTAAGCCAGTGTTGTCGCGATGGCGTGCTGAGTGAGGATTCTTTGGCGATGATTGAAGGTGTCTTCCATGTCGGTGAAATGCGTGCTCGCGATATCATGATTCCACGGTCACAAATGACAGTTATCTTGAAAGATGCTTCGCTGGAGGAGATATATAAAACTGTAGTGGAAAGTGGGCACTCTAGATTTCCCGTGCTGGATGAAAAACAAGATAGCGCCGAAGGTTTTTTGTTGGCAAAGGATTTACTGCGCTATTGTGTGGATTACCGTGAGGAAGATTTTCAGATCAAAGACCACTTGCGTCAGCCTGCGTTTATTCCTGAAAGTAAGCGACTTAATGTGCTGTTGAATGAGTTTCGTCGCACGCGCAATCATATGGCAATTGTCGTTGATGAATATGGTGGAATTGCCGGTCTGATGACGATTGAGGATGTACTTGAGCAAATTGTCGGCGATATCACCGATGAACATGATATTGCTGAGGATCAGTACATTTTCGACTATGGAAATGGAAAATACTTGGTCAAAGCGTTAACGCCGGTTGAAGAGTTTAATAATTATTTTTCAAGTAATCTATCCGATAGTTCCTCCGATACGGTCGGCGGCTTTATTATTAAATCGTTTGGTTATCTCCCTCGCCGCGGAGAGAAAAAACAGGTTGGAGATTTTCTGTTTGAAGTTAATCGGGCTGATGTCCGTAGAGTGCATTTTCTGTTAATTAGTAGAAAAAGCTGACAACCCGGACATTCCGTTTACTTATGGGTTTTGCGATTAACGTACTTGCCGGTTTGACGCTCACCGTCGCGTATGCGCCTTTCGGATATTTTTTTGGGGCGATTGCGGTTGTGCTTGTAACCGCATGGTCTTGGCGTCGGTATCCTTTGTTGCATGCGTTTGGGTACGGGTACCTGTTTGGCTTGGTGCATTTCGGTAGTTCTATCTATTGGGTTTATCACAGCTTACATGATTTTGGTAATGCCGACCCGTTGTTTGCTGCGATGGCGACTTTTCTGCTTGTTGCGGTTTTTGCGCTGTACTTCGCATTACTTGCATGGATAGCCGCGTGGTGCGCGTCCGGAGTTTCCACGCAGGTGTTTTATTGGTTTATATTTCCATCTTTATGGATGATGTGCGAATATTTGCGTTCCACTTTGTTTGGCGGTTTCCCATGGAATTTAATCGGACAGTCGTTAATCGATTCGCCTTTTTGGGGCGTCTTTGCTTGGGTTGGCACTTTTGGTGCATCGTGGCTCGTCGCTTTTCTTGGGGGATGCGTTGCGACTGTGTTAGTGCATAAAAAAATCAAGTTGCGAACTTACAGTGGTTGCATGTTTTTACTAGCATTGTTAATCGGATGGTCAACCGGGCTGATACAATGGACTGAGGCAGTGGGTGAAAAAGTGAGTGTCGGTATTGTGCAATCGGGTGTAGCTCAGGGCATAAAGTTTGATCGCGATGCTTTTACAAAAATCCTTAAAATACATCAAGATTTAACTTCGGAGTTATTTGATCGCGATTTGGTTGTTTGGTCGGAAACCGCAATTCCGGCATACTATCATCAAGTTGACGAACAAGTATTATTGCCGTTACACGATCAAATTGCTGCGGTTAACGGTGGAGATTTGTTGACAGGTATATTTTTTCGCGATGAAGTCGCACAAAAGCAATATAATAGTTTGGTAAAAGTCGGTATACCACCGGAAACGTACCATAAACGTCATTTGGTTCCTTTTGGTGAATATATTCCTTTGCGTTTTCTATTTGAATTCTTTAGGAGTTATGTCACGATGCCGATGTCTGACTTGGATGCCGGCAATCAATATAATTTGCTCACAATCGGTGAGCATCAAGTAGGTATGTCAATTTGTTATGAGGCGATATTCGGACGCGAGGTAATTGAATCTTTACCCGCGGCGGCTTATTTGGTCAATGTCAGTAACGATTCTTGGTTTGGCGATTCAATTGCGGTAGATCAACATCTGCAAATGGCGCGTTTGCGTGCCGCTGAGACCGGCAGGCCGATGATTCGTGCGACAAGTACGGGTGTTTCAGCAATGATCAATCATCAAGGACGGGTTATTCGGCATAGTGAACGGTTTTCGGCGCAAATATTAACCGGTGATATCCAACCGCGCCAAGGGACGACGCTCTATGCACGTTATGGAGATAGATTAATTTTCGCATTCATAATAGCGTTATTGTTATTCGTTTTTTCTTACCGCTATTTAAGCCGGAAGAGAAACCCGATCAATGAATAAAGATCAATCAAAATTAGTACCGGTGATTCTCTGCGGCGGGATGGGTACACGTCTTTGGCCGCTATCGCGTAAGCATGTTCCCAAACAATTTATTCCTATTCAAGATAAAAGTTTATTCGGTCTTACTTTGGAGAGACTATCCGGGTTAGAGATATGCGATATAGTTGTCGTTAGCGCGGCGGCGCATCGTTTTTTCGTTGCCGAAGAAATGACCCGTAGCAAGCTTTCATGCCGTAGTTCAATTTTATTGGAACCGATTGCACGGGACACTGCTCCGGCGGTGGCGTTGGCCGCATTGCATGTAATTCGAACAATGGATGATCGTCCTCTGTTAGTATTGCCGTCAGACCACATGATCAATAATGTATCGGCGTTTGAGCAAGCGGTTTCGCTTGCGATGTCGCAAGTATCCGATGGCATAATTGTTACGTTTGGAATCTTCCCCGATTCAGGCAAAACCGGTTATGGCTATGTACAAAAAGGAGCATCTATCGGTGATGGGTTTTTTAAAGTTGCTCAATTTCGCGAGAAACCTGATGCCGCTACCGCGAATGCGTGGGTCGCTAGCGGTAATTATTATTGGAATAGCGGGATATTTTTGTTCCATGCGCAAACTTATTTGAATCTGTTGACTGAGTTGGCGCCGGATATCCTTGCAGCGTGTAGTGTCGCTTATGAAAATCATTCGATAGATTTGGACTTTCTCGAGATGCAGGAAGAATATTTTGCGCAAAGTCCGAAAATATCAATAGATTACGCAGTAATAGAGAAAGCAAATAATGTTATTTTCTTGCCCACCGATATCGGTTGGAATGATGTCGGATCATGGCAGTCTCTGGGAAATTTATTACCATCAGATAGTAACGGTAACGCGGTGTACGGCGATGTATTTTTGCGGGATGCCGGCGATAATATTGTCTATGCGAACCGACGGTTGGTCGGTGTTTTGGGTATCGAGGGTTGTATCGTCGCCGAAACAAACGATGTAGTGTTGGTGGCAAAGCACGACCAGTCTGAGAATATCAAGCAATTGGTTGCTGATCTCCAAACGCAGGAGCGCGAAGAAATTGATTTTAATACCAAGATGCTTCGTCCTTGGGGGTCGTATGAAAAAATTGATTGCGGAATTGGATTTCAAGTCAAAAAAATCATTGTCAATCCGAAGCAAGCTTTGTCATTGCAAATGCACCGACACCGCTCCGAACATTGGGTGGTGGTAAAAGGCAAGGCGCGTGTTACGTGCGGCGATGATGTTTTTGATCTTGAAGAAAATCAATCGACATATATTCCGAAATTGTTAAAGCATCGACTAGAAAATTGTAGTGATGAACCATTGTTTCTAATCGAGGTGCAGTGCGGTGATTATCTCGGTGAGGATGATATTGTGCGCTTTGAAGATATTTATGGTAGAGCAAAAAACTCAACTTCCGGATAATGAGAGATTATTTTCATGGATGAGCATGATATTGAACAGTATCAACCGCATGTAATAGAGCCGCAAGTCCAAAAGTTTTGGGAAACGCATAACTGTTTTAGCATCAAACCGGACCTGTCGCGCGAAAAATTCTATTGCCTATCAATGTTTCCCTACCCCAGCGGCAAGTTGCATATGGGGCATGTCCGCAACTATACAATCGGCGATGCGATCAGTCGTTACCAACGTATGCTAGGGAAACAAGTGTTGCAACCAATGGGATGGGATGCTTTCGGTTTGCCGGCAGAGAATGCGGCAATCAAGAGCGGTATTGCTCCGGCACAGTGGACTAAAGAAAACATTGTGGTAATGCGTACGCAACTCAAGCGCTTAGGTTTTGCTTATGATTGGGGCAGAGAAATACAAACTTGTGATCCTGATTATTATCGTTGGGAACAATGGTTTTTTAATCGTTTATATGAAAAAGGTTTGGCTTACCGCAAATCCGCATGGGTCAATTGGGACCCGGTTGATCAAACCGTACTTGCCAACGAACAGGTTATTGACGGGAAAGGTTGGCGTTCAGGCGCGGCGGTTGAGCGTAAACGCGTGCAACAGTGGTTTTTACGCATCACTGATTATGCCGAAGAGCTTTTGCAGGGATTGGAGAAGCTTGACGGCTGGCCGGAACAAGTGCGCAGGATGCAAAAGAATTGGATCGGGCGGTCGTACGGATTGGAAATTAATTTTCCGGTGGTAGGGTGTGATAAGGTTTTGACGGTTTTTACTACCCGGCCGGATACTCTGATGGGGGTCAGTTTTCTGGCGCTCGCACCGGAGCATCCTTTAATTACCAATCTCGCAAGCGATTCGCCCGCGTTGCAATCCTTTGTTGAGGCATATTCGCGTGGCTTGGCTTCTGAAGCGGCAATGGCAACGTTAAATAAAGAAGGATTGGATACCGGGCTTGAATGTGTGCATCCGCTAACCGGCGATACATTACCGGTTTGGTGTACCAACTTTGTGTTGATGGGATACGGTTCGGGTGCAGTGATGTCAGTACCCGCACACGACGCGCGGGACTGGGAGTTTGCGCGCGAGAAGAACTTGCCGATTAAACAAGTCATTCGTCCTTCGGACCCGGATCAAACGGTTGATTTGTCTGCCGCAGCTTTTGTTGATAAAGGAATTGTTTGTCACTCAAATAAGTACAATGGTATGAATTTTGCTGAGGCGTATTCAGCCATTGCCGATGATCTTGAAAAGATGGCTTGTGGCAAACGGGTTATTAATTACCGTTTACGCGATTGGGGAGTTTCACGCCAGCGTTATTGGGGATGCCCGATTCCGATGCAATGGTCGGACGGCATCCCGCAACCGGTCGAAGATGAGTCTTTACCGGTTATTCTTCCGGAAATCAATAGCTATAAAGAGAAAATTCCGACATTAGATTCGATTCGGGAATTTGTTCGAGTAGAAGGCTCCGACAGAAAGTCTGAAATACGCCGTGATACGGACACTTTTGATACATTTGTCGAGTCGAGTTGGTATTACGCACGTTTTGCCGGATCAAATAGCGGCAATGCGATGTTCAGTGATGAGGCAAAATATTGGCTGCCGGTTGATCAATATGTGGGCGGAATTGAACATGCGGTGTTACACCTTCTATATGCGCGGTTTTTTTATAAACTGATGCGTGATATGGGTTTGGTTGAAGGCGACGAACCGTTTACACGTTTATTGACGCAAGGAATGGTGCTTAAAGACGGAATGAAGATGTCTAAATCGCGTGGTAATACTGTGGATCCGGAAACATTGGTAAAGAAGTACGGCGCCGATACGGTTCGTTTATTTATTTTATTTGCCGCACCGACGGAACATTCGCTTGAATGGTCGGATGCAGGAGTTGCCGGAGCATCTCGGTTCTTAAAAAGATTATGGAAGCAGGTGATGGCACATATTGCAATCAATGTCAAATTCTTACCCGAGACTATGTCCGATTCTGGCATAGAATCATGCCGGACTATGCGTCGTGTTATTCACGAGACTATTGTTAAAGTAACCGGCGATATTCATACTCGCTATCAGTTTAACACTGCGATTGCCACCAATATGAAATTGCTCAATGAACTATCGCGTTTTGAATCCGAGACAGGTAACCATAAGTTTGCTTACCAGTTGATACGCGAGGGTTTATCCGCAATGCTGAAAATGCTTGCTCCGATAATTCCGCATATCACGCATTACTTGTGGCAGCGGCTCGGGCATGATGAAGCCTTGATCAATTGTGCGTGGCCAGTCACCGATCCGGAGGCGCTGGCGAAAAGCACTTGTACTATCATTGTTCAGGTGAATGGTAAATTACGCGGAAGTCTTACGTTGGCGGTCGGCAGCTCGCGCGAGTCGGTGGAGGAAATGGCGCGGCAAAACATGCAAGTGCGAAGGTTTTTGGAAAATCGGATGATCCGCAAAGTTATTTGGGTGCCTGACAAACTGATTAATTTCGTCGTGAGTTAGATGTGTAGATGATACGTACTGTGTCAACGATTTTATTATGCGGGGCTTTAATCGCTTGCGGCTATCATTTAAGCGGTGCGCAAGACAGCGAGAAAAGAATATTTGATGCGATACTAAAGCAGATTTCCGTTGAAGGTTTGGGGCGTTACGACCCTCTGTACCAACATTTGATTTCGACATTGCGTTCGTATGGATTCCAAATTACCGGACACGATAGCGCTTTGACGCGACTGACTATTGAAGATAAACAAATTCAAAAGCACGCTGCGGTTATCGGGGATGAAGCAAAAGCACGCGAGTACTTGTTAACAATGATAATACGTTTTAACGTGCGAAAAGCGGCCAAACCGGATGATATTTTGTTATACGATCAAACAGTGCGAGCCGAAACGCTTTATCGACATAATCCAATCGAGCTATTAACCACTGAAAATTTGCGCCGCGACGCTGAGGTTAGACTGGAAGAGGAAATTGTTCGCAATATTATTGCCCGCCTAGCAGCGATTCGTTCTCCTTGAGTATATGATGATCAATTGTCTTTTCGCAGTATCATCTATAGCAACTCAGGCGATGCTGCGTAATCCCGATGGCGTTTTGTTCGGTTCTTATGCTATTCCTTAAAAACAGAGAACATAGAAGTTTTTTTCACTTCTTTCGAGTCGGTGTACGATGCCACCCTAAATGGGATTTTTGAAGATCTTCTGGGGAAGCGTTCGGCAGTAACATTCGGATCGGTGCTTTCTGTCCGTTGCCGGCATGAGGGCGGTGTAGGGTGAGACGCGCTCGGAAAACCGATCGGTTTTCAGCGGCGAACGACCCGACAAGGACGTCGAGGCTGGCGCTTATTGACAGAACCAAGTCTCGTCATGGACGAGCAGGGTGAGACGCGCTCGGAAAACCGATCGGTTTTCAGCGGCGAACGACCCGACAAGGACGTCGGGGCTGGCGCTTATTGACAGAACCAAGTCTCGTCATGGACGACAGGCACTTTGCCGACAATCCGGCAGCAAACACAAAATGGTTTCATCAGCTCAAAGACTTTACTGCTGCCGAAATTCTGCCAGGCGCAGGAATGCGGCTGCGTTGCGGCTGTTACAGCGGTTGGTTGCCACTGCTATTGCCATTCGGGTATAGACATCGATGGCCGTTAAGACGTAGCGGCGCACTCCGTGCTGATCACGCACAATCGTATCCAGGGCGATGCAATGCCCCGGATACTGTGCTTTGAAGTGTTTCGGCTTGCGTGCCCTGTAACGGCGCTTAAACGGTCGTTTTGTTTGTCCTTTGGCATTCAGCCGCTGCGGAATACAGCGTATTTTATCCGGCGCATCTGCGATCAGGCGCGCAATCGTGCGGACACTCGGGCAGGGTGAGACGCGCCCGGAAAACCGACTGGTTTTCAGCGGTGAACGACCCGACAAGGACGTCGGGGCTGGCGCTTATTGACAGAACCAAGTCTCGTCATGGACGAGCAGGGTGAGACGCGCCCGGAAAACCGATCGGTTTTCAGCGGCGAACGACCCGACAAGGACGTCGGGGCTGGCGCTTATTGACAGAACCAAGTCTCGTCATGGACGACAGGCACTTTGCCGACAATCCGGCAACAAACACAAAACGGTTTCATCAGCTCAAAGATTTTACTGCTGCCGAGATTCGGATAAGCCTGGCGCAGGGTGAGACGCGCCCGGAAAACCAATTGGTTTTCAGCGGTGAACGACCCGACAAGGACGTCGGGGCTGGAGCTTGTTGACAGAACCCAGTCGCGTCATGGACGACAGGCACTTTGCCGACAATCCGGCACAAGCGCAAAACGGTTTCGTGCTGAATCGGTTGCGGCCAGACCCGCTGGCGCCTCTTACGCGGCGCTTTGCTGCGATCATGTAAGGCGCTGAGGCCAGTGCAGCGATAACGCCGGCGCCAGCGGTACAAAGTACTGCGACCGATCTTGAATGCGTTCGGGAGTTACAACCCTCCCAAAATAATAGGGCATCATATTTCTGTTGAGCCGTTGTGTTCATGAGCCTCTATTTTTGAAGCAAAATTGGCTATTTTATAGAAACCTTTGATGCGGTGGCCGATGTGCTGATATTGCATATCGGTTACCTTTTTGAGTCGTGCCGTGAATCCCACATGTATCTGGCACTGTACAGTGTCCAATACATCCCGGACAAATGAGGGAGTGTCGGGTAATGACTTGAACGACACAGTGTCCGACATGCTTGGCATCGGCTTTGCGATTGAGACGCGGGGAGTATTTTCTTTTAATGACACCGAATTAGTGTAGCAGTTACCTAATCACTTCATTAAATGTGTTAGTATTAAAAAGGGAGGATAAGCGATTAGAAAATCTCCTATCCTTCAAGCCAACAGATTTCGAACAAGCGATTGACTGCTAGCTTCCACTAGTAAAATTCCTCTGAGCGTGTACTTTAAATATTCAACCGGAACGGAAAAATTCTTTTTGGACGGCGATATCGCAGTTTTAGGTTTCGTAGTTTCCGTTGCACTAAACTTTGCTCCCATTATGTGGTCGTTCCGTACGGCAATGCGCACGGACGACTTTTGCGATTGCGGCAGAGTCCGATTCACCGTGACCGTTCTCGATTAATTCGACAAGGTATTTATAAGCCAACGCCGTTCCGGTAAGTTCAATATTCATGCTATCGGCAGTGGCAGCAGTATTTTTTAAATCTTTCAAGTGGAGGCGTGCCTTGAATCCTGGCGTATAATTTTGCGTCAACATTTTTTCTCCGTGCGTTTCGAGAATACGGCTGTAAGCAAAACCACCGAGTAAAGCTTGCCGCACTTGTGCGGGATCAACATCTGCGGCGGCGGCAAATTCGAATGCTTCGGCAACGGCGATCATGGTTTGTGCAACGATTAGTTGATTACAAGCTTTTGCTATTTGCCCGGCGCCGTGGTTGCCGATGCGAACAATATTTCCCCCAAGTATCTTGAGTAAAGGCAACGCGCTTTGAAATGTTTCTTGAAGACCTCCGACCATAATTGAGAGAGTTCCGTCAATTGCTCCTTGTTCACCGCCTGAAACCGGTGCGTCAAGAAAGTCAATTCCGCGCGCACCCAATCGAGCGGCAATCTGTCGCGTTGCGACGGGCGAGATAGTGCTCATATCAATGATAATGCTTCCCTTCGAAGCACCGTGTATAATGCTGTCGGAATGTTTAATGGTCACTTCTTCCACGTCTGCGGTGTCAGATACCATCACGATACAAAAACGGGCCTGTTCTACCGCATCTTTCGGTGTTGGGCAGGGTATTGCCCCCATTTCAATTGATAATTCTTCGTTTTTCCGATTTCGCGCATAGGTAAAAATTTTGTGTCCCGCTTTAAGAAGATTGTGCGCCATGGGCTTTCCCATAATGCCGAGACCAATAAAAGCTATTTTTTCGGGCATTTAGACCTCCGGTTTTTTATATGAAGGTGTATTTTAGTCAGTTGCAGTCAAAACTGGATAAGGAATTAGCGCCGGTTTATTTAATTGCCGGTAATGAACCGCTGCAACGCATGGAGGCCTCCGATATGGTTCGAACTGCCGCGCGTACACGGGGTTTTACTGAGCGGAGTTTGTTTTTTGGTGACCAAATTTCTGATTGGGTTAAATTCAAAGCAGAAGTTTCAAATGTCTCGATATTTGCCGATAAGCGTTTGTTTGAAGTGATATTGGGAGAAAACAAGCCTAAAACTGTAGCAAGTGAGTTCTTTAAAACTTATGTTGAAGATCTGCCGTCGCATACTATCTTATTGATACGTGCCGATAAGGTTGACAGGCGTCTTACGTGGGTGAAGCAAATTGAAAAACTAGGTGTTACGGTTCAAGTTTACCCTAAGACATTGAATGAGATGCGGGCATGGTTGCGCGAACGTATGTTACGTGCCAATTTAAAAATGGAAGAGCATGTTGTTGAATTAATTTCAGAACGAACGGAAGGGAATATGCTTGCCGCAGCGCAGGAAGTCACCAAGTTAGAATTGTTATGCGAGGGAGGCATAGTGCGTCGCCAAGATGTTGAAAAATTTGTCGGAATCAGTTCAAAATTCACCGTTTATGAGTTGGCAGATGCCGCCTGTGCCGGCGATGTGGAAAGATCTTTGCAAATTATGTATAGTTTGCAAATTGACAACAGTCCCTTACCTTTAGTTTTATGGGCGATTGTGGCAGAAATCCGTAAAATGATAACGCTGGAGCAACGTTTGGAAAACGGCGAGAAAATGGAGCTTGTTCTGCGCGGCGAATGGCTTAATCGGCGGGCACAAGTGCGTAATGTGCTAAATAGGAAACTAGGTAAAAAATGGCAGAATACATTGTACTGGTGCGCAGAAATGGATAAAGCGATTAAAGGGCTAGGCGATGACGATGCTTGGAATGAGCTGTTACAGCTCATACTGAAAATTTGCGGCGTAAGAAGTTTATCAAAGCGTACGCTTGTGGCGTCGCGAATTTAATGATAGTTAAGCAAGCAGTGCAATCACCGGAATCAGTTGAAAGTTTAATTCGAAAAGTCAGCGATGCCACTCAAGTATTGGCAGTCGCTGATACTGCGCAGAAGAATATCGCTTTAGAAGCCATCGCCTCACGGATTGAATCGTCTCGCGAACGATTGTTGGCGGCAAATGAGAAGGACTTGACGGCGGCGCGTGGTCGGAAAATTGATGCGGCAATGACGGATCGTTTGGTGTTAAATGATCAGCGGATTCAAGCTATGGTGGAAGGATTGCGGCAAATAGCTGTTTTGCCCGACCCGGTCGGCGAAATTGGCAAGACTCGGCAACGCCCGTCAGGAATTCGTTTGGCAACTATGCGTGTTCCATTGGGTGTCATCGGGATTATTTATGAATCGCGCCCCAATGTAACTGCCGATGCGGCAGGTTTATGTTTGAAGTCCGGTAATGCAGTGGTATTACGCGGTGGGTCGGAAGCAATTCATTCGAATTGCGCCATTGCCGATTGCATCGGCGAAGGTCTTACCGAAGCGAATTTGCCGGTTGATTGTGTCGGCTTAATCCGGACGACTGATCGCGCTGCGGTCGCTAGCTTACTGCAATGCGATACGATGGTTGATGTGATTATTCCGCGCGGAGGGAAGTCCTTGATTGAAAGGGTTATGCGCGAGTCAAAAATTCCGGTGATTAAACATTTGGACGGCATTTGTCACACTTACATTGATTGTGATGCGGATTTTGACAAAGCGCTTGCGATTTCGATCAATGCTAAGACGCATCGTTACGGTGTCTGCAATGCAATGGAAACTTTGCTGATTGATCAGACAATCGCCGACCGATTTCTTCCGCAGGTAGCGGATGCGTTGCGAGCGAAAGGGGTAGAGTTGCGCGGCTGCTCGCGCAGCCGCGAAATTGATGGCTCTTTGATATCGGCGACAGAGGAGGATTGGCGCACTGAATATTTATCGCCAATCCTATCGATAAGAATTGTGTCAGGTGTGGAGCAAGCAATTGAACACATCCAAACATACGGATCGCATCATACCGATGCGATCGTCACTGAAAATTCCGATCATGCGAAGAATTTTTTACGAAAAGTTGATTCCAGTTCCGTAATGGTAAATGCTTCGACACGATTTGCCGATGGCTTTGAATATGGGTTGGGGGCTGAGATTGGGATCAGTACTGATAAGTTGCATGTGCGCGGACCGGTGGGACTTGTCGGTTTAACGACGAGAAAGTACGTCGTTTTCGGCGATGGACATATTCGCGAGTGAAGCAACAGCTGACGGTCGTTTTCGGAGGAGCATTTGACCCTGTACACTTCGGTCACATTAAGCCGCTTCTTGAGCTGTCAAAATGTTTACCGGCTTCACGAATTCTATTTCTACCGTGCTATCGGCAGGCAGATAAATTACCGCTGGCAAGTTCGATACATCGTCTTGCAATGCTGCGGTTGGTTATCCGCCCTCCGCAATTGCTTGTCGATACACGTGAACTGGATAAGCAAAGTATTTGTTATACCGTCGATGCTTTAACCGAGTTTCGCGAGGAGCTTGGCGCACGTCATCCTATCTGCTTTATGCTTGGTCAGGATGCATTCGCCCAGATTCAGGCATGGGAGCGCTACGAGCGGATTATCGATCTTGCTCACTTGATTGTGACGGTGCGTCCGGAATCCGATGTTGTGAAAAGCCATCCTTTATTAGAGTGCCGTGGCGGATGGTCACCGCTGGCGGCGTTGTATGATGCGCCTGCCGGTAAGCTATGTCGGTTTCGAAATCAACCGATTGCTGTGTCTTCAGGTCAAGTGCGTGAATGCTTGATGTATGGCGAGCAGCCGAAATATCTTTTGCCCGGTGCGGTCTGGAATTATATTCGTCGGCACAAACTGTATTCAACGACGCATTAATGTTAGGCAAGATATTAAAAGACTGCGTCGTTGCTTCATTAAAAGACATGAAAGCACGCGATATTACAGTCATTGATGTGCGTGGAAAGACTTCTATTACCGATTTTATTATCATTGCAACCGGTTCTTCCGATCGCCATGCAAAAGCGGTCGCGCAAAAGTTGATTAGAGATATAAAAAAACTAGGAACGAAACCGCTGGGCATCGAGGGCATCGATACGCCATCGTGGATATTGATTGATCTCGGTGACATTGTTGTACATGTAATGCAGTTGGCGGCACGCACATTTTATGACATTGAACAATTGTGGCAAATGAACTTTATGGAAAGCCATGAGCACACGGGATGATTATTTTTTCCATATCGTGAGTTTAAAAGAATCTGTTTTTTCGCATGTTTAGCAGGGAAAATTTGATGAACCGTTTTATTTGGTTTATCCCTTTTATAC
Source organism: Candidatus Oxydemutatoraceae bacterium (assembly GCA_965218975.1). Taxonomy (GTDB): domain Bacteria; phylum Pseudomonadota; class Gammaproteobacteria; order Poriferisulfidales; family Oxydemutatoraceae. The sequence goes on from OZ244717.1 coordinate 1,170,488, forward strand.
TCGCAGTATTTGCATTAATCAGTCTGTCCGTAAGAATGCTATTTCCGCACATTGATTTTTACAAAGATGAACTAGCAGGCGAATTATCGAAAGTTATCGCCTTACCGGTAACCGTCGGCGCGATTGAATCTTACATTCGCGGTTATACTCCGTTGGTGGCGGTATCGGATGTCACAATCGGGGATTCTGCCAATGATGAATTTCTGCATTTTGCCCGCTTGGAATTTGAATTGGATATTTGGCGTTCTCTATTGGCGCGACAAGTAGTGGTCCAATCTTTGATCGCTGAAAGCAGCCAATTGGATTTTGTGCGCAGCCAAGATGGTGCGATGCATCTAAGCGGTATTTTGGCGGCATTCACATTTGATGGGGACCGCATACCGATCCGCCTTCCTGAAATTCTATTTCTCAATACTCGCTTGCGATGGCATAATCAAACCACCGGGAAGCGATATTTATTGCTCGCTGACCGGTTACAATTTATTTCAAACGAACAACGGCATTACGTGGAAGCTTCGGTTCATTTGCCTGAAGAACTAGGTAAACGATTAAACTTCACTGCCGATTTTAACGGTATTTTGAATCAACCGGACACATGGACGGGGCGTTTCTATCTGCAATCGAAGGCAATGATCATCGACGAATGGTTATCGGCTGTATCTTTGCCGCTAGGTTATGCGGGTAATGTTGAAGTATCGATATGGGGCAACATTGATTCGCAAGAGCAAGCTTGGGTAGCCGGCAGTATTCACTGTAGTCAATGTGTGTCGCCATATTGGGAGAAGGCGGATTTTTCCGGCTCATTCTACGGAGAACGAGACCACGTAAATTGGCGAGTTGCTTTGTCCGATGTTGCATTGAATATTTCTACTTTTCGATTGCAAGAGGCAAGCTTTGTATTTAGAAAAAAACATGAGTCACCGCTGTTTGATTATGCAATAGAGTTACCACACTTCACTGATTACCATATCGACAGCCTATATCCGCTCCTAGAATTAGAAAAGCACGATAAGCAGGTTTCTTTGCAATCGGAATCCGGCACATTATCAATTGTCGCACGTGCCGTCAGCCCGAGAATATCTGCGTTTAATGAAAAGGATTTTATGTTTGAACTGGCTCGTGCGGTGCAATCAATACAATACCTACACGGCAAACTACGGATGCAAAAAGCGCAGTTTTCTTTACCGCAGTGGAGGCAAGAATTTGATGAAATCTCTGCTACGGTGCGTTTCGCACAATCGGGTGATGATAGGGTTTTGTTACTTGACCGGATTGCATTGACGCAGGACGGTGCACAACTGGGCGGCAGCGCCGGTTGGATAGCCGGAGAAAATGATTCCGGTCACTTGAAAGCGGGGGTAGACATTAACAATTTTCCGCTTTCACGCACTTCACAATGGGTGCCACACAACAAAATACATCCGAAGCTTTCCGAATGGCTTAAACGTGCCTTTGTGCGCGGTAATTTGTCGAGAGGACGAATTGAAATTGACGGCAAGCTTGCGGAGTTTCCATTCGTTGACAGTAATGGTCGTCTATCCTTCACCGCAGATTTGCGCGGTATGGAAATTAATTATCGCAAACAAAGGAAACCTTTTAAAAACGTCAATGCTCGCTTGATGATCAATGGCACTTCGCTTTTAGTGACTGTATCCGACCTGGATTATTACAGTATGCATTCGAGTTACGCGACGGCACGGATTAATAATGTTCTCCGACCGTATCTTGAAGTTGAAGCCTCAGCAGACGGACCTTTGGAGGATATTATTGCGTACGCATTGCAGGCAAAATTAATTGACCAAGACAGTTTGCTGATGCAAAGTATGGATTTTTTCGGGAATGTCGGTTTGAAATTATCAGTCGGCGCACCATTAAGGAAAACTGTCGATAGACCGGCAACAATTGACGGAGTCATATACTTTGATCACGCATCAATTGCTATTCCGGACCTGGGATTGGAGTTTGCCGAAATTAAAGGTAATTTGAATTTTGACGCTACGGGAGGACAGTCGGATCGCTTAACCGCTGTTGTGGATAGTTTGTCTCTAACTGCCAGTGCACAACCGACGGGAGATGGAACAATTTTGAGCATGCGCGGCGGTTTGCCTTCCAGATTCTTTACCGATAGATTTCCGCAGAAATGGCAAAGCTATTTCGATGGAACTTCTTTGTGGGAAGCGCAGGTGACTATTCCCAATCCGCGACATGCCAAAAGGGAAGGAGAAGAGCTTGCGCTGCAAATGCAATCGGATCTTATGGGTACTGCGGTGAGTTTGCCATCGCCTTTTTTAAAATCCGCTGATGAGAAACGCTTATTTAAATTAGAGTTTCAGGCGAATAATCAAGGCGGCAAATATCGGATCCGATACGGTGATTTTAGTGGCAATTTTGAATATAGGAATGGGGAACTAACATTAGCTCATGTCCGTTTTGGCAACGGTGAGCCTTTGTCGACCAACACTGCGTACTCGGTCGGAGGGAAGATTAGGCAAACTGTATTAATTGATCAGTGGTTACGCTTAAAAGAACAAACTGAAGGGATGTTGTCTCCTTTATATATTGATCTGGATTTTAATCGACTGGTTTGGGGCGGTAATGATTTTGGCAGAAGTCGTATTAATGTCAATTTACCCACCCAACGGCACTGGCAAGCGGAAGTCAGTTCCACGGCGGTACAAGGAAAAATTTCATCTTTACCACTGCCGGATCAGGAGTATCTGAAAGCAGATATGGATTATGTGTTATTACCGGATAGCGATATTTTTGATGGTTTGAGCGGCAAAATGAAACTTGATTCTGTTCCGATTATAGAAGTATCCGCGCAAAAGTTTCAATACGGTGATATTGAGGGAGAAGATCTGCGTTTAATCACTAGCAAACGCAAACGGGCTTTATTTGTTGATGATTTGAGCTTCAATGCCTCCAGCGTGCTCGTTAGCTTACAGGGGAAATGGCAGGATACGATTGCAGGCGAAATGTGTGATTTCATTTTTAGCATTCGAGGTAGAAGGTATGACCGATTGCTCAAGTTATGGGATATCAGTGAAAGCTTACAAGACGGAGAAGGCAGTTTATCGGGTCGTTTGAAGTGGCCGGGATCGCCTAAAGATTTTTCTGTTGAAACAATGACCGGCAATATTCGGATTAATCTTGAGGACGGTGTTATTAGAAAAGTAAAACCTGGCATTACACGTTTGTTTGGTTTGGTTAACCTACAAGTGATCACTCGTCGTTTGTCATTGGATTTTGGCGATGTGTTAGAGGAAGGTTTGGCGTTTGATACGATGACCGGAACATTTGTGGCCCGGGGCGGGAATCTTCATACCAACAATTTTTTGTTGACGGGGCCGGCGCTGGAACTAACACTGGATGGTCGTGTCGGCATAATTGCTCGCGATTATGATCAATATATGGAAGTAATACCGAATCTTAGTTCCGGACTGCCGGTAGTGAGCGCCTTGCTCGGCGGACCGATTGCGGCGGCGGTAGTTATTATTGTTGAGAGAATCATCGGTTTGGGAGACGAGGTTGATAAAGCGGCCGCTCTACAATATAAAATTCACGGCAGTTGGGATGATCCTAAAGTAGAGTTTTTAGGCAACACAATGGTTGATAAATTCAAACCTAAAGAAATCACTAATTGGGTCAAGGAAAAACTTCGGGTAAATTCTGATCGGAAGGAAAAATAATGACATGCTCGACATCAACGACAATACCTATCGCTTCTCCGATTTTGTGATTATGGTGGCTGGGCGCAAAGCAATAAATCAATTCTTCATTTGCCAGTTTTAACCGATATAAAAACTCTGCCCCTCTGAATTGTTTCTCAATGATGACAGCCTGAAGTTCACTTTTGTCATTATGAATAATGTCGTCAGGGCGAATGAGCACTTTAACATTCTGCCCCGGAGCATGTTGATTCGAGTTAGTACTGACGCGAAAGTTACCTAAGGCAGTAGCAACATAGCTATTTTCTGTTATTTCCCCCTTAAGCATACTGCCCATACCGACAAAGGTTGCGACTCTAAGCGATTCAGGCTCATGATAAATCTGATAAGCGCGGTTCCATTGCAACAAACGACCGGAGTCTATTACACCGAGCATGTCTGATACCGCAAGCGCCTCATCTTGATTATGGGTAATTAATAAAGCAGTGGTATTTTGCTTTTTTATTAATCTCCGTACGTCGCGTGCCAATTGTAGTCTGAGTTCCGCATCCAAGTTGGAAAACGGTTCATCAAGCAATAATAACATGGGGTCCGGCGCTAGCGAACGCGCAAGAGCGACTCGTTGTTGCTGACCACCGGATAATTCGTGAGGATAGCGGTCGCGGCAATTTTCTAAGCCAATCAGCTGCAGCATTTCGTTAATTCGTTTGTGTCGTACCGTGCTCGGCAGCTTACTGATCCCGAAAGCGATATTCTCAGTGACGGTCAGATGCGGAAATAGAGAATATTCTTGAAACACCATACCAATTTTACGTTGCTCCGGTGCATAATGAATTTTAGGTGCGCTGACCACAGTACTATCAATACTGATGGTGCCCTCATCCGGTCGATAAAATCCTGCGATGCAACGCAGCAAGCTGGTTTTGCCACTGCCGCTAGGGCCGAGGAGACAGCCGATCTGTCCCTGTTGTAAAGCAAATGAAACATGGTCAATCACACGTTTCTTCCTTCGTGTGAGGACAACATTATTGATAGTTAGAAGCTCGTTCATTGTTTTTTTAGACGCAGTGCTCTGGTAAGTATTATGAGTGGCAAAAGCCCGATGACCGTGATGCTTAGAGCTGGCAATGCCATATCGGTTATTCTTTCATCGGCAGCCATTTCATAAGTTTTGACTGCAAACGTATTAAAGTTAAATGGTCGTAATGCTAATGTCGCAGGAAGTTCCTTGATCACATCAACAAACACAAGTAATAAAGCAGTCAATATTGCCGGTTTGATAATGGGCAAATGGATCTTGTACAAAATACTACTGCGCGAAGCATTTAAAGTCTGAGCGGAATAATCGAGGTTAATAGAAATTTTTTCCAGCGCTGCATTAACAGTATTGCTTCCCAGGGTCAAAAACCGTGCGATGTACGCGACAATTAGCATAAGGAAGCTACCGCTCAATAATAAGCCGGTGATATCTTTGATAAAAGCTCCCAGACTCATCACCGCGGCGGCGATCACCACTCCAGGGACTGCATAGCCTGAGGTGGTGACCCGTACAACCGAAAGGAATATCGGCGAAGTGTAAAAACGTCTGGCGTAAGCAAGTACTATAGAGCAAAATAGAATTAAGAGTGTCGCGATCAATGCGATACTGAGGGTGTTGATTAACAAAACAAGGTATTCGTTCCAATCGGTATTCGCGGTATTAATATAGGTCCAGAATATCAGGTGTGAACTTGGAACTATAAATCCGAATAATATCGGGATAGCGCAGGCAATATTTGCTGCCAACGACTTCATTCCATGTAAATGATAAATTGGGTCCTTGCTACCTATAGATATTTCGGTATATTGAGCGTGATTTCTGGTTTTTTTCTCCAAAGTAATCAATCCGGCGGTAAAGAATAGCAGGATAATTGATAACTGCGCCGCACCACTCAAGCTGTTTAAACCAAACCAGGTATTCATAATTCCTAAGCTAAAAGTTTGAATGCCGAAATGTTGGACAGTACCATAATCGGCGAGTGTTTCCATGATTACAATTACGCAGCCGACCATAATCGCGGGTCGTCCCAGGGGTAAGGCGATTTTGAAAAAATTTTCCCAAGCATTTTTTTGTAGGATGCGTCCGGTTTCCAATAAACGATTGCTTTTTCCGTACCATGCGGAATATGCCAGCAGGTAAACGTACGGGTACAATGAAAATGTGATTACGGTGATTGCACCTTCAATTGAACGGATCGGTATCGGAATACTAGTGCCGAACTGCGCCTTACTCCATACATAGAAGCTGCCGCCATAATCGAAAATTCCAGTATAAGTGTAAGCGATCACATAAGATGGGTAGGCAAGCGGCAATATTAGCGCCCATCGATAAAATTTTCTACCGACGAAGTCACAACTACTGCATAACCAGGCAGTCGCACTGCCGATAATGAAAGCACCGATAGCGGTGCCGGAACTTAGGACAAATGAATTAAAGAAATAGTCAGCAAGGACGGTGTCTATCAGATGTTGCCAAACACTTGGAGCGGGTACGAATAACCAAGCGACTAGCGCTAATATGGGTAAACTGACTAGAATCGTGATTAAGCCGGTTAACCATAACAACATTGTTTCATCGGTAATTGATTGCCGCTAATGCCAACCGGCTTCATTCATTAACTTGAGCGCCTTAATGTTTAGTGCGCCAAGACGGCGTAAATTAATAGTATCTTTTTTGAAATCACCCCAATGTTTCAGTACGTTAGGCGAGGCGACATTCGGAATCATGGGATATTCATAATTTACTTTGGCATACCAAGCTTGTGCTTCAGGACTAGTTAAATATTTCAACAGCGTTAGCGCATGATCAAAATGGAGGGCATTTTGGCTGATGCCGGCGCCGCTGATATTTATGTGGGCGCCGTGTCCGTTCTGGTCGGGAAAGATAATGTGCATTTTTTCAGCGGCTTTTCTATGCTCGATCTGATCGCTTTTCAGCATCATCGCTAGGTAATAAGTGTTGACAACGGCAATATCGCATAATCCATTTGCCGCTGCAAGTATTTGATCCCGATCACCGCCGCTTGGCGGACGGGCGAAATTGGCAACCAGCCCTTTCAGCCACTGCAGTGTTGCCGTTTCATTGCTAGCGTCAAGAATTGAAGCGACTAGGGATTGATTATAAATATTATTCGAAGAGCGAATACAAATTTTATTTTTCCATTGCGGATTCGCTAAATCCGCATAATTGCTTAGTGCATGCTCTGCGCTGGTACCTTTGACGGTTACGATGACACGTGAGCGAAGTGAAAGACCAAACCAACAACCTTCAGGGTCACGATAACTTTCTGGTATGTAATCAAAGGTTTGGGTTCCGATACAGCGGAGCAAATTTAAGGATTGTGCACGATATAAGCGTCCTGCATCGGTAGTAATCAGCAAATCAACGGGACTATTTTCTCCCTCCGCTTGAAGACGAGCAAGCAAGGCATCAGCCTTGCCGGTCACCAAATTGACTCGGATGCCGCTTTCCTTAGTAAATTCCTGCAATAATGGTTTGATTAGGTCCTCCTTGCGTGCCGAATAAACATTGACTACTGATTCGTCTGTCGCTTGGCTATCAGCAGGAATATCCGGAGAAAGGAACAGAATCCAGCATGATAAAAGCGCGAAAAATGTTCGTTGGAGTGGTTTTGGGAAGAGGGCTTCTATCTTCATGAGAAATTAGTAAGCGTTAATAAGAATAATTCTTATTTTATGTTAGTCACAATCGTAATGTCAAATATCATATCGGAGCGGCGGCTAAAAGGCAGTTAAAGATAGCTGTTTGGTCGGATACGCCGCATCGCATAGAATAGTGCGTTTTATTGCTCAAGCAACAGAAGGAAGTGAATCGTGTCTATGGCGCAATACGATGGCTGGATTTGGATAGATGGTAAATGGACCGCTTGGCGGGATGCTCAAGTGCATATCCTAACACATACGCTTCATTATGGAATGGGTGTATTCGAAGGTGTGCGCGCTTATCAGGGGGATTCCGGCACTGCGATTTTTCGCTTGAAAGATCATACCCGTAGGTTATTTGATTCGGCGCATGCGTTACGGATGAAGATACCGTACTCGTTTGAGCAAGTGAATGGAATCCAAAAGGAAGTGCTGCGCAAAAACGGTTTATCTTCCGCTTATATTCGTCCGATTGTATTTTATGGCGCTGAAAGTATGGGGCTACATGCAAAGGATTTGCAGGTGCATTTTTCCGTTATTGCATGGGATTGGGGTTCTTATCTGGGCGAAGAGAATATTGAGAAAGGTATTCGTGTTAAGACTTCGTCATTTGCTCGGCATCACGTAAACTCAATGATGTCAAAAGTGAAGGCGAATGGGAATTATATGAATTCGATGCTGGCTCTGCAGGAAGCGCTTGATGCAGGTTGTGACGAAGCGTTGATGCTTGACGTTGATGGATATGTGAGCGAAGGCAGCGGTGAAAATATTTTTATCGTGCGTGACAAAGTATTGATTACACCACAGATATTGTCGGTGCTCAATGGCGTAACACGTCGCACTATCATCACTTTAGCGCGCGAGGGCGGTTATGAAGTGCGTGAACTGCAATTCACGCGCGATATGATTTATACTGCCGATGAGGCATTTTTCACCGGTACTGCGGCAGAGGTGATGCCGATTCGCGAATTGGATAAACGAATCATCGGCAACGGCGGCCGCGGTCCTATAACTCGCAAGCTCCAGCAATTATATTTTGATGTCGTGCGTGGCAAGCATGGTCACGAGGAATGGTTAGCACATATTTAATCTTATGTTACTGTCGCACCTTTTGAGGTGTTTTAATAATGCGTCACGTATTGCCTTTGCCTGATTTTTCCGCTATCAAGATGCTAGTGGTCGGAGATGTAATGCTTGACTACTACCGTTATGGCAACGCCGACCGCATTTCTCCGGAAGCGCCGGTTCAAGTAGTGCGAATCGATAAAGAGGTTGATTGTTTGGGAGGAGCGGCGAATGTCGCTGCTAATGTTGCAAGTTTGGGTGCGCAAGTTACTCTGATAGGATTGAGTGGGGATGATCCTCAAGCAAAAGTGCTGGAATCATTACTTGGCCGGCAAGGCATTACCCATCAATTAGTGCATGTTCCCGGTAGCCGAACGATCGTAAAATCCCGTATTGTAAGCGATAATCAGCAATTACTACGTTTGGATTATGAAAATGAGTTTCCCGCAATTTCACTTGCCGAAGTCAAACGATTTTTCAATTCGGCTATTACGCAAGTTGATGCAGTTATTTTTTCGGATTATGCAAAAGGTTGTTTGCGCAATATAAGGGATTTGATTAGCCAAGCGAATACTGTCGGCAAAGCTGTTTTTGTTGATCCGAAAAGTGTTGACTTGTCGATTTACGCATCGGCAACCATGTTAACTCCAAACTTTGTTGAGTTTTGCGTTGCTGCCGGCATTTATCCCGGCATTGATGTGGATGAACAGGTAATTGTTTCCGCCGCCGAAAAAATTCGCGCTCGTTTACAGCTCGAAGCTTTGTTAATCACTCGTGGCGAGCAGGGGATGACTTTGGTAGAAAAAAGCAAGCCGGCAGTGCGCTTGATTGCGCAGGCGCACGAAGTGTATGATACAACCGGTGCGGGGGATACGGTCATCTCAGTATTAGCTTCGGCATATACTTGCGGGCAAACTTTTCTGCAATCGATGCGTTTGGCTAACGCCGCTGCCGGCTTGGCAGTGATGAAAGCGGGCACGACAATCGTCAATGTTGATGAACTTGCGCATGCAGCGGGAGGCGGCGACGTGTCAGGAGTTTATTCCGTAACCGAAATTGTCGGTTTGGTTGAACAATTGCGCGTCAAAGGGCAAACAATTGTTGTAACCAACGGTTGTTTTGATCTTTTACATTTAGGGCATATTGAATATTTAAAGGAAGCGGCATTGCTGGGTGATAAATTAATTGTTTTGGTCAACGATGATGATTCGGTACGACGTTTGAAAGGGGCGGGACGTCCGATAAATCGATTGAATGAACGTATGCAATTATTGGTGGCATTGGAGCCGGTTGATTGCGTCGTGCCATTTTCCGATGACACACCGGAAAGTTTGATTGAGCTGATTCGTCCGGATGTATTGGTGAAGGGAGGCGATTATAAACCTGAAGATATTGCCGGCTATGACACTGTTGCTAAATATGGCGGCAATACGATCGTACTTGATTACCTCAACGGTTATTCAACTAGCGAATTGATTAAACAAATTCGCAAATAATGCCGGAGGTCGCAGCAAAAATTCAAGAGAGGAATCAAGTGTCGGAGCGTATTTTGGTGGTCGGACCTGCGTGGGTGGGCGACATGTTATTGTCGCAATCCTTGTATAAGAGTCTATGGTCGCGATTTCCTCAGGTACCGATTGATGTTATTGCTCCTGCTTGGTCTAAAGCTTTATTGCATCGTATGCCGGAAGTGAACGATGCGATTGAATTACCGATAAGTCATGGCGAATTAAAAATAAACGTACGTTACCGTTACGGCAGAGACCTGCGCCGACGTCAATATTCGCACGCAATTGTGTTGCCGCGTTCATTCAAATCCGCATTATTGCCGTGGTTTGCCAATATTCCGCAACGGACAGGGTACCGTGGAGAGATACGCTATGGTTTGATTAACGATATGCGGCCACTGGATAAGCGTGTTTTACCTCGAACAATCGATCGGCAAGTGTTTCTCGGGCATCCACCCGGAACAAAACCGGGAACTTATAAAATTGATATGCCGTGTCTGCAAGTTGATCATGGTAATGCACTACGTTGTTTAGAACGATTACAATTAAATATGCAGCGCCAAGTTCTTGCACTACTACCTGGTGCGGCATACGGTCGGTCTAAACGTTGGCCGCCGAAATATTTTTCCGAAGTCGCCGACTATTATGCGCAAAAGGGTTTTCAAATATGGATTTTTGGCTCTCCGAATGAAGCGGTGTTGGCAGAAGAGATCATGTCGGCAGCAAAGTGTTTGATTGCAGATCTTTGTGGAAAACTATCGCTTGAGGAGGTGATTGACGTATTGTCTCTTGTGTCTTTGGCAATTAGTAACGATTCCGGTTTGATGCATGTTGCTGCGGCAGTCGGATGCCCTCTTGTTGTGGTGTACGGATCGTCATCGCCTGAGTACACGCCGCCGATGACTTCACGTGCGCAGATTTTGAGGCAAAAAAATTTATCTTGCAGCCCCTGCTATAAGCCGACCTGCCGTTATGGTCATTATAATTGCTTAACTCGCATTACTCCAACTGAAGCTTGTCGCGCGGGCGAACGTGTTTTCTCACAAGATTAATTAATCTGCCAATAGTCAATAGTTGCGACAGTTTATCGTAATCGTATATTTACTGCCGTTCGTCGGTTTTTGCCTTAATTTATAAAGATAAATCTGCATCATTAGTTCGCATGTAAATGCGGGACGACTATTATTATTGATTTACAGGTGAGTATGTACGGTGGAAAACTGTTATCACCTGCGGTCTTTAAGCAGATTTACTGCAAGATTTGGTTAAGAAACTCGCTGTCAAACCGGAGCAAAACATCAAAGCCATATCAATTACCGAATATGATTATCCCCAATCAAAGCTGCTACGGTTGCAGTTATTATTGATGATGTTGCAATGATACGGCATAACGATATAACGATCATGTCGCCCAGCTTACGAGAGATAAACAAAGTTTTGTTTTTCCTCGGAGAAGGACGCCGTAAGGCGTTATAGGGGTGCTAATTGACGAATAAGTTGTTTCCGGGCGCTGTGACGATTAGAGGTCGCTGTTGTGTTTTGATTGAGGATATTGTCGGAAGCTATTTTCCTGAGTGTGATGATATTGTGCCATTTTCTGATTTCAAAGGTATTGCAAATTTTTGTTCGCGACATAAACTGACACAGCTCCGCAAGCAATATCCGCAAGTTCCGGTATATGGGATTTGGCAAATCGTTTTTGCTTCTTATCAAGACTGGAATGAAGAACTATACGCAATTTATTTTGATGATAACCATTACGAAGGATTATTTCTATTGCATAAAAATAGTGAATTCAACAGCGGTCGAATTGCCCAAGGCAAGGCATTAAATCCGTTTGCCGTCAGTTTAGCGAATGCGCAACAGATTATGCTAAAGGAGGACGAAATAACTTTTCCCAACCACCCGATTCTGACCGCGGTCGAATGTGAGGCGCAGATGCGGATTAGGATATACCGAATTGCGGTGATTTTGATAGCGGGATTTATGGCCGCTACTCTATTGTTTTTTATCATGCAATGGGTGACAGGTTACTTTTACTTGTAACGTCTTAACAATACCAATAATCCGAGCGTACGTTAAAGTGTCTTGAGCCTCACAACTGCCTTGTGAGTCCTGATTATGTTCTTGAGGATGAGTTTCGTTATTCAGGAGTTGATCAAGCGCTGATTCCTATGGAGCTACGATACCGTAGAAAGGGTAAAATCCCTGCTTTTGAGATCGATATAGAGAAGATAGCAAGCAAAAAGGACTTAGACTCATGCTTTAAAAACCCCTTAGTTCAAGTAAGCGTAACTTCAGTTTTAACAAACCCTCATTTAGAAAAGATGAAAAAAGATAAACCTAAAGTTCTAAAGGATTACATACAAAGCCATACTTGTAATCAACTTAGTTGGATCAAAATACGCAAAGATGAAGGAGTGCTCAAAAGAAGGCTAGGCCACAGATGTCCTGCTTTACATGGCATGTCAGGGTCTTTTATGAATCTTGAGTGTAATAACAAAAGAGATCTTTTTGTTTATAGGGGACAGAGACTCACAGGTACTAGTGATGAGATTTACAAAAAAGCAGAATCAGGTGAGATCATTTACCCTTCTGAATATGAAGAAAGAGAATCTTTTAAAAACACAGCCACTTATATTGAGCCTGAGCTTCTTGAATTTCACTTTAACAACTACTGCGGGCCCTATTACAGCTTATAAAGAAACACAAAGTTTTAAGGCATTCGTCTGAATGCCAAAGGACAAACAAAACGACCGTTTAAGCACTGCCGCACGCGCAAGCTGCAACACTTCAAAGCACAGTTATCCGGGGCAATCCGGGGCATTGCATCGCAAATAGATACGATTGCGCGTGATCGGCACGGAGTGCGCCGCACTATATTAACGGTGTACGTGTCCGGAGACATAGATGTCTATACCCGTATGGCAACGGCAACCGGCCGCTGTAACAACTGCCGCATGCTGCATTCCCGCGCTTGACCTCGGCGGTGCTGCCGCAACCGGTAAAATACATCCTGACCGACAACGGCAGCGCGTTTCAAAGGCAGTTTGCCCGGCTCATCCGGGAATCACCTGCGATCGAGCAACGGCCGATCGACCCTAAGTGTCTAAAGATGAACGCGCACGTCGAACGGTTTAACTGTACCGTTCGGCGCACCGTCTTGGAAGATCGGATTGATTATGCAAAAGACCTGCTATTCACCGACACGCAAGTATTCAATAACCGGTTGTGAAACCGTTTTGTGTTTGTTGGCGGGTTATCAGCACAGTACTTGTCATCCATGACGGGACTTGGTTCTGTTAATCAGCGCCAGCCCCGACGTCCTTGTCGGGTCGTTCGCCGCTGAAAACCGATCGGTTTTCCGGGCGCGTCTCACCCTGACCGACAACGGCAGCGCGTTTCAAAGGCAGTTTGCCCGGCTCATCCGGGAATCACCCGTGATTGTGCAGTGGCTGACCTATCTCAAGTGTCCAAAAATGAACGCGCATATCGAGCGCTTCAACCGCACCGTCCAAAAAGATTGTACCGATCATGCAGAAGACCTGCTATTCGCCGATACGGAAGCATTCAATGACCGGTTATGAACCCGTTTTGTAGTTTGTTGGCAGGTTATTAGCACAGTACTTGTCATCCATGACGGGACTTGGTTCTGTTAATCAGCGCCAGCCCCGACGTCCTTGTCGGGTCGTTCGCCGCTGAAAACCGATCGGTTTTCCGGGCGCGTCTCACCCTGCTCGACAACGGCAGCGCGTTTCAAAGGCAGTTTGCCCGGCTCATCCGGGAATCACCTGCGATCGAGCAACGGCCGATCGACCCTAAGTGTCTAAAGATGAACGCGCACGTCGAACGGTTTAACTGTACCGTTCGGCGCACCGTCTTGGAAGATCGGATTGATTATGCAAAAGACCTGCTATTCACCGACACGCAAGTATTCAATGACCGGTTGTGAAACCGTTTTGTGTTTGTTGGCGGGTTATCAGCACAGTACTTGTCATCCATGACGGGACTTGGTTCTGTTAATCAGCGCCAGCCCCGACGTCCTTGTCGGGTCGTTCGCCGCTGAAAACCGATCGGTTTTCCGGGCGCGTCTCACCCTGCACCGTCCTCATGCCGGCAACGGACAGAAAGCACCGATCCGAATGTTACTGCCGAACGCTTCCCCCGAAGCCCTTCAAAAATCCCATTTAGGGTGGCATCGTACACATCATTCACTGGGGTTGCAATCCCCGATACAATCGCTCCTGACTCACCACCCGAAGTGCCAAATGTTATGGACCTATACATTGGGGTGACACAGAGCGAAATTTATGAAATTATTGCATGTCGCATTGTTAGTGGCTGCTGTGGTTAATTGAATAATTGTCGTAAGGACCGCGTGTGAGTCTGTAATTCTAAAACCACAATTTCAAAATGGCAGCATAGCCTATTGGCGCACCGCCAAATTCGACGAATACATCTTTGAAACAAGACCACAAATAATCAGTCGAAGCGTTATCAAATATAAGATTAAATGCAGGCGTATCCTTGATATCATTTCGAATAATAATCGCATTCATGCGAGCGACCGATGTTTGTGCGATGGCACCATTAATAAATTTATTTAGGCGTAAATCCACTCCGCACATTTTTGCGAACATTTCACTTGCATATTTTCCGGTAATAAGAAACCAAGCCGATAAATTAAAGCGTGGTACCGAATAACAATTCCTCGGATTACTACGCTGGTATTTTTCATCGAAGCTTGCGCACTGATTTTTTTTGCTGCTAAGAGCGTTCAGCGCCAGTATTTCCGTATCAGCTAATCTAGCAATTAGCATGCTATTATTTTGTAAATAAGCTCGATTGTTTTGCCGGCCAATCTCTAATCCCTGCGATTGCCCCCATTGAATAGATTCACGGCCTTTAAAACCCGTTCGAGGTAGAACGGATAGATCAGCTATGCTAAGTTGCTTGGCTTGAGTAACTTCCTGTCCGACAGTTCGGCCATAATTCTCAACGAGTGCGGCGCCGTTTTGTTCTAGGAAAAGCGCTCCTTCGGCTTGCAATGTTCGATAGTGAGAGCAACGTGTGATGAAATTTGTTGGTTGTACTCGGAGCATAATTATATTTCCTGACGTTTGTTTTTCGGATCATAAAATGGTATCTCAACGACATAGGCAGTGGTAATAGTTCCGCAGCTAAGTTTAATATCTATACTCATACCGAGCTCTGTATTTGCCTCGGCATACGCTAGACCGATTATTTTGTTCAGAGTGGGTGAATACGCAACCGATGTGATATGTCCGACTATCTTTTCACCATTTAAGATAAGATTAGATTCCTTAGGGATCTTGTTGCGTATTTGTTCAATTGTGAAGCCTACCAGTTTGCGATCGTATGGATGCTTATCAATGAGCTGCAATGAACGTCCGCCTACAAAGAAAGGTTTCTTTTTAGCGATAGCCCAAGTCATCTGCACTTCTTGCGGAGTAGTCATGGCATCGGTATCTTGACTGACAATAATGTGACCTTTTTCTAAGCGCAACGATCGTTGCGCTTCGATACCGACCGGTTGAATGTCATGTTTTTTTCCGGCTTCTAGCAAGATATCCCACAGCGCTTCACCCTGTGAATATGGCACATGGATTTCATAGCCCAATTCTCCGACAAAACCAACGCGTAGTAAGCGCGCGGGAATATTCGCAACCGTACCGCTTCGAAGCGCTAAATAAGGAAAGCCTTCCGTTGATAAATCAATGTCGTTGCAAACTCTTTTTAGTACTTCGCGAGCCTTGGGGCCGGCGATATTTACGCCTGCATACGCCGCTGTTACGTTAGTAACGTCTACGTCTAAGCACCATTGAGCGTTCCACCACAGCATAGTACGGTGCACGTTATCCACGCCGCCTGTCGTTGCAGTGACATAAAAATGTTCATCGCCGAATCGGCAAGCAACGCCATCGTCAATGATAGTTCCCGCTGTATTGGTCATTAACAAATAACGGACGGTATTAATTTTTTGCTTTGCGTAAGCGAAGGTGTATATACGGTTTAGAAATTCCGCTGCGTCCGGCCCGCGAATTTCAAGTCCGCCTAAAGTAGAAACGTCAATTAAACCTACGTTGTTGCGGATGGCTAAGTTTTCATCACGTACGCACTGTTCACGGTTTTGTTTTGCGCCATAATAAGCGGGGCGCCACCAAAGCCCCGCAGGTATCATTTTGGCGCCGGCTTCCAGATGCCGATGATGCATTGCGGTGAAGCGTTCCGGTTCAAAACGGCGACCTGCAATTACACCTAGTTTTTCCGCACGAAAGGGCGGACGTGCCGTGGTCACACCTATTTCCGCAACAGTGCGCCGCGACTCGTTAGCGACTAAACGTGCCGTAGCTAATGCAGAGTGACGACCTTGAGAAGGTCCCATACCCACTGTTGAGTAACGTTTTACCAGTTCGAGTTCCGAGTATCCGTCTTTATAAGCGTTGATAATATCGGCAAATTGCACATCTTCGTCTAGGTCGACAAATTCCTTACCTTGCGGATGAGCAAAGATAGGCCACGGATGGTTAATATTTGTATATGAAGTGATGGAATCAGTTTGTATAGGGATGGTATTTTTTACAGCAAGCCTTAAATGATTGCACACAGTTTGTGCCGCTCGCTTACCGGACTCAAACAATGCGCTTAGTTCATTGGCACTATCGGCAGCTCCGGCTAGGTGTAGGCATTTTGGCAGCTGCGTAATGGAGAACATGGCAGTTTCATCATCATACGAAATTTTACCGCCGGCCTGTAGAGCCAGTTGATAAGTAGGGGTAAAACCTACCGAGACGGACAAAAGATCGCAATTATAACGCTTGGATTCATTTGCGCATTGCCCTTGGGCGATTATTTTGCGCAGCTCCACTTCATTAATATGATTTTTATCCGCTCGAGGTTTTGCGGCATAGACTGTGTATCCGTGATAAACCGTTATGTTTAAATCACGTATTTTTTCATATAATAGCAAGTGGGCCGGAGATTCGCGTAAGTCTGCGATGGCTGCGACTTCTACCCCATGTTCTATTAAATCTAATGCGACAGCGTAACCATAATCGCCCGCGGTTAGCACTACGGCACGTTTGCCGGGCCGAACGCCGTATAAGCGAATTAAACGCTGTGTGGCAGAACCAAGTAATACACCTGGAAGATCATTATTATGAAAGATTGCAGGCTGTTCCATGTTTCCGGAAGCAAGAATCATTTGCTTAGCGCGTAACTTGTACATGCGGTTCCCGTTGATTATTGGCAGCCAATTATCGGCAAACCACCCGTTACATACCGAATTAGTCATTACCTCAATGTTGGGGTGTTTAATAATGGCTTCAATAAAGTCATTGCGCAAAGCGGGGGCGATTGTCGCTTCGGCATCAAAACGCGCGTAATTTAACGAACCGCCTAAAATTGGTTCTTGTTCTATGAGTACGACTTCCGCGCCTGCTTCGGCTGTAGTTAGAGCGGATTTCAATCCGGCCGGACCACCGCCTATCACTGCCACATCACAAAACTTGTAGCTTTTATCGTAATATTCATGTGCTGTATTTTGGTTTACACATCCAAGTCCGGCGCGTTTTCGCACGATCGGTTCCCAGAAGTTTTGCCATATCCCTCTAGGACGAAAGAACGCTTTATAATAAAACCCTACCGGTAAAAATTTCCCGATAAAATTTATTTTTGTTTCTTTATCGTTTTCTAAACTGCCTGTATAGTTTTGCCCGCTAACTTTTAAGTTCGGAGAAATTTTGCGGCGGTCTGCCGCCACGTTCGGCTCATTCTCAAGCTGAACCAGTGTATTGGCTTCAAGTCCGGCCATCGACATCACTCCGCGGGGGCGATGGTATTTAAATGAGCGCGATATTAACCAAACATCATTTGCCGCCAGCGCGCTGGCGATGGTATCTCCTAATAGGCCTGTGTAAGTTTGGCCCTCAAAACTAAAGACAATTGGCTTATCGTGATCGATAAGTAAACCAGCCGGTTTTTGTAAACGATTGGATATGGTTTCCATGTAAATGTATTTTGAATATTCCGCTAGAAATCAATGCGTTTGGAAAAAATTCTATCGGCAGGATAAGTCTTTAAAATTTCATCGGTCAAGGTATTGCGTTCCGCAATAAACCAATAAGAAGTGGCGACATGACACCACCATTCGCGAACAACGCCTGCTGTATTGTTAGACATCCACATAAAATCCGCCCACTGTTCGTCGTTCATGCTTTTCGGATTATGTGTGTCCGCTACTTCGCCGAAACAGACAAACTCTGAGATATTGCGCGGACCATTTAAAGGGCAATCCATTATTTTCACGTCATATCCTCTAATGACTAGCGGCCGTCGCACCGGCTTCGTTCGATAGTTTGAAAGTTTTAAAGCGATTCAATTTAAACGGTTCGATCATTTCTACAGATTTTTCTTGTGCAATGGTTTCTGCCATACATTTTCCGGCAATGGGAGTTGCTTTGAACCCCCAAGTTCCCCAACCGGCATCAAGCCAATAATTTTTTATCGGACTTTCACCCATGATGGGGCTGTAATCTGGGGTCATGTCGGTAATGCCCGTCCATTGGCGTAATAATTTAAGTTGTGCAAAGAAAGGAAATAATTCCAATGTGTGCGCAATAAGGCTTTCTTTAAGATCAAGGGTGGATCGTGTCGAGTACAATTCATAAGGGTCGGAGCCACCTCCTATCAGAATTTCTCCTCGTGCCGTTTGTGAAATGTAAACATGCAGCCCGGCCGAGCTTACCAACGGATCAAGAAACGGTTTAATCGGTTGTGTCACCATAGCTTGCAATGGGTAACTGCGAATAGGTAGTAAAATTCCGGCCATTTTTGCCACGACTGAACTCATGCCGGCAACGGCCTGTACCGTATGCCCGCATTGAATAGTGCCTCGATTCGTTTCTACAGCTGTTACTTTGCCGGCATCAATCCGGAAGCCTGTTACTTCTGTGCGCTGATGAATTTCAACACCTAGTTGCGCAGCACGCAGCGCATAGCCCCACGCAACCGCATCATGTCTTGCGATTCCTCCATCGCGGTGCCATAACCCTGCTAAGATGGGGAAACGTGCATTCTTATCCATATTTAAGCATGGTACGAGTTCACGGATTTGTTTTCGATCAATCATTTCCGAACGTACACCCAAGTGTTTGTTTACTTCTGCACGCAAAGTAAAAGTACGCACGCTGGCGTCATTGTGGGCTAAAGTCAGTTGACCGCGTTGCGAGTACATTTGGTTATAGCCTAATTCGTTGGACAAGTTTTTAAATAGGTCTACTGACGCTTTGTAAAATGCAACGGACTCCGGAGAAATGTAATTGGAGCGAATCACTGTGGTATTGCGCGCAGTATTTCCACCACCGACATAACCTTTATCCAGTACGACAATATTGGCAATGCCGTGATAACGAGCTAAGTGATAAGCGATAGACAGGCCGTGGCCGCCGGCGCCTATAATAGCTATATCGTATGATTTTTTTAAATCACGAGATGCGGGGATATCGCGGCGCGCGGGATATTTAGAAGCAAAACCGTATTTTAATAAACCCCATGGCATGGATATCTCCTAAATTTCCGCTTTTTTTAAAACAACCCTATTATTTCATTATTGGCATCAATATCAATGTTATTAGCTGCAGGCTTTTTGGGTAAACCAGGCATCGTCATAATGTGCCCGCATAGCACCACTAAGAATTCAGCGCCGGTGGATAAATATACATCTTTAATCGGCACCACATGTCCTGAAGGAGCACCTAACAGATCGGGGTCCGTTGAAAATGAATATTGTGTTTTGGCTATGCAAACGGGGTAGTGCCCATAACCTTCCTCTTGGTAACGCTTAATCTTATTGCGAACTTTTATTTCAGCGATGACATTGCTCGCGCCATAAATTTTGTTTGCCACTTTTGTAATTTTTGTCCATAACGTATCGTTCTCTTCGTAGACAAAATGCAAATCGGGCGGCACTTGAGCAATTTCATCAATCACGGTTTTAGCCAGATCTTCTGCGCCCGTCCCTCCGTAAGCCCAGTGATTGCATTCGATCGTTTTTACATTATGGTGCGCCATTTTTTCTTGCAATAGTGAAATTTCAGCATTGGTGTCCGAGGTGAATCTGTTAATCGCTACGACACAAGGTAGGCCAAAATGATTACGAATATTATTTATGTGGCGTTCTAAATTTGGAATACCTTTTTCCAACGCGGCAAGATTTTCACGCTCAACGTCTTTTAATTTCACATGGCCATGGAACTTTAAAGCGCGAATGGTTGCCACAATCACGACTAAAGATGGTTGCAAGCCTGCTTTCCTGCATTTGATGTCGAGAAATTTTTCCGCTCCGAGGTCCGCGCCAAAGCCAGCTTCGGTCACCACATAATCAGCGAGTTTTAAAGCAGTTTTGGTGGCAATTACAGAGTTGCAACCATGTGCGATATTGCCAAAGGGCCCGCCGTGTATAAACGCTAGGTTATTTTCTAGAGTTTGGACTAAATTTGGCTTAATCGCATCTTTTAATAAAGCAGTCATCGCCCCCTGTGCGTTAATATCACGTGCATGGATTACATCGCCATTACAGTTATATCCGCAAATGATATTGCCTAGCCGGTTTCGCAAGTCTCGGATAGAAGTTGTAAAACACAAGATCGCCATAATTTCTGATGCGGTGACTATGTCGTAACCGGTTTCGCGTGGATGACCATTTGCGACGCCGCCGATGCCTACGATGATTTTACGTAAGGCACGGTCATTTAAATCTATAACACGTTTCCATGAGATGCGTCGGTCGTCAAAACCTAGCGGATTGCCCTGCTGTAGATGATTGTCGATGAGAGCTGCGAGTAAATTATGCGCTAAGCTGATGGCATGAAAATCCCCTGTGAAATGTAAATTGATATCTTCCATGGGAACAACTTGTGCGTAACCCCCTCCCGCAGCTCCGCCTTTCATGCCAAAACAAGGCCCTAAAGATGGTTCGCGTATACAAATTAGCGTGTGTTTGCCGATACGGTTGAGTGCATCACCTAACCCGATCGTTGTGGTTGTTTTGCCTTCACCCGGAGGGGTAGGGCTGATCGCGGTGATTAAAATAAGTTTTCCGTAGTTTCGTTCCTCCAGAGAATGAATGAAATCTAGTGAAAGCTTGGCCTTATAGTGGCCGTACGGTTCTAAGTGTCGATCTTCTATATTAAGTTTTTTGCCCGCAAGACGAACAATATTTTGCATCTCCGCGTGTTTTGCAATGTCGAAGTCAGTCATTTTTATGCTTCTGTTCAAAATTATTTTACTTGTTGAATTTCAGAGCATGTGTTATTACACTTAGCCAGAGTTCAATTCATAGCTTAAAAGATAGATTGATCAAATGCAGGGCATCATTCTTTGTACTACCATTATGGTCAATTGCTCGAAGGAAATACTCCTTAATGAGTAACAAAGGAATCGAATAAATTCACTATATTATGTACATTATGTACGCGACGTTCTCTTATCTTAATTGTAGGACTAAAATTGAACAAATATGACAGCGACATTAATTGACGGCAAAAAAATTTCTACTCTGATTAAGGCAGAAGTTTCTGAGGAAATAAGCGCCCTAAAATCAAGAGGTATATATCCTTGCCTTGCGGTAATTTTGGTTGGCGATGATCCTGCTTCATGTACTTATGTGAAGGCAAAACAAAAAGCTTGCGAGCAGGTGGGGATACGTTCAATTCAGCATAGCCTTGCGGACGATATTGATGCAAGTGTATTGCTAGATTTAATAGGTAAGTTAAATCAAGATTCGGCGGTGCACGGCATATTGGTGCAGTTGCCTTTGCCTTCGCATATCGATGAAAATAAGGTAATTGAAGCGGTTGCGGTAACAAAAGACGTAGATGGTTTTCATCCTTTTAACGTTGGTCGGCTATCTATAGGCCTTGACGCATTAATTTCGTGCACTCCCTATGGTGTGTCTGAATTAATTGCCAGAAGCGGCATTGAAACTAATGGTAAACATGCGGTTATTGTCGGGCGTAGCAATATCGTAGGCAAGCCGCTAATGAATCTACTCGTTCGGAAAGCGGAAAATGCGAATGCGACGGTGACGGTGTGTCATTCTAGGACTCGGGATATTAAAAGCTATACTCTTCAAGCGGATATTTTAGTGGCAGCGATCGGTCAAGCGAATTTTATTACTGCCGATATGGTAAAGCCCGGTGCAGTGGTCATTGATGTTGGTATTAATAGTGTTGAAAAACAAGCGAAGCGTCATTTAGTGGGTGATGTTGAATTTGACAGTGTAAAAGAAGTCGCTTCTAAAATTACGCCTGTGCCCGGCGGTGTGGGTCCGATGACGGTGGCCATGTTGATGCAAAATGTCGCAAAAGCCGCTGCAACGCATACCTGCGGCAAAGTCTTGTAATGAATTTTTAGATTATTTGCATATCCATCCTATTGCTTGTCGGATATCTTGTGCAATACGAACGTCGTTATTACGCAAGCGCGAATCATCGTTACTTCGATATTTTCCGGTTTTAACCAGAATGGCTTGCAGTCCGGCCGCAGTTGCGCCATTTATATCTGATTCCACATCGTCGCCGATCATTACCACTTGTTCAGGAGTGCAGGCAAATCCCTTGATTGCTTCGAGGAAGAATTCCTTCGACGGTTTGCCAAGGATGGTGGCTTTTACGCCACTCGCTGTTTCTAACGCTCGTACAAAGGGGCCGGCATCCAAACTGAAGCCGTCTTCTTCTTTGAAATAACGGTTTGCTCCCATAGCAAACAATGGTGCCCCGGAAAATAAAAGTCGAAAAGCGATATTTAGCTTTTCATAATTGAATTCTTTTCCTGCGTCCCCCAATAAAACCGCATTAAATTTAGTATCGGGAAAATCTGAAAATTCCGGCATGAGATTTGAATGAACTAGTAAGTAGGGGGTTAAGCCTTTTTCTTTAATGTATTGTTTTGCGGCAAGCGGTGCCGTGAATAGCAGGTCCTTGCTGATGTTAAATCGCATAGTCGAGAGTTTTTTTAGTATGTCGGCAGACGTGCTACGCGTTGTATTCGTGATAAAACGAGCGGGAAGATTATGAGTGTGCAATTGGTCTATGGCTTCTTGCGCGCCGGCGATGGGTTTGCTTCCAATATAAATAACTCCGCTTAGGTCCAGTAATACACCTTTAATCATGGCTTGCCCCGATTATGAGGGTAAGGGGGAAGTTAATTTCGGCATAATAGAGCGTTTTATTCTTTTTTGATGCCACACTCGCTCGGCTATGTTTCTATTTGCGCCCTTTGCCGCATTTTTTTACGATAGCCCTGTTCCCTATAAGTAAAAACCCGCGTTCATCAAATTAATCATAAACGCGGGAGGCAATAGCGCATGTAGGAAATTGTGAGATAGCGATATGGAGTTTGGAGTCGGACGTGCGTTGCAATTCTATCGCTTTATATAGCATTATTGATTTTAAAAGGTGCGTGAAATAGTGAACACGATTCTATCGTCAATCTTAGCGGTGCCTTCGAAGAAATCCACATGATCATCATCCTCTTCAGTATCATGATAACGTAAATCAAAATTGAAATCGTGGATGGTTTTAGTCAGTCCGATCTCCCAATGCGCGTATGAGTAGCCATCTGTTGCATCATCACCGTCGACATCCTGATAGGCGAGTGCGACATCAAAGCCCCAATCATTACCTAATGAAAGCGCCAGCGTGCCTTTCAAATAAAAAGCGTCACCGTCTTCAAGAGTGAAGTCCGGAGAATAAGCGCCCATCAAACTGACATACGGTGAGAGCGCAGTGTCAAAGCCATGCCCCAATGTCAACCATAGTTCCACAAAGTCATACTCTGGTTCTCCGGAATCTTCCGCACTTGGGAAATTGTAATATATCACCATGACGTCGTAGTCTAGGCCGCCTGCAGAGCTTGCGTAGCCAGCGTAATAGTCTAGCTCAAGTGAACTATTAGGTAATTCAATATTAGACCCCCACACACCGGCATACCAATTGTTATAACTCCAGTCAAAGCTGCCTTGTATGGCCGGGTCTTCGCTAGTAAAGGATTGGCCTCTGTAAATATAGTCTGTCGTCAAATAAATCGTATTGGAAAAATTTTCTTTTGCAAATGCACCTTCTGCGTACGCAGCGCCACTGCCGCCGCATGTAAATAGTACCAACAGAGTCAATGTAGTGCGTGTAAAGTGAGATCGCATGATTTCCCTCCCTTCAAGGATGGTTATAAATACTTTGTAGAATCCGGTTAAAGAATCATCCGAAAGTCGGGGCAATCAATCAATGCCTTATACGTATTAATACAAACTAGGTAGCATTGATTATTAGGAACTATGTCAGTCCAAATATTATTGCGCATATACTTCTATAAAAATTAAAAGATCATTAAGCACATTTATCTTTCTCCAAAAGATCAATACATTCTTGCTCATCTATCATTTTAGAGACGTTATCTCCTTGGACGTAATCAATATCGGTATTGTTTAGAATACTAAGTTGTTCTTTGCTGTTTACACCTTTTGCAGTTACGCAAATTCCTAGATTGTGTGCTAACGCTGTAATCGCTCTAATAAATTTTCCTTGATCGTTAACGCAGTCATTTATCAGTGTTTGATCTAAGCGTAGTATATTGACCGGAGTCTTGCGTAAAATGCTAAATGAATTTCTTCCGACTCCGAAATTATCCAATAATAGTTGTATATTTTTTTTGGCGATCGGTTTCAGCATACTTGCAACTGCACGTGGAGTGTTGTTTAAAACATTTTCGGATACGCCAACCACAAGGCTAAATGATGCAGGCTTAACGGATAATAATTGATCATGTAATCTTAAAATAGAATCTGCATCTAACAACGTAGCGCCGGATATCTGAATGTTTAAAGTATCGTTTTCTATACCTTTTATCTCGGACCAGGTTTTAATTTGTTGGCTTGCTTGATTCAGCATCCATTCCCATAGCGGTGTGATGAGCTGTGTATCTTCCGCATTCGGTATAAAATTTTCGGCATATAACATGCCGTGCCGAGGATGAGGCCAGCATAATCTGGCTTCGAGCCCGGTCAACTTGTTTTCTTTGAGCGAAATGATAGGCTGCCAATGCACTAACAGCTCATTACTGTCTAGCGCTCGTTCCAGGTCGGCTTCCGTTTGCGATTGTAAAGCGGCCTTCCCATGCTTTATTATGTCGGAAATTTCGTAACGGGCGCCACCCAACGCTCTGGCACGATTAACCGCGTTTTGGGCATCTGCAAGCACGTTGCTGATTTCTTTGTACTCCGCATCGCCAAAAACTATACCGATACTTGCCGTAGTAAATATTTCGTTGTCACCCACTGAAACAGGCGCTTGCACTAGTTCTTGGATTTTATGGGTCATCGAAGTGACATTTTTGATATTGTAGCCGGATGACTCAACCAAGATACCGAGTTGGTTGTTCTGTAATTGACAGATAGAATTTGATGGAGAAATTAGCTCATCAATTCGGTCACTAATTTCTTTTGTGACGTTATTCGCTGTCTGCAGGCCAAGATTTTTTTGTATTTCGTTATATTGGTCAATATTGACTAATAATAACGTAAAAGCGTAATTTTCGCGTGCGATGGCCTTTTGTGTCGCATGTTGTAAGCGATCCAGAAATAAAGTTAAGTTCAATAGATTTGAATTTTGTGGAGCTCTGATGTCATTGCGTAACACCTCTTGTTCAAATGTACTTTTTTCAAATGCCAGCATTACACCTTCAAACGCCAATAGCTCTCCTCCGGTAGTGAAGTTGCCTTTACCGCGATTTATTACCCATTGATAATCTCCGTCCGCTTTAACAATCCTATGTACAACCTCATACTTGCGTTTTTCTTGTAGCATATAGCGGACTGTCTCCCAAATATGGTTTTTATCATCCTGATGAATAAGATCGGTATAAGAGATACTGCGATTTTCCAGAAATTGTTCAGAATCGTAACCGGTTAATTCCTGACATCCCGAGCTAATAAATTCCATAGTTCTGTTTTGGTCGTTGCGGTAGCGATATAGCACTGCCGGAATACCATTTACAAAATTACGCAAGCTTCGATACCTTGCTTCCAATTGTTCTTGCATGTGTGTTTGTTCGGTTACATCGGTTAAAGTGCCGACTATGTGTGGTGTTGAAATTCCGTTGTTGTCGAATGGCACTGCATTGGCGCGTACTACCAACCAACGAGGCTGACGATTTTTGTTAAGAAATCGAACCGCTACAGAATCTGAAGAAATATTATTATTGCGAAACAAAGCTTGTATATACTCTTGTGTAATCGATTGATCCTTTGGGTGAATAAAATCAAGAAAGTGCTTGCCTATGGCTTCTTTTTGTGAAAAATCTGTCAGTCTTGTCCAACTCGAATTCAGGTATACCCACATACCTGAAGCGTCTAAGGAAAATACTACTTGCTGTAAAGTATTTAATAAATCTACTTTCTCAATATGAACTTTTCTTCCTATATTAGATTGTTCATGATTGAATTTGGTTTGAGGCTGTGTCATTAATACGTAAAATGTTAATCGTTTACGAGGGATGTATCACGTTTAATATTGTGATTTAATGCCCAAATAGCTGCTTCCAAACGAGAATGCACATTTATTTTGCGCAACAAGTTTTTCATATGGACTTTAACGGTCCCATTGCTGATATCAAGCTCCCTTGCAATCAATTTATTGGACATTCCTTCTGCAAGTAACGTAAGAATCTCAAATTCTCTTTTGGTGAGAGATGAGTTTTCAATACTTGGAGCAGGAGTGATTTGGTCATGCTTTAAGGAATTTGCCAATTTGTCTGCTAGATTTTGATCTAATATAACTTGCCCGTGTATTGTGCTTTTAATTTTTGAAAGTAGCACTTCGGGTTCCATGTCTTTTAGTAAATATCCGTTTGCACCGTGGCGCAGGGCTGCAACAAGGTCTTCTTCGGCATTGGAAACGGTTAGTACGACAATGTGAGCATCTACTTCTGCTTTTCTTAGTTCTATTAAAGTTTCTATTCCCCCCATACCTTTCATATTTAGGTCTAGTAAAACAAGATCGGGCTCACGTTCTAAACAGAGCTTGATACCTTCTGAGCCGGATTGTGCTTCGCCTGCAAGTACAAGATCTGTTCCCATTTCCTCAATGAGTTGCGCGACGCCTTTTCTGAATAAAGGGTGGTCGTCTATAATGAGTACTGAAGTTTTTCGCGTGTTAGTCATTTAATTAGACTTTATTTTTAGTCGCAAACATCACGCTCGTACGCATTCCGCCGAGCGGGCTTGAATGAACACGAAAACTGCCGTCAAGACTATGTGCTCGTTGTTGCATAATAATCATCCCATGATGTTTATTTCGAGCAGGTGTTTTTTTTAAACCGATACCATCATCATCAATGTTTAGAATTATTTTATCGGGCGGCAAGGAATAGAGGGTAATTTCTGCACGATTTGCATGCGCATGTTTCACGACATTGGTTAATGCCTCACGTACAATCTGCAGTACATGGATTTCTTCATCGGTAGTTAAATCTTCAACGGATAGTCTATTATCTAAGTGAAATGCTATGCTGCTACGGTTTTTAAATTCTTCGATAGAATCTTCAAGTGCGCCGGCTAAAGAGCCATAATTTATTGTTAACCTGAATGTAGTGATTAATTCCCGAAGCTCTTTGTAAGTAAGATTAATATTATTTCGCAACTCTTCGACGATTCCATCAATTGCATGGTTGTCTATATTTTGTGTTGCGACATTTTTTTTTAGTAAGTTTTGTAAGCGTGTGGCTTGAATTTTTATGTAGGATAGCGATTGAGCTAGCGAATCATGAAGTTCTCTGGCAATCAATGCACGTTCTTCATGCAAAGCCATTCTCTTTTTTGTATAAGCTTGTTGTGTACTATTAAAAATATTGCCTAATATTTTAGAAAAGTATTCTAATTGCTGAGATGAGAAACTACTGACATTAAAACCTTGATTTTTAAATTTTAAGAAAAGCAGTCCTTTGTTGCCTTGTTTTTCATCTAGTAACCTGATTAATATAATTTTATATCCATCTTTGTAATTGGTTATGCGCGCGATAGTATCAATGGGAATATTGTTTAAAAAATGTGAGAATATATAGGTATCGGATTCATTCGTAGTAGCGTGTAATGAAAAACATCCGTTTTCTCTAATTTTGTATATGGCGCTGCCGACGGCGCCACTCGCCATTTCAAATTTTTCCAACAATATTTCAAATGGTCGTGAGGAACCCGGATTATCAATAAGTTCTTTCAAAAAATCATTGATTAGCTCGAATTGGGAAAAATAGTTAAGATGCGAAACTTTGTTGTCGGGTGCATGGTTTTTATGTGCATCGTTAAAACGCGAATTTAACTCTGAATGTTGAAAAAAGTTTGTCGTCATTTAATAGTAAGTTATCAAAGGTGGATTGCTGTTAAATCAGTTTCATTGATCTGTACGAATTCTACCAGTTACGAGCAGTATCGTCATAAATTATTCGTTGGAAAATTCCGCGCGTATTTTTTGTCGGTAACGTCTGAAGGAAACGGGTAAATAGGAATACTTATTTCTACTTATAACTTATTTGGTATTTCCGTTAAAGGTAGTCATGCGATAAATTGTAGGCGTACAAATGTTAAATTATTTATTTGTTTCCACTTGTTCTTTCAACGTACAAGATATTTAATTGATATTAACTTTAATGTAAATCCGATAAAGCAGGTCAGGAAGAAACTATGGCAGTTGTACGACATTCGGCATTAGAATCTCGTCATCAAGCGTTGGGGTCGCCGCTTGGTGATTGGAATGGAATGGATGTTCCGTGGGAATATGATCAGGATGTGACGGTGGAGCATCTTGCGGTTAGAAATGCCGCCGGGTTGTTTGATGTTTCCGGTCTTAAGAAAGTGCACATTGTCGGTCCGGAAGCATTAGCAGTTGCCGATTACGTATGTACGCGAGATTTATCTTTGCTTTATCCGGGCAAATCCGTTTATGCCGTTATTTTGAATGAAGAAGGGTACATCACGGATGATTGCATTATGTTTCATATGTCACCCAATCATGTAATGATGGTGCACGGCGGAGGTACCGCCATGGAGCAATTACAAAAATCCGCCCCAGGGCGCGATGTCAATATTATTTTTGATGATGATTTGCATGATATTTCTTTGCAAGGGCCCATTAGTGTGGATTTTTTAAATTTGCATACGTCTGTCGATTTAACCAAGCTGAAATATTTCCATCACCTTCCGGCTACTTTATTTGATCACCACTGTATGATTTCTCGCACCGGATACTCCGGGGAACGTGGTTATGAAATTTTTGCCAAAGCGAGCAATGTGGTTTCTATATGGGATGCTATTTTAGAACATGGAAAATCAAGAGGAATTATTCCATGCTCTTTTAATTGTATAGATGCGATCCGCGTAGAAGCTGCATTGTTATTTTATCCGTACGATATGAATGAGAAAAATACGCCTTGGGAGGTTAATCTGGGATTTGCAGTGAGTAAAAATAAAAAAGCGGATTATCGAGGCAAGCATGCAGTGATGCAATCAATCGGCAAAGAAATAATCAAAACGTTTGGAGTTATCGCCGATTGTGAGTCGGCGGTTGATGCGGATGCTGAAGTATTTCATAACGGTAAAAAAGTTGGTGTTGTCACTGCGCCGGTTTTCTCACCGATAATGCATAAATCTCTTGCCATGGTACAGCTTCAGCCCGAGCTTGCAAAACAGGGTATTCATCTAGAGATCAAAGGCGGCAATACTTCCTGTTCTGCGATCACTTCTGAAATTCCTTTTTTGGATCCGAGCAAACAGAAGAGATCAGCACTCTAAAGCAACTTTAGAATTGAAACCGATATATATATTTAGACACAATGAATATGTAAATGCCGGTTACTTTGCAGAAAAGCTAGAACGGAAAAATTTTGCTTACAAGCTGATCGCTATTGATCAGGGCCATACGCTGCCAAACGACGTGGATAGCGCAAGCGGTTTGGCTTTTCTCGGCGGGACAATGAGTGTCAATGATTCATTGCCTTGGGTTAATGATGAATTAAAGCTTGTTCAAAAAGCGGCACGGGATAAATTTCCTATTTTTGGGCATTGTTTTGGCGCCCAGTTAATTAGTAAAGCTTTAGGTGGCGACGTAATTGCTATGCCTGCGAAAGAGGTCGGTTGGCATACGATTGGCTTTATCGATAATCATATTTCTCAACGCTGGTTTTCTCAATTACCTCGCGACATGGAAGCCTTATTGTGGCATGAAGACAGCATGACGATTCCCCCGAGTGCGGTGCCGCTTTATTCGACAGCGTTCTCTATACATCAGGCTTTTACCGTTGATAACATCATCGCCACAATTCCGCATGTGGAAGTGACGACTTCTATGTTATTACAGTGGTTAAAATTATATTCTGAAGACTTAGTTCCGGTTTCTGAAAGTGTACAGAGCGTACAAATGATCACTCAAAACCTTCGTCAGCGCATCAGTCGTATGCGATTGCTGACTGATGCGCTTTATGACAATTGGATCAGTATGGTTATCCGTTACAATAAATAAATATTTATTTACTTTACTCTACGGGCATAACCGGGTTTTGAATAGCGGGGTATCTTAGCTTTACTTCTCCGGTCAAATTCATAGCATCCGGATTTTTCTCGCCGCGTTTTACATTATACGGATCAGAAAAAACACCATATTCCCCCGGTTCTACTTTATATACAATTTCCCGTTCACCGTACCCAACATTGGCCAAGTACTTATGCGGATCATTCCATGATTTTCCGTCTAAGTTGGCAAAGAATTTTATGTCAATCAACACTGCATCGCACAAAGGTGTGACTTCTTCATAATTTGTAGGCCAACCGGCTGCACCTGTGGTTTTCGGATAGTTACTCCAATCTCCGCCTTTAAGCGGGCAAGCGCCGCCGCCGCCAAATGCGGCGCGGTTCGGATGGTGCACACCGTATAAAGGCAGGCCTTTTGCTATGGCCGTTCTTCCATTTTGTAAATGAAACCTCGGGTAATAAGTTACTTTTGTTTTTACATGCTTGGCTTGGTTTCCTAAAGATTCAAAATATTCCCCATCGGGTCGTACATATTGAAAGTCTTGATTATCCGCATTATCGAATACAGCAGTGATGAATAGATAAAGTTCATTAAAGAATGGCCGCTCAACCAAATAAAACTCGGCATTAGTTTTGTTTACATCAATCGCTTGCCAATTAACGTTTTCAGGCTCTTTACCACCCGAATTTACCCAGGCGCTTGCATCAGGGAATAGGTCAATACGTAGCACTCTCGTATACAGCTCTTTGACATCAAGACCGGCACGTTCGCCTAACGGGCCTACTTGATTTGCAGCAGGTTGCTTGAACGTGTAGTTTATTGCTTTTTGTGCATAAGGGTACCGATTGGCAGACATCGTGCAGTAAAAGTGCGGCAAGTCAATAGGAACGTGATTAGCATATTTTCCTTTGTACTTAGGATGATTTAAAGGCAAGTCGATAAAATTTAGTCTACCGTTTTCCGAGATGCGTTGATGAGGATGCTTATATCCGCCCCAACTTTCCTCGGGAATAAAATGGCTATATTGGTATTGATCTGCGATGGTTGCTAAATTTTTCTTAGCAAATAAGTCTACCCCGTCGGGCAAACCTTCAGCATCTTTTCTACGGTATTCACGTACGGTACCGTTATCTTGCACACGCCAAAGACCATGTTTACCTTCCCCAATCATAGTGAAGGTCTGTTCTATCACGTTTACGAACCGATAGGTGTAATTGGTATTCATATAGCCTGAATACACGGGAAGATGCGGGACTTTAGAGTGTGTAGTTTTCACACGCCCGGTACCGACTACCTCCTTTTGCTGATTTTCATCATCGATAATTTGGTCGCGCGTATAATAATACGGGTCCCCTCCCATCAAGTCAGTCAGTTTGCCTTCGATAGGCAGTAAATTTTGATCGTCCGCAGATATAGTAAACGTGCACAGCAGTAATGCTATGCATACTATGCATAGAAAATATAATTTTTGCATGTTGTTCTCTCCAAATATTTTATGGTTGTTATTTTTAAATTTTATCGCCATTTTATAATTTGTCCGTAATAAAAATTTAGCCCAGACGAATTGTTTGTGAAGACACTTTTATGCCCTTAAAGCACCTAAGTGCAACATTATTACCTCTTACTTGTCTTAATAATATAATATCCATGTAACTTAAACTATAAGTAGTACATAATGTATGCGATAATCATCAACGGGTCGCTCAATAGTGTCAATTACTCTAAATTAATACCCTATTAGTAGTAATCAGCAGTTGTTATCTTTGCGCAACGGGGTAGGTATCAGTACGGCTATAAACTTTGCCGTAGCCATAGTATTCCAACGATGCCCGGTTTCGGCGGACCCGGTAAAGCCCCCGGATTCGATAGCCTATGTGTTGGATTTGCAAGGCTGCTTCTCCTGTCGGGAGGAGTGTACAGTGCCAGATACATGTGGGATTCACGGCACGACTCAAAAAAGTGACCGATATGCAATATCAGCACATTGACCACCGCATCAAAGGTTTCTATAACGAGCCAAATTTGCTTCAAAAATAGAAGCTCATGAGTACAACTGCTCAACAGAAACACGATGCTCTCATTTTGGGAGGGGTGTAACTCCGAACGCATTCAAGGTCGGTCGCAGTACTTTGTACCGCTGGCGCCAGCGTTATCGCCGCACTGGCTTCAGCGCCTTACATGATCGCGGCAAAGCGCCACGTAAGAGGCCCAGCGGATTGTCAGCAAAGTGCTTGTCGTCCATGACGAGACTTGGTTCTGTCAATGAGCGCCAGCCCCGACGTCCTTGTTGGGTCGTTCGCCGCTGAAAACCGATCGGTTTTCCGGGCGCGTCTCACCCTGCGCTAGGCTTATCCGAATCTCGGCAGCAGTAAAATCTTTGAGCTGATGAAACCGTTTTGTGTTTGTTGCCGTGTTGTCGGCAAAGTGCCTGTCGTCCATGACGAGACTTGGTTCTGTCAATAAGCGCCAGCCCCGACGTCCTTGTCGGGTCGTTCGCCGCTGAAAACCGATCGGTTTTCAGCGGCGCGTCTCACCCTGCCCGAGTGTCCGCACGATTGTGTGCCTGATCGCGGATGCGCCGGATAAGATCTGTTATAAGATGGCGCTGTATTCCGCAGCGTCTGAATGCCAAAGGACAAACAAAACGACTGTTCAAGCGCCGTTGCAGGGCACGCAAGCCGAAACACTTCAAAGCACAGTATCCGGGGCATTGCATTGCCCTCCTGGATACGATTGTGCGTTATCAGCACGGAGTGCGCCGCTACGTCTTAACGGCCATTGATGTCTATACCCGTATGGCAACACGGGAATCACCCGTGATTGAGCAGTGGCTGACCTATCCCAAGTGTCCAAAAATGAACGCACACATCGAGCGTTTCAACCGCACTGTCCAAGAAGATTGTATCGATCATGCAGAAGACCTGCTATTCGCCGATACGGAAGCATTCAATGATTGATTATGAAACCGTTTTGTGTTTGTTGGCGGATGCTCAGCAAAGTGCCTGTCGTCCATGACGAGACTTGGTTCTGTCAATAAGCGCCAGCCCCGACATCCTTGTCGGGTCGTTCGCCGCTGAAAATCGATCGGTTTTCCGGGCGCGTCTCACCCTGCTCGTCCATGACGAGACTTGGTTCTGTCAATAAGCGCCAGCCTCGACGTCCTTGTCGGGTCGTTCGCCGCTGAAAACCGATCGGTTTTCCGGGCGCGTCTCACCCTGCGCCGCCCTCATGCCGGCAACGGACAGAAAGCACCGATCCGAATGTTACTGCCGAACGCTTCCCCCGAAGCCCTTCAAGAATCCCATTTAGGGTGGCATCGTACAAAATTTGCATAAGCTCAGAAACATTTGGCA
This sequence comes from Candidatus Oxydemutatoraceae bacterium, assembly GCA_965218975.1. Classification (GTDB taxonomy): domain Bacteria; phylum Pseudomonadota; class Gammaproteobacteria; order Poriferisulfidales; family Oxydemutatoraceae. Next base: position 1,204,378 of record OZ244717.1, read on the forward strand.
CTCCTGCCGACAGGAGAAGCAGCCTTGCAAATCCAACACATAGGCTATCGAATCCGGGGGTTTTACCGGGTCGCTAAAATCGGGCATAGTTGGGATACTATGACTTACGATGCAAAACAACGACTCAAAATTCTCACCTTCCAGGAAAACCATGGCATGGCCGCTGCCTGCGATGCATTCAAGGTCAGTCGCCGTACCTTGTATCGGTGGCGGCAGACCTTGAGGGAAGCCGGACACAACGTAGCGGTACTGGTGCCGCGTTCGACCGCACCGCATCGCCGACGGCAGGCGCGGTGCCCATCCGGTTTGGTGCAAGCAATCCGCCGTCTGCGCGAGCGGTATCCGAACTTAGGTAAACAGCCGGTGCATAAGTTGCTTGAGCCGTGGTGCGAGCGCCACGGCCTGACCACCCCCAGCGTCTCGACTATCGGGCGCATCATCGCCGCAGCGCCTTGATGCCCGCGGTCGGCGCCGACCGTACCGCCGGATCAACAGGTAAAGTCTTTGAGCTGATGAAACCGTTTTGTGTTTGTTGGTGAATGCTCAGCAAAGTGCCTGTCGTCCATGACGAGACTTGGTTCTGTCAATGAGCGCCAGCCCCGACGTCCTTGTCGGGTCGTTCGCCGCTGAAAACCGATCGGTTTTCCGGGCGCGTCTCACCCTGCTCGTCCATGACGAGACTTGGTTCTGTCAATGAGCGCCAGCCCCGACGTCCTTGTCGGGTCGTTCGCCGCTGAAAACCGATCGGTTTTCCGGGCGCGTCTCACCCTGCTCGTCCATGACGAGACTTGGTTCTGTCAATGAGCGCCAGCCCCGACGTCCTTGTCGGGTCGTTCGCCGCTGAAAACCGATCGGTTTTCCGGGCGCGTCTCACCCTGCTCGTTCATGACGAGACTTGGTTCTGTCAATGAACGCCAGCTCCGACGTCCTTGTCGGGTCGTTTGCCACTGAAAACCGATCGGTTTTCCGGGCGCGTCTCACCCGCCGCTACGTGTTCACCTTCATTGCCCCGCGCTCGCGCGTTGCGTTTGCGTGGGCTTCCACTACCCGCAGCAGCCGGCGCAGCGCACACGCCCTGCAGCTGTTGTGTGAACTGGTGCCGAAACCGATCAACTATATTTTGTCCGACAACGGCTCGGAGTTTATGAAGGACTTCGAGACCGAGTTGAAACAGCGCCGGACCACCCACTGGTGGACTTATCCGAAGTCGCCGAAGATGAACAGTTGCTGCGAGCGTTTCAATCGCACCTTGCAGGAGTCATTCGCGGACTACCACGAGGATCTTCTGTTCGCCGACGTGGCCTACTTTAACCGGGAATTGGCCCAATGGCTGGTGTTTTACAACACCCAGCGCCCCATCATTCACTGGGGTTACAATCCCCGATACAATCGCTCTTAACTCACCATCCGGAGTGCCAAATGTTATGGACTTATACACGCGCTTTACCTTACTTATCTTTGCTTATAAAATACGCTTCCGCAAGTAGATAGTAGCAAACTAATTTATTGATGAAATATAGAAATTTTGTTTTAACCGCAGTGTTAATAGTGTTAATGCTGACGGTATCTGTGCATGCGGTTGCAGAAAAGAACGGAGAAATATTGGCAAACACCTGTTTGGGTTGCCACGGCGTGCCAAGCTATACCAATGTATATCCTAGTTATAAAGTACCCAAACTGGCGGGTCAGCATAAAGAATACATAATTTCCGCATTGCAAGCTTACCGTAGCGGAAATCGTTCACACCCGACAATGAAAGTGCAATCGATGCGTTTATCCTACAGTGATATAACTGCTATTGCCGCTTATTTTGGTCAAATGAAATCAGAGAAAGGGGACCCGAATGCGATGATTCCCGAAAACTTAAAAACGCAGGTTTTGACGTGCGCCGCTTGTCATAGCAATGATGGTAACAGTTTAGTGCCGACTTTTCCTCGGATTGCCGGGCAGCATGAAAGTTATATTTATCAGAGTCTGACGGATTACAAGAGTGGCAAGCGCAATAATCCGATTATGCTTGGAATCGTTTCTACTTTGAGCGACAACGATATGAAAGTTTTAGCAAAGTACTTTGCCTCGCGCAAAGGTTTGGGGACAATCTCACTTTCCGAGACGAGTGAGCAAACTATTCGCTTCGATTGATTGGCAGGCTTGTTTACTCGGCTTGTCGATTGAATTCGGCGATGGTATAAGCATTTATGGATAAAGCATGGAGCGTGCCATCTGCAATATATGAATTAACGGCTGCATAAACTGCTTGGTGGCGTTTGATTGGTGTTAGGTCAGAAAAAGTATCGCTGATTACTGTTACTTCAAACTTCCCGGCTCCTCCTGTAGCCGTCACAGTCGCTCCGTTAATGTGCTGTGCGATTATTTCCTGTAATTGCATGGTGTCCATTTAAGTTTTAAGTGTTTTCCAGCTTAATTATAATACGGCAATAAATCGGTTGCATAGTGCCTGTACGATGCCACCCTAAATGGGATTTTTGAAGAGCTTCGAAGGAAACGTTACTGCTTGAAGACAATCGGTGCGTTTAACCGGCAGATGATCGATACAGCTCCTTCATTTGTCCGGAATGTATTGGCATCGTACATAACGCTTGACTTTACTAATGAATTTTCGTTATGCTGCAGATCTCATCGCAGCTTTTTAGGAGACAAACTATGTCAGATAACTGGAAATTAGAGGGCCACTATTTTGAATCTTGCACGTGTGATCTCGTCTGTCCGTGCATTTTTCTTGCGCCTCCGAGCAAAGGTTTCTGTGAAGCATTCCTCGGGTGGCACATTGAAAAAGGATATATGGACGATACCGATTTATCAAGACTGAATGTTGCCGCTTGGTTACATGCGCCCGGTTTATTGACAGACGGCGGCTGGAAGTTTGCGCTATATATTGATGACAAAGCTAGCGAAGACCAGAAGAATGCTTTACAGAAAATCTACGGTGGAGAGGCCGGCGGACATCCCGCGGTAATCGCCAGTCTAGTCGGTGAAGTGATGGGAGTGCATTCAGCGGCAATCACAATTAGCGGCGATGCAAAAAGCAAAACTTTGAAAGTTGATGGTACGGGGGAATTAACTGTCAATGCATTAGAAGGCGAGGATGGGGGACCGGTGGTTGTACATAACCATCCGTTGGCCGTCGCGCCAGGCAATGACATCATTGTCCACAAATCGGTAAAGGGTGAATACAGCGGCCATGGTAAGCAGTGGCAAATATCCGATACTGTATCGCTGGCAGCATCATTCCAGTATCAACCTTAGCCGGAAGCATGTTGGCAAATATAGCTCTCACGTCTCACGCGATGGTTTGCCTTGTAAACTTTTCAACCGGACAACTGACGCATCAATTCGTCAACTGAAAACAGACCGTGCACTGATTGAATTTTATTGCCGTTTACGCAAATAAAGTCGCAACCGGGCAATGCGATTTTACGATGCGTCGCCGCCTGCTCGCCTAGCGGACCGCTGTTAACCCCATGGAAAATCCATGGGGCGGCAATATTACCGGTAGTCGTAACTTGATTACAAATTAGTTCCAGCCGCAGGTCGGGAAAAGCATTAAATAACGACTTTGCATAATCAGCAATCGCTTGTCCGCTCAAATCCCCATTGGTCGTCGGGTCCGAATAAGTCCCTTGCGCTTCAAACAAGTCTAATATCGCTGCGGGATTATGAGCATCCCAAGCATCAAAGTAAATTTGAACAATATCGGTTGCCTGCATAGAACCCCTCAATTTTTAGTGGCATAGTACGCCCAACAGCTATTGTATCTCTTTTCGGATTGAATAAGAATGTACGATGCCACCCTAGATGGGATTTTTGAAGGGCTTCGGGGGAAGCGTTCGGCAGTAACATTCGGATCGGTGCTTTCTGTCCGTTGCCGGTATGAGGACGATGCAGGGTGAGACGCGCCGCTGAAAACCGACCGGTTTTCAGCGGCGAACGACCCGACAAGGACGTCGGGGCTGGGGCTCATTGACAGAACCAAGTCTCGTCATGGACGACAAGCACTTTGCCAGGTTGCGGCAGTACCGACACTATACACGCCAGGGTCAGGCGCAGGAATGCGGCTATTACAGCGGTTGGTTGCCACTGCTATTGCCATTCGGGTATAGACATCAATGGCCGTTAAGACGTAGCGGCGCACTCCGTGCTGATAACGCACAATCGTATCCAGGGCGATGCAATGCCCCGGGTACTGTGCTTTGAAGTGTTTCGGCTTGCGTGCCCTGCAACGGCGCTTAAACGGTCGTTTTGTTTGTCCTTTGGCATTCAGCCGCTGCGGAATATAGCGCATTTTATCCGGCGCATTTGCGATCAGGCGCGCAATCGTGCGGACACTCGGGCAGGGTGAGATGCGCCCGGAAAACCGATCGGTTTTCAGCGGCGAACGACCCGACAAGGATGTCGGGGCTGGGGTTCATTCGCAGAACCAAGTTTCATCATGGGTGAGATGCGCCCGGAAAACCAATTGGTTTTCAGCGGTGAACGACCCGACAAGGACGTCGGGGCTGGAGCTTGTTGACAGAACCCAGTCGCGTCATGGACGACAGGCACTTTGCCGACAATCCGGCACAATCCGCCGACAACACGGCAACAAACACAAAACGGTTTCATCAGCTCAAAGATTTTACTGCTGCCGAGATTCGCCAAAGCTGCCGAAATTCTGCCTGGCGCAGGGTGAGACGCGCCCGGAAAACCGATCGGTTTTCAGCGGCGAACGACTCGACAAGGACGTCGGGGCTGGCGCTCATTGACAGAACCAAGTCTCGTCATGGACGACAAGCACTTTGCTGACAATCCGCCGGCGCCTCTTACGCGGCGCTTTGCCGCGATCATGTAAGGCGTGTACGATGCCACCCTAAATGGGATTCTTGAAGGGCTTCTCCTCCTGTGGCAGGAGTGCCAAATGTTTCTGAGCTTATGCATCCAAGAATTTGGTACGTTTCCGGACATATAAATATAATGTAAGTATATGGCGCCATTTAAATTCTCGATATTGACAACTATGCCTTTGGTCGCGTTGGATTTTCGCAGCCGTTGGATCGTGTTCTCTTTATTGTTTGCCCTCGCTGGTATCGGCTGGTTTTATTTGGTTTACATGGCTTGGGCAATGCAGAATATGGAGTTAGTCGAGATGTGGATGCCGCCGGTTGCCGGAACGCGTGTTTGGCAAGCGACCGATTTTCTGATGTTATTTTTGATGTGGGCGCTGATGATGGCGGCGATGATGCTACCCTCAACGTTGCCGATGGTAACACTTTTTGCAGTAGTACAGAGGAAGATGAAACAAACGATAGCGATTCCGGTCGCGATTTTTATCTCGGCATATTTAGTTGCGTGGACTATGTATAGCATTATTGTCACCGTTCTGCAGTGGCAATTGCATGAAAGAGGTTTGCTTGATCCGATGATGGATAGCCGCAGTTATTTATGGAGCGGGATTGTTCTATCAGTTGCAGGTTTATATCAGTGGACACCGTTCAAAGAAGCGTGTTTGAATCAGTGTCGCAGCCCGTTAAGTTTTTTGATAGCGAGTTGGCGCGATGGGTATTGGGGAACATTTTACATGGGGGTACGGCATGGCTTTTATTGTGTCGGTTGTTGCTGGGCACTGATGGGAGTTTTATTTGCTGTCGGCGTGATGAATATGCTGTGGATTATCATTTTGTCGATATTTACTTTGCTTGAAAAAATTTTATTGCCACCACTGGTGGGACGGATAACGGTTGGATTGATCTTACTCGTCTGGGGTATTTGGTGGCTTACATTACACTTTTGATAACGACCCATTTGTACTATGCCATTGTGCCTTTCGTATATACAACTAGCACAAATAAACTTTTATACCATGGTTGATCCAGTTTGTCTTCGCACAGTCTAAGCTGGTTGCGATAACTTATAAAGTTTTTTTGTACTTTACGCGCCACTTTTGTCAACCATTTTTTGTTCGCATATGATTTATCGCGGTATCCCTCCCAACCTTCATGGTAGGCGAGATAGAGGTTATATGCGTCGTCGCGTTTCAGCTTGATGACATTTGCGCTTTTATTATTATACCAGCCGATAAAGTCAGTCGCGTCGGAAAACCGGTTGCGAAAGACGAATTTTCTGCCGGTTTCCTTTTTGTAGTCTTCCCATGCGGATTTGGTTGCCTGAGCGTAGCCGTATGCCGAGGGTTTCCGCAGCCATGGGATGAAGCCTAAAAAGTTTTTACGCGGCGGACGGGCATTGCTTTTGAAACCGGATTCTTGATGTATGAACGCTAAAATGAGCGCCGTCGACACCTGCCACTTTTGTTCTGACGCTTTTGCCGCACGATACCAATTCGTGCGCTGTTCAAAAATCCCGCAGGCGTTGTCTGTTTTGCTCAGAGGAGAAGACAACCATGCGCATCCTCCAATCAACCAAACGCTTACGGCCATTGCAAATAACAATGTTCCGTTGCGGAATCGGACGAATGGGCTAAACATCGGGACTCATCTTCCTACTTTCACCAATAGATAATCCAGCATTTTATCGCTGAATATTTTTTTCAAAGTCCAAAACAAATGCGCCGGGAAAGTGATGCGGTAGCGTGTTTTAGGATGAGATGTTTCCAATGCTTTAATCAGTTTTGCCACCACCGCCTCGGCGGAAAGTGTGAAAGGAAGCGGTGCTTCTTCACTGCCGAGCCGTTCATGCATTTTTGCATAGTAATTAGCGTATACAGTGCTTTGTGCACTTATCAATGGTTGAATAGTGCGTTCAAAAACTCGCCGACTGTTTTCGCGGAATCGGGTCGCAATCGGACCGGGTTCCAATAAAATGACTTGTATATTGCTTTCGGCAAGTTCTATACGCAATGTGTCCGCCCATCCTTCCAGAGCATATTTGCTTGCAATATATGCCCCTCGAAACGGCAATGCAACGTAACCAAGAAGAGAACTATTCAGGATAATACGTCCATGTCCTTGTCGACGCATCAACGGAAGTATTTGTTGAGTCAAATCATGCCAACCAAAAAAGTTTGCTTCAAATTGATTGATTAAATTGCGCCGCGATAAATCTTCTAAGGCGCCGCCTTGTCCGTAAGCGCCATTGTTGAACAAAGCATCTAATTTGCCATTGCACTGCCGCTTGATTTCTGTAACGCAGCTGGTAACGCTTTCATGATCACTGAGCTCGAGGCGGATGGCATGGATTTTTTCGTGTTGAAGCGTCTGCAAATCTTCGTCGCGCCGAGCAGTGGCAAAAACACGATAGCCGCGGCCACGCAATATTAATGCGGCGGATTTCCCGATGCCGCTGGAGCATCCTGTGATTAAAATTGATCGAGGATGAATTTTCGGCATACTTTTTACGAGTGCTTGCAGATATAAAATTTGAATATTTGCATGTTTTCTTTGGGTTTACCTAAGGGCACAATGTGGTCGGCGCCAATCTTGCCGGCAAGATTACGTGCTTCGATCAATAGCATTTCAGTCCGCTTTTCAGGTGTCCGGCGAAAGAAAACTTGCGCTTTGCTTAAAGTAATTTGACTGTTGGCCAGATGTTTGCATTGCACCGCTTCAATTCCAGGAACGACTTGTACCAAGTTGCCGTCGTAGGACAGCTTGGGGGCACATCCGGTACTAAGCAAAGTCATCGTAAGTAAAGCAATGTGTCGGAAATAGGTCACGATACTTGCGATTGAATTTGCCGAATTAAATATTCGGCGCATTGCTCACAGGCAAGCATTGTCGCTTTACTTTCATTACGCCGTTTTACTTCAATATGGTTTCCCCTTAAACCATGCTTGCTGATGACGACACGATAGGGAATTCCGATTAAATCAGCATCGGCGAACATTGTGCCGGTGTGCAGATTGCGGTCATCCAACAGCACTTCTATCTGTGCCTGCTCTAATTGTTGATGCAATTCATCGGTTACACGGTGCACGTTTCCATAGGATTCATATCGTATTGGTGTGATGAGAACCGAGAAAGGTGCCAGCGGCAAAGGCCAGATAATGCCGTCGTCATCATAATTTTGTTCAATTGCCGCGGCGACGATGCGTGAGATACCGATGCCGTAACAGCCCATTGTCATAGTTTGCAATTTACCATCTTGGTTCAGCACTTGCGCTTTCATCAATTCGCTGTATTTGGTGCCTAGTTTGAAAATATGCCCAACTTCAATGCCGCGTTTGATGGTGATCGGGCTTTGGTCGGTTAAAGTGAGTTCGCCCTCTTCCACGTTGCGCAAATCGGCAGTATCCGGCTGCGTCGCATCCGTTCCCCAATTCACACCGGTATAGTGCATATCATCCCGGTTCGCTCCGCAAACGAAATCAACCATCGCCGCTGCCGCATGGTCAATAATCATCGGCAAATTCAACCGCACCGGCCCTAACGAACCGGGACGGCAACCGGCCAGTGAGACAATTTGCTCTTCGTTTGCAAACTCTAGCGGTGATGCGACGTCAGGATGTTTCTGTGCTTTGACAGTATTGAGCGTATGATCGCCGCGTATAAATAAAGCAATAATGCCACCGTTATTACTCTTAACAAATAACGCTTTTAGACATTGTTGCGAGGTAAAGTTAAACTGTTTGCATAATTCAGCGATCGTTTTAACATTAGGCGTTTTTAATTCTGCCAGTGTTTGTTGCGCAGCATGTTGTTGCTTAAGCGGTGCACAAGGAACTAGTTCGACATTAGCAGCATACGAACCACTTTTGGAAAAAGCAATGGTATCCTCGCCCGAATCCGCCAATACGTGAAACTCATGCGACTCGTTACCGCCGATAGAACCGGTATCGGCAAGTACCGCACGGAAATCAAGCTGTAAGCGTTGTAGAATCCTGCTATAAGCGTCATACATTTTTTGATAGGTTTCATTCAACGAATTTTGATCTATATGAAAGGAATAGGCATCTTTCATGATAAATTCGCGTGCTCGCATTACACCGAAACGCGGGCGAATTTCATCGCGAAATTTGGTTTGAATTTGATAGTAGTTAACAGGAAGTTGACGATAACTGGTTAGTTCGGAACGTGCGATATCGGTAATAACTTCTTCGTGAGTCGGGCCATACACGAAATCACGCTGGTGTCGGTCGACAATGCGTAATAACTCAGGACCATAATCATTCCATCGTTTTGATTCCTGCCACAACACTGCCGGTTGTATCGTCGGCATTAATAATTCAATCGCCCCCGCCGCATTCATTTCTTCGCGTACGATCGTTTCCACTTTACGTAAACTACGCAGTCCTAGCGGTAACCAGCTGTACAAGCCACCGGAAATTTTACGAATCATGCCGCTACGCAACATCAGGCGATGGCTAGTGATTTCGGCGTCAGAAGGGACTTCTTTCGTTGTTGAAAGTGGAAGGTCGGAAACACGCATTACCACAAAGAAATTTAAATGGATTTATTTTAGCAGATTTATCGGTTTCCTTTTAGAATAAGCAAATATGACAGCGCACGGCATTGTGGCGCGTTTTAACGATATATGATAGTAATAATATGATGTCTTTGTTTGATCGTTGGCGACAACAATATCTTGAAAACCCACAAGTTGTATTTCTGGTTTTTTTTCTCGTTTCAGTTTTCAGTTTGATTATTTTTGCCGGGGACATTCTTGCACCGATTCTTGCAAGTTTAGTTATCGCGTATGTGCTGGACGGCGGAATCACTTTTCTAAAAAGGTATCAAGTACCACGCATAATGGCCTTATTATTGATTTACCTGACGTTTATTGCTGCGGGATTTGTTATCGCGATGTTCATTATTCCGTTACTATCGGAGCAGATTGCTCATTTTTTAAGGGATCTGCCGGAGATTATCGCACGCGGGCGCAATGTGTTGATGCGTTTGCCGAATCACTATCCGGAATTTATCAGTGCCGAATATCTCAACCAGATTATCGCTGGGTTTCGCAATGAGATTACTGGTCTTGGACAACAAATGCTGAGTATTTCACTGTCGTCGGTTGCAGGCTTTATCAGTTTTTTGATTTATGTGGTTTTGGTGCCGCTGCTAATCTTCTTTTTTCTAAAAGATAAAGAACAGATCCTTGGTTGGGCAAATACATTATTACCTAAGAAAGAAAGTCAAGCGCTGACACATACGGTTTGGTCGGAAGCGAATGCGGGGATTGCCAGTTATATTCGCGGTAAGCTGATTGAAATTGTAATTATTTGGGCGGTGAGTTGGATTCTTTTCGCTATACTAGGTTTGAAATACGCGCCGCTATTATCGTTTCTTGTCGGAATTTCAGTAATTGTTCCGTTTTTAGGCGCGGCAGTTGTCGCCATTCCGGTCGTGATGGTCGCTTACGCGCAATGGGGAATGGAGGCACATTTTTTCTATGTGGTCATCGCGTACACTGTTCTGCAGTTTTTGGATGGCAATGTACTGGTACCACTATTGTTTTCCGAAATAGTTAATTTGCATCCGATTGCAATCATTAGCGCGGTGTTAGTATTCGGCGGTATTTGGGGAATATGGGGTGTCTTTTTTGCTATTCCGTTGGCAACGTTAGTGAACGCCGTATTGAAAGCTTGGCCGCGCGGACGGCATGCCGTAGTATCATAAAAGCAGTCTATTTTAAGAGAATTAAAAGTAGCTGCCCGCTTTCATTTGCAAGTCTTACTTTACTACTTCCTTTAGCGCTTGCAGCACTTCTTCCACGTGACCTAAAACTTTCACTTTACGCCATTCCCTGCGTAAAACGCTTTTAGCGTCAAACAGGAAAGTGCTACGTTCAATGCCGAAATATTTCCGACCGAACATACTTTTCTTTTTTAAGACACCAAATAATTTACACAATTGCTCATCGGTATCTGAGATTAGCTCAAATGGAAAATTTTGTTTGGTTTTAAATTTCTCATGCGCAGCAATGCCGTCGCGTGAGACCCCGAATATGTGCGCTTTACTGCGTGAGAAGATGCTGATTTTATCGCGGAAATCCTGTCCTTCTTTTGTACATCCGGGCGTGTTGTCTTTAGGGTAGAAGTAGAGGATAAGCGGATGGCCTTTATGTGCGGCGGATTTAAAGTCTGTTCTTCCTGTTGCAGGAAGAGTGATAGCGGGAAGTTTTTCACCGACTTTAATCATGCCATGGATTCTATTGATGGACCCGCGGAATGTAAAGAGCTTGTACGATACCACCCTAAATGAGATTTTTGAAGGGCTTCGGGGGAAGCGTTCGGCAGTAACATTCGGATCGGTGCTTTCTGTCCGTTGCCGGCATGAGGACGGTGCAGGGTGAGACGCGCCCGGAAAACCGATCGGTTTTCAGCGGCGAACGACCCGACAAGGACGTCGGGGCTGGCGCTCATTGACAGAACCCAGTCTCGTCATGGGTGAGACGCGCCCGGAAAACCAATTGGTTTTCAGCGGTGAACGACCCGACAAGGACGTCGGGGCTGGGGCTTGTTGACAGAACCCAGTCGCGTCATGATGGACGACAGGCACTTTGCCGACAATCCGGCACAATCCGCTGACAACACGGCAACAAACACAAAACGGTTTCATAATCAATCATTGAATGCTTCCGTATCGGCGAATAGCAGGTCTTCTGCATGATCGATACAATCTTCTTGGACCGTACGGTTGAAGTGCTCGTTATAAGCATTCATTTTGGGGTACCCGGGTAAGTATAGCAGTGGCGGATCTTTCGGTGCCGTCGGTCAATACTTGCTCGATTTTGCCCGGCAAGACCGTTTGCACCAAGGCGACAAACCGAGCCGCTTGGGTGCTATTGCCGCGAGGCACTGCCGACGAAGGCAAAGCGGCTTGAATGATCCGTTGCGGTCGGAATATAGCGTCGGCTGCCTTCAATAAAACGGATAATAGTATCGAAAGCAACATAGTGTCCGACATGCTTGGCACCGGCTTTGCGATCTAGACGCGGGCGCGGCGGCTTACGTCGCAACGGTTTAGCTTGACCTTTGCGGTCCAAGCGCTGGGTGAGAAACGCATCCGATCCGAGGCATCTGAAATCAAGCGTCCGATCGTCGTCGCACTCGGACACAACAGACCTTGCTTCCGGCACCACGGCAAGTGCAACACATAAATCTTGTCCCGTCCCTAGTGGGGTATCTTAGGCGCAGACGACGGATTTCCCGGGTCAGAGTTCGCGGCCAGACTCAACGTCGGCGTTTACGCGGCGTTCTGCTGCGGTCGTGCAAACTGCTCAACCCTCCCTTTTGTGTTTGTTGGCGGATTGTCGGCAAAGTGCCTGTCGTCCATGACGAGACTTAGTTCTGTCAATGAGCGCCAGCCCCGACGTCCTTGTCGGGTCGTTCGCCGCTGAAAACCGATCGGTTTTCCGGGCGCGTCTCACCCTGTCGATAGGCCAGGGCGCCATGCATACAGCATCGAACGACTGATCTTGAACGCGTTCGGGAGTTACAACCATCCCAAAATAATAGAGCATCATATCTCTGTTGAAGCTTAGAGCGCTCATGAGCCTCCATTTTTGAAGCAAAATTGGCTCATATAGAAACCTTTGATGCGGTGGCCGATATGCTGGTATTACATGTCGGTCACCTTTTTATTGACGTCCAAGAATCCAGTATGTATCTGGATACGTACAGGGTCAGGCGCAGGAATGCGGCTGCGTTGCGGCTGTTACAGCGGTTGGTTGCCACTGCTATTGCCATTCGGGTATAGACATTGATGGCCGTTAAGCGTAGCGGCGCACTCCGCTGATAACGCACAATCGTATCCAGGGCGATGCAATGCCCCGGATACTGTGCTTTGAAGTGTTTCGGCTTGCGTGCCCTGCAACGGCGCTTAAACGGATCAGGTTTTGCGGCCGGGGCCGCCGATGCCTCTTGCGCGGCGCTTTGCCGCGGTCATGCAAAGCGCTGAGTCCGGTGCGGCGATAACGCCAGCGCCAGCGGTACAAAGTACTGCGACCGACCTTAAATGCGCTCGGGAGTTACAACCCTCCCAAAATGAGAGCAGCATATTTCTGTTGAAGTTTAGAGCGCTCATTAGCCTCTATTTTTGAAGTTAAACAGGCTCATATAGAAACCTTTGATGCGGTGGCCGATGTGCTTGATATTGCATATCGGTCACCTTATTATTGACACCCAAGAACCCAGTATGTATCTGGACACGTACAGAATAGAGGATACAGATGATAACCGTTCGTGATATTGTTACAAGAGTAGTAGCAGAAAATAAGGATGATATGTCTTTTGCAATTAAAGCTTTAGTTAAGAATGAATCTGATGACACAGAAGTGTATGTTGAATTGCAGGGTTTAGATAATGATGGCTTTGAAATATATGACATTGGACTAAGAGGAACAATCCCAATCGGTGCAAGCAAGGTACTGACTACCAGAGAAGATTATGTCGATAAAGAGCTATTTGGACAAATTATAGATTGGCAGCAGAAGTATTAGAAAATCATACTATGCACCTTCCCACCCCGCTGGGGGCTTAAGGTGGCAATTCGGATTCTCTTAATTGCGGGGGTAATTAGATGGTACAAAAAACATGTTTGATGATTGGCTGATGCGGCTGGCGGATTCAAGACAGTTCATGCAGGTGTTGTGCAGAGATCTTAGCAAGGTGTTGATGTCTAATTCCAATGAAATCGCCGGTTCTAGTAGCAGAGGAATCTGATCCGGCAAAGTGGTTGTCGAATACATGCAGACCGCTAAGTAATAATGCTTTTACATCATCGATAAACTTCTTCTCGCACGATGCGGTTGGAATCGTTTCACACTACTCATTGAAGCAAAAATAGCATCAATGAGTTTGCGCAAAGATCTACGCATCAGGCAACCCGATTATGTACAAACTCATATCCGAAGTGTTTATACTCGCTTCCCCAACGGTCCGATAAAAAGCTTCGCGATCCAATAAAAAGAAACAGCGCCTAAAATGCACAGCAAATATATTCCCAGTTTTTTTTGCTCATCCGCTAAATAATAATTGCAAAGACGAACGGGAGATTCAAGATACAACCAAGCCAACACTGCTAACATGCTAACAGTATTTGTCATAACGAATGCTTTTGTGCTGATACCTAAGCTTCCCCATGAGAGGGCGAGAGGAATTCCTAACAGAAACGGTAATGTAACAAACTTCGCCGCAATATATCCGGCTTGTTCAAGTGAGGCATCCAACATTCTGGGGAGCATCCAAAACATCAATGTGAATAAAGCAACCAGAAAAAGCGGCAGCGCAATGTGATAGGGGATATGCAGTTGCCTGCTCTTTGATAGATAATTGCCTACCCATACCCCGCATATCGCAAGCAGCGGTATTTGGATTAACACATGGCTGACCATCTCTCGCTCTAATAGGGATCGGGCACCGGGTGTGGCAAGGCATATAATCAATAGCAGAGCAAGAATCGCTTGATTACGGGAGTCCCTCATTTTTCGTTTCCCCAAATATCTCCTAAGTTGGAAATAGTGCATAGCTCTGATGCCGATGTCGATTTTACAAAGTGTGATTAAGATTCTTTCAGATGCTGCAAAATTAGCGCCGTTGATTCATAATCATAAATTTTTGCAAGTTGACTTGCCGCATTCACCAAGTGGACTGCACTGTTATGCTCATACTGTCCGTTCGGTGCAGGAATGACAACAATGCCAAACGCATCTAAAAGATCTTTTAAACGCCGCTTATTTCTGACAGTGGCAAATCTCCATGCGGATACATCGGCTTTCATTGCTACTGCGTAGCTCTTCAATGCGTTAGGAGTATCTCTATCGGGGTCAAAACTGAGCGTAAGAAGCATGGCTCTTCCTTTCATGGAGGAATGCTGTAACTCTTTATACAGCTGTTGAATTTTCCGCGTGTTAATGGAACAAACAGCGGCACAATGCGTAAATATGAAATCAACTAAGACAACTTTACCTTTATAATCCTGCATCAGGAATATTTCTTCCTCCGCGTCAATTAATTCAATAACAGGCAAGCTAATCGGATGGTTCTCAACATTGAGTCTTCTTACCCCTTCTGAAGTAAAAGCCTTGAGCCCGTTGGTAAAGAAGAATAAAAACGCGGCGCCGATGATAATAACGAATATTGTGTTTTTAACTGTTTTCATACGATGTTGCAAGAACAAAGTTCTCTCAGAAACCTATTTCTAAGTTATTAAAGATTACTTTGCGCAAAGCCTATCGCGTGTTTAGAAATGAGTCCATGATCGCGGCTGCAACCGAGATGGTTGGGTGTGCAAGCATGATGGTCCAAATTTTGCCCGAGTCAACCTTATCTTCGAGCTTGCCGATGTCAATTTTGATACCAGCTTCTAGCTCAGCTTGATTGGCTTTGAGTTCTTGTTGTCGCTGACAGATTGTTTCTAAGGTAACTTCCATCGCAATTTTCATTATAGGTTAATTTAATAAAAAATGGTCCCTAACAGCCCCTGTCCCTACGGAAACATAATCCCGCGTGGCAAGATATTGATACTGAAGCGCGGTGCAGGGGACGAAAAGCCGTCTTCCGACTGTATAGGTCCATAACATTTGGCACTCCGGGTGGGGAGTCAGGAGCGATTGTATCGGGGATTGCAACCCCAGTGAATGATGGGGGCGTTGGGTGTTGTAAAACACCAGCCATTGCGCCAATTCCCGGTTAAAGCAGGGGCCATATCAATGAACAGGAGCTTCTCGCAAAGAAGCTGCGCGGTAGTCCGTGAATGATTCCTGCAAGGTGCGGTTGAAGGTTCAACGTGCGCGTTCATCTTTGGCGACTTCGGGTAGGTCCACCAGTGGGTGGTCCGGCGCTGTTTCAACTCGGTCTCGAAGTCCTTCATAAACTCCGAGCCGTTGTCGGACAAGATATAGTTGATCGGTTTCGGCACCAGTTCACATAACAGCCGCAGGGCGTGTGCGCTGCGCCGGTTGCTGCGGGTAGTGGAAGCCCCCGCGAACGCAACGCGCGAGCGCGGGTCAATGAAGGTGAACACGTAGCGGCGGGTGAGATGCGCCCGGAAAACCGATCGGTTTTCAGCGGCGAACGACCCGACAAGGACGTCGGAGCTGGCGCTCATTGACAGAACCAGGTCTCGTCATGGACGAGCAGGGTGAGACGCGCCCGGAAAACCAATCGGTTTTCAGCCAGGTCTCGTTATGGACGACAGGCACTTTGCTGAGCATTTACCAACAAACACAAAACGGTTTCATCCGCTCGAAGACTTTACTGTTGCCGAGGTTCGCCAAAGCTGCCGAGATTCGTCCGGCACAGACGTTTGATTTCACGTTGAATCGGTTGCGGCTGCATAAGCTCGCTTGAACATCGCGATGCTGCTTAAATCGAGTACTGAAAAATCGTCAAAAGTCTATGTCATAACTTAAGATGAAAAGTTTTGCGCAATAGTAAAAATTGCCGACAACTGCTTAATTAGAATGCCGCTAATATGATTATTCCGACGGCCTAAAAACTATAACCGAAGCATAAGAGCAGAATAAAACGTTAGGCATTATTAGTATGCACTTGTTTATACGGTATTTGATCTTAACCGAGAGATAAACCGCAACGTAAATACACTCGCGCCAAGTATGACAAAGACGGCGACCACCGTCGCAATATTTGCGTAGCTTTGCCATTCGGGGAAATGCACCGCGAATCTTCTCGCAACTCCTTCCTTGCCTGAAATCAGAAACATAAAAACAAAGGCGGTTCCGGCAATCGTATATAACCAAAATCCTCCGCGGTCAATCGCGGTATCTGCGCTATTGTTCTTTTCTTTGATGAGATAATACATGAAGCCAAACACCATCGCGACCATACCCAAAATCAAATAAAAATGGAAATGGCCCGGTACCCACATCGTGTTGTGCATCACTTGGTTGATCGTAATTGTTCCGTCAATAACCGCCGGGATGACTCCGCCGGCCCATCCGAAGATAGAAAGAAATAGCAAGCCGGAAGCTATGTCCCATCGAATACCGGAGCGGTAGACAATGGCCAAAGTGCCGATAGTCGTGACCAGCAAGACCGGCAATCCGCTGGCATAAGAGATGATTTGCCCCATCGCCAGCATCCAAGTGGGCATTGCAAAGTCCATAAACAAATGATGCGGGTACACAATCAAAACCATGAAAGTTGATGCCGTCCATGCCGCTAAAAACACTTTGTTGGATTTCCAGGGCCGATGAGTATAACGAGGGAGTATCTCGTAAACCGCAATGACCGCCATGTAGATCGTCGCATTTATAAAGGTATGTCCGAAAAAGTATATCAAATTTTTGGCAAGCAATGCATCAACCTCGAAAGAAGGCACGAGTATGTTAATGATCATGATTATTAAAATAGAAGCCCCCGCCACCAATGCCAAAGTATTTACAATAACAACCATCGTGCTCGCGATGACTGTGGGCGAAGGCGCATTACCATTATCTCTACCGAACAGCTGAGGCCACCCGAGCGACTTCGCGAAACTGCCGTGCTCTAAAATTAACGCGCGACCGGCATCCAAATAAAATAATACGAATCCTATACCGATTACTAATAATCCGGATAAAAACAATATTGCCGCTTCCGGAGACCATGCACCCATGGACTGACCGGGCAACGGAAACAAAAAAGTCCACGCCGCTCCGAATTTGCCTAAAAAAACGGCGGTTAGAATGCAGACAACACCGACTAAAAACAGCAGCAGATTGGCAATTAAAATCTCTGTACGCAGTTCAACGTACTGACGCAAAAAATACCACATGATTGCTGCGCCGCCCAAGCCTGCGATACCCACCATGCCAACTCCGTGCGCTGTCATGAGCTGATAGAATAAAGCTGGTGCAAGTGAAAGCAGACCGCCTTGCGCTGCACGCATAATGAGCCCGATCAACATCATAAGAACAACGACCAGACCGAAAATAGCCACATAGGTATAAATCGTTCTTTTGCCGCCCGCCGGTATCTGTAAGATATTCATATATCCTTCCTCTTTTTTTACTCGGTGACAGTTATTTCGGAAACCATTGCATGATGCGCAAGACCGCAAAACTCCAAACAAAGAATACGGTACTTTCCCGCCTCCGGATATGAGACGAGGAGATCGTTGGTATATCCCGGCATGGCTTGTGTTTGCGCAATTATATTCAGGTCCGTGTCATAGACACCAAAGCCATGATTGACGTCTGCAGAAGTCACTTTATATAAAACGGGTTCCTCGACTTTCGCCGTCAGGTCACTAATCTCCCAATACCATTGATGACCAACGACATGAACTGATTTTGCGGCTTGCGAATAGGATTTTGTCGTAGGATAGGGCATTTTCGTTAGCGTGTACCCGATAATCGGAACGATAATTAGTAAAACCAGAAAGAATAATTTACCACGTAGATTGCGAACGCTTTCTTGGACGGATGCATATTCCGCATTGTTCGCAGGAGCATTTTTTGCAACGGTAAGAAAACAGATTGCAAGTAACGTTACAAGCACAAGAGTAACTACCCACGATATTTCCTGGTACATACTACCCTCCTGTTTACATGTCAAAGGCGGTTAAAATCGAAAAGTTGCCCGATGATTCTCTTTATCGCTCCGACTCGTTTATAACACGAGGTTATTATACATAATCAATATCCCTCGTGGATATGGAGTGTATAGGTCCATAACATTCGGCACGGCGGCTGTCGACCTAAACCGGCATGTGCGGTCGGTGCATCCCAGATTGAAAGCGCACGATCGCATGCCGGGCGATGCAATGTCCCGGATACTGCGCTTTGAAGTGTTTCGGCTTGCGTGCCCTGCAACGGTGCTTGAACGGTCGTTTTGTTTTGCTGCGGAATACAGCGCATTTTATCCGGCGCACAATCGTGCAGGCACTCGGGCCAGGGTGAGACGCGCCCGGAAACCCGACCGGTTTTCAGCGGCGAACGACCCGACAAGGATGTCAAGGCTGTAGTTCATTCGCAGAACCAAGTCTCGTCAGCTCAAAGACTTTACTGCTGCTGAGATTCGCCAAAGCTGCTGAAATTCTGCCCGGCGCAGGCGTTTGATTTCACGCTGAATCGGTTATGGCCGGACCCGCCGACGCCGTTTGCGCGGCGCTTTGCCGCGGTCATGCAAGGCGCTGAGTCCAGTGCGGCGATAACGCCGACGCCAGCGGTACAAAGTACTGCGACCGACCTTGGATGCGTTCGGGAGTTACATCCTCCCAAAATGAGGGCAGCATATTTCTGTTGAGCCGTTGTGCTCATAAGCCTCCATTTTATTAGTTAACAAAGGCTCATACAGAAACTTTTGATGCGGTGGTTGATGTGCTGATATTGCATATCGGGCACCTTTTTATTGAAAAGTATCTGTCCGGTATGTATCCGGCACTATGTAAGAATCGTACATATATTTGCCTTTTATGTGTGCGAGGCGGTATAATTAATCGTTTGATTTAAAACTGTTGTCATTCGTATTGGGGGTGCTAATGCTGGGAAAACTACCGATAGTCGCGCCTGTAGCCGTACCGGCTGCGGGTAGTCGTGATAGTTTTATTGCCAGAGCATACGACTTCTCGGTGCTTGACGCCAATGAGGAGTATGCTCTTGCTATTCGCTATCATGAGTACAATGATCTGGAAGCCGCACAAAAATTAATCGTACACAATATGCGGTTCGTTATTCAAATTGCTCGCGGCTATGGTGGTTATGGTTTGCCTTTATCCGATTTAATCCAGGAAGGTAGTATTGGTTTGATGAAAGCGGTAAAGAAATTTGATCCTGATATCGGTGTGCGCTTGGTTTCGTTTGCGGTCCACTGGATTCGCGCTGAAATTCACGAATTTATTTTACGCAACTGGCGTATCGTCAAAGTTGCCACAACTAAAGCGCAAAGGAAATTATTTTTCAACCTGCGTAGTATGAAGAAACGGATTGCATGGCTTAATCAAGAAGAGGTTCGGGAAGTTTCCAAACAACTTGGGGTCAAACCCGAGGAAGTCATTGAGATGGAATCTCGACTGAGCGGTAAAGATGTCTCGTTTGATCCGCTAATAGAAGACTCTGAAAGTGAAGAATCCTATACTGCCCCGGCGGCTTATTTGGCTGACAGCAACGCCGACCCGGCACAATTAGTTGAAGACGCCGATTGGCGCGATGATTGCCAACGCCGGTTTCAAGTCGCATTACAGAAAATTGATAAAAGGAGCCGGGAGATTTTGAAAGCACGCTGGTTCAGTGAAAACAAAGCGACATTGCAAGAACTTGCGGAAAAATATCAGGTTTCTGCGGAACGGATTCGCCAGATTGAAACCGAAGCAATCAAGCAGTTACGTAAGTTAGCTGCCGCCGCTTAGTTTTACTACTTTTCTACTCGTTAAGGGACAGTGAGAAAAGCCTCTATACTATACTTACTAGTAATGGGAAGTAGGCATCGAACATCAAGGCTGCAAATAGAACCAGCAGATATAAAATTGAGTAGGTGAAAGTATTTTGCGCCCACTTTTTTGACCGCGTGATTTTTAGAACGATAGTGTGATAAATAAATATCGCATTCAGCAGTAATGCTCCGAATAAGTAGATTATCCCTGATAGACCCAGCGCAAAAGGTAGAATCGTTACAATAGTTAGAAGTAAAGTATAAAACAGCACGTGCGTACGAGTTAAGTCTTCCCCATGGGTTACCGGCAGCATCGGCACTTTAGCGTCCTTATAATCATCCACACGGTATAGCGCCAGCGCCCAGAAATGAGGCGGAGTCCACACAAAAATAATTGCAAATAAAACCAGCGCCCCAACATCGACACTGCCGGTAACGGCAATCCAACCTAATAGCGGTGGCGCCGCTCCCGCAGCACCGCCGATAACAATATTTTGCGGAGTAGCATATTTTAGATAGCGAGTGTAAATTACCGCGTATCCGACTAACGAAACTAATGTCAGTATTACAGTCAAACCGTTTGTCCAGATACCCAATATTATGCTGCCGAGAATGCCGATAATCAGTGCAAAAAGCAAGACCTGCCTTTTAGTCAGCTGTCCCGAAGGAAGAGGCCGCGCTTGGGTTCGTTTCATTACTGCATCAATTCGATGATCTGCTGCTTGATTGATTGCGGCAGCGGCGCTTGCAACTAGCCCGATACCTATTGTACCGGCAAAGATAACACTCCAAGAAATATTCCCGGGGGATGCTATAAACATGCCGACCAATGTGGTAAACAGCATTGTTGCCACAATTCTGGGTTTACATACTTCTAAGTAGGTTTTCCAAGCCACGGCGCTTATACAGTAATTTTAATTTTCATGATGCGATAACATATTTAGTGATATGAAATAATGTCGCGCGTATTTCAATTAGGACCTTATCTCGGGAGTTACACAAGATTTTAAGCGATAAATCATAGTAATCATCGCAAGCAGTAGTAATGCGGCCGTGCCATTATGCGCGATCGCGACTGCTATCGGTAGTGAGTAAACAACATTGGAAATACCTAATGCAATTTGCGCGATCAATAAGAAAAAACCGGCGCCGGCAGCCATCTTAACAGAAGCGGGTGGTTTTTTTACGAGCAGGCGTAGTAAAAAACCGATGATAAGGATCGCAATGATCAATGCACCCAGACGATGTAGCCAATGGATTGCCGTACGTGCGGGACTTTCCAGAGTGCCAAATTCATGACTGAAGCCTTGGTTGTACCATCCGGAGAATATACTGCCAAAATCGATAGCGTCGGGTAACCACTTCTGCTGGCAGGTCGGGAAATCAGTACAGGCAAGCGCCGCATAGTTGGAGCTCGTCCATGCACCGAGAAATATTTGCATGACAAGAATCGCGGTAACAAAAATTGCCAACTTAAAATCCTTATTAGCACCAGTGAAAGCTTGTGTTGCTTGATTGGGTATTGAAGTTAGAATCAGCCACCATAAAATTGCAAGAATTGCCATCCCACCGAGCAGATGCATGGAAACAATGATAGGATTAAGCAGTAAAGTAACGGTCCACATGCCAAGCAATCCTTGGAATATCGTGATTACAAGAAGCGCCAGCGGCAAAACAAATGGCTGCCGTAAATCGTGGCGGTTCAATCCGGCGACGATTCCAATAAACAGAACCAGAATGCCAAACCCCCCGGCAAGGTAGCGATGGACCATTTCTTTCCATGCCTTGTCTGTTTCTACCACAGGTTGCGGGTAGAACTCATTTGCCCGGTTGATCTCGTCGGTTGTTACCGGCACGCCAAGCAGATGCCCATAGCATCCCGGCCAATCGGGACAACCAAGACCGGCATCAGATAGACGAACGTAAGCGCCTAAAATGATGACGCATAAGGCCATAACTAATCCTATCCGAATTGAGATGTTAAAGATTTTTAAGTAGAAATCAGCCAATTTTTGATACCCTCAGCAGACTTTTGATGTCCTTGAATATCCCTTTTGATGTCGAGTTGTCATTATATTCCAGTATCAAATTTCCGAGAGTATCAATCAGATATATCCTTCCGAAAGTGAAATTTTGCATCTGTTCCGCAATCGGAGAATTTACTTTAATTTTTGCAATATGTAATTTCGGATTAAACCGTTTTAATTTTTTCAGAGATGAATCCGACAAGGCATGCGGTGTTAAATACACGGTTTGTACGCGGTTCGCTTCTCTTCCCAATGACAAAGGGACTTGCCGCAGTTTAAATAATTCAGCTTCGCAATAGAGATTGCACTCTGCCTCCCCCCAATAAAGCAAAGTCCATTTACCCTTCAGTAAGCCGGTAACAAGCGGTTGACTGTTTTCATCAAAGCCATCAAGCGGTTTGAGAGTTTGTACTGGGAGAATAAACGTGCCGTGATTAGTAGTTTTTTGCGGAATGAGCCCGACTACATCGAGATTGAAGTATATCAGCATTGCAATGAATACCGGCCCAAAAAACACTAAAAAAATTCCGATGAGGTTGATCTTTGATTGTATGTTGTTAAATTCCTTACCTGACACGGGTCTAGCGATGCTTCACTTTCACGTTTAGAACCAGAAAGATAATCAATGCCGCTAGCGCAAAAGCGAACCACTGTACCGCATAAGCAAGATTTTTATCGGGAGATGTAGCAATCAAAGGCCACTCGCGATAATAGTCTCCCGCTAGTTCCGGAGACATACGGATTGTAAACGCAGGAAGGTCGGCGCCCAATCTTTCACTCATTTCCGCGTAATTAATATGCGTAACTAATCGTGGCCAACCGGTACTGCCCTCATCCGATACTCCCACGGCAAAGGGTTTCCCAACGGGTACGTAAACAGTGCCCTCAACTCGCATTGGTTGCGCGTCAATCGACACATCGGGCAGACTGTCGCGTGAGCTTTTAAGCGCTATCCATCCTCGATCAACTAAAATTAAACTGCTATTAAGACGCTCGAAAGGAGTCATCACATTCAACCCAAGTTTCCCGTTGCGAATTTGATTATCAAGCAAGAATTGTCGGTCGGCTAAAGGTTTTCCGGTAAAAGAGACTTTTTGATATTGCCATTGTTTAAGGTTTTTGATATCCCCATTCGGCAAGGCTAGCATAGGTTGCATCTGTTGCTGTTGATGTTGTCTAAGTAATTCGGCTTTATCATCGGCGCGCTCTAATTGCCATTTGCCCAATCCGATAAATAAACTCACACCAAAAACGGTTAGAAATACTGCGAGTAGAGGCGGTTTGAATTGTATCCGTTTGGTTTTCCTGATATTGTTTGGCGGTGTTATATCCATTGGCTGAAGGATATTTTATATGTGGTTCAAAGTTGCTGTTGTTATTTTTCTTCTAGTGATTGTATTTAATCTTGCCTCGGCAATGATATACTTACTCAAAGATAGGAGTTCTACTAAACGTAGCTTAAAGGCATTAACTTGGCGGATTGGCCTATCGGTAACACTATTCATTTTATTATTGATTGGATTTATGAACGGATGGATACAACCTCACTCTGCGATTCCTACCCCTATGTACGAGTGAGTGAGCTAAATCCAATAAACAAAAACGAATAATCCCAACCACACGACATCAACAAAATGCCAGTACCAGGCGGAGGCTTCAAACGCAAAGTGGTGGTCAGGTTTGAAATGTCCTGCAAGGCTACGAAACAGCATCACAGTCAACATTAGTGCGCCGATCGTCACGTGTAAACCATGAAAGCCGGTTAACATAAAGAAAGTCGAACCATAAATCCCGGAAGTCAAACGCAGATTGAGATCGCTGTACGCATGACCATATTCGTATGCTTGTAATCCAACAAAGATAAAGCCTAGAACAACGGTTAGAAGCAAACCTGAATTCAATTGCATTCTATTATTTGATTTTAGTCCGTGATGCGCCCAAGTTACCGTCACACCGCTGGTTAACAGAATCGCAGTATTGAGTGCTGGAATCCCCCAAGCGCCCATAGGGGTAAACATTCCGCCAATTTCACTGGGACCGTTGGCATTGACCGGCCAAATCGCTTCAAAATCAGGCCATAGATAGAAATTAGTCACTGTGCCGGTGCCCTCTCCGCCTAACCAGGGCAGCGAATAAATTCGCGCATAAAATAACGTACCGAAGAATGCGCCGAAAAACATCACTTCCGAGAAAATAAACCAGAACATTCCCCAGCGGAAAGATACGTCCACTTGACTGTTATATGTTCCCGCCTCGCTTTCGCGAATCACCGTGCCAAACCAACCGACAAGCATATATAGAAATACTAAAAGACCGGTCCCCATCAGAATCACTCCGGTATCCGAACCGTTGAGCATAGACGCCGCTCCGACCATCAGCAAACTTAGCGCCACCGATCCGAATATCGGCCAAGAACTCGGGTTTGGTATGTAGTAAGCGGTAGTGTTCCTTTGAGTCACGACTTTATCCTGTTAGCTATGTTTTAGGAGTCACATCAAAAAGAGTGTATGAAAGTGATACGGTTTTAACATTGTCCGGTAGCGCCGGGTCAACAATAAACCGCATTGTTAAAAGCCGTTTTTCACCGGCAGCGAATGTCTGGCTCTCAAAACAAAAACATTCCACTTTGTTGAAGTATGCCGCTGCGTTAGCTGGCGACAAACTTGGGACCGCTTGCGCAACGATTGTCCGTTGTGTGTGGTTATGTGCGATATAGTCAATGGTGCGCATTTCACCCGTATGGGTCGCCATTTTACGTTGTGCCGGTTCGAAATTCATCGCCAGCGATTGATTCAACGTTGCAAGAAACTCTACATTTATGGTACGCATCTCATCCATCACAACGTTCTCAGCATCGGACTTTTCCATTACTTGGGTTTTCCCATTCAAACCGGTGATATCACAGACAATATCGTATAGGGGTACCAGCGCAAAACCGAATGCAAACATCGCAACCGACACGGCAACCAGCTTAAACGCGGTTTTTTTTTGCTTATTGCTTTGCATCGCCTATCTTGCCGCAACCAAAAAATAAAAGCCGACGTAAATTGCGGTCGCAGCTAACGCAAGACTTAACGCGGTTATTTTCACGCTGCCGTAATGCTTAATCATCATTTGGAGTCATAATTATGTGATGAGTAAGATGCGCCTACTTAATTTGCGGCGGTGTCGTAAAACTGTGGTACGGTGGCGGCGAAGGCAGTGTCCACTCCAGTCCTTCGGCATTTTCCCAAACGCGTGAAGTCGCTTTCTCGCCGCTGCGACAGGTTTGTAGCACTAGATAAAGGAACAGCAATTGAGAAAATCCAAATCCGAACGCGCCAATAGTGGCAAGGACATTATAGTCGGTAAATTGCATATTATAGTCGGGGATACGACGCGGCATTCCGGCAAGTCCGACGAAATGCATCGGAAAAAAAGTCAAATTGACAAAAATTGTCGACAACCAAAAATGCCACTTGCCCAGTGTTTCATTGTACATATACCCGGTCCACTTCGGCAGCCAGTAATAGACTGCCGCAATGATGGCAAAAATTGATCCTGGCACCAGCACATAGTGGAAGTGCGCAACAACGAAGTAAGTATCATGGTATTGATAGTCCGCAGGAGTAATAGCAAGCATCAAACCGGAAAACCCGCCTAGAGTGAACATTACTATAAAACTGACGGCAAATAACATCGGGGTTTCAAGCGTTAAGGACCCTCGCCACATAGTTGCTACCCAATTAAAGACTTTCACGCCGGTGGGAACAGCGATTAGCATTGTTGAGAACATAAAAAACAGTTGGCCTGCTAACGGCATGCCGACTGTGAACATGTGATGCGCCCAAACAATAAATGATAAAAATGCAATTGATGCGGTTGCGTAAACCATAGAATTATAACCACAGAGCGGTTTGCGCGAAAAAGTCGGAATGATGCTTGAGATCACGCCGAACGACGGCAAGATCAGAATGTAAACTTCCGGATGCCCGAAGAACCAAAAAATATGCTGGAACATGACGGGGTCGCCGCCGCCTGCGGCGTTAAAGAAACTGGTGCCAAAGAATTTATCCGTCAGTAGCATAGTAACGCCCCCGGCAAGTACCGGCATCACGGCGATTAACAAATAGGCAGTAATCAGCCAAGTCCAAACAAACAGCGGCATTTGCATTAATGTCATGCCTGGTGCACGCATATTCAAGATAGTGGCAATGACGTTAATCGCCCCCAGGATTGAAGACAGCCCCAGAAAATGAATGGCAAAGATGACAAACGGAAGAGCGTCGCCGGTTTGCAAAGTTAATGGCGGGTAAAGCGTCCATCCTCCGCTCGGCCCCCCGCCATCCATGAACAAAGTTGAAAGTAACATAGTGAAGGCAAATGGCAGAATCCAGAAACTCCAGTTGTTGAGTCTAGGCAATGCCATATCGATGCCGCCAATCATCATCGGAATCAACCAGTTGGCCAGACCGGTAAATGCCGGCATAATGACACCGAAAATCATTACCAGGGCGTGCATGGTGGTCATCGAATTAAAAAATAGAGGGTCGACAAACTGCAGTCCGGGTTGAAACAGTTCGGAACGGATAATCAACGCCATAAATCCGCCGATAAAAAACATAATCAAAGCGAAAAACAAATAAAGTGTTCCGATATCTTTATGATTGGTGGTGAACAGCCATCGCTTAATCCCGCTCGTATGTTCTTCGTGATGGTCATCAACCAAGACTGCACTCATTATTTTGTCCTCTCAATGTAAATGTTGACGTTATTAAATTATTCTGCTGCCGCAACCGGTTTCTGCGCTTTCATATCAGCAACCCATTCACGGTATTCATCCTCAGGCACGGCACGTACGACGACCGGCATAAAACCGTGATGTCGTCCGCATAGTTCGGCACATTGCCCACGATACGTGCCGGGTTTATCAATCTTCGTCCATGCTTCGTTGATGTAACCGGGAATTGCATCTTTTTTCACCGCTAATTCAGGCACCCACCATGCGTGTAGTACATCATTGGATGTGATCAGAAACCGCGCTTTTTTACCGACCGGCAGGACCAGCTCATTATCCACTTCCAGCAGATAATGTTCACCTTTTTCTTGCTTGTTGTAAATTTCTTCAAAGGGCGTTTTTAATGTGCTAAAAAATCCAATATCTTCATCTAAATAATCGTACTCCCACATCCATTGATAACCGGTTATTTTGATTGTCAGGTCCGCTTCGCTGGAGTTTTCCATTTTGATTAACGTCTGTGAGGCGGGCACTGCCATTACAATTAAAATTGCCAACGGTATCAATGTCCAAATCATTTCTACATATATGCTTTCGTGAAATTGAACGGCTTGATGCCCTCTGGATTTACGATGCATGATCAGCGAGTAGAGCATGACACCGTAAACAACAATACCGATTGCCACACAAATCCAGAAAATCAACATGTGGAGATGAAATACTTCATGGCTGACTTCGGTGACACCAACCGGCATGTTGTACGGTTGAAGTTCGGCATTAGCAGAAGTTGTTATTGTCAGTACGGCAATCAACCAAGTTGCGTTAAAGATATTTTTCATCATTATTTCGTTCGGATTGTTACTTGCTCAGGCAATGTCGACGGCCCTCGAATTCGGTGATCAGTTTAGCTCGTTTGCAAGCGGATGCTTTTCTTTGGTGCTGATAAGCAGGGCAATTCCAAGCTGCAAACCGTAGACCCCGACTCACGATCGCTTAGGCTAACAACACCTGTTTCAGAGGAGGCTATTTTCGTCCCTGCACATTGGGAAACACAACTTTTTTCGGATGTATTCATTCTGATTGTCGCAATAATTTCATTATTAGTAATCTCAATAAACTTCTTCGCGATTATTCTGTCGCTAATACAGATGAAGCGCAATCATATAACATTTCCGGCCCTCCCATTTCAAAATAATCAACCCGTCATGTCATAATGTCGGATATGCATAACAAACTCAGAGAAAGACCCTGCTCCCCGGCCAGTTTATCGAACCGTTGGGTTCAATAACAGAGTTTGTTTGTAAACCCAGCCTCTTTATCACATCTCAATTCAATTATCACAAGAAGCAGAATTATAATATTTTCCAATAGTTTTAAGCAATAGTGTGTATAGGTCCATAACATTTGGCACTCCGGGTGGGGAGTCAGGAGCGATTGTATCGGGGATTGTAACCCCAGTGAATGATGGGGGCGTTGGGTGTTGTAAAACACCAGCCATTGTGCCAATTCCTGGTTAAAGCAGGCCACATCAGTGAACAGAAGATCCTCGTGGTAGTCCACGAATGATTCCTGCAAGGTGCGGTTGAAGCGCTCGATGTGCGCGTTCATCTTTGGCGACTTCGGATAGGTCCACCAGTGGGTGATCCGGCGCTGTTTCAACTCGGTCTCGAAGTCCTTCAGCCGCAGGGCGTGTGCGCTGCGCCGACTGCTGCGGGTAGTGGAAGCCCACGCGAACGCAACGCGCGAGCGCGGGTCAATGAAGGTGAACACGTAGCGGCGCGTCTCACCCTGCCCAAGTGTCCGCACGATTGCGCGCCTGATCGCGGATGCGCCAGATAAAATGCGCTGTATTCCACAGCGTCTGAATGCCAAAGGACAAACAAAACGACTGTTCAAGCGCCGATGCAAGGCACGCAAGCCGAAACATTTCAAAGCACAGTATCCGGAGCATTGCATCGCCCTGGATACGATTGTGCGTTATCAGCACGGAGTGCGCCGCTACGTCTTAACGGCCATCGATGTCTATACCCGAATGGCAATAGCAGTGGCAATCAACCGCTGTAACAGCTGCAACGCAGCCGCATTCCTGCGCCTAGCAGAATTTCGGCAGCAGTAAAGTCTTTGAGCTGATGAAACCGTTTTGTGTTTGTTGCCGGATTGTCGGCAAAGTGCCTGTCGTCCATGACGAGACTTGGTTCTGTCAATGAGCGCCAGCCCCGACGTCCTTGTCGGGTCGTTCGCCGCTGAAAACCGATCGGTTTTCCGGGCGCGTCTCACCCTGCACCGTCCTCATGCCGGCAACGGACAGAAAGCACCGATCCGAATGTTATTGCCGAACGCTTCCTCCGAAGCCCTTCAAAAATCCCATTTAGAGTGGCATCGTACAAAGAGTGGCATCGTACAAACTTTTATGTTACTATGGCATCTTTGATCAAAGCAATAATTAAGAAATACTTAATACCATTAAATATTTGGATCACAATAATCATGGCATTTACCGTCGAACAAAAAGCGACGATCGTCCAAAAGCATAGTCGTTCGGCTAATGATACCGGTTCGATAGAGGTGCAGACTGCCCTTTTGACCGCGCGTATTAACGCATTAACCGCATACTTTTCTAAGCATAAAAAGGACGCTCACTCGCGCCGTGGTTTGCTCAAAATGGTAAGTGTCCGCCGCCGCTTATTGAAGTATATAAAATCTAAGGACGTAGAGCGATATAAATCATTGGTTGCTGCGTTGGGATTGCGCTCCTAGCAGTAAGTTGGTCTTATGAAAGTTATCCAAAAAGAGTTCCGGTACGGGGAACATAAAATTGTAATGGAAACCAGGCGTATCGCACGTCAGGCGGATGCGGCGGTGATGGTTACAATGGGCGGTACGGCGGTGTTAGTTAGCATTGTCGGGCGTAAAGTGGACGAAGGACAAGATTTCTTGCCTTTGACCGTTAATTATCAAGAGAGAACCTATGCCGCAGGAAAGATTCCCGGCGGGTTTTTTAAGCGTGAAAGCCGTCCGAGTGAGAAGGAAACTTTGGTTTCACGCTTAATTGATCGTCCGCTCAGACCGTTATTTCCCGAAGGTTTCTACAATGAAGTGCAGGTCATTGCGACTGTGATGTCGTTAAATCCTGAAGTGGACCCCGATATTCCCGCTATGCTAGGCGCTTTTGCCGCAGTGGAAATTTCCGGGATTCCATTCAACGGTCCGGGGGCAGGAGCGCGTGTCGGGTTTGTTGAGGGCAATTATGTATTGAATCCTACCGTATCTCAATTAAAAAGTTCCGCGTTGGATTTAGTAGTTGCTGGCTCCAAGTCAGCCGTGCTAATGGTTGAATCCGAGGCAAATTTGTTGAGTGAAAATCAAATGCTAGGCGCAGTGGTTTACGGACATGAGCAAATGCAAACAGCAATTCAGTCTATCAGTGAATTAGCGCAGGAGGCCGGTAAACCTAAATGGGAGTGGCAAGCTGCTCTGTCAAACGCAACGCTTAAGAACACTATTGCCGAAAAATTTCAAAGCCTAATTGAAAGTGCTTATACGGTTGGTGATAAAGCGGAGCGCTACGAAAAGTTGGATGAGGTACGTAAACAAGCGGTGAGCGAATTTTCTAATGAGGAAACAAGTGAGCACGAAATTAAGCAATATATAAAAGAGATTGAGAGAAAAATTGTACGCCACCGCATTATATCCGGTGAGGGTAGAATTGACGGGCGCGACACCCGATCGATTAGGCCGATCACTATTGACATCGGTGTTCTACCGCGCACCCATGGCAGTGCCTTATTTACCCGTGGTGAAACCCAAGCGTTAGTTGTGACAACACTTGGCACGGACCGGGATGCGCAAGTCGTCGACGCAATTGAAGGCGAAAGGCGTGAACGTTTTATGCTGCACTATAACTTTCCACCATACTGTGTCGGAGAGACCGGATTTCTTGGTTCTCCTAAACGGCGTGAAATTGGGCATGGCAAATTAGCGAAACGAGGATTACAAGCTGTAATGCCGGATCAAACCGAGTTTCCCTACGTGATTCGAGTCGTTTCCGAAATAACTGAGTCCAACGGGTCTAGTTCAATGGCGAGTATTTGCGGGACAAGTTTGTCTTTATTGGATGCAGGCGTGCCGATCAAAGCGTTGATTGCAGGGATTTCGATGGGTTTAATTCTTGAAAGTGATAAGTTTGCCGTATTGACCGATATTCTCGGTGATGAAGATCATTTAGGCGATATGGATTTCAA
Organism: Candidatus Oxydemutatoraceae bacterium; assembly: GCA_965218975.1. Taxonomy (GTDB): domain Bacteria; phylum Pseudomonadota; class Gammaproteobacteria; order Poriferisulfidales; family Oxydemutatoraceae. Next base: position 1,235,629 of record OZ244717.1, read on the forward strand.
AATTGGCGGTACCCGTGACGGAGTGACCGCATTGCAGATGGACATCAAAGTCGATGGTGTAACTCCCGAGTTAATGGCGGTTGCGTTAGAACAGGCAAAAGAAGGCAGATTGCATATTCTCGATCAAATGGAGGCAGTGATACGACAACCGAATCCGTTATCCAAATATGCTCCGCGTTTATTGACGATGACAATCAATCCGGAACGTATCCGTGATGTAATCGGTAAAGGCGGGTCCATGATTCGTTCCATTACGGAAGAAACCGGAACAACAATCGACATTGAAGACAGTGGTGTTATCACGATTGCTTCGGTCGATAAGGAAGCGGCTGATCGCGCATGCAAGCGAATTAAAGAGTTAACTGCAAAAGTTGAGGTCGGAAAAACTTATCTGGGTAAAGTTGCTAAGATTATGGATTTCGGTGCGTTTGTTACAATTTTGCCCGGGCGAGACGGTTTAGTGCATATCTCACAAATTGCCAGTGACAAAACCCGGCGAGTCAATAAGGTGAGCGATGAACTCAATGAAGGGGACTCGGTCAATGTTAAAGTGCTTGAAATAGATAAACAAGGACGAGTTCGTTTAAGTATGCGAGATGTTGCCGGTCACACCGAAGTTGAGGATGCGGAATCTTTCGGTGACAGCTGATTGTTCGCCGTCCGAATCGGCGCTCCTACGTTATTTCCCACTAAAATTCTCTGATTTCTTGATAAATAAAACCATCAGATCGAAAAAGCAGTGGCGTGAGCGGCTGACTGTTGAACAATTTCATATTTGCCGCGAAGGTGGGACGGAAACGCCTTTCAGCGGTCAGTATTGCCATTATTCCACACCTGGTAAATACGTCTGTGTATGTTGCGGGGCATTGTTGTTTTCTTCCGCAGCAAAGTTTGATTCGGGAAGTGGTTGGCCAAGCTTTTATCAACCTTATGATTCTAAAGACTTAAGGGAAGAACAGGATTTTTCACATGGCGTGGTAAGAACGGAGGTGCGTTGCGGTCGCTGTGATGCACATTTAGGTCATGTTTTCCCCGATGGCCCTGCGCCGACCGGTTTACGTTATTGTATTAATTCCGTCGCACTAAACCTTATTGAGAAGCCCGATTTTTAAAACCTCTTCGCTCTTTGCCCCCTCGGATCATTTAAGCAATCTTTTTTTTGCGACCGCCGGTCGGCAAATGGTTTGTGTACTGATGATGTGAAGCATAATGGGTTTATTATTCTCAGTAACTTATACAATAGTTTAAATCGTTGGGTTTGGTGCGAGAGCAAGGCACTTGCGCTTTTTAGTGAAAGAATTATTATATTAGGCAATGTTGGTTTGGTTGCTTCATTGGAATGGTAGCCACCATAGCTAAATTCATTGATCAACAAATGAGTAAATGAGTTGTTGATTTTGATTAATGTCTTCTAACAAAAAAGGGAGTTGAGGGATGGAAAAATTTCTAATCAACATACGTTATCTGATAGCGCCGCTATTTATTCTGATTGCGATGTATGGTGTATTCATTGGCGGCCCGTGGACATGGACGGGTTTGTTTCTGCTCGGGTTAGGTATATTTTTGGATACCATAGCGATGCAAAGAACTCAAGGTGCAGGTTACGATGAGACCGGAGACACATATGGAGTGGTGCCGTTTCATAATGCGATAATGTATGCGATGCTTGGGATATTTGTATTATTGCAAATCAATCTGGCATGGCGCATCTATGAATATACCGCAGGTGTTCCTTTAGGAGTCGGTGAAATGTTCGGCATCACGGTTTATCAAGGGATAACCGGCACTCAATTAGTCGGTGCGGTCATTTCGTCGGCAATTTTTGCCGGCATCGGCATTATCTACGGTCATGAGTTAGCTCACACCAAAGGGTTTAGTTTTGTGATTGCCCGTTGGATGATGGCGTTGAGCGGTTCGTCGCATTTTTGCTATGCGCATGTGTATAACCATCATTTGGAACTAGGTTGTGAAGACGACCCGGCGACGGCGCCGCGCGGCAGAAGTTTGTATATGCACTTTCCGAAATCCTATTTTGGTCAATCGAAGTTTTTGTATGGGATGGAAGAGCAACGTCTGTCACGTTTAGGCGTTCCGTTTTTGTCGTGGCAAAACCGCTGGTTGCGCGGTTATGCGATGAGTTTACCGAGCATATTTTTGTTTTGGTTGGTAGGCGGCTGGGTCGGTATGGCTTGTCTGGCGGTAGTATGGATTGTATCCAACTTTGAGTTGGAAGCATTGAACTACCTGGAGCACTACGGATTGATTCGCGAGAAAGGTCAGCCGATAGACTATCGTCACTCATGGGACAACACGACGATGTTGACGAGTTGGTTTTTTATTGAGATCGGCAGACAAGCGGATCATCATGATCGAGGCGAGACGCATTTTTGGGAATTAGACGAGGTAGGGGCTCCAAACACGAAACGAGGCTACTTCACCTTATTTGCGGTGGCGTTATTTCCGCTGTTATTCCATCGTCTGATGAAGCAAGAATTGGCGAAATGGGATGAAGAGGAAGCCTCAGAAGGCGAACGTGCGATTGCCGAAGCAATCAATAAACAAGCCGGTTATGCCTGATGGTAAATATAATGGTTAGATAGTAAACTAATATGGATAGATGGGGGTTCAAATTTTATTGTGAACCCCCTTTTATAGAACTAAACTAAGGTAAAAAGTAAAATGAGGGTTCAATGGGATGAAACAATTTGTATTCACTCTGGGAAATGTGTCGAATTACTGCCGACTGTATTTAAAGTTGAAGACGGGAAATTCGTCATAGATGAAAGTGGTGCAAGTGAAGAAGCAGTCCGTAAAACTGTTGCTCTATGCCCTTCCGGTGCCTTGAGCATTGAAGAATGAAATAATTTCTTCAGACGAAAGAAAATTGATCCCCATCGCCACTCGAGTGCGGGATTAGCTGTTGTGTGCGGCGTGCGAGAGTGTACTTATGCCTGAAAAATAGGGAGGAACATCCATGATAGGCGATAAACTAAGAACCAAGATGCATATTTACGGTAATGCTAATTGCATTAATACCGCAAAATGCCTGCAAACTGCCGCGGAGAAAGGAGTCAATATTGAAACAGAAGTTATTGACTCTAATAACCTTGATGCGGAGGCTATGAGAGTTTCGCCCTTGAAATTATTTCCTGCATTAAAAGATATCGATTTTACTGTTGCCGGGACACTTGGAGTGATGTCCTATCTTGACGACAAAGGCTTCGGCATGTCTTTGGTGCCGAGGAATGGAGTATTGCGCGCGCATATGTATGGATGGATTATGCTGGCGTTAGAACATCAAGATAAGATCATGCAGGGTGATGTTGCCGGACTTGCGCCGGTTCTGGATGTGCTGGATCAATGGATTGCGAATGCTCCTAAAAAGGGGCATTTTATCTGCGGCGAATTTTGTTTGGCGGATATTCATTGGTCTTCGTGCATGAACATGCTTGAGATCAAAGGTCACAGTGAAGAGATTAGTTCAAGATCAAACTTGAAGGTATGGTACGAGAGAGTGAAAGAACATCCAAGTACGAGCAAAGAAAAGATCATTCCGTTTATGGCTATTCCCACTGCGGACGATATCCAAAATAATCAGTTAAGGGATATTTCTATTACCGTCTGATAGCCAATCCGGCGGATTTGTCTGAGTTCTGCACTCCGGGAGGGGGGGCTTAAAGAGTATAATGCCAAGCGTTGCCTGGGCTTCCTTGGGTATGGTAATTAGCTTAGGGTACTGGAGAATGTTTGGGTTTTTTAAGAAGAGAGATTGGCAGGCAAGGATTAATTCCGAAAAAGAAATTACAGTCAAAGCAAAGAGTAACCTGCTTGCTGCCGGTCTTGATGCGGGATTGGATTGGCCGCATGACTGCAGAGTAGGAAGTTGCGGAACCTGCCGGTGCCGTTTGAAAAGCGGAAAAATCAAAGCGTTACAAGATTTCGGCTATGTGCTTACTCCGGATGAATTGGCGGCAGGCATGATCCTTGCATGCCAGACCGCACTGAAAAGCGATGTTGAAGTAGAAGTTGAGCTGGGAGAAGGTGACAAAGCAAATATTGTCGAATTAAAAGGTGTTTTGTCCTCTATCAAAAAATTAACGCATGACATTGTTGAAATAACTGTTACTTGCGATGAACCATTACCGGAGAAAACATTGGCAGGCCAATATATGGAGATTTCCTATGAAGGTCTGAGTGCGCCGCGCAATTATTCTTTTGCTAGAGCGCCTAAGGAAGGGGATAAAGAAACAATTTTTTATGTTCGCCATGTGCCTGGCGGAGAGTTTACTGATTGGCTCTTTGGTGCCGACCGTTCGCAAACACCGGTGGTCATCGTTGGTCCTTATGGCAATTTTTGGTTACGCGATACAGATATGCCGATGGTTTGTATTGCCGGAGGCAGTGGAATGAGTGCGTTAAAAGCGGTGTTGGAACATGCTTGCCGCATAAGAGTGGGACGGGATGCATTGTATTTGTTTGGCGCACGCGAAGAAAGAGATTTGTATTGCTTGAAAGAAATTGAACAAATCGGCAGGCAATGGAATGAAAATCACCGTTTTGAATTTGTTCCGGTGTTGTCCGCAGAACTGGAGAATAGTGCATGGAGCGGCGCACGCGGTTATGTGACCGATTATCTTCAAGAGAATTATATTGCCTCAGGCAAATTAGATGTTAAGCAGTGCGAGGCATATATGTGCGGACCGCCACCGATGATAGATGCCAGTATTCAATTATTGACTGAAGCAGGGCTTTTAGAAAATATATTTTATGATAAATTTTTGGATGCCAGTTCAATGCCCGGCGGACGTTAAGCCTAACGTAACTTTATTGATTAATAGGAGAAAAATATGAGGTCATTTGTCGCGTTTCTTGCGATGGTAGCATGGTCTGCGGCAGTTGCCGCTATCATGTATCAGATCGGTTTTCAGAGCCATGTTCACGATTTATGGTGGAGCCTCGGTGCTACCCTCGTGTTGTTTATTGGTTTGATCGGTAATGTGTGGATTTTCTTTTTTATTGCTAAGGAAACTCCTTGGACTTGGTTTAAATCGGAAAATAAGCCGTAGTTAACGCTACTTTTAAGCCGATGACGGTCCGCGTGCCGTGGATCGGCCATACGTTAGCTGCTTCCGATTTGTTTTTCTTGGTACTCCTGCAAAGTTTTACAGTCAATACACATTGATGCTGTCGGACGTGCTTTGAGCCGTTCATAACCGATTTCCGCACCACAAAAATTACAGTACCCGTAATCCTTTTTATCTATATACTTTAACGAACGGTCAATCTTTTTGATTAGCTTCCTGCCACGGTCGCGCGCCCTTAATTCAAGGCTGAATTCTTCTTCCTGTGTTGCTCGGTCCGTCGGATCGGCAAAGTTCATAGCGTCCGCTTTCATGTGATCCATTGTTCGATCAACTTCACGCATCAGTTCTTCTTTCCACTGCATTAAAAGAGAACGGAAATAATCCAACTGTTCGTTGTTCATGTACTGATTATTTTTAGATTTAATTTTTTTAATGGCGGTTTTTTTCGAATTTATCACCATTCGTGCGCCGGAACTTTTTTTTGCCGCGGTTTTTCGCTCCTTCGACTTCGTAGTTTCTTTGCGTGTGATTACTTTTTTTGCAGGTTTGATTTTTTTAACCGCGCGTTTCTTTACAGTTTTTTTAATAGCAACTTTTGTTCTCGTCGTATTCTTTACATCTTTCCTTTTAGATATCGTCCGCTTGCGAGCCGGATTCTTTCTTGTCTTCTTTTTAATTGCCATGTTAGAGCTCCATATATAATGTGAAGTGCGTTTGTATCAATTTATCTCGTGAAATTCAAGTGTTTTTTTTTCGCTCGGTAATATTTCGCACTATCGCCATAATCATTCCTTTTTCAACCTGAACTCGAATGGAAGCGCCTGCGTTTATCTGACGCACAGTTCTGATGACCTTTCCATTATCATCGGTGGTGATGGAGTATCCTCGTTTGAGGGTGGCATAAGGGCTAATAGTGTCTAGTTTGATTTTTTTGCGCTCCAATATATGGACATATCGCATCAGTCGGTTGTGTATAGCAGTATGTAAGCGTCGGCTTTTTCTCTCGGTATCGAATTGAAGATTTTTGATATTCATCAAAGGAATACAGCACTCATATTTTTGTAATAGTTTGAGCAAGTTGATTTTTCGAGTATTACAATAATTACGCATTTCGGCAATTAGCTTCCCGGATACTTCGTCAAGACGTTGCATCCTGTGCAAGATTCGCGTCTGCGGATGAAATTGCGCAAACTGAGCTTTGTATAGCATCATTTTACTGTGATGCGTATGAAGCTGCCGGGTCATATTACGTGTCAGATGTCGTTGTAATGTACCGAATCGGTGCATTAAAAAGATGCCGTCGGGGTACACATGGACCGCCGCAGCTGTTGGGGTAGGTGTACGCAGATCTGCGGCAAAATCGGTGAGCGTGAAGTCAATATCATGACCAATGCCGCTTACTGTCGGAATTTCGGAGTTCGCGATCGAGCGTACGACACGTTCGTCATTAAACACTTGCAAATCTTCAAAGCTTCCGCCGCCTCTTGCGACGATCAAGACGTCAACTTCTTTGCGCTGATTGATGATACGCAAAGTGTCACAGATAGTGGCGGTCGCGGCTTGTCCTTGCACCGGAGTTGCGTAAATGATCGTTTTGCACGGACTAGAACGTTGATGATATATTTTCAAGATATCCGCTAATGCAGCGCTTTTTGCTGCAGTAATGACACCAACGCTTTTAGGAAAAGCGGGAATCGGGCGTTTGCGTTCGGAATCAAAAAGCCCCTCTTTTGCCAACCTTTTTTTGAGTGCCTCAAACTGCTTTTTCAAATCACCGGTGCCGGACATTTCAAGCAAATCAATAATGATCTGGAATTCTCCACGTGCCGCATATAAATCGACTCGTGCGTGCACTAACACTAGCATTCCATTCGACAGATCAAAACTCAACATGCGGTTCTGGGAGCGGAACATCGCACAGCCGACTTGGGCTTGATCATCTTTGAGTGAAAAGTAGATATGGCCGGAGGGAGGCTTTGCCAAGTTGGAAACTTCGCCTTGAATCCATAACGGCTTGAAGCGATTGAGTAAAGTTTGTTTGACTTCTCGGTTCAGACGCGATACTGAGAATATATCTCGTTGTTCTGTTGACATACTATCTTTCTTAAGATTCACTTATGTATAGTACCAGATACATATGGGACTCACGGCTTAACTCGAAAAGGTGGCCGATATGCAATATCAGCACATCGGCCACCGCATCAAAGGTTTCTATATGAGCCAATTTTGCTTCAAAAATAGAGGCTCATGAACACAACGGCTCAACAGAAACACGATGCCCTGTTATTTTGGGAGGATTGTAACCCCAAACGCATTTAAGGTCAGTCGCCGTACCTTGTATTGGTGGCGACAGACCTTGAGGGAAGCCGGACACAACGTAGCGGCAAAGCGCCGCGCAAGAGACGTCGGCGGACCTGGCCGCAACCCGGCAAAGTGCCTGTCGTCCATGACGAGACTTGGTTCTGTCAATGAGCGCCAGCCCCGACGTCCTTGTCGGGTCGTTCGCCGCTGAAAACCGATCGGTTTTCCGGGCGCGTCTCACCCTGACGAACGGCGGTAGAGTGTCCAAAAATGAACGCGCACATCGAGCGCTTCAACCGCACCGTCCAAGAAGATTGTATTGATCATGCGGACGACCTGCTATTCGCCGATACGGAAGCATTCAATGACCGGTTATGAAACCGTTTTGTGTTTGTTGCCGGATTGTGCCGGATTGTCGGCAAAGTGCCTGTCACCCATGACGAGACTTGGTTCTATCAACAAGCCCCAGCCCCGACGTCCTTGTCGGGTCGTTCACCGCTGAAAACCAATTGGTTTTCCGGGCGCGTCTCACCCATGATGAGACTTGGTTCTGTCAATGAGCGCCAGCCTCGACGTCCTTGTCGGGTCGTTCGTCGCTGAAAACCGATCGATTTTCCGGGCGCGTCTCACTCTGCACCGCCCTCATGCCGGCAACGGACAGAAAGCACCGATCCGAATGTTACTGCCGAACGCTTCCCCCGAAGCCCTTCAAAAATCCCATTTAGGGTGGCATCGTACAACTTATGGCGGTTTGGTCCTATATTATGCTATACTGCCGTGACACACAGTTGAAAAATCATGGAAAAACTGCGGGAAGCGCTCACTTTTGATGATGTCCTAATCGTCCCTGCCTATTCTGAAGTTTTGCCGGCGAATGTTGATCTAAAGACGAATTTTACCCGTGAAATTGCACTGAATGCACCACTAGCATCGTCCGCAATGGATACGGTGACTGAATTTAATCTTGCGATTGCGCTTGCTCAGGAAGGCGGTATCGGAGTGATTCATAAGAATATGCCGATAGAGGAACAAGCCGGGCAAGTGCGTCGCGTCAAGAAATATGAAAGCGGTGTTATAGCAGATCCGATTACCGTTACCCCGAGCACATCTATCAAAGAAGTAATTAGTCTGACTAAAAAGCACAAGATATCCGGTGTGCCGGTGGTTGATAAGCAAGGATTGGTGGGGATTGTGACGCATCGTGATTTGCGGTTTGAAACGCGTTTTGACGAAAAAGTATCCGCGGTAATGACTCCGAAAGAGAGACTCGTCACAGTACAAGAAGGTGCGAGCAAAGACGAAGTGCAGTGGTTATTGCATCGACATCGCATTGAGAAGGTTTTGGTTGTCAATGATACGTTTGAGTTACGCGGCATGATCACGGTGAAAGACTTTCAGAAGTCTAGCGATTATCCTGATGCGAGTAAGGATACGTTGGGTCGCTTGCGTGTCGGAGCGGCCGTTGGGATTGGTGACAAAGAATTGGAGCGTATCTCTGCGTTAGTTGACAGCCAAGTTGATGTGGTAGTGATTGATACGGCGCACGGGCATTCAAAAGCAGTGATGGATATGATTCGGGTAACAAAAAAGCGCTATCCGGATTTGCAAGTGATAGCGGGCAATGTGGTTTCCGGTGAAGCGGCAATTGCGTTGGCAGAGTGTGGCGTTGATGCGATCAAAGTCGGTATTGGCCCCGGTTCAATTTGTACGACACGTATCATTTCGGGTGTTGGTGTACCGCAAATTACCGCGATTAACCATGTTGCTAAAGCGCTGGATAAGATAGGTATTCCGATTATTGCGGACGGCGGCGTGCGTTTCTCCGGCGACATTGCCAAAGCGATCGCTGCAGGTGCGCATGTGGCAATGATCGGAAGTTTGTTTGCCGGAACCGCTGAAGCGCCCGGCGAAGTTGAACTTTATCAAGGGCGAGCATACAAGTCGTATCGTGGTATGGGAACATCCGCCGCAATGCAAAAAGGTGCGAACGATCGCTATTTCCAACAAGGCGTCAACGAAGGGAAATTTGTTCCTGAAGGAATTGAGGGGCGTGTTCCGTACCGTGGCAGTGTGGTGGATGTGGTGTTTCAATTGCTTGGCGGTGTTCGGGCGAGCATGGGTTACACCGGCTGCAGAACGCTTGACGAGATGCGTGCCAAGTCGGTATTTATTCGAGTAACTCAAGCGGGGATGAAAGAAAGCCATGCGCATAATATTTCCATCACCAAAGAAGCGCCTAACTATCAAACTGATGATTGATATATGGCATTGAATGATCCGGTTTCTGCAGAAAAAGCTTTAATTGTAGATTTTGGTTCGCAATATACACAATTGATCGCACGTCGAGTGCGTGAGTTGAATGTTTATAGCGAGATTCATGCATGGCAGGATATCAATCGATATTTTCTAAACAATTTTTATCCTCGTTGCATCATTCTATCCGGCGGTCCCGAGTCAATCCTTGATGCTGCATCGCCGATAGCGCACCCGGATATTTTTGCTTTTGGGGCCCCCGTGCTCGGGATTTGTTACGGTATGCAATTGATGGCATCGCAGTTGGGCGGCGATGTTGAAAAGTCCTTGAAGCGAGAGTTTGGGCGTACCGAAGTGCGCTTACTCAAAACTTGCCGTCTGTTTCAAGGATTGGGGGAATGCTTGGATGTTTGGATGTCGCACGGAGATAGAGTAGTAGTAGCCCCCGCAGGTTTTGAATCTGTAGCAGTGAGCGCAAACTCGGATATCAGTGTGATGGCGAATGAGCAACGCCGGTTATATGGTCTGCAATTTCATCCCGAGGTTACTCATACCCCCCAAGGGATGAAGATATTACATAATTTTGTTGTTGAAATTGCTGCATGCGGGCAACAATGGAAATCCGATCGTATTGCCGATGCTATGGTTGCTCGGATTCGTGAGCAAGTGGGTGCGGATGAAGGAGTCGTGTTGGGATTATCAGGCGGGGTTGATTCGTCGGTAGTGGCGATGCTCCTTCATCGCGCATTGGGAGATCGCTTGCATTGCATATTTATTGATACCGGTTTGTTGAGATTAGGCGAAGCCGAGCAGATTGTCGATACTTTTCAGCGTCAATTCGGTATTGACTTGATATTTATTTCTGCAAGCGAGAGATTTTTTCGCGCACTGCGCGGTATTGACGATCCGGAAAAGAAGCGTCTTACGATTGGAAATCTATTTGTGGAGATTTTTGAGGAGCAAGCGAAGCATTTGAACAATATTCAATGGTTGGCGCAAGGGACAATTTATCCCGATGTGATTGAGTCTGCATCGGTAACGATCGGTGGTGCGCAGTTGATTAAATCGCATCATAATGTCGGCGGATTACCCGAATGTATGTATCTGCAGCTGCTTGAACCGCTGACAAGTTTATTCAAAGATGAAGTTCGTTGTCTGGGACGAGTTTTAGGATTATCCGAAGAATTGCTGTTGCGTCATCCATTTCCGGGCCCGGGACTTGCCGTACGCGTCTTGGGTGAAGTCAGACCAGCTTATGTCGCAATTCTGAAACAAGCCGATGACATTTTTATTGGAGAATTAAAACGTCAGGGATTTTACGATAGAGTCGGGCAAGCATTTGCCGTGTTTTTGCCGGTCAAGTCCGTCGGTGTGATGGGAGATGGCCGCAATTACAATTATATTGTGGTGTTGCGTGCAGTTGAGACGACCGACTTTATGACGGCGGCTCGTGCACGTTTTCCCGATCAATTTCTTGACTTTGTGGCCGGTCGCATTATCAACGAAGTTGAAGGTGTGTCGCGTGTTTGTTATGACATCAGTAGTAAACCACCGGCTACTATTGAGTGGGAATAGAGGCATGCCGAATAATGCTTTTTTCATGCATTGTGCGCTTGAACAGGCGCAGCGCGCATTGTTTGCGGGGGAAGTTCCTGTCGGTGCGGTTGCGGTAAAGGATAGGATGATTATCGCACGCAATTACAACGCGCCGATTATGTACCATGACCCGACAGCCCATGCGGAAATTCGTGTTTTACGTGAGGCGGCGCAACGTTTGGGAAACTATCGCCTAAATGACATTGATTTATATGTGACGCTTGAGCCTTGTGCAATGTGTTACGGTGCAATGATTCATGCACGGATCGCACGGCTTTTTTTCGGTGCGAATGACCCTAAAAGCGGCGTGCTTTGTGGCGCTACGTCATTGGTTGACATGCCAATGTTTAATCATCATATTCAAGTAGTCGGCGGCATTTTATCCGACGAATGCGCGGCTGTGCTAAAGAGTTTTTTTAGCGCCAAGCGCAAACTAGGTTTGGTTGGATAGATGCAGGATAATACCGGCGTCAAACGGCAAGTTTGCTGTTGACCCGTAAGAACTACTTGCTAAATCTCATTTTTATATTACTAATGGTATATTTTACCACTTGCTTTTATATGAAGTCTTGTGTTTAATAGAATGCAAAACATTACCACTATACCTATTCTGCTATAGTCAGGACGAATTAATCTGCGCTCTTTGTGTTTGCGTCACGCGGATTAGGGAAAAAAGTTTACGATTACAAATGAACTAAATAATGAATGAATACAATTCCTAAATTACTAGTGCATCAAGCGCAGGTGCATGCTGACGCAGTTGCCATTCGTTCAAAGCAATTGGGTATTTGGCGCGCATTTACCTGGCAGCAGGTATTGGCCGAGGTTGAAACAATTGCATGTGGCTTTGCCGATCTCGGCGTTAATAAAAGCGATGCAATTGCGATCATGGGTAGCAATAATCCGCATATTTTTAATTCAATCACTGCTTGCCAAGCGGTCGGTGCGATTCCAGTACCGATATACGGCAATTCGGTCGGTGAAGAATTGGCATATATGCTTAATATATCAGGTGCACAATTTGCGGTTGCGCAGGATCAGCAACAAGTGGATGCGCTGCTGGCACTACCAGGGCATGCGCTGCAGCAGATTATCTATATTTCCCAGCGCGGTTTATCCGTTTATCCTCATTCAAATATGAGCAGTTTTGAGGAATTAAAGGAACGTGGCCGACGATTCCATGCTCAAACCCCTAATTTTTTTGCACAAGCAGTGGAATCCTCCGATCAAGAGACACCGGGAATGGTTTTATTTACCTCCGGTGTTTCAGGAAACCCTTTGGCGGTTCAAGTGAAGTACAAAAATATGTTACATGTTGCGACATATATTGCAAAGACGGACGGTATTACTACCGCTGACGAAGTGCTTTCCTTTATGCCGATTTCCCGTGCGACTAGCCTTTTGTTTGGTTATGTGATGTCACATGTAACCGGATTATGTGTTAGCTGCCCTGAAAATGTCGAGACAATTATGGGGAATTTGTGTGAGATAAATCCGACGCTGTTATATGGTCCGCCGCAAGTTTATAAATATATCGCTGCTTCAATTTATGACCGGATTGATTTGGCGGACGGGTTACCGCGGAAGTTATATGATTATTACATAAACAATGCGATAGAAAAGAAGCGCCCTATGCGCGGAATAGGGGAAGTTCTAGTCGCAGGCCCTATTCGTGATTTGTACGGTTTGGGTAAAGTGCGCTTGCTATTATCGGGAGGCGACTTGATTCCATCACAGTTATTTGATTTCTTCCGCGCGTTGGATATTAAGATACGAAAAATATATGGTAATACCGAGTCTTTTGGTTGTATTACTTTACAAGCTGCAGAAGAGACAACCGAAGATGTAGGATATGCGATAGAAGGAATGGAGATTAAAATCTCCGACGAGGGGGAAATTTTATGCCGCGGCAAAAATTTAGTGAGTAGTTATTTAAATAATCCGCAAGCAACGCAGCAGGCGTTTGATGCGCAGGGTTGGCATCGTACAGGCGATGTGGGTGTGTTGGAGCCTAGTGGTTTGTTACATATCTATGATCGCCTCAATGCAGTAACTGTGATGCCGGATAAAACAAAATATATGCCAAAAGTAATTGAGAGCAGTATCAAAGCATCGCCTTATGTCCATGAAGCTTTTGTGGGCGGCGGAGATACCGGCGAGTTAGTAGCGGCTGTAATTATTAGTGGTGATTTAGTTGGGAAATGGGCAAAAAATAAAAAAATTCGTTATGCAGGATACGCCGACTTAAGCCGCAAAAAACCGGTTCAAGATTTGATTGCAGAAGCGATTGTTTCGGCAAATGCCACTAAGGCGCAGAATAAGCAGCCATCGGTACGTAAGTTTATTCTTTTTCATCGTCAGTTGAGTTTTCAAGCCGGAGAAATAACATTGATGAGTAAATTAAGGCGTTCGTTTCTCCAGAAAAGTTTTGGTGACATTATTCAAGCGGCGCAAAGCGGCAAGGAAAATATTCAATTTTTTGATTCGATGAATAAGGAACAAGTTCTTTTCAACATTTGTCAATGTTAAAAGTAAGTGCAAATAAATAAATGACGCTGCAATTTACAGATTCGGTTTTGAAAAGGCATAACGCTCAGTCGGTATCGTCATTAAATGGTCAAAGGAGTCCGCAGAACAACGGCGCTTTATTGAGTATAAGGGATATTACCTTGACATTCAAGAGAGTTGCAGCAATTACTGACATCAGCTTTGATGTTATGGAAGGAGAAATTTGTGCTTTGATTGGGCCGAACGGCGCCGGGAAAAGTTCAATGCTCAATGTTATTAACGGAGTGTATCGTGCACAACAGGGAACAATTACTTACAACGGCCATACATACACTCATATACACGCCGGGACGGCGGCAAGAAAGGGGATTGCCAGAACTTTTCAAAACATCGCCTTGTTTCACGGGATGACGACACTTGATAATATTATGACAGGTCGCAATCTAAAGATGAAATCGACCGTGTTAGAGCAAATTTTTTATTTTGGCAGGCCACGTAACGAAGAGATCTTTCACCGGCGCAAGGTTGAAGAAATCATTGAGTTTTTACAAATCCAATCAATCCGGAACACACCGGTCAACAATCTGCCTTATGGTTTGCAAAAACGCGTTGAGTTGGGTCGAGCTTTGGCCATGGAACCGAAAATGCTTCTGCTTGACGAACCAATGGCTGGGATGAACATGGAGGAAAAGCAGGATATGTCTTGCTTTATTATGGAAATCAATCGTGAATTTGGGACAACAATCGTGTTGATTGAACACGATATGAGTGTGGTGATGGATATTTCCGACCATGTGATTGTGATGGATTACGGCAAGAAGATTGGCGATGGGAATCCTGAAGAGGTTAAAAATAATCCCGAAGTGATTGATGCCTATTTGGGGATACAGCATTAGGAGAGCATGAAATGCTATTTTTTGTTGAAACATTAATGGTCGGTTTGCTCAGTGGCATCATGTACTCGCTCGTTGCAATCGGATTTGTCTTGATTTACAAATCTTCGGGAGTATTTAACTTTGCCCAAGGGACTATGCTGTTATTTGCCGGTTTGACTTTCATCAAGTTGGTTGAGCAAGGGCTGACGTTTTGGTATGCATTCAGCTTGACGTTGGGTGCGATGGTTGTAATGGGAATTTTGATTGAGCGGTTTGTAATGCGTCCGTTAGCAAACCAATCCTTGCTGTCGTTGTTTATGGCAACCGTCGGGTTGAGTATCTTTCTTGAGGGCTTCTCTCAAGGACTATGGGATTCTGCAGTGCATGGACTTAAGCTCTCTGATTTTTTTGATTTTGCGCTACTTGATCCTTCACCGATATTTGTTGCGGATTTTATTCCTTGGCTGGATATTATCATTGCACGCTTTGATATTTTTGCCGCGATTGTTGCAGGGTTGATGATACTGAGTCTATCGCTATTTTTCCAAAAAACCAAGACAGGCATGTCTCTACGCGCCGTTTCCGACAATCATCTTGCGGCGCTTGCAGTTGGCATCCCTTTGTCAAGGATCTGGGCGATTGTTTGGTCAGTTACCGGAATCATCGGTTTGGTTGCCGGCTTATTGTGGGCAGATCGAATCAGCGTGTCGTTTACTTTGACTGCAGTGGTGTTAAAAGGCTTGCCGGTTATTTTAGTCGGCGGATTAACCTCAATCCCGGGTGCAATTATCGGAGGTTTATTGATCGGTGTCGCCGAAAAAATGGGTGAAATTTATGTGGCGGATTTGCTTGGTGGTCAAGGGATTGAAAATTGGTTTGGGTATGCCGCCGCGATGCTGTTTATTCTATTAAGGCCGGCGGGATTATTCGGGGAAAAAGCGACAGAGAGGGTATAGAGCCATGTTTTACCGAGGCGGTGGTCAAATTGTTAGCAACTATCTGCAAGATCGGCGGATGCTGCCGATTCGTCAGGATCGGTGGTTTTTATTTGCCGCTCTCTTTGCGATGTTCTTTGTTGTGCCGAATATCGCCGACGATTACTGGCTCTCGGCAATTTTAATTCCTTTGATGGTATTTACCCTAGCCTCTCTGGGGTTAAATATTTTGACCGGTTATACCGGTCAATTATCGCTTGGCACCGGCGGCTTCATGTTAACGGGAGCGATTGCGGCATTTAACTTTATTTATCGTTTTGAAGGAATGCCCTTACTGCTTGCTTTTATTCTCGCTGGCATAGTAACCGGTTTGGTTGGGGTGGTTTTTGGTTTACCTAGTATCCGTATTAAAGGTTTTTATTTGATTGTTTCAACTTTGGCGGCACATTATTTTTTGTTGTGGTTTTTCAGAACTTACACCTACTTTGTTAATTACGACCGTGCGGGTGTCGTACTGTTATCCAGCAAGTATTACGATACTACTTGGCTGACGTTTGATCCTGCAAATTATTATCTGCCGACATTGACTACCATTAATATTAATACGGCGATTGGCAAATACTATATCGCGCTGATAACCCTTATTCTGTTAACCTTAGCCGCTAAAAATCTGACGCGCGGATTATTTGGCCGCAATATGATGGCAGTTCGCGATATGGATATTGCCGCAAGTGTCGTAGGAATCCGAGTAGCGATTACAAAATTAGTTGCATCTTTCTTAAGCACTTTTTACATTGGTATTTCAGGTGCATTATTCTCGTTCTGTTATACGACGAATATTGATTTACGGATGCACGAGTTAGACCGCGGGTTCCAAGTCCTATTTATGATTATTATCGGTGGTTTAGGTACTATTTCAGGGGCTTTCCTGGGAGCGGCATTCGTTTATCTGTTTGATATTATCCTCAGCTTGGTTGGCGATAAAATATTCGGCGGCGCATTTGATTCGGCATTTGTTGAGAATTTGTCAAAGATGCTGGTCGGAATCATTATCATTTTGCTCTTAATTAAAGAGCCGGGCGGGTTTGCCGCTCTCTGGCAGAAATATAAGGGAAAACTGACTAATTGGCCGTTTCCGCATTGATTTGGACGGCTAATTTTGGACATTTGGACAAAAGATAAAAGATTGATTTATCAGTCTTTTGTAACGGAAATGGTGGTTGAGACAGATAAAAAAGATGACAAGTCCATCATTTTTGCTTATATTTACCGGTTATACGGTCTTAGAAAGGATAAAAGAAAAGACTGTGTATAGATAGAGAGTTGAGTATTTTACGAAGAACAAAATTCAAACTACTCTAGCTAAATGAAAAACACATGCGCAAGGAAGATGCAAGTGTTTGATGAAAAACTAAAGGAGATTATTTAATGAAAAAACTTTTTATAGTAGCAATCAGTCTGAGTGCTATGCTGGCAAGTAGTTCTCTAGTTGTTGCACAGGAGTCATATTATGTGCCGATGCCTGTTTATAGAACGGGTCCTTATGCAGCGGGCGGAACGGGCTACTTTGGTGGAATAATTGATTACTTCACTCTGCTTAATGAGCGTGACGGAGGAATCGGTGGCGTAAAGATTGTTTGGGATGAATGCGAAACAGAATATAACCGTACTAAGGGTATTGCGTGCTACCATCGTCAAAAGACAAGTAAGACGATGGGTGAAGCGCTATACTTTGACCCTTTGAGCGTGGGTATTTCTTCCTCTTTGATTGAGCAAGGGCGAAGAGATAAAATTTCCATTATCAGTGTGAACCATGGCAGAACTGAAACGGAACGCGGTGACGTATTTCCATATCAGTTTCCGTTGGGGACGAATGCTTATGACTTCGCCTATGCGACGGTCAAGTTTATGGGGCAGCAAATGGGTGGAATTGATAAGCTCAAAGGTGAAACCATTGTTACGTTGTACCATGGTTCGCCGTATGGTCGTGAAGCTAATGAGTTTCTGACTGGTCTGGGTGAGCAATATGGTTTCACGCATAAGCCGATTGAGGTGCCTCATCCCGGCAATGAGCAAGGTGCACAGTGGCTGAAAATCCGTCGGATGAAACCTGCCTATGTATTTTTGCGTGGTTGGGGTGTCATGAATCCGGTTGCTATGCAGGCTGCGGTTCGTAACGGTTACTCGGTGTCTAATCTCATTGGCAACGAATGGAGCAATTCCGACGAAGACGTAATTCCTGCCGGTAAAGCGGCTGATGGTTACATTGCTGTAACCGTTCACCGTGCCGGAACCGACTACCCTATGGCAGATCAAATCCGCCAGCTTTATATTCAGGGTAAAGGTGACCTGGGAGACAAAACCCGTCTTGGCAGTGTTTACTACAATCTTGGCTTGTGGGCGGGCGTTATGTCTGCTGAGGCGATTCGCGTTGCGCAGAAGCGTTTTGGCAAAAAGCTTTCAAGCGCTCAGGTCCGTTGGGGCTTTGAAAATATTCATTTGACAGAGGAACGTTTGAATCAAATGGGTCTTGGGGACATTGTTCCTCCGATTAAAGTGACCTGCAAGGACCATGCTGCATTGCATACCGCGCGTTTCCAACAATGGAGCGCTTCTAAGCGTCAGTGGAAACTAGCAAGCGGCTGGATTGAAGGCCGCAGCGACTTTTCTCAGAAAGTTGTTGACGAAAATGCTGCAAAATACGCTTCGGAACATCCTGAGTTTCCGCAACGTGATTGTGACAACCCGAAAGATCGGGACGATTTTGATGTCTAATTAAAGGCTGATAAATTGATATAAAAAATTTTGGATGGGTGAGAGTTAAATAATCATTTGCCCGCCCATCCTTTTCTTTTTAAGAAATTAAATAAGTACAGACAAATGTCAGAACCGCTGTTCAATGTCAATAATATAGAAGTTGTTTATAACCAAGTAATTCTCGCCTTGCGCGGAATGACTCTGGATGTCCCGAAAGGTTCGGTTGTTTCTTTACTCGGAGCGAATGGTGCCGGTAAAACAACCACACTGAAAGCTTGCTCGAACCTTTTGCAAGCAGAACGTGGCATGGTCACAAAAGGGTCAATTGAATTCAACGGACAAGATATTTCCCAATTGGAAGCGCATGAGTTGGTAGACCAAGGTGTTGTTCAAGTGTTGGAAGGACGTCACTGTTTTGCACATTTAAGCGTTGAAGAGAATTTGTTGACGGGGTCGTTTATTCGTAAGACTGCACCGCGCAAAGAAATCAAAGAAGATTTGGAAAGAGTTTACAACTACTTTCCACGGATTAAACATTGCCGCAAGACACTTGCAGGCTTTACTTCCGGAGGGGAACAGCAAATGACTGCGATTGGCCGCGCTTTAATGGCAAAGCCGCAATTGATTTTGTTGGATGAACCTTCTATGGGACTTGCACCGCTATTTGTCGAGGAAGTTTTTGAAATTGTCAGGCAATTAAATGAGCAGGAAGGAGTCAGCTTTTTGGTCGCCGAGCAGAATGCGATGGTTGCGTTACGCTATGCCGATCACGGTTACGTCGTTGAAAATGGCAGGGTAGTCTTAAAAGGTGAAGCAAAGAGTATGATTGGAAGAGAGGATATTAAAGAATTGTATCTCGGCGCCGCCGATACCGCCGGTATTAGCTTTAAGGATGTTAAATATTATCACCGGCGTAAACCGGTTTTTTTATAATTTCACGGTCTTATAACAAGCTCTGCTTGTTGACAATTATTCCGTCTTTATCGACATAGACATATTCCCCTGGAACAAAGGAAACTCCCGCAAATTCAACCAAGATATCACGCTCTCCGGTATTGCTTTTTTCACTTTTCATAGGGCAAGCCGCTAAGGCTTTTAGACCAATTTTCATTTGCAAAATTTCGGAAGAGTCTCGAATACATCCGTAAACGATAATACCTGCCCACGCGTTTTTTACTGCGGATGCCGCGAGCAGGTCACCAAGTAGCGCGCAACGATGTGAACCGTTGCCATCAACGACCAATACCTTGCCTGCACCTGGTTCCATCAATGCTGCTTTGACCAAAGAGTTATCCTCAAAACATTTAACTGTGCTGATTTTTCCACTAAATGTTTTATAGCCGCCGAAATCATGGAACAACGGGAACGCGACCCGGATCGTACTTATATGTACGTCACATAAATCTGCCACTTTAAAGTCCATATACTTAGTAAGTATAGCAATAGTTGCCACCTCTGCCTACGATGTACGGTGATCGCATTCATATCTTTTTGGAATATTGCCGTTTCCTCTCTTTCGTCTACATTAGAACGCAATTTTTAGTAGCGGGAAAAAATAGAGATGCTATGTCGGTTTAGAGCAACTGAACGGGTCTATGATATAAGCTCAACAAGAGCGCTGATATGCTTTCCGATTCATCATCCGCCAGCTTTTATCCCAAAGGTTCTATAAAGTTCTTTTGTCCGCTTCGTGGGCAGCAATACGGAAACTTAAAGTGTTGAAGTTTTACAACACTCATTATAAGTAATGTTTTTCGTGCACATTGCATAAACCCTCGCCGGATGCTTGAATAATATCCGCTTGGTTTACCCAGTATGTATTAAATCGTACAAGCGCCTGTACAGTGCCAGATACATGTGGGATTCACGGCACGACTCAAAAAGGTAACCGATATGCAATATCAGCACATCGGCCACCGCATCAAAGGTTTCTATATGAGCCCATTTTGCTTCAAAAATAGAGGCTCATGAACACAACGGCTCAACAGAAATATGATGCCCTATTATTTTGGGAGGGTTGTAACTTCCGAACGCATTCAAGATCGGTCGCAGTACTTTGTACCGCTGGCGCCGGCGTTATCGCCGCACTGGCCTCAGTGCCTTACATGATCGCGGCAAAGCGCCGCGTAAGAGGCGCCGGCGGATTGTGCCGGATTGTCGGCAAAGTGCCTGTCGTCCATGACGCGACTGGGTTCTGTCAACAAGCTCCAGCCCCGACGTCCTTGTCGGGTCGTTCACCGCTGAAAACCAATTGGTTTTCCGGGCGCGTCTCACCCATGACGAGACTTGGTTCTGTCAATGAGCGCCAGCCCTGACGTCCTTGTCGAGTCGTTCGCCGCTGAAAACCGATCGATTTTCCGGGCGCGTCTCACCCTGCGCCAGGCAGAATTTCGGCAGCTTTGGCAAATCTCGGCAGCAGTAAAATCTTTGAGCTGATGAAACCGTTTTGTGTTTGTTGCCGTGTTGTCGGCGGATTGTGCCGGATTGTCGGCAAAGTGCCTGTCGTCCATGACGCGACTGGGTTCTGTCAACAAGCTCCAGCCCCGACGTCCTTGTCGGGTCGTTCACCGCTGAAAACCGATCGGTTTTCCAGGCGCGTCTTACCCATGACGAGACTTGGTTCTGTCAATGAGCACCAGCCCGACGTCCTTGCCGGGTCGTTTGCCGCTGAAAACCGATCAGTTTTCCGGGCGCGTCTCCCTGCCCGAGTGTCCGCACGATTGCGCGCCTGATCGCGGATGCGCCGGATAAAATGCGCTGTATTCCGCAGCGGCTGAATGCCAAAGGACAAACAAAACGACCGTTTAAGCGCCGTTGCAGGGCACGCAAGCCGAAACACTTCAAAGCACAGTAATCCGGGGCATTGCATCGCCCTGGATACGATTGTGCGTTATCAGCACGGAGTGCGCCGCCACGTCTTAACGGCCATCGATGTCTATACCCGAATGGCAATAGCAACGGCAACCAACCGCTGTAACAGCTGCAACGCAGCCGCATTCCTGCGCCTGACCCTGGCGGTGCTGCTGCAACCGGTAAAATATATTCTGACGGACGGCGGTAGTGAGTTTCAAGGACAGTTTGCTCGGCTCATCCGGGAATCACCCGTGATTGAGCAGTGGCTGACCTATCCCAAGTGTCCAAAAATGAACGCGCACATCGAGCGCTTCAACCGCACCGTCCAAGAAGATTGTATCGATCATGCAGAAGACCTGCTATTCGCCGATACGGAAGCATTCAATGACTGGTTATGAAACCGTTTTGTGTTTGTTGGTGGATTTTCGGCGGATTGTGCCGGATTGTCGGCAAAGTGCCTGTCATCCATGACGCGACTGGGTTCTGTCAACAAGCTCCAGCCCCGACGTCCTTGTCGGGTCGTTCACCGCTGAAAACCAATTGGTTTTCCGGGCGCGTCTCACCCTGCTCATCCATGACGCGACTGGGTTCTGTCAACAAGCTCCAGCCCCGACGTCCTTGTCGGGTCGTTCACCGCTGAAAACCGATCGGTTTTCCGGTCGCGTCTCACCCTGCACCGTCCTCATGCCGACAACGGACAGAAAGCACCGATCCGAATGTTACTGCCGAACGCTTCCCCCGAAGCCCTTCAAAAATCCTATTTAGAGTGGCATCGTACAGCGCCTTGCATCTCGATAGAATTTAGGTTATCTTAAAAAGATGATTAGACAATCAAACACCTTATTCTTTTTTTCGCAGAGTCCTTATTGTTTTCTGCGCTGTTTTCTGCGCACAGGATTACGACTGCCGCGGTGAGCGGTAGCTAAGAATAGCCGGCGGGCTTACACGTAAAATAAATACCCTTATTTTTTATTATCCAAGATGCCACACTTACAGTGTGGGCTGCTTACAACAGATGAAAGATAAAAGCAAACTAATTATTTTCGATACGACATTGCGCGATGGCGAGCAAAGCCCCGGTGCTTCAATGACAACCGAAGAGAAGCTACGTGTTGCTAAAATGTTGGAGCGAATGCGTGTAGACGTGATTGAAGCAGGTTTTCCGATTGCAAGCGGAGGAGATTTTGAAGCGGTTTGTCGAATCGCCGAGGAAATAAAAGACAGTAGAGTCTGCGGCCTTGCACGTGCATTAGATAAAGATATTGACAGTGCGGGACAGGCGTTGTCGGCAGCGGCGGCGCCTCGGATACATACCTTTATAGCAACATCAGATATTCATATGAAGAAAAAGCTCTGTATGACAAAGGAACAAGTGGTTGAGCGAGCGATTGCTTCTGTAAAAAAGGCAAGAAATTATACCGACGATGTGGAATTTTCCCCCGAAGATGCCGGACGCTCGGAAATTGATTTTCTATGCTATGTGATTGAAGCGGTGATTTCTGTCGGCGCGACGACGATCAATATTCCGGATACGGTTGGCTACAGCATACCGGTGCAATTCGGCGCGATGATTAAAAATTTGATTGAGAAAGTGCCTAATTCCGACCGAGCTGTTTTTTCCGTGCATTGTCACAATGATTTAGGGCTAGCAGTTGCCAATTCTTTAGCAGCGGTTATGAACGGTGCACGTCAAGTCGAATGTACTATTAACGGAATCGGAGAACGTGCCGGCAATGCCGCACTTGAGGAAGTTGTAATGTGTGTGAAAACGCGACAGGACATTTTTACTTGCGATACCAATATTGATACTCAGCATATTGTTTCGGCTTCCAAGTTAATTTCCAGTATCACCGGCTTCCCAGTGCAACCGAACAAAGCGGTGGTTGGTGCGAATGCGTTTGCGCATGAATCGGGTATTCATCAGGATGGCGTTATTAAACAGCGTGAGACTTATGAGATTATGCGTGCCGAAGATGTTGGTTGGAATGAAAACCGTATTGTACTTGGCAAGCATTCGGGGAGACATGCTTTTCGGTTACGTCTTCAGGAATTAGGTATAGACCCCACAGATGAAGAGCTCAACAATATTTTCGTACGGTTTAAAGAGTTAGCAGATAAGAAACATGAAATTTATGATGAAGATTTACAAGCGCTTGTTTCAGAAGCAGGGTTTGACCGCGCATTTGAGCGTTATGATTTGGTTTCTATCAAAGTAACTGCGGAAACCGGTAAGACTCCCGATTCAACGGTGACATTGAGTATCAACGACAGAACACAAAGTTCAAGTGCTCCGGGAAGCGGCTCGGTTGATGCAACATTCAAGGCAATTGAATCGTTGGTGGATAGTAACAGCGAATTGTTGCTTTATTCGGTTAATAACATCACGACCGGCACCGATTCGCAGGGAGAGGTTACCGTACGTCTGGGTAGAAACGGACGTATTGTTAATGGCTTAGGTGCTGATACTGATATTGTGATCGCTTCGGCGAAAGCTTATGTCAACGCATTAAACAAATTAGAGAGCAATGTAAACCGAAGGCATCCCCAACGCGGTGATGTTTGATTACTCTAAGAGGCGATTGCTTTATTTACATAAGATGGGTATTCCATTTTATATCCGCAAAAACCTTACTTTGGCAGCTAAACAAAAGATACAGCCAATATCATCTTGGCAAGAACAAAGGCCAATGAATGATTCCGCGAAACAAGACGGTTTACCTACGATATGGTTACAATTGTATTCGGAAATAAAGAAATGTACCAACTGCGCACTGCACCAGCGGCGCACTCAAGCGGTGCCCGGAGTCGGTGATATTCATGCCGACTGGATGCTCATAGGCGAAGCGCCAGGATTCGAAGAGGATAAAAAAGGCGAGCCGTTTGTCGGTCGCGCCGGACGGCTGCTAAATAAAATGCTGGCGGCAATCGGCCTTGATCGACGACAAGTATATATTACCAATGTTGTGAAGTGTCGCCCCCCGGAAAATCGCAACCCGCGTCCTGAAGAGACGACTGCATGTGAAGATTATTTGCATCGGCAAATTCAAATGGTGAAGCCTAAAATTATTTTAGCGCTCGGCAGGATTGCTGCAAATGCATTATTAAATAGTAGCGCTCCGGTCGGGAAGTTACGCGGACGTGTTTATTATTATCAAGAATTAAAACTACCTATTGTGATCACTTATCATCCGGCATATCTGTTACGTTCTCCGCAGCAAAAACGCGCCGCATGGGATGACCTTAAGTTAGCGTGTAGGACAATCGGAATGGAAATATCATGAGTGCGCTAGCTAGGGATATTCATGTCAAAGTTCGGCGAATGGCGGCGGAGGATTTACCCGCGGTTATGGATATTGAGAGGCGCGGTTATGAGTTTCATTGGAGCACGATTAACTTCAAAGAATGTTTGACAACAGCTTGTGAGAGTATCGTTTTATTGTTAAATGATGAGATTATCGGTTACGGTATTATGATGATTGCGGTTGACGAATGTCATATTCTGAATGTATGTATTGATCCTGATTTTCAAAGGCAAGGTTATGGTTGCGCGCTATTACAAGAAATGATTGTGCATGCGATCGTTCTAGGCGCCGAATATGCGATTCTTGAAGTACGCTCGTCTAATATGCCCGCAATTAGCATGTATCAGTCTGAAGGCTTTGAACAAATCGGGTTGCGCCGCAAATACTATCCTGATTATGAAGGACGTGAAGATGCGTTGGTTTTTATGCGTCAATTGAAACCTTTATACGGAATGGAAGATTAACCAAAAAAAGAAAATTCTAGCATGGGCAATGTACGACTGGGCAAATTCAGCATTTGCCGTCGTTGTCCTATCGGGTTTTTTCCCCATTCTATATCGAGATTACTGGGCTGAGTCGCTTGCAAGCAAGGATGTTACCACCTCGTTGGCTATCGCGAATTCAACCAGTGGTATTCTGTTGATGCTGCTGTCGGTTTTCTTGGGTGCGATTGCTGATGTCGGCAATCGACAAAAACTTTTTTTAATCGTATGGATGAGTATAGGTGTTGGCGGCACGTTTGCGTTGGGAGCTGTGGCCGCCGGCGAGTGGATGTTAGTGCTAATTGTGTATGCGGTAGCAACCCTGTCGTTTATGATCGGCAATATATTTTATGACGCGATGATTGTTGATGTGAGCATTCCCGCGGAACGAGAACGGGTTTCATCGCTAGGTTATGCCGTGGGTTATTTAGGAGGTGGTTTGTTGCTTGCCGGGATGAGTGCGCTTGTTTTATTCGCTGATCAAGTCGGTTTTTCAAGCGGAAAAAACGGACAAGTTTCGGCGATGCGCCTGAGTTTTTATGTAACAGGAATCTGGTGGTTGGTATTCACTCTGCCGTTAATTTTATTTATCCCAAATCGGAGACGAACCAGGATTGATTTCAAAGCGGCAGTGCATCGTTTTTTAAGCACCTTCCGCCTGCTTTCCGGACATTCAAATACCAAATGGTTTTTGCTCGCTTATTGGTTGTATATCGACGGCGTTGATACTGTAATTCGGATGGCGGTTGATTACGGCAAAGTACTAGGTTTTTCATCCGGAGATTTAATTACCGCTCTATTGCTCGTACAATTTATCGGATTTCCGGGAACTTTGATATTCGGATTGATCGCTGAAAAAATTGGCGCTAAGCGCGCTGTTTTGTTCGCCGTCATTGGGTATGTAGGGATCTGCTTTTTTGGAGCTCTGGTTAAATCGTTAACCGGGTTTTATATGTTAGCGATAATGATTGCCCTCTTACAAGGCGGGATACAAGCGCAAAGCCGTTCGATTTTTTCAAAGTTGATACCGGTTAAAAATGCCGCTCAATTTTTCGGCCTATATAATTTGCTGGGGAGGTTTTCGGTAGTGGTCGGTCCTCTGCTGCTGAGTTTGGTCGGTGCGCTAACGGACAATCCGCGTTTGGGTATTCTGTCGATTGTAGTGCTGTTTATTTTGGGAGGAATAATACTGTCACGTGTATCGGAGGCAAAAATTTAAGATCGAATAATGAATTACCTTGAGCCTAGTTTAAAATAAGTCTGTGTAGCACTCGTTTGAATTTGCCTAAGCTTGCTAAGATCGATGGTTTACGTGTTTACGTTCGATAAATTGTTCCACATACTTCGCCGGCAGATTCCGGAATAGTTGCAATACCGACAAACTTTGTCAGTCGCCCAGGCGGGCAATGGAGCCTCCGAGTGATAGTCGTCAAACCAGTTGAGTAAGCGTTCCATATGCTGTTTGCGTAGAGTTTGCAAATTTTCATCTTTATAATTGCTTACTTTAATTTGTGTATTTGCGATTTCACAGTAGGAAACACTTTCGATATCGTCGGACAGTAGCGCATATAAGCCGATTTGTACGTCTTCACCGCTTGCAATTTTGTTCTTGCTCGGCAGTTTGCCACTTTTGTAGTCAAGGATATGTTTTTGCCCTTGTGTGTCTTCCACCATACAGTCCAAACGGCCGTAGATAGTAAATTTCTCGTTAATCGCTTGTTCAATTTCCTGTTCCATCCGGAATGTTTCCCGGATGAATTTTTTTTCAACCAGCCATTCGACGTATCGTTCCAGTGCGGCTTGCGCTTGGCGCATATCCCACATCGCGGCATAATGTTTTGCGGCGGCATCGGAAAAATGTGCCGTAACAATTTCTGCAACAAGTTTTTTTGCGTAATTGAGATGCTTTTCATCCCAAGGCTTATCCATTGGTCCCGGCAGCTGCGGATTTTTCTGATGTAGCGCGGCAATGCAAGTGTGTAAATGCCTGCCGTATACGGTTCGAGCATCGTATGTGGCAGGTTCCGTACTTTCTCTGATTGCAAGACAATAGCGAGCAAAAAATTGGTAGGGGCATGCGACTGCACTTTTATATGCGCTTGCTGATATTTTACTCGGCCACAAATTTCTCGGTGCATTCGGTTGCGGTTGCTGCATGATGCTAGGTTTGGAAATTAATGCGGCTGTTTCATTGTAAAGCGTGTCCGCGCTAAAGTTGACTTCAAGTGTTCGACCATAAGTCAATTGATGGAAATTTTGCAGTTCTTCCGGCCAAGGAGCGGGGATTAATGTTTGCCCGTTTTCTGATACTTGACAAGTAAGCAATACTTTTCGCGCGCGCTGAATCAGTCTCTGAAATCGCAATGTGATTAATTCCGAATAAAATTTTCTGGTTTTAATTCCGAGTTGTTCGCGACTGAAGTCGTTTAGCGCGATGCCGGCAGTCGGTTGTACGTGACGTTTATCCAAAGCAGCGATGATCAGAGCTTCACTAGCGACTAAAGGCGATTGATTAAAGTTGTACAGCCTAATACCGCTGCCGGGATTCGGCGGAGTGAAGTCTTGCTTTTCAAGTCGGTGCATTAACCAACTACGCCATAATTGCCAGTCGCCCATTATAGTTTCTTGATCGGCAATATCGTGCATAGCATCAATTTCCTGACTTAGTTTTTTACCCGCAACATCTTGTAAAAGTGATGTATGCATTCCTAGCGCTTGTGTTGTGTGGTTAAGCGTAATGAAGAAATTGCTCAAAGGCTGCTGTTGTGTTTGTCGACATAATGCTTGTAATGGTTGTAAAGTATCGTTGATATGTGCGGTTATAGTGCGCAACTGCCGGCTTGTTTTCTGATGAGACAGAATAAACCGTTGCAGTTCGGTGAAGGTCTCCAGTACTTTTGAGGTGCTATTCATCAATCGATGAATTTCACCAACACATTTTTGCAGAGTTTCAAGCGTATAATTGTATCGGCAGTAAGGGGAGCGTATTAGGTTTAATAAGGTTCGAGGAGGAAAGCCGGTTTCTGCGGGGGGTATTAACAGAAACAGAGCTGCCGCACTGCTGGTTGTTGATAGCGCCCAGCCGACATAGTCATAAACGTTGATACCTTTTCTTTCTAATAATGCACGGAGTCTGCGCGCAAGTTTTCGGTCTTGCGTCACGACAGCGATATCCTGTATCCCTTCGTTTAACCAATTAGTAATTTGGACTTGGATACCGGTAGCATGTAGCTCAAGATTATCGGGCTTAAAAATTCGGACCCGTTCTTCCAACGGACTTTGGGGTAGCGTAATGCGACAATGATTGACAATCTCATTGAGAGATTGCGTTTCTTGTCCCCAAGCAAAGTTGAGCGCTCGTGCGAACGGCGGGGCTGCCGTATCTTCTTTCTCGGCAAACAAAGGTGGGGCGTATTCAATCCGAATTAATTTTCCGGCCTCCTGCAATCGTTGTGCCCAGTCTTCTTCGCTGGGTGTTAGCAGGTCAAAGCCACACAGAAAAACCTCTTCGTTGTCCTGAGTCATTAGATTGTGTTCCAATGCTTGTTGATATAAATTATGTTCGGTTGGAATATCAGAGATTTCCCGGTGCCAACGAGCGTAAATATTTCCGAGTAATGCGGCTTCGTCCGTTAATGCTTGCTCTTTATTAGTAATAGATTCTTGTTGATTAATTTCTTCAAACAAGCTGAGCAAAGCATCGCTAATTTTCCAACAAACTGCTCCCGGAAACAAATCACGGTTGTCATTTAGCGCAGCGCTAAGCAGAAGTTGGCAATGTGCTTCGGATAAATAATGAGTTTGCTTATTTCGCGTAAGAAATAATTTTTTCGGCGTAGTGATGATGGGAGGAATTAATGCCGGCAATTTTGCGGCATTCAATAAAGCCTGTCGCATTGCCGGAGCGTGCATTTCATGCGGCAGTAGAATAATAACCAAGTTTAATAACGGGAGTCGAGATTGATGGCGACGAACAACTTCAGCGGCGCAAACATCCAACAAGTTATAATGACAGGGAACTGAGAGATTAGGCGTGTTCAGCGTTCTAATAGTTCAATTTTATTTTCTTTGTCCGCCCAATCGTCGGCGTCCGGCGGCGGGTCCTTCTTAACTGTGATAACCGGCCATTGTAACGAAAGTTCCGCGTTCAATTTAAGAAAAAATTGTTTCTCCTCGCTTAATTCATCTTCGGCAACTATGGCATCAACCGGACACTCCGGAACGCATAAAGTGCAATCGATGCACTCCTCCGGATCAATGGCAAGAAAATTTGGGCCTTCGTGAAAGCAATCAACCGGGCAAACCTCCACGCAATCGGTATATTTGCACTTGATGCATTTGTCGGTAACGACGTAACTCATTCGTATATTTCTCGGATAAGGGAAATGAATGTTACTTTATACCTTTCATACGATATGCAGGTGATTTGACTATGGATAGTATCGAATGAGCCAAATGAATTCAAAGTAATACTCTCAATGTTGTATCAATGTTGTATCAATGCCGACAATCAAAACGGCAGCAAACACCGTATGCCGCATTTACACTTTTCAGCTTCCGCTATTTTAACCTCAAAATTTACTAGTCCGTCCGATACTCGGTTTTTTAATCCGTCGTATCTGTTTTAATGCCGATAACATCCTGTAGCGCTTCAATTTCAAAAGTTTCTTATGCATTGGCAGATTTGCGCTTTATATAACAGAACGCTCATGATTATATTTTCCTTCAATTAGGTTGAAAAATAAAGTGCTATGGGTCCGCCACCTATTGCATGTTGTATTATGGAATAACAGATTGAATCCGTAAACCTGCCCTTGCCTAGCCGGCAAACTCCAGACGTAATCAACGGGTCCGCTAGGATTACTTCCGGCAATCACTTGCGATATCGCTTACGGCAAAATACGATAGATACTATAGAGTGGCAATAGTGTCATGTGTGGTGGAAGTAGTATAAGGAAGAAAGAATGATGGCGATGATGATATGGGGGTTTTGCGGCGAAGTGAGTTTCCCAAACTCCAATTATGCGCATTTACTCCTATAGAATAGTAAATTTATGGCACAGAGTAAAAGCAGTGCGCGGTGGTTGCGAAGGCAATCGAACGATTATTATGTAAAGCAAGCTCAGCGGCAAGGTTGGCGTTCGCGCGCGGTAACCAAATTACAGCAAATTGATGAGCGGTATCATTTACTATATCCGGAGATGCGGATACTTGATTTGGGTGCGGCGCCTGGTAGCTGGAGTCAGTATTTTGCTGCGCGGGTTCGTCGAGGGAAAATTTTCGCGGTAGATATTTTGCCGACAAAGGCAATTCCCGGGGTGTTTTTCGTGCAGAGTGATATTGCCGATGCTAGATTATCGGAACAGATGATTAGTTTTTTTAATCATCAAAAAATTGACCTTGTCGCTTCCGATATTGCCCCAAACATAACGGGTATTAGTTCGGTAGATATGCCGAAGATTCTGCATTTGGCGGAGTTAGCGCTAGAGATTGCAAGTGAAATGCTGGAACGTAAAGGTTTTTTTCTAGTAAAAGTTTTTCAAGGACGGGGATTTGAAGAATATTTGCAACAAGTAAAGCATTGCTTTATTAAAGTACAAACTTGTAAGCCGGCAGCTTCAAGGTCTACAAGTAAGGAAGTATACATTCTGGGAAAATGCCTAAAAAGCGCCGGTTAATGTTATACTTTCCGATAGAGCGCAATGTTCTACTAGAAAGATAGAGGAATGATAGATGAGCGATTTGTTGAAAAATTTGATTCTATGGGCTGTCATTGGAGTCGTGCTCATGACGCTGTTCAACAAATTTATGACACCCGAAGAAAAAGCAACGTATGTGACTTATTCGCAATTCGTTGAAGACGTTCGAGAGAATCGAGTACGTAGTGTTGTAATTGAATCGGACAACCGCACGATTAACGGTTACTACACAACCAGCGAGATGTTTACCACATTTAATCCGGGCGATGCTGACTTGGTAAACGACTTATTAAACTCTAATGTTGAAATCAGAACAGTCCCTGAAGAGGGGCGTTCCTTATTAGTAGATATTTTAATTAGTTGGTTCCCAATGTTGTTATTGATAGGTTTGTGGATTTTCTTTATGCGCCAGATGCAGGGTGCCGGCGGTGGACGCGGCGCCATGTCCTTTGGCAAAAGTAAAGCGCGATTGATGGGCGAGGATCAGATTAAAGTAACTTTCAAAGATGTTGCCGGCGTTGAAGAGGCGAAGGAGGAGGTTGGTGAATTAGTTGAGTTTCTAAAAGATCCCGGCAAGTTTCAGAAGCTAGGTGGCAGGATTCCAAAAGGCGTATTGATGGTCGGACCGCCGGGTACCGGCAAGACATTGCTTGCTAAAGCAATTGCCGGCGAAGCCAAAGTAGCTTTTTTCTCAATTTCCGGCTCTGATTTTGTTGAGATGTTTGTCGGTGTCGGAGCTTCTCGCGTGCGGGATATGTTTATGCAAGCGAAGAAGCATGCCCCATGTATTATTTTTATCGACGAAATCGACGCAGTCGGTCGTCATCGTGGCGCCGGGCTTGGCGGCGGACATGACGAACGTGAGCAAACGTTGAATCAACTGCTAGTTGAGATGGATGGCTTTGAGGGACATGAAGGCATTATTGTGATTGCGGCGACCAATCGCCCTGATGTTTTGGACCCTGCCTTACTTCGTCCCGGCCGTTTTGATCGTCAGGTAGTTGTTCCATTGCCGGATATTCGCGGGCGTGAACGGATTTTGAAAGTACACATGCGCAAAGTGCCGTGCCATGATGATGTTTGTCCTGATTTGTTGGCGCGTGGCACTCCCGGTTTTTCCGGAGCCGACTTGTCGAATTTGGTGAATGAAGCGGCATTGTTTGCGGCGCGCGCTAATCGTCGTACAGTGTCAATGCGGGAGTTTGAAAAAGCTAAAGATAAAATTATCATGGGCGCCGAACGCAAGTCGCTTGTTATGAGTGAGGAGGAAAAAGAATTGACCGCTTATCACGAGTCAGGGCATGCAATTGTCGGAAGATTAACCCCTCAGCATGATCCGGTTTATAAAGTGACTATCATTCCGCGTGGTAGAGCGTTAGGAGTCACGATGTTTCTGCCGGAAGATGACAAGCACAGCTATAGCAGGCAAAAATTAGAGAGTCAGATTTCTAGTTTGTTTGGCGGCAGAGTCGCTGAAGAGTTGATATTCGGTGATGATTCGGTTACGACCGGTGCATCCAACGACATTGAACGAGCGACCGATATTGCTCGCAATATGGTAACTCGTTGGGGACTTTCCGAACGCTTGGGCCCTTTATCCTATAGTGAAGAAGAAGGACACCCGTTCCTTGGGCATTCAATGGCACAACAGGGGACACAGTTGTCGGATGAAACCGCGTCGGAAATCGATAAAGAAATTCGTGCGATTATTGATCGCAACTATCAGCGTACACGCGAAATCTTGGAAGAAAATATGGAAAAGCTGCATCTAATGGCAAAAGCGTTGATCAAATATGAAACGATTGATAAGGGACAGATTGACGATATTATGGCAGGCAAGGAACCGAAACCTCCGAAAGATTGGTCCGAAGATGACAGAAATAATTCCGGTACAAGCGCCGATGTTGCCGATGAAAGTGAGGACCATGCGCCCGACAGTGAATTGGGCGACCCGGCCGGTCAACACTAAAGCACGAATATTTACAATCCGTAGATAAAAATCTTGGAACGTTATTTTGGCACTGACGGTATACGTGCACGTGTCGGCGATGAACCAATGACTCCGGAAACGGTACTCAAGTTTGGTTGGGCCGCCGGTCGTGCACTGTGTCGCGGCAAAGCAAAGGCGCTGATCGGTAAAGACACGCGCATTTCCGGCTATATGTTTGAGTCTGCGCTTGAAGCGGGATTATCTGCTGCCGGAGTTGACGTACATTTACTAGGTCCTTTGTCTACTCCGGGAGTCGCTTATCTAACACTTGCATTGAAAGCTGATCTTGGATTCATTATTAGTGCATCACATAATCTTTACTACGATAATGGCATTAAGCTATTTTCCGCACAGGGAACAAAATTGTCGGATGAGGAAGAAACGAGAGTTGTTGACCAAATGCGTCAGTCGTTACAGATTGGCGACCAATTAGGCAAGGCCTATCGTGTCAATGATGCGGTCGGGCGCTATACGGAGTTTTGCAAAGGAACGATTCGCCGAGGAATCAGTTTCAAAGGATTGCGCATTGCTATAGATTGCGCACATGGCGCCGCTTATACTGTTGCGCCTCAAGTATTTTCCGAACTTGGCGCGACTGTATTTCCAATCGGTATCAACCCGGATGGGTTTAATATCAATGCGGATGTCGGAACGCTGCATCCTGATACTTTACGACAAACGGTACTGGAAAATAACGCGGACGTCGGAATTGCGCTGGATGGTGACGGTGATCGTTTGATTCTGGTTGACGATAAAGGCGATGCCGTTGACGGTGATGAAATTTTGATGATTATCGCTGCGCACCGGCTGAAAAAAGAAGATTTGTATGGAGTGGTTGGAACTCAAATGAGCAATATTGGTTTAGAGCGCAGTTTAACTGAATGCGGAATCGTATTTGAACGTACGCAAGTGGGTGATCGTTATGTGATGGAGCGGTTACTAGAAAAAGGTTGGCAGCTTGGCGGCGAAACATCCGGACATGTTATTTGTTTGGATAAACTACCGACCGGTGATGGCATTATCGCCGCTTTACAGGTGATTCAAGCGCTAATCGACGAAGAGACATGTTTATCGTCCGCTAGAAAACTCATGAAAAAGTATCCGCAGAAATTAGTAAATATGTCGTGCCATGCAACGTTCCGTTCGGATATGCCGGAACTCACTCGAGTAACGCAGGCGGCATTGAATGCGCTGGGCGATTATGGCAGAGTTGTAGTTAGGCCTTCCGGTACGGAACCATTAGTCCGTATTATGGTTGAAGCGGAGTCCTTTAGCGATTGTGAGAAGTGGGCGCAGGAAATCGCGCAGGTGGTCAAGCAATTGGCCTAGAAGTTATAACCGAGCAATATGAATACCCAAGCAAAGAATTTAGTCATAGGTAATTGGAAATTACACGGGTCGCAGCGGGAAAATATTTCTTTGATCAAGAGTCTCAAATCAGCGCTTGATAATTTGCCTGCCGCTGAATTTGTTGTTTGCCCTCCGTATGTTTATTTACCGCAAGTCGGTGAATTGATTCAAGGAAGTAACATTATGCTGGGTGCGCAAAATGTATCCGATCAGGAGAGTGGGGCATTTACCGGTGAGGTATCGGCAGCAATGTTGGCTGAATTGAGCTGTCGCTACGTAATCGTCGGGCACATGGAAAGACGTACTCTTTATAGCGAAGACAATGCGTTGATCGCACGCAAATATACCGCTGTTCAAAAAGCCGGATTAGTACCGATTCTATGCGTTGGCGAAACGCTTGAGCAACATCGTCGAGGAGAAACGCAAACCGTGATTGCCGAACAACTGCAATCTTGCTTAAGCCCCTCTTGTGATTCTGCGCCGATTATTGCGTATGAGCCAGGTTGGGCGATCGGTACCGGTCAGAGTGCGACTCCCGAGCAAATTTTGGAAGTGCATCGTTTCATAAGCGATTTCGTCAGTCAATTGATTCGGCAAGCATCTGTTTTACCTAGGGTGGTTTACGGTGGCAGCATAAAAACGGATAATGCGCGTATGTTGTTTGACATCAATTATGTGAATGGCGCTTTGGTAGGCGGCGCTTCACTGGATGCTTTAGCGTTCGGTTTGATTGCTCAGGCAGCTTGTAAAGGCGCCGCATAACCCAATACGGCAGTTTTTTTATGTTATATACAATTTTTTTAGTATTCGGTGTATTTTTAGCATTAGCTTTGGTCGTGCTTATTCTATTGCATCGCGGGCGCGGCGCCGATGTCGGCGCAGCATTTGGAGGCGGGGCTTCGGGGACTGTTTTCGGCGCCAAAGGAGCGACTTCTTTTCTTGGCAGAGTGATTAGTATTTTGTCAGTGCTATTTTTTGTGAACATTTTATCTTTGACTTATGTTGCTAATCGGGACTTTATAGGTGACGACATTGTCGAGCAAGTAGAAAATATTAATACCTTCACTGAGGATACAAACATTGATACTGAGGCGCTGGTTGAAGAAGAAGGAGTAGGCGAAGCAACGGTGGCGCCTGAAGTTCCCAATTAGCGGCATTTCAGTTTTTTAATACCAAGCCGATGTGGTGGAACAGGTAGACACGCTGTCTTGAGGGGGCAGTGGCTTCGGCCGTGCCGGTTCGAGTCCGGCCATCGGCACCACAATGTGGTGCATCTATACAATCACCCTCAAATTTATTTTAGTATGAGTGATATCCTCTTACTAGGAAATCATGATACCCATAAAGTGCATCATATAATGCATAAGTCTTTTGTAGATTCTCGTATATAATGAAACCCTTGACAATTTGGTGCGGGGTGGAGCAGTTTGGTAGC
Source organism: Candidatus Oxydemutatoraceae bacterium (assembly GCA_965218975.1). Taxonomy (GTDB): domain Bacteria; phylum Pseudomonadota; class Gammaproteobacteria; order Poriferisulfidales; family Oxydemutatoraceae. The sequence continues at coordinate 1,271,049 of OZ244717.1, forward strand.
TCGTCGGGCTCATAACCCGAAGGTCGTAGGTTCAAATCCTACCCCCGCTACCACACAATTAATCGCTGTTGAGTGTTAATTTTCTGCTACTGCTCGGCTTTTTGTACTGTAATTCTCTTGCGGGAGGCTGCGGTTGTATAAAGACGGATACATACCGAGAAATATTTTTCAATTGTACCGTTGTACGATGCCACCCTGGTAGGATTCTTGCAGGGTGAGACGCGCCCGGAAAACCGAACGGTTTTCAGCGGCGAACGACCCGACAAGGACGTCGGGGCTGGGGCTCATTGACAGAACCAAGTTGCGTCATGGACGACGTGTACTTTGCTAATAATCCGGCACAATCCACCGACAACCCTGCTACCAAACACAAAAAGGTTTCAAATATTTCTGAGCTTATGCAGCATACCGGTTACCTTTTCGAGTCGTGCCGTGAGTCCCGTATGTATATGACACTATGCAGTCTGCATCAGGTTCAGGATGCCCTGCAAGTTCCTAACATGTAGCTCAAGTGTGTTATTGCCTATCCGAAATTGTGATGGGAAGTTGATTGCTAATCGCCATTCTTTTTCGCCTGCAAACTCGCGAGGTTTAGAAAAGTACTTGCGGTTCCATGATTCGCTAGGCCCAGGATCAGTTTCAAGCTGTTCGACCTTGCCGTACTCAATTTTTTGGAAGCTTATATGGCTCCCTTTTACTATGGAGCAAATATTTTCGACTCGTTTCTCCAGTTCGGTTAGACCCGAAATCTCGAAAATATATTTTCCAAATTTTGTTAACGGAATTTCACTAAAGCTCAGCATGAAAAACGGTATGATCGGGACGTCACTGTCGTCATCAAGATCATGACAGATTTGTCCATTGGGCAATTTATATGATCCGATCCCTTCTGAAGGGTCTGCAGACAAATCTTCCCCAGGTTCACGAAAATACCTGGGCGATCGGAACCAAAGTATTCCTTTCAGATGATTGTAGAGTGCCTCTCTACTATTAGTTGTCCGGAAAAGAGTGGCCGGAAGTTCGGTCATACTTCTTTTGCTGTGGTTGGCGATATTCATGAAGTTGCGTTGTAAGGGAATCTCTTTAATTTGCCGAATAATGGATTGATAAGCTATCCTACTATAGAATAGCCAACAAGCACGATATAGTTTTCAGTTCATACCTTTTAATAGCGCGCGAGTGTACGGCAAGCGAACCAAAGCCAAGCTACAAGATCGGGGGCTGCCTCAAGGAATTGAGAGCTGTGAAAATAGCAAACAACGCGAACCAAAATCCGATCACCGAGATCCTCATAAATCGCCGAAGTTTTTGAGGTTGATATTGGTGATTTAATACGGAAGTAATTATGGCCGATCATTCCGACCTGACGTTTATCACGAACGAAAAGGGGCAAAGTCTCCTTGAGCGTTTCAAGGTGTTGATCAAAGACACCGAATTTTTTGATGTCCTGGTCGGCTACTTTTTTACTAGCGGCTTTCATGCTCTCCATAAACCGTTGGAGAGAACAAAGAAAATTAGAATCCTCACCGGTATCGGCACCGACAGGCAAACGCTCGATCTGATAAAGCAAGCCAAACAGCAGGAGCTCCGATTTTCCCATGCAGAAACCAAAGAGTGTTTTTCCGGCTGCTTGGTTAACGAGATGGAAAATTCCGAAGACAGCAAGAAGCTTGAAGAAGGAGTAGAGAAGTTTTTGGAGTGGCTGCGAAGCGGAAAACTGGAGATCAGAGCGTATCCGACGAAGAATGTCCATGCCAAGCTCTACATTATGTCGTTTATTGAAGGTGATCGCGACGTCGGTCGTGTAATCACCGGTTCAAGCAACTTCACGCAATCCGGTTTGGTGGACAACCTTGAGTTTAATGCAGAGCTCAAGATGCGCGCGGACTATGACTTTGCCAAGCAAAGGTTCGAGGATCTCTGGGAAAACGCCGTTGACGTGAGCGACAAATACGTTCAAACCATCCGAGAAAAAACCTGGCTTAACGACACCATCACGCCATACCAACTTTATCTCAAATTCCTCTACGAGTATTTCAGAGATGAGCTGCGCCAATCCGATGAGGTAATTTTCAAATACGTTCCGACGGAGTTTAAGCATCTGGAGTATCAACGGCAGGCCGTATTGAATGCCAAAAAAATTCTGGAGGAGCACGGCGGCGTGTTTCTCTCGGATGTCGTAGGCCTCGGAAAAACCTATGTGTCCGCAATGCTTGCAGATCAGCTTGACGGCAGAAACCTCGTCTTGGCGCCACCCATTCTGCTTGATGAAACCAACCCCGGTTCTTGGAAAAATGTCTTCTCGGATTTTCACGTGCCCGCGGCCTTCGAATCGCTCGGCAAGCTGGAACAGCTCACGCGCCGCGGCACGGAAAAATACAAAAATATCTTCATAGACGAGGCACACCGTTTCCGCACAGAATCAAACGTCACTTATGAAAAACTGGCGCAGATTTGCCGCGGCAAGAGGGTTGTGCTTGTTACGGCAACTCCGCTCAACAACACGCCGAAGGACATATTGAGCCAAATTAAGCTGTTTCAAAATGCGAGGAAAAGTACCATCCCAGGCATGTCCGACCTGGAGTCGTTTTTTGGTCGACTGGAGCAGAAAATCAAAAAGCTGGATCGCCAAAAAGACCGCGCCGAATACATGCAAACCGCGAAGGAAAATGCGCGGGAGGCTCGCGAGTCCGTTTTGAAATACCTCATGGTACGGCGCACAAGAAAGGAAATTGAAAATTACTTTGCCGACGACTTGAAAAGTCAGAAGCTCAAATTTCCCAAGGTAGAGAATCCGCAACCGGCTTTCTATCAGCTCAACGCGGAAGAAAGCAAGGTGTTTGACAAGACCGTCGGATTCATTGCCGGGCAACTCTGTTACGCGCGCTATATACCTATGTCCTACTACGAGGGCGAGGACAGGCCGAGCTCGTTTGAGATACAGGCGCAGAAAAACATGGGCAGTTTCATGAAAATTTTGTTCATCAAGCGGCTGGAGAGCAGTTTTTACGCCTTCCGAAAGACAGTCAACCGTTTTATTTCAAACTACGAATTGTTCCTCAAAGCGTTGGAGGAAGGCAATGTTTACGTCAGCAAAAAGCACTCCAACAAAATCTTTGAGCTCCTTGGCAACGACGACGACGAAGCCATTCAAAAACTCCTTGAGAGCGATAAAGCAAGAAAGTATTCGGCAAAGGATTTTAGCGACGCGCTAAAGCAAGACCTGGAAAATGACCTTGCAATTCTGCGGGAAATTCAAAGACTGTGGCGCGGTGTGAAGCGCGATCCGAAACTCCTCTTCTTTGTAAAACTTCTTTTGACCCACCCTGTTTTGAAGCAAAACAAGCTTATTGTTTTTACCGAGGCTAAAGAAACTGCCGACTATCTTGCCGAGAATCTCGAGGAAAAACTCCCGGGCGAAGCGCTTGTTTTCACCGGCACTTCAAGCGCGGAGACCCGGCAAAAAGTTATTGAAAATTTTGACGCGCGCGCCCGTTTTCCTAAAGACGATTACAGAATCCTCATCGCAACCGAAGTGTTGTCGGAAGGCGTGAATCTGCACCGCTCCAACGTAGTCGTCAACTACGATATTCCGTGGAATCCGACCCGGCTCATGCAACGTGCCGGACGGATTAACCGCGTGGATACCTCGTTTGATACAATATACAGCTTCAACTTTTTTCCGACCGAAGAGTCAAACGATCAAATCAAGCTCAAAGAAGCCGCCGAGGCAAAGATACAGGCGTTTATCACGCTTTTAGGCGCCGATGCGCAGATTCTTACCGATGGAGAAGTCATTGAATCGCATGAGCTTTTCAACCGGCTGATTTCCAAAAAGACCATTACCGGCGAGGACGATGAAGCAGAAAGCGAATTGAAGTATTTGCAAGTTATTCGGGGTATTCGCGACAACGACCCCGACTTATTTGAGAAAATAAAGCGTCTGCCGAAGAAAGCGCGCACTGCCAGAAAGGGCCCGCCTGCGTATGGGGACGCACAGGCAGGCCTGAAAGAAAATCAGCTCTTGACATATTTTAGAAAGAGCAAGTTACAGAAATTTTTCTTGGTCGGCAAAGACAACCCGGAAGAGCTTGACTTCATGAGCGCGGCAAGCCGGCTTGAAGCCGAAGCGCAAGTCAGGCGGGAAAAACCGCCCGCTGATTTCTACGACAAGCTTGAGAAAAACAAACAAGCCTTTTTCTTTGCCACAAGCGAAGCAGCGGAGGAACTCAAAAGCGCTCCGCGCAGTGGCCGGGACAGCGCTATGCAAGCGCTCAGGATCCTTAAGGCGTTAAGAGACTTACGGCAATATACCGAAGACCAGGAAGCGTATCTCAACAGAGTGATGAACCGATTGGAAGAAGACGCTTTGCCGAAGCAGACGGCAAGCGCTGTGCTCAAGGCGCTCAACACAGAGCTCCGGTCCGGCAGGCCAAGCCCGCTTAAAGTGCTCGCGATTTTGCGCAACAACATCCCGGATGAATTTCTGAAAAGCCACATTACAGAAAGCGCCGCGCACACATCCGGACCGAGGGAAGTCATTTTGTCCGAATACCTGATCAGCGAATAATGCAAAAAGCAGCCGCTCAAAGACTGGTACGGGAGACATTGCAAGATTCTTTTGACCGGGAGCACTTCGTTTGGTTGGTCAAAAATGTCCTCAACAAATTTGACGAGTCTAAAGCACTCCATGCACGCGGATATGTTAAGGAAAAATTCAAAAATACAGTCCGAACCTACGAGCGTATCGGTACCTACACTGATGCCAACGACAAGAACAACGACAAGAAAATAGATTTGCTCATCGTGCATTTGCAAAGAGCCAGCTCTATTGAACGAGCGAGAACCTCCCTGCGCAATTTTGTTGCTGACTACCTAAAGCAGCGAGGTATGAAAGACGCAGCGCTGGTAGCATTTGTCGCGCCCAATGGCGCCGACTGGCGTTTCTCCTTCGTCAAGATGGAGTACAAATTCGATGAGGAAGGCAAAGTTAAAGAGGAATTCACTCCGGCCCGGCGCTACTCCTTTCTGGTCGGAGAAAATGAAAACAGCCACACTGCGCAAAGCCGTCTTGTGCCGATTCTCTTAAACGATGAAGTCAATCCGACACTTGAACAACTGGAAGAAGCTTTTAGCGTTGAGCGGGTCACCAAAGAATTTTTTGAGAAGTACCACGACCTCTTTTCATGGCTCAAAGGATTGCTTGACGATGGTGTCGAGAAAGACGCCAAAATCAAAGCCGATTTCAAAGAGAAAAACATTAGTAGCGCAGACTTTGCCAAGAAACTCCTGGGCCAGATCGTGTTCCTTTACTTCCTTCAAAAGAAGGGCTGGTTCGGTGTTGCGCGCGATCAGGAATGGGGGTCGGGCTCCAGGCGTTTTCTGAGAGAACTCTTCGAAAAGAAGCACGGCAGTTACAGAAACTTTTTCAACGATATTTTAGAGCCGCTTTTCTACGAAGCGCTGCGTCTTGAACGCCCCTCCGATGACTACTACAGTCGCTTCAAATGTCGCATTCCGTTTCTAAACGGCGGACTTTTTGATCCGTTGGGCGACTACGATTGGCAGAAGACGAACATCCTCCTACCCGACGATCTTTTCTCCAACGATCGCAAGACCAAAGAGGGCGACGAGGGCGACGGAGTTTTGGATATCTTTGACCGCTACAACTTCACCGTCAAAGAAGACGAGCCGTTGGAAAAAGAGGTTGCCATTGATCCGGAAATGCTCGGCAAAGTCTTTGAAAATATCTTGGAGGCCAAAGACCGCAAATCCAAAGGCACCTATTACACCCCGCGTGAAATTGTGCACTACATGTGTCAGGAAAGTCTGATCAACTATCTGGCGGCCGAGCTTGGCCTGTCTGCGGGGAGCAAACAGACAGACGAAGGCATCAGCAAAGAAGATATCGAAACGCTCATTAAATACGGCGAGGCTGCAACGGAGCACGACAGCCGCGTGGTAGACAAAGGTCGCGAGACGGAAAGGTATCCCTTCAAACTTCCTCAGAGCGTGCGCGAGCGCGCCCAACTCATCGACGACAAGCTCGCCGCGGTCCGTGTTTGCGACCCGGCGGTCGGCTCCGGCGCGTTTCCGGTCGGTATGATGAACGAAATCGTCAGGACTCGGAACACCCTCACGGCTTACCTGCCCGCGCGTCCCACACAGACAGACCTATCTACGGACGTACAGGTGAACAAAAACGAACAACGCAGCCCGTATCACTTCAAACGCCACGCGATTCAAAACTGTCTCTACGGCGTGGACATTGACCCGGGCGCCGTGGAAATCACCAAGCTCCGCTTGTATCTTTCTCTTGTTGTGGACGAAGAAGAACGCGACAACATCCGGCCGCTGCCGAACCTTGATTATAAAATTGTGCAAGGCAATTCGCTTTTAAGCGTGGACGTAAAAGAAGATATTTTCCGCAGGAGATTGTTCTTCCCCAAACTGGAAGAACTCAAAACGCTCTATTTCAGTGAAACTAACGCCGGCAAAAAGCAGGAATACCGCAAACAGATCAACGACCGCATCAGCTGGATTAACGGCGGCCAAAAGAGTTTTAGTTTTGAAGTGTACTTCTCGGAGGTATTTCACGATCTGCCTATCGCAACGCAGGCGGGTCTATCTGCGTGCGGAAACGCGCGGGCAGGGAAAAGCGGGTTTGATGTGGTGATTGCCAATCCGCCGTATGTTAAAGAGTACGTTAACCGCTCCGCATTTGATGGTCTCAGAAACTCGCCATACTATCAAGGCAAAATAGATCTATGGTACATGTTTGCGTGTGGGGCCATAGATGTATTGAAGGAGCATGGCATTCTGGCATTTATTGCTCAGAATAACTGGGTTACCAGCCACGGCGCTTCAAAAATGAGAAACAAGATAATGAGAGACACTCAGATTTTAAATCTCTCTGATTTTGGCGCTTTCAAAATTTTTGAGGCCGGTATTCAAACAATGGTAATGATATTCCAAAAGAATGCCGAGTTAGAAAACTATTCATTCGATTATAGAAGACTCTTGGGTGATGATCTTGAAATAAGCAATGTTGTAGCACTGCTGAACAAACGGAAGAGTGCCAAAATAGAATACTTGACTCCAGAAATTGAGAAAGCTCGATTTATAGACAAGCCACTTACATTTAGCTCTTCTGATATTCAGCGGATACTTGGGAAAATTTTAGAAAACTCTAATTTCAATATGGATTCGATTGAGGAAGTTGCGCAAGGTATCGTATCACCACAAGATTATGTCAATAGAGCAAGCCAAAAAGCTCTAGGCGAGAATTTCAAAATTGGTGCGGGAATTTTTACGTTATCCACTGATGAACTTAAGGCGCTACCATTATCCAGAAATGAGTTACAACTCATTAGACCCTTTTATACAACTGATGAATTGAGTAGATGGCAAGCTAATTCTCACAACCAAAGATGGATTATCTATACAGACTCAAGCTTCAAAAACAAGAAAAAATTAAAGAACTATCCAAACGTAAAAAAACACCTTGACCAATTTAAAAAAGTTATCACTTCAGACAATGGCCCCTATGGGCTTCACAGAGCACGAAATGAATACTTCTTTAAGGGAGAAAAAATTATTGCGGTCAGGAAATGCGCGCGTCCTACTTTTACTTATGTTTATTTTGATAGTTATGTATCAGCAACTTTTTACATCATCAAAACAAAGCGCGTCAATCAAAAATATCTTGTTGGGCTTTTGAATTCACAATTGATTGCATTCTGGTTAAGGCATAAGGGGAAAATGCAAGGCACAAATTATCAGGTTGACAAAGAACCCCTTGTTAACCTTCCTCTTATCAGGCCAGATCTAGAAGTGCAGAGAACAGCAGAGCGAATAGTCAACAAAATCTTTGCTATCACCAAAGAAGACGACTATTTAGAAAACGCCACCAAGCAAGTCAAGGTCCGCGAGCACGAAAAACAAATTGACCGATTAGTTTATAAACTTTACGGGCTTACCGAAGATGAAATCAAAATTATGGAAGGCAAATAAGCCCCGCCTGTGTGAAGGTGCTCGCAGACAGACTTGTCCGCGTGTAACACGTAGGCGGGCCTGCCCGATGTTATTAGTAGGGTGAATTAATCCTTTTTCCTAATTACATCTTCTGCGATTTTAATCGTCTCTAGATGTGTTGCAGTATTAGCGCCCGTTGAGATATAGCCGGTGTTGCCCGCTTCAAAAATTGCTTTAGTAGCCTGAATTAAAACGGTATCGCGTATCTTAGGATCACTGGTTGATTCTACAAATGTTTGAAAGCAAGCAAGGCTATTAGTTCGATGCTCATTTAACGTCTGGAGATGCTTATTTGCTGTGTAATTTTTTACTGTTTGGTAGAAGATTATTAAGAGGAACGAAAATATCAACGCTTTGGTAAAAAAGGTTTGCAGCAGCATCCCAACGCCGACATTCCCGTTGGCGCCGAGAGATAAACTACTCAATAACCACCAAAGCACAGCAATTATTCCGATCGTTACAACAACGGAAATTCCCAACCAAAGACGGGCGCTCTTCTTATTCTCTTCGGCTTGGTCATCAAATATCCCTGTAAACTTGCTTACTCCGACCTGCGCTGCGGCTTTTTGTACTGCATCAATTTGTTTATTTAGGATAAACACCTCAAGAGGCAAGAAGAAATCAGGGGCAGAGTAAAGGTAAAGGTAAGCGTGGTTTTTTTTAATCTTCTCTATAAGTGAGTCTCTTGAACCGGGATCTATATCATGCTTCCCAGTACTGAAAACATGCATACTTATAATAGCGTCGGCGTAATCTGTTAGGGCCTTTACAATAGCGTCGGATGGTTTTCTCAGTCGCTCGTCAACTTTCTCATCAAAAAAATCCGGTATATACTTGGAATGGCTAATAAACTCCTTAACGTAGGGGTGCACAACAGAAAAATTCAGCTCTTGCCCTTTGCGTTCAAGGGCGGCAATTTCTTCTTCACTAAAAGCGGCTAATTTTTCTAAGGATTGCTTTAATTCTTCATCTAGTGCCATTTTACCCTCCGGAATAGTGTGAGCGCATATCAGACACGGAAATCTAAACTATTGCTACGTGTCTGAAAAGCAACTGCTTAAATACATTTTAAGCCGATGCGCTAGCCGAGATCAATAATTAGACACAGTAGTCCTTTACTCTATTTGTACTTACGGGCGGTCGCTGAATAGCACTTGGCACACCATAATATTGTGGTTAGGCAGCAAATCTTTTAACACACAGTACCTATGATACGTTGCCGCTTGGTGGAAACGATATATACGTGTATCCACTGAATTGAGTGTAAGCGGACACACGAAATGAGGGCAAGAGACACAACTTGAGGGAAAATTAGTCCGGATGCGGGACTACCAGGGCTCTGATCATTCAATTCTGTTTGTTTTTGGCCCTGCCGGAATTTCATCGTATGTGCGATTATTAAGTATTCGACCATTTCGGTGCTTTTGAACGCCACCCCATTGTTTGAAAAAGAACGATGCACCAAACGTTCTGCACTGATCCTTGATTGACAGAACCCAATCTTCTTTCATCGGTCTTGCGCCGGGCCCGGACTCTCCGCCGACAATAACCCAGTGAATACCCCTTAACGGCAGATCATCGACAGGGCCAATCAGTGGTTCGCAAGAGAGAAAACGTGTATGAGAAGGAACTTCCCGCAAATCATGGATACGCTGATAAACCCGATTGTCTTCTACGCTAACACCCATCCAGATATTTGGTGTCCACTTGAGCTTGTTCGCCAGGGATTTCAGGCGCCCGCTGCGTTTGGTGAGAATCTGGAAAATGTGTTGGGAACAATCGTTCATCGTTTTGAATGCTTGCTCGATAAATCCGGTTGGTACGTTTTGGTGGAAAATATCGCTCATGGAGTTGACGAATATCATGCGGGGTGAGCGCCATTTGCGGGGCGCATCCAATAAATCTTCGTGTAACGTTAGTTTGAAACCGTTCCGGTAGCGCTTATTTCCCATCAATTTGAGGCGACGGGACATACGTTCCGCATAGCAGTGCTTGCAGCCGGCACTGACCTTCGTGCAGCCCGTGACGGGGTTCCAAGTCATTTCAGTCCATTCGATTTTGGAGCGAGACGCCATCTTAATTATCTACTCGCGTTTAGAACATGGTCGGCAAACCTCTTCGCCAAAGCTATTGCTTTTGGTGAAGTGCTTCCAACACAGAATATGAACTCATAGAGCGGTGAACTTCTCGAGTTTACCAATGTCTTTGATTTTTTCATTAATCTTGAGCCAAACAGATTGCCCAGCTTGCGTTTGTATAGTTCAACGATTCCTTCAGCACCGGAATCTCTTTTATGGACTTTATTTACGCCGTCAAACAAGGTCTGCTCTAAATTGACGGAATAGAGTTTTTTCCAACTGTAGTCACCAAAGACACGAGTTAGTTTCTGTGCGACCGGAGGTGGAATATCGTCTGGATTTTTTGAAACAGGTAACAGTCGGCTAACTACATGCGTTGGGAAAAGGATCCAAGTATCTAGCGCTTTACACTTTGCTATCTTCTCAATAGTTGCCCATTCAACTTCTATGCCATACGGGTCCAGGAAAAGTACGCCCCGCCATTTTTTGTTGCCAGAGATTTCTTTCGAGATCTTGCGCAGACTAGCGTTGGCCTCGGCATTAAAAACACGAACATGGCTTTCGCCTCCTTCCTTCAATCGTTTCAATTGCTCACATCGTTTATGGTCCTGTTCAATGAAAATCAGTTGATCAAACCTTTTTTTATCAATTTTTAAGGCTATTGATGCAGAACCTTCGTAGAATTCTTTCTGTTCCTCTTTGAGAACGGAGAGTAAATCAGTGTCTTTGCATTTCGGATAAATAAATCCTGACCCGGCGAATGCATCTATGTACACTAAATGAAAATGTTGTGTTTTTAACGCAGTGGTATAGGAATTAAGGTACTGCTCGAGCATATTCAGCTTCTGAATAGTCCAGGTTCCTCCCCAGGTTTCATTAGGTCTGTTCTGGCTCATCGGTTAATTTTTTTGCTCGTTGTTATCAGTTTAGCATGAGTAATTAGGGTGCAGTGCGGTTAGAAACCTTTGATGCGGTGGCCGATGTGCTGATATTGCATGTCGGTCATCTTTTTGAGTTAGGCCGTAAGTCCCATATGTATCTGGCACTATACAGTTGGTCCCAAACAACCCTCAAAAACCCGTAGTGTACTGACATTATGCAATTTATTGCACAGATCTCTGAACCATTATTATGGCTGGCACCAGAATACAATACATAGATCCCACTATTAGAGTACCGAGAAACAGAAACACGATAAAAGCTATAGAAGAGCGCAGTTTAGATACACTGTTAAGTTTGCGTAATGTATCCCATACGAATAGTAACCAAGCCGGTGCAGATATGGTTATCACCAAAAATAATGTATTCCTAATATCAATATCTGATTTCGTCACTTTAAGGTAACTTCCGATAAAGAACCAAATTATGGTAGTGACAACGATAAAAACGCCTATAAAGTAAGCCCAAGGAACAAAAATATTTTGTAATGTTGCTTTCCCGCCAACAATAAGCCAACTCAGTTTCAGAAATAATATAGATAAAACAACGGCCAGGAGACTTTCTACAGCCTCAATCGCTAGATATTCATTGAGATCGCTAGGTCCAGGTCCAAGTAACAGTGGAAATTCAACAAGTGAAGCAATAATAATAGATAAAACGAGGAACCGGAACGCATCTTTAAATGTAGAGTCTGTACTTATGTTTTTTGATTCTATAAAGGCATTAGGCCCAGAAAATATCGCTATAAGTTCCTTAAAGTACTTTGCAAGATAAGACAAGAGTGCAGTCATAACAGCATTTTCTACAAGATACTAAACAGAGGTTCAGAGGTTGCTTCATCGACAGCTATACTGTTTGGGTGATTCTACCACGCTCTGGGAGGGGTATTGGCAAGCGGATGTACGATGTCGTCCGTATGTGTGAGTGTGCCGGCAACAGATTTAGCCTCCGTCGTGTTACTAACGCCAAGAATCTTCTTCAGGATTTTGTATAACTCAATTGTGCTTCCGCGTTCTTCGCCCTTCGAGATTCCAGCAAGGCTCGGTGTACCCGAGATTGACCCCGGACGATCTTAATCCCGTGTTCGGCTGGTAATCCCCGGATCCGATCAATCGGCACCGTACGCCGGGATACCACCGAACTGTATATCTGGTACATACGCTCTCGCGCCTGTCGCGCTCCACGCTTAACCCATGCAAAATGCATTGGCGGATGCCACAGCACTTTGCTCGGTCCGTCTTGTTTTTCTTCACAAATGGTTGCAAAAACTGCTGCACTGTTGGCCTCACCTTGTACTCGTATCCTCGTAACGCTCGGTCCCGGTAATGCGCACGACCGCACGCTGGTTTGGGACAACAGCCTTCATACCGGATGTTGATTTCAAACAGCCCTCAAAAGCCCGAAATGTATTGGGCACGTACTATGGATTTGTCGCATGTCGTACAGTACTCTATACTCATACACTCATAAATAACAGAGAGAGGAACGTTTAATGACTGATAAAAATGAACCCAGAACGCTGGTTTTCAGCTTTGACGGAACCGGCAATGAACCGAGTGATATGGGGCATTTTACCGAAGACGAGAGCATTACCAATATTCTGAAGTTACATATCCTGATGGGGGGCGGAATCGCAACGGATAACACCGACACAAAAACCCCTAGCGGATCTCTCCAAACCAACTACTATTACAACGGTATCGGTACTCGGGAAGGAGGTCGGCAAATCCCGCTTTTGGGTCGTTTATGCTCGGCAGGGCGGAAGTTTATCAATATGATGCTTGCTCCCAGTTCCGGTGATGCGAAGAGTATTCTTAACGAAGCCAAAGACGACTTTCAAAAATCATATAAAAACGGAGATAAGTTGGTCGTGTTCGGATTCAGCCGCGGCGCTGCGTTAGCGCGGAAATTTGCCAGTATTATCCTTGCCGCTAATTCAAAGGTTCGTGTGTCGTTTTTAGGGGTCTTCGATACCGTCGCGGCAATGAGCGGAATACACCGCAAAGGCGAACGTATCAGCAGCGACGTAGTTTTCGAAAACGGAACGCTAAATGAAAGAATTGAAAAGGCAGTGCATATCGTATCAATTGACGAGTACCGGGTACCGTTCACGCCGACGCTGATAAACGCAGATGAAAAGAACCCCGAACGCATTACCGAAGTCTGGTTTCCCGGCGTTCACAGCGATGTCGGGGGCGGATACTGGTTTGACGGTTTGTCCGATATTGCGCTTGAATTTATGATCAAGCAATGCCGCTCGGCATTGGATGATCATATTTCGATTCAAGACGGAAGAAACATTAAAGGTGTCGGACAATTGTTAACAGATCAAGGTTCCGCTCTTGAAGGGCTGGAGGTTGATGATATCGCCGTCAGGCCTATGGCACACGGTGTGATGCATACGCACCACGGCTTATTATCGAAAATGCAAGACCAAGAACCGAGATCGGTGCATGTATGTGTTAACGATCGGCCCAGCCAAGACTTACCCGTGCTGCACGAGGCGGTAAAGGAACGATTTGATAAGGTGGCCAGCTACCGCCCGCCCGCCCTGCGAGGCTTGAAATTTAGATTGATGAAAGACGGCACAATCACAAAGAATACAATACATGGTATCAGCGAATTGCGCGGATCAGTTCAGTAGAGTCATTCAACAAACGGTCACCGAATGCTTCCGGATGATTTAACTTTTATTCTGAAATAGGAACAGGGCCAAGACCACGGTAATAAACGATTATTGAATATATTTGCCAGCGCCCTTTGCGATAATGGAACGGGTTGTATGTAGATCAATGGCGCTATGCAATGCCGCTCCCGTATGCATTCAAAGTGAGTCATTCGGTGCTGTATCCGAGCGCGACGACGATCGGATGTCTGATCGCAGATACTGCAAATCGGATGCTTACTTGGGCCGGACATCAATGGAGATGCTCTGCGCTCCATGAGGGCTCCCGGTACTGCGTACGACGGCCCGCTCATCGGAAAAGATCCTCAGCCATACCACATGGATTATTACATGACCACTGCTACTGATCATGGAGGCATTCACATCAATTCCGGCATTCCCAATCATGCGTTCTACTTGCTATCTCAATATTTAGGCGGGTATGCCTGGGACCGTGCAAGACGAATTTGGTATGATGCAATACAGTCAATCAACAACCCTATGGCAACTTTTCACGAATGGGCGGGCAAGACTGTGGAAATGGCCTATCGGCTTTATGGCGCAGGGAGCATTGAAGTGCACTTTACAAGGTGTGCGTGGAAATTGGTCGGCATCAATGTTTGAGCGGGGGTAACGGCAATGAAAATCTTTATTAAACGTTCAGGAGGACTGGCGAATATCGGACCGATTCAAGGAGAATTGGACACGGCGGAACTCATGCCGGATTTAGCTCAGGAGGTCAGCCGGTTGATCAAACTTGTCTCCTCTGGAAAAGCCGGCAAGAAAAATCTGTTCATGGCAGACGGCCAGCAAATTTCAGTTGGCTTTCGACCCTCGGACTCGGACAAGGACCCATACCTAGAATATGAAATTGATGAATCATCCGTTGATCCTGAATTGTTTGGGATATGTAATGAACTGGCTAACCAAGTAGTAAAAAACAGCTTAACAAGACGTCGCGCCGAAGCAGGTTAGGCAGTGCGGCCTTTCACCGTTAAGTGGCACAAGGAAAGCTTGGCAGGGGCTTTTACTGATGAAAGTAAACGGAAGGAATTCCGAGAAGAGCTAGAAATTTTGCGAAGGGAACTGCGATAACTATAATTCTATGTCGGCAGATATTGCCGGCGTGGAAGATTTAACCACTCTGGAACTAACAGAACCAAAGTAAAGTAAAACAGACTAAAAAAGGAGCTTGGCACTATGGCTGATCCAATAAAAAACATCTTTATAAGCCATATTCATGAGGAGGAGGATGAAGGTCTCAACAAACTCAAGAATTTGATCAAAGATAAAGAAATGATTCCCCAGGACTATTCAATCAATGAAGAGTGCATCAAGTCACGTATTCTGCAATCCGGCGCATTGATTGTTTATATCTCCCCTAAAACCAAGGAAAGCTAGATTGTCAACTGGGAAATTGAGTATGCCCACAGACAAGGTAAAAGAATTGTAGGGGTCTGGGCACAAGATGAAGCTGGCTGTGAGGTCCCGGAAGCATTGGACAAATATGCTGATGCCGTAGTTGGCTGGGCAGATAACCGTACAGATAACCATATCATTAAAGCTATAAACGGAAGTATTGACGTCTGGGAAAATCCGAATGGCGCAAAATGCGCGCCACGGGATATTGACGGCCCGGAAAATCCGGACGGTACAAAATGCGCGCCCCACGAGATATCGAGCGATATAAATGCTAATGTGAGACTATTTTCTTATATTGTCACTGATGACTATGGCTTCGCCCCAAACCCTTTTTATGGGGTATGTACGCTGGCCACCTGCAAACCAGAAATTCGGAAAGAGGCCTCTGTCAGAGACTGGGTAATTGGTACTGGTAGCAAGCGCAAATGCAAACAAGGACGCCTCGTTTATGTTATGCGTGTGACGGAGACAATGACATTTAATGAATACTGGAAAGATGATCGGTTTCAACGAAAAAAGCCAAACTTGAGAGGAAGTTGGAAACAAGCATCTGGTGACAACATCTACTTCTGGGATGATAAGAAGTGGCAGCAACAGAAATCTTACCACGGTTGCGATGATGTTAAGCACGACACACAGACTAATAGGGTGCTGCTTAGTACGAAGAAGTATGCGTATTGGGGCGGCTCAGGGCCAAAAATACCTAAAGAGTTTCGTGACTATAACGGGGTTGATATCTGCACTGGCCGAGGTTGAAAATATAAGTTTTCTAAAGCGTTGGTCAATGACTTTCTCACTTGGTTGTGTTATCAGATGTGTCATCTGGATAAAAAAGGCTACCTTGGTACACCCTCGGACTGGCCCTGTTGCCAAAGACCGGAAAAACGAATCGACTGTCAAGGGTGAGTTGCTTTTACGCAACTATATACGAGAAACCGAGCCGACAGACAGCTGACTCCCTAAGGATGATCTGCGCCCGGTTCTTATGGAACTGTTTGGTGAAGTCGGCAGTATTATGACAACTGCTAAGAAACACATCCTGGAAAATAAGGCTTACTCCGGATATCGGCAAGCGACGGAGGAAGAATTTGGTGACACGCTTTGGTACTTCACAGCGTTGTGCCGACGTCTCGGCACGAGTGTTGACACTATTTTTTCTGAAACAGTGGACCAAGATAGCTATAGAAAGTGTCTTGGTGCAAGCGATTCGCCAGGTAGTACAGTTTCTTACATATTTTCCATTGATGAACTACCCACTCCCGATAAGACGCTACTTAATTTGGGGGAAGCAACTGCGGCATTATTTGGTATAAAGAGCCTGAATGAGCAGACATATAATTTGCTGCGGACATTCTCGGACTGTTATTTACAAGCACTTCAGGCGATAAACCTAAGTTTTTCAAAGATCGCTCGTATGAACATCAAGAAGACACATGGGCGGTTCCTTAATCCTGACGTGACAAAACTGCCAACATTCGATAGCGAATTTTCAGAGGAAGAAAGGCTTCCTTGGTGTTTTGAAATCAAGATTACACAACGGGCAAGTGGTCAATGTTATTTGCAATGGAATGGTGTATTTATCGGCGGCCCGTTAACAGACAACCTTCTTGATCCGGACGGCTATCGATTTCATGATGTGTTTCACTTTGCGCATGCCGCTATTCTTCACTGGTCTCCTACTTTTCGTGGCCTGATAAAGCAGAAGCGAAAGAGTAATCCGAAGATTGATGAGGCTGAGGATGGTGGTAGGGCAATTGTCGTTGAGGAAGGACTTACTGCATGGATATTTTCACGCGCCAAACAGCTCAATTTTTTTGAGGGACATAACAGTATCTCCTTTGATTTGCTTAAGACCGTGGAGCAGTTTGTACAGGGATACGAAGTGGAAAGCTGTTCTCTGAGGCTATGGGAAGAATCTATCCTGAAAGGATACGAGGTCTTTAGACAGGTACGGGATAACAATGGTGGGATTGTGGTTGGAAATCGAGGGGCCCGTACTATTGAGTATAAGTCAATAGATGAGAAAGAGTAAGACATGAGACCGGCCCAATACGTGGGAGCATTGTGTGGGTTGAATTTTGAAAATACGTTTAATCCTTATTCAGACCGTTGTGTTGTTCACGACTTGGATGACGCACCGCGCAGTAGAGCACAGATGTTGCAATCCATGCTTGAGGTAGCAACAGAACAGGAAATTGATTCTCTCTGGATTGGACGCGATCTGGGTCATCGCGGCGGCAGGAGAACAGGGCTTGCCTTCACAGATGATGTTCATATTCATGCTCACATTCGGCGGTGGGGTTTATCTATAAATCATCGGCCAACGAGGGGGAAAGTGGTTATTGAGCGAACTGCGGCTGTCATCTGGCAGGCTCTTTCACGAGTTAACGCATCTGTCTTTCTTTGGAATGTTTTTCCACTACACCCCCACGAGCCTCACAACCCTTTCAGTAATCGCCCTCATAATTCTTGCGAGCAACGGTCCGGTGAGGAATTTCTCTCTCAACTTATTCTGCTGTTGAAACCGGATCAATTGATTGCAATAGGCAATGATGCAATGCAAACAGTGCTCCGCTTATGCGCTCGAGACAAAGTTATTCAAGTACGTCATCCCAGTTATGGTGGACAAACGCAATTTTTAGCGCAAATGCGTAAACTGTACGATCTGAATGGAAGTATTGTCTAGGACATTAACTTGTACTGTTCAGATACATACGGAACTCATGGCACGGACTCAAAAAGTGTCCGATATGCGGTATTGGCACATCGGTCATCGCATCAAAGGTTTCTATTGTAAAATGATCGTTTTAGCTCCAAAGATGGAGGCTATGATAACAACCGGTGCCAACAAGAGAAACACGATGCCTTCATTTTGGGAAGGTTGTAGCTTCCGGACATATTCAAGGTCAGCCGACGATCAGTGCGATGTACTGAGCTACGAGACCACGGTCACCGCCAAAGTCACCGACACACATCCGGCTTCAATGTCGTTGATCCGGAATCCCGCTGGTACAGCATCTATGCGTTGGACGCTCTCGGCCAGATGATACACATCGCTCGTGACCAGATTGGAAGCGGTTTCAATATGATAAATTAACAATATGGGACGCTGCATGACACCGGTATATATTGTCGTTTAGAGAAAACGGCGAATTGTAGAGTTACAAGGTCAAAGCGACTATGGAATTGAAGCCTTCTATAACCTCACCTGCTAGTGAACCATCCGAATGTTTCCGGAATACCGACGGTGGGTGGGCATTGCCGCTAGAAATCGGAACGCAGCGAATATGTCGGTGCAAAGTCAACCATATCAATTGTTTGAGCGCCAAGGAGTGGCTGAAGAATCAGTTGGGAGTATGGAGGTTCAACTACGAGGACAGGGACATCCGCGACAAGGCAGTTCATCCGGCCACGTACCCTATCGCTCTTGCACGGCGCGTCATAGAGCAATTTACCCATGAAGGCGAATTAGTGCTTGATCCGTTCGTGGGCAGCGGAACGTCGTTGCTGGCTGCGCAGGATACGAACCGGAATGCCGTCGGATTTAATTTGTCGTCAGCCTATGTGGACCTGTGCCGTAAAAGGACTGCGCAACAAAGCTTAGTTCAACATGCTCAGCAAGTTGCAGTGCAAGATGATGCTCGGAACATACCGAAATATCTGGCCGAGGAAACTGTCAGCCTCATCGTCACATCCCCGCCGTATGCTAATCTTCTGAATCGCAAGCGACAAAATAAATCCAGGCGCGACCGACGCAATGACCAGCTTGACAAGGTTGAGCAGTATTCGCAAGACCCGCGAGACTTAGGAACGATGAACCTCGATTTGTATACGGAGAATATGGAAGCGATCTTTGCATCCCTGTTGCCGTTGCTTCGTCCGAAAGCGCATTGCGTTATTAATGTTCCTGATATGTGGTGGGAGAATGAACGGATTACAATCCATGTTGCATTGATTGAAGAATTGCGCCGCTGCGGCTACGAACTTCGCAATATCATCATTTGGGATCGCACAAACATTGTAAATCGGATTGGAATCTTCGGTTGGCCGAGCAACTACATCACGATGGGCACCACATTCGAATATCTGTTGGATTTCTGGCGGCCGGAATGAATTATTTCACCAAAGCGCTCAGAAAGTTACGAAAGGCAGTAGCAAGCAATCCACAGGTGAGTTCAGAAGCGTAATAATTTCATAGGAATTACTATAAATGTTCAGATTTATACATGCTGCAGACATCCACCTCGATAGTTCACTACACGGCTTGGAGCGATATGAAGGAGCTCCAGTAGATGAGATCCGAAGCGCCACCCGCCGAGCTTTTGATAATTTAATCAAACTTGCAATTGATGAAGAAGTGGCATTTGTGCTGCTGGCCGGGGACTTGTACGACGGCGACTGGAAGGATTACAACACGGGGCTCTATTTTGTAGAACGTATGAGTAGGTTGCGAGAAGAAGATATCCGCGTTTTCATTGTGGCAGGAAACCATGATGCTGCCAGCCAAATCACCAAACACCTTCAATTACCTGAAAACGTAACTCTATTTTCAACCAAGAATCCGGAAAGGATTGACCTAGATGACCTAAATGTAGCTGTATATGGGCAGGGCTTCGCAAAACGGGCAGTAATGGACGATCTTTCACAGGCATATCCACAAGGGAACTCACAACTCTTTAATATTGGCCTGCTGCACACTTGCCTAGAGGGTAAGGTAGGCCATGAGCCCTATGCGCCTTGCACTGTAGAAGGGCTACGATCCAAAGGATACCAGTACTGGGCTCTGGGTCATGTCCATAAACGGGAGGAGGTAAGTCAGGATCCATGGATTGTATTTCCTGGGAATATCCAGGGACGACACATCCGTGAGGCAGGTCCAAAGGGCTGTACCTTGGTTACAGTTGAAAACGGAGAGATTGTGGAGCTGAAACACTGTGAACTGGATGTGATGCGCTGGACTCTGTGTGAACTTGATGTTTCTGTTAGTGAGACAGTGGATGATGTCTATGAGCAAGTTCGTAAAGGACTGCAGACTGAATTAGATGCTGCCGAAGGGAGGCCAATTGCTGTTCGCTTAGTCTTACAAGGAGAATGTTCTGCCCATTCAGCATTACAAGCGGGTCGGGACCGCTGGGTACAGGAGTATCGTGCCCTGGCAACTGGACTCGGTGGAGCAGGTGTCTGGCTTGAGAAGGTTATCATCAAGGTAACACCGTCTGTTTCCACTGATGTGATTCTTGCGCGCAATGATGCGTTGGGGGGCCTAATGCGTACTATCCGAGATATGAAGCTGGATGCCACGGCTTTAGAGGGTCTCGCCGATGAGATATCCGCACTTCGACAGAAACTTCCTGCTGAACTGTTGGGAGGCGATGACCCCTTTGATCCTACCAAACCGGAATTACTTAAAGATGCCCTAGAGGATATCAAAGAGCTTCTCGTTAACCGCCTGTTGTCCACGGAGAAAGGGCCATGATGATTCATGAGTTGTGTCTTGCCGCATTCGGGCCCTTTACCGATAAAGTATTGGTTTTTGATGGGGCAAGGCTCCATATTGTCTACGGACCTAATGAGGCAGGGAAGAGTGCTGCTCTTCGGGGTTTGAAAGCCCTGTTGTATGGCATAGAAGAACGTACTCTCGACAACTTCCTTCACGTCAACGACAAGCTCCGTATACATGGTTATTTACGGAAAGCTAATGGACATGAGCTTAAGTTGGTTCGGCGTAAAGGCCGAAAAAATACGTTATTAACTCTTGATGGTGAAGTACTTAGTGGTGAGGTGCTGGTACCCTTTCTTCATGGCGTTACTTCGGAGCTCTTCGAGACGCTTTTTGGGATTGATCACAGGGCATTGGTACAAGGGGGGCAAGAAATTCTTGAGCAGAAGGGAGAAGTCGGACAGGCACTTTTTTCGGCAGCGCTTGGCAGCCAAGCACACACTGTACTTGCACAACTGAATGAAGAGGCTGATGCTCTTTTTCGACCAAGGGGCTCAACACAGAAGATCAATTCAGCGTTAAAGTCGTATGCAGAATTTCGCAAGAAGATCAGGGAGCAATCCCTCTCATCCGGAAAATGGGATGAGCAACGCCATGTTTTGGAGCAAACGATGAAGGAACTGGAGAAAATTCAATCTCAACTAGCGGACAACAGGATTAAGGTAAACCATTTAAAGCGTATCCGGCGAGTTTTACCGAAACTTGCCAAGCGTCGTGAACTTCTTCAGAAATTGGAATTGTTAAAAGATGTCGTCCTCCTTCCGGATGATTTTTCAGGCCGTCGGCAAAGGGCAATGAATAAGTTGGAAACAGCTCAGGTCATAGTTGGGAAGGCAAGCCCTCGTCTCGAAGAATTGCAGGAACGGCTAGGAGGGTTATCAACAAACCAAGAATTGTTAGATCAGGCAGAAAACATTGAAGATCTACATGCGCGCCTTGGAGGTCATCGAAAAGCACAGCAAGACCGACCATATCTTGAATCAGAAGTCAAACAACTACTGACAGATACTGAATCCATACTCAAAGAGATTCGTCCTGATCTCGAACTAAAGGATATCGAGGAATTACGTCCAGTATTAACTAGACGGCAGGCTATAACCAAGTTGGCCAGTAAGAATACCAGACTGAATGCTAGTATAGAACAGTTAGAGTCCAGTTTGCGTGAAACAGAAACGCGGTTGAGGAAAGCCCGCAAAGAGCGTGATGAGGTCCCCGCGTCAGGCTCTACAGACACATTGCATCGAACGATTGCAGCAGCTAGGAAACAGGGAGAATTAGATGCCTTGGTTAAATCCACTCAAGGTCAGCTTACAAGCCTGCAGACAGATTACACTGCTAGTCTCTCGCGACTCACGCTTTGGGATGGTGAATTGGAAGATTTAGCTGGTTTGAAGATGCCCAACCGAGAAAGCATTAATCAATTTGAAAAGGTATCAGACAAAATTGAAAACAATTTTCAGCGGTTTGAAGAGAAGAGAAAAGAGACGATTAATTCCCTACAAAATATCTCGCAGAGACTTGATGAGATTGAGCGTATAGGGAAAGTACCTACGGAGGCAGCCCTCACTAATGCCAGATCCGAACGTGATCAGGTGTGGCAGTTGCTACGTCGGCAGTGGGTGGAAGGTGAAGACGTGTCAGCCGAGGCAAGTTATCACCAAGGTGAAGGAACATTGCCGGATGTATTCGAAAACCGGCTTGAAAATGCCGATGAAATGTCTGATCGTTTGCGCCGTGAAGCGGACCGGGTCCATGAATTGGCAAACCTTCAGTCCAAGCAGGAAGGTGGGCTAAGGCAAGTAGAGAAGATAGACAAGCAGCTTGAGGCAACTACCGCCGAAAAGGACCAGCTTGTTACTGACTGGCAGCAATTGTGGACGCCTTGTCAGATTGTTCCGCGCAGTCCGCGTGAGATGCGCGCTTGGCTGGATAATTTCGAAAAACTTCGTGAGCGGGTGGAACAGTTGAATTTGCTTCGCCAGAAAGTGAAAGAGCTTCAGCAAAATCGTAAGATGCGTATCCAGCTGCTTAATGAGCAGTTAGCAGGGCTGGGAAGGGCGGGCTCGACGTCGGGGGAGCTTGAAACCGTACTCTTGGAATGCGAAACGTTTGCTAAACAGCTTGATGGTGCCAAACAGAAACGCGATTCGTTGGATAAGGAGGCCAAAGACCGGGAAATAACTGTTGAATCGTTGAGAGAAGAACATCGACTGGCAACCGAAAAGCTTGAAGCATGGAAGACGCAGTGGGGTGAGTTGATGCAGGGTCTTGGTCTGCAAAGCGAGACTTTACCATCAGAAGTTGACGATTTCATTGATAAGGTCAAGGAATTATTCTCAAAACAGCACGAAGTAGAAAAACTGCGAATACGCATCAATGCTATCGACACAGATTCAACGTCTTTCTGCAGTCAGGTGAAGGTCATGGTTGCTACGATTGCCTTGGAACTTCTTAGTGATTTGTCTGCAGATGATGCCGTCATGCGTCTCAATTCGCTGTTATCGGAAAACCGATCAAAACAAACAAAGCGACAACAGATTGAAGAGCAAGTTGAACAAGTGAAGCAGGAAATACAGGAGTCGAAAGGATCTATCCGTACTATGACGGATCTGCTGGATGCATTATGTGTAGAGGCGAAATGTGGTAACCACAATCAGCTAGAAGAGGCCGAACGCAGGTCGTCAGATCGTCTTAGAATCAAAGAGTCAATCAATACGGTTGAACAAGGGGTTCTGGAGACAGGCGAAGGTATAACCATTGCAGAGTTGGAGGCCGAAGTTGAAGGGATAAAACCGGATATGCTGCCCGGGCAAATCAAAGAGTTGAATAATAAGATTGATAATGAACTCGAGCCAAAACGGACTGAACTGGCGGAGAAAAAGGGACGTGAAGAAAGGGAACTTGAGCGCATGGATGGCAGTGATGACGTGGCGGAGCTTGCTGACCAAGCCCACGCTATCCTTGCCAATATTCGTTCAGAGGCTGAACGCTATATTCGAGTAAAACTCGCCAGAAAGATATTGTATGACCAGATTGAGCTTTATCGAAAAGAAAACCAAGGGCCGCTGGTCAAGCGTGCCAGTGAGCACTTTTCCAGACTGACGCTTGGGTCATTTTATAGGCTCATTGCTGATATTAATGATAAGGATGAGCCTGTTCTTGCTGGGATCCGGTCAACTGGGAAGCAAGTATATGTGGAAGGAATGAGCACCGGAACTCGAGACCAGCTATATCTTGCATTGCGTTTGGCCTCACTAGAAAAATATATGGAAAGGTCCGAGTCGATGCCTTTCATTGTTGACGATATACTTGTGGACTTTGATGATGATCGTTCACAAGCAGCATTGAATTCCTTGGCGGAATTAGCTGAAAAGACACAAGTTATCCTATTTACTCATCACGTGCAGGTTGTTGAGCAGTCAAAGCAACTGAATGCGCCGGTACAGGTGCATGAGTTGTAGTCAAGCGGAATGAGGGATCTGAATGACAAACTATAAAGTGCATAAATGGATGTACCAAAAAGCTTTTGATTAGGAACATGTGGTTGGAAGGACTCCAATGCTGGCGTTCCATTGTCTTCGCGAGGTTGTACAATGCATAAGCTCAGAAACATTTGGCATTCCTGCCGACAGGAGGTGTGGCCTTGCAAATCCGACATATAGGCTATCGAATCCGGGGTTTTACCGGATCGCTAAAATCGGGCATAGTTGGGATACTATGGCTTACGATGCAAAACAACGACTCAAAATTCTCACCTTTTGGCAAAATCACGGCACAGCGGCTGGACGAGACTTTGGTTCTGTCAACAAGCCCCAGCCCCGACGTCCTTGTCGGGTCGTTCGCCGCTGAAAACCGATCGGTTTTCCGGGCGCGTCTCACCCTGCACCGCCTTCATGCCGGCAACGGACAGAAAGCACCGATCCGAATGTTACTGCCGAACGCTTCCCTCGAAGCCCTTCAAAAATCCCATTTAGAGTGGCATCGTACAAGTTCTTGCATTACTTAAAAAAATACTATACGATGAAACATTAACAGACTGGTGGATAATAACAAAAGCCCCTGCATTCTCAGGGGCTTTGTTGTTTGGAAACGAGTATTTTCACTAATGAAGGTGGTTTATGGCTTACCGCAATATTGCATCAGTCGTGAAACCGGTTGTTGAAGCAATGGGTTATGACTGCTGGGGCATACAATTTAGCACGTATAAAAGGCGTGCTTTATTACGTGTGTTTATTGACCATGCAGACGGTATTTCCCTGGATGATTGTTCGTCGGTGAGCGGACAGCTTAGCGGCGTGCTTGATGTGGAGAATGTAATCAACTGCCCGTACACTTTGGAAGTTTCTTCTCCGGGGTTGGAAAGACCATTATTGGAGTGTGGTCAGTACCGCCGCTATATCGGTGCGAAAATTAAAGTGCATTGCCATACTGCGATTGATAATAGGAAAAAAATAGCGGGAGTGCTGAAAGCGGTTTCCGATGAAATGATTAAGCTGAAAGTTGATGCCGGTTGCATTGAAGTTCCTTTTACGGAAATAAGCCGAGCGAATCTTATTTATGACGAATATCGGAGAGGCAGGACATGAATAGGGAATTATTAATGGCGATTGATTCGACCTGTAATGAAAAAGGACTGGATAAAGATGATGTTTTCAGTGCGCTTGAATCCGCATTGGCTGTTGCCGTTCGTCGTAAAAGAGGTCATCATATGGATATCCGCGTTGCGATGGACCGAGAATCCGGGAAATGTGAAATTTTTCGTCGGTGGCAAGTAATTGACGATGAAGATCCGGCTTTTGAATCACCGGAGTACCATATTCTTCTTAAACAAGCACGGGAGCAGGATGCGGGTATTCAATGTGGCGATTATATTGAGGAACAACAGGAAGACGCCGATTTTGGACGCATTTCCATACACACCACGAAGCAAGTCATTTTTCATAAAATGCGTGAAGCGGAAAGGGCGCAAGTCGTTAAACGATATCGCGATCGTGTCGGCGGTTTGGAAATGTGTGTTGTAAAACGCGAAGATTATAATGGCGTGTATGTTGATTTAGGAGATAACGCAGAGGGCTTTATTCCGCGCGAACATACAATTTTGCGCGAAAACTTCCGACCGGGCGATAGGATGCGTGCTTATCTGTTAAAAGTTGATGAAGAAGAACGTGGCTCTCAGTTGATTTTATCGCGCACTGTGCCTGAGTTTCTGCTGGAGCTATTTCGTTTGGAAGTGCCTGAAGTGGGTCAAGAGTTGATCAACCTGATGGGTGCGGTGCGTGACCCGGGGCTGCGCGCTAAAATTTCAGTACGTTCGAATGATCTACGGCTCGACCCGGTCGGAGCTTGTGTCGGGATGCGCGGTTCGCGAGTGCAGGCAGTGTCCAACGAACTTGCGGGCGAACGTATTGACATTATTTTATGGGATGAAAATCCGGCGCAATATGTTATCAATGCGATGTCCCCGGCGGCGGTTGTGTCTATTGTCGTTGATGAAGATAAAAAAAGCATGGAAGTTGCGGTTGAAGAAGAAAAATTATCTCAGGCAATCGGGCGTGGCGGACAGAATATTCGTCTTGCCAGCAAACTGGTTGGTTGGAAGTTGGATGTGATGAGCGAGCATCAAGCCGAAGAGAAAAATGAAGAAGAAACAAAACGGTTGCAACAATTATTCAGAGATAAGTTGGATGTTGACGAGGAAGTTGCGGCAATTTTAGTGCAAGAAGGTTTTTCCAGCATTGATGAGATTGTTTATTTACCCCAAGAGGATTTGCTTAAGATTGAGGAGTTTGATCAGACAATGGTGGATGAAATGCGCACGCGTGCAAGCGATGCCTTATTGTCAATGGCGATTTCCGGGGAGATTGATGATACGGAAAAAGAGTGCAAGGATGACTTGGCAAGTTTGGATGATATTGACAAACATACGATTGAGCTGCTTGCGGAGAAAGGGATTACTACCATGCAAGACCTTGCCGACCAAGCGGTGGATGACTTGCTTGAAGTTGAAGGAATGAATCAAGAACGTGCCGCCGCATTAATTATGGCGGCGCGCGCACCTTTATTCGAAAAAGAAATGCGTAAAGAAGAGGAGGCGGCAGAATAAATATGCCTCAAGTTACGGTCAAAAGTCTCGCCAAGGCAATCAAAACGACACCTGAGCAATTGCTTGAGAGATTTTCAGAAGTCGGCTTGACGAAAAAATCTCCGGACGATTCCGTTAGTGCGGAAGAAAAAATGCAGTTGATTGAATACTTACGCAAAGATGGTAGCGCCAATCGTGTGCAATTAAAAAGAAAGACAGTCTCCAAGTTAAAATCCTCTAGTAAATCGGTTCATTCCGGTATTACAGTCGAAGTGCGTAAAAAGCACACCTATATCCGTAAGAAGCCTGATCAAAAAGAGGAGATAACCGCCGCAAAGGATATGGATGCGGTGCAGAAGCCGGTCAAGGCAAAAGCGGATATGCCTGACGGCAATGTCAAATCGGGCAAGAGCAAACCAAAGCCGGACAAAGACAGTGTTCAAGCCGCTAAAAAAGTTGCCAAGACCAAGATAAAATCCGCCTCGAAATCTGAAACGAAAACGCAGACAAAAACTGCAACAGAATTCAAGAGTAAGCCGCCGTCTGAAAATAAATCCTCGATTGGTTCCGATGTTTCGCTAAGATCGGAAGTAAAAAGTTCCCGGGTTCCCTCAAGTAAAAATTCCGTTCAAGCAAAAAGTGCTACGCAGGAAACGCAGATGTCTGAGCGCTTGATGCCCGATAACAGATCAGCCGGTCTGAAATATAAACCGACATTTCA
Organism: Candidatus Oxydemutatoraceae bacterium; assembly: GCA_965218975.1. Classification (GTDB taxonomy): domain Bacteria; phylum Pseudomonadota; class Gammaproteobacteria; order Poriferisulfidales; family Oxydemutatoraceae. The sequence goes on from OZ244717.1 coordinate 1,298,490, forward strand.
AAAAAAGAAAAGCGAGCGCAAGGAGCTGCATGTAAAGAGTGAGAAACGTGGCAAACGCAAATTTACCAGTAAAAAGACTCTGCTGAAGAAAGTTGTCAAGGTTCCTAAACATGAGTTTGAGAAACCGACCGAACCGGTCAAGCGTGAAGTTGTTGTTTTTGACCGCATGACAGTGAAAGATTTGGCACAAGGCATGGCAATCAAGAGCGCTGAGTTGGTTAAGCAAATGATGACGATGGGAGGAATGAACGCTACGTTAAACCAAACATTTGATCAAGACACTGCGACATTGATTGTCGAGGCATTAGGGCATACTCCGCGAATCACTAAACAAGCTAAATTGGAAGAGGACTTTTTGCCGGAAGTTAAAGATGGGATTGATATTCAACCCAGAGCGCCGGTTGTCACGATTATGGGGCATGTCGATCACGGTAAAACTTCTTTGCTGGATTACATCCGCAAGTCGCGGGTCGCCGCAGGCGAAGCAGGCAATATTACTCAGCATATCGGCGCCTATCGAGTCACGACAGATGCGGGTGCCATCACTTTTTTTGATACGCCCGGCCATTCCGCATTTACCGCAATGCGCGCGCGCGGCGCTAAAGTAACTGATATCGTTGTGCTGGTTGTTGCCGCCGACGACAGCGTAAAACCTCAAACTGAAGAAGCAATTAAGCATGCGCACTCTGGCGAAGTGCCGGTTATTGTCGCCATTAATAAAATTGACAAGCCGAATATTGATATTGAAAAAGTAAAGGGAGACCTTGCTCAGCTTGAGGTAGTGCCTGAAGAATGGGGTGGCGACAATATTTTTGTTGAAGTTTCGGCAAAAACCGGTCAAGGAATTGAGAATTTGCTGGAAGCGATTTTGCTGCAAGCCGAAGTGATGGACCTGAAAGCGGCGGTTGACGGAATGACAAAAGCAGTGGTGATTGAGTCAGCGCTTGACTATGGGCGCGGTGCAATGATGACCGCGTTAGTGCGCCAGGGCGTTTTGAAAAAAGGCGATATACTGTTGGTCGGAAGTGAATATGGCCGAGTGCGGAGTATGTTGGATGAAAGCGGTAAGGAGATGTTTCAAGCGAGACCGTCTTTTCCTGCATTGATATTTGGCTTGCCTAACGTTCCTGAAGTGGGTGAAGAAATACTTGCGATCGGAGACGAGCGTAAAGCGAAGAAAATTGCCGACTTGAGGAGATGGAAGACACGAGAGTCATCCTTTTTAAGGCAGTCGCTTTCGCCGGAGAGTTTTTTAGATAAGTTGCCTAAAGATGAATCGATATCCTTAAAAATCTTAATGAAAGGAGATGTACAAGGAAGCGTTGAAGCGCTCAGGAATTCAATTGAAGGATTGTCCGCGGAGAGTATCAGTGTTGAAATTATTACATCGGGAATTGGCGGGGTCACTGAGTCAGATGTGAGTCTGGCATTAGCATCCGGTGCCATGATTGTTGGGTTTAATGTGCGTGCCGATGCGCGTGCGCGTAAGCTACTGCAAGCAAATAGTCATGTTATTCTTCGTTATTACAGTATCATTTATGAAGCGATTGACGATATTAAGCAAATAATGTCCGGTATGCTGCAGCCTGAGATTCGCGAGCAAATTATCGGCATTGCCGCAGTAAAAGATATATTTCGCTCCTCTAAGTTTGGCTTAGTGGCGGGTAGTCAAGTGATAGAGGGATTGATCAAGCGAGGAAATCCGATTCGTGTATTGCGTGATAATGTTGTTGTTTACGAAGGTGAGCTTGAGTCTCTGCGACGCTTTAAGGATGAGGCGAGTGAAGTATCCAGCGGTAAGGAGTGTGGAATTGCAGTAAAAAATTATAATGACGTAAAAGTTGGTGACAGTATTGAAGTGTACGAAAAAATTGAAATTGAACGGAGTCTATGAAGATGTTTAACGGATATGACAGATCGTTGCGAGTTGCTGCATTACTCAGAAGAGAGTTAAGTGATTTACTAAGGAGCAAAGTTAAAGATCCGCGAACTAGTCAGGTAACTATTATTGATGTTAGAAGCACACGTAGTTTATCGCAAGCAAAAGTGTATATTCGTGCTCCGGAATTAGTTGATCGCAAGCAGGTTATGGCCGGTTTGACGCGAAGTGCCGGTTTTTTGCGCAAGCAATTGGGTCTAAGACTTAAAATGCGTTGTATTCCGGAGTTGAAATTTATATTTGATGAAACTTTGGAACAAAGTGAGCGCATTAATCAGTTGATTGCATCCGATGCGCTTGAGTCCGTTCATCGCACCGGAAAGTGATTGATTTTGAGTAGCCGCCACTCGCACATAGTACTAAATATTAGGTAGGTATTTCTCAATAGAGGGCATGGGTAACGTATGCTCCGATGCGGTTATTCACACAATGAGGAATGATAGCGGAGAGCGACGGGTGATGATCAAAAGGGCAGTAGCGAATTTCCTTTGGAAAATCAAATATGCGGCGGTATAGCGCGGTTTATCCTGTTCCTCTATTTAATATGCTATGATGCTAAAGAGCCGACCAAACGGTTGCCGCTTAACTGCGGAGGAAAGTCCGGGCTCCACAGGGCAGGGTGCCAGGTAATACCTGGAAGATGTGAATCTATGGAGAGTGCCACAGAAAAAAAACCGCCTGCTTTTTTACAGGTAAGGGTGAAAAGGTGCGGTAAGAGCGCACCGCTTTGATGGCAACATCATCGGCAGGGTAAACCCCACCCGGAGCAAGACCAAGTAAGAAGATTTCTGCCAAGACTGCATGCCCGTGCAGACATATCTTCGGGTAGGTCGCTTGAGACGCACGGCGACGTGTGTTCCAGATGGATAACCGTTCTCGACAGAACCCGGCTTATCGGTCGGCTCTCATTCCCTAACTAACTGATACATAAAGGATTTCATTCCAACAGCCGTTATTAATTCTTTATAGTGGTGTAAAGTGGCATTTTTTGTATAAAAAGGATACAATAATGTAATATAAGTGACATGAAATAAACGTGAAATGTCCGAGCAACCGATTTTCAAAGGTGTCAGTCAAGTGACGATTGACATAAAAGGCCGTATGGCAATGCCGTCGAAATATCGTCAGCTTCTGCAGAATTACTGCAAAGGAAAGTTGGTGATCACCGCTGATCGCGATGAGTGTTTATTAATTTATCCTCAGCTGGTTTGGTTAGATAATGTGGAACCGGAATTAATCCGTCTGCCCGGTTTTAACAAACAAGCTCGATTCGTTCAACGGATTACTTTAGGACATGCAACCGAATGCGAAATGAATTCGCAAGGTCGCATCCTGCTACCTCTTCCACTACGAGAATTTGCCCATCTGAGTAAGCAAGCCATGCTGATGGGACAAGGAAGTAAATTTGAGTTATGGGACTATGAGCGTTGGAATCGCCAACGCGATCTTTGGTTAAAAGAAGAAAGTGACACAAAGGATGTGCACGAGGTCTTAGAGAACATCCGTTTCTGAGTTGAGTAGCCACTCTCATGCTGGGGAATTGACAAAACATGGACATCAGCCTGTTTTGCTTGCTTCGGCAATACGTGCATTACAGATTGATCCGCACGGGTTTTATATTGATGCGACTTATGGCCGGGGTGGTCACAGCAGGGAAATCCTATGTCGACTCGCTGCCGACGGGCGTCTGCTCGCTTTTGATAAAGACCCTGAAGCGTACCATCATGCCCGTTCGGAATTTGGCGCGGATGCGCGATTTGAAATCCGGCAAGGCTCATTCACTGGTATCCGGCAGATTAAGGATGAGGGCGGCATGAATCAGATTGCGGGTATATTGTTTGATTTGGGCGTTTCGTCACCGCAGCTGGAAGATCCCGATCGTGGATTCAGCTTTCAGAATGAAGGGCCACTTGATATGCGAATGGATCCTGAAACTGGGGTTAGTGCATTGGAGTGGCTGAATAATGCTACAGTATCTGAAATAAAAACGGTACTTAAAACGTATGGCGAAGAGCGCAACGCCGCAAAGATTGCCAAGGCAATTAAAAGTAGCCCCACTCTCTACACTACTTTAGACTTAGCAAGCTTGGTCGCGGCTGTATCAAGCAAATTCACCCCTCTCAGTAAAAATCCGGCCACTCGCACTTTTTTAGCGCTCCGGTTATATCTCAATCGCGAACTCGAGGACCTGCGTGAGGCGCTATCCGAAGTGCCGGATTTGTTACGTATAGGCGGTAGACTCGTGACGATTAGCTTTCACTCGCTTGAAGATCGTATTATCAAACGGTTCGTCCGACGGTTTTCAAACCCGAAACGCGCGCCGGCGAAGTTGCCGATTGCCGACGATTACTCCCAAGTTTGTTTGAAGAAGATTGGTCGTCCGATTACTCCCGACATGCATGAGATATCGCAAAACCATCGTGCGCGTAGCGCTCGATTGCGAATCGCCGAGAAGATTGCGAAGGACGTTAATGAGGATCGTTTGAAAAATGAATAAACAAGCGGTTGGTATCGCTGTTTTGGCAATCTTGGTTGTTGTATCAGCTTTTATAACAGTGGGTGTCAAACATTTGAATCGGATGCATTTTATGGAAATCCAATCGTTATTAGATGAAAGAGATGAATTACGTATCGAATGGGAGTGGTTGCAATTAGGTGTAGATTCTTTCGGCACATTGAGCCGGGTTGAAAACTTTGCCGAAAAAAACTTGAACATGGTAGTTCCTACGCACGATCAAGTTATAAGTGTGGTGATTTATGAATAGGAACGCAGAAGTTATTACAAGCTCCAATCGGCATTTTTTGGTGCTACTATTTTTTGCTTTGATTGCGCTGGGATTGCTTGCGCGGGCGGTTTACTTGCAACATCATTTGCAAGAGTATCTGTTGGAAGCCGGCAAAAAATTCCAGCATAGAGAAGTACTGATTCCCTCACACCGTGGTGCTATCACCGACCGCAACAACGAATTACTTGCGATCAGTATACCGGTTTATGCTGTATGGATAGATCCGAGCAGTTTTGATTATACCGATGTGTCAATCATCCGGATTGCCGAGTTGCTATCCTTAGACTCGGCGCGGTTGCAAGAGAAGCTTGAACAAAAAAGGGATAAGCAATTTATTTATGTCAAACGTCAGGTGATGCAGGAAGATGCTTCCGCTCTGCAAAGTTTAAATATTCAGGGAGTTCACTTCAAACGCGAACATCGCCGCTATTATCCGATGGGCGAATCAACTGCTCATTTGCTGGGAGTTACCGACATTGATGACATTGGGATTGAAGGAATCGAGAAAGCGTTTGATCGGTATTTGCGTGGAGAACCCGGCAAGAAATACATTGAGCAGGACCGTTACGGCAGACCGGTTAAAGATATTGGGTTGATTATTCCGCCGCAACCGGGCAAAAAACTAGTTTTAAGTATTGACTACCGCATTCAATATCGCGCTTATAAAGCTCTGAAAATGGCGGTACACAAACACCGTGCGAATTGGGGTTCTTTAGTTGTGCTTGATGTGCGTAGCGGTGAAATATTAGCGATGGTTAATCAGCCGTCTTTTAACCCCAATGATCGGAGCAATTTCTTTGCCGAGGCTAGACGTAATCGAGCAGTCACGGATGTTTTTGAACCTGGTTCCACGATTAAACCGTTGATTCTCGCTGCATTGCTTCAGCGTGGTTTGGTCACCTTGGATACTAAAGTGAATGTTTCATCCGGGGTTTATGTTGTTGCAGGCAACACAATTAAAGACATGCGCGACTATGGTGAGTTAAGCGCGGCAGATGTCTTGATTAAATCAAGCAATGTAGGTATTAGCAAATTATCGGCGCGATTATTGCCTGAGGAGATGTGGCAGTTTTTTGCTTCCGTAGGTTTTGGTCAAATACCAGGGACAGGATTTCCCGGTGAAGCCGGAGGCACGTTAATTAATCATACGCAATGGCATGGCAGTGACCAAGCAATGATGTCGTTCGGTTATGGACTTTCAGTGTCACCCCTTCAATTGGCATATGCTTATACTGCAATTGCAAATAACGGCCGGCAACCGGGATTAACTTTATATAAAAGAAAAAACAATCATTCTAGCGGCAAACAAATCTTGTCACAAAAAGTTGCGACCGATTTACATAGGGTAATGCAGAGAATCGTCAGTTCGCGCGGCACCGCTGCTAAAGCGAAAGTAATAGGTTTCTCCACGGCCGGAAAAACAGGCACTGTGCGTAAATATGTCTCCGGTCGATATACGCAAGACGATTATCTGTCGGTTTTCTCCGGCTTTGTTCCGGCGAATGATCCGCGATTGGTTATCGCTGTTTTAATCGATAATCCCGTCGCTAATTTTTACGGTGGTGAAGTTGCCGCGCCTGTGTTTGCGCAGGTTGCCGACAGCGCTTTGCGCATTCTTGGAGTTCCTGACGATGAGATTGATTTTCATGAACCTAATGAAAATGGCCGTTACATTATCAGTGATAAGAGTTTGGTCGGTAAATCATGATGCATCCATTAACTAACTTATTGGATGGGTTGGCCGAGTCAAACGAGCTTCTACAACCAATCGGGGTCAATAGTCTTGTTTGCCACAGTGATGCGGTGCAAGAAGGTAGTCTTTATCTGGCGATGTCCGGACATCGGGCGCATGGTTTAGATTTTCTTGAAACAGCGCTTGCGCGCGGTGCTTGTGCGGTTGCATGGGAACCCGATGAACGTTATATGACTTTAGATTGTTTGATTCCATCAGTATGTGTTCCTGATTTACATCGTAAAGCAGGGATTATTGCCGATCGTTTCTTTGATCATCCGTCCGCCGAATTGCATGTAGTGGCGGTTACCGGCACGAACGGTAAAACTTCTACGGCGCATTTTATCAGTGAGGCATTAAGTCAAACTTATTCCGGTTGTGGTTTGATCGGCACTTTAGGCAACGGTGTATTTGGCAAGCTTAAGAAAACTGTCAATACGACACCGGATGCATTATCACTGCATCAACAAATGTGGGATTTGCGCGACAAAAACATTCGCCATGTCGTATTGGAAGCATCATCTCATGGTTTGGTTCAGGGTAGGCTTGCCGGAGTCCGGATAGATACTGCCGTGTTTACTTTGCTCGGACACGATCACTTTGATTACCACGGTTCAAAAGAGAAATATAAGGCGGCAAAAAAGTTGCTGTTTAAAACTTCAAGCTTGCAACATGCAATTATCAACATGGACGATATTTTTGGTAGAGAACTGATTGAGTTTTGTCGTCATCAATGTGAGCTCGTTACTTATTCCGCGGAAGGTCGGAGCGCCGATATTTGCGCTCATAATATTGAGGTTAATCGTTATGGTTTGCATTTTGAATTACAGTATGGTGATTTTAATGCGACGATAGAAAACGGTTTAATCGGACGATTCAATATAACCAATTTACTTGCGGCTTTTGGTGTTTTGTTGGTGCAAGGAGTTGGTGCAAAGTCGGCCGCTTCACTTCTGAGCAAGGTGCAGACAATCAAAGGCAGGATGCAATCCTTCATCGCAAAATCACCCATGCCGTTAGTGATTTTAGATTATGCCCATACTCCGGATGCGCTTGAAAGCGCGCTGCAAACTTGCGCGGAAATCACGCGCGGGGATTTACATTGTGTCTTTGGTTGCGGTGGAAATCGTGATCAAGGAAAACGAGAACTAATGGGAGAGGTCGCATCACGACTCGCGCATTATGTAGTAATCACCGACGACAATCCGCGCGATGAAGCAGCGGAAAAAATTGTTGCGGATATTGTGCGAGGGATGGATAAGCATTCCGATAAGCTTGTTGTAATCCATGATCGCCGTGAGGCGATACAATCTGCGATCTTTCAAGCACAGCGCGATGATTGTGTTTTGGTTGCAGGTAAGGGGCATGAGACTGAGCAGATTGTGCGGGGGCAGTCATTGCCGATGGATGATAACCGCATTATTACTGAAATACTAGCAGAGATTCGCTGATGGCGTGGTTAGATTTGAATGATATTAGCCGAATGGTCGGTGGCGTTTTGCTGGGAGAGAATATGGCGGTTGACGGTGTCGCAATTGACACTAGGGCGATTCTTCCGAATCAGTTATTTATTGCATTGAAAGGTAAAAACTATGACGGACATGATTTTGCCGCCGACAGTATCGTGGCTGGCGCAGCGGCAGTGATGACAACTCGACGATTATCTGTTGCCGCACCGCAGATCATTATTCATAACACATTATACGCACTACAAAAACTTGCCGCCGCTTGGCGCTTACGTTTGAGACCAATCGTTATTGCATTAACCGGCAGTAACGGGAAAACGACCACCAAAGAGATGATTGTTTCCATTTTAAGAGCTTGTAAGAATGTTCATGCGACACGAGGTAATTTGAATAACCATATTGGTGTGCCGCTGAGTTTACTCGGATTACGTCATGAGCATGAAGTGGCTGTGATTGAACTGGGAGCGAATCATTCGGGTGAGATTCGCCGGCTTGCGCAATTAGTACAAGCTGATATCGGGCTGATTACTAATGCCGCTGTTGCGCATTTGGAAGGTTTTGGTAGTGTTGAAGGTGTTGCACGCGCCAAAGGTGAGTTATTTGAGGAACTCGCTACTGCTGCTATTGCCGTGATGAATGCTGACGACGTTTATTATAACTATTGGCGCGGTTTATTAAGCTGCCAACGATGCATCCGTTTTGGAATGAAAGAAAATATTGAAATACAGGGAGTTAGCGACGGGCATCAGAACTCAATCGGAATTGACGGGAAATTTTATCCTGTTCGGCTGCAAATGATCGGTCGGCATAACTTTCAAAATGCGTTAGCAGCTGCAGCTGTCGCAAAAGCGATAGGCATTGCACCACAAACTATCGTTCAAGGTTTAGCAGATGTTTCTCCGGTAGCAGGGCGTATGAATCAACGCGAAGGCATTCGGGGATCATGTTTATGGGACGATACTTATAATGCAAATCCCTCTTCATTGATTGCGGCGCTGGATGTTTTGCATGATACGCCTGGCAAGAAGTGGTTAGTGCTGGGCAATATGGCTGAGCTGGGTGAGACTGCAAAGCAATGGCATGCCGATGCCGGGAAGATTGCTAAAGAAAAAGGAGTTGATTATTTGTTTACTGTCGGCGATCTTGCCGCATCCGCAACTACGGCATTCGGTACGAATGCCGAACATTTTCTTGATGTTGAAACTTTGACTCGGCATCTTGTCATGTCAATTGATCATCGTACTACGTTACTGATAAAAGGATCGCGCAGTGCCGAAATGGAAAAAGTCGTGGATGCATTGGCGGTATCGGAAACTGAGCCATAGAGAAGTGATACATGCTTAAAGAATTTACCGAATACCTGACACAATATTACAGTGGTTTTAATGTATTTCAGTACATTACTTTACGTAGCATGCTAAGTACGCTAACGGCGTTACTCATTAGTTTCATATTCGGCAATAAATTAATTGTCATTTTGGAAAAAATACGCGCAAAACAGCCAGTGCGCGAAGACGGACCCCGCACTCATTTTTCTAAGCGAGGAACCCCGGTCGGAGGCGGAGTATTAATTTTAATCTCAATTGTGTTGAGCACGATCATCTGGGGAGATTTGACCAACCGATATGTGCTCATAATTTTGTTTATAACGCTTTTATTCGGTTTGATTGGCGGCATTGACGACTTGATCAAGTTACGTTACAAAAATAGTTCCGGTTTGACTATGCGCCAAAAGATATTTTGGCAAATTCTAGTCACTTCAATTGTAGTGTATTTCCTATATGTCAATTCAATTTTGCCGGTTGAGACTAGTTTGGTCGTACCGTTCGTTAAAGATTTTTCTATCAATTTAGGCGTATGGTTTGTCCCATTTGCGGTCCTTACGATTATTGCGACAAGTAATGCCGTTAACTTAACCGATGGTCTGGATGGTCTCGCCATTATGCCGGCAGTGCTAGTCACAAGTGCGTTAGGCATTTTTGCGTACGCGAGCGGACACATTAATTTTTCTAGCTATCTCGGTATTCCTCATTTACCTTTATCCAGTGAGTTGGTGGTTTATTGCGGGGCAGTTGCCGGAGCAGGTCTAGGCTTTTTATGGTTCAACACTTATCCCGCACAAGTTTTTATGGGAGATGCCGGAGCGCTTGCTTTGGGCGCTGCAATCGGCATGCTCGCAGTTTTGGTACGTCAGGAAGTTGTGCTCATTATTATGGGAGGATTATTTGTGATCGAAGCATTATCAGTTATCATTCAGGTTTTTTCTTATCGTCTGACGGGACGCCGCGTATTTCGGATGGCGCCCATCCATCATCATTTTGAGTTACGCGGATGGGCGGAGCCCAAGATTGTTATCCGCTTTTGGATTATTACATTGATTTTAGTGTTGATCGGTCTGACAACACTCAAGATTCGGTAAAACAAATGGTAGGGATACAAGAAAACGATAGGTATTTGATCGTTGGTTTGGGAAAAACCGGGCTCTCGATCGCACGTTTTTTGAGCCGGAAAAACATTCCGTTTTTTGCGACAGATAGTCGTGAAGCGCCGGTTGGATACGAAGAGTTTAGGCGCGATTTTCCCGACATTAAAGTTAGGCTCGGCGAATTTCACAGAGAGGATTTTTTATCGGCTAAGAGCATCGTGTTAAGTCCTGGAGTGCCGTTATCTACCTCAGCGGTGCAAGATGCGATACGCAGCAGTGTGCCGATTATCAGTGACATTGAGCTTTTTGCGAATCATGTCGTTGCAAAGAAATCTGTAATTGCCATAACCGGCACGAACGGAAAAAGTACGGTTACGACATTGGTCGCAGAGATGTTAACGCAAGTCGGATTTACGGTCGCTAAAGGCGGAAATCTAAGTCCGCCGGCATTGGATTTGATTACTTCAAAAGCGCCGGTTGATTTTTATGTGTTGGAGCTATCCAGTTTTCAGCTAGAGACTACGTCATCACTGAATCTTGCGGCGTCCGTGATATTGAATGTCAGTGAAGATCATTTTGATCGTTATTCCGATTTAGAGGAGTACATCAATGCTAAGCAACGGATACATCGTCACAGTCAAGCAGTAGTAGTAAACCGGGAAGAGAAGTTCAAAGTTATTGCCGACGTTTCTAAAGTCATCAGTTTTGGTTTGGATAAGGGCAAAGGCCGTCATTTCGGAATAGTTCGAATACAAGGACACGATTGGATTGCTCAAAACGAAACACCCTGGGTCGCTTGTAAGGAATTGTCCAATCTGCCCGGCGTTTCCGGAGTATTAAATGCGCAAGCGGCGCTTGCGCTCGGGCATGCGGTCGGTTTACCGCAAGCAGCGATGCTTAAAACACTGAAGACATTTAAAAGTTTGCCGCATCGTCTGCAATCGTTGGGATTGATAAAAGGAATCGAGTGGATTAACGATTCTAAAGCCACTAATGTCGGCGCAACATGCGCCGCACTCGCAACGGTTGATAAACCGTATATATGGATAGCCGGTGGTGACGCAAAAGGCGCTGATTTTGCTCCTTTAATGAATCGGTTTGACGGCAAACTAAAATTCGCCTTGTTAATAGGGTGCGATGCCAAACATATTGCCGGTGCGTTCCGATCATTATCATCACCGCCGCCATTTAGAATAGTTCCGGATTTGGGTACTGCGGTACAAAATGCGATGGCGTATGCCACTTCGGGGGATTGCATTTTGCTCTCGCCCGCCTGTTCAAGCTTGGATTGTTACGGTAGTTATATCGAACGCGGCAATCATTTTATACAACTGTTTCAGGAACAAACATGCACGACTGGTTAAGCCGCAATCATAAAACAATTGGTAGTATCTGGGTGGATATACCGTACTTGCTTGTGTTCGCTTGTTTATGTTTGTTTGGTTTATTAATAGTCACTTCGGCATCGCTGGAGTTAGCGGATAAGCAATACGGTAATAATCTGCACTTTGTTGTCCGTCATGCAATTTACTTGACAATTGCGGCGTTGATGGCGGTATTTATTTATTTTATCCCGAGTCAGTTTTGGTTCAAACATCTTGACAAAATGTTCATTATGACGGGGGCGTTGTTGATATTAGTGCTGGTTTTAGGCCCGGAAATAAATAGCAGTCGCCGTTGGTTGTCATGGGGGTCTTTCTCTATGCAGCCGTCGGAAGTAGCAAAGCTTGTAATGATCTTGTTTGTTGCGAATTACATTGCTCGACGAGGCATTGAGCTGTATTCAACTTTTACAGGATTGTTGAAACCAATAGGGGTTGCTTCAATCTTGGCATTGCTGCTTTTACTGGAGCCGGACTACGGTGCTACAGCGATTATTTTTGCCATTATTACAGTCATGTTATTTCTTGCCGGCGCCAATCTATGGCGGTTCATTCTATATTTGCTAAGTTGTGCCGGTATGTTGAGCCTTTTGATTTGGGTGAAGCCTTATCGTTTGGCGCGAGTCAGCGCTTTTCTGAATCCATGGGGTAGTTCTGAGAACGAAGGTTATCAACTCACGCAATCGTTAATTGCTATCGGTCGGGGATCATGGTTTGGTCAAGGTTTAGGCGATAGCATTCAAAAGCAGTTCTATCTGCCGGAAGCACACACCGATTTTATCTTTTCAGTAATAGCTGAGGAGCTTGGTTTTATCGGAGTTCTCGTAATTACTGTCTGTTACTTGATAATTATTTGCCGGTGCTTTGCGATTGCGCGGCATGCTGATCGACAAAATATGTTGGCAAACGCGTACGTCGCCTATGGTGTTGGAATTTGGATTGGCTTGCAGGCGTTTATTAACATTGCCGTCACAATGGGAGTCTTGCCGACCAAAGGAGTTACTCTGCCGTTGATCAGTACCGGTGGAAGCAGTCTGGTAGTTTCATTTGCCGCATTTGCATTAACGCAGCGTATTCATTATGAATCATGTTGTGCCGATCCTGTAATCATGCGTCATCATCAACAGGAGAAGCGTGATGTCCAAGCTTAAGCCTTTGATTATGATTAGTACAGGCGGAACTGGCGGGCATGTTTTGTCGGGTCTGGCAGTTGCGAAGTGTTTAACGGATCAATCGGCTGAAGTTGTTTGGGTGGGAACGGAAGTCGGATTAGAAGCAACGCTTGTTCCTGCTGCCGGGATACCGTTCGAAACGTTAAAGATACAAGGGTTTCGCGGTAAACATTGGTCATCATTGTTCCTGCTGCCGTACCGGTTGAGTTTCGCGCTTCTGAGAGCGATGTATCTGATATATAAATATAAACCGAATTTAGTTTTGAATATGGGCGGGTTTGTTGCCGCCCCTGCAGGTTTGATTGCTGCCGCATTCGGAGTTCCGCTAGTTATCCACGAACAAAATACGATTGCCGGAATTACCAACCGGTGGTTAGCGCGATTCGGTCAACGTATTTTGCTTGGTTTCCCGAAAACATTTGTTTCACAGTCTAAGAATCAACCAGCTAAACAATATGCCGGCGAATATGTCGGTAACCCGGTTCGTGAAGAAATCAGCGCCTTGTCGAAACCCCAAATACGTTTATCCGATCGTAGTGGCGCGATACGTTTATTGGTGATCGGCGGAAGCCAAGGGTCTGCAACATTCAATCGGGTGGTTCCCGCGGCGCTTGCTAAGATGCCGCCGGAGATACGGCCGCAAGTTAAGCACCAAACCGGCAAAAATAAACTGCATGATACATATCATGAAATGCAGAGAAATAAAGTCGAGATGGAGCTATTCGAATTTTGTGATGAAATGTCTTGCCTATATGCGTGGGCAGACTTGGTGTTGTGCCGTGCGGGTGCATTATCCGTAGCGGAATTAATCGCCGTCGGCATCGCAGCAATTCTGGTGCCGTACCCTTTCTCAGTCGATGGCCATCAACATACCAATGCTCAATATTTAGCGGAAGCGGGTGCGGCGTATGTTGTGGAGGAAGATCACTTTACTCCGATCAAACTAGCCGGGTTGTTGCAGCGGTTTTCAGAAACACGTGGTGAATTATTAAAAATGGCAAAGGCTGCAAGGAGACTAGCTTGTCCGCAAGCGGCGCAAAACATCGGGCGAATCTGCCTTGAGGAGATGCGGACATGATGTCGAGCTATCCGACAGATATATCTGAGTTTCCCGGCGCGGTACATTTTGTCGGTATAGGCGGTGCCGGGATGAGCGGAATTGCCGAAGTATTAGTAAATTTGGGTTGTACCGTACAAGGTTCCGACATAGTCGATAGCGCGCTGACTCAATATTTGAAGTCGCTTGGGGTGAAAGTTTTTATCGGGCACCGCGTGGAAAATATTGATGACGCCGAAGTGGTGGTAATTTCTTCGGCAATTACCTCCGATAACCCGGAGCTGTGTGTCGCGCGTGAGCGAAAAATTCCCGTGATGCAACGTGCGGAAATGCTTGCCGAATTGATGCGGTCGCGTTTTGGCATTTCAGTTGCCGGCACGCATGGCAAGACAACGACGACTAGTTTGATTGCAACAGTTTTATCCCACGCCGATTTAGATCCGACCTATGTAGTCGGCGGAAAAGTTGAAGGATTCGGTCGTGCAGGATTAGGCGCAAGTGAATATTTGGTAGTTGAGGCTGATGAGAGCGACGCATCATTTTTGCATCTAAAGCCGATGATGGCGGTTGTTACTAACATTGATGCCGATCATCTCGGTAGTTATGGTCATAGTTTTGAAGCTTTAAAGGATAGTTTTATTCAATTTATAACTAATCTGCCGATTTATGGCATCGCAGTGGTTTGTAATGAAGACCCGGTGTTGCGTGAGTTACAAGAGACGATTCCTCGCCGTTTTCTCACTTATGGCTTCAGTAAAGATTGTGACATCTATGCTTCGAGGAAGCGCACTGACGGTGTTTTCAGTTTTTTCGAGCTGCGTACACCATGGTCCGAACAAATGGTTGAAGTCTGTTTAAGTTTGCCTGGCGACCATAATATATTGAATGCATTGGCGGCAATCGGTATTGCTTATCAGTTAGACGCCGATCAGAAAAAAGTTTATGCCGCGCTGGAAAAGTTTCGCGGAGTGCAAAGGCGCTTCCAAAGTTATGGAGAAATCCCGACAAAGCACGGGAATGTGCGGTTGATCGATGATTACGGACATCACCCGACTGAAATTTCTGCGACATACGCAACAGTATGCGACGCTTGGCCGCGAAGGAGGAAAATATTGATTTTCCAGCCGCATCGCTATAGCCGTTTGGATGATCTGTTTGACGAGTTCAGTAGCATACTTGCGCGCGTTGATCTGTTGTTACTGCTAGATACTTATCCCGCCGGTGAACAAGAGATTCCGGGGGTAAATACCTCCGCTTTATGTCAAAAGATTTTCACATTAAAAGGAGTACGTCCGATTCATATTAGAAATTTGGAAGAAGTGGCGGCTGCTTTGGAGCAAGTTATACAAGACGACGATATCCTCATTACGATGGGGGCCGGCTCAATCAGTAAGTTAGCGGAACAGTTGGCGGATGAATTGAGGTGCAACGATCATGCGGCTTAAGTGTAAGGAAAATGAATTATATGGGGAATTGCACTTCAACCATTCGTTGCAAAAGATGAATTCTTGGAAAGTCGGAGGGGCGTCCGATTGTTTTTACTCACCTGCCGATATTTCAGATTTGTCCTATTTTCTATGTCATTGTATTGATGACGAACCGGTGATTTTCCTTGGCTTAGGGAGCAATGTGCTCATTCGCGATGTAGGTGTACGCGGTGTAGTTATTGCAACCTGCGGAGTGTTGAGTGGAATTAAGCAAGTAGACCGAGAGACCGTTTGTGCCGAAGCGGGTGTGACTTGTGCGCGATTGGCACGTTATTGCGGTAAGCGAGGATTAGGCGGACTTGAGTTTCTTGCCGGAGTGCCAGGTACGGTTGGTGGCGCATTGGCAATGAATGCCGGTGCATTTGGTAGTGAAATTTGGGAACGAGTGACGATGGTTGAAATGATTGATCGCCAAGGCCGTCTATATCAACGTATTCCTGCAGAATTTGACGTTGATTATCGTAGCGTCAGATGGCGACGGGAAGAATGGTTTGTCGCCGGTTATTTTAAGTTGCCTCCCGAACTCGCTGAACAATTGCATAACACAATGCGAAATTTGCTTAAGCGGAGAAATGCTTCGCAACCGGTTAGTCAATTCAATTGCGGTTCGGTTTTTAGGAACCCTAAAAATGATTATGCCGGACACCTGATAGAAATTTGCGGATTAAAAGGTTATACCATCGGTGATGCGCAAGTCTCAGAAGAGCATGCTAATTTTATTATCAATAATGGAAATGCCAGTGCGGCGGATATTGAGCGACTCATTTATCACATGCAGTCGGTAGTCGCGCAAAAAACGGGCATTGAATTAACTCTTGAAGTCAAAATTATCGGAGGCGAAAGGTGTTAGACAAAAATACCTTTGGTAAAGTTGCGGTAGTGTACGGCGGCTGGTCATCGGAGCGCGAAATTTCCTTACAGAGCGGGAAGTCGGTACTAGAAAGCTTGCTGCAATCAGGTGTGCAAGCAGTAGGGCTGGATGTTAAGGATTCCGCCGATTTTCAGCAGGCTTTAAATGAAGTTCGCCCCGATCGTGTTTTTATTGCGTTACATGGGAAAGGTGGCGAAGATGGTGTTATTCAAGGACTTCTTGAAGCGATGCGGATTCCGTATACCGGCAGCGGTATTTTGGGGACTTCTTTGTCGATTAATAAGTTGGCAAGTAAATGTATTTGGCAGAATAAGCGTTTGCCGACCCCGGAATTTATTGATTTGGGTGAGGGCTTTGATGTAGAAAATGTTGTTTCGATTTTGGGTTTGCCTTTAGCGGTTAAACCTGCTTACGAAGGGTCTAGTATCGGAATCAGTCAAGTTACGACACCGGAAGAATTACGATCGGCATGGGAGTCGGCTCGGCGTCATAGCGATATTGTATTTGCTGAGCGTTGGGTAGACGGCAATGAATATTCGGTTGCTTTTGTTGGTGACAAAATATTTTCGCCGATTCAATTGCATACATTAAACGACTTTTATGATTACCAAGCGAAATATGTAAATAACTGTACAAAATATGTCTGTCCGGCGTCATTATCAGTTGAACGAACGACAGCTTTGCAAACATTGGCATGGCGTGCGGCGCAAGCGTTGGGTGTCGACGGTTGGGGGAGAGTTGATCTTCGATGTGATATCAACGGAGACTTTTGGCTACTTGAAGTTAACACTGTTCCGGGAATGACCAATCACAGTTTAGTACCGATGGCGGCACAAGAGGCTGATCTGGATTTCGAATGCCTGGTACTGAAAATTCTCGCAACCTCCTGCGGTAGAAAAAATGGCGCGGATATTATTTACTTTTGAAAAGATGATGTTTGCAATAATTGTCATTGTCTTAGTAACGTTGATTATTTACCAATCGCCGCAGTGGTATGCCACATTATTTCCGGGGATTCGGCGGGTGCATATTGAAGGTAATTTCATTCATATCGACCGGCTTAGGATTGAGAAAGTTATTGATCAAGCAACCGGCGGCGGATTTTTTGAAATTGACCCGGCCGCGATAGAACAGCAGTTGAAACGTATTAACTGGGTCAAAGATGCTTGGGTCTATCGCATTTGGCCACGTACTTTATCGATTGTTTTGGAAGAGCGTGATCCGGTCGCATACTGGGGAGAGTCTGCCTTGCTTGATACGCAAGCTAAGGTTTTTTATCCCGAACAAATCGACATGCGGCAATTGCCGATGATTCAAGGTGTGCCCGGGCGGGAAAAATTCTTGCTTGACACCTATAAACGAATGAATAAACGTTTGGCTGCACTTGATCTTTCAATTCAATTTCTGAAGGAATCCGATCGTCGGTCACTACATTTGATTTTGAGCAACGGTTGGGCGTTGCAGTTGGGGCGGCAGCAATGGGACGAGCGCTTAACACGCTTTATTACGGTTTATCCTGTCGCGCTTAGTGATACGTCTGATGTGCGTCTGCACAATATTCAG
This sequence comes from Candidatus Oxydemutatoraceae bacterium, assembly GCA_965218975.1. Lineage (GTDB taxonomy): Bacteria > Pseudomonadota > Gammaproteobacteria > Poriferisulfidales > Oxydemutatoraceae. Next base: position 1,316,370 of record OZ244717.1, read on the forward strand.
TGCATGGATTTCAGGTATGTCGGTAGTTTTGCCGTTAGTAAACAAAGACAGGAATGCTATCAGTAAAAGTTCTATGATGAAAATAAAAAATAATCTGGCGATGGATCGTGATCACATTGTTGCATTGGATATTGGCACCAGCAAAATTGCTGCAATTGCGGGGCGAGTGCGAGACGACGCTACCGTAGAAATACTTGCGGTTGGTATGACACCGTCGCAGGGGCTTAAAAAGGGTGTTATTGTCAATATTGAGCAAGCGGTTGAATCAATACAGGCAGCGATTAAAGAAGTCGAAATTATGGCCGAAATTCCGGTGAGTTCGGTTTGTGTCGGTGTAACGGGGGATCATATAAAAAGCCTCAATGGTGACGGAGTGGCGCCAATCAAAGATGATGAAGTAACTCAGTACGATGTTGATCGGGCGATTGAAACCGCTCAGGCAATTCAGCTACCTGTCGATCAAACTATCCTGCATGTTTTACCGCGTGATTTCAGGATTGATGATCAGCAAGATATTAAAGATCCGATCGGCATGTCTGGCTACCGCTTACATGCTAATGTGCACATAGTGACCGGCGGCGTACATCCGATCGAGAATATCAAAAAATGTGTTAAGCGATGCGGCTTGGAAGTTGTTGACATTGTTCTTGAGCAGATTGCTTCTAGTCTTTCAGTTCTAATTGACGATGAAAGAGAATTGGGAGTTTGTTTAGTAGATATCGGCGGTGGTACTTCGGATATCGCAGTGTTTGACAAAGGTGCCGCAGTTTATACATCCGTCATTCCTATCGGTGGTGATCATGTCACACATGATGTTACCGTAACACTGAGAACTCCGACTAAAAATGCCGAAGAAATCAAACTTCAGTACGGCTGCGCATTGGAAAGTCTTGCCAGAGAAAATGAAACGGTCGAAGTACCTGGTGTTGCCGGTCGTCTTGCCTCTCGATCCGAACGACGTCTTTTGGTGAAGGTAATCGAAATGCGTTATGAAGAGTTATTTGAATTCGTCGTTCGTGAATTAAAAAGAAATGGGTTGGAACAAATTCCGGTAACCGGCATTGTGCTAACCGGCGGCGGTTCAAAAATAGAAGGAGTCACCGAATTGGCGGAGAAAGTCTTTAATGCACCGGTTCGAATCGGTCGTCCGCAGCAGGAAAAAATCATCGGTTTGACGGAAGTGATTAATAATCCGATTCATGCGACGGGTGTCGGGTTATTACTCTATGTAAATGGTTTGCTTGAACAGCACAAGATGATTGATGAAGGAACGGGTATCGGCAAAGCATGGCATAAATTGAGCAATTGGGTTAGCCAGAATTTTTAATCTTTAACTTTAACAAATAGGAGGACAGAAAATGTTCACGCTTATTGAAAATATACAACCGCGTAATACAGCAGTTATTAAGGTTATTGGCGTCGGTGGCGGCGGTTGCAACACTTTGGACTATATGGTTGATGTTCCAATTGAAGGTGTTGATCTGATCGCCGCGAATACTGACGCTCAAACATTGACCAAATCGGCATTGCAACAAATTCCGGAGGGCATTTGTCTACAATTGGGCGAGAGCGTAACCGGCGGTCTAGGTGCGGGTTGTAATCCGGAAATCGGAAAAGCAGCGGCGATAGAAGATCGTGAAAAAATTCAGGAGACGCTGGCAGGTGCCGATATGGTGTTTATTGCCGCAGGCATGGGCGGCGGCACCGGCACCGGCGCAACACCGGTAATCGCCGAAATTGCGCGAGCAAACAGCAGTTTAACAATTGCGGTCGTGACGAAGCCATTTGCTTTGGAAGGGCAGAAACGGATGGATGCCGCACTCGCTGGTATTCAAGAATTATCCCGGCATGTGGATTCGCTGATTACTATCCCCAACGAGAAATTACTTTCCGTATTGGGAGATGTGCTGATGCAAGATGCATGCATTCAAGTCGATAAAATACTACATAACGCGGTGCAGGGGATCGCCGAACTCATTACACGTCGTGGACGATTTAATAACCTCGATTTTGCCGATGTGAAAACGGTCATGCGAGAGACAGGTGCCGCCATGATTGGTGTCGGTTTTGCGAATGGTGAAAACCGCGCTTATGAAGCGGCGCAGGCGGCGGTTAGCAATCCATTGCTTGATGATATTGATTTGTCTAATGTGCAGGGCTTATTAGTGAATATAACTGCCGGTAATGACTTTCGCTTAAAAGAGTATCAGGAGATTGCCGAATGTATGCATGGCTTGGCAGCGCGGGATGCCAATATGGTTATCGGGCAAGTTGTTGATGACAAAGTAGAAGATGAGGTGCGTGTTACTTTAGTTGCCACGGGGCTGGATAATGCGATGATGCCCGGTGCATTGATCAACGAGAAGGTTTCAATATTGACGTTGCCGACGGTGGATGCCGCGGTAGGGCAGATTTCTTCCGACAACCGGCAATCCGCATCGGTAGCGCGTGAAGATGTAGCGAATAGTAAATCGCAGACGGATAATTCCGAGTATCAAGATTATCTTGATATACCGACATTTTTACGTCAGCAGGTAGATTAGTAAGGTATTGTTATATATTGAAAGGAGGGCTAAATGGAAATTGAATAATCATGGCTGTAAATAACCGTTAGCCTTTATATCGGCGGGCGTTTCAGGTATAAGTAAATATGAGACGTAGGGAAAGAAGCGCAATTTGGGGAACAATTTTACCTGATGAGAAGGTATTGAGTGAAAAGTGAGAGAAAACGCTACTAGTCGGATAAAAAGCTTGCGGTCACGTAGTTAATTTTCAGTAGTTCCGAGATGATCCCGAATCTGAGATTTATCGACCCGCATAACTTTATTCGAGGTTTTACTTCTCATTATTCACACCAGCTTCCCTTAAAAATTTAAGGTTGATATCACCTCACTTAATCTTGACAATTCGGACACTCACTTTTTTACTTTATTAGTTAAAGAGGCGCCGGCTGACAATCTCTTGGGTTTTGATTTTATATGTTGCAATTTCTATTGCTTAGCTTGGTATGAGTAATATTTCACCCAGTCCGCCGACGGTTAAGTCACCAACACATCGTTGTATCTGATACTCTAAAGGAATGGACTCAAATGCAGAGTCCAAAGTTTGAATATGCCTTAACATCAATGCCATAAATACAATTTCTTGTTCGATAGGCTCGCTAAAATAATCCACTTCCGAGAAATTAATATTTCCTGCAACGATTAAACTGCCGCGGCGCATTCCGATACCAAAATGCGCACCGATTTCGCCTAGTACTACAATACTTCCGGCAATCATACGCGAAGCACAGTATTCATCAACCTCCCCGCTAACAATCATCATTCCACGTCGCATTCGGTCGCCAAGGCGTTTGCCGGCATTACCGTGAATGATGACAGTGCCGCCACACTGTCCTTGCATTCTGCCTGCTTGGGGCGCCCCCGCATAATCGCCGACATTACCATATATATCCAATCGTCCGTTACGCATTGCCGATGCAAGATAGTTGCCGGCATTGCCGTTGAGCCGTAAGTTCCCTCCCGATAATTTATATGCGAAATAATCACCGGCATTTCCTTCGACAACCATCTCGCCGCTACTCATTTGCGCCCCGACATAGTCCAGTTGCTCGCAGCTATTAATCAACATCAGTTTGTCCGGTTCGCCTAGCGTTATATCAAACAATTCTCCAAGTCGGTATATACCGCTTGTCGTTTTTAGCATGATCTTTAGCACGGTCTTAGCGGAAGTAAGACATTGCTGCGGAGTAATTGGCGACATATCAATCCTAAAACTTCTATCCGAGATGAGTTGCTTATAACTCAATATCATTTGCTTTAACCCATAATTTCCCATAAGTGGAAATGGTACTTACCTAACTTGCCGCCGTAGTTGCCGGCGGTGATGCCGGTGATTCCTTTCCTAATGCCTAAGTTGCATACCGCTTCAATGCCGAGCCGCATTGCGTCAATCACATTTTGTACGTTGAGTCCGTCAATCACTACTTCCATGACTGCTTGTGTGCCCGCTGGTAATTTTGAATCGACGACGCCTTTTAATGTCGGGCAATATTGTTCATGAGTGGAGGCAGTGAGCGCTGCATATTTCGATCCGACTTTTGATCCGGAGCGGACGCCGCCGCCAGGGAAAGGAAGAATGATTCCGTTTAAAGTGCTAATGGCTTCTATCGCCGCTTCACAAGCGTGTAAAGCTTGTATTTGGGATCGCGCAAGCATCAAAAAGTTGCCACCGCCGACTGCTTTAGCCGCACAGGTTGTCTCCTCGCAAAGAAATTCGCCATCCATCACCGGCACTCGCCAATAGCGCTTGCCGTTAATGACTTTAGATAGCTGGTAACCGTCGCCAAAATATCGGATGCCTGCGCCCATCGGAATTTCTTCGCCTTCATCTAGTCCGGAAAACACTGCTGTCGTCGGGCAAGTCAGAACACATTGCCCAAGGCGAACTACCAATTGCTTTGCAAGCATTGACTGCGATGTCGAGAATAGCAGAACGGAAACTCCGACCCTGCCATCGGGAGTCTCCGTGGTAGGCACTAAGCGCTCGATACCCGCTTCAATGTCACAACCGATCACCGATGAAGCAAATCCGGTCATCATCTTGGCGGCATTATAAGCCCAAGTTTCGTTGATTGCGGTAATCAAAATCCGTGTTGCAAACATTCCGAAACCTTCGGCGAAAGTGTCTTCAAGTTTGACACCGTTGATAACGATCCCTTCTAAGGGGACAGACATTCTTCAACCACTATTTGACTCCCGATTAATTCAACCATTTCATCGGAACTGATTGCGGCATTTTTATATTGCATGCAGCGGTAGCGATCAAAATGCGGTCTGATGTACTTCTCAATCGATCGATCGTAATCAGGTTTTATCACATGTGTATAAGTTGTCGGAATTGCTTTGATTCGACCGTCTTCAACCGCTAATTCCCCATTTTTGAATACATAAACCGGATGGCTAAACATTACTTCAACATTATCGCAGGGTTGATAAACGGTGATATCGGCATCCGCTCCGACCCCTAAGTGTCCTTTTCCGCTAAGACCGAGAATTTTTGCCGGAGCGGCACGTGTCATAATCGCGATTTCATACAATGAGTATTCTCGGTCAAGCGATGACAAGTGCGACATCTTGGCGGCAGCCGGATGGATGGCGGCAAGCATGTCACCGCGAAAACTTTTATCCATCAATAGACGGATTAGATGCGGGTAGCTGGTGAATGGCGCACCGTTGGGATGGTCGGTAGTCAAAAATATTCGCCACGGATCGTTCACCATTAAAAATATTTCCAACCCGATTGCCCATTGTAGTGCGTTGACGAAATTTTTGTCTTTGTATTTAAATGGTACGATGCCGCACCCTGCTTCACATTCAATATCAACAATAGTCCATTTTTTTGGTGAGGCATGAATATGCTGAGAGTACTGCCTCATTGAATCGCCTGATACGGTAATAGTTTGGCCGAACATAATCTGACCGACATCGGCGGTTACATTCGCGTTTGCATTAATCAGTTCGGCAATTTGTGCGGCGCTTGATGAAAAGCCACGTTTTCCCTCATTGCCATAACTGTGAAATTGTACATGCGCTAAGTGTATGCGGTGTCCGTTGGCGGCTTTGACCGTCTCTATCGTAGAGTGGTAATTGCCCGCGCTACCTAAGTTGCTGGCATGGACATGCAACGGATGGGGAATGCGAAGCGCATCCACTGTACGTGCTAAGGTTTGGATGATGTCACGAGGTGTCAAAGGATAGTGCGTGGTTTGCGTATCAACATCTAGTTTGCGCTGGTTAAATTTGAATGCGTTGATTCCACCGGGATTGACAACTTTGATACCGATACATTGCGTTGCATCTAACACCCATGCCACATAACTTCGGATTATTTCCGGATCGGTACCGGTGGCAAGCATGTCCAGGAAAATATCGTCGTTACCCAACATCACATAACCACCGGTATCAATCATCGGTATATCCGCCATCTCTATGTGTGCATGTCGGGCATTGACCGGAACGATCGCAGGTTCAAAACATGCGGTATAACCCATTTGTGCATAGCGATAGCCGGTCACCGCTGTCGTCGGAGTGATGTTTCCGCAGCCTGAGCGTGAGAGATTATCGGCAACCCATAAATTATTCGTGTGGTCTTCGGGCATCATTACTCGAGCAATATTGCCTTTTCCGCCGCCGATATGTGTATGCATGTCGATTGCTCCGGCCATGACGATTTTGCCGCTGATGTCGTACTCCTTTATTTTGCTGTTGTCGTTTGATTCGGGAGGAAGGGCGATTTTTCCATCGCAGATATAAATGTCACGTATTTCGCCGTCCGTTTTAGACATCGGATCATAGATTTTGCCGCCGGTCAGCTTAATTAACATGGCCGGTCTATCAGATTAAATAATCGCGTCAATATTTCCGCTGTCGATTGCAGAGTACTATTGCGGATTTTCTGTAAAGGCAGCGAAACAATAGAATCGGTGCGAAAAAGATGTCCGGCATGATCAACCCCCGGAATTCCCGCAGGGATAAAAACGTCAATGTATTTGTCCGACGGCATTGCCGGATGTGCAATAGCGATTGTCGGCTGCTCTGCTTTAGGCGGGGGGGCCGGATCAAGCGGTGAAACCCATATCAATAAGTCGGCCTCCTTACTGTCGAGTAAACGCTGTCCATCGAATCGTAAAATATCGTATTGCGGGAACCCTGCGGCAAATGAAATGCGATTTTGATAACCGCATTGCCAAGTTGCGACATGATAGAAACTGATATCGCCACGCGAGCCGCCTAAGGGCATTGCGACGCATCGCACAGTACGGTTGATGGCTTTGATGGTTCGACTTAACGTTTCAAGCAGCAGCTCCGGATAAGCGCCCTCAAACTCAGCTGCCGACCAGATGATTGCCGAATAGCCGGATTCAAGCAGATCTTTTGACAATTGCGATATTGCGCTTGCCGATGCGGTTTTATTTTCTTGAAATGGTGATTTGGCAGATAGAGCAGCACTTAAATGACGTATGCGATCTCCGAATTCTTTAGGCTCAGTATGGATAACACGATGGCGATAAGACTTCAATGCGCTAGGTACTGCAGTATTTTGCCAAGGCCCGATTAACACGAACTCAGGGTCTTCTTTACGAAACAATCCGCCATGCTTTGGTACCAGTCGTTCAATGAGGCGCGGGAATCGGGTGAGCGGATATGCGCCGAAGATAACAATAATTTCAGCGCGATTGGCGACTTCGGAAAGCGTTCCCATAATCCATCCTTCATCTTGCATAACGCGGGTGTTATGCAAGCTGTACCGGCTATTGATATGATCAATAACCCCACGGCATCGTTCCGCTAGTCGAACGGTTGCTTTAGCGCCATTCACATCAACCATAAGACCATAAAAAAGCGGATGATGTGCATCGTTTATTAATTGTGCCGCCGCTTGTAATGCTTCATCAAAGTCGGCGGTAATGTTTCCGATACGATAATCGGGAGTCGTTGCAAACGATGCTTGCTGATAGCAGTCACGGCAGTACTGTGGCAGTGAAGTGTCGGCCGTTATATTGGTTCCCTGAACAGTTAATCTTAAGTCTTCACACGCAAGTCCGCAAAACGGGCATACGCAGTCATTAAAGTTTATAGGCTCTTGTGTCGTCATAGTCGGAAGAAATTAATTGGCGCGGTATTTTCTCTTAGTATATCGTGGGGAGTATTATAACGAATTTTTTTAATACCTTATTTTGTGAACTTTAGTGGCGATTTGACTATAAAAGTGTTATTTATTGGATTTATCAAGCAGAATTTTGCAAAAGGAGACGGCTTGGCACAGTTTTTTTAGGCCCTGCAGCTTATTGAACCATGTAGAGGGGAGACTTGAAAGTAACGGATCATGCTATTGCGATCAAACGACAGCACTCGCGTATTTGCCCGGGGATAATTTCATTATTTCTAAAATAGCGACTCTCTTTGTATTGAAGAGAAGGTTTGTTTGATCGGATTTTGGCTTAGGTTGAAGTCCCACATCCCGCTGCCGCCAATAAGCGATGTTTTATTTAACGATACGCATTTAGTCCATTCTAAGGTCAATTGGGGCCAGACTCGAGTGCAGCAACCTGGGGGGGCGATGTGTTGATATTGCATGTCAGTCACCTTTTCGAGTCGTGCCGTGAGTCCCATATGTATCTGGCACTATACCGTGCGCACCTATAAAGCCATTGCCTTATCTGGTAAATGTATCGCTTGACGCGTCCAGAAACCTCCTCTGACATATAACGACCAATATAAGGCAGAGCTCGTTTATATTCCTCCTCATGACTTACGCGATCAAAGTATGCGTCGCGCTTTTGCTTTTCAGGTTCCCTTATCCGCTTATAACGAAAAATTAAATCACCTTTACTGCGGTTACCATCCCAGCTTCTTCCCCGTCCTCTCATTGACAGTTTCCTCAACTCCTTATCCCCCTCAAAACCATCATAAAACACAATTAATCTCAGATGTTGTGAATCAACTTTTGAGCCTTCTCGGTTTGATTAGTGATCTTCTCATAACTTTTGCGATATAGACAACATTCGCGGTAATCCCGAATAAGGAATAATAGCGAATCGACACCTTCTGCCCCAGAAAACAGCCTGGCATTTGCCTTATGGCTTTTGTAAAACAGATACTCTAAATGCGGATTTACATGCGCTAGAGGATGAGAGGTCAAAGGAAAAACATTGCGATAAATCGGTACATCATTCTTATTGCTTCTAATCCCACAAGTCGGATAGCCGGTGAGATATTCAATGATAAACCGCACCCAGTGATTCCCGCTATGGGGATAACTCAAGAGAACATTTTTACCCATGATGTTCCCCTATTAATAAGTCTATACCTAAGACCATGTACTATGAACCCTTAACCAAGACAGGTAAGTGAGAGATCAACCCCATAGCATTGTTCTGTATTGCCCAATAAGACGTTTTGTGTGCCCATAAGGTTCTTTTAGTTACAAGTTTCCTCAATACATGTACCACATAAGCACGAGTGCATGTTTGGGGCGGAATGCTATACATGGTGTAAGTAAAAAGCGGCGCGGTGATTGCAGACCGTCGCGCCGCTTTGACAAATGAAATCGGAAGCCGTCGTTTTCTAGCCGACAACCCTGCTATCTACGTTCATATCCGACTGTTGTTCCGGGGGAGGACTTTTTGTCTCACTCATTCCTAATGCTTGTCTGGCACCTTCCCCGTAACCGGGGTCGGCAGCGTCAAAATGAGCAAGTTGTCGTTCAATAATCTCCCGCGGGACACTTTGCATTGCTTCGGCAATATTCCGGAACAGACGTTGTTTCTGCTCACTGTCGAATAAGCGGAACAGATTACCCGGTTGAGTATAATCGTCATTTCCTTCACGGTGATTGTAGCGATCAGCCGATTCGCCTGATAATTCAAGCGGCGGCTCCCGATAAGCGGGATCTTCTACCGGACCGTTCATGCTATTCGGTTCGTAGTAAGCGTCCGGATTGCCCACGTCGTTGCGGAAGAAGCGCATGATGCCATCCTTATTATAATGGTGCATCGGGCACTTCGGCGCATTTACCGGCATTGCTTCATAGTGTGTGCCAAGTCTGTAGCGATGAGCGTCGGCATATGAAAAAATACGTGCCTGTAACATTTTATCGGGCGAAAAACTGATGCCGGGCACGATGTTAGAGGGGGAGAATGCTGCATACTCGATTTCAGTAAAGTAGTTATCCGGATTACGGTTCAATTCCATTACACCGACATCAATCAATGGGAATTCGGCGTGCGGCCAAACTTTAGTCAAATCAAAAGGATTATACGAAGTTTGTTTTGCTTGCTCCTCAGTCATCACCTGAATTTTTAAGTTCCATTTCGGAAAATCGCCCTTTTCGATGCTGCCATACAGTTTTTCTTGGTAGCTTTCACGGGTTTGGCCGACCACTTTTGCCGCTTCGGCGTTGGTGTGGAATCTATGTCCTTGGCATGTTTTGAAATGGAACTTCACCCAATGCCTGACGCCATCAGCATTGATCAGGCTAAAAGCATGGGAGCTATAGCCGTTCATGTGCATAGGCGAAATCGGCAAACCGCGGTCGGACATTAGGATCGTTACTTGATGTAGACTTTCGGGGCTCAGTGACCAGAAATCCCACATCGCTGTCGGGCTGCGCAGATTCGTTTTGGGATGGCGCTTCTGCGTGCGGATGAAATCCGGGAATTTATAAGGATCGCGGACAAAGAAGACCGGAGTATTATTTCCAACCATGTCCCAGTTTCCTTCTTCCGTGTAGAATTTCAACGCGAAACCACGGACGTCACGTTCAGCATCGGCAGCGCCGACTTCGCCGGCAACTGTTGAAAAACGTGCTAGCATCGGAGCCTGTTTTCCAACTTTAGAAAAGATAGCTGCTTTCGTATATTTTGTGATGTCGTGTGTGACGGTAAATGTTCCGTGGGCACCCCAACCTTTCGCATGTACGACCCTTTCGGGAATACGCTCGCGATTTTGATGCGCTAGTTTTTCGATGAGTTGATAATCTTGCAGCAGAAGTGGACCCCGTTTCCCAGCTGAAATGCTGTTTTGGTTATCGGCAACCGGATTACCTGCTGAAGTGGTAAGGGTTGGCCGCTTATGTCCATTTTTCATAAAACTTCTCCTAAAAGTAATTGATACTATAATAACAATAATACTCAATTAATGTCGTTCATTCAATAAATATAGAATTTATCAATTCATAAATTATTAAAATATATAGATAATTTACTAAAGTTCATGTACGGTGCACTCCAATAGGATTTTTGAGGGCTTTAAAAGAAGCGTCCGGCAGTAACATTCGGGCGAGACGCGCCCGGAAGACCAATTGGTTTTCAGCGGCGAACGACCCGACAAGGACGTCGGGGCTGGGGCTTGTTGGCAGAACCAAATCTCGTCATGGATAACAGGCACTTTGCCGACAATCCGGCACAATCCGCCGACAATCTGCTACCAAACACAAAATGGGTGAGACGCGCCCGGAAAACCAAATGGTTTTCAGCGGCGAACGACCCGACAAGGATGTCGGGGCTGGGGCTTGTTGGCAGAACCAAATCTCGTCATGGGTGAGCCGTGCCCGGAAAACCGAACGGTTTTCAGCGGCGAACGACCCGACAAGGACGTCGGGGCTGGGGCTTGTTGGCAGAACCAAATCTCGTCATGGATAACAGGCACTTTGCCGACAATCCGGCACAATCCGCCGACAATCTGCCACTAAACACAAAATGGGTGAGACGCGCCCGGAAAACCAAATGGTTTTCAGCGGTGAATGATCCGACAAGGACGTCGGGGCTGGGGTTCATTCGCAGAACCAAGTCTCGTCATGGACGACAGACACTTTACCGAAAATAATGAAGGAGCTGCTAGGCAATGACTTGACACGGGACCATATCGTTTAATCCCCGGTGGAGGTGCCCGCCGTTGTAACGTTGCGGGTAATTGATCATCTGCCGGTTAGACTCACCGATGTCTTCAGGCAACCGCACTTCCCGGCAGGCTGTCGTTCTTCGTCAAATGTGCTCGGTGACATCCTGGTCCGCAGTTTCCCCCGAAACGGCAAGCTGGTCACCGATCGGCAGGGAACGCCGGGGGGACGCCATGTGTTGCGGCCGGGCCATGTTTGTCCCGGAATAGCAGGGCTTCAAGTTTCTGCTGGGCTTTGGTTCTTATCGTCGTCTCTGTTTTCTTGACTTCATAGGTTTTGGCTCGTAAGTGATTGATATTATTGCCCTCATGATTCTCAAGGGCACTACATTACGGTGTTGTTTGTAGCCCTCCGCGCTCAGCTTCCCCCAGGACGTGACTTGTCGGGAAGCGGGAACGGAGCTTCGTTCCATTTCAGGCCGACACTACGGTAGATCCTATTGGCGTCCGCACTCGCGCGGCTCGGCATCGCATACCGCTTCTGTGTGTCGGTACGTACCAAGATGCTCAACTGCAAGGTGTCGAGCTCGCGCCGGGTCCGTTCCGCGCTCATCGGGAAGCCCAGTGCCTTAAGCCGCCGGCGCAGCTGCTGCAAACAGCAGAAGGCCATGTAGCAGATCGCAATGTGTGCCTGGATACGCCGCGGCTTCCAGTGAAAGATCGGGCGGATGCAAAGGTCATGCTTGTTGGTGCGAAAGCAATGTTCTACTTCTCACAACCGGCGGTACTGCGACAGCAACTCCTTCGATGCCGTCTCCTCGTTGCCGTGCGCGATGATTGCGCGCAGGCCGTCCCAACGTGCCGCATCGGCCACCTTGGTCACATCAATCTTAACCCGGCCCTTTGCAGGGAAGCTTAAGTAACAGGCATAGCCGCGCGACACGAAACCTGCCGGGTGCTCGCTGCGTTGATACTTCCGGCGCAACTGTGCCAATATGCGTTCCCGAACTTCCCGGTCCTTGCGCGTGCGCCGGCGCGAATAGGTGACTATGATCCGCCGACCTTCGTGGCGAATCATCCGGTAACGCAGGTCCTGCGTTTTGAGCCAGCCTTGATCGTCTGCTGCACTGAGCGCCTGCAGCTTGATCTTGGCCGAGGCCGACTTGAGACGATAGCCGAGCACATAGGCCAAGCCCTGCTCCTGCAGGAATGTCTGGTTCTCACGGCTCAGCATCGCCGCATCGGCCACTACTGTAAATACAGCACCCGGATGTCGCTGTTGCAGGGTTGTCACTGCCTGCATCAAGGTCTTGCCCTCAAAGGTGTTGCCCGGCAACAGTGCGTAGTCCACCGGCAGACCGTCGCAGGTCGTCATCAGTGCCAGCAACACCTGGCAGCGGTGCGGTTTGCCGTCCTTGCTGTAGCCCTTTGCGCGCAACGGGTCCTCTTGCTCGCTCTTAAAGTACAGGGTCGTGCAATCAAAGAAGAACACTTTGAGGGGCTGATCATACAACTTCTGTGCCGCCTGATGAGACTGTTCCCGGATGCGCGCAATCACCGCCTCCTCAAGGTGGTCCATAGTCTGGTAAACCCGGTCGAGATTGAGCGAAACGCCGCCGCTTCGTTCCAATCCGCACACCGTGGCACGCTTGCTCTGCGGCTGCGCGATACGCGCCAGCACCAGCTCGCGCAGAATGCGGTTGGCTGCCGTACGCCGTGCACCCAACACCTGGTTCCAACCCAGGTGCGAATAAATCTGCGTGAACGCCTCGCGCACCCCAAGCATCAGCCGCATCTCCTCACGGCATTCGGCAAGATCTACCCCGAAGCGCGCCAGCCGTGGTGCCAGCCGCGCCTCAGCTGCGAGATCCGCGTACTGCTTCAGTGTGAACAGCGACTGCTGTGCTGTACCGGCTTGGCGCAGCTCTTCCAAGGTGACCTCGCCGAGCTTGCGCAAAGATGCAAGCTGCTCGGGACTGTCGGCAGTGCCGATATGCCGCACCACACGCTGACGGGGACCATCGGCAGTGCGCACGGAACGTACAATCTGCAAGCGAGTGCGGCTACGTTCGGGGGCATATTTTTCACGCAAGTACATAGACCCGAATGATAACCCAAAACTAAAGTGAAAATAAGTCTGAGGGCACTACAATAGATTTTTCGGCGGCACCCGGATAACCCTATGATAATAAAGGATTTATTTTTCCCCAAAGGTCAAAACCTACGAAGTCAAGAAAGCCGTCCTCTACATGGACGCATGCATATAGATCCTGCTGAGAGGTTGAGGTTGGAGCAGTTAAGAATTGATCAGGGATTAGCTCGGCATTGTAATGCTTGTAAGAGATAGCTGAATCCCGCAAAAATCCCCATAATACTGCAACTTCCCTTCCTTCAACCTGTGCCTGATCAAGTCGGTATTTAACTTTGGTGTTTTAGTATCCCGCTTTGTCGCAGTCTTGCAAGGCACTGAGCCCAGTGCGGGTGATAGCACTGACGCCACCGATACAAAGTGAGGCAGCTGACCTTGAATGCGTTCGGGAGTTACAACCCTCCCAAAATAATAGGGCATCATATTTCTGTTGAGCCGTTGTGTTCATAATAGCCTCTATTTTTGAAGCAAAATTGGCTATTTTATAGAAACCTTTGATGCGGTGGCTGATATGTTGATATTGCATATCGGTCACCTTTTCGAGTCGTGCCGTGAGTTCCATATGTATCTGGCACTATACAACGAAATTCGCACGTCGGTTATGCAAGGTATGTAATCGGCTGGCGGACTCATACAAACGGTGGTTATGCTGCCGCATCCGATTATAATAGCCGTATTCATGCAATATGCTTTTGTAATCTCAAATTAAGAATCTAGCACGTGGCGGCAATTTCTTCGGTAAAGCCTTTTATTGTTCGGGCGCCTGCCCGCCTGCATTTTGGTTTTTTGGACCTGCATGGCGGTATCGGTCGACGGTTCGGCGGTTCGGGTATGGCGCTAGTCATGCCGATGTTAAGAATAAAAGTGCAGCCGGCGTCAACATTTGTCGTAAGAGGAGAGGCCAATGAGCGGATTCAAGCGGTTGCCAAACATTTATTTAATTATTATCAATGTGCGCCGTTTGGGGATTTTGAGGTACAAAGGACAATTCCCGAGCATCATGGCTTAGGTTCGGGCACACAAACCGCATTAGCAATGGGACATGCCATTGCCCGTTTATGCGACATTAGGAGCAATAGCATAGCCATCGCACAACAAACCGGCAGAGGTAGGCGTTCCGGTATTGGCATTGGTGCATTTGATTGTGGCGGATTTTTAGTTGACGGTGGGAAAAAGGGACATGAGCCGGCACCGATTATCGCGCGTATCGGTGTGCCTCGATCATGGCGCGCAATATTGATCACCTGTGTTCAGGACGTTGGGGTCCATGGAGTGGCGGAAAAAAAAAGATTCGATAATTTACCTGATTTTTCCGAAGATGACGCAAAATTCTTGTGCCGCATTCTGTTGCTTGGTATCTTGCCGGCGTTGGTGCAAGGCGATTTCGGCACGTTTGCAAGAATGTTGACTCGGATGCAAGATAAAGTCGGCGATTACTTTGCTGCAGTGCAAGGCAATCGTTATGCAAATCCAAAAGTTTGTGAAGTGTTGGAATATTTGCGTAGACATAATGTTCAATGTACCGGTCAAAGTTCGTGGGGACCCACTGGGTTCGTGTTGACACCAAGTATAAACGTTGCACGACGAGTGGTAGATTTAGTTCGTGCACAGTTTGACCGGGATTCCGGTATCCGTGTGAGCATTACTCAGGCAGATAATCAGGGTGGATTTATTTCAAACGACAACATATAGGTGAAACGTTATGGACAAGCATTTTATATTGCATATGCTGACAACCGAGAAAAACCTCAGCCCATTTGACGTCAATATGGCGGCAGATGCGGGATGGCAACATATTATTCCGTACACCTCGATTGTTGAGGATGAAGTATGCGCTTTGATTCAAGACGCAATTTTTTCGCGCGGACCTTCAGGTGTTAAACGTACTGGTGTATTCATTGGCGGCCGTGACTTATTCGTTGCGCTCAAGATGTTGAATATAGCGCGTAAGAGCATGGTGCCACCGTTTGAGATTTCGTGTTTTGCTGATCCGAGCGGAGCATTCACGACTGCTGCTGGGATGATCGCGATGGCTGAAAGACACCTTGCGCAATCGGATAAGAGTGGGTTTGGCGGTAAGAAAGTAGTGGTTTTAGGCGGTACCGGCCCGGTAGGTGCCGTTGCCGGAATTTTGGCAAGTAAAGCAGGCGCTGACGTATTTCTGATTAGTCGCAACATGGAGAAAGCAGCAGCGATGGTATCGCGTTGTCAGGAACTGATGGGTCCGTTAAAAATGCACCCCGGCGATGAAATGACGAAGCAGACTGAATTGCCGACCACACATATCGTGCTCGCCGCCGCCGCCGCCGGAGTGCAGGTGATGAATGAAGCAGCGCTTGCCGCTGCCGCGCAGTTGCAAGTAGCGGCCGATGTAAATGCGGTGCCGCCGTTGGGTATCGCAGGCGTTGAAGTTCGGCACGACAGTGAACCGATTGTCACCTCAACATCGAATGCGGTTGGGATTGGTGCGTTGGCGGTCGGTAATGTAAAGTATCAGACGCAACATCGACTGTTTAAGAAGATGCATATAAGCGATAAACCGGTGTATCTGCATTTCGAACATGCATGTGACGTAGCGCGGGAGTGTGTGCGAGAAGGCAGTTGATGTGCCATATCTTTTTTTAATCGTTGCAAACAGTGCGCGGTTTCTTGCCGAATCGGCGGCGTTTGATCGGTATTCAGTTGTGACGATTGATGCGTTTGCGGATGCGGATTTGTGTTCTCTTTCTTCAGTGCGTGAATCGTTACGTGTGCTACGGACAGCCCAAGGACTTGATAGCGATGCGGTGCTTACTGCGTGCCGCGATTTGAAGGGGCGATATACGTTTGATGGTGTTATTGTCGGCGCCGGATTGGAAAGCCATGACACGCTTATAATCGCATTGGATGAGATGTTCGGTTGCATCGGTAATCAACCGAAGGTATTTTCGGAGTGTGCCGATCGCAAGCATTTGCACCGGACGTTTGAAACATTGCAGATTCCGCATGCTGCGATTTCATCACGATGCATTGATTATGCGGCGGATGAGATGCCGGTATTAATCAAGCGTTCAGGCACATCAGGCGGCGGGCATATTACGCGAAATTCCATTTGGGATGGTATTGAAAGAACGAGGGAAGTTGCCGAAGTTTATTTGCCGGGAACGGCGGTATCACATTTGTTTCTCGCCGACGGCAAACGGTTTTCAACGGTGGGATTTAATACTTTGTGGCAATCCCGGCACGACCCGACACAGCCGTTTTGTAATGGCGGAGCTATGAATCTCAGCATGTTAAGTCCGATACAACAACATCAAGCGAGGAGTTACGCGCAACGGCTGGTGCGTCATTGGTCTTTGCGTGGTTTGAATTGTATAGATTACATGTTGAGCGCTGGGCAATTGATTGCATTGGAAGTTAATCCGCGCCCAAGCGCGACGATGCAGTTATATCCGTCAGCAGGTTTGTTTAATGCGCATTTTGCTGCATGCCGACAATCGTTGGACGACAATTTTAAGAGAATTGATATTCCGTGCGCTTACGCGATTGTATATGCTTGTCATCGTTTGCATTTGCCGCCGGCGATATTTGCACGCCCGCCCAATAGTCTAACCGAGTTTTGCGACGTGTCGTTGCAGGGTGTTACAATTAATGCGGGAGAACCAGTTTGCTCTTTACGCACGACGGC
Organism: Candidatus Oxydemutatoraceae bacterium; assembly: GCA_965218975.1. GTDB lineage: Bacteria > Pseudomonadota > Gammaproteobacteria > Poriferisulfidales > Oxydemutatoraceae. The sequence continues at coordinate 1,333,585 of OZ244717.1, forward strand.
ATTTGCAACAAATACTTCTGTCGAAGCCGTTATCAATGCGTTACAAGACGCGATTCGGCAAACAACGCAGGCGATTCAAGCGATTCAGTAAACGATGACCGAACAAATTAGTATTAACCGGCTTGTACAGCCGTTAGTTGAAGAATTAGTCGCGCATCGCGGTGATTTCCGTATTGTAGCTCAGCATTCTGCTAACGGTGCATTGCTGATTGACGCAGGAATTCATGCAAGCGGCGGTATCGAGGCGGGACGGCGGATTGCCGAGATTTGTCTCGGTGGACTTGGTGCGGTAACAATCGGCAATAACGGAGCAGCGGCACAATGGCCAACGACTTTAAATGTACATACGACAAATCCGATTATTGCTTGTTTAGCATCCCAGTACGCCGGTTGGGATTTGTCACACGGTGAAAGAAGAAATGCATTTCGTGCACTTGGTTCGGGACCGGGTCGGTCAATTGCGTGCAAGGAACCATTATTTGAGGAGCTTCGTTACCGGGATACCGCTGAGACCTGCACTTTAGTATTGGAAGCGGACCGATTGCCACCGGACGAAGTGATTAATTATGTGGCGAAGTCATGCAGATTATTACCTGAACAGTTGAACTTTATTTTGACACCGACTCATAGCTTAGCGGGTTCGTTTCAAGTGGTGGCGCGAGTGTTGGAGGTGGCGTTGCATAAAGCGCATACTTTGGGGTTTTCATTAGATACGATTGTAGACGGAGTCGGCAGTGTTCCGTTTGCGCCGCCGGCGCCGGATTTCATTACCGCTATGGGTCGTACCAACGATGCAATTCTATTTGCCGGACGAGTACATTTGTTTGTTACAGGCGATGCAGCAATGGCGGAAAGTTTGGCAAACCGATTACCGAGCAGTACTTCGAAAGATTATGGCAAACCGTTTGCGCAAGTATTCAAAGATTATGGATATGATTTCTTTAAAATCGACCCTCTGTTGTTTAGCCCCGCGCAAGTTGCGGTCACGCACTTGTCGACGGGGCAAACTTTCCATGCTGGGAAGATTGACGAACAATTGCTCAATCTGTCTTTTAGCGGATAATTGCTCGTGTATATCCTAATGCGCTGAAATACTACGTGGTTATTTGTAGGTAAAGGGGTAACAAATCGGTTTATATCAGCTATTTTCGACAATAGAATAAAGGACTGTTTTAATTCTTAAAATAACTTGAATTTAAAAATAAGGAGGTGGACGTGGCTGTGGGATTTAATCCGGTAAAACACCAAGTAAGAAATAATAATAAGCCGGAACTAAAGAATGTTACCGCGATACCCCCGCAAGCATTCTCAACTTAGCAAGTGCAAATAATAATTAGTGCATTAAAGTATATCGTTCCGTTTTTTGCTGCTTATTACGATGCCGAGAGTCGGCATTATCACTAGCAAAAACGGTTGGCACAGTCGGCAAATTGCTTCCGCGCTAACCGCTCGCGGATGTGATGTTTATTTTGCCGCGCTGACCGACTTTGAGCTTTTAGTTACACAAGGTCGGTCCGAGCGTTGCGGATTTTTCCATAATCGTTTGCCGTCGAGACTTCCGGATGCCGTTTTTGTACGTTGTATTCCCGCCGGTACATTGGAGCAAATAGTATTCTATCTCGACATTTTATATACATTCGAATTGCAATCGGTGCTAGTCTATAACAATGCGCGCACTATTGAGCGGAGCGTTGATAAAGTGATGACGACTTTTCTGTTGCGTCAAGCCGGTTTGCCGACGCCGCGGACTTGGGCGGGATTGAATATGGAACGTGCGCAGACGGTGATTGAGCAACAAACGCAGGCAGGTCGCGCGTTGGTAATGAAACCGATCTTTGGTGCGCAAGGAAAAGGCTTGCAGTACATTGACGCTAAATCGCCGCCTGAGTTTGCTGAAGGGACGGTTTACTATCTGCAAGAATTTATCGGCCGCAGTGACAAACAATGGTGCGACTGGCGTCTGTTTGTTGTTAATCATCAAGTCGTTGCGACGATGAAGCGGATTGGAAAGAGTTGGATTAATAATGTGGCGCAAGGGAGTATTTGCCGCGTCGCCGAACCGGATGCGTCAATGGTAGCGTTAGCAGAAGCGGCGTCGGTTGTGGTCGGCACAAGCTATGCGGGAGTGGATATAATTGCCGATGCGGCGGGAAATTATCAAATAATAGAGATTAATAGCATTCCGGCATGGCAAGGACTACAGAGTGTTGTGTCCGTATCTGTAGCGGATCTGGTCGCTAAGGATTTACTATGTCGTTTGCCAAATAGGTCGCCGCAAGATTGCGATGACGCCGGCACAGATTAATTATCATTTTCAACGCGCTTGCTTGCTTGATGTTGCGGCACTAAAACCGGGCAATGTCGGTTGGCATGGCTGCGGTCACGGTATGGATTCGGGGGACTTTATCGCTAGCGCCGCCGCTTGCGGGCATAGTTTATGCGCGTCCGGTATTACATTGGGTGAACGAATTTTTCAGGCAATTGAACGAACACGGCGTGTCGTTAAATGCAATACGAATTTGGGTCTCGTATTGTTATGTGCACCGGTGATTCATGCTGCTTTGAATGTGCGGTTTGTGACGGGCGGGCTGAAAGATGCGGTCGGGCGGATACTGGAACAAACTACGGTTGATGATGCGAGACGAGTATTTGCTGCAATTCGTCTTGTGCAGCCGGGAGGCATGGGTACAGTGGAAACGCATGACATACGGGACGAACCGACGCTAAATCTGCGCGATGTGATGCGTTTTTCTGCCGGTTATGATTTAGTGGGAGCGCAGTATGCCGAGGAATATCGTTTTCTGTTTGAAGACGTCGTTCCTTTATTCGTTGAATTTTTCGCACGCTGGGGGTATGATACGTGGGCTGCTGCAGGTGTCTATATGACTTTGCTTGGCGGCTACCCAGACAGCTTGATAGCTCGTAAGCAAGGTCCTCGAAAAGCCGAGGACATTATGAAGGTGGTAACGCCGTTGGCCAAAGAGTTTGTCGGATGTACAAGGCCCCAGGATTTTGAGCGACAGTTGCTTGATCTGGATCGGTACTTAAAGCAGGATAAGCTGAACCCCGGAACAACTGCGGATATTGTTGTCAGTGGAGTTTTGATTGCGAGTCTGGAAGGCGCTTTACGTAATGCGGTGATTATTTCATCGTCAAAGTAAAATTGTGTAAGGCTTGTTTAATATAATGAGTAATATGTGAGGAGAAAAACATGACTCTTAATAAAGTAATGGTCGGAGAATCTTTGGTTAATGATAAAGATCCGTCTGGAACGATGGCAGAAATTGCCCATATTGATTTAATTATGGGACCCAGGGGCTCGGCAGCTGAAACGGCATTTTGTAGCGGCTTAGTCAACAACAAAGATGGTTTTACCTCTTTGCTTGCCGTCATTGCGCCGAATCTGCCATGCAAACCGAACACAATGATGTTTAATAAAGTAACCATCAAAGGTGCGAATCAAGCGGTGCAGATGTTTGGCCCGGCACAGACTGCGGTTGCCAAAGCGGTTCAAGATTGTGTGGCAGAAGGCATCATTCCCGAGAACGAAGCAGATGATATTTATATTTGTGTCGGTGTTTTTATTCACTGGGATGCGAAAGACAACTCGGCGATTTATGAGAATAACTACAAAGCAGTTAAAGAGTCCATCGAGCGTGCGATAAAAGGTCTACCTACCGCCGCCGAAGCGACCGCTAAGAGAAATGATGCGGAGCATCCGTTCAAAGGATTCTGATCAACACCTAAAGTTCTAATTAAAAGCCCTGGTCATCAGGGCTTTTTTTTACAGTGGTTAGTCAAGCATCATGTCAACTTCTGAAGTTTGAAATATGCCGCAATTAGTTTTCTTATAGGCGCGACTTATTTTCCCGCAAGTATATAATTTAGGCTTTTTAGTTATGCTAAGGGTGGTTTGCGATTTCCAATCAAAAAAGCGACTTTTATTTCCATTTACCTGAGACATTAATTGCCGATTACCCGACAGCTGAACGAGTCCAATCGCGGTTGTTGTACTTACCTGAGGCCCCCGCTGAGGCAGTAGATTTAAGATTTAATCAAGTTATACATCTACTCAGGCCTAATGATCTGTTAGTGCTGAATAATAGTAAAGTGATTCGCGCACGTTTATTTGGAAACAAAGTAAACGGCGGTAAAGTTGAAATTTTAATCGAGCGCATTTTTGATGAAAAACATGCTTCGGCACAAGTTAAGGCGAGCAAAACTCCTAACGTCAATACTATTGTCAAAGTGGGCGGAGTACCCTTATTAGTATTGAGTCGAAACCGGAACTTATTTAGATTGGCGATACATAATACTGAGAACATGACTTTTGAGCAGCTACTTGAAGAGAACGGGAACGTGCCGTTACCGCCGTACATACGGCGACCGGCAGAATGGATTGATCACGAGCGTTACCAGACAGTTTATGCGAAATATTCAGGGTCGGTTGCGGCACCGACGGCGGGTTTACATTTTGATCATGCGTTGTTGGATGAATGCCGTCGCCAAGGGGTGCAAGTACGGTCGCTAACTTTGCACATCGGATTGGGAACTTTTCAGCCGATTCGTCATCATCGATTGGATGCGCACACTATGCACCGAGAATCATTTGTTATCGATCAGGCATTATGCTCTGCCGTATATGAGTGTCGCGCCCGTGGCGGCAGAGTGGTTGCGGTCGGGAGTACGGTAGTGCGGGCTTTAGAGACGGTAGCGCAAATGAATGATGGGCAATTACATGCGTATCAAGGGGAAACCGACATTTTTATCCGTCCGGGATATTCGTTTCAAGTGGTGGATAGCATGATTACTAATTTTCATTTACCCGAGTCCACATTATTTATACTAGTTTGCGCTTTTGCCGGAAAGAAAAGAATGTTAGATGCTTATCACTACGCTATTGCACAACGCTACCGTTTTTATAGCTATGGTGATGTAATGTGGCTTGAGAAAAATGCTGAAGTTCACGCTTGAAGCCAGCGACGGATTGGCACGTGCCGGAATTTTAGACCTGCCTCACGGTCGCGTTAAAACACCGGTGTTTATGCCGGTCGGCACACGTGCATCGATTAGAGGAATGACGCCGCATACATTAAAAGAGTCGGGGGTGCCGATGATCTTAAGTAACGCTTGGCATTTAATGCTGCGTCCGGGAACGGATTTGATTTTAGCACATGGCGGATTGCATCGATTCACGGGTTGGGATCGTCCGATTCTGACGGATTCCGGCGGTTATCAATTGTTTAGTCTTGCAAAAATGCTCGATATTGATGAACGAGGAATTTGTTTTCAATCCCCGTATGACGGCAAGCAGGTTGCATTGACGGTGGAAGAGGCGATTCGTGTTCAACAGAGCATTGGAGCAGATGTCATTATGGCATTTGATGAGTGCGCCGCTTATCTCGCAGATAAGCAAGTTGTGGCGGAATCAATGCGCCGTTCAATGCGATGGGCGGCGCGCTCGCGGCAAATACATAACGATGAAACGCGCTCAACTTTATTCGGTATTGTACAAGGGGGAACGTATACGGATTTGCGTGCTGAGTCAGCGACACGCCTGATTGACATCGGTTTCAGCGGGTATGCGCTTGGCGGCCTTGCCGTCGGTGAAAGCCCTCAGGAAAGAAATGATATGTTGGATTTTACCACGCCGTTATTACCCGTTGATCAACCACGTTATGTGATGGGAGTCGGGTCACCTCAAGATATTGTTGATGCGGTATTTCGCGGCGCGGATATGTTTGACTGTGTCATTCCGACACGTAATGCTCGCAGCGGATACTTGTACACACGCAACGGACTGTTAAGAATTCGGAATGCCGTTTATCGCAGGGATTTGCGTCCGATTGATGAATCGTGCGGTTGTTATACTTGTTGCAATTTTAGCCGCGCCTACCTTCGCCATTTGGACCAATGTAAGGAAGTATCGTCCGTAATCTTGAATACAATTCATAATCTGCATTATTACCAAGATCTAATGCGCGAATTGCGTGCTACTATCCGAGCAGGCCGGTTGAATCACTACCGGTCAGAATTGTTCGCAAAGTACAAAGAGCGATAATTTTGGAAAGCTATGCGATAGAGCTGACGGATATTTATCTCACAATGCGGGCACAAGGGATTAACAAAGAATCGTAACGATATCTAATACATAATACCTTTCTCAAGCTTTGGGTGTATTGGTATCGTGCTTGATCGACATTCAGATAAAACGGATGGTTTTTACCATTGACATATAATTCCGAACATCTCCAGAGTCAGCAGGTTTCCTTCAGCTTAAGCATTGTTCTAGATTTTTAGCCAGATTCTTTAACAGATTAAAATACAAATTTTCGCCATCAGAAAGTCCACTTCCGAGCGGATCAAGGGTGCTGTTTTTTGCATTTGTTCCTTGTATCACCGTTTTTACTAGGCGGTCGGAGAATTGTGGTTCATGGAAAACGCAATTAACCTCTGTTTGTCGCAATTTCTCACGTACCGCTTTGATGCGATTCGACGAAGGTGGTTGATTTGGATCAAACGTAATAGAACCTACACCATTTAGTCCGTAAGCGCGTTCAAAATACTGATATGCATCATGGAAAACAACGAATGGTTTGTCTTTTACTCCGGAAAGGATAATTTCAAGTTCTGCGTCTAGTGCGTCTATCCTCCTTATTAATTTACGCGCATTTGCTTTGTAAATGTCATGATTTTCGGAGTATATTGCACTCAATTCTTCAGTAACGGCTTTGATGATTTTTTTTACGTTCTCAGGACCAAGCCAGACATGCATATCATGATGGTCATGACTGTGAAGATGTTCTCCATGAGATTGTTCTTTGTGCTCGTTTTCCTTGCTATGTTTCTCTTCATCTTCATAGATTTCATATTGGTGCGCCTCCCATGCGCCACCTTGACGATATTGAAGTACGGTCAGATCCGCTTTTTGTGTTACTGCTATTTTTCTAACGTGGTTTGGCAGCGTTTTAAAAGAACGGTTTAGAAAAGTTTCAAAGTTATCGTCTATATAAAAAATAACGCTCGCTTTATACATAATTTTCATTTGTGAAGGCTTCAATTGAAAGTCATGCGGCGAGGTGTTACCGGCAAGCAGTAATTTCGCTTCACCTGTACCTCCGATGACGCCGACGACCAAGGAATGTAATGGTTTAATAGTGACAACAACTCCCTTTGTTTCTGTTGCCGTCGCTTGTACAGGGAATATCAATGATAGCGTGATTGTAAATCTTATTAGTATTAAAAGAGCGTTTTTTATTTTCATAAATTTCTGATAATCTGATAATTTAATATTAATTTTGCAAAATTAACGTTATGTTATACTATAACATATACTTAGCCAATTTCGTTTTACGAAGGGGCGTATGCATACCTGTAATCATCATGACGTTTGTATAAATGACGCTTTGCAAAAGGCGGATATGATTTGTCGCAATCAGGGGGTGCGCTTGACTGATTTGCGACGGAAAGTTTTGGAAATGATCTGGGTAGGTCATGGTTTTGCAAAAGCGTATGATATTTTGGATAAGCTGAAAAGTAAGGACGCATCCGCTAAGCCGCCCACTGTTTATCGCAGCTTGGATTTCTTACTCAAGAATGGTCTGATTCATAAATTGAATACCTTAAATGCGTATGTTGGTTGTTCGCATCCGCTTAAGCATGATGAGTGCTATTTTATTATTTGCAGCAAGTGTGGCGAAGTTAAAGAGTGTTGTAACAGCATGTTATCTCGAGCAATTATAAGGACTGCAAGCAAAAATAAATTTCATTTCAAGCGCATTACTTTGGAAATTGAGGGGGAGTGCCGAGAGTGTATGAGACAGAAGTAAATTATGGGCACATTGGTTGAAGCGGATAATGTTGTAGTCATTCGACAAGGAACGACTATACTCAAGAATGTATCTCTTACTATCGGTGAGAGAGATTTTATTACCATTATAGGGCCGAACGGCGCGGGTAAATCTATGTTACTGCAGTGTTTGATGGGCTTTTATAAGCCTGATAGCGGTTTAGTTACCCGTAGAAAAGATTTAAAAATCGGCTATGTGCCGCAGTGCTTTACACCTGATCACACTATGCCTATTACGACAAAGCGATTTTTACGCATCCGTAAAAAGACTGATATTTTGAGCCTCAAAAAGATTTCCGAGGAAACAAATATCAAATATGTGCTTGAGAAGCCCCTTTCCGTGCTTTCAGGCGGTGAATTGCAACGTGTTCTGTTGGCGCGGAGTCTTTTGGATAAACCGAAATTGCTGGTGCTTGATGAACCGGCACAAAATCTCGACATTTCCAGCCAGCTTGCCTTCTACAAACTTTTGGGACGCATCTACGATAAAAAAAAATTAAGTATTTTAATGGTATCGCATGATTTGCACATGGTGATGGCATCCACTAAGCAGGTGGTGTGCCTGTTTCATCATGTTTGTTGTTCCGGTGAACCGCAGGTAGTAACAAAAGATCCGGAATTTATTTCCTTGTTCGGCAATGATATGGCTAATATGATGGCAGTTTATCAACATAGTCATCATCACCATCACGAGAGAGAAGGGGATGCTTGACTCCTTTTTCCTTCGTGCGCTAGTCGCAGGGTTAGGCGTTGCGCTCATTGCAGGTGTTATGGGTTGTTTTGTAGTGTGGCGGCGTATGGCCTATTTTGGAGATTCTTTAGCGCACAGTGCCTTCTTAGGGATTGCGTTGGGATTGACTACTGGCATCAGCGCCAACCTTGGTACCGTGATTGTCTGTTCCGTTTTTGCCGTATTGCTATTGTGGCTACAGCATAAGAAGGTACTAACTACCGATACGTTGTTGGGAATTCTGGCGCATGCGGCTTTGTCTATAGGGATGGTGACCATTAGCGTATTAGAAGTGCGGTTTGATTTATATTCCTATCTTTTTGGAGACATTCTTACAGTAACAGCTGATGAATTGATGTGGGTTTTTAGTGGCGGTGCGTTAGTACTGATGATGCTTTTTATGAACTGGTCATCATTGGTGCTGATGACGATTCACGAGGATTTGGCCATGATCGAAAATGTCCGTACTTTTTTTACACACTTGCTGTTTATGTTTCTAATGACGGTTGTTGTCGCTGTTTCAATCCGTATTGTCGGTATTTTGCTTATTACCTCAATGCTGATTATTCCTGCAGCTACAGCCAGACAATTAGCGCGATCACCGGAAGGAATGGCTATTATTGCAACGTTTCTGGGTGTGATGGCGGTGATCGGAGGAATGTTTGGTTCCATGGCATTTGATACGCCTTCCGGGCCATCTATCGTGGTGGCCTCTGCCATACTCTTTACACTATTATTTCCGCTTTCAAGGTTATTGGCGCAAAAAGTTTAGTAATCAACTGCGTCTAATCCCAAGACGCGATGCGGAGTATGCACTTGGCGTTCGCACAAAAATCATTCGGTTGGCGCTGCTTTGGTTTTATGGACTCTTGTGTTGCCATACATTGATGTACGATTCATCGTTACGCTTTTTGTTTGAGTGGTAAATTTCTCATGCGGTTCAATTTCGCCCTGCGGCATGATAAACGGCTGATTTGCCATTATGGCACCAAAATTTCATCCCAACGATTCCCGCTTGTTAGGGGTGTATAGTGCCGGATACATATGGGACTTACGGCACGACTCGAAAAGGTGATCGATATGCAATATCAGCACATCAGCCACCGCATCAAAGGTTTCTATATGAGCTTGTTTAACTTCAAAAAGAGAGGCTGTTATGAACACAACAACTCAACAGAAATATGATGCCCTCATTTTGGGAGGGTTGTAACTCCCGAACGCATTCAAGGTCGGTCGCAGTACTTTGTACCGCTGGCGTCGGCGTTATCGCCGCACTGGCCTCAGCGCCTTGCATGACCGCGGCAAAGCGCCGCGCAAACGGCGTCGGATAAAATGCGCTGTATTCCGCAGCGGCTGAATGCCAAAGGACAAACAAAACGACCGTTTAAGCGCCGTTGCAGGGCACGCAAGCCGAAACACTTCAAAGCACAGTATCCGGGGGCATTGCATCGCCCTGGATACGATTGTGCGTTATTAGCACGGAGTGCGCCGCTACGTCTTAACGGCCATCAATGTCTATACCCGCATGGCAATAGCAACGGCAACCAACCGCTGTAACAGCCGTAGTGCTGCCGCATTCCTGCGCCTGGCAGAATTTCGGCAGCAGTAAAGTCTTTGAGCTGATGAAACCATTTTGTGTTTGCTGCCGGATTGTCGGCAAAGTGCCTGTCGTCCATGACGAGACTGGGTTCTGTCAACAAGCCCCAGCCCCGACATCCTTGTCGGGTCGTTCACCGCTGAAAACCAATTGGTTTTCCGGGCACGTCTCACCCATGACGAGACTTGGTTCTGTCAATGAGCGCCAACCCCGACGTCCTTGTCGGGTCGTTCGCCGCTGAAACCCGATCGGTTTTCCGGGCGCGTCTCACACTGCACCGCCTTCATGCCGGCAACGGACAGAAAGCACCGATCCGAATGTTACTGCCGAACGCTTCTCCCGAAGCTCTTCCAAAATCCCATTTAGGGCGGCATCGTGCAGGCGGAAAAAATTCCTTTCTATATTTTGTGCGGTTTTTCTAGGTCCTCTTCGCTAAGTGGAAGAAAGGTAAGGGTATTTTCTGGTTTGCGCGTGGAGTGCGTCTGTTTAGTTTTCTTTCGAAAGGGGAGGTTAAATTTGGCGGAGAGAGGGGGATTCGAACCCCCGATACGAGGAAAACTCGTATACACGCTTTCCAGGCGTGCGCCTTCAACCGCTCGGCCATCTCTCCTATTAACTGTGGTTGATGCTCTTATTTTGCTGATGTATGCTTTTTCAGAGGAAAAATTTAAGTTAGTAAAATCCAATTGCTAAAACCGGATGGAAATACGTAAAGATTAAGATTATATAGGAAGATTCCATTGAATTAAGGGACTTTCTATGCTTTTCTCTGATGCAGATCTCATAAATTGTCGGTGCCGATTGCTCGTGTCGGCAAAGAAGTTCATACTGTTATTTTTTGGAAGGTTTATACTTTTCTTGGTAAGCGCCTGTCGGAAATTGTGCGATATTGTCACCGGTATCATGAATCTTGGGTTGCCCTAAATGCGTAACTTCTTCAATTCGGACGACTGAATGTATGGGGATAAAAAATCGGTTGACGTCTGCAAACTGATTACGTAAGCTCTCTTCCGATGGGTCAATAACAATGCTGTCTTTTTTTGAAAAACATAAACCTTCGACGGCAATAAATCCCATTAAATCAGCTTGATAAACTTGGCGGGCATAAATTTCGTACAATTGATCGTGACTAACGAAAATAATCTTATAGAATTTATGTGGTTTCATTGCGGACGCTGTGTTGGTACTTCAAGTTTCAGTGCGCAAAATTTAAACTCAGGAATTTTTCCGTACGGGTCAAGCGCTTCGTTGGTTAGCAAATTAGCCGCAGCTTCGTGGTAGCAAAACGGCATGAAAATTTGGCCCGGGATGAGTCCGCTATCGCTACGTACATAGCATTCGATTTTACCGCGCCTCGATACTAAGCGTACGGTCTTCCCAGCTTTGAGTTTGAGTTCAGTCAGATCGTTCGGATGGATATAAACGACAGGCACGGGTTCAATGGCATCTAGTACTGAAGCGTGTCTCGTCATTGCACCAGTGTGCCAGTGTTCAAGCTGCCGTCCGGTAATAAAAATATAAGGATATTCGGTATCGGGCAGTTCATTTGCGCGAGTGAATGCGGCAGGAACAAACTTGCCCAGACCGTTTGCCGTCGGGAAATCTTGCCGAAAGATGACCGGCTGTCCGGGGTCGGTTGTGTCAATGCAAGGGTAGGTGATTGAATCATTGTTTTGAAGTCTTTCCCAAGTGATACCGCGGATGCTGTCCATTCCTTGACGCATTTCGTCAAATACTTCAGAAATGTCTGTGTAGTTCCAGCCTAAGCCGAACCGCTTTGCCATTTCTTGGATAATCCACCAATCTTGACGGGCATTGTATGGGAGTTGTACCGCTTGACGTCCCAGCTGTACACGTCGGTCCGTGTTGGTAAAGGTGCCTGTTTTCTCAGGAAAAGCAGAAGCAGGCAAGATAACATCGGCAAATAATGCCGTTTCGGTCATAAAAATATCTTGCACAACTAAATGCTCAAGTTTTGCCAACGCTTTCCTTGCATGTGAAAGATTAGGGTCCGACATTGCCGGATTTTCACCCACCACATACATCCCGCGGATAGTACCGTCCGTTATAGCGTGCATAATCTCCACGACGGTGAGTCCTGGTTTGGCATCAAGTTTTGTATTCCATAGTTGCTCAAACCGCTGACGTGCTTGGCGGTTATCGACTCGTTGATAGTCGGGGAATACCATCGGGATTAAGCCGACATCCGAAGCGCCTTGAACGTTATTTTGTCCGCGCAGAGGATGCAAGCCAGTGCCGGGACGTCCGATTTGCCCGGTCATCATAGATAAGGCGATTAAGCAACGAGAGTTATCAGTGCCGTGCACATGTTGTGAGATTCCCATGCCCCAGAAAATAATTGATGCTTTGGATGATGCGTAAGTACGAGCGACTTGTTTGATGGTTGTAGAATCAATTCCACACACCAGGGACATTTTTTCGGGCGAATAATCGCGCAAATGCTCTTTCAGTTCGGTAAAACCCTCAGTGCGTTTTGCGATAAACGTTTCATCGCATAAGCCTTGTTCGATGATTGAGTGCATGATTGCATTGAGTAATGCAACATCAGTATCAGGCTTGAACTGCAGGAAGTATTTGGCATGTCGTGCCAGTTCGATGCGGCGTGGGTCTAAAACGATTAGTGTTTTGCCGACACGTGCTTCATTCTTTATAAAAGTCGCGGCAACGGGGTGGTTGGTAGTGGGATTGGCGCCGATTACAAAGATAACCTCGGCATCTTGTACATCACGCACTTGATTTGATACAGCGCCGGAACCAATCCCTTCCAGCAGAGCGGCAACCGATGATGCGTGGCATAGCCGTGTGCAATGGTCAACGTTATTGGAACCAAAACCGGTACGTACAAGTTTCTGGAACATATAAGCTTCTTCATTGGAACCTTTTGCGGAACCGAAACCGGCAAGTCCTTTTGCGCCCTGCTCTTGTTTGATTTTTATTAAGCCGTCGGCGGCTTGATCTAAAGCTTCATCCCAGCTTGCTTGGCGAAACATTGCGGCAATGTCTTTATCGCTTAAGTTTTCAATGTTGGCCGTTTTAGGAGCGTCTTCCACTCGAATGAGTGGTTGGGTTAGACGGTTTTTATTATAAATATAATCAAAACCATAGCGTCCTTTCACACAAAGCCTACTATGATTGGATGGGCCATCTTTGCCTTGAATGTGGATGATTTTTTCGTTTTTAATATTGTAAGTCAGCAAGCAACCGACACCACAATACGGACAAACAGAGTCAACTTGACGATCTACTGTAGATAAACCCACTTCATTACTGGGCATCAGCGCTCCGGTGGGGCAAGCTTGGACGCATTCGCCGCAACCGACACAGCTGCTATCACCCATGGGATCGTCAATGTCGAAAACTATCAGCGACTTTGAACCGCGCAATGAGTATCCGATCACATCGTTGTTTTGTTCTTCACAGCAGGCACGTACACATCGTGTGCATTGGATGCAGGCGTCCAGATTAACCGCAATGCCGGGATGCGATAAGTCGTTCGCCGGTTGTTTTCGGCTAATGAACCGTGGTAATCCGATTTGTAACTTCTCCGACCAAAAATCAAGTTCGTTATGTAAAGTATATTTTTTTTCCGGCATATCGGATTGCAACAATTCTAAGACAAGTTTTTGCGAATGGAGAGCTCGTTCATTACAAGTTGAAACTTTCATATTGTCACAGGGTTTTCTAACGCACGCCGGTTGTAGAACCCGTTCCCCCTCTATTTCTACTACGCAGGCACGACAGTTCCCATCGGGGCGCATATTGTCTTTGTAACAAAGATGGGGAATATCAATGTCATGACGCTTTGCTGCTTGCAGGATTGTTTCATCGGCGAATGCAGTTATACCTGTGCCGTTCAGATTAAAAGTAACCGTTTCTATTTGATTTGAATATTGTAGATTTGTCGCCATCGTTATTTTTGAATGTTAATTTCGCTCGGGAAATATTTTAAAACGCATTGCAATGGGTTCGAAGCTGCTTGTCCGAGACCGCAAATCGAAGCATCATTCATTACTTGGGATAACTCATGCATCAAACCAGCGTTCCACTCAGGTTGTTCCATCATCTGCACTGCTTTGGAAGTCCCAACTCGGCACGGTGTGCATTTGCCGCAAGATTCATGAGAGAAAAAGCGCATCGCGTTGAGTGCCGCTGCCGATGCTTTGTCTTGATCCGATAAGATAATGATGGCGGCGGAACCGATAAAACAACCATAATCATTTAAAGTATCAAAATCCAAAGGAATATTGTCCATGCTTGCCGGCAATATACCGCCGGACGCTCCGCCGGGAAAATAGCCGTGCAGTTTATGTCCTGATAGCATTCCGCCACAATATTCATCAATGAGCTCGCGTACGGTGATCCCTGCGGGCGCCAGATGTACACCGGGTTGCCGTACTCTGCCGCTTACCGAAAAGGAGCGCAGTCCGATGCGTCCGTTTCTGCCTTCGGAAGTAAACCGTGCCGCACCTTTTTCAAGAATATCACGTATCCAAAACAAAGTTTCCATATTATGTTCCAATGTCGGACGCCCGAACAGACCAACTTGCGCGACGAATGGCGGGCGCAGTCTAGGCATTCCGCGTTTGCCCTCAATCGACTCGATCATGGCTGATTCTTCACCGCAAATATAAGCGCCGGCGCCTCGTCGCAATTCGATATACGGTAAAGACATGTTCGCCGGCGGGTCTTTCTGTAATGTTAAAATCTCCTGCGCAAGCACTCCGCGCAGTCCGGCGTATTCATCACGTAAGTAGATATAAATTTTTTCAGTTCCGACAACTTGTGCGGCAATGAGCATACCTTCGAAAAAGCGATGAGGGTCACGCTCAAGATAAAATCGATCTTTGAAAGTCCCGGGTTCTCCCTCATCAATATTTACTGCCATGTAACGCGGCGCGTTTTGTTGACTGACGATTTGCCATTTTTTACCGACGGGGAATCCTGCGCCACCTAGACCACGAAGTTTTGAATCTTCCAATTCTTTAATAATGCTTTCATTGCTACGGGTTTCTTTTATGATCTTTTTTAGGAGTTGATACCCGCCATTGCTTTGATAATCCGAATATCCCATGTAATCCGGTTCCGGTGCTGCGCATTGTTTGGATTTGATTGCTTGCAGGACGCCGGCAGTATTAGCCTTCGCAATTGGATTCAACCCAACTACAGCGACGGGTGCGGTTTCACAACGACCGACACAAGGTACTCGTTGAATGCGCACTTTCCCATTACCGCATGCGTTTTGTAATGATGCAATCAAACCTTCGGCGCCAAACATTTCACAAGTGATCGAGTCGCATACTCGCACGGTTAATGGCGCTGGCGGTTTTTCATTTTCTTTGACAATATCGAAATGATGATAGAAGCTTGCAACTTCATAGACTTCTGCCGTTGAGAGTTTCATTTCATACGCGAGCGCGGTTAGATGCCGCGCCGAGATATATCCGTAACGATCTTGAATTAAGTGCAAGTGCTCAATGAGTAAATCTCGGCGTTTTTCGACATTGTTTAGCAGTTCTCTGATTTCTTGTACAGCAACAAGATCAATGTTACGTCCTTTGGGCTGACCTCGTTTTTTCTTGCGATGGCCGATTTTAGGTGCGTGAGACATTAAATTACAATCATATCAACATAGCAACTTGGCATTATAATAGTATGCGACAACAATTCCAAAATTGCTACACCACAGTAGGAGGGCCCCGATGGGATGGCGTGATAAAAAATTAGAAGAAGTTTATTCCGAAGAAGAAATTAATCAACGCTTGCAAGAAGAGTTACCGCAATGGTACTACGAGAGCGGTTGGATACGGAGGAAATATAAAACACATAGCTGGAAAGGCACTTTGATGGTAGTAAATGCGGTTGGACATTTAGCAGAAGCGGCATTCCATCATCCTGATTTAACTGTTTCTTACGCTTTTGTAATTGTAAAATTGATGAACCATGCGGCAAAAGGCGTGACCGATAAGGATTTTGAGCTGGCAAAAAAGATTGAGGAGTTTATTCAGTGGCAGCCGGCAAAGAGTAGCGGGGCATTGGAAGGAACGCCGTCCGATCAGCGTTTTGCCTATATTAAGTATGACGGTTAATTACTATGATTCATCCACTGTTGCGTCGATTTCCGAACAAGCTAAAGGTCGGTTTAGTCAATCAACATTTTTTAATTGATCAATATTTTAAGAGGGTCGTTTCCGTTTTATTCGTGCACATCCCTAAAACTGGGGGAACTAGTCTTGTGGTGGCATTCCGGATATCTCTTTTTCACTTTAAGCTTGCACATTTGACAGCCGACGAGCAACGTCGGATGGTAGGTGAAAAATATTGGGACAAAAAATTTTCCTTTGCAATAGTACGTAATCCCTGGGATCGATTAGTTTCTTACTACCATTTTGAAAGGATGCATAGTTTTTCAAGAGATTTACAAATTATTCCGTTCAAAGCATTTGTGAAAATAGCTTTACAGGACCAAGATTTTGAATTCTTCGGAGGAAGAGCGAAAAAATTTAGGAAATACCTTTCCAGTCAATTGAATTGGATAGCTGATGCTGACGGCAGAGTCATTATTTCATATTGCGGCCGTTTCGAGCGACTTCAGGAAGAGGTGTTACTGCTTGCCCACCGATTTGGCAAATCGGATGTGCGTTTACCCCATACATTTTTATCAAAACGTCGGCGAGATTATCGTATCTATTATGACGATATAACTGCAGAAATTGCCGCAAAATACTATGCTAAGGATATTGAGTACTTCGATTACCGCTTTGATTTGTGAACTGTACGTGTTCAGTATGTATCCGGCCACGTACAAAAACTTGTATTTTGGTTGAGTTTTGGTGTATAATAGAATAAAATACCCCTTAAAAAAGATAAGAGATAAAAAGAAGATAAGAGATAAATAAAGTAAATGGAGCAAAGAGATGACTGATGGCGATAGAGAAGCACGATTAGACAGAATGGTGGCTGAAACAGATGACCTTATCTATCAGGCAAATGACGTTGCCGCAAGTCTGCAGGCAACTTTGGAGAGTCTTGGTTGTAAGGATACAGCGACTTTGCAAAAATTATTGCAGAGCAGTGAGTGCCCGTCGGATTTGCGTAAGCAAGCAAATGATGATTTTGATAAGTTGCATGAAGAATTGCTTGAAGAAGAAAATCGGCTTCCATCATCGGACAGTCAATCAAGCGGAGGTAAACACCCCAGAAGCGGAATGACCAAAATATGATTTCGTGGTAATTTCTGTTTCACTCACGATGAACAATTACCCATCTAAACAGGAGATACATATATGACCGGTAACGTAACCAATCCAGCTTTAACGCAAACCATCAAATCGACCGGCACCGGCGGAGTGACGTTCGGCGGCGTTCCTATGTCGCTGGACGATGCGATGACATTATTGTTTATGCAACGAGCTCAAACTATGAGTGATTTAGCGACGGACCGTGCGCAAACGGCGCAGGAAAAATTGAAAGAGATTCAACAAGCGCGAAATTATTTGTCGCAAATGAGGGAACTGAAAGGACAATCTGGTGATCACCATAGTTCAAAGATGCCGCAGGATATGAAGGACTATTGCAAGGCTCACGATATCGAATGGGATCATACAAACGACGACGATAACCATAACAAAGGCCAATGGGATATCAACATACAATATATGCAGGACTTCGTGGACAAACTGTCCAGCGATAATGATTTGTTTATGATCAAACTCAAAAGCGTTATTAATAAGTCGCAGGAAGCGCTGCAGGCGGCGGACAGCATGAATACGAAGTCTAAGGAAGTGATGAGCAGTATCATAGCCAATTTCGCTCGTTAATAGACGGAATCTTTTATTGAGAAAGAGTGGCGGATGGATGCTAAAAATGTAGCGGCGGTTTTTACCGAGGGAGCTAGCGTTCTGCAGGGGTATCGAACTCTGAAAGGGACGCGAGGCATCTCCGAAAAAGCGATTGACAGCATTTATGGTGTCACTCATGAACTATACAACAGTGGTAAATATGCGCAAGCGCTGAAAGGCTTTGAGTTGCTATGCCTGTATGATCACGAAAATCCCAAATATTGGATGGGATTGGGTTATTGCCGTCAGGTTTTGGAAGACTATTTCGGAGCGGTAAGCGCTCTTAGTTACTCCACTTTGTATTTGGATGAGCACGATTGGGATTTATATTTTAATCTTGCCCGTTGTTTGACCATATGCGGGCAAAAAGACTCAGCAGAAGAGTATATAGACGCTATCTTAGCATCGGATGCGGAATCCGGTTTGAAGGATAAAACGCGATCTCTACAAGCTCAACTTACTCATACAACCGAGAGAACAACAGATGGCAAATGAAGATATCAGTGTAAGACACCAACCCTCTCCGACACCGACAGCTACGACTGGGGAAGTAATTCAAGTTACCGACAAACAAACCTCCTCGCAGCCTCCGGTAGAAGCTCCTATAACTTCTTCCGCGGCTGACAGCGGTCTAGCCGCTCCGGGCGGTCCAACTTTAGCGTCGCCGACGCGGATGAATCCTGCCGATTTAATGACCTTGCTATATGCCTTGCGCAAGAAAACAAGCGAATCGCGTATTAAAAATGCCGAAGAAGGTATCAAAAATCGTGCGCTTGACAAGCAAATGAAAAATGAAGATACCTTGGAGAAATTAAAAAAGATTGCGCATCATCATCAGAACAAGACCGGAGGCATTCTCGCCAAAGTTTTTGCCTGGGTCGGAGTTGCGTTAGCGTTTGTTGTCGCCGCGGTCGTGGGGGTTGTTTCCGGTGGCGCCGCTGCCGCGCCGTTGTTTGCGTTGGCGCTTGTGTCAACAGCGGTATTGATAGCGGAAGAAAGCGGCGGAATGGAGAAAATGGAAGATGCGATGGGTATGGATGATAAACAAAAGATGGCTTTTTCAATTTCGTTAACGGTGGCTTTGCTCGTTTTGAATATCGGAGCAACGGTTGCTACCGGCGGTGTTTCGGGAATTACTTCGGTTGTCAGTAGCATAGGCAAATTGATGACCGATGCCGGAGAAGCAGCTGCCGAAGGGGCAGCGGCTGCTGCCGAAGGGGCGGCGGCGGCTTCCGAGACTGCGGCAGCGGCTTCTGAAGGGGCAGCGGCAGTTTCCGAAGGGGCGGCAGCAGCTGCCGAAGGAGCGACCGAGGTCAGTCAGAGCGTTGCGGAAACCTCTATTGAGGGTTCGACGCAATTGACGGAGGAAACAACGTCTGCGACGGAAAGCGCGGATGAGGTTGCGGCCAGTGCAGGCAAATCGGCAAAAGTTCTTAAAGCTGCAAATAGACTCCGGGCGGCTGCTCAGATCACTTCAGGCGCTACGTCAATTGCCGGTGGCGGAATTGGGATCGATACGGCAAAGAAGGAATACGAGACCACGACTGCACGTGCGGATATGATGCGCAATAAAGCCGAATTGGCGAAACTGGCAGCGATGGATGAAGAAGATATGCGCCGGATCAAGAAACTGATTCAACAGTTGCAAGATGCTTCCGGCATGGTAATCGATACCTTGTCTTCTGCGGACGAAGCGGCGACGAAAATTCGTACTTCAATCTAGTTGCAATGAGTGGGGCAGAAATCATGGAAAATAATGTGTCTCAGTTGCAAGAAATCGAAGACTTGGCGATTGAATGCTTGGCCGACGGTATACCGCTGAGTGTTATTAAGAACTATAGCGACGATGAAATTGAAGCGGTTTACAATGTTGCTTATAACCTATATCAGCAGCATCAATACGAAGATGCAAAAAAGCTGTTTACTTTTTTAGTGTTGCACGAACATGCCGATAGCCGATTTTCTATTGGTTTGGGGGGATGTTACCAATTGATGGGACAATACGACAAGGCAATCATAATCTATTCGACTGCCGCGGTTATTGATGCGACTAATCCGATGCCGGCGTTTCATGCGTGTGAATGCTATATGGCGCTCAAAGATTGGGATAATGCCAAGAAAGCGGTGACTTCAATTGAGATAATTTGTGTGGCGACTGCTGATGAAGCGGATCATAGCGGACTGCTTAAAAAAGTTGCGGCAATGTTTGATCTTATTGATGAACGTGCTGCGGGTTTGACTTAAAGTTCTTTGATGAAGAAGTGGAGCTGTAATGAGCGCTGAGGCGATGCAGAATTTGTTGAAAGAGTTTGGCGATTTGATCGGTATTCCCGAGTTATGTTTGGATGAAGAGAATCGTTGCAATCTTATGTTTGACGATGTTGCGGTAAGTTTTGAATTGAATAGGGACGAGGAATCGTTTTATATGTATTCATATCTAGGCGATGCTTCCAGTGAAAATCGGGAAAGAGTTTATGCTAAGCTACTGGACGCCAATTATGTTTTTAAACATACTAATGGTGCGACATTAGGCGTAGAAGATGCCAGTAAGAAAATTATTTTAATTCGCCAATATGCATTGGAGATGATGCGTTTGTCGAAATTTGAATCCGTGGTGGAAGAATTTGTTAATCTGGCGGAATACTGGAAACAAAAAATACCGACACTTGCTTTGGCTCAGGAACAGGCGCCGTTTCCCGATGAAGGCGGAATTTCCGAAGCGCACGCGATGAAAGTATAAAAGTTTATTTATACCCATCCGTTTGCTTTAATGCGGACACTGCAAGCTCGTCTTCCACATGCAATGAGAGTATAGGAGGTTATCTCAATGTCAGTTCCAGCCCAATCCCATCTGACGATGGACCTTGAGAATGAATTAAAAGAAGATACCAGCGGAGAGTTCAAAAAGAAGCTGCACGACGGGTTTTCACAGCAAATTTCTGCGATTGACTCTCAACTGAAAAAAGGTGTGGCGCCGGATGAATATGCTTGTCTCAATACGATTATGCAGGGATTACAATCAGCAGATGTTGTGCTTGAGCGCATTTGGATCTATTACCACCATCAATGATTGTTACCCTCGCTGTGTTTGCGTCGCGCATAGTGACAGACGGCATCCGATCATTTAGGCGAAAGGATGAACTTTCCCGCATGATGCCTGGTAGTCGGCGTCACCCACGAACCGGATTTGTGGGCAATCGCATTTTTATTTTCCATTATTAAATATCAATACTGATTTATGATTAATATCAAAAATTTTCAATCGGCTGTAGCTAGAGTAGGCGATCGCAATGCCGCTTTTAATCTGACGGTGGATAAGTCGGGTCTACGTGATACCGGCAACGGAATTGTGCGCTGGGTTAGAAGTATGAACACTTCGAGGAATCGCGAAGCATCGCGATTGTTTATTGATGCGCTAAGACAGTCTTATGGGGAACAGATTGCCAGCCGAGTGATTGATACATTGAGCTGGAACACAAGGCTGGAGCAAGGCAAACCATTGCGTTCAAGAAATATTAGAGAAGCTTTGGATCTTGCCGAAGAAATTAAAAATCGGTTTATTAAATCAAATGAAGGAATTGCATCAAACTATAATCGCCCTTTGGCAAGCGGTTCCGACACATCTTTACTACAGATAAAATTTGACCATATTGCCGAACGCTTGTTTGGTTCGGATGCAGCAGAGATAGCATCCATAAAAGCGCAAGTTGACTTTGGAGATCTTGGTCAAAAGATTAAAGAGGAGGTTAATTTTTCCGGCAAGAGCGGTCTGCGTTTTGTTACTTCTGCTGAAGCCGATAAGCTTGCCGAGTCAGTCATATTGAAACAGGCGACACAAGCGTACCGTGCGATTCTGATGGATAGGATCGGTATCACTAAAACGGACTCGTTGTCGCAGCAGCTTCTAGAAAAAATGAATTTTGATTCTGCGACCGGGCTTGTGGTTGATTTATCTAAATTAGAAGACAATATCGTGCAAGAAATTGACAGGCAGCTGATGGATAAACTGTCGGATGCCGTGTACCGCAAGCTGAATAAGGTTAAAAGTCAAGGTCTTGGTCTGGGCCCGTCCGTGGCGAATGAAGAAGGCACACAGAGTGGTTTGACGATCGCGGTATCGTCTGAAGACTTAAAAACGATGGTTGATGATGTGGTCGGCAAGTTTGCTAGCGAACGGTTCGCGGCGGGTCAGGCAGCCCAACAATTGCCGGTTGATGATCCGGGAGTGAAGGCGCGGATGATGCAGCAGATACTCCATAGCAATATGCCGGCAAGCATGGTGCCGGCATTCGGTAAAGCTTATCCTCAACTTTCGGAACACTTCCTTAAATTAGATAAAGAACCGAAGCTTTCTTTACTTGACAAGGTGAAAGAGCAGCTTGAACCGGGGCATTTCCTTCAATCTGGCGCAGAGTTAGGGCTTTCCCAACAGGAATGGGAAAATGCTCTAATCGGAGTGCATGATGCGGTGATGAATGCGATGAGTGATCAGAATCTTTCGGTTGAAAATAGAGATTCCGTTATGCGCACTTTTTGGCAGGTTTTTTTAACCGGTTGTGATGATGCGCAGTTGCGCGATATCAGCAATCAGATGGACCGAGAAGGGTCGCCGCTTAGATCTTTCGGCGAAGGTGCGCATTATGCGCGGTATATTTTTACGCAAAGCAATACTTTCCAGAAAAACGAAAGTGTATACCAATCATCGGTTGAAACCGCTGGCGAGTATGATTTTTTATTAAACAATCTTGCTCAGCTTCTGCAAGATAAGGCGGGCATTTCAAGACCGCTGGTCGGAGTATCATCGAGAGAGATGCTTTCTGACGATACGATTAAAACGTTGCGTAATGCCGGTATCGAGTTGCCGGCGCCTAATCGAGTGGGCGCAGCAAATGACAACGTTCGTCTTTCTAATCGGGTTTTGGAAAAAATACAGGCGGATTTGTTGTCGCAAGCTCGTACTAATAAAACTGTTACCGACGACGGAGTTTTGGGAGAATTTACTCGCGACCTTGGTCGCGCTACTTATCGTTTGCAAGGAAAAGATTTAGGTGCCGACTCGCAAGGAATCATAAATCAGCTGCGTGAATTTTGTACCGACGAATCCGGAAAATTGAATGAAGAGATGTTGCTGAAAATTTCCGAGTTCGCTTATCAGGCAACCGCCGGGATGTTGATGTCAAATATTGCTCCGGGACGGGAACGTATGTCGCCGTTTCAATTTGTACCTCTTACGGATAACAGGCATCCTAGCGCTAGGATTGAGTATGATATCGACAAAAATGCTCAAGGGGATATTAGCATCGGCATGAAGTTTTTTGGGCCGGCAACCGTATTGAACGGTATTGACCTCGAAACCAAAGAAGACGTTGATATTCTATTAGATCAAGATACCAGTTATTTCAGGATGGCGATGGATATTTCTTTGGATGCACAAACTTTGGAGCCGGTGCTTGATAAGGCAAGTATGGGTTATGCATTCTACCCGCAAGAAAGTTAAGGTTGATTAACGTTGGCAGGCTTGCTAAAGATGCCTACGGACAGGATAATCAGATTAATTACAAGTGTACTGCTGGTTGGTGCGTTGAACGTTGCGGTGTCGGATTCGGCATGGCTGGATAAAAAGTATGGCTACTTTGCTCGAGAGGAATCTCTACGTAGTTTACTCTACGATTTTGCCTCAAGTGTTTCAATTCCGGCAATTATTAGCTCGAAAATCAATGCTTCGATCAGTGGAAATTTTCCGATCATTCGCGCTGAAGATTTTTTGACCGACCTTGCAAAAACTTACGACTTATCATGGATTTATGACGGCACGACTTTATATGTTTATGAGGCAACCGAAATAGAGCAAAAAACTATTGATTTGGCATATCCTTTGGTAAGGAAGTTTCAGGATTATATGGCCGAGGTGGATATTCAAGGTGTTCCGCTGAATTGGAAAGCCATACCGACTCAAAACGTTTTGCAAGTATCCGGTCCGCCACGTTTTGTCGCTTTAGTGACGGAGGTAGTTGCCCGACTTGGAGATCAAGATATTGAGCCGCCGGTCGTCAGTGACGACGGATATACCGTTCGTGTATTTCATATCGAATACGGTTATGTCGATAAAGCCGGCAACAATGCTTCCGGAAATAAGACGCCTATTATTAGTCTCGCCGAAATGCTTGGAAATATTATGAATGTCGCGCATATCTCCAAGGTGGTCGGTAGCGGCGTCGGGGCTGAAACGAGAAAGTTTCGCGGTACAGGTTTGGTCGGAAAGAACACGGATGAGCAGACGGCGGCCCCCATACCTGAGAGTCAGGTTGCCGGGATTCGTGAAAATGAAGCTTATATCATCGGCGATCCTCGTTTAAATGCTATCATTGTGCGCGATCGTGAGGACAGAATACCCACTTATGAGCGGTTGATACAAGAACTGGATAAGCCTTTGGATCAGATTGAAATTGAAGTTTCAATATTTGACATTGATGCGACCGAAGCGCAAAACTTAGGGTTTGATTGGGAAATTCGTAATACCGGCCCCGGATTTGTTTATAACACAACTTTGAGCCCTTCTGAAATTAGCGGCTTTATTGTTCGTGTATCTGCACTGCAAAGTAAGGGAAAAGGCCGAATTTTATCGCGTCCGTCAGTATTGACACTAGATAACCACGAGGCATTGTTTCAGAACAATCAAACTTTTTATGTGCGCTTGGGTTCTCCCGATGATGGTTCCGAAGGTGCGGCGGTTGATTTAGTTCCGGTCTCTTACGGCTCGGTGATAAAAGTCCGTCCGCATGTGATTTATGGAAGCGATGAACGTAAAATCCAGATGGCAATTCATGTTGAAGACGGGCGCAGATCTGAAAGTACGGATTTAGTATCAGGATTGCCTGAAGTCGCCCAAAACGTGATTCAAACGCAAGCGGTGATACGCGAAGGGCAAAGTTTGTTGATCGGAGGATACAATGTTCGCGAACGTGTTCTGAGCGAACGGCGTATTCCGTTGTTGGGTTATGTTCCAATATTGGGTTTCTTTTTTACAAACACGAGTGAGAGTGATGTTTCAGCCGCGCGTTATTTCATGATTACCCCGAGAATTATCGATACTTCTATCAATTTTGAAATTACGACCGGTTTTGAAGATGAGGATAATGAAGTAATCAATGCAGTGAAGGAAGAAGCTGTAGGTAAGCCGGATATTAAGCGCTCGTATTCCGGGCCGCCATAAAATTTACTTGTTGCCGTTGGCTTTTATCCGTACCGGAGTAACGGTGATGATCTGCATAAATCTCTATTTTTGTGGGAATTTGAGGAGGGCATTATTGCGAGGAAGAGTTTATGTAGCGGAATTTTTCGCAGCGACTTTCGTTTTTTTCCGTTTTCATTCTTGAGGAGACAGATTATTGGTAAAGACAAAGTGAATAAATTTTTATTCCGGTCGAGGCAAAGGAAGAGGGCGTTTTATATGGCTCTGCAAACGGTATATTGATTATAGTACAATTTATTTATCAGTTCAGCTCATCGAGATAGGAGGTATATTATGGGACTTTTTGGTGAAGTGAGAAATACCGGCAGCGTATCCGATACTTCTCGGACCACTGCGCAAACGCCGGTTAAAGGTAAGCTCCAAGGTAAAACTGTGACTATCGGCGGTGACCATACGCTGACTACGCCGGTGGATGATCATGCTGAAAACGTGTTATCAAACAGCGCCAACAGTACAGTTAGGGAACGAGAAGTTACTCAGGGAGTTAGTCAAGAATTGGTCAAACAATTATCGCTGGGCGAGATTGAAAAAATATCCAATTATTTAACGAATCATGTCGTAAAAGGAGATATTCCGCGTGATTTGTTGCCGGATTTTGAAGAGGCAATTTTGTATGCCAAACGTGCGGATGAGGAGATTTCTCGTGCTGCCGTTTTGCTTGGTAAATCCGATGATTACGAATCTTTGAGCGCAGATGAGCAAGCGGAAGTGCAAGCGTTGATGGGGTCAAGTAAATACAACCTTTCGTTGATCCAAGGCTGGTTGATGGAAAAAAGAATACAACTGGCGGAAAATAATCAACTGTCGCATGTGACAGATACATTAATCCAAAGCTTGCAGCAGCGTTTTGCCGACCGGCATATGGACGCGGCAGACTTGATTTCACTTTTCGATTTAGATGAAATGCCGCCGGAAGCCGTTAGTCGCAGCGACAGAATCAATTCACATTTGTTACAGGCAGATGCCGCACTGATGATTGCGCGCCAACTGTCGGTGGCCGGATTGGCGGGACCCGCAAAATCGGCGATTATCAAAATTCTCGAAGAGCATCAGAGCACTTTATCGCAGGCAAAAACGGTTAGCGAGTACAACGTCACGACATCAAAGCCGCCGACCGAATTGTCGCTCGCGGCAAAAGAGATATGGGATACCCCGTTTGCAATGGTTTCGGCAAAAAAAGGTAAAAAAGACAGTATTGCACAGCTCAAGGCACACTGGAATGACAAAGCCCAGAATGGCAGTGCGGCGAAGAAGCGTTGGTTGCCACTGGCGCACGCTAAAGTCGGTCAAGCCCGTATGCTGCAAGAATTTATTCGGCATCAACTGTTGGCGGCAGGCGTTGCAAAAAAAGATTTGCCTGATTTGAAATTTATGTTTCATCAAGCGCATAATCAGACACTTAACCGGCAGCCTTGGGACCCAATCCGTAAGCAAGTGCGCTACGATTTAGTGTCAACTGATCACCTGAATTCTTGGCCCGCTAGAGGAGTTGCGGAAAGTTC
This sequence comes from Candidatus Oxydemutatoraceae bacterium, assembly GCA_965218975.1. Classification (GTDB taxonomy): domain Bacteria; phylum Pseudomonadota; class Gammaproteobacteria; order Poriferisulfidales; family Oxydemutatoraceae. The sequence continues at coordinate 1,360,374 of OZ244717.1, forward strand.
CATTACTCCGGCAAAAGCGTTTGCGCAACATTTCGCGCAAGATTATCCGTTGAACGGGATCAACTGTGCCGACCGTTTACAGTATCAGCATGTTCCGAATCTTGCACATACTCAAGCCAGCGATGAAAACGGTCAGGTTTTATTTTCCGGGTTGCGGCATGGTGTTTTGGATGCATACGATTTGACCGGGAAAAATTTGCAAAAATTACCCGACGCGACTCTTCGGTCAATGATTAGTGATTTACTTGTTCGCGACGGTGCGATTACCCCTCCCGAAGGGAACACACGTGATGAAATGATCAATAGTATTTTCGGTTTAATCCGAAATGATCCGAGTTCCGCTACCGAATATGCAAACCTGATGCGGGTTGAAGCAAGCAAAAATATGGCTCAAGAAATAGCGGTTGCCGCGCTGGTTGCAGACCCCGACAAGTTTCAAAATGCGCTTGACGGCGAGACTGTCACGTTAAATTTAAGCTCTATTTCATTGTTGACACCGGATCATTTACGTCCGTTGATCAAAGGGGGAAGCAGCAGTAATGAAAGAGCAATGTTGGAAACGCAAACATCCGCTTTACTCGGTTTGAGCAAAGATAAGCCCGCAACGTTGACAGTGCGTGACACCCAGGGGAATACTCAGACGGTACGTGCGAATATTAACGTTAGAACATTTAACTTCGGCGTCAACGGTGGTGCAGTCGGTAGAATGATGAAAATTCCGTCCCAAACCCCCGTATGGCGAAATTTTATGGGGTGGGGATTTGCAATGGATAGCAATAATCCTGAGCTTGCTGAATTAGTCGGACCCGCAAATAACAAGGAAGTGAGCGGGCATGTCCGCCAAAAACTGGACCGAATGATGGCGCAAAACGGCAGTTACAAAGTGATTTGACGCAGATGACCGGTCAATCTGCCGTGGACCGGGGGAGGATTTCGGAGAGTATTGCCCGCTTGGATAAAGATATGGGGAAACTCACCTATGCTGCGAGTCAGCTCAAAGAAATTTGGCGCGAGGGATCATTTATGGCCGGTGATCGTGAACCCTATAAAATGGTATCTCGATTAGCTTTGGTTGCTCATCTGATGGGTGAAACACCGCTATTTAACTGCAAGAGCGGTAAGGACCGTACCGGGCAGCTGGATGCCGAGGTGAAATGCCTCGCTGCCTTTGCCGAGAAAAACGGTTATATCCCGGCGCCGGAATCGCAACCACCGGGGTTGCGCCGGATGCGTAGTCAATTCACTTTAGGTTCCGGGAATCTTGAAATGCAAAGAATCAATACCGGATTACCCGGCTATAAATTGAAGCGCAGTGAAGTGCCGGGGCTCGCAAATATGGTGGCGGACGAGGCATTGGAACCCATTTATCGAGGAGGGTCCGATCATATAGCCGCTTAAGGTTTTTTATAATTTAGTGAGGAAGCCGTTATGTCGCGAATACGACTGCAGAATTTTGAAAATATCGCTCGCGGAAATAGGAACGCAACTGTTCGGTTAGATATAAAAACAGGGCAGTTGAGAGTGCGCAATGATAACTTTTTTAATCGGGTTATCAGTTGGTTCCAGAGCAAATTTGGCTCCCAATCTCAACCTTTGGGCGCTTCGGAGCGGAATGCTGAAAGTTATGCCGCTTATAATACTTTTCTTCGCGCGATTGGCGACGATTTTTATTCTCCGAAGGATATTCAAGGTATAGAGGCGCAATTCAATGCGGATACTTTTCTTGAAAAAGATCTTTCCTCGCGTTCTATTCGGCAAGTGATTGACAAGTTGCATCGAACGGATTGCTCCGTGCGACGTTCGATTGTTATGGCAGCATATTTTCTATCGGGACGCAAAGACGTTGAAGGTGACGTGGTTAGCTCTTATTTCTCACGTACTCTCAAGGAGAAAATTTCTGAAAAACCCGCTTTGATGGAGGCAGGTTATGTAATGGAGGAAGAATGTAAGCAAGAATTAAGTCAACGTATTTTTGACGCAGTGATGGAAAAAGCGGATAACGTCGATGGTGGAAAATTGGGGATGTCGATGCCAGAGCAATCAATGGATGAATGGCATGCCATTGCTGAGAAACTAATGGATGAGACTTTGGAAAAAGAAGAGCTCAAGTTGCTTGATAAGTCAGAGCGGAGTCAAGAAGCAGATGGCACGAGTGCAAGCGCGCGCGAGGAACCTTCTCAAGCAGATTTTTCCAAGCTACTCAGTGAAGCGAAGATTCCTGCCAGAAAAGAAGTTCAAAAAGAATTACACGCAATTGTTCAAAATGCTGCCGGTGAAGTTGATGTCGCCGCGGTAGTCAATCAGCATACGGGCGCATGGGTAGAGAAAAATCGCCTGTCGGATTGGTACCATGATGCGGTTCCGGATAGGATGAAAGGCCATTCGGTGCCGCAGCAGCTCGAGGAACAAGTAAAGCAATCGCTTCAGGCGCATAAACAAGTTGTGCCTTATGAACAAGCAAAAGCGGAAGTCAAGGCAATTGTGCAAAATTATGTTGAGACTTATGATGAGAGAGCATCATTGCCGGAAACATTGCAAGCTCAGATGTCCGCGGCAAAATTGCCTAACGAAGTGCATCAGGAAGTGACGGTTTTGATTAAAGACGGCACAATCACCGATAAAGAGAGTCTTGCCGAACATGGAAATCGCAATTTGGCGGATTGGGTGGCAGCGAATCGTGTCGGGAAATGGTATCGCGAACGGCTATTGCAAGAGGAGGTGCAACTTGGCGATGCTTTGGTTATCCCGACAAAATTGTCTCAAGCAGTTTCGGACGCTATTATTCAACATCCTAAATTGTGGTCGTATGATTCATTGAAAGTTCATGTTCGTCGAATCGTGAACGATTATGCCGAAAGGTATGATGTCGGAACCAGAGTGTAGCCAGATTTTAATTTTAATAAATCAGAGTGCATAAGCTCAGAAACATTTGGCACTCCTGCCGACCGAAGGAGAAGCCGTGCAAATCCGACATATAGGCTATCGAATCCGGGGGTTTTACCGGGTCGCTAAAATCGAGCATCGCTGGGACACGATGGCTTACGATGTAAAATAACGACTCAAAATTTCCACCTTATAGGAAAAGCATGGCATGGCCGCTGCCTGCGATGCGTTTAAGATCAGCCGCCGTACTTTGTATTGGTGGCGGCAGACCTTGAGAGAGGCGGATACAACGCAGCGGCACTGGCGCCGAGTGCAGCGCCGGCCTCGATGTCCTTGTCGGGTTGTTCGCCGCTGAAAACCGATCGGTTTTCCGGGCGCGTCTCACCCTGCACCGGGTCGGGTCGAGATTGATGCGGCAAGGTGACGGATGCGGCGCGTTGGGACGGTCTGCGCGCAATCCTCGCGCACGGCAACGAGGAGATGGCACCGCAGGAGTTGCTGTTGCAATATCGCTAGTTATGGGAAATAGAACATTGCTTTCGCGCCAACAAACATGACCTGCGCATCCACCCGATCTTTCACTGGAAGCCGCGGCGTATTCAGGCGCACATTGCGATCTGCTACATGGCCTTTTGCTGCTTGCAGCAGCTGTGTCGGCGGCTTAAGGCACTGGGCTTCCCGATGAGCGCGGAACGGATCCGGCGCGAGCTGGACACCTTGCAGTTGAGCATCTTGGTACATACCGACACATAGGAGCGGTATGCGATACCGAGCCGCGCGAGCGCGGACGCCAACAGGATCTACCGTAGCGTAGGTCTGAAATGGAACGAAAGCTCCGTTCCCGCTTCCGAGCAAGCTACGTCCTGGAGGAATCTGAGTGCGGTAGGGTTGCAAACAACACCGTAATATAGTGCCCCCTGAGGATCCTGAGGATAATGGCACAATCACTCATGGGCAATCACTTACGAGCTAAAACCTATGAAGTCAAAAGCAATGATAGCGAAGTTCTGATCGGATTTTATCGAAGTCAAGTTATAAACAAGGTATAACCGGAATAATACTGTCATCAGTCCTATATACAGATGGTATTATGTTTTTCACCCGACAGAAACAATGTTATAGTTCAATATATGAACTCGGTTTAAGTTTGTTCTTATAGCGATATGGGAGAGCAGGACTGGGTTTTTAGTATAATTTTTTAAGGTGAAATCCGCCGCGTCGGTCTTGCATTCCGGCGTTTCAAGACCATCGCCGCCAAAATGATACCGACGAACAGAAGCAGCCACCACAAGCCGACCGCACCGCCGCCGCCGCCACCGACTCTTGCGACAAACTGCACCAACGCGCCCGGATCAAAGATAATCCCGTTGACTCTCCCGTCGGAGTCATTGACCGAACCGTCCTCAATTTCCAGCAGCAAACACTCATCGTCTGCGCGAACGCCGTCGGAGACCAAACGCCACGCATAGTCACTCAGACCGCCGCCCGCATCCGACTCGCGGCTGGCTTGCGCACTCGGACACGGCGCCGGCGCGCTGTAAATCTTATCGTTGCTACTCGTGTTGAATTCTGTCCAGCCGTCATCCGGTTGATACTTGTAGTAACGCGACCCTTCCTGCGCCGCCGCGGACAATTCAACCACGACCGTCGCAACACCGCCGGTCAAATCGGCAGCGATGAAATCAAACACGCCGCTCTCTACCTCCGCAACTTCGCGACCGTCCGGTAACGGCGGAAGATTCAGAATCGCGTTGCTTGTGATACGCGCTACGCCGACGCTCGCTTCATCCGCTTGCTTGTAAGCGTAAAAACCGGTCAGCAATGTCCCCGTCGTTGCCAGCGTCAAGTCGGCATCAATCATGCCTAATTCATCCGCAACATCGCCGAGCGCATGAATACTTGCTGTCACTTCCTGATTCGTCGACATCATCACTTGAAAAATGTACGGGCTGAAATCCGCATCTTCAAGCGAAATGACCCACTCTTCACCTTCACGGTCAGCAGCCTTAAGCTCATTGTCGCTCAAGTCGATGATCAATTCTCTTACCGCATCTTCGGACATGCCCGCCAACTCAAACATCGCCGTCGCTGTGCTATATACGAACACATCAACCATATAATCGTTCGTCAGCGTAATCGTCGTCACTTGATCAAACACAATCAACTCCGCCGACAGTCCCGGGTCCACAGACTCAATCGGATTAATACTCGCCTCTTTTGCTTCAATCAATCTCAGCGCATTGTTGCCCAACGCAAATAGCTCGTGCATGGCGAGCATCGCTTCGGTGACCGCGTTCAAATCAGAATCGGCGCCGCTAAAAGCAACTCCGTTGATTGCCGTAAGCCGAAGAATATCTTCTGCTGACAACGCGTTGATGCTTACTGTGCCGCGCCCGTCTTCAAAAGGAACGCTCGGACTAACCACCGGATCAACCCCCGCTTCAAAATCAAGATTGATTGAGCTCGGCACATCGGCATCGTCCGACGTTAATAACAGCACGTCCGCCGCCGCGGTATCAGACGCAATCGCTTGCAAGCCGGAAGCGAATCCGAGCGGCGGCGCGACATAAATCTTTTGGCTTGTTGCCCGAACAATCAGGCCCTTGTCGTCTCTGACATCGGCCCAATACAACACGCTGCCGAATACCGGCGCCTGAACCGTCGAGTCTTCCGCCAACGGCCCGGACAAAACATCGCAGTCGAATTGATACGACGGTTCGCTCGCCACAGAATCATTGACAATACAAGCACGCAACGAAGGATTAAATCTGACCAATAAAGCAGTCGCATCAATGCTCGCGCCGTCGTTACGCTGGCCCGGAATGACGATATAGCGCCCGATTTCGGACGGAATCACTGCGCCCGGAGTGAAATTTCCGAGGACTGCCGGCGTCAAATCCGCAATGCGTTCAACCGGACTGACGTCGCTGATGATCGTGAGAGTTTTTTTACCGATTGTATCGGCGCCATGCAATGCGGTTAGTGTGATCGCTTCATCCGCCTCAATTTCCGTGTCGTCTGTTACCGTTATCGTCGCGGTTACCGAAGAGGCCCCCGCCGGCAAAGTCAACTCATACGGCGACGACAACGGCGAACCGTCGACCGATACCGTATAGTCGTCCTCAGGCGTTGCCGTGCCGAAAAATTCCAACGTGATCGTTTGATCCTCAGCAAATACCGATTCGTTCGTGATCTCTAGCGTAATATCAATCGATTCGCCTTCGTCAATCGTTACCGCGCTCACCGATAAATCCAACTCCGGCACCGCATCGTTGTCGATGATCGTAATCATTGCTTCGCCGATTGTGTCGGCACCATGTCGCGCGGTTAGTGTGATCGTCTCATCCGCTTCGTCCGCTCGGTCGTCTGTCGTCATGATCGTTGCCGCTGCCGTAGATGCCCCTGCCGACAAAGTCAACTGATACGGTGACGACAGCGGAGAGTCGTCAACCGATACCATATAGTCAACCTCAGGCATCGCATCGCCGGTAAACTCTAACGCGATCGTTTGATCCTCAGCAAATACCGATTCGTTCGTGATCTCTAGCGTAATATCAATTGATTCGCCTTCGTCAATGGCAGTCGTGCTCACCGACAGAAACAATACCGGCGCCGCATCGTTGTCGATGATTGTAATCATTGCCTCGCCGATTGTGTCGGCACCATGTCGCGCGGTTATCATAATCATTTCATCCGCCTCGTCCGCTCGGTCGTCTGTCGTCATGATCGTTACCGCTGCCGTAGATGCCCCCGCCAGCAAAGTCAACTCATACGGCGGCGACAGCAACGAACCTCCGACCATTACCGTATAGTCGTCCTCAGGCGTCGCCTCGCCGTCAAACTCTAACGTAATCGTTTGATTCTCGGCAAATACCGATTCGTTCGTGATCTCTAGCGTAATATCAACCGATGCTCCTTCATCAATGGCGGTCGCGCTCACCGACAAATCCAACTCCGGCAGCGCATCGTTGTCGATGATCGTAATCGTTGCCTCGCCGATTATGTCGCCGTCATGCCGCGCGGTTATCTCAATCATTTCATCCGTCTCGTCCGCTTGGTCGTCTGTCGCCATGATCGTTGCGGTTACCGAAGACAACCCCGCCGGCAAAGTCAACTCATACGGCGACGACAGCAACGAACCTCCGACCATTACCGTATAGTCGTCCTCAGGCGTCGCCTCGCCGTCAAACTCTAACGTAATCGTTTGATTCTCGGCAAATACCGATTCGTTCGTGATTGCTAGCGTAATATCGCCCGATGCTCCTTCGTCGATGGTGGTCTCGCTCACCGACAAATCCAACTCCGGCGCCGCATCATCGTCAATGATCGTGATCGTTTCCTCGCCGATTGTGTCGCCTTCATGCCGCGCGGTTAGTGTGATCGTCTCATCCGCTTCGTCCACTCGGTCGTCTGTCGCCATGATCGTTGCGGTTACCGAAGACAACCCCGCCGGCAAAGTCAACTCATACGGCGACGACAACGGCAAATCTCCGACCATTACCGTATAGTCGTCCTCAGGCATCGCATCGCCGGCAAACTCTAACGTGATCGTTTGATCTTCGGCATATACCGACTCGTTCGTGATTCCCACTTCGATATCGGTCAATGCGCCTTCATTGATTGCGGTTGCACCGACCGTCAGAGACAACACCGGCACATCATTATCGATGATCGTAATCGTCTGAGTCGTATCGCTGCCTATCGTAACGTCAGGGTCCGTCGTAGTTAATCGCAGCTCAATCGTCTCGGCTCCCTCAAACACCGCGTCGTCTGTTATCACTAAGCGGAATTCGACTGTTTTATCTGTCCGAAGATCAAACACATCATCGGCAATATACGGCGCAGGGAATGTAAGCGGTAACGCGAACGGATTGTCATCCATATCCGTGATAACGTAGTCTTCGCCGAACGTCGCCGTCCCCCCCAACTCAAGCGTCAGCGGATATCCTCTGTCAAGTAAATCACGCATCCGCTTCATCACAATCGGCACCGCGGTGTCTCTACTTTCACTGACACTACTCGGCAACATGTCTAAACTCCAGATAGGAGGCGAATCGTTATCGACGATGGTAATCGTCGCTTCGCCCTGACCGATCACCACCTCATCGGCGGGATCCGATGCCATTACATCCCTAAGTCTCACCGAAAAGATTTCTTCGGTCTCGACAACCGCGTTATCAATAGTAGTAAACCTCTCAGATCTCAGCATTACGGTAGGAAAAAAGACAAGACCGCTACTACGCAACCCATAATCCTCAATAAAAACCGCGCTGCCGTCGTGTGCATCGACCGTAACCGTTACATTGCCGCGCCGCGGTCTTTCGCCGCTCAGTCTGATCATGACAACTGCCGTGCGGCCTTCATTGACCGTATACTCGGTCGGGTCGAACGAGATCGTGAACGGCCCGTCGTTGTCGTTCACCCGCACCTCGGCACTATTCTCAATACCGACCACATAATCCACACCGTCGTTCACGGTAACCGTCACCGTGCTGTCGTCTTCTTCAAGCGTATCATCAATGGTGGCAAGGTTGAGCGCCGTTGTCGCAGAATCGGCAGCAAAAGTAATCGTATCAGGTGCTGCATCCGCAAGCACTCCGCCGGAATCATCTACCGTAATGTTCACTGTCAATGCCGGCGCATCCGTCCGGGTGAACGTGAACACCGCCGGCTCGCCTTCCGTGACCGTCGGGTCTTCTGCCGTAATCGTAATCGTCGTCGGCACATCAAGCACCGTCACCGTAATCCCTTGTGCCGTCGTCAACGCCCGAGCGTCCGCGCCGCCGATTGCCGTCACGATGAGCATATAAACGTTATCCGTATCCGCATCCGCCGGATCCTCATAGTCCGGTGTAGCGACAAAACTCAACTCGCCCGAAGACGAGTCGATTGCAAACAGGGCATCATCCGCACCGCCGGTAACCGAATACGTCACTTCGTCTTCTATGTTCGCATCCTCAGCCGTCACCGTGCCGACTACCGTCTCCCCTTCGTTGACCTCAAAACTTTCCGCACTGCTGAATACCGGTGCCACGTTGACGTCGTTGTCGACAACCCGCACCTCGGCACTATTCTCAATACCGATCCTATAGCCCACATCGTCTATGATGGTAACCGTCACTACGCTGTCGTCTTTTTCAAGCGTATCGTCGTCGGTGGCAAGACTGAGCTCCGCTGTCGCAGAATCGGCGTCAAAAGTAATCGTATCAGGTGCCGCTGCCGCAAGCACCCCGTCGGGATCATCTACCGTAATGTTCACTGTCAATACCGGCGCATCCGTCGCGTCGGTCCGCTCAAATACAAATACCGCCGACTCGCCTTCCGTTACCGTCGGCTCCGCCGCCGTAATCGTGACCGTCGTCGGCACATCAAGCACCGTCACCGTAATCCCTTGTGTCGTCGTCAACGTCCGAACGTCCGTGCCGCCGATTGCCACCACCGTGAGCATGTAGTTATTGTCTTCATCCGCATCCACCGGATTCTCATAGTCCGGTGCGGTTGTGAAGCTCAGTTCGCCCGAAGACGAGTCGATATCAAACAAGGCATCATCCGCACCGCCGATAACCGAATACATCACCTCGTCTTCTATATTCGCATCCGCAGCCGTCACCGTGCCGACTACCGTCTCCCCTTCGTTGACCTCAAAACTTGCTGCACTGATGAATGCCGGCGCCACGTTGACGTCGTTGTCGACAACCCGCACCTCGGCACTATTCTCAATGCCGACCTCATAATTCATATGGGCACCAACGGTAACCGTCACCGTGCTGTCGTCTTCTTCAAGCGCGTCATCAATGGTGGCAAGGCTGAGCATCGCTGTCTCGGAAGCAGCTCCAGCAGCTCCAAAAGAAAGAGCAAAAGGCTTTGGAAGCACAAGCACTCCGCCGGGATCATCTACCGTAAAGAACACATTCAATTCCGACACATTCGTCGAGTCGGTCCGCTCAAACACGAACACCGCCGGCTCGCCTTCCGTTACCATCGGCTCTGCCGCCGTAATCGTAATCGTCGTAGGCACATCAAGCACCGTCACCGTAATCGCTTGCGTCGTCGTCAACGCCCGAGCGTCCGTGCCGCCGGCCGCCGTCACGATGAGCATATAAACGTTATCCGTATCCGCATCTGCCGGATTCTCATAGTCCGGTGCAGTTGTGAAGCTCAGTTCGCCCGAAGACGAGTCGATATCAAACAGGGCATCATCCGCACCGCCGGTAATCGAATACGTTACCTCGTCTTGCGGGTTCGCATCCTCAGCCGTCATCGTGCCGACTACCGTCTCCCCTTCGTTGACCTCAAAACTTACCGCATCGCTGAAGACCGGCGCCACGTTGACGTCGTCGTCATCGACAATGGTCACCGTCGCTTCGCCCTGACCGATCATCCCCATATCGTCTTCATGCATCGCGGTTACACCGGAAATCCTCACCGAAAAGCTTTCTTCGGTTTCGACAGCCATGTCATCGACAATCCGAATCATCGTATTAGCTACCTGGGATGAGCCAGACCCAAAAAATCTAATCGCAAAATTACGAGGGGTATAATCCTCAGAGGCAACTGCGCTGTCGTCGCTTGTCACGACAGTCACGTCAACATTGCCGCGTGGTGGTCGTTCGCCGATCAGTGTGAGCGTGAGTTCAACCTGCCCGTCACTTTCATTGACCGTATACTCGGTCGGATTGAACGAGGCCGTGAACGTCGCTACGTCGGCATCATTGTCGGTGATCGTAATTGTTTCTTCGCCGATTGTGTCGCCTTCATGCCGCGCGGTAATCGTAATCGTTTCATCCGCCTCAGCCGTCATGTCGTCTGTTGCCGTTATCGTCGCGGTTACCGAAGAGGCCCCCGCCGACAAAGTCAACTCATACGGCGACGACAACGGCGAACCGTCGACCGATACCGTATAGTCGTCCTCAGGCATCGCATCGCCGGTAAACTCTAACGCAATCGTTTGATCCTCAGCAAATACCGATTCGTTCGTGATCTCTAGCGTAATATCAATCGATTCGCCTTCGTCAATCGTTACCGCGCTCACCGATAAATCCAACTCCGGCACCGCATCATCGTCGATGATCGCAATCGTTTCCGTGCCGATTATGTCGGCGCCATGCCGCGCGGTTATCTCAATGGTTTCATCATCCGCCTCATGCACTCGGTCGTCTGTTGCCGTTATCGTCGCGGTTACCGAAGAGGCCCCCGCCGGCAAAGTCAACTCATACGGCGACGACAACGGCGAACCGTCGACCGATACCGTATAGTCGTCCTCAGGCATCGCATCGCCGGTAAACTCTAACGCAATTGTTTGATCTTCGGCATATACCGACCCGGTCGCGGTCGTCATCACTGTAATATCAACCGATGCCCCTTCGTCGATAACAGTCGCACCGACCGACAGAGACAATACCGGCGTCGTATCGTTGTCGATGAGCGTGATTGTCTGCGTCGTATCGTCCCCGTCCCTCACCGTAGCGGCCGGGTGGCTCGTAGTTAAGCGTAACTCAATCGTCTCATCCGCTTCATACACCGTGTCATCCGTCACCACTAAGCGCAACCTTAACTCTCGTATATGTATACTACCCTCATCATCACGCCCATCCATGAACTCAATCGGTCGCATCAAACGGTCGCCTTTCGTGAACGGCAGCGTTCTCGATCCTATATCCCTCCCGCTGACAAACTCTATTATATAATCCTCCTCGAACGTCGCCGTTCCCCCCACCTCAAGCATAATTGTATAAATCCCATCGAAAAGCCCTTCTCCCTGACCCAACCGGATTGAAACCGTATTCATGCCCGTGCTTTCATTAACGGTACTAGGCAATTCCTGCAAATAATTCCACCTAGGACCTACACCGTCATCGACGATAGTCACCGTCGCTTCGCTGCGACCCCGATCAATCACGACCGTATCGTCGGAATGCGCCGCTGTTCCATCCGTAATAACCACCGAAAAGCTCTGATCATCGAGGGTCAAAATGTTGTCATTGACAATCTCAGCCGTCACCGTTTGCGATAACTCGGTCACGCCTACTTCGGGTGAAAAGACGACTTCCGCATTATCAAAGGGTCGATAATCCTCCAAAATATCCGCGCTGCCTTCGCGTGTCGAGACAGTAACGGTCACTTTATCCTGCGGCGCACGCCCGACGCCGGTCAGTCTGAGCGTGAGTTCAACCCGCCCATCGCTTTCATTGACCGTATATTCACTCGGGTTAAACGTCAGAATGAATACCGCCGTCGCGGAGCTCGGTGTCGCCGTGACTTGTGCGGCTGCGCCGTTGCCCGCTGCGCTGACCGTACGCACTTCAAATGTGTATTCCGTGTCGTTGGTCAAATCGGTTACGATTTGAGTCCTGACCTCACTCGTCGCATCGCCGGCGGCATTCCATTCCTGAGCCTCAATCGTTCCGGCGTCGCTACTCACACGATATTCGTAATGGTCAATCGGCGCAGTACCGGGGTCGGCAGGCGCATCCCAACTTAGGATCGCGTGCGTATCGCCCGCCGCGGCTGCTAACTCCGCCGGCGCATCGGGCACGACATCGTTGTCGATGAGCGTGATTGTCTGCGTCGTATTATCTGTGAAAACAGCCGGGTGCGTTGTGGTCAACCGTATCTCAATCGTCTCGTCGCCCTCAAACACCGCGTCGTTCATTACCACCAAACTAAATGTGACTATTCTATCTGATGGACCACCAACTATAGTCGGCGCAGTGAATGTAAGTGGTAGCGCGAACGGATTGTCCTGCATATTCGTGATGACGTAGTCTTCGCCGAATGTTGCCGTCCCCCCCAACTCAAGCGTCAGCAGATGTCCCTGGTCACTATGATGCATCCGTCTCATCACAATCGGCACCACTGTGTCCATACTTTCACCGACAGTACTCGGTAACATGTCCAAACTCCAGATAGGAGACGGATCGTCATTGACGATAGTCACCGTCGCTTCGCTCCGATTCGGATCAATCACGACCGTATCATCGGAATGCGCCGCCGACACATCATCAATAACCACCGAAAAGAACTCATCATCAAAGATCTCATCACCGTGTTCTTGAATTATATCATTGACAATCTGAATCGTCACCGTTTGCAACAACTCGGTCATGCCTGCTCCGGGGAAAAAGACGACTTCCTCATTGTTAAGGGCTACATAATCCTCGAAAATCTCCGCGCTGCCGTCGCGTGTCGAGACAAAAACGGTCACATTATCCTGCGGCGCACGCCCGACGCTGCTCAGTTTAAGCGTGAGAGTGACCGCAGCATTAGTACCACGTCCGCCTCCGGCGTCTTCAGCGATCGTATACTCGGTCGGATCAAACATCAGGATGAATACCGCCGTCGCGGAGCTCGGTGTCGCCGTGACTTGTGCGGCTGCGCCGTTGCCCGCTGCGCTGACCGCACGCACTTCAAATGTGTATTCCGTGTCGTTGGTCAAATCGGTTACGATTTGAGTCCTGATTTCACTCGTCGCATCGTCGGCGACATTCCATTCCTGAGCCTCAATCGTTCCGGCGTCGCTGCTCGCGCGATATTCGTAATGGTCGATCGGTGCAGTACCGGGGTCGGCAGGCGCATCCCAACTTAGGACCGCGTGCGTGTCGCCCGCCGCGGCTGCTAACTCCGCCGGCGCACCGGGTACGGCATCGTTGTCGACAACACGCACCGAAGCACTGTTCTCAATACCGATCCTATAGCCCACATCGTCTATGATGGTAGCCGTCACTACGCCGTCGGCTTCATCAAGCAAATCGTCATCGGTGGAAAGACTAAAAAACACCGCTGTCGCAGAACCGGCAGCAAAAGTCACCATGCCCGATCTGTCAGCATCGTCTATCATAACCCTAACGTCCACCGTTAATTCCGCATCCGTCGGCGTTGTCCGATTCAACACGAACACCGCAACCTCGCCTTCCGTTACCGACGGCTCGTCCGCAAAAATCGTTATTACCGGCAAACTGTCATCCGCATCAAGTACTTCGACGGTAATCACTTGCATCGTCGTCAATGCCCGATCACCCGTGCCGCCGATTGCCGCCACCGTGAGCATGTATGCATTGTCTCCGTCCGCATCCGTCGGATTCTCATAGTTCGGTGCGGTTGTGAAGCTCAGTTCGCCAGAAGACGAATCTATGGTGAACAGGGCATCATCCGCACCGCCGGTAATCGAATACATCACCTCGTCTTGCGGGTTCGCATCCGCAGCCGTCACCATGCCGACTACTATCAGGCCCTCTTCAACCTCAAAACTTGCTGCACTGATGAATACCGGCGCCTCGTTATCAATGATTGTGATCGTTTCCTCGCCGATTGTGTCGTCATCATGCCGCGCGGTTAGTGTAATCGTCTCATCTCCCTCAGCCGTCATGTCGTCTATTAGCGCCATGATCGTTGCGTTTAGCGCAGATTCTCCCGCCGTTAAAGTCAACTCGTACGGCGGTAACAGCGGCGAACCGTCGACCGATACCGTATAGTCGTCCTCAGGCATCGCATCGCCGGTAAACTCTAACGCAATCGTTTGATCCTCAGCAAATACCGATTCGTTCGTGATCTCTAGCGTAATATCAATCGATTCGCCTTCGTCAATCGTTACCGCGCTCACCGATAAATCCAACTCCGGCACCGCATCGTTGTCGATGAGTGTGATCGTCTGCGTCGTAGCGTCGTCTATCAGGATCTTCGGCTCGGTCGTGCTCAAGCGTATCTCAATCGTCTCCTCACCCTCAAACACCCTATCGTCCGTTATTATCAGGCGGGCTTCAAGCATTGTTTGGTTTTGCGCTACATCGAATGTAGGCGGCGACGCCAACGGATTGCCGTCTATATCCGTGATGACGTAGTCGTCGCTGAACGTCGCCGTCCCTCCCAGCTCAAGCGTCAGCGAATACCCGCGGTTAGTATCAGAATTAACAATCGACACGCGCCTCATCTCAATCGACACGGTGCCCGTGCTTTCACCGACAGGACTCGGCAACGGGTCCAATACCCAAATCGGTGGGCCGCCGTCATCGACGATGATAACCGTCGCTTCACCTCGATCAATCATGACCGTATCGCCGGAAGCCGCCGCCGTTACATCGTTAATAACCACCGAAAAGATCTCGTCATCTAACTCAAAAACGATGTCATTGACAATCTGAACCGTCACCGTTTGCGTTAACTCGGTCACGCCCTCTTCGGGTTCAAAGACAACCGTCGCATTCTCAATAGCCACATAATCCTGAGGAGTGACCGCGCTGCCGTCGCGTGTCGAGACAGTAACGGTTACATCATCTTGCAGCGCACGCCCTTCGCCGATCAGTCTGAGCGTGAGAGTTACCCTCTGGTCACTTTCAGTGAGCGTATATTCGCTCGGGTCAAACGTCAGAGTGAATACCGCCGTCTCGGAACTCGGTGTCGCCATGATTTGCGCGGCTGCACCGTTGCCCGCCGCGCTGACCGCGCGTACTTCAAATGTGTATTCCGTGTCGTTGCTTAAGCTCGATGCGATTTGAGTTCTGACTTCGCCCGTCGCATCGCCGGCGGCATTCCATTCCTGAGCCTCAATCGTTCCGGCGTCACTGCTCGCGCGATATTCGTAACGCTCAATCGGCGCAGTGCCGGGGTCGGCAGGCGCTTCCCAACTCAGGTCCACAGTGCCGTTGCCCGTTGTCGCCGTCAGTGCCGTCGGTGCGCCGGGTACGGCATCGTTGTCGACAACCCGCACCGAAGCACTGTTCTCAATGCCGACCTCATAATCCGCACCGTCTATGATGGTAACCGTCACTACGCCGTCGGCTTCGTCAAGCGTATCGTCGTCGGTGACAAGGTTGAGCACCGCTGTCGCAGAATCGGCAGCAAAAGTCACCATACTAGGCGTTCCGGTATTCGCAGTCGCCGCACGCACTCCGTCGGGATCATCTATCGTAATGTTCACCGTCAATGCCGGCGCATCTGTCGCGTCGGTCCGCTCAAATACGAATACCGCCGGCTCGCCTTCCGTGACCATCGGTTCTGCCGCCGTAATCGTGACCGTCGTAGGCACATCAAGCACCGTCACCGTAATCACTTGCATCGTTGTCAATGCCCGATCACCCGTGCCGCCGATTGCCGCCACCGTAAGCATGTAAACGTTATCCGTATCTGCCGGATTCTCATAGTTCGGTGCGGTTGTGAAGCTCAGTTCGCCAGAAGACGAATCTATGGTGAACAGGGCATCATCCGCACCGCCGGTAATCGAATACATCACCTCGTCTTGCGGGTTCGCATCCTCAGCCGTCACCATGCCGACTACTATCAGGCCCTCTTCAACCTCAAAACTTGCTGCACTGATGAATACCGGCGCCTCGTTATCAATGATTGTGATCGTTTCCTCGCCGATTGTGTCGTCACCATGCCGCGCGGTTAGTGTAATCGTCTCATCTCCCTCAGCCGTCATGTCGTCTATTAGCGCCATGATCATTGCGTTTAGCGCAGATTCTCCTGCCGTCAAAGTCAACTCATACGGCGGTAACAGCGGCGAACCGTCAACCGATACCGTATAGTCGTCCTCCGTTGCCGTGCCGTCAAACTCTAACGTAATCGTTTGATCCTCAGCAAATACCGATTCGTTCGTGATCTCTAGCGTAATATCAATCGATTCGCCTTCGTCAATCGTTACCGCGCTCACCGATAAATCCAACTCCGGCACCGCATCATCGTCGATGATCGCAATCGTTTCCGTGCCGATTATGTCGGCGCCATGCCGCGCGGTTATCTCAATGGTTTCATCATCCGCCTCATGCACTCGGTCGTCTGTCGCCGTTACCGTCGCGGTTATCGAAGACAACTCCGCCGGCAAAGTCAACTCATACGGCGACGACAACGGCGAACCGTCGACCGATACCGTATAGTCGTCCTCAGGCATCGCATCGCCGGTAAACTCTAACGCAATCGTTTGATCCTCAGCAAATACCGATTCGTTCGTGATCTCTAGCGTAATATCAATCGATTCGCCTTCGTCAATCGTTACCGCGCTCACCGATAAATCCAACTCCGGCACCGCATCATCGTCGATGATCGCAATCGTTTCCGTGCCGATTATGTCGGCGCCATGCCGCGCGGTTATCTCAATGGTTTCATCATCCGCCTCATGCACTCGGTCGTCTGTCGCCGTTACCGTCGCGGTTATCGAAGACAACTCCGCCGACAAAGTCAACTCATACGGCGACGACAACGGCGAACCGTCGACCGATACCGTATAGTCGTCCTCAGGCATCGCATCGCCGGTAAACTCTAACGCAATTGTTTGATCTTCGGCATATACCGACCCGGTCGCGGTCGTCATCACTGTAATATCAACCGATGCCCCTTCGTCGATAACAGTCGCACCGACCGACAGAGACAATACCGGCGTCGTATCGTTGTCGATAAGCGTGATTGTCTGCGTCGTATCGTCCCCGTCCCTCACCGTAGCGGCCGGGTGGCTCGTAGTTAAGCGTAACTCAATCGTCTCATCCGCTTCATACACCGTGTCATCCGTCACCACTAAGCGCAACCTTAACTCTCGTATATGTATACTACCCTCATCATCACGCCCATCCATGAACTCAATCGGTCGCATCAAACGATCGCCTTCCGTGAACGGCAGCGTTCTCGATCCTGTATTCCTCTCGCTGACAAACTCTATTATATAATCCTCCCCGAACGTCGCCGTTCCCCCCACCTCAAGCATAATTGTATAAATCCCATCGAAAAGCCCTTCTCCCTGACCCAACCGGATTGAAACCGTATTCATGCCCGTGCTTTCATTAACGGTACTAGGCAATTCCTGCAAATAATCCCACCTAGGACCTACACCGTCATCGAAGATAGTCACCGTCGCTTCGCTGCGACCCCGATCAATCACGACCGTATCGTCGGAATGCGCCGCCGTTCCATCCGTAATAACCACCGAAAAGCTCTGATCATCGAGGGTCAAAATGTTGTCATTGACAATCTCAGCCGTCACCGTTTGCGACGATTCGGTCACGCCTACTTCGGGTGAAAAGACGACTTCCGCATTATCAAAGGGTCGATAATCCTCCACAATCTCCGCGCTGCCTTCGCGTGTCGAGACAGTAACGGTCACTTTATCCTGCGGCGCACGCCCGACGCCAGTCAGTCTGAGCGTGAGTTCAACCCGCCCATCGCTTTCATTGACCGTATATTCGGTCGGATCAAACATCAGGATGAATACCGCCGTCGCGGAGCTCGGTGTCGCCGTGATTTGTGCGGCTGCGCCGTTGCCCGCTGCGCTGACCGTACGCACTTCAAATGTGTATTCCGTGTCGTTGGTCAAATCGGTTACGATTTGAGTCCTGACCTCACTCGTCGCATCGCCGGCGGCATTCCATTCCTGAGCCTCAATCGTTCCGGCGTCGCTACTCACACGATATTCGTAATGGTCAATCGGCGAAGTGCCGGGGTCGGCAGGCGCATCCCAACTTAGGATCGCGTGCGTATCGCCCGCCGCGGCTGCTAACTCCGCCGGCGCATCGGGCACGACATCGTTATCGATGAGCGTGATTGTCTGAGTCGTATCTTCGTTTACCGTAGCGGCCGGGTGGTCCGTCGCGAGACGTAACTCAATGGTCTCATCCGCTTCATACGTCGTGTCATCCGTCACCACTAAGAGGAAACTTAAATTTATTAGATTTATAGTAGGCCCATCCCGAATCTCAATCGGTCGCATCAAAAGATTGTCTTCCGTGAACGGCAGCTCCGACCCCTGGTGGTGCACGCTGACAAGCTGTATTATATAATCTTCCCCGAACGTCGCCGTTCCTCCTACCTCAAGTATAATCGTATAAAACTCTACGAGAGCCCCCTGACTCTCGTTTTCCAACACGATTGAAACCGTATTCATGCCCGTGCTTTCATTAACAGTGTTAGGTAACTCTTGCAAATTCCAAATAGGGCCTACATCGTCATCAACGATGATGGTCACCGTCGCTTCGCTCCGATTCCGATCAATCACCACCGTATCGTCGGAATGCGTTGCCGACACATCGTCAATAACCACCGAAAAGACCTCGTCATCGGGTTCAAAAATGACGTCATTGACAATCTGAATCGTCACCGTTTGCGACAACTCGGTCATGCCTGCTTCGGCTGAAAAGACGACTTCCATATTGTTAAAGGGTAGATAATCCTTATCGCTTAACGCGCTGCCGTCACACGTCGAGACAAAAACGTTTATATCGCCCTGCGGCGCACGCCCGGCACTGATCAGTTTGAGCGTAAGAGTGACCGCAGCATTAAGATCACTTCCGCCTCCGGCGTCTTCAGTGATCGTATACTCGCTCGGGTCAAACGTCAGGATGAATACCACCGTCGCGGAATTCGGCGTCGCCGTGATTTGCGCGGTGGTGCCGTTGCCCGCTGCACTGACCGCCCGCACTTCAAATGTGTATTTCGTGTCGTTGGTTAAATCGGTTACGATTTGAGTTCTGACCTCACTCGTCGCATCGTCGGCGCTTGTCCAGTCCGGGTCCCAAACCGTTCCGCCGTCGGTGCTCACGCGATATTCGTAATAGTCGATCGGCGCAGTGCCGGAATCGGCAGGCGTATCCCAACTTAGAACTGCGTGTGTGTCGCCCGCCTCGGCCGTTAAGTTCACCGGCGCACTCGGTGTAGGCAACGGGGTTGAGATCACGGCCATTGCGGTGGTTGTTCCTGCCTCGTTGAAGGCTGCGACCTCAACCGTGTATTTGGTGCCGTTGGTCAGACCCTCGATCGTATAGCGACCGCTCAGGGATTGCAGTCGGTAAAGCTTAGCAGTTTCGTTATCTACCATATAGAGTTGGCCGTCGTGCGAGGCGAGGCCGGTCGCGGTCGGAAGGGCCTCATCGAGATTAAAGTTGCTTGGGCCTACTTGGACGGCTCTGCTCGTTTCGGGATTGAGGGTGAGGAGGGCATCCTTCCCAGCGCCTACCATATAGAGTTGACCGTCGTGCGAGGCGAGGCCAAATGGCCCCCACTCGTTGACGTTAAACTGACGTACATTGCCTACTCGGACGGCACCGCCCGTTGCGGGATCGAGGATGTAGAGGACATCATTCCGATTGCCTATCATATAGAGTCGGCCGTCGTGCGAGGTGATGCCGCTCGGAAGGTCCTCACGGACATTCGCACTAAATCCCAATGAACCCATTTGTTTGGCTATGCCTGTTTTGGGGTTGAGGGTGTGGAGGGCAGGCCTCCCATGGCCTACCAGATAGAGTCGGTCGTCGTGCGAGGCGAGGCCGTCCGGGTCCCTTTCGTCGACCGTAAATCTCCTTGGACCCACTTGTTTGGCTATGCCTGTTTCGGAGTCAAGGGTGTGGAGAGCATCCCTATCTCTGCCTACCATATAAAGTTGACCGTCGTGCGAGGTGATGCCGCTCGGGCGGAACTCACCGACACCAAATCCTGCGGCAGTATTCCCGGCTTGCTGCGCGAAGCCGACGTGGACGTTGATCTCTGTGGACAGTGCAGGTGGACCGGTGCTTGTCCAACGCACGGTGTAGCCATCGGGTATACCGCCCGTCGCAAGGTCCGGGGCCTTCCAGACCGCGGTGATCGTTTCGTTGCCCGACACGGTTTCTACGTTTTGAGGCACATTCGGTGCGAGCAGCAAGGATGTCGGAGTCGCACGCACGGCGGCCGCTGTGGCCGCACCGGCCGCATTAACTGCTGTGACTTCGATTGTGTATTCGGTGTCGTTGGCCAGACCTTCGATCGTATATCGGGTCACGTCTGCTGCGACGGTCGCGTTGCCGATGCCGGCGGGCGGAGTCCAACTGATGCGGTAGTCTGCGACCGGGCCGCCTGTTTCCGGAGCCTGCCAGATGACGGTGATCCTTTCATTGTTCGGCACGGTTTCTACGCTTCGAGGCGTACTCGGTGCGGGCAGCGGGGCTGCGGTTACGGTCGCTGTGGTTGCGCCTGCCTCGTTGAAGGCTACGATCTCAATCGTGTATTTGGTGCCGTTGGTCAGACCCTCGATCGTATAGCGACCGCTCAGGGATTGCAGTCGGTAAAGCGTATCAGTAGCACGACCTGTCATATAAAGTTGGCCGCCGTGCGAGGCGAGGCCGCTTGGGGCCATCTCACCGACATTAAATTCCGCCGGACCTATTTGGACGTCTATGCCCGTTTGGGGATCAAGGGTATGGAGGGCATCCCTAAAACTGTCTACCATATAGAGTTGACCGTCGTGCGAGGCGAGGCCGTTCGGCCTACCAAGGAGATCTGCTGAGCCTATTAGGACGGCTATGCCCGTTTGGGGGTCAATGGTGTAGAGGGCAAGCGCAACGGTGCCTACCATATAGAGTTGATCGTCGTGTGAGGCGAGGCCGGTCGGATTCTCATTTACGGTTAGGTCAAATCGGGTCGCTGCGCCTGTTTGGGGGTTGAGGGTGTAGAAGCTGCGGCTCCCGCTTCCCCCGCTTACCATATAGAGTCGGTCTTCATGCGAGGCGAGGCCCTGCGGGCTGATTCCCTCAACATTAAAATTCATCGTGCTTACTCGAGCCGCTGCACCCGTTTCGGGGTCGAGGGTGTAGAGGGCATTTCCTGCAGTGCCCACCATATAGAGTTGACCGTCGTGTGAGGTGAGGCCAGTCGGCTGGCTCTCACCGACACCAAATCCTGCGGCAGTATTCCCGGCTTGTTGCGCAAAGCCGACCCGGACAGTGACCTCTGTGGACAGTGCAGGTGGGTCGGCACTTGTCCAATGTACGGTGTAGCCGTCGGGTGTGCCGCCCGCTGTCGGAGCCTTCCAAGTGACGGTAATTTGTTTGTCAGCGGGTGTAACTTCTACGTTATTAGGAGCTGCGGGTTGAGTCTGCTGCGCCTGTATTGATAAAGCATACAGTATGCAGCATATGCCGATCGCAGTACGTATATAAGAAGAACGCATAATAGTTTTTTTTTAATTATAGTGATAAAGTTGTACGATGTCACCCCTAAAAGGGATTTTTGAAGCGTTCGGTAGTAACATTCGGACCGGTGTTTTCTGTCCGTTGCCGGTATGAGGGTGGTGCGGGGTGAGACGTGCCCTGAAAACCGACTGATTTTCAGCGGCGAACGACCCGACAAGGACGTCGGGGCTGGGGCTTGTTGACAGAACCCAGTCGCGTCATGGGTGAGACGCGCCCGGAAAACCAATTGGTTTTCAGCGGTGAACGACCCGACAAGGACGTCGGGGCTGGGGCTTGTTGACAGAACCCAGTCGCGTCATGGGTGAGACGCGCCCGGAAAACCAATTGGTTTTCAGCGGTGAACGACCCGACAAGGACGTCGGGGCTGGGGCTTGTTGACAGAACCCAGTCGCGTCATGGACGACAGGCACTTTGCCGACAATCCGGCACAATCCGCCGACAACCTGGCAGCAAACACAAAACGGTTCCATAACCGGTCATTGAATGCTTCCGTATCGGCGAATAGCAGATTTTCTGCATGATCAATACAATCCTCCTAAACCGTACGGTTAAAGCGCTTGATGTGCGCGTTCATTTTCAGACACTTGGGATAGGTCAGTCACTGCTCAATCGCGGATGATTCCAGGATGAGCTGGGCAAACTGTCCTTGAAACTCACTACCGCCGTCCGTCAGGGTGAGACGCGCCCGGAAAACCGATCGGTTTTCAGCGGCGAACGACCCGACAAAGACGTCGGGGGCTGGGGCTTGTTGACAGAACCCAGTCGCGTCATGGGTGAGACGCGCCCGGAAAACCAATTGGTTTTCAGCGGCGAACGACCCGACAAGGACGTCGGGGCTGGGGCTTGTTGACAGAACCAAGTCTCGTCATGGGTGAGACGCGCCCGGAAAACCAATTGGTTTTCAGCGGCGAACGACCCGACAAAGACGTCGAGGCTGGGGCTTGTTGACAGAACCCAGTCGCGTCATGGACGACAGGCACTTTGCCGACAATCCGGCACAATCTGCCGAAAATCCACCACCAAACTACAAAACGGTTCCATAACCGGTCATTGAATGCTTCCGTATCGGCGAATAGCAGATTTTCTGCATGATCAATACAATCCTCCCAAACCGTACGGTTAAAACGCTTGATGTGCGCGTCCACTATACACGCCAGGGTCAGGCGCAGGAATGCGGCTGTTACAGCGGTTGGTTGCCACTGCCGTTGCCATGCGGGTATAGACATTGATGGCCGTTAAGATGGTGCGGCGCATCCCGTGCTGATAACGCACAATTGTATCCAGGGCGATGCAATGCCCCCGGATACTGTGCTTTGAAGTCTTTCGGCTTGTGTGCCCTGCAACGGCGCTTGAACAGTTGTTTTGTTTGCCCTTTGGCATTTGTGCGCTGCGGAATAACGGCGCATCTTGTCTGGGGCTGCGGCGATGATGCGCTCGATAGTCGAGACGCTGGGAGGTGGCCAGGGCCGCGGCGCGTACACCACGGCTCAAGCAACTTCTGCAGCGGCTGTTTACCTAAGTTCGGATAATCCTCGCGCAGGCGGCGGATTGCTTGCACCAAACCAGGCGGGCGTTGTGCTTTGCGGCGGCAGCGCTGCTACGTTGTATCCGGCCTCCCTCAAGGTCTGCCGCCACCGATACAAAGTACTGCGACCGACCTTGAATGCGTTCGGGAGTTACACCCTCCCAAAATGAGGGCATAGCATATTTCTGTTGAAGATTAGAGCGCTCATGAGCCTCCATTTTGTTAGCTAAATTGGCTCATATAGAAACCTTTGATGCGGTGGCCGATGTGTTGATATTGCATATCGGTCACCTTTTTGAGTTAAGCCGTGAGTCTCATATGTATCTGGCACTATACATTCGCACAGCCGCAAAGCAAGCGCGCCACGGTGTACGGGCTGGAACGAAACAGCGGTGTTTTGCTGAATCTTGACCGGGTCTACCAAACTATGGACCACCTTGAGGAGGCGGTGATCGCACGCATCTAGGAACAGTTTCATCAGACAGCACAAAAGTTGTATGACCGGCCTTGTGAGGTGTTCTTCTTTGATTGCACGGCACTGTCGAACTCAAGTGAATATTTTGCAATGATTTTTCCGCACAATTAAAGTCTAAAAACAAGTCAGTGCGGCATTTGTTGATGCTTGTTTTTTTACCCTCGCAAGAGAATCAAGTAAGGTTTCCGGTGAAATAATTATCGTGCCGCGTTCAGATAAAAGTATTCGGTTTTTTTGCCTTTTTTAAGGACAATGAAATTTGCTGTAATGCTATTGATTGTGTACCCATTATCAAGTTGGGCGCCTTCGCTATAATGTTGCCCATTACGCATGATGATGTGCGGATTTTCCCCGAAACCGATTCCGCGGATGTCTAGCTTTATCTGCGAATTGCGACTATTGTCGCTTTCAAGTGCCCATACAGCCAATGGTTTAGAGTTAAATTTATTATTAAAAGCCTCTTTTATTCGGGTTAACTGTTCTTGTTGTTCCTGATTTAATTTTCCTGAAAGGACTACGCCTTGCTGTGTTTCTGAAATTTTGACTTGTTTACTTAGCTGTATATCAGCCAACATCTGCTTCAATATCTCAATCCGGTCCTTTTGTGTCTGAACCTCGTCTTTCAGGTTATGGTAATTTTTAACATCGTGTTTTAATGTTTCTATCACTTCCGACCATTCCGCTTTATCTTTGGCATAACCTTTCAGGATGAAGTCGCCGGGCGAATCTGCAACCGCTGTTACTTCAACATGATTGTTTTCATCGCGGCTAAGAAATTCATCGACAATTGCGGATATGGCGTACATGGTTTTTTCCGCAGAGATAATTTTTATTTCAGCATGAATGTCTATTTCCTTCAGCTGATTCAATAACCGCTTGCGGTTGATTTCAGTATCGATATAGCCCGTAATTTCCAGTAAATTTTTATTCGGATTTATTTCATTTACATCAATTTTGGTATTATATTTGTCTGCGATCAGCATGATTCGGTTAATTTGCTCCGGTCCAAGTAACGTATGTTTCTCATCTTCCGGCATCATTAGCCAAGTGCTTAGCACAGTAAGGAGAATACCAATGGGCAGTACGATAGCGAGTAAATAAGCCCAAGAAAAAGACTTTTTACCGGCATCATCCGATTTTGTTTTAGCCTTTTTTATGCCGTCTTCATCGCTACGGCTTGAATCATTGACGTCATCTGTTTTTTGAGCATCGTCACTTTTTGCTTGTGCCGGATTTATTTTGTTATCCCAAAGCAAGTCTATTGTTGGCCACTCTGCGTCAGAAGGTCCCGTTGCCAGGAACAAAGTTCCGATGGTAATCACTTGGAAAGGGTTGAGTAGAGTGGTTTTTTCAGTGAATTTTTCGCCGTCGATATAAATGGGTTTTTCGGTATCCAATAATGTTAAATGCGCTCCCGACTTATCGCTACGTAAGCTGATATGTTTGCCGGAGAGGCTGACATCGTCTAAAACCAAATCGCAACTTTCATCCTTTCCCAAAACGGCTTCTTTATCCGACAAAACTATTTCGGCGCCGATATGAGTGCCCGATAATATTTTTAAAATCCAGGAATTGTTCGACATGACACCTTTGTCTGAGAGAAAGTATTTTATTCTATTATAGAAAAACCTTTTTCTTTCTGTTGTTTTTGTTCTTTTTAGCGCATCATTCCTAGTTTGTCGGAGTGATAACGGGGAATGACGGCGTCAAATGCAGCGCTCATGATATTGAGGCAATCAGGCGCCTTTAAAGCACCGATCCGAATGTTACTGCCGAATGCTTCTCCCGAAGCTTTTCAAAAATCGCATTTAGGGTGGCATCGTACAGGCTATTGTTTTATCTTATTTTTGATTATATGATTAGCCGCTTTATTGATTTAGCTAAAGTTAGGGAAGCCTTTCCGGAATGCATACCGGATATTTATGGCGAATACAGTAGGAGGCAATAATGACTCTGCATCAGCTGGAAATTGTTGCTATGTTGTTAAAAAGTAATTTTAATATCTCAATCACTGCCGGAAAACTAAACCGGGTGCAATCAAGCATTAGCCATCAATTGCACTTGCTTGAGCATGAAGTCGGCGGCCGTTTGTTTGAGCGGCATGGGAAGCGTTTAACCGGAGTTACGCCATTGTGCCGCAGTTTACTTCCGGATATTGAAAATGCCTTACAGGCCAAAAAGAACATTGGTTTGATCGTCGACGAGCACACCGATACGGATAGCGGTTTTCTCAGAATTGCCACGACTCATACCCAAGCACGCTATTTTTTGCCTCAAGCAGTTAAAACCTTCAGACGTAAATACCCTAAGGTGCAATTGGTTTTCTATTTGGACAGCCCGATAAAATTTTCCGAGCTTTTAAAGAGGCATGAAATTGATCTTGCTGTTTCCGTTGAGAGCGCCGAACAAATCCCCGAACTTGCGGAGAAAAAATGCTATAGTTGGAATCGAAGCTTTGTGGTTTGCCGCGGGCATCCTTTGGCAATCGGACCGTTAAGTCTCCAAGCAATCGCTGAATACCCTATTATCACATATATGCACGGTTTTGCCGACCGCGATATCATAGAACAAACGTTTCACAATGCCAAAATTGATATCGACGTTGCTTTTAGCGCCGGTGATACCGATGTAATCAAGACCTATGTGGAACTTAATTTGGGAGTGGGGATTGTGGCACAAATGGCCCAATCGCCTGCGGCCGACAAAGACCTAGTCTTTCGTAGCTTAGAACATTTGTTTGAAGGTTCGACAACTCGGGTGGTGTATCTGAAAGAACAGCCTCAACGTCAATATATGCGCGACTTTATCAATATTTTGCACGCTCTGGGACAGGACTTTGAAGCAAAATTAAAGCAAGCTTAATTGCGCTTTACGATGCGAGAAGCGCTTTCAATTATTTTTATTTGTTCGCAAAATACTTGCCGTTCCATCGCAGCGGAAGCTGTTTTTACTTATTTGATAACCGAAACAAAAATGCGGTTTCAAGTCGCGTCATCGGGAACGGATGCGGTACGTGACCGCCGTCCTGATATCGGCATTCGTCAAGCCGCAGAGTTACGTGGATATTCGCTGGAGAATTATTATTCCAAGCCTCTGCAAGACTCGGATTTGCTTACGTTTGATTATTTATTAGCAATGGATCGGTCTATTCTGCGCAAAGTGCGAATTCGCGCTAAAAAAGAGCGTGAAAGTAAAATAAGACTGCTAGGTGATTACTCAAGTTTTTTTCATGGGAAGGAAATTTTATATCCCGCTTCTCAAGAAATACGTGACTTTATCTGTGTGTTTGATTACATTGAGGATGCTTGTTTAGGTCTGTGGAAGCACTTAACGCAAGCAATGAGGTGAATCAATCCGCTGCCAATGGGGCTTATAAGCGCGTCGGATTTGCTTGCTCTTTATAGACTTCTTCCGGGTCAAACATTTTTTCTTTGTCGATTCTTTCAAGTTTAATCCGATGCGGCTGTTCGGTTAAAACTGCGCGATAAAAACAAGAGCGATAGCCGACATGACAACTCGCTTTGCCGCCAACGTCCACTTTCAACCAAATTGCATCTTGATCATCATCCACTAAAATCTTCCGAACTTTTTGGATAAAACCACTGGTCGCTCCTTTGTGCCACAATACTTTGCGGCTACGGCTCCAGTAGTATGCTTCGCCGGTTTCGATTGTTTTAAGCAATGCCTCGGCATTCATGTAGCCGAGCATCAAGACTTCACCGCTATCATAGTCTGTGGTGACAACCGCAATTAAACCATCATTATTGAATTTCGGTGCGAGTTCAAGACCTTCCTCAATTTGTTTGACACTATTGCGTTGCGTAAAAGGGACCGAGGCGTTGGCATCAATCATAATTTTTCTATACGGTTATTTTGAAAGCAGTTTTTGCAAAATTGTAGCAGGAAATTTGTCGAATTGCCGGTATTCATTACTTCCCTTTGGGGGGAATCGGATCTCTGCCGCCGACGGAAAAGGGATGGCAATGGCACACGCGCCGGAGTATTAAATACATCCCGTAGCATACGCCGTGCATTTTTAGTGCTTGCACCGCATATTCCGAACAGCTAGGGGTGAAGCGGCAGCTTTGCCGGGTAAACGGTGTGATCAGGTAGCGGTAGGCGTAAATCAACCCAAGCAAGAATTGAACGACTATTTTCTGCGCCATTGAGTTTGCCCCGCCTTGTCTTCCAAACAAATGCCCGCCGTGCTGAGTTGTTCGCGTATTTGATCGGCTTGTGCATAATTACGTTTGTTGCGTGCTTCCTCGCGCTGTACTATCAGCGCTTCGATGGAAGCATCGCCCAAAGTGTTTTGGGTTGCCGGTGCTCTCCGGAACCATGCTTGCGGGTCTGCATGCATCAGCCCCAATTGGTGTGCTGAAGAAATCAAGGTTCTAATTTGATTATCGCGGCGCAGCTCATGCAATCGCACAATTGCTTGCGGAGTGTTTAAATCATCGCATAGCGCTTTCATTACTGCGGGGTCCGGTTTGCCATCCATAATGTTCCCGCTCGCATCAAAATTTACTTTGGCATCCAATATGCTGCGGTACATTTTATCCAAATTTGTTTTTGCTTCCGTCAACTTACTCTCGGTCCAGTTTAACGGCTTACGATAGTGAGTATTGAGCAGAGTATAGCGGATTACTTCGCCGTCGTGCCGTTCTAATACTTCGCGTAGAGTAAAAAAGTTGTTCAACGATTTAGACATTTTTTCACTGTTGACCGTGATATAGCCATTATGTACCCAATAGCGGGCAAATATCTCTTGGTTATAAGCGCAGCAACTTTGCGCAATCTCATTTTCATGGTGGGGAAATATCAAATCTTGTCCGCCGCCATGGATGTCAATGACTCGATCAAGATGCACTTTTGCCATAGCTGAGCATTCCAAATGCCAGCCGGGACGGCCTCTTCCCCACGGACTATCCCAACCAGGTTGGTCGATAGAGGAGGGTTTCCATAAAATAAAATCGGCGGGGTTTTTTTTGTAATCGGCAACTTCAACTCGTGCGCCGGCAATCATATCCTCAACATTGCGTTTAGACAGCTGTCCGTATGTGGGCATGGCGGTTACATCGAATAAAATATTTCCGCTTGCTTCATAGGCAAATTTTTTGGCAATAAGTTGTTCGACCATATCAATCATCTGCGGCAAATGTTCGGTTGCACGAGGTTCTACGGTTGGCGGCAAGGTGTTGAGTCGTGCAATGTCATTGTGGAATGCTTTGCTGTAAGTTTCGGTAACCTCGTTGCATGTTTGGCTATTATCTTTTGCCGTTTGGATAATTTTGTCGTCAATATCGGTAATATTACGTACATAAACCACCTCCGGGTAAATTAATTTCAGCAGACGGAATAAGGTATCGAAAATGACTATCGGTCGCGCGTTACCGATATGTATGTAATTATACACCGTCGGTCCGCAAACATACATCAATACTCGTTGTCGGTTGATCGGTTCAAATCCTTCGTGTTTTGCGCTGAGTGTATTGAAAAGTCTAATCACCATTGATCATCCGTAGTATCGGCTATTGTTGTTGTTTCGTTTCTACCTGCGTCAGTCCCGTTGGTTTGGAAAACTTTGGCATATCATCACTTTGGGTTTGTTTGGATGCGGGAGCGGACGAGGTCGCCGGATCATATACGCCTTGTTGCGATAATGAGGAATGATCACCGGTTGGTTTTTCCGATGTTGACAGTTTGTTTATCGACGTATTTTCTGTCGTCGCTTGATCGGCGGAAGATGAGCGTCGTGCCGCTTTCTCTTTCGATGCCTGTCGATAAGGTTTTCGACTCGATTGGCGGCTACGGGAAATCTCCGCTGGTTTGCTTTCGCTTTGCCGTTGACGATTTGAATATTCGTTGTTTTTGCGCCGCGTCAACTGTTTGTTATTTTGGCGACGACCATTGCCGCGTCTTCTACGGTAACGATTATTATTCGACGGCAGTTTTTGCGGTCCCATTTGCTGCGATGACTTTTCCGTCGCAGGCTTACGGGTAAACAATGAATCGAAAAACTTTCTAAGAAATGAGCTTACCGGGGCTGGTCTGTCCGGTATAATCGGACTGACTGCCGGCAGCTCTTGAGGTCGAGTTACTTTTTTTTCAATCTGCCGGATTACATTGTTGGCATAAAAATCATCGCGTGGATTGTCAAACTCGTAGCTAAGTTTTTTTTTCATTTCTTTGTCATCAACTCGATAGCGGCTGATTTGAAAATGTGGTATTTCCATACGAATATCCGGGACCACAGTTAACTGCACGCCATACCGCTTAGAGATATCGTTGATGCTCTTTCTTTTTTCATTGAGGAGATAACTTGTGACTTCAAGCGGTAAATGGGCGACTACTTGACCGGTTTTTTCTTTGCTTGCCTCGTCTTCCATCATTCGCAATACCGCGATGGCGCTGGACTTCAAAGTACGGATATTACCGCTACCGTTACACCTGGGGCAGGTAATGTAGCTAACATCACCTAATGAAGGATGTAGGCGTTGCCGCGACATTTCTAACAAACCGAAGCGTGAAATTCGTCCGAGTTGAACTTTTGCTCGGTCTTGCATCATAGCATTGGTCAAAGCATTTTCAACTTTTCTTTGGTTGGAAGTTGAAAGCATGTCAATGAAGTCAACTACTATCAATCCGCCGACATCGCGTAAGCGCAGTTGTAATGCTATTTCTTCACATGCTTCAAGGTTAATTGCCAGAGCGGTTTCTTCAATATCTTTTCCCTTGGTTGCTCTTCCGGAATTAATATCAATCGATAATAATGCTTCGGTATGGTCGAATACCAGCGATCCTCCGGAAGCCAGACTAATTTCGTGTTTATAAGCTGTTTCAATTTTTCCTTCAATCTGGTAATGGCTGAATATCGGGACAGTGCCTTCATATAGATGCACGCGGTCGGTATGTGTCGGCATAATTATTTTCACAAACTTTTCGGCGCGTGCATAAACTTCTCGGGTGTCAACCACCACCTCGTTGGTATCGTCTTTGAAATGATCGCGCAAGGAGCGGATAACAATATCGTTTTCTTGATAGACTAAAAAAGGCGCTGGCCTCCCTTTTGCCGCTTTAACAATGGCCACCCACAGCTTGCGCAGATAGTTTAGGTCCCATTGTAAATTCTTCTCGTTACGTCCGATTCCGGCAGTGCGTACAATCAGACCTTCCTCTTTCTCTAATGTAATTTGTTCAAGCACCAGATGCGCTTCTTCACGTTTCTGACCGCGGATTCGACGTGACACGCCATTGGCACATGCGTTATTGGGCATTAGAACAAGATAGCGTCCGGCAAGGCTGATGTAAGTTGTAAGGGCAGCGCCTTTCGTTCCTCGCTCTTCACGCTGGATTTGAACTAAAACTTGCTGTCCTTCTTTCAGCAAATTTGCATTTAAAGTATCAGGTATCCGATCGTTTTGGTGATAATAAGATTCGGTAATATCCTTAAACGGCAGAAAACCATGCCGGGCACCGCCGTAATTTACAAATACGGCGTTAAGGCTCGGTTCAATACGGGTGATACTTCCTTTATAGATATTACTTTTTTTCTGACGAAGAGAGGGTATCTCTATGTCTAGGTCGAGTAGTTTTTGGCCATCTACGATGGCGACTCGAAGTTCTTCTTGTTGGGCTGCATTGATAAGGATTCTTTTCATTGTTCGTCCATTTATATTGATACGCTACTGTGTGGCACTCGTGCGTTTTTTCGAATAAATTGAGCAGGGACCGCTGTATGATGGGTAAAGTCATCGGATTAAAATTTTGAGTTTTTTCTTGTAGCAATGTTAGAATGTAATCGCAATTCATTGAATTTTTTTCCACTATCCCCGCGGGATGTCCATATATTTATTGCCATGTCGGACATATTTTCATTTCCCCCCAAACATCATTTGCTTAATAATTGACCGTTTTTCGGTTGCTTAAACTGTTGATTCAAAAAGCTTTAAGCATTTGTAATGTTACTATACGTATTTTACCGCAAGAGTCGGTTGCTTGCAATATTTTGTATAGGTCCATAACATTTGGCACTCCGGGTGGTGAGTCAGGAGCGAATGATGGGGGCGTTGGGTGTTGTAAAACACCAGCCATTGCGCCAATTCCCGGTTAAAGCAGGCTACATCAATGAACAGAAGGTCCTCGTGGTAGTCCACGAATGATTCCTGCAAGCTGCGGTTGAAGCGCTTGATGTGCGCATTCATTTTCGGACACTTGGGATAGGGCAGCTGTTGTTCAATCACAGGTGATTCCCGGATGACCCGGGCGAACTGTCCTTGAAACTCGCTGCCGCTGTCCGCCGGGGCGTATTTCACTGGCGACGCGGACTTTATTACGGCCGTGCAAAGCCACTGAGCCCGGCGCGACGATAGCGTTGACGCCAACGATATAAAGTGCTGCAACTGATTTTGAGTGCATCCAAAGGTGCGTTTATCTCGTGTTTATTTTGGAATGCCGGGTTATCAAGTTTTTAGTTGAACGATTGTACTCGTTATTATCTTTGCTTTCGAAATCAGGCCGACACGTACAGTACAATCAGTACAATATCAAATTAATTATAGGAGAGTGCTTTTTGGGGGGAGCAATCTATGCATCCGAAAACTACAGATGATAGTATGCTAAAAAAAGGAGTTTGTCGACAAAACATTGACGCAGCCAGTGTCGGACGTCGAATCGACAACTATCTTTTTTCAATATTAAAAAAAGTTCCCCAAAGTCGTATTTACCGGATGATTCGAAGCGGCGAAGTACGCGTTGATGGCAGCCGCGTGAAACCATATTATCGTCTGCAAGTAGGTGAGGAGATTCGCATACCGCCGGTACAGTTGAAGCGGCCCTCATCAACGCCGCTAATGATTGATTCTTGTGAAGAGCAACGCATACGCAAAAGTATTTTGTATGAAGATGATATTTTGCTCGTGCTGAATAAACCTGCCGGTTATGCGATGCATGCCGGTAGCCGTTGTAACATTGGTTTAACCGAGATGCTCCGGCAGTTATTTTATGCTTCGTTGGTACCGGTGCATCGTTTGGACCAAGGCACGAGTGGCTGTCTGCTGTTTTCTAAAACCCGAAGTTCATTACGCGAGTTGCATCGTAATTTTCAACATCGATTGGTTAAAAAACGGTATCTAGCTTTGGCGGTGGGGCGGTGGGATATGCGGCGAACTCGAGTAACGGCTCCGCTGACCGTACGTCATCGGCGACAAGGGCCAAATGTTCAAGTTGATGGGATGCAAGGATATGCGGCAGAGACTCAGTTCGAAATAGCGCGTAGGTTTGGTCAGGCGACATTGCTCCGAGTGTCTCCATTGAGCGGGCGTATGCATCAAATCCGTGTACACGCCGCTTATTGCGGGTATCCCATCGCTGGTGATCAACGTTACGGCGACTTTGTAATGAATCGCTGGCTGAGAAGATTGGGGCTGAAACGTTTATTTTTACATGCGGAATATTTGGCATTTGATTTTAGTGGTCGGCACTATGCCTTTGATGCGCCATTACCCGATGAACTGTCACGGTTCTTGGATATACTATAGGATGGTTATCTACGCAACAGCGGAAATGAGAGTCTGTGCGGTACTGTCGGGATTTTCTCAATCCTGATTTTACCGCTGCCGATAAAACAATAAGTTGTTTTAATAAAGGAGGGTTTAATGTTTGATGAGCAAGAAAAACAAGCACTGGTTCAATTTGCGAAAGAATCATTGAAGGAGAAACGGCGTGCGCGACGGTGGGGAATTTTCTTTAAATTGGCATTATTGTTCATCGTAGCCGCTGTTTTGCAGACAGTAAGACTCGAAAATATTGAGTTGCCTGGTAAAACGGCTGAGCATACCGCGCTGGTAAAACTTGAAGGAATTATTTTACCAAACACTCCGGCGAGTTCGGATCAAATTAATTTGGCATTGATGAACGCATTTGAGAATGAGCAAGCAAGAGCCGTGATTTTGGAGTTGAATACTCCGGGCGGCAGCGCCGTTCAGTCAGCACGTATTTATAATGAAATAAAACGCCTGCGCGACAAATACCCTGACAAGCCGATTTATGCTGTCGTCAATGATATTTGCACATCAGGTGGTATGTTTGTGGCGGTCGCTACGGATAGAATTTATGCTGACCCTGCAAGTTTGCTTGGTTCTATCGGTGTCATTATGAATGGCTTTGGTTTGGAAGAGATGATTGATAAGCTCGGCATCAAGCGCAGATTATTAACGGCAGGTGAACATAAAGCGATGTTGGACCCATTTCTTTCACAGAACTCTAAAGAAGTTGCCCATGTTCAAAAAATCTTGGATGAAGTGCACGCTTATTTTATCGGCAAAGTGAAAGAAGGGCGTGGCGATAAATTGGCGGAGGATGCTGATT
Organism: Candidatus Oxydemutatoraceae bacterium; assembly: GCA_965218975.1. Classification (GTDB taxonomy): domain Bacteria; phylum Pseudomonadota; class Gammaproteobacteria; order Poriferisulfidales; family Oxydemutatoraceae. The sequence continues at coordinate 1,394,545 of OZ244717.1, forward strand.
TGTTCAGCGGGTTAATTTGGAATGGCGCTCAGGCGAAAGAGTTAGGATTAGTTGATGAGTTCGGCGATGTAAAATACGTTGCGCGTGAAGTCGCAAAAATAGAGCGGATTGAAGAGTACCGCGGAAAAGAGGATTTATTTGAACGTTTGGCATTTTTTGTAAGCAAAGCCTTATCTTTGGCGCTAACGCAATCGCTTTTTCATCCCTTGATGTATTGAAAGTTGGCTTAATTTATGGGATTTTCCAACCCATAGCGCGTAGCATACGACAGATGGTAATTAAAGGCAGTCCTTGCAATGCGCTGGGGTCTTTGCTACTGATTGATTTAAATAAACTAATGCCGTATTCCTCGCTACGGAAACTGCCGGCGCAATCGTATGCCGGTTCTTGCTTAATATAGCGTTCAATTTCGTCAAATTTCAGCTGGCGGAAATGCACTTGAGTCGGCACGTCAGCAAGTTGATACTTGCCGGTGGAGGCATCCAGCAGGCAAACCCCGGTGTGAAACTTAACATGTCTGCCGGAACATTGCATGAGCTGCTGTTTGGCAATTTCAAAATTTCCTGGTTTGCTCAAAAACTTTTTCTGAATACAAGTGGTTTGATCGGCGCCGATAATCAGCGCATTCGGATAATATGTCACGGCGGCTCGTGCCTTTTCCAACGATAGACGCTGCACTAGTTCGCTAGCGCTTTCTTCGGGATGCGGCATCTCGTCAACTGGCGCACAACAGACTATAAAGGGAAGGTTTAGGCGCGAAAGCAGTATTTCGCGTGATTTTGACGTTGAAGCGAGAATCAGTTGCGGCATGGTGTTTTGTTTGTTATTTGTTTTCCAATTATAGCTTCAGTTGCCGCTGTCTTATTCATTGATTGCGATGAGGAATTATATATCTGATGACAATTTTAAGATTGATGTTGTGTCATCGTGCCGAATACTGTACGTGCACGGATACATACTGGATTCTTGGATGCCAATAAAAAGGTGGCCGGTATACAATACCGGCACATCACCGGCACATCGGTCGTCACATCAAAGATTTCTATACGAGCCTTTTTAGCTAACAAAGTGGGGCTCATGAGCACAACGGCTCAACAGAAATATGATGTCGCTAGTATTTTGTGAGGGTATAACTCCCGAACCCATTCAAGATCGGTCGCAGTACTTTGTACCGCTGGCGTCGGCGTTATCGCCGTACTGGCCTCAGCGCCTTACATGATCGCGGCAAAGCGCCGCGTAAGAGGCGCCAGCGGATTGTCAGCAAAGTGCCTGTCGTCCATGACGAGACTTGGTTCTGTCAATGAGCGCCAGCCCCGACGTCCTTGTCGAGTCGTTCGCCGCTGAAAACCGATCGGTTTTCCGGGCGCGTCTCACCCTGCGCCGGGTGAATCTCGGCAGCAGTAAAATCTTTGAGCTGATGAAACCGTTTTGTGTTTGTTGGGGATTTTTAGCGTAATGTCTGTCGTCCGTGACGCGACTGGGTTCTGTCAACAAGCCCTAGCCCCGATGTCCTTGTCGGGTCGTTCACCGCTGAAAACCAATTGGTTTTCCGGGCGCGTCTCACCCATGACGCGACTTGGTCTTGTTGAATGAGCGCCGGCTCCGATATCTTTGTCGGGCCGTTCACCGCTGAAAACCGGTCGGTTTTCCTGGCCATCTCACCCTCGTGCCGTCGCGCGCATCATTGCCGATGCACCGGATAGAATGTGCACTATTTCCGTCCGTATCAACGCCGGATATATGCCCATGTTGAGCGTTTCAACCGTACTCTACAAGAAGACTTTACAGGACTACAATGAGGAACTATTGTTTACGGATTCGGATGAATTTAACGAGCGTCTATGTCATATTTGGAGTGGTACAATATGCGCCGACTGCATGCCGGTTTAGGTCAGTTGATCCCCAACAACCCTAAAAAATCCCATTTAGGGTGGCATCGTACATCAGTTTGCCACATTAGACTTTAAAGTATATGCTGTACGCATTAAATAATATATTATACATAAGCGTTTACCCAAATTAGTACAGATGGTATTTAGGCAATTATTTGAAAGTTCTTCAAGTACTTACACTTATTTGCTCGGATGTTCCGATACGGGCGAGACGATATTGATAGATCCGGTGCTTGAAACGGCTGATCGCGATTTGGAAGTCTTGCGCGATATGGGGTTGAAATTGACTGCTACTTTGGAAACACATATCCATGCCGACCATATCACCGGAGCAACCAAGCTCAATGCCTTGACCGGTTGTGCAATAGCTGGTCCGGCAATGGATGAATTACCTTGTCGCGATATCGAGGTCCGCGAAGGCGAGCCTTTTCGCGTAGGCCACTTGGAATTACATCCGCTTTATACACCGGGACATACCGATACTCACCATGTTTATTTAATTGAAACATCGGTCTGCAAAATCGTATTTTCAGGCGATTGCTTGCTGATTGAAGGATGCGGCCGGACTGATTTTCAAGCGGGAGATGCGGCGACTTTGTATCGCAGCATCCATGGCAAACTTTTCACTCTGCCTGAAGATTCGTTAGTTTATCCGGGGCATGATTATGTCGGATGTTCGGTTACAACCGTCGGACAAGAAAAACGTCGCAACCCTCGTTTAGGACAAAGTAAGACTCAAGAGGAATTTGTCGTAATCATGGAAGGATTGAAATTGCCTTATCCGCATAAAATGGAATTTGCAGTGCCGGGTAATCAACAATGCGGAAAATGTCCCGACAATCTGCCGCCGGATGTAAAGAGGTTGTGCGAGGTACACGATCAAGGTTAACGCTATCTCGTAACGGATTGGCTATGATTGTCTTGCAATATCTAATGCGTCAAAAACGACTGTTTAATCGGACAGACGTTTATTCGTAATCGTAAGTTGGGTAGACCTGTACGATGTATTTACGCATGATTTTGGCACGCCAATCAGTGAAAGGATTTTCTATGCCTTGGCTGCGTACAATCGTCATCAACTGATCTTTATTTGCAATTAAAGCCGGTGCAATCCCGTATTTATGTGCGGCTTGCCGGGTCATGCTTTGCAAGGCAGCTAAATTTTCTTTCATTACTTCGTCGAGCTGTGGGCGAGGTACCGGTTTATCGATAATATTGCAATCAATGCTTTGTAATACTCTTGCTAAAGTTTCAGTATATCCTGCGGATCTCTTGCAATCTTGGATCTGTTGTACCAGTGTCACCAAGTGCCGGCGTTTCATCTTATGGGGCGCTTGGCATAGTCGGGCGATTTTCCGGATGCATTGGTCGGTTATTATCCACTGCCGCGGCAGGTTTTTTGCTTGCGCTTGTTTTTCGCGCCATTTGACTAAACATTTTAATACGGCGTACTGAATGGCGGGTTTATGTTTTGCTTTGTTGAGAAATTGCTCGCAAAAATCATAGCTGATTTTTTCCGCATTGCGGCTTTCCTCCTCAAACCATTTGCTTTTGTTTTGTGCCTGCAATTCGTCCGCAAGAATCGTACGTAAACGCTCAAGATATATGACATCTTCCGCAGCATAGCGGATTTGTTTTTCTGTCAAAGGGCGGCGCATCCAGTCGGAATAGGTTTGCGCCTTATCAAGTTTTACTCCAATCTTTTCCCAAACGAGTCGCTTGTAGCTCACTTGAATTTCAGAGCCGAGAAAAGTGGTGGCAAGCTGTGTGTCAAATATTGGTGTCGGTGAATTGCCGCAGACTATCTGTAGGATTTCGCTATCCTGTCGCGGGCTATGAACAATTTTTTCGATATTGGGATTTACGAGTAACTCCGTTAAAGGGGAAAAATCGGAGATAGTAGGGATGTCAATCAGAAAAACAGCAGCTCCGGCTGCCAGTTGCACTAATGATAACTGAGGGTAATAGGTATCCTTACGGACAAACTCCGTATCCAGAGCAATATATGCTTGTTGGAGCTGTTTCTTTATACGTCGTAGATCACGGTTAGATCGTACATAAGTCAGTGTGTTCAATTTTTTATATGAACTTTATGTCGAATTGAACGTAGTACGGAAAATATCCATGGCCAAAGTATGATACTGCTTAGCAACGGCATGAATTTTTGCCAGTGCAGTTCAATAGAATATAACATCCCTTCGATCCATAAGAAAATAATCAGGTAGGGCAGTAATAAAATACCGATACCCAAAGACTGCTGAAATATGGGATAAATTCGCAGTCGTGAGTGCAGTAGTATGGTGATATAAGCTACCCAAGTATAAATCAGCGCGTGCTGCCCGATGATTGTGCCGTTTACCAAGTCAACTATGATACCGACTAACCAAGCGAATTTGATGTTCAGTTGATTAGGTAGTGCCAGACACCAATAGATGACTGCCAACACTGTCCAATCCGGCCATATTGCCGTAGCGATTCGCGGTAGCGGTAATGCGGAGAGCATCAGTGTCACTAAAATTGTGAGCGTGACTATAAGGTATAAGCGGAAGTTAATCATTTTGGTTCCGGAGCAGGTGAAACTGATCGTTCCCAAATAAGAAGTACTTCACGACCATAATTAAGTTTGGCAAACGGTCGGATAAAAACCGATGCAAAGGTGTCGCCCGGAGAACGGCTAACTTTGGTCACATAACCGATAGGATAGTCCGGCGGATAAAGATTATCCAATCCGGTAGTTACAAGAGTATCGCCTTGACGAATATCGGCATCCGGCGGCAAGTACTGCAACTCTAATTGATCAGGATTGCCGACGCCGACAACCAAAGTGGTGATTCCCGAACGGTTTACTTGTGCCAGCACTGCATGGTCAGGGTCGGAAATCAGCATTCCGGTTGCGCTAAAAGGTGTTACGGAAATGATTTGCCCGAGAATGCCGTCGGTGCCGAGAATCGGCTGTCCGATGTAGGCGTTATCCCGAGCCCCTTTATTAATTACAATACGTTGTTTAAATGGTGTTGAATTCTTGCTGATGAGTTCAGCTATAATCGCTTTGTTATCTACTTGATTGCGAGTAGATTGTAATAAGTTCCTCAATCGTTGATTTTCACTAAGCACTGCGGAATACTTTTGCAATTGGAAATGGAGTTGCATGTTTTCTTCACGTAGGGTTTGGTTTTGGGTCTTTAACAGCCCACGTTCGTGTAAGTGAATATAAACTTGATCCCAAAAGCGGACAGGCAGGTTGGCAAGATAATATATGGGATAAGAGATGGTGCCGAAATAGTGATGAACATTGCGCAAGTAATCGTGACGATGATCGGTGATCATCAGTGCAATGGAAAGTGCGCTGAAAAAGAGCAGGTTAAAAAAACTTCGCGAAGACTGCATAATGCTTAGATTGTTACCCCTCCTTCATTAAGGTGAAGTTCAGTCGCAAAGAAGAAACTCGGCTTTCTTTTGATCAATTAAGTTGAGTACGCGACCGCCTCCTTTGACTACACAATGTAAAGGTTCGTCGGCAATTAAGACTGGAATCCCCGTTTCTTGCCGGATGAGTTTGTCTAAATCGCGCAACAAAGCGCCGCCGCCGGTTAAGACAATCCCGCGTTCGGCAACATCAGCGCCGAGTTCGGGCGGTGTCCGTTCCAAGGCAGTGCGAACAGCGCTTATAATTGTGGATAAAGGTTCTTTTATCGCTTTCAGGATTTCGTTGCTGTTGAGACGAAAACTCTTGGGTATCCCTTCGGATAAATTTCTCCCTCGCACTTCAATTTCAAGCAGTTCTTTGCCCGGGCAGGCAGTTCCGATCTTATGCTTAATCAGTTCGGCCGTAGCTTCCCCGATCAATATGCCATAATTGCGGCGGATATAACCCATAATCGCATCATCAAATTTATCGCCGCCGGTGCGTACCGAATCGGAATAGACGATACCGTTTAGTGATAGAACTGCAACCTCAGAAGTACCGCCGCCGATATCCAAAACCATTGAACCATGCGCTTCATGAATAGGCAGACCGGCACCGATTGCCGCGGCAATCGGTTCCTCAATTAAATATGCTTTTCGTGCACCTGCGCCGGCAACTGCTTCTTTGATTGCGCGTCGTTCGACTTGTGTAGCGCCGCAAGGTACGCAAACCAGAACTTTCGGGCTGGGTTTGATAATGTGGTTGCGGTGTACTTTGCGAATAAAGTACTGCAGCATTTTTTCGGTGATGGTGAAATCTGCAATAACACCATCTTTTAACGGTCGGATGGTCTCAATATTTTTTGGTGTGCGCCCTAACATTTCTTTTGCCGCAGTGCCCACTGCCTTAATTTTTACTTGCGTGCCGTCGGTGCGTAATGTTACAACAGAAGGTTCGTTCAGCACGACTCCTTTGTCTTTCACTGAGATGAGCGTATTTGCTGTGCCCAAGTCAATAGATAGATCGTTGGAAAATATCCCAAAAATTCGGTTCAACATATAATCTATATCGGGTTAGTTAGGTAAGTGATTATGCTATACTTTAACAATTTAAAATAAAGTCGGCAAGATTGTTCGGTGTACCTCCCTAAGAATTATCACTAGTTTTTATATCCATGGACAGTAAAGAAGTTAGGAAAATAGCCAGCCTTGCGTGTTTGACACTAACAGAAGACGAGATTGAGTCGATGCAAAATGCATTGACGGACATCCTGAATCTGGTTGGTCAATTGCAGGAGCACGATATGGGTTCGACGCCTCCTGTTACCCATCCGTTAGAGATGGTTCAGCGTATGCGCGAAGATGAAATAACCGAAACCGAGCAACGTCGCCCGCTTCAAGCGAGCGCGTCGGCAGTAGCAGATGGGTTTTATCTGGTACCCCAAGTAATTGAGCACGGTAATTAGCCTGAATATATTGCGAACTTAAAATATAGACTGATGCCGCAGTTAACGAATCGTCTGGCCGAACTATCTACGGGTCTTGCCCGCGGTGAATTCTCTAGCGTCGAATTGACACAATTTTTCCTGGATAGAGTTGAACGGTTCAATCCTAAGTTAAATTGCTTCATTAATATCACTCACGAACAAGCATTGCGCCAAGCTCGAGCCGCTGATCAAAGAATTAAAGCACGCAAGCATACACCGTTAATGGGGATTCCTTATGCGCACAAAGATATTTTCTGCACTCGGGAGATTCCGACAACTTGCGGTTCAAAAATGTTAGAAAGCTTTGTGCCACCTTATGATGCAACCGTGACTCAAAAGCTGAATGAAGCCGGGATGGTGATGTTGGGCAAAACTAATTTGGATGAATTTGCAATGGGTTCTTCCAATGAGAATAGCCACTTTGGCGCAGTGTGCAATCCGTGGGCGACGGACCATGTGCCGGGAGGTTCTTCGGGAGGGTCGGCGGCCTCAGTTGCGGCACGGGTCGCACCTTGCGCGACCGGTACCGATACGGGCGGGTCTATCCGCCAGCCGGCATCATTTTGTGGTATTACCGGGATTAAGCCGACCTATGGGTTAGTTTCACGTTACGGTATGGTTGCTTATGCATCAAGTCTCGATCAAGGTGGTGTCTTGAGTCAATCGGTTGAAGACTGCGCGTTAATACTTGCGGCAATGGCGGGGTTTGATTGTAAAGATTCAACGAGTGCCGATCGCTCGGTTCCAATATATGTTGATGGTTTGGAGAAAAAGATCGATGGCTTGAAAATCGGATTGCCGACGCAATATTTTGATTTGAAAACAGAACCGCAAGTACGAACGGCGATTGAAACGGCAGTTGCCGAACTGACCCAACTCGGTTGCGAAGCGGTTGAAATAAGTTTACCGTCATTGGAATTGGCGATTCCCGCATATTATGTCATTGCATCTGCCGAGTGCTCATCTAATCTTGCACGTTACGACGGCGTGCGCTATGGCTATCGTTGCAAAAACCCGCGAAACTTAAAAGACTTGTATACTCGTACCCGCAGTGAAGGATTCGGCGCCGAGGTAAAACGGCGCATTATGATCGGTTCATACGTCTTATCGGCGGGATACTACGATGCTTATTATTTGAGAGCACAAAAAATGCGGTGTAAGATCCGGCAGGATTTTGCCGCAGCTTTTGATAAAGTTGATGTCATTGTGGGACCGGTATCACCGACGCCGGCATTTAAAGTCGGTGAAAAATTGGCGGATCCGGTGAAAATGTACTTGTCGGACATTTATACGATTGCCGTCAACCTTGCGGGTTTACCCGCGTTAGCATTACCGGCAGGTTTTAGCGGCAATTTGCCGGTCGGTCTGCAACTAATCGGTAATTATTTTTCGGAAGAACAATTATTCGCAATCGGTCATCATTATCAGCAAACGACTGATTGGCATTGTCGTTTACCGCCATTTGCTGAGGAAGAATAGCGATGCAATGGCAGGCAGTCATTGGATTGGAGATCCATACCCGCTTAAAAACGCGGAGTAAATTATTTTCGGGCGCAGCGGCACAATATGGTGCAGCGCCGAATGAACAAGTTTGTCCGATTGATGCAGCATTTCCCGGGGTGCTACCGGTTTTAAATAAAGAAGTCATTAAAATGGCGATTTCTTTTGGGTTGTCTATTAATGCTCAAATTGCGCGCCGAACGATTTTTGCACGAAAAAGCTATTTTTATCCCGATTTACCAAAAGGATATCAAATTAGTCAATACGAACACCCGATCATTACTAACGGTGAACTTCAGATCATGTCGGAGGATGGCACTTGCAAAACAATCGGTATCACGCGTGCGCACCTTGAAGAAGATGCAGGTAAGTCGGTGCATTCCGAGTTTGACGGGATGAGTGGGATTGATCTTAATCGCGCCGGAATTCCTCTAATTGAGATTGTTTCGGAACCTGATATGAACAGTGCTGCCGAGGCGGGCGCATATATGCGCAAGATTCACAGCATTGTGCGATATCTTGATATTTGCGATGGAAATATGCAGGAGGGGTCATTTCGTTGTGATGCCAATGTGTCGGTGCGACCTGCCGGCAGTGAAAAATTGGGTCAACGAGCCGAAGTGAAAAATGTCAACTCATTTCGGTTTGTTGAGAGAGCGATTGCATATGAAATTGAACGTCAGATTGAAATTTTGGAAGAAGGAGGTACGGTTCGTCAAGAGACACGTTTGTTTAATGTGGATACCGGACGAACGCATGCGATGCGTAGCAAAGAAGAATCGCATGATTACCAGTATTTTCCTGACCCTGATTTATTGCCGGTGGTTATTGACGAACATCAAATCCGTGAGGTGCGAGCTACCTTGCCTGAATTACCGGCGGAAAAATCAGCACGTTTTGCTAGAGAATATGGTCTTGCCGCGCAAGATATCGAGCGCTTGGTTGCCGATCGTGCACTAGCAGATTATTTTGAATCATGTGTAAAGCAAACAAAAGCATCCTCGCAGATTGTAGCCAATTGGATGAATGGTGCGCTGACAGCTATGCTCAAGAAGCATAACTTGCTCATTGAAAGTGCGCCTATATCGAACAAAATGCTTGCGCAATTGCTCGATTACTTGCACGATGAGGTTGTATCTAACAATAATGCCCGAGAAGCCTTTGTCGGAATGTGGGAGAAAGAAGGCACTGCCGAGCAGATTATTGATCAAAAAGGGTTACGGCAAATGGATGACAGCGTTGAATTGGAGCGAATCATAGATGCGCTTATTGAGAATAGCCCTAAGCAAGTGGCTCAGTATCGATCGGGTAAAGAAAAAGTATTCGGCTATTTTGTCGGACAAGTGATGCAAGTAACAAAGCAAAAAGCGAACCCGAAAGAAACCAACAGATTATTAAAAAATAAGCTGTCCGAATAGCAGTTCTGTCAATCATTTGTTTGCGCAACTTGCGGGCGGCTAATCATTCTTCAATGAATTCAATGACCGACAACCAATTATATTATCCGCTTATTATCTGTTCGCTAAGTTAACCGTCCTTTCGTCGCACGAGGTAATTGCGCCATATCTTTGTAACAGTGAATTTGTGATAGACCGGACCGCATCATTAAATTCGCGACCGCGGTTTGTTGTAAAGCAGAATGTTCGACGAGTAACGTTCCCGATTCCTTTAAGTAATCAGGAGCCCGGGCAATAATTGTTTGTAGATGTTCTAAGCCTTCTTTACCGGCGAATAAGGCCGTTGCCGGTTCGTAAGTAGCGACATCGCGATCCAAATAAGCATCTTCAGTCGCAACATAGGGCGGGTTGCTGACAATCATATCGAAAGATTGCCGCGGTTCAATTGCGCCAAACCAATCGCCGTGTAAAAATTCGATTGAGCGGATATTGTGGCGGGCAGCGTTTTTTTGCGCCAGATGTAATGCATCATGTTGAATATCCGTTGCGACGATTTTATCAATTTGCGGATAATTTTTTGCCAATGCGATTGAAATCGCACCACAACCGACACCTAACTCAAGTATCGTTGCTTTAGGTTTTAAGTATCGTAAGATAGCGTTTACTAGCAATTCCGTTTCGGGTCGCGGAATCAGAACTTGTGGTGAGATTTCAAATTGCAGTGAAAAGAACTCACAATGTTTGATAATTTGCGCTAACGGCTTTCCGGCGCAATATTGATTAATATATAAGGTGAATTGCGCCATCTGTGTCGGGTTTAGAACTTGTTCGGGATAGGCGTAAAGCTTAGTAGGGGAGCAGCTCAACAGATGACACAGAAACTGGTTTATCGCATGAACGTTCAGTTGTTTCGATTGTGCCGTTCTACGCAGTTGTTGAACGGTTCTTGTCGGCATTAATCTTTCTCCAATCCGGCTAATTGTTCGGCTTGTTGCTCACTGGTCAAGGAGCCGATAATGATGTCCATATCTCCTTCCATTAGTTTCGGTAAACTATACAGAGTGAGTTCGATACGATGATCAGTTACACGTCCTTGTGGAAAATTATACGTACGAATACGTTCCGAACGATCTCCCGACCCAACCAAGCTTTTACGAGCTGCCGCCTGCTCTTTATTTTGTCGTTGCTGTTCCATATCCATTAAACGTGCTTGTAACAAGGCAAGGGCGCGTACCTTATTGCGATGTTGTGAACGACCCTCCTGACATTCGACTGCAATACCGGTAGGCAAATGCGTAATGCGGATTGCCGAATCGGTTTTGTTGACATGTTGACCGCCGGCGCCGGATGCGCGAAATGTATCGATACGAAGTTCGGCCGGGTCCATTTTAATTTCATCAATTTCATCGGCTTCAGGTAATATAGCGACTGTTGCTGCCGAAGTATGAATTCGCCCCTGTGATTCGGTTTCAGGAACTCTTTGCACGCGATGCGTGCCCGATTCAAACTTCAGACGCGAATAAGCACCTTTGCCTACAATACGCGAGATAATTTCTTTGTACCCACCATGTTCGCCTTCATGGGCGCTAATCATTTCAACTTTCCAGTTTTTATTCTGTGCATAACGTAGGTACATGCGAAATAGCTCGCCGGCAAAAATTGCCGCTTCATCACCGCCTGTTCCTGCCCGGATTTCAAGAAAAATGTTACTATCATCATGCGGGTCAACCGGAATCAGCAATCGTTTGATATCCTCTTCAATTTCATTTGCGATCTTTTTCAACTGAATTATTTCTTCCTGCGCCAGACTTTTAATTTCAACGTCAGGGTCGTTTTGCATTTTTTTAATGTTCTTTAAATCCTCTTGATTACTGCAATATCGCCCAAAGGATTCAACAATCTTTTGCAGCTGCGCGCGTTCACGTCCTAATCCGCGCATTTTCGCTTGATCTTTGGTAGTTTTCGGTAGCGCAAGCAATTGATTAATTTCATCGAAACGTGTGCACGTTGCTTCCAATTTTTTGGTTAAAGAGGGTTTCATTGTTCCAGAAACCGCTCGATTATTTGCAGGATAGAATAATCTTTCGCCGCAGCATCTTTGAGTAACTGCGTTGGTTTATGGGTCAAACGATTCGTTAACGTTGTGGCAAGAAATCTCAATACTTCTTCCGCATCTTTGCCGTTACGTAATTGTTTTAGAGCTTGTTCCAAGCTTTCTTTCTTTGTAAGATCAGCCTCGTTTCTGAGTCGGTTAATCATATCAATCGCGCGATTTGAATCGATCCATTCAAAATATTTGTCCGTCTTTGATCGGATAATCACTTCGGCTTGTGCAACAGCGTCAAAACGTAAATCACGATTGCGGTCAGCTATATGCGCCAATGTCTCTAAAGTATACAAGTATGCATCTTCCAAGTCGCCGATATTACTTTCAATATCGTGCGGCAGGGCTAAATCAATCAAATACATGGGCCTGTGTTTGCGTTCCTTGAGCGCTTGTTCAATCGCCGTTCTGCGGATGATCAGCGATTCACTGGCGGTTGCGCTGACGATAATATCAAAGCTACTCAAATGTTTATTGATTTGACTAAGCGGCAAAGTTGCGCCTTGAAATTTAATTCCCAGCTCACGCATTCGTTCGGGCGAGCGGCCGCTGATAGTGATATGCTTTAGGTGGTTGTCCTTAAAGTGTTTGGCAGTCAACCGAATTATTTCTCCGGTGCCAACTAATAGCGCGTACTTATTTTCCAGGCTCTCAAATATTTTCTTTGACATTTTGACTGCCACTGATGCAAACGAAATCGGATGATTGGCAATTTCAGTAGTGCTGCGTACTTGTTTCGCGACGGATAAAGCGTTTTCGAATAAACGTGTTAAATGTTTGTTGACTGTGCCTGCTATTTGCGCTGTTTGATAAGCTCCTTTGACTTGTCCGAGAATTTGAGATTCGCCCACGATCATTGATTCGATGCCGGAAGCAACACGCATCAAATGTTGCACGGTATCTTCGTCAACGAATACAACAGCATGTTTTTTAAAAGTTTCCGAAGAGATTCCGGAGAAATGAACGAACCATTCAATGAGTGACGAAATATGTTCTTTCGTTTGAATATCAGCATAAATTTCACAGCGGTTGCAAGTAGTTAAAATTACTGCGGCATTTACCGCCGACAGATGCAGCAGTGCATTTAAAGTCGCGTCAATTTTATGCGTGGGAATGATCACTTTTCCTAATACTTCGAGGGGAGTATTTTTGTGGTTGAAACCGACTGCGATCAGTGCCATTTTAAGTTTTCTGATTTAGTAGCGACATGTTTGCGGCGATTTTGCTCTTAAAACAAATATCGAGGTCTACAAGAGTCTGTGGCTGTTGAAGGAGTGTTACTTTTCCCTTTCTGTCGCTATTCCCATAAAAACGAGAGTCCGTACGCGTTGATGGTTGCACTTTGGCGGCAAAAATACGAAATGGGGCAGTATTGTACGGACAAGCCCTTTTAGGACAAGCTTTTTTATGTGGTTGTGGTGCTATAATCATTAGCCACCATAATTTTGATATGCGTTTGACTGTCGTTAATAATTTATTCAATTGGTTTTTTGCTCTAATTTTAATGAGCTCTTTAATCATGACGCGTACCGACAATTGGCTGTGAAAATTTTTACTATACCTCCTATTTTATCTTCAATCGGTCTCATCTTTGGAATTAACCTTAGTATTGTTTTGAGCATAGTTCTTGCGGCATGCACGACGACTGCACAGTGGCAAACACAAGAATATTCGGACGTTATTTTTAATACTTTGGCCGCCGAGTTCGCCTTGCGAGAGAATGATCCGGAAGAATCATCTAAGTATTATATTAAAGCTTTAGAAAAATCTTCAGATGCTGCTTTTATTGCTTCGGCTATTGAATTTTTCTTCAGCTATGGAAATTATATCGATGCGATTCGCGGCAGTGAAATTTTGTTAAAACTCAAACCGCAAGATGAAACACTGAAGAAACTCTTGCCATATTTATATTTGAGTACGGCGCAAGCCGACAAAGCGATCGCGATGTTAGATTCGTTTGACGATCGTCAATTGACTACGGATGTTTTTGTAAAGATATCAAAGGTAGGTTTTTTAAACATTGATGAGAAAAAGTTAGCAGGCTTACAAAAAGCTGCTAAGCATTTCTCAGATAATGCGATGGCGCAGTATGCTTATGCAGTTTCCGCCGATTACTTTAAGGATTACGATCAAGCGATTATTTTCGCAGACCGAGGGCTTGCATTGGCGCCTTATGTTGACATCGGGTACAAAGTTAAAGCTGATGCGTTGCAAAAGTCCGGCCGGCCGGATAAAAGTGTTGCAGTATTGCATGCCGGCGTGGGGAAGCTCCCGGAAAATATTTCATTACGTATGAGTTATGCACAAGCACTGCATGGGACGGGTAAAAATGAAGAAGCTTACCGGCAGCTGATGAATTTGTACCGAACTATGCCGGAAGCATCTTCCAATGTTGTGCAATTACTTGGCACTATCGCATTGGAGCTTGGAAAAAATGAAGAAGCCTTAGAACATTTTAAGGAGTTGGAAAACTTTCCGGGCATGAACTTGCGCGCCAGATATTTTCAGGCGTACGCTTTGTTTCAATGGAAAAATTTTATTTCGGCAATGCATCTTCTACAAAATATTCCTCCGGCAAGCGGTGCTGTATTTGAACAGGCTAATCTATTAATTGCGCGTATTTATCAAGATCAAATGATGATTGATCAAGCAGTGAGTCACTTGTCTGAAGCAATGGCGCAGGTGGAAGATAGTGAGCGGAAAATTAACTTTTATATCGCGCAAGCTAGGATTCTTAGTGCCGCCGGGTATTATACGCAAGCACGGGAAATTTATTCTTTGGCAATTACGGAATTTCCTGAGCATCTAACATTTTATCTTCTGCGTGCGTTTAACGGAATAAAAATGAACGATCTTGAAACAATTGAAAAGGATGTGCATCACATTTTGTCTAAGGATGTCAATCATGTGGACGCGTTAAATTTGTTGGGCTACCACCTTGCGGATATGAATATTCGTTTGGATGAGGCAAAAGAATATCTGGTTCGCGCCTACAAAATCAACTCGGAAGATCCGCGAATCATTGATAGTTTAGGGTGGATAGAGTTCCGCTTGAAAAATTTTGAATCTGCCGAGAGGTTGATTCGGCGAGCAATTGAAAAGTATCCGGACCCGGAAATATACGGTCATTTGGTTGAAATTTTACGCGCACGAAATCAGTTCTTAGAAGCGGAAAATCAATTAAATGAAGCGTTGCAAATTTATCCCGACGATAAGTACCTTAAAAATCTGTAGCATTTTCCCGCACTGTTTGCGGGGCCTATCCCCGAGTTTGTATGCGGTGATTTACCTTTGCTTGTCTGCCTGCTCAATGACGATGAGTAATGACAAGATTGCGTCGTTATCTCCGGCATGGATTCAACATCATAACCAAGTGGCAGCGATCGGACGATGGAATATGCAAGGGGTGGTCAATTTACGTTATCGCGAACGGCGGTGGAATTTTAATATACGTTGGGAATGCACACATCAAAGTTCCGTATTAGATTTATATACTGTGCGCGGTGATAAATTGATGGAGTTTGAAGTTACCCCGCAGCAAGCTCGAGCAAAGGACCGCAGAGGGCAATCTTACTCCGAACCGAACGGCGAAGCATTGGCGCTGAAATTACTGGGAGTGCGAATGCCGATTGATAGTCTGTGTCAATGGTTAATCGGGATTCCGGATGCCGGCGGAGTAAAACCACAGTTTGAATTAGATGACCAAGGGCGTCTAGCTTCACTGATTCAATTTGGTTGGCATATTGGCTACCAAGATTACCGGGATGCAAGCAACTCTCTGAGTCTGCCCGGCAAGTTAATTTTAAGGAAAGGAAATATTCAAATTATCGTATTCGCCACACAACATCAGTTGATATAGCGATAGAATGAAACGCAAAATCGAGAAGAAACAACGGTTTTTTAATTTTCCGGCTCCGGCGAAGCTGAATTTGTTTTTACACATCATCGCATCGCGAGGCGACGGTTATCATGAGATTCAGACGTTGTTTCAGCTATTGGATTATGGCGATACGTTAACGTTCGTGCAACGTTCTGATTCGGAGATTCGTGTGCACCTGCAGCGTGCATCGGAACTTCCGATGATGGATATTCCAGTAGCGGATAATTTGATCATTCGTGCGGCAAATATGCTACGCGATGCCTTTCGCAGGCGGAATCCCGATAAGCTATTTACCGGTGTTGATATTTTTTTACACAAGCGAATTCCGGTCGGCAGTGGTTTAGGTGGAGGTAGTTCCGATGCGGCAACGACATTGCACGCGCTTAATTTGCTTTGGGATTGCCGTTTAGATCAAGGAGCTTTAGCGGAGTTAGGTGCGGCTTTGGGTGCGGATGTGCCGGTCTTTGTACGCGGCACAAGTGCTTGGGCGGAAGGGCGTGGCGATCAATTAACGGCAATGTCACTACCGTCGCGGTGGTACGTTATATTAGTGCCGGCGGTGTTGATCATTACTGACGAGATTTTTCAATCGCCGGATTTGGTGCGAAATTGTCCGCCGATTCGCATGCAAGATTATGCGTCGAGCAAGCATATTAATGCTTTTCAGGCAGTTGTAGAACGTCGGTATCCGATGGTATCGGACGCATTAGCTTGGTTAAACCATTATGGGTCTGCGCGTCTGAGTGGGAGTGGTAGCAGTGTTTTTGTCGGGTTTGATACTTATACGACCGCATCTCAAGTTATTGCCGACAAGCCGTCGGAGTTTTTTGGATTTACGGCGCGGGGTGTAGATTATTCGCCGTTATTAGATAGACTCGCAGCGTTATCTAAGTAATAATATTAATAAATCATGATGGGGCGTGGCCAAGTGGTAAGGCACCGGGTTTTGATCCCGGCATTCGCAGGTTCGAATCCTGCCGCCCCAGCAGCCAATGGATTTAGTCATACATTAAGTGGTGCATTTTAATGAATCATTCAGCAGCGCGTATGATGCTTTTTTCCGGCAATGCTAATCGTCCGCTTGCCGAAAGACTAGCCAAAAATTTAAAGCTCAGACTCGGCAAAGCGATCGTGAGCCGTTTTAGCGATGGCGAGGTGCAAGTTGAAATTCAAGAAAACATCAGAGGTCGAGATATTTTTATTGTTCAGCCGCTATGTAGCCCGACTAACGATAGCTTGATGGAATTACTAATCATGGTGGATGCTTTTTATCGCGCATCTGCCGGTAGAATTACTGCGGTGATCCCGTATTTCGGTTATTGTCGGCAAGACCGCAAAGTTCGCTCAATGCGCGTGCCGATTTCAGCAAAAGTTGTTGCCGATATGATTGGAGCAGTTGCGACTAACCGTGTATTAACCATGGATTTGCATGCCGATCAAATACAAGGTTTTTTTCGTATGCAGATTGACAACATCTACGCTTCACCTGTGTTGTTAAGTGACATTTGGCAAAAGAATTATCCGGACTTAATTATTGTATCGCCGGATGTTGGCGGTGTCGTGCGTGCACGGGCGCTGGCAAAGCGTTTGGACGATGCCGATCTTGCGATTATCGATAAACGCCGCCCACAAGTTAACGAAAGCCAAGTAATGAATATTATCGGCGACATCAAAGGGAAAACTTGCGTGATTGTGGACGATCTGGTAGATACTGCCGGAACTTTAGGTCAAGCGGCGAGGGTACTGAAAGAAAATGGCGCCAAGTCGGTTCTTGCTTATGCAACCCATCCGGTACTATCGGGTGATGCGGTAAAGAACATCGCCGCTTCGGAGCTGGATGAATTGGTCATTACCGACACGATTCCACTAAGGGAAGAAGTGCGTCAGTGTAGAAAAATTCGACAGATCAGTATCGCCGATTTGCTTGCTGAGACAATTCACCGCATTTACCTTGAGGAATCAATCAGTAGTTTGTTTGTTGATTGAGAGCTGAATCTCAATAAGTTGTAGTCGCGGTTCGTCAAGTTCGAATCAATGTATAGTGCTGGATACATACGGGACTCACGGCGTGATTTGGGGGTGGCACAATATGCGCCGAACGCATGCCGGTTTAAGTCAACAGTCGCCGTGCCGAATGTTGGTCCCCAACAACCCTAAAAAAATCCGGAATGTATCGGCATCGTACACAAGTTTTATTACGGCTATGGTAAACTATTCAATTGATTCACATTGCATTCGTCATCGCAGACTAAAATAATAATATAGGCGCGTAGCTCAGTCGGCAGAGCACCACTGTGACATGGTGGGGGTCGTTGGTTCAAGTCCAATCGCGCCTACCAAAGTTCGTTTAAATAAAAAGAGTGATAGCTTTTCAATAAAATGATACGTTGAAATTATGATTGTGGAATATGTGACTTTTAGCATGAGTCGCTACTGCCATAGATTTATATGATACAGATTACACTTCCCGACAAATCCGTAAAAAATTTTAATCGCCCGGTAACAATCTTGCAGGTTGCAGAGTCCATTGGTCTTGGACTTGCAAAGGCTGCGATTGCCGGTGAAGTAAACGGTGTCTTGCACGATCTCTGTATCACCATCGAAAATGATGCTGACCTGCGCATCATTACCGACAAAGATTTACGAGGCATCGAAATCATCCGCCATTCATGCGCCCACTTAATGGGGCATGCGGTAAAACAACTGTACCCCGAAGCAAAAATGGCAATCGGACCGGTGATTGAAAACGGATTTTATTATGACATTGCTTATGATCGTCCGTTTACGCAAGAAGATGTTGAAGCGATAGAAAAACGGATGCGCGATTTAATTGGCAAAAATTATGATGTCATTCGCAAGCCGGTAAGTAAAAAGCAAGCGTTAAAAATCTTCAAAGAACGGAACGAGGATTATAAAATTCAAATCATTGAAGGGATTGCTACGGGCAAAGATATTGCTTTGTACCATCATGAAGAATATGTTGATATGTGTCGTGGTCCGCATGTGCCTAATACGCAGCACTTGCGTGCGTTTAAGTTAACCAAGCTAGCAGGCGCGTATTGGCGTGGTGATCATAATAATGAAATGCTGCAGCGGATTTACGGTACGGCATGGCATGATGAGAAACAGCTTAAGGTATATCTTGATAATCTCGCTAACGCTGAAAAGCGTGACCACCGTCGCCTCGGCAAGCGGATGGATTTATTTCATTTTCAACAAGAGGCGCCGGGAATGGTGTTTTGGCACGAGCGCGGTTGGATCTTATATCGTATTGTTGAAGAATATATTCGTAGAGTGGTTACCGCTGCCGGTTATAAGGAAGTACACACACCGCAGATGGTTGATCGACAATTATGGGAACGTTCGGGACATTGGGACAAGTTTGGCGATATGATTTTTGCGACGGAATCTGAAAAACGTGACTATGCTATCAAGCCGATGAATTGTCCCGGACATATTCAGATTTTCAATCAAAGTTTACGTAGTTATCGCGATTTACCGTATCGTATCGCCGAGTTTGGTGTTGTTCACCGCAATGAACCCTCGGGTACTTTGCATGGCTTGATGCGCGCTCGTCGCTTCACTCAAGACGATGCGCATATTTTTTGCGAGGAGGATACGCTACAAGAAGAAATTATCCGCTTAATCGACACCACGTTTGACGTGTACCGGCATTTTGGTTTCGATAAAATTTTGGTTGCATTATCAACACGCCCGGAACAACGGGTCGGAGACGATGCGTTATGGGATAAATCGGAGCAAGCGCTGGAACAGTCTTTGCAGGGACATGGGTTGAAGTATCAGGTTAAATCCGGTGAAGGTGCGTTTTATGGGCCGAAAATTGATTTTACGCTAAAGGATTGTATTGACCGCGAGTGGCAATGTGGCACGATTCAACTGGATTTCTCGATGCCAAGACGTTTGGGCGCCGAATATGTTGCCGAGGACGGGGCGCGGCAAGTACCGGTGATGATCCACCGTGCAATATTAGGTTCGCTTGAACGATTCATCGGTATTTTGATTGAGCATTATGCGGGGAAACTTCCGCTATGGCTTACTCCGGTGCAGGTTGCGGTACTTAATATTACTGATGAACAAGCGGGTTATGTATCTGAAATTGCCGCTCAATTACGGCAAAGGACAGACCTGCGCGTTATTTTAGACTTGAGAAATGAAAAGATAGGTTATAAAATCCGCGAGCATACACTACAATATATTCCTTATTTGCTTGTAATCGGGCGTAAAGAAGTGAGCTCATCTACAGTTGCTGTGCGGCTACAAAATGGGGAGGATATTGGAGCGATGCGATTAGGAGAGTTTATTCAGCGGTTGGATGCAGAGCTAACCGCCGATCTTAAACCGAAGAGATGCTAATTTAACCGACATAGGGAGGTAGTGCTTATCAGCGTAATAAGAAAAGTTCGCCTAAACGAAGAAATTACCGGTGCGCGAGTTCGGTTAATTAACGAAGTAGGAGAGAACCAAGGGATTATGAGTTTAGGTGACGCACAACAATCTGCAGAAGATAAAGAGCTGGATCTTGTTGAACTGGCTCCCGATAGCGATCCACCGGTATGTCGGATTATGGATTATGGCAAATTCAGATTTGCTCAAGTAAAGAAAGCGCATCAAGCGAAAAAGAATCAAAGGCGTATTCAGGTTAAAGAAATTAAATTCAGACCGGGTACCGAAAAAGCAGATTATCAAACTAAACTGCGTAACTTGATTCGATTTTTAACCGATGGGGACAAAACAAAAGTAACAATTCGGTTTCGCGGGCGTGAAATTTTACATCAACACCGGGGATTAGAGTTACTAGATCGAATCAAGGAAGATTTAAAGGATTTCAGCGATCTTGAACAGGGACCGAAATCAGAAGGAAGGCAGATGATGATGGTGCTTGCGCCGAAAAAAAAACTGGTTCAGAAAAATGCCCAAAATCAAAACTAATAGAGGTGCCGCAAAGCGGTTTAAGAAAACAGCGACCGGTCAGTTTCGCAAGAAGCAATCGCATGCTCGGCATATTTTGACTAAGAAGAGTTCCAAACGTAAGCGGATGTTGCGTTCACCTGAAATGATCGATAAAAATGATAAGCAAGCGGTGAATAGAATGCTTCCTTACGCATAGTTGAAAGCAATCGAGTTGAACAATGGCAAGAGTATCCAGAGGCACTACCGCTCACAAACGACATAAGAAAATCCTGCGCAAAGCAAAAGGCTATTACGGCGCGCGCAGCCGTTTGTTCAAAGCAGCCAAGCAAGCGGTTATCAAAGCGGGTCAATATGCGTATCGTGACCGCCGTCAATGCAAGCGGCAATTCCGTGCGCTATGGATTGTCCGCATTAATGCTGCCGCCCGCCAATTTGACTTATCATATAGCCGGTTAATGAGCGGTTTGCATAAGGCAGGTATCGACATTGATAGGAAAATCCTATCGGACCTTGCAGTGCATGATATTGAAGCATTTTCTCATATTGTCGAAAAAGCTAAAGCTGCGTTGGCCGCTAATTAATTTATTTAGCGTCTTTTGACGAGTCTCATTTTGCTTTGTTGACATGATAATAACTAAATTATTGCTTATTGCTTTTAGCATAAGATAAATAATGGATGGGCCAGGAGTTATAAACCTGAACCGGCTCATGTGCATGCCGTTTCCGTGGTTGAGGAGCTTGTCGAACCTTAGTCGTCGAAAAATATTGGCACGATGCGGAAGTTTGGCTAATATCCCTAAATTTAGTGCTAAACTCAATGCTTAGGATCGATCTGCAACATATTGAAAATATAGAGAAAAATGGCCAATAGTCCTTCTTATAATGGGCAATTGGATACTATTGAAACCATACTTCCCGAAGCGTTGGACAAAATTCGCGAGGCGCAAACTCTATCGGACTGGGATGCATTGCGGGTACATTATCTCGGCAAGAAAGGTTTGCTTACCGCTTTGCTAAAGCAGCTTGGCGAGTTGCCTGTCGCCGAACGTCCCATTGTCGGGAATACGTTAAATGCGGTGAAGGAACGGATTCAATCGGCATTACAACAACGTCAGCAACAATTGTGCGCGGATAAAGTGGCGCAACGTCTTGCTCAAGCGTCGCCGGATATCGGTTTGCCCGGACGCGGTCAATGTGTCGGTGCGCTTAACCCAATCAGCTTATGTAGGCGGCGCATTGAAGACTTTTTCACTAAATTCGGATTTGATATTATTGAGGGGCCGGAAATCGAGAATGATTTTTATAACTTCTCCGCACTGAATATTCCTGAGCGGCATCCGGCGCGCGCCATGCATGATACGTTTTACCTTAATAATCAATTGCTACTGCGTACACATACTTCGCCGGTACAGATTCACACGTTGGAAACGCGTCAGCCGCCCTTACGTATGATCGCGCCCGGGCGGGTGTTTCGATGCGACTCCGATGCGACTCACAGCCCAATGTTTCATCAGGTTGAAGCTTTGGTTGTTGACCGGCAAACATCGTTTGCAGACCTAAAGGGAATAGTACAAAGCTTTCTGGATTATTTCTTTGATGATGATCATTTAAAAATTCGGTTTCGTCCGTCTTACTTTCCGTTTACCGAGCCTTCTGCCGAAGTCGATGTCTGCAATAAAAATGGTGAATGGTTGGAAGTGATGGGTTGTGGAATGCTACACCCTAATGTGTTTAAGCTGATTGACTATCCTATAGGGAAATGGCGCGGTTATGCATTCGGTATGGGGATTGAGCGTCTTGCGATGTTACGTTATGGCGTGGACGATCTGCGTTTGTTTTTCAACAACGATATTCATTTCTTGGAGCAGTTTGGCGGATGATGTGATGAAGATTAGCTGCCAATGGCTGGAAGAGATGATAGAGACACCGCTTGACAGCAAGGAACTTGCCACACAATTAACTCAAATCGGTTTGGAGGTAAAAGCAGTGCATCGTTCGGCGCGAGCATTGTCAAAGATTGTTGCAGCTTGTGTTCGCCACATTGCGCCCCACCCGGATGCCGATCACTTACAAGTGTGCCAGGTTGATGTAGGTCAAAGGCAGTTACTGCAAGCTGTTTGTGAAGCAAACCATGTTACGGTAAATTCATATGTGCCGGTCGCATTGGTCGGCGGCAGCATCGGTGAATCAACTATCCGTTCCACCAAGATAAATGGCGTGCAATCGGATGGAGTATTGTGTTCCGCTAGAGAATTAGGCATAAAAAACGATACTGAAAGTTTGCTGGTATTGGGCGATGATATCGCTATCGGCACCGATATCGTCAGTTACTTGCAATTAAACGATACTATCATTGAACTTGACCTGACTCCTAACCGTGCCGATTGCTTGAGCATGGTCGGGGTTGCGCGGGAAGTAGCGGCATTAAAAAATATCCCGCTGAAGATTTTGCAATCGGATGCGATGGAAATTACTCATGACAAAAAGTTGCCGGTCAAGGTATTGGCGGTGCAAGCTTGTCCGCGTTATCTCGGATGCGTGGTAACCGGGTTGGATACATCCGCACGCCCCCCGTTATGGCTGAATAGCCGTTTGGAACGTTGCAGCATTGCGTTAGTGTCACCGATTGTAGATGTAATGAATTATGTAATGCTTGAATTGGGACAACCATTACATGCGTTCGACCTGCGCAAACTGGACGGTGGGATAAGTGTACGTTTTGCGCATGAACAAGAGGCGATTCATTTACTTGACGGCAAAGATGTAAATCTGAATAAAGATACATTGGTTATTGCCGATAACATTGGCGCGGTCGCAATCGCAGGAATTATGGGTGATAAGCGTAGTGCGATCGGCGATGATACGACAGAGGTATTTATAGAATGTGCCTATTTTTCGGACTCGGCAATTAGCGGGCGCGCGCAATCTTATGGCTTACATACGCAAGCATCGCATCGCTTCGAACGCGGTGTTGATTTTATGTTACAACGCCAAGCGTTATACCGGGCTTGTACTTTACTTTCACAGATTTGTGGCGGGGAGTATGGTGAAATATCCGAGGTAGCTACAGAGTCTAAACTTCCACAACGTGCCCCAATCAATCTGGATTATGCTGCTATTGAAGCATGTTTGGGTGTGACAATTGATCGCCGTCAGGTGACGACTATACTCAATAATTTGAATATCTGTTTAAAACCTAACCGAAGGGGTTGGATATGTACACCGCCATCGTACCGTTTCGACTTGGAAATCGAAGAGGATTTGATTGAAGAGATTGGCAGATTTTACGGTTATGACAATATCCCTAGTCATCGTTCAATGCCGGTTCCGATTGAGTTTAATGTGGCGAAAGATAATGCTTCGGCGCGATTAAAAAAATGGTGCGATCGTTTGGTTGCGTATGGTTATCACGAAGTTGTCACCTATAGTTTCACTAACCCGGAATTACTTTCCGCCGCAGGACTACCATCGGATTTACGCTTAAATAATCCGATCTCCCCTGAATTATCAGCGCTGCGCCCGTCGTTATTACCGAATTTATTACAAACACTGACATATAACCTTAATCGGCAGAAGAGCCGGCTGAAAATTTTTGAATTCGGCTGCCGGTTTTGGCAAAAAAACAACGAAGCACCTCAACAAACTTCTGTAATTGCCGGGCTGGTTTACGGTGCGGCGGTCCCTGAACAATGGGCGCAGGCACCGTCGCCGCATGATTTCTATGATGTTAAAAACGATGTCGAAAACTTGCTTGCCGGTTTGATTTCACAAGGCAGGACTATTCGCTATGCAGCATGTGAGGATCATCCGCTTTTACACCCTAAATTATCCGCATGGGTTTTATTGGACGATATGAAGATAGCTTGTTTAGGTGCGCTTAATCCTAAACTTGAGGCAGTATTTGATGTGCCGAGGCATGTCTCGCTATTTGAATTACAAGTTGAAAAAATTCCTGTGGATATTCCGGTTGTCTATCAGCCTTTTTCACGCTACCCTTTAGTACGGCGCGATCTTTCAGTGATTCTCGCGCGTGAGATCACGATTTCCGAGGTGCTTGACGCCATAGAGGCATTGAAATTGAACGCCTTGAGAGAATTGATTGTATTTGATGTCTATACCGGCGGTAATATGGAAGCTAATTTAAAAAGTATTAGTTTAGGTTTGATTTTTCAAAAATTTTTCAGCACTCTAAGCGATAAAGAAAGTAAAAATTACACGAATCGCGTGCTTGAACGGCTAAAACAAAAATTTGACGCACAGTTAAGGAGTTAATTTATGACCATTACTAAAGCGTACTTGATCGAAAGCTTGTTCAGAGATATCGGATTAAGCAAGCAAGAATCAAAGGAGTTTGTTGAAGTATTTTTTAACGAAATTAGTCAAGTTTTGCAAGACGGATGCAGCTTGAAATTTCCTGGTTTTGGCAACTTTAAAGTATACGACAAGACCGAACGGGTCGGACGCAATCCAAAAACCGGAGTAGAAACGCCGATTACCGCGCGTCGTGTGGTGGTATTTCATGCCGGGCAAAAATTAAAAAGGAGAGTGAAAGATTATGTCTACAAATCAACCCTCCTCAAAATCTGACTTTATCCCCGTTCCCGATAAGCGTTACTTCACCATCGGGGAGATTAGCAAACTATGCCGTGTTGAACAGCATGTTTTGCGCTACTGGGAACAAGAATTTAACGAATTAAAACCTCTTCGCCGCGGCAATCGCCGCTATTATCAACGGCAGGATGTTTATTTAGTGCGCCAGATTAGCGACTTATTACGCCGTCAGCGTTATACAATTGACGGCGCTCGCAAACAGTTGTCGCAAGGTAGCGCTAAAATAGAACGCTTGTATAGCAAGCAGTTACTTCGCGAGCTACGCCGAGAGTTAGAAGCGGTTCAAGCAATTCTTAAATCATAAAGTACAATACGCTATACGTCGGGGCGTGGCGCAGTTTGGTAGCGCACCGCAATGGGGTTGCGGGGGTCGGAGGTTCGAATCCTCTCGCCCCGATCATATGAATGAATTTATAAAATTCGGAAACATATTGCAATATTCCCCGGGTCAAATGTAATGCAAATTGGGCACTTCGGGTATCGGATAAAAAAGGTTTTAATGAACGATTGCCTACGCAGGTAAGATATGTCACGTAAAACGGTACTATATGCGCTCTCTTTGAATGCTTGAATTTTAAGGAAAACATGAGGTTTAGTCCTTTGGTTTTATATCATGTCCCATCCGCCTATTTATCTGTGCGTAGCACGAGCTTAGAAAGCGTTGAAGAAATAATTTGGTCTTTATGAGAAAATATATTTGTTACGGGCATGTTTATTTTTATTACGGTTGAACTAGAGAATTTATTACAAAATTTCTCTAACATCTTCTATTTTATGAATTTCTTGAAGGGATTCTTTTTTGATCCGATGAGAATCACTGATTAAATACTTGAACATGTTTATTGAGCATGCTTTTGCGTTTTATCGGCAATTTTACAGGTATGACGGATAAAAAGAATCGATAAAATTTTTAGGAACGATTAGTGTATTTTCTGAGAGCGCATTACAATAGCACACATTTCCCCCCGGGCAGACTTATATATTATCTTACAAACCGCTATGGCCACGAAAAGCAGGCTGGTATGACATATAACCTTGAATTCTTTCTGACTGCGGCAACCCTAGTTAGCGGTATAACTCTGATATTGAGTTGCTGGTTAAAAAGAAAAAAATATACACAAAATAGATTCTTCTCGATTACTGAAACGATAGGATCTTTCTTTATCGTTTTGTTGATCGTTTTAGTCATTCGCTCTTTCATTATCGAACCATTCCGCATTCCTTCGGGTTCCATGCTGCCCACCTTGGAAGTGGGTGATTTTATTTTGGTGAATAAATTTTCGTACGGCTTACGCTTGCCGATCATACGGTCTAAGTTTTTTGATATTGATTCACCGAAGCGGGGTGATGTTGTAGTGTTTAAGTATCCTCAAAATCCCCGACAGGATTTTATTAAACGCGTCATCGGCTTACCCGGTGACACCGTACAGTATCGCGATAAGATAGTTTATGTAAACCAAATCAAGACGGCATATAAAGTGATTGATGATCAGGATGACGGAGTCCGCCGCCGGCAAGTGACTGAAGAGCAGTTGTTCGGTCGCAAGCACCGACTGCTAATTTATCGTGAGGCGTATGCTAATGATGGAATGTGGGTGGTGCCGGAAGGGCATTATTTTGTAATGGGTGACAACCGGGATAACAGTAACGATAGCAGGCGATGGGGATTTGTTCCGGAAACAAATTTACTCGGTCGCGCCTTTTTCATCTGGTTTCACTGGAATTGGGGAAACGGTGTGATAAATACTGAGCGCATAGGAAACTATATTGAGTAAGCTGCGTCTGAAAAACTTGTTGGGTAGTCAATTAATTGCACATCCGATAATTCGGCAAGCGCTAACACATCGCAGCGCCGGGATGCCGCATAATGAGCGCCTAGAGTTTCTTGGAGATGCGGTATTAAGCATGTTGATTGCCGAAGTGTTATATCATGAATTATCAGATTTATCGGAGGGAGGATTGAGCCGAATGCGAGCGCACTTGGTGCAGAAAATAACACTCGCGGCGATTGCTAAAGAGACAGGCCTTGCTGAATTAATACACGTTGGCAAAGGTGAGATAAAGAGCAGCGGTTATGAAAGATCTTCTATACTTGCCGATGCTTTTGAAGCAGTAATCGGAGCGGTCTACTTGATTAAGGGAAAGAAGGCAGTGAAAAGATTAGTTCAGCAAGTCTTTGCTTCAAGGCTTGTTGATTTGCCGGCAGTTGAAGAAATTAAAGATGCTAAAAGTAAATTGCAAGAAGCACTGCAAGCGCGAGGATTGAATTTGCCGGTTTATCAACGAGCGAAGAGTGAGAAGTCAATGATTAAAGTGATATGTAAGGTGGCAGAGGGTAATATTCAAACTATTGGGGAATCTTCGTCTAAACGCAAAGCGGAGCAAGAAGCGGCATCTGCGGCGCTTAAACAATTTTTTGCAAATAATCAATGATGAATGGTAGATGCCGTTGTGGTTATGTCGCAATCGTCGGCAGACCTAATGTCGGTAAATCTACTTTATTTAATCGTATCGTCGGCACGCATTTGTCGCCGGTGACGCATAAACTGCAAACTACTCGCTACAATATTAAAGGTATTTTGACTGAAGCCGACTATCAAATTATTTTTATTGATACACCCGGCTTGCATCGAGCGACTAAACGTGCGTTTAATCGAATTCTCAACGAAAACGCCAAATATGCTTTGAGTAGCGTTGATTTAGTAATTCTAATGGTAAATTACTATACTTGGACAACCGAAGACCAGACAGTGTTAGAGCACATTTCTGCCGACGCCAAGCCATGCATTCTAATCTTGAATAAGTGTGATCGCGAAAAAAATAAAAGCGTGCTACTGGAAATTTTGAAAAAGGCAGCGGCGCGTTACGACTTCATAGATATTTTTCCAATGTCGGCATTGAGAGATGCATCGTTTGCCAAACTTAAACGCGAGATTGTGCGGCAATTACCACAGTCTCCATATCATTTTCCCGATGATTTCCTCACGGATAAAACCGAACAGTTTGTTGTGTCCGAATTAATTCGCGAACAGGCGATGATCGCACTGCACCATGAATTGCCGTATACTATCCATATCGAGATTGAGCAGTTTGCGCTACAAAAGAAACACACACATATTCACGCGGTGATATTTGTTGAAAAAGAGAGTCAACGTTCAATTGTGATCGGTGAAAATGGTGAGCGAGTTAAGCGTATCGGCACAAAGGCAAGACAGCGAATAGAGAGTTTTCTCGGGCAGAAAATTTTCTTGCGATTATGGGTGAAAGTTGTCGGTAAGTGGCAAAATGACCCTACGATTCTCAGCTGCTATACGGATACTGTAAGCTAATGCTTCCGATAGTTTTTGACAAAGAACCCGCTTACATTCTGCATCGCAGACCTTATCAGGAAGCATCTCACTTGATACAGTTTCTCACCCTTAATTATGGATGTATTACTGTGTTGGCGCGGCAATCAGCCAAGACATTGGGGCAATCTTTCCAGCCGTTCACACCGGCGCTACTAACTTGCGCTCGCGGGAATACAATGTTTAGTTTGCGGCAGTTGGATGTCCAAGATAAATTATTATTGACGCATCCGCAAACTATGATGTTAGGTTTGTACTTGAATGAGCTTTTGCTTAAATTAGTTCCGGTGCGAGTTAAATCCATTCGCTTATTTCATCTGTATGCCGACACATTGGTGCAGCTGTCGAAGAAAATATCGGGGCAAGAAGCGCATGACAATATTTTGCGCCGGTTTGAAATTCTCCTGCTTGAGATAATTGGCTATGGCTTGCAGTTGGAACACAATGCTCAGACCGGTCAGCCGTTACAGGCAAATGCCTTATATTGTTATAAACCAGGCACCGGCCCGGTGCATTACATTGCTGATGCGCATCGTGAACTGCCAATTTGTCGTGGTAGTACTTTACTGGCTTTAAGTAAGCATTCCGATCACAGCTTTTCCGAGTGCGATACGCAGACGCTTCAGGAAGCGCGCGCTTTGATGCGGACGATGGTCGCTTATCATCTGCGCGGAAAAGATGTAAACACTCGATCAATTTTTCAATTCCTTCAAAGGTGCGAATAATGCGTAGCCATCCGGTACGCTTAGGTGTAAATCTTGATCACGTCGCAACTATTCGCCAAGTGCGCGGAACGACATATCCGGATTTTGCCGCAGCGATTCACGCAACCGAATCGGCCGGTGCCGACGGTATTACATTGCATTTGCGCGAAGACCGCCGGCATATTCAAGATAGCGATGTTTATTTAGCAAGGAAATGCGTACGCAATACTCTGAACTTGGAAATGGCAGCGACCGATGAAATGGTTCGAATTGCCTGTCAAGTGCAACCGGATTTTTCCTGCATTGTACCTGAACGACGAGAGGAGTTGACTACTGAAGGTGGTTTGGACGTCATCTCGCATTTGCCGCGTTTCAAAAAGATTTGTACTATGCTGCGTTGTGAGGGAATTCGCATCTCATTATTCATTGAACCGGATAAAGCGGTGATTGATGCGGCAGCGGAAACCGGCGCCGAGTTGATCGAGCTGCATACCGGTAATTACGCGAATGCTGAATCTGCGGTACAGATTGCAGCTGAGATCGAACGTTTGACGATTGCCGCTGAGCATGCCGCAAGTTTAGGTTTAATGGTTAATGCGGGACACGGACTCTGTCGAAGTAATGTGCAAGCAGTGGCACAGATTCCGCAAATACATGAATTAAATATTGGCCACGCGCTTATTGCCGACGCAATTTTTATGGGGTTGCCGACGGCAGTTTATGCTATGAAATCTGCTATATTAGGTGAATGATGACTCTGAACATGGCAATGGCTAATGTTTTTGGGGTCGGCGCCGACATTGTTTCATTGCATAGAATTGAATCAGTGTTGGCGCGTCATCCCAAACGTTTTCCTCGCCGGATACTACATGATGAAGAGTTGGAAGATTATGTTGGAATGCATGATCCGATCGGATTTTTGGCACGTCGCTTTGCTGCCAAAGAAGCAGTTGCCAAAGCGTTGGGTTTGGGTTTTAGAAATTCGGCATACGCGCCAAACATCTGTATTCGTTCCGATGCGTACGGTGCGCCGAAGGTTTGCTTAAAAAATGCATGTGATAGATTGTTTCCGACGGCTCAGGTGCTGCTTAGCATTGCGGATGAAACCGAATATGCGATTGCTTATGCGCTGGCGTTGTTTGGGAAAGCGACTGAGAGGGCAGAACTATGAAACAGGATTATCCTACAATTGCAGCAATAATCGGTAACACACCGTTAGTTCGTTTGCAAAGAATGCAAACGGATAATTCGCCGGTACAAATACTGGTGAAACTAGAAGGAAACAATCCGGCAGGCTCTGTAAAGGATCGTCCGGCGATTAGCATGATCAATTGTGCCGAAGAACGTGGTGATATTAACTCGGACGATACGTTAATTGAAGCGACTAGCGGTAATACCGGGATCGCATTGGCAATGGCAGCAGCAATAAAAGATTATCGTTTGATTTTAATCATGCCGGAAAACATGAGTCAGGAACGCCGTGCGACAATGAAAGCGTACGGTGCCGAAATTATTTTAGTGTCGGCATCTGCCGGGATGGAAGGAGCGCGCGACTTGGCGCTGCAAATGCAAGATGAAGGAGAAGGCAAGGTGTTGGATCAATTTGCCAACCCTGATAACCCATTAGCGCATTATAAGGGAACGGGACCTGAAATCTGGCGCGATACTCAGGGAAAAATCACACATTTTGTCGCATCAATGGGAACAACGGGCACAATCATGGGGGCGGGGCGTTTTTTGAAAGAACAAAATAAGGCGATTGAAATTATCGGTGTTGAACCGACGGAAGGATCAAAAATCCCTGGAATTCGTCGTTGGCCGGAAGCTTATTTGCCGAAGATTTATGATCCTAAGCGCGTAGACTCTTTGGTTGAAGTGTCTCAACAACAAGCGGAAGATACAATGCGCAAATTAGCAAGGGAAGAAGGAATTTTTTGTGGCATTTCTTCGGGTGGTTGTGTACATTCGGCGTTGGAAGTTGCTAAGATAATAAATGGCGGCTTGATTGTTGCAATTATTTGCGACCGTGGCGATCGATATATTTCGACCGGGCTTTTTCCTGCATGAAAATTTTAGTATTTGACATTGAAACAGTTCCGGATGTTGAATCGGGCAGACGGATCTATGATTTATCTGGTATTGCGGACGAGGATGTTGCCCGTGCTATGGTACACTTGCATGTACAAAAAACCGGCAGTGAGTTTTTGCCGCCGCATCTGCACCAAATTGTTGCTATCGCCGTTGTCTTTCGAGATAGTAATCAGTTGGGGGTCTGTTCACTGGGTAAACCGGACACATCGGAAACGGAATTAGTGCGGCTTTTTTTTGGTTTAGTAGACAAGCATACGCCGCAATTAGTGAGCTGGAATGGAAGCGGGTTCGATTTGCCGACATTACAATATCGCGCTTTATTGCACAATGTTTCATCATCTAAATATTGGGACCGAGGCGAGTATGAGAGCAGTTTCCGCTACAATAATTATCTGTCGCGTTACCACACGCGACATTTGGATTTGATGGATGTATTGGCAAGGTATCAAACGCGAGCATTTACACCGCTCAACCAAGTTGCCAAGCTGTTGGGTTTTCCGGGTAAGTCGGAGATGGATGGTGAACGAGTAGAAGAAGCGTGGCGCGGTAAGAAAGTTCATGAAATCCGTAACTATTGCGAAACGGATGTATTGAACACCTATTTAATTTTTTTAAAGTTTGAACTAGCTCAAGACCAGGTTACTAAATCAATTTACCAACGAAACTGTGAACAGCTGCATAGCCTTCTAAGAACGCAGAACAAGCCTCACTATACCGAATTTCTCAATGCTTGGGAGAAGCAAGGGCAGGAAGGTTGTGAAGCATAACCCCACTATCTCCACTATCTGATGAGTTATTTTTGCCGGATAGGAGCCGGGAAAATATGCCGGCTTCTTCCCCCGTAGAACTAGTATGAAGCATTGGTTGAATTCGGCACCTTTTTCAGTTAGTGGAAATTTACACAGCGCGGGCACCTTGTGTAAAAAAATTCCTCAATTAAGTATTGTTCATCTGTTGTTCAATGTATAATCTTGTGAAAACCGCGCCGTCAATCAAATGTATTGAATCTGGTTATATCGTTCTGTTACTGGGGCCGCTAACGCTAAGTTAATAGCTTCTTTAATAGGGCTTGATAAATTTCACTTAATTGCAGCAAGTCGGCAATACGAATATGCTCATTGGTTTGGTGAATAGTAGCGCTTACTAATCCGATTTCTATAACTTTTTTGCAGTAAGGTACGATAAAGCGACCATCCGAAGTGCCGCCGTCTGTCGCCAAATGAGCCGACTTGCCGGTAATTTTTTTGATCACTTGCTGAGTAGCATCAATAAGTTTAGCGGGTCGAGTGTAGAACGGCTGCGCTGATAAGTGCCATTCTATCGTGTATTTTAGACCGCTTTGTTGGCAGATATCTTCAACATATTGCTTGATTTGTTTATCAGTAATTCGGCGGGAAAATCGTAAATTAAATTCGGCGCACAGTCTACCCGGGACGATATTTGATGCGTATGCGTCGGCAGCGATACGGTACCATTGAAAAGTGGTCGGCGCGAATTGATCGTCACCAGTATCCCAAACTACTTCGCTTAATTGTGACAATAGCGGCAATACTGCATGGATTAGATTATCAAATTTGCCAGGGTACGCAATATGCCTTTGTTTGCCGCTGACGGTGAGTTTGCCGGTTAAAGAACCGCGCCGTCCGCAGCGGACAGTATCGCCGACAACTTGCTGCGCCGAAGGTTCGGCAATAATACATGTATCAAATACTATATTACGTTCATTTAGTACTTGCATCGCATAACGAGTCCCATCCATTGCATCGCCTTCTTCATCGCTAGTTAATAACAAGGCAATAGAACCGTGATGGTTGGGGGTCTTTTGCACAAATTGTTCACATGCAGCAACCATTGCGGCGATGCCGCCTTTCATGTCGGCGGTACCGCGTCCGTAGAGCATTCCTTCTTTCTCATACGGTTCAAACGGAGGAGTGTTCCATGCTGTTTCATCCCCTGCAGGAACAACATCGGTGTGACCGGCGAAAACAAATAAAGGCTGTTTATCACCGCGCCGTAGCCATAGATTGGATACTGCATTACAATTTAACGTTTCTCCGACAAAGCCCAACGGCGCTAGACACTCGGCAATCAATGCCTGACATCCGGCATCATTTGGTGTGACCGAGGGGCGGCGTACCAACTCTTTAAGCAATTCTAAAGGCATTAATTTCCAAGGTTTGTTCAAGCATTACATACATTGATCTTATATGCTTTATAGTCTTTTATTTTCGAGTATATATCCGATGCTATGCAAACATTCGCGATTGATTAATAATTAGTACGGAGCAATTCATTGATGCCAACTTTATCAAGTGTTTTTTGGTCAACTCGTTTGACGATAACCGCGCAGTATAGGCTATATGATCCGTTTCGAGAAGGTAGATTCCCCGGGACAACGACCGATCTTGCCGGTACGCGACCATAAATTATTTCACCGGTCTCACGGTCGTAGATCCGCGTGCTTTGTCCGATATATACACCCATTGAAATTACTGAGCCTTTTTCAACGATCACACCTTCAACGATTTCCGAACGCGCACCGATAAAGCAATTATCTTCGATGATAGTGGGTGTCGCTTGTAAGGGTTCCAGCACGCCGCCGATGCCAACGCCGCCTGACAGATGAACATTTTTTCCTATTTGTGCGCAAGAACCGACTGTCGCCCAAGTGTCAATCATCGTTCCATTGTCAACATATGCGCCGATGTTGATGTATGACGGCATCATAATGACATTCGCAGCTTGGTACGATCCGTAGCGCGCCAATGCTGCAGGGACAATCCGTACTTGTGATCTTTGCAACTCGTCTTCATCGGATCGAGCATACTTCAACGGCACTTTATCGTAGAAATGTGTATAAGCCGCGTCTATTTTTTTATTGGAATTTAGGCGAAAGTAAAGTAGTACAGCTTTTTTGAGCCATGTATTTACATGCCAACTATTATTTATTTTCTCGGCAACACGTAGTTCACCGCAATTTAAACCCGCAATGCAATCGTTAACCGCTTGGTTGATTTCAGGCGAAATCAAGCGCGGGGATAAATCATTCAATTGCTCAAATGCTTGAGTGATAACAGGTTCTAATTTATGCATGTTTTATCTCATTGCGATGGGAATTTCATCACCGATCGACCAGTCTGCACTTTCATTCGGTCGCAATGTCAAAATTTCATGTCCTTCCTCAGTTACTGCAACCGTGTGTTCCCATTGTGCCGATAGCAAGTGATCGTTAGTGACGACTGTCCAATTGTCAGGCAATAGTTTAACTTCGTAAGTACCGGCGTTAATCATCGGTTCGACCGTTAGGGTCATACCTGGCATCAGTTCAAGCCCGGTATTTGGCTTACCGTAATGCAATACCGATGGTGATTCGTGAAATTCGATGCCAATACCATGACCGCAGTAATCGCGCACGACACTATAACGACGGTTTTCGGCATGCACTTGGATGGCATGTCCGATATCGCCAAGACGTATACCAGGACGAATTGCCATAATACCGAGACGCATCGCTTCATAAGTAGTTTCTACCAAACGACGTGCTTGCACCGATGGTTTGCCGATATAAAACATGCAACTACTGTCACCGTGATAACCGTCTTTAATAACCGTTACATCAATATTAAGGATATCACCGGCTTTGAGTTGACGATCGCCGGGAATCCCATGGCAGACTTGGTGATTAATGGACGTGCAAATTGATTTCGGAAAGCCGCGATAGTTTAGTGGCGCTGGAATGCAATCAATCTCATCAGTGATATAATGATGACAAATCCGATCAAGTTCGGCAGTGGTCACCCCGATACGAACGTGCTTGCTAATCATCATTAGCGTCTGTGCTGTCAATCGCCCGGCAACTCGCATTTTCTCAAGTGCCTCGGAACTTTTGATAGTAATTCCGGAGTAATGGCCATTATACGAATCTTTGTATTTTTCTTGTGTGGTCATTAGTTTGAAAAGCGAGTGAATATAGATCGTATTAATAATTTCAGACTTAAATCGGACCTAAAATGTACTAGCGGCTTTGTAAAATTATGGTTTTCGTTGATTTTATGTTAGACTCCTTAATAAATCTACCGCAAATAAATCCAAGCGCCATTCAATGAACGATGGTCACTGCTTATTCTGTTAGGTTAATAGTAGGGTTAGTGAGCATGAATCCGTTAGGGTGAGGAGGCTTTATGCCTGAAGTTACAATCCGCCAGATGTTTGAAGCTGGCATACATTTCGGACATCAAGCAAGGTTTTGGAATCCGAAGATGGCGCCGTATATTTATGCGGAGCGCAATAAAATTCACATCATTGATTTAGATCAAACTTTACCGCTTCTGAAAGAAGCGTTGGCTTTTTTAAAGAATTCCGCTAAAGAAGGGAAGGTTATTACATTTGTTGGGACGAAGCGTGCCGCTCAAGAAGCGATTCATGAGCACGCCGAGCGATGTGGCATGCCGTATGTTGAACAACGTTGGCTCGGCGGAATGCTGACTAATTTCAAAACTATTAATCAATCCATTCGGCATTATAAAAGACTGGAAGAAGAGTATGAAAAAACAAACTTCGGCGATATGAGCAAGAAAGAACGCCTGATGAAAACCCGTGAACTAGATAAATTGCGCAAAGTTATTTACGGCATTAAAGATATTCGACGGATTCCGGACGTGCTCTTCGTGATTGATGTGCGGTATGAGAGCATTGCGGTCAAAGAAGCGGCAAAGTTGGGGATTAAAGTGGTTGCAATCGTAGATACCAACAATTCCTTAGATTATGTTGCCTATCCGATTCCCGGCAATGATGACGCCATCAGCGCCATTCAGTTGTACGCTTCGGTGGTGGCGGATGCGATCCTTGAAGGAATTAAAGAGGGCAAAGAAGACGGCGAGTATGTTGAGATTGATGAAGAAGCTAAAGAAGATCCCAACGCTCCGAAAATAGAGATGAAAAAATCGCTTAAAGCATCAATCATTCAAGATGGAATTACCAGTGGTAATAACGCAGAGGCTGCGGACCAGTTGACATCCGAGTCGGAGACAGTAACGGACAGAACGGCATCTACCGAATGAAAAAAGCGCGAACTCATAGAAATATAACTAATCAAAAAGGGAAGAAACAATGCAAATAACTGCTACCATGGTCAAAGAACTGCGCGAACGCACGGGGGCCGGCATGATGGAATGTAAGAAATTTCTCAAAGAAGCGGAAGGAGATGCTGAGTGTGCGATTGAATTGTTGCGTAAATCAGGACAATTGAAAGCTGACAGGCGTTCGGGAAAAACGGCAGCAGAAGGGGTGGTTAAAATCGTCGGACACGGTCAACGATATGCGTTGGTAGAAATCAATTGCGAAACCGATTTTGTCGCTCGCGACCCTGCTTTTTCTAAATTTGCGGATCAAGTCGCCGATTTGATTCTTCGGCAACAACCGGATAGTCTTGATACACTGGCAAACATAATGATAAATGGTCACACTATTGAAAAAAAGCGTTTGGATTTAATCAGTAAGGTTGGTGAAAACATTCAAGTGCGCCGCTTTGAATGTGTACATCTGCGAGGCGATACTTCAGCAGTTTATATGCATGGTAATCGAATTTCAGTATTGCTAGATATGCAAGATGGTAATGCCGTTTTAGCAAGAGATATTGCAATGCATATTGCCGCGAGTCGTCCGGTCTGTATTGCTGAAGCTGATGTGCCTCGGGAGATGATAGATAGAGAACGAAGAATTTTATCCGAGCAGGCTGCTGAAAGCGGCAAGCCTGCTGACATTATTGA
Organism: Candidatus Oxydemutatoraceae bacterium; assembly: GCA_965218975.1. Taxonomy (GTDB): domain Bacteria; phylum Pseudomonadota; class Gammaproteobacteria; order Poriferisulfidales; family Oxydemutatoraceae. Next base: position 1,431,663 of record OZ244717.1, read on the forward strand.
GCGAATCATTACCGGGAGAGTTAAGAAATTTATTAGTGAAATTACACTGTTAGGGCAAAAATTTGTTAAAGAGCCTGATAAGACGATACAGACTCTACTAAAAGAAAATAATGCTGAAATAGTGATGTTCTACCGTTATGAACTAGGTGAAGGAATTGAAAAGAAGCAGGAAAATTTTGCTGACGAAGTGATGGCTCAAGTGCAGGGTACGGGGTAATAGCCAATTCCGGCGGTTTAAAGAGCATATTGTTTCATCTTGAGTATCAACGCGTTCTTTTAAAGTTAAGCGGTGAAGCTTTAGGGTCCGCAGATTACAGCATTGATCCTCGCATCATACGGAGAATTTCCGAAGAAATTAAAAAAGCTCACGACGGCGGAGTAGAAATTGCTATCGTGATTGGCGGCGGTAATATTTTTCGTGGGAAAAGTTTGACCATAGATAGAATAGATCGCACTACCGGCGACCACATGGGAATGTTGGCGACTGTAATCAATTCACTAGCGATGCAGGACCAGCTCGAGAAAATAAAAGTTCCGACACGAGTAATGTCGGCAATTAGCATCAATGCGGTAAGTGAGACTTATATTCGTCGCCGTGCGATACGTCATTTGGAAAAACGCCGCGTTGTTATTTTTGCTGCAGGCACCGGCAACCCTTTCTTTACCACCGATACGGCAGCAAGCTTGCGGGCAGCGGAAATCGGCGCACAGATTATGATCAAAGGAACGAAAGTCGACGGTGTGTACGCGGCGGACCCAATAGTTAAACCGGATGCTCAATTTTATCCCGAACTAAGTTATCAGCGGGCGCTTGATGATAATTTAACGGTGATGGATGCAACAGCCATTGTGATGTGTCAAGAAAATCAGATACCATTTAGAGTGTTTAACATCATGCAACGAGATGCATTGAAAAAAATTGTTGTCGGCGAAGCAATAGGAACGTTGGTATCTTAAAACTGAGGAAGAATATGGCGACAGACATATTTCGACAAGCCAAGCAGAAAATGGAAAAAACTATCACGGTGCTTCATAGCGAACTATCCAAAATTCGGACCGGGCGCGCGCATCCGAGCTTGCTGGATCATATTACTGTTCCGTATTACTCAAGCGATGTTCCGCTAAGTCAAGTGTGTAATATTTCAACCGAGCAAGCGACGGTATTGGTGCTGAATGTTTGGGAAAAATCAATGGCTGGCGAAGTTGAAAGAGCGGTCCGTAATTCTGATCTTGGTTTGAATCCGGCAGGCAGCGGAAATATCGTGCGTATTGCAATACCGCCATTGACTGAAGAGCGGCGCAAAGAAATGGTGAAAATGGTGCATAAACTGAGCGAGAATGCCAAAGTTGCAGTACGTAATATCCGGCGCGATGCCAATCAGCATTTGAAAAAAGCATTAAAAACGAAAGAGATTTCTGAGGATAAGGAGAAAGAAGAGATGGATGTGATTCAGAAGCTTACCGATCAGCATATTCAGCAAGTTGATGAAATTCTTTGTGAAAAAGAGAAAGAGTTGATGTCGATTTGATTCTCATTTTAATGATTTGCAATGGCGAATATACCTAAACATATTGCGATCATTATGGATGGTAATGGCCGCTGGGCACAAGCCAAAGAGCAGCCGCGCATTTATGGCCACGAGCATGGCGTAGAAGCGGCACGGGACATTGTATTAGCGAGCGCTGATCGTGGTGTTCGGACTCTAACTCTGTTTGCGTTTAGCACTGAAAATCAACGCCGCCCTCAGAATGAAATCATAGAATTGATGGAATTATTTGCTCGATCTTTGCAAGATGAAGTCGGAGAATGGCTAAAGTATCAAATTCGCCTGCGTTTTATTGGTTCATTGTCTTTTTTTGGCGCCAATTTATGTAAAAAATTCGACGACATTGAAAACAAAACCGCAGATATGCAAAGAATGCTGTTAAATGTTGCAGTTAATTACAGCGGCCGTTGGGATATCCTTAATGCGACACGAGAAATAATCAGTCAAAAGCTGCTAGGGAGTCAAACGATAACCGAGGAGTTGATGAACAAACAATTGCTAATTGACGATGTTGATTTATTGATTCGCACCGGCGGGGAGCGGCGTATCAGTAATTTCATGCTATGGCAGAGTGCTTACGCTGAGCTATATTTTAGTGATAGTTTATGGCCTGATTTTTCAGTGGCTGAACTTGACGAAGCAATTTGCTGGTATTCACAACGCGAACGCCGTTTTGGTCATCTGTCAGAACAAGCTTAGGATGAGCAATCAACCAATTAATCGCTCATCCGTAAAGATCCGTTTATCAGTAGGTGCGGTGGCTGGCGCTGTGGTTGCCGCTGCGATGGTATTTCTTCGGACCGAAGCTATTGCCGTATCCTTTGCCATAATTGCGCTGGCGATTAGCTGGGAGTGGGGATGCTTGAATGAACGCGGCGTAACCCGTGCGTTATTGCATCCGGGTTTATTATTTCTGTTATTGTTATATATGATAGTGCAGCCTGTGCTAGTGTGGATAGAGATAATTTTATACCTTGCAACCATTTGGTGGACGGTGATGTTCGTGATTGTTACTGCTTATCAGCCGAATTGGCGTGATACGCTTTGGTTAGGTTGGTTGTTTCGTATCGGGTCTATCATTGCTATCACGGCAGCATGGCTTGCGATCGTATTACTGCATCAAGCAAATGTTTACGATTTACTTTATTTAATAGGATTGGTCGTCACCGTTGACACGGTTGCTTATATTTCTGGGATATTATGGGGTCGGCGTAAGTTAATGCCCGACATCAGTCCACACAAGACTTATGCGGGTTTATGGGGCGCATTAGCGGGAGTGCTTATTTTATCAGCAACGGTTTCCGCATGGAATTATCCGACTTGGGCTAGTGGAATAAACTTCGTGTGGATGAGTTTGTTAATTGCGATGGTTGCCATCATCGGGGATTTTTCCGAGAGCCTGCTAAAGCGTCGGGCGAGAGTAAAGGATAGCGGTTTTTTACTACCGGGACACGGCGGTTTACTGGACCGTGCCGATAGTTTTCTTGCGGCAGCGCCAATCTTCGTGTTAATTCAGTATTAGACAAAAACACGAGTCGGCGCATTAGGCGAAGTTTTAATTTTTTGATAATGTCGAAACAATCCATCACGATACTAGGTGCTACCGGCAGTATCGGTTGTCGCGCATTGGATGTGATTGCTCGACATCGTGACCGCTATCGGGTTTTTGCTTTAACCGCAAAAAGTAACATTCAATATCTTGTTCAGCAATGCCGTGAATTTGCGCCCCGTTACGCGGTGCTTTCTAAGTCGCATGATGTGAAGGATTTCAAGCGCGCGCTGGGAGGAAGCGATACGCAAGTGCTCGTGGGTCAGGATGCGCTAATAGAAGTTGCATCTCACGCACAATGTGATACCGTTTTGGCGGGTATCGTCGGCACTGCCGGACTACTGCCGACTTTAGCCGCTGCCGAAGCGGGGAAACGCATCCTATTGGCAAATAAAGAAGTGTTGGTCAGTGCCGGAGCGATTTTTATGCATGCGGTTGCGCAAAATAATGCACTGTTACTACCGATCGATAGCGAACACAATGGGTTATTTCAATGCCTAAATTCGAGGTGGACTGAAAAATTGAATCTGGAGAATGTTAAAAAATTTATTTTGACAGCATCTGGCGGTCCTTGTTTGCAAACTCCCTTAGCTGATTTACCTTACGTAACACCTGAGCAAGCTTGTGCGCATCCGAACTGGGAAATGGGAGCTAAAATCTCTGTTGATTCGGCAACAATGATGAATAAGGGTTTGGAAGTAATAGAAGCCTGTAGATTATTCCATCTGACGGCTAAGCAAATTGAGATTGTAATCCATCCGCAGAGTTTGGTACATGCAATGGTATGCATGAAAGATGGTAGCGTGTTGGCGCAAATGTCACGACCGGATATGCGGGTGCCGATCGCCCACGCGCTCGCTTGGCCACAAAGAATTGAGAGTGGTGTTACTCCTCTTGACCTTACTCAATGTCAAAATTTAACTTTCCAAGCAGTGGATTTTAATAGGTTTCCATGTCTTTGTTTGGCATATCAAGCATTGAAAGAAGGAGAAGTTGCGTTGATCGCACTCAATGCCGCGAATGAGATAGCGGTATCGGAATTCCTTGCCGGCAAGATTAGTTTTGATATGATAGACCATGTTATTCGTGAAACTTTACAGTGTGTGATGACACAGGCGGTAGAGCATGCGGAAGCGGCAACGGTTGATATCCGCGTAGTTTTAGACATTGATCGATTAGCGCGCGAGCAAGCACACTCGGTTTTAAGCAACGTTAGTAAATCAGATATAATGTAAAGCTGCTGAATTGAATGTAGCTAAAGGCAGCAGCCATTGAATTAATGAGTTTTTTATCCTTAGTTTTTAGCTTTATTTTGACCATCGTTATTTTGGTTTCATTCCATGAGTATGGTCATTTTTGGGTCGCACGCAAGTGCGGCGTAAAAGTGCTGCGTTTTTCAATTGGCTTCGGTAAACCGCTATGGTGCTGGCAGAGTAAAGACAATGTTGAGTACGTTATTGCTGCGATTCCACTTGGCGGGTATGTCAAAATGCTCGATAAACGTGAAGTTGCGGTTGCCGAATCTGAAATGAGCCAAGAATTTAACTCGCAGCCGCTTGCAGTGCGAACCGCAATCGTTGCGGCCGGGCCGGTATTTAATTTTATTCTTGCATTAATTCTTTATTTCATCATGTTTATTATCGGGGTTTCTTCAATATTACCGATTGTCGGGTCAGTGACTCTCGGAAGCCCTGCCGCTGATGCCGGAATACGTGAAGGCGATCGAATTGTTATGGTGGATGATCAAATAGTTGAAACTTGGCGCGAAGCAATTTTAGAGTTGATTAGCGCTGATCCGAATAATTCAGCTCTTATGGTGACAGTACGTGATAAAGATCAACTTGATCGGAAAGTGTTTTTAGATATGCGCAGGACAGATTTATTGAGTGAAGATTCGGGCATAGAAAGCCTCGGGCTCAAATCAGCGCCACCGGATTTACCGCCGATAATCGGCAAAGTTTCTACCGGTAGTGCAGCGCAAAGAGGCAGCTTGATGGTTGGCGATAAGATTGTCGCATTTAATGAGCGTAATATTGTTTCTTGGCAAGCGTTAGTCCGACAAATCCGGGATTACCCTGATCAGGAAGTGATGATTACTATTGAGCGCGAAGGTCAACGGATGAATGTTACTTTGCGATTAGATTCAACTATTAGCGACGGCAGACGTATAGGACAAATGGGTGTACAAGTGCGAGTTGATGAAGCGACCATAGCAAGTTATCAAATACATCGTCGTTATGGAATAATTGACTCTTTTATGCTGGCGGCGGAAAAAACTTGGGACATGAGCTTATTGACGCTAAAAATCTTATGGCGTTTACTAACCGGTAACGCTGCGGCAAGCAACATTGGCGGTCCTTTGGCAATTGCGCAATTTGCCAGTCTTTCATTTGCCGCCGGAATCACCGCTTACCTTGGCTTGCTTGCTTTGCTTAGCATTAGCTTGGGAATTTTGAATCTACTACCGGTACCAATGCTTGACGGAGGACATTTACTTTACTATCTGATTGAGTTTGTCAAAGGATCTCCCGTGTCGGAAGCGACACAGCTGAAGAGTACTAAAATTGGACTTTTTTTAATTGTCGGATTAATTATTTTTGCCCTGTATAACGACTTGCATCGTTTTTTTAGCTAACGTATGAAAAAATTTAGCTGCCTTGCCGCAGTAGTTTTACTAATTTTTGCCTCATTACAAGTCTCTGCCTTCATCATTGAAGACATTGAAGTCAAAGGGCTTAAGCGTGTTTCTCCCGGCCGGGTTTTTTCAATTTTGCCATTACGAGTTTATCAAGATTTCAATGTAGATCATTCCGAAGACATTATCCAAACGCTGTACGCTACCGGCTTGTTTGACGATGTGACTTTACGACGGCATAACAATGAATTAGTCATTGAAGTAATTGAGCGTCCCGGGATCAAAGGTATCAATATTGTCGGAAATGAAACAATTGACGACGAACAACTGCTTGCCGGATTAGGAAAAGCAAATATTGCAGTCGGTTTGGTGTTTGATCGTTTGGCGCTTGAGCGATTGCGTAACGAACTGAAAGAACAGTATTACGCAATCGGCAAATATGCCGCTCGTGTAAATACCAATATTGATGAGTTAGGCGATAATCAAGTTAATATCAGTGTCGATATCAATGAAGGTGAAATTGCGACAATTAAAAAGATCCGCATCATGGGCAATACTAAAATATCGGATAAGGAATTGTTGAAACAGTTTCAATCCGGGACGACACGATGGTACGAATTTTGGAGCAGCAAGAACCATTACGCGCGCTCCAAGCTAATGGCTGATCTTGAAACCATGAATAATTTTTATCGAGACATCGGCTATCTTAATTTTGAAGTGGCCGAAATCAATGTTTCATTGAGTCCTGATAAGAAGGATATTTCTATTGATATTACAGTGCGTGAAGGAGGGCGTTATAGAGTTGGGGACATCGCTATTGCTGGGGAATTCAAGCTTGATCGCGAGAAAATTCAGGACCTAATTAGCCTAAAAAAGGGAGAAATTTTCTCACGCAGTAAAGCAGTGCGATCAAGCGAAGCAATTCGGCATCTATTACGTAATAACGGTTACGCATTTTCCGAAGTGAATCTTATGCCGCAGATACGGGAAGAAGAGGGCGCCGTTGATGTTGCTTTTATCATAATACCTAAACAAGAGACGTATGTGCGCAGGATTAATATTACCGGGAATGAAGATACCAACGATGAAGTTTTTCGCCGTGAAATGAGGCAGTTAGAAGGCGCAAAATTTTCTGCAAGCAAAATTGAAAAGTCGCGTCGTCGGCTACAACGTCTGCCGTATGTGCAATCAGCGGAAATTTCCGATCATCCGATTGAAGGTGTGAATAATCAAGTTGATTTGGATGTGAAAGTAGCCGAGAGGTTTTCCGGAAACTTTAATATCGGTGCGGGCTACTCTGATAGCTCCGGCGCGGTTTTATCGTTTTCGCTGAACCAAGAAAACTTTCTCGGTAGCGGTAATCGGATAAGTTTTACTTTTCGCAATAATGATTCCGATACCAGCTATGCCATTGGGTTCTTGGATCCGTATTATAAATTGAGCGGAATCAGTAGATCGTGGCATGCCTCTTATCGTTCGGTAGACTATGAGCAACGCGAGATTACTAATCTACTCTCATCGAAATCCGATGAATTACGCTTAAGGCTAAATTACGGCATCCCCATTTCGGAAAATGATGTGTTCGGAATCGGCGGACAAATTGAAGACATCTCAATCACATTAAGCGAGGGCAGCAATCAAACAAACGATGTTAATCGGCGGGAAATCATTAATTGTATCGAAAAAAATGATGGCGAGTTCACCAATTTCAGGTTGAATGGCAACATTAATTACGACACCAGAGATCGCGCCACTTTTACCACCGAAGGGACGAGGATTTCAGTATCGACGGAGCTGTACACGCCGCTAGGCGATTCCAATTACTTTAAAACGGACTACTCTCATCGGCATTATTTTCCGCTTGACGAAGAGAAAGATTTTGTATTATCGGCGCATGGCAATATATCGTATGCGCGCGCCTATAATAGTAGCTGTATTCCGTTTTTTGACAAGTACTATGCCGGCGGCGCCCGCACGATCCGCGGCTATGCCAACAACTCATTGGGACCTCTTGATGATGACGGTGATAGCGTCGGCGGCAATTTTAGAGTGATCGGCAACTTTGATTTGTACTTTCCGACGGATTTCCTGTATGATAAGAGACGGTTTAGAACTAGTATTTTCGCCGATTTGGGGAATGCTTTCAGAAATGCGGAAGAATTTGAAACAAGCGAATTACGTGGCGCATTCGGACTGCAAGTACAATGGCTAACAGGGATTGGTGGAATTACTTTTAACTTTGCTTCGCATCTGAATGATCAGTCAGAAGACGATACGGAATCATTTCAATTCGAGCTGGGCACAAACTTTTAAGGAAATAATAAAGATGAATCATAAACAATTTATTCTTGCTTATGTTCGGCTGACAATTGTTGCGTCTGCTATTGCGGTTTCATTCATCATGTCCGGTGCAGTTTTTTCTCAGACTCCCCCGGTTGGTTTCGTTAATATTCCAAAGATTATGGAAGATTCTCCGCAAGCAAAAGCGGCGCAAAAACGTTTACAGAATGAATTTTCAGATACACGCGATGAGTTGAACGCTTGTCGCGAGGGAGTAGGGCGATTAGACAATAAATTGCGCAGTGAAGGCAAGGATATGGACACAGATCGACGTGAAAGGATGATTGAGACGATCACTCGTAAACAACGCGAGTGCAGTGAAATTCAAAATGATTTGCAAAGTAAGTTTAACAAGCGCCGCAGTGAGGAATTGAATCAGCTTCAAAAACTGATTTCTCAAGTAATTCGACAGATTGCGGAAAGTAAGGCAATTGATTTAATTGTCGGGCCTCCGGCGGTTTTATATAAAAGTGAGCAGATCGATTTAACCGAGGCGGTATTAAAAGCACTGGAACCGGATCAAAAATTGCAATAATGCCTGAGTATCCGTTATCAAAGTTAGCTGAGTTCGCGCAAACAAAGCTGCGAGGCAACCCGGATATAAAAATCAATAATGTGGGTAGTTTGCCGACAGCAAAATCCGGACAAATAACATTCTTTTCCGATCTGCGCTATTCAAAATGGTTAAAGAATACTCCCGCATCGGCAGTCATTTTGAAAGCCGAAGATCATCACCAAGTGATGAAAAAGCCGGTATTGATTACTGCTGATCCGTATCTGGCATTTGCTCGTGTTGCCACACTGTTTTCCATTGAACCACAAGCTGCTGTCGGTATTGATCCGAGTGCAACAATTGCGGCGAACTGCAAGATTGGCGAACAAGTTGCGATTGCTGCGGGTGTGCATCTCGGTGAGAACGTTACGATAGGCGAACGTACCGCGGTAGGAGCGAATTGTACAATCGGTGCAAATTCGGTTATCGGTGCCGATTGCAAGCTGCATGCGAACGTATCCGTCGCACATCATGTACGGTTGGGTAACCGAGTGGTAGTTCATTCAGGCGCGGTTATCGGCGCCGACGGTTTTGGGATCACACAAGATGAAAATCAACGATGGATTAAAATGCCTCAATGCGGCAGCGTTGTTTTACATGACGACGTTGAAGTTGGGGCAAATACGACGATTGATCGTGGTACAGTGGAAGATACCGTGCTCGAACAGGATGTTCAAATCGATAACCTCGTACAAATTGCTCATAATGTGAGGATCGGACGGCATACTGCCATTGCCGGATGCAGCGGGATTGCCGGTAGCGCTAAAATTGGAAAAAATTGTTTAATTGGCGGCGGTTCCAAAATTAACGGACACATTGAAATTTGTGATCGGGCGATCATTGCCGGCGGATCAATCGTCTTACAATCTGTCATAACTCCCGGCAAGCACACTGAATGGAATCTTCATTTAATGGTCAATCAAAAACTGAGGAAGCAGCAGCACCAATTAATTAAGCTGAAGAAGCATTTGCAATATTTGGAAGAGATTGTCAAGCATCAGGATAAAAGACAATCATGATGGATATCAATGAAATTTTACGTGTGATGCCACATCATTATCCGATTTTACTAGTGGACCGGGTACTTGAAATCAATCCGGGGCGTTCAATTAAAGCGCTAAAAAATGTTACGTATAACGAATACTTTTTCCCCGGTCACTTTCCCGAGAAGCCGATTATGCCCGGAGTTTTAGTGCTGGAAGCATTAGCGCAGTCATGTTGTTTGCTGGTCGCGCAATATCCGCAATATCGCACGATAATGGAACGGGGCGGGTTGTTATTGTTTACTCGCATCAATAATGCGCGGTTCAAACACCCGGTGGTGCCTGGCGATACTTTATTGCTAAATGGAGAAATTTTAAGATCAAGACTATCCGGTAGTAAGTCGTACGCAAAATTTCAAACGCAGGCTTTTGTCGGCGATAAGTTGAATACTTCAGCTGAGTTACATTTGATGATTCGTTCCACTTCCGATGGCGCAGACACATAAAACTGCCCAAATCTCCTCGCAAGCGGAAATTGCCGAAGATGTGACGATAGGCGCATATAGCATTATCGGAGCGGATGCTGTTATTGGCGCAAGGAGTCGCATTGCTCCTCATGTTGTCATTCATGGAAACACCCATATCGGACAGAACAACCAAATCTTTCAGTTTGCCTCGGTAGGCGATATTCCCCAAGACAAAAAGTATCGCGAAGGTGAGAAAACCTTTTTGAAAATCGGCGACAACAACAGCATTCGCGAATTTTGCTCAATTAATGCCGGCACTACCCCCGGTACTTCCATAGGTGACAGCAATTTACTGATGGCGTATGTTCACATTGCGCATGATTGTGTGATCGGTAACGGAACTATATTTGTAAATAATGCGACGCTTGGCGGACATGTGCAAGTTGATGACTATGCGGTTGTCGGTGCTGCGGTGAAGGTCCATCAGTTCTGCCGGATTGGGGAGTATGCTTTCAGCCGGGATACGACATTGACATTGGATGTGCCTCCGTATCTCATGGCTGCCAGCCATCCAGCTAGAATTTACGGGGTAAATATTATCGGTCTAAAACGTGCGGAGTTTTCTCACGAGTTGATTTCCGTATTGAAAAAATGTCACAAAAAACTAGTCCGTAGAGAAGGGTGGAAAGAAAATGCCGTCAAAGAACTTGCCGGATATGCGGAACAGTATTCTGAAGTTCGAAAATTTATCCGGTTTATAGAAGACAGTAAGAGAGGTATTTTACGTTCTGGCAAATCTCCTAAATAGACGACGAATCCGGCGGATTCGGATTGTTTGATTGTGTTCTAATATATAGCAGCTACAAATTCGGCAGGTACGCGGCAGAAAGCCATCAAATAAAGCCCGGCGGCTACATAACGATTATCGTGTATGCCTGCGATGATAGAATTAATATGCTAGGCAGCGCATCTAGCTAATGCTCATCATTCGATGAACTGATGCGGCAATTCGCTTGGAAACACCATTTCCACCTAATTGTTTTTCTATGTCTGCAAAGCGATTACGCATGGCATTCCACTGTTTGGGGTGTTCCAGTAGTGCATAGGTTTCGCGGCTGATTGATTCCGGTGTCAAGTTCCATTGGATGAGCTCGGGAACAAGCGGCTGGTTCAAAATAATATTCGGCAAGCTGATAAAGTTAGTTTTAACAAGCATTTTCAGCAAAAAATAAGTGAAAATTCCGAGCTTATAAACGGTAACCATCGGGACTCGGCATAATGCAAGTTGCAAAGTACTTGTGCCGGAACAAGTAATAGCTAAATCTGCGCGAGCGATTGCCGGATAAATATCGCGTATGATTTTACAAGTAAAATCTTTTTGCGCCAGATGCTTCTTGATGTCGGTAATTTCAAGCCCGTTTGCCATCAATAAGGAAAAATGCCAATCCGGATATTTTTGACTCATTTGTGCGGCAGCAGCGGCAATAATAGGTAAATGACGCCGTATTTCGTTTTTACGGCTACCCGGTAAAAGCAAAATATGGCGTATTTGATCCGGTTTAAGCTGCTTTTTTTGTCGATAAGGCAATAAGCCCACTTGCGTTATTTCATCAATCAACGGATGGCCATAGTAATGAGTCGGCAAACCGGTGTTTTGATAGAGCTGCTTTTCAAATGGAAGAATGACAATCATCTCGTTAACAATCCGGGCAATTTTTTTAACACGTTTACGTCGCCAAGCCCATACTTGCGGACTGATATAAAACAATATTTTTATCCCAAGCTTACGTGCCGTTTTTGCCAAAGCTAGATTGAAATCCGGGTAATCGACTAAAATCAGTAAATTCGGTCGATTGGTTTCCAATGCTGTTCGAAGCAGCGCAAAACTCTTACGTATACGAGGATAATGGCGGATAACCTCGAACAATCCTGTTACTGCAGTTTCTCCGGCATCCACCAACAGCTGAATATCAGCAGCTTGCATTGCCGACATTCCCATTCCGATGTAACAATCATTTGGACGCTTTTTCTTTAGTTCGGTAACTAGTTGAGCGGCGTATTGATCGCCGGATGCTTCGCCGGCGACCAGCATTACCGTGCGGATAGGCTTATTGTTTACAGGCATCAATTAAAATTTGTGCGACATCGTCAACGTCGCGCTCAGGCATCTCTGGGAATAGAGGCAAAGATAAGCATACTTTTGCGGCGGACAGTGCATGCGGATAAGACCGCTTGATATTTTGACACCAACCGGAAAATGCCATCTGATCGGGGAGTATGCGCGGGTAATAAATGCAGCTTTCAATGCCATGATTGAAAAGATAAGCCCGAATTTTTTCGCGTTGCGGTACGCGTATAGTATATTGGTTATAAACATGCTCACATTCCGGCATGGTTTTAGGTACTGTGATAGTTGTCAGTGGCGACAAAAGCTGGTGGTAGCGACGTGCCAGACGTTGTCGTCGGGCATTTAGTTCGTCGAGATATTTAAGTTTGACACGCAAGATTGCTGCTTGCAGTTCATCAAGACGACTGTTATAGCCAATAACGCGATGATCATATTTGCCGGCGTCGCCATGATTGCGCAGTAGGCATAGATTCTCTGCCCATTGCGAATCATTTAAAGTGATCATACCGCCGTCGCCGTAAGCAGAGAGATTTTTGGTCGGATAAAAGCTATGGCATCCTACATCCGCAATACTGCCAACAGTCTTATCTTGATAACGTGCGCCGAAAGCTTGAGCGCAATCTTCAATCAAAAACAAATGATTGTCTCGGCATAATTCTTGCAGTTCATCCATTGCGGCGGGATGACCAAATAAATGTACCGCAATGACTGCTTTGGTCTTGGCAGATATTCTTTCGGCAACGGAAGCGGGGGATAGGTTAAAACTTATCGAGTCAATATCGGCAAATATTGGAACGGCGCCGGTATATGCAATCGCTTCGGCAGTCGCGGCAAAAGTAAAAGCGCTGGTAATAACTTCATCTTCTGACTGAATGCCGAGTGCTCTCAAGGTCAAATGCAGAGCGTCGGTACCGGATGCGCAAGCAACCGCATATTTGGTGCCGACATATCCGGCAATGTTTTTTTCACAGGCCGCAACTTGCGTACTCAGAATAAAATGTCCGCTGTCTAATACATGATCAATCGCAGTGAGAGTCTCTTCACGCAACTGTTGAATTTGCCGGCTGAGGCTAAAGGCAGAAATTTTACGGCGGCTGTTCATGATGTTTGCTTAGGCCCGATGCGGTTGATTGCGGTAGTGACCTGTATTGCCGCCGCTAATGCTTCCCGGCCTTTATTTCCGTCTACTTTTGGGGTAGCGCCGGTTTTCACGCAATGAACGAAGTGGCAGATTTCATCTAGTAGAGCATCCGTTTGACGAAAATTGTGTTGCTCTTGGAGGATTTCCAGCGGTTTTCTGCCTTTCTTGAAGTGTTTGTAGTGCTGATTTATTAGATCAATTGAAATATAGCTATCATTTGTAAACACTTGAAATTTCATTTCTTTTTTTAAACTTATGCGACTTACCGAAAGGTCGGCGACGTTACCGTCTTTAAATTCCAAACGAGCGTTTGCAATGTCAGTTTCCGGAGTAAAAATCGCAATACCTTTTGCGCTGATATTACTTATCATTGATGGCACAATACTCAATACTAAATCTAAGTCATGAATCATCAGGTCCAGAATGACGGAAGTCGTGTTGGATGATTTATGGTTGAAAGGAATCAGCCGTGAAGAACGAAGAAAACTGTGACTGATTTCTATATCGTGTAATATCCGAACTGCCGGATTAAACTGCTCAATATGTCCGACTTGGAGTATCTTGTCATGTTGTTTAGCGATATCAATGAGCTCTTTTGCTTCTTGTAAATTTGCGGTGACCGGTTTTTCAACTAACACATTCGTGCCTTGCTGTAAGAAATCACTGGCGATAGCAAAGTGCGTATCGGTTGGTGTTACGACACTGACTAAGTCGACTTGACCAAATAATTTTCGATAATTGTCTATTGGAGCGCAAGAATATTGATCGGCGAGCTGCCGTGTGGCAGAAGCGTCTATATCAGCGACCGCAACCAATGTACAATCTTCCAATAAGGCGTATTTTTGCGCGTGTAATTTGCCAAAATGCCCCGCACCGATCACTGCGCAGCGAAGAGGTTGTTTCATTATGCTTGCATTATCACGATGTTTATTTAAGGCTTGGTCTTTGTATCAAGAAATTCTGGGATAATTATATGATAATAGAAAAATCATTTTCAGATGAGTTTCCTATGCGCAACTTTGACGGGAAATTAATTGCCGGAGTGGATGAAGCTGGGCGCGGTGCATTGGCAGGTCCGGTGATTGCCAGTGCGGTAGTTTCGTCGGCGAATTCTTCTTTGGAAGAATGCGATGATTCTAAACAGCTCAGTCATATACGACGTTTGGAACTAGTAGGTATAATTAAAGCTAAGGTGCGGGAGTGGGCGATCGGGCAAGCATCCGCTGAGGAAATTGATCGCTTAAATATTTTACGTGCGAGTTTGTTAGCAATGCGCCGCGCACTGGAACAGCTCGCGACTGTTCCCGATGTGGTGCTAGTTGACGGCAATCATGCACCTAATGTGTCCTTGCAAACGATTACGGTTATTGCCGGTGATGCACGCGTCAAAGTAATTAGCGCAGCGTCAATTTTGGCAAAAGTCACTCGCGATCAAATTATGATGAATTTACACAAAAGATATCCGCTGTACCGATTTGATAAACACAAAGGTTATCCGACTAAACAACATTTGCAGATTCTATGCGACCATGGCATTTGTGCAGCGCATCGGAAATCGTACCGTCCGGTTCGACGGAGGCAGTTATTCGGCTAAACGCTGTGTCATTTACTCATTTACATGTCCATTCGGAATATTCTCTGGTTGACGGGCTTGCGCGAATTCCGGATTTAATTGATGACGCCGTTGAAAAAGGGTTTGAGTCGATTGCGCTGACCGACCTACACAATATTTTTGCAACCGTGAAATTTTACGACTATGCAGTGCAAAAGGGTATTAAGCCAATTATCGGTTGCGAGTTGAATCTTGAGATTTCAGGACAGAATAAGCGTGACTGCAGAATAGTTTTGCTATGTATGAATCAAACCGGCTATCGTAATTTACTGGATTTGTTAACGCGTAGCTACCAAAAAATGGAAAGCCGTAAAGCAAAGATTTGCTACGAATGGTTGACGGAATATAACGAAGGTTTAATTGCTTTATCCGGTGGAAGTCATGGCGATATCGGACAGGCATTACTGATGAATCGCCTTTCACAAGTACGTCAGTTGGCGCAATTTTGGCGTGAGCATTTTCCTGATCGTTATTATATCGAAATTTTTCGCACAAATCGTGAAACGGATGATGCCTATGTGGAGCGGGCAATTGATTTTGCCGCGCGTGAAAAGCTTCCGCTAGTTGCGACCAATGACGTATGTTTTTTGAATGAAGCGCAATTTCATCCGCACGAAGTTAGAGTCTGTATTTCCGCAGGAAGTATTTTGAACGATGCCTCACGCGAGGCGCGTTATAGTGCCGTGCAGTACTTAAAAAGAGAAGAAGAAATGCGAGCATTGTTCCACGATGCGTTACCGGCGTTAGAAAATGCCGCCGAAATTGCCAAACGATGTACGGTTTTTATAAAAACCGGAAAAATATTTTTCCCTAAATTTCTGTTGACGCAAGGCCGAACTTCGGATGCCGAATTGAATCAGAAAGCGACTCTCGGACTAGAGAAAATTTTGGTGCAAATGCCGCCCAATATTGATCGGCAAACCTACCATAGCCGACTGAATATGGAACTGAAGGTTATTCATCAGGTTGGTTATGCCGATTATTTTTTAATAGTCGCTGACATTGTTGCTTGGGCAAAACAAAATGGTATTGCAGTCGGGCCGGGGCGAGGGTCGGGTGCCGGTTCTTTAGTTGCTTATGCGCTCGGGATTACCGCGATTGATCCTTTGCGTTATGATTTATTGTTTGAAAGATTCCTAAACCCTGAGCGGGTCACTATGCCGGATTTTGATATTGACCTGTGTGTTGAAGGCCGTGACCGAGTCATTGAGTATGTGGCGGACCGCTATGGACGCGATAAAGTCAGTCAAATTATCACATTTGGCAGCATGACTGCCAAAGCAGTCATTCGCGATGTCGGGCGAGTTATGGGCAAACCGTATGGCTATGTCGATGAGTTAGCGAAGCTTATTCCTAACGACTTGAATATCACATTGGACGACGCATTAAAAAAGTCTCCGGACTTAAAAGAGCGATATGAAAATGATCCCGATGTTACGCAGATTATTGATACTTGTGAAGAATTGGAAGGTTTATCGCGCAATCCCGGCACTCACGCAGGCGGAGTAGTGATCGCCCCGAAAGCATTAACCGAATATACCGCGCTTTATTGCGATACTGCAGCAACAAATGTCGTGACCCATTTCGATATGCAGGATTTGGAAAAAATAGGATTAGTGAAATTTGATTTTTTGGGATTGAAAACATTGACGATTATCGACAAAACAATGCGCAGAATCAATCAACAAAACGCTATAAAAGGCACCGCCAAACTTACTTTACAAGATATTCCGCTTGATGATCCTTTGCCTTTTCAATTGCTATGCAACGCAAATACAACGGCTGTTTTTCAACTAGAGTCTGAGGGTATCCGCCAATTAATGAGCAGATTGCGCCCCGACAAATTTGAAGATATCGTCGCGTTGATTGCTCTCTACCGTCCCGGTCCTTTGCAATCTGGCATGGTGGATGACTACATCAAGCGCAAACACGGAGCGGTCGTGGAACATTTGCATCCTCAAGTGGTGTCGATTCTAAAACCAACCTACGGTGTCATTGTGTACCAGGAGCAAGTGATGCAAATTGCTCGAGAGCTTGCCGGATACACGCTTGGTAGCGCTGATTTATTGCGGCGCGCGATGGGTAAAAAACTCCAAGTAGAGATGGCGAAACAACGGCAAGTTTTTGTTACCAATGCGTGCGACCGCGGCACCAAGCGCGATGTTGCCATCTATATTTTTGATTTGATTGAAAAGTTTGCAGGCTATGGTTTTAATCGCTCGCATTCGGTTGCCTACGCTTTGTTAGCTTATCAGACGGCTTGGCTAAAGTCGCATTATCCGACTGCTTTTATGAGTGCGGTATTGTCAAGCGAGATGAGCAATACCGATAAAATTGTTGATCTTATTTATGAAAGCCGTGCAATGGGTTTGAAAGTCTTACCTCCGGATGTCAATCAATCTGTTTGGGAGTTTCAGACGGAGAATACCGACAAGATTCGTTACGGGTTGGGTGCAGTGCGCAATTTGGGCGAGAAAATGATGCGTTTACTTGAGCAAGAACGTAAGATAGGCGAATTTACTTCGGCAAACGATTTTTGCAGACGCATGGTTCCTCACCAAATGAAGCAAAATGTGTTGGAAATTTTAATAGGAGTGGGTGCATTAGATTGCTTTGGGAAACGAAACGAACTGCTGGAAAATGCCGCCCGGACTTATTCCATGGCAGAAAATTATTTTAAAGATCAGCAAGTCGGACAAGGAAATTTATTTGAAATAGAGTCTAACGGTATAGCGAAATCTACGACGGTAACCATTACGCAAAGTAATTGTCGTCGCTATGATGATCAGAAACTTCTTACACTTGAGTTTGAAAATCTTGGGACATATTTTTCCGAACATCCGTTGAATCGTCACCGTGATGAAATTGATCAAATTTTAAAGCTAAGTGATGTTGCAAATGATACCGAAGTGACGAATAGCTATCATGGCGGCCGTCGAAAGTCGGCTTATTTTACCGGAGTAATTGCTAAAATGGCGCAGCAAAGAAGCCGTCGCGGCAGAGGTTTGAGATTTCTGCTGGATGATAGTAAAAGCCGGCAAGAATTTCTATTGTATGATGAAAGTTATAAAAAATACAGTGATAAACTTCAGAAAGGCCGAATTGTGGTGGTCAAAGCTAAAAGTTTTTATGATGCTGTTCGGGAAGTACAGCGTTGGAAGGTGCAGGTAGTTTATTCACTGGATGAGTTGCGTGCGGTGTCGGCGCGTGTCGTTGTGTTAGATATGGATTTAGATTTGACACGGAAAGATTTTGTGAATCGGATGCGCGAGAAATTGGAACCTTTTGTGTCCGATCAAGGCTGCGTCGTTAAACTTTCCATTTGGAACATAGAAGCGAGTGCCATTTTAGTTCTTGACCAAACATGGAAAGTAAAGCCTTGTGAAAACCTGTTGAATGCCTTGCGTATGATTGAAGGTGTACGCAAAGTTCAGATTTTCTATTAAACTTGTGCTTTATTAATGCATTGAGTAATACATATCTTTGCAACTTTACCGGATAAGAATATTTATATATGCCAGATATTACGAATTCTCTAGATTATCTTAGTTTTGAACAGCCGATATTCGAGCTTGAATCTAAGATCAGAGAGTTGAAACGCTTGTCGCAAGAAGGACCGGAATATACTGCCTTGTCCGATGAAATTGAACGATTAAGCAGCAAGCGTGAAAAACTAAAAAAATCAATCTATTCGTCATTGACCTCCTGGCAGATTTCACAGATGTCTCGTCATCCTCAACGCCCTTATATGCTGGATTACGTTCAACAATTGTTTGACGGTTTTGAAGAATTGCATGGCGATCGCGGCTATGCCGATGATCGCGCTATTATTGCCGGTATCGCAAAATTCAACCACTATCGAGTGGCATTGGTTGGGCATCAAAAAGGACGTAGCACCGCAGAGAAAGTGGAGCATAATTTCGGCATGGCGCGACCGGAAGGTTATCGCAAAGCAAAGCGCTTGTTTAAATTAGCAGAGAAATTTCAATTGCCGGTATTGACTTTTATTGATACCCCCGGCGCTTATCCCGGGGTGGATGCCGAGGAACGCAATCAAAGCAATGCTATTGCAGAGAATTTGCGGACGTTGGCGGGGTTGAAAACGCCGATTATCAGCACTGTAACTGGCGAAGGCGGTTCCGGCGGCGCGTTGGCGATTGCCGTTTGTGATCGTTTGCTGATGCTACAGTACAGTACTTATTCTGTGATTTCTCCCGAAGGCTGCGCCTCGATTTTGTGGAAAGATGCAACAAAGATGTCTACGGCGGCAGAAGCGATGTGCACCACTTCCGAACAATTGTCAAAACTAGGCCTGATTGATCGTGTGATTGAAGAACCGCTTGGTGGCGCGCATAATGATTTTCCCGCATTATGTGAGGCATTAAAGCGAATCATTGGTGATGAATTGCAGGTGTTATCACAATTAAAACCGGAAGAATTGCTGCAACAAAGGCACGACAGACTAGTCAACTTTGGCGCGACTGATTTTTGGAGTGACGGTTGATTGTACGAATGCATAAATTTTGGACGGCTGGTTAAATGAATGATTGTGCTCGAGAGATTAGCGCTGTATTACGCCATTTACTTGACAAACTGGCCGACTCAAACAAGCCCCTGCGTATAATGATTGCATATAGCGGCGGATTGGATTCAACTGTGCTATTGCATACAGTTGTCCGAATATTTCGTGAATCGGCAAGCTATTCGGAGATTCGTTCCATCGCAGCGCATATTAACCATGGTTTGCATGCTGCATCCGACCGGTGGGAACAGCATTGCCGCCGGGAGTGTCATTCACTTGATATTCAATTTTTAAGTGCGCGTATTCGGTCGGTTCGGCAACCCGGTCAAAGTTTGGAGGAGAGTGCGCGCATTTTTCGCTACCGTACGCTACGGCAATGGCTTAAAGTAGGCGATGTAATGTTAACTGCACACCATCAGAATGATCAAGCAGAAACAGTATTGTTGCAAATGTTACGTGGCGCAGGCGTACAAGGTTTAGCGGCAATGCCGCAAGCAAAGTGCGACGAGGGTATTTATTTATTGCGTCCGATGCTAAGTTTGACCCGAGCGGAAATTTTGCATTATGCGAATGCTCATCAACTGGCGTGGGTTGAAGACGTGACTAATAACGACCTTCGCTACGATCGCAATTACGTACGACACCGTGTCGTACCGGTGCTGAACGACCGCTGGCAAGGATGGTGTCGAACATTAAGCCGTACTGCCCGGCATCAAAGCGAAACAATTGGTTTATTAGATCGATACGCAAATCAATTAGCAGACCGATGTATCAATCGCGCGAATGTAATGAGCATTCAAGCAGCGCTACCGCTCACATTTACTGAGAAGAAATTGCTATTGCGATATTGGTTAAAACGGCAGAACTTGCCCTTACCAAGTGAAAAGCAGTTGCGCCACCTGTTAGAAATGTTTCTGACGCGATTATCTCAAGCAGGCGGTATAGTCAGTTGGAACGGGGTAGAAGTACGGCGTTATCGCGGCCACTTATTCGCGATGGCGCCATTACAGACAGTTTGCGGTATGCGATATAATACTTCGGAGTGGATTTGGTGGGCAAATACCGACTTGAGTTTGGCGGAAATTGATCTTCAATTATGTTGGCAAGTATTAGCAAAGCGTGCACCGGAGCTTGCCGATCAAAATTGCCTAACAGTGCGTTTTCGTCGCGGTGGCGAAAAATTTCGAAGGCAAAGTCGACGAGGTGTATATCATCAATCTCTGAAAAAATGGTTTCAGTCTGCCGGGATTCCGCCATGGAAGCGTGACTGTGCGCCGTTAATATATAGCGACGGCGAACTACGCTTGGTGTGGGTCTAAAGCAAAATAATTTTATACACTAGGCAGTTGTACATTTATTTGCAGGTCTGGTCTTTTTTTGATAATCTGCGCTTCCGACAAAGCTTATGAACCGGTTTATTTTTGTTACAGGCGGTGTTGTTTCCTCTTTAGGGAAAGGTGTCGCTTCTGCTTCTATCGGCGCAATCCTTGAGGCTCGAGGATTAAAGGTTAGTTTAACCAAGCTTGATCCTTATATCAATGTTGATCCGGGTACAATGAGCCCGTTCCAGCATGGTGAAGTTTATGTAACCGCCGACGGCGCCGAAACGGATTTGGATATCGGTCATTATGAGCGTTTTGTTAATTTTAAAGCAAAAAGTTCAAATAATTATACGACTGGAAAAATTTATGAAAATGTTATTCGAAAAGAAAGGCGCGGTGACTATCTGGGTAATACGGTGCAAGTGATACCGCATATCACCGATGAAATTAAAATAGCCATTCATGCCGGCAGTAATGATGTGGATGTTGCTTTAATAGAGATCGGCGGCACGGTAGGAGATATTGAGTCCTTACCGTTTCTTGAAGCAATTCGGCAGTTGAGCGTGGAATTGCCGCAAGATACCTTATTCATACATCTGACTTTGGTGCCTTATATTGCAGCAAGCAGTGAGATTAAAACCAAACCGACACAGCATTCGGTTAAAGAGTTGCGTTCTATCGGCATTCAGCCTGATATTTTGTTGTGCCGCACAGAAAAACCTTTGCCTTTAGAAGCGCGACATAAAATTGCATTGTTTACCAATGTTGCTGCCAGTGCGGTGATTTCGGCCGTTGATGTTCAATGCGTGTACAGCATTCCAATGTGGTTCCATGAGCAAAAAGTTGATGACATTATTGTCGAGAAACTGAATATTTCAGCAGCGCCGACAGATTTATCGGAATGGAGAAATGTCGTGTACGATTATACGCAACGGAAAGGTACAATCCGGATTGCGCTGGTTGGAAAATATATGGGGTTAGTTGACGCATATAAATCGATCAACGAAGCACTAGTTGGCGCCGGAGCAAAGAATGGCGTGATCGTTGATATTAACTATCTGGACGCGCAAAATATTGAGCAACAAGGCGTTTCACTGTTGGATAGCAGCGATGCGATTCTTGTTCCCGGAGGGTTTGGGAAGCGGGGAATAGAAGGGAAGATTGCCGCCGTCGCTTACGCGCGCAAGCACAAACTGCCGTATTTTGGCATCTGCCTCGGTATGCAAGTGGCTGTCATCGAAGCAGCGCGCAATGTTGCAGGTTTGTCTGCTGCACACAGCACTGAATTTGATCCGGATACACCTGATCCGGTGATTGCATTGATTTCGGAATGGCAAGATGAGCGTGGCAGTAAAGAGCTGCGCGATGAAGATTCTAATCTTGGAGGGACAATGCGCTTAGGTGAACAATCGACTTTTTTGGCAAAAAACTCGAAAGTATGCCGGTTATATGGTTGCGATAAAATCGTTGAACGTCATCGGCATCGTTATGAGTTTAATAATTGCTATCAAGCGGTTTTGAAAAAAGCAAACTTTATCATTGCCGGAATGTCGGCGGACGATCAGTTGGTCGAAGTGATTGAATTAAGAGAGCATCCTTGGTTTATCGGCTGTCAGTATCACCCCGAGTTTACTTCAACGCCACGTCGGCCGCATCCGCTATTCGTCAGTTTCATTCAAGCGGCGATGACGTATGCTAAACAAGGTACGCGAGCCGATAAACAAGCGGCATCGGCTATAACGTCTGTGCTGCGGTAGTGGGAGCAAAGTGATCACGGTTCGCAATATTCCGGTGGGTTTTGAGCATCCGTTTGTATTGATTGCCGGGCCTTGTGTAATCGAAAATGAAACGCTTGCTTTGCGCAGTGCCGAAACTCTGAAAAAAATCACTGAAACGTTGCGGATACCTTTGATCTATAAATCATCTTTTGACAAAGCGAATCGTTCATCGCATCAGAGCTTTCGCGGTGTTGGGATTACTAAAGGATTGGAGATTCTCGTTAAAGTGCGGAAAGAATTTGACTTAGCAGTTCTGACTGACGTGCATGAAGATACTCCCTTGGATGAAGTTTCCGAAGTGGTTGATGTGATGCAAACTCCTGCATTTTTATGTCGGCAAACGAATTTTATCCAAAACGTTGCACGCTATAAGAAGCCGATTAACGTTAAAAAAGGCCAATTTCTTTCACCTATGGAAATGAATAATGTCGTGGAAAAGGCACGTGCAGTCGGCAATCAAACTATTATGGTTTGTGAGAGAGGTTTTGTTTTCGGATACAATAATTTGGTCTCGGATATGCGATCGCTGGTCGTGATGCGTAATACCCAATGTCCGGTGGTGTTTGACGCAACTCATTCGGTACAGCTGCCGGGTAGCGGAGGGATGGTCTCTGCCGGGCAACGTGAGTTTGTACCGGTATTGGCGCGCGCTGCGATCGCATCAGGTATCGCTGGTTTATTCGCAGAAATGCATCCCGACCCCGATCACGCACTAAGTGACGGGGCTAATGCCTGGCCATTAGATCAGGCGGAATTTTTACTCGCCGGTTTGAAACAAATTGATCAGGTTGTGAAAGCGGGAATGCTTCGTGTGGACCCTGATTGAACCTAAGGATAATGACATTAAATGGGCAAAATTACCCAAGTCAAAGGACGTGAAATTATTGATTCGCGCGGCAATCCGACTGTCGAAGCCGATGTTTATGTGGAAAGAAATTATTTCGGACGTGCGGCGGTTCCTTCAGGTGCGTCAACAGGTTCACTCGAGGCGGTTGAATTGCGTGATGGTGATGCGACACGATTTGATCGAAAAGGTGTGCGGCAGGCGGTGGAAGGAATCAACACTGAGATTTGTAACCGGCTCGTTGGCTGTGAAGCGATTGAGCAAAGTGTAATTGATGGATATTTGATTGAGTTAGATGGTACTCCGAATAAAGCGCGTCTAGGTGCGAATGCGTTACTTGCCGTTTCATTAGCAACGGCAAAAGCGGCAGCGCATTCACGGAATCAGCCCTTATATGATTATCTGAATCAAGGTATGAGTATGGGTAGTATGTGTTTGCCGACGCCGATGATTAACGTATTAAATGGCGGCGCACATGCGAGCAATAGCACTGATTTCCAAGAGTTTATGGTAGTGCCGCTTGGCATGTCTGATATTTGTGAAGCGATTCGTGCCGGTTCTGAAATTTTTCAGTCCTTAAAAGTGGTTCTCAAAAAAAGCGGGTACGTTACAACTGTCGGAGACGAAGGCGGGTTCGCTCCGAACTTGAAATCGAACGAAGCGGCAGTCGAACTACTATTAGAAGCAATTAACCACACAGACTATGTAGTGGGGAAAGATGTTTATTTAGCGTTGGATATTGCGGCTACTGAACTGTACCATAAACGATACTATTATTTGAAATCTGAAAAACGCAAGTTAGAAATGGTTGAGCTAATTGAGTTGTATCAAAAATGGATTGACCGATATCCGATCATCTCGATTGAAGACGGACTTGCAGAAGACGATTGGGATGGGTGGCAAGAAATGACTCGGCGGATTGGCGATCAAGTACAACTAGTCGGTGATGATTTATTTGTAACAAACGTCGTGCAAGTTGAAAAAGGCATTCGGTTGGGTGTGGCAAACTCCGTGTTGATAAAAGTAAATCAAATTGGAACATTGACCGAAACTTTGAATGCGATTCGCAAAGCGCAATCTGCCGGTTACTCATGTATTATTTCGCACCGGTCGGGAGAAACCGAAGATACCACTATTGCCGATCTTGCTGTCGCTACCGGCGTCGGACAGATTAAGACCGGCTCTTTATCACGTAGCGATCGCGTGGCTAAGTATAATCAACTGATTCGTATACATGAAGAATTGGGCATAGAAAGCCGCTATGCAGGTAGCAGCATGTTCAAATCTTTAGCGTTTTAATTCGATGCGTTATCGTCTTGCTATTTTCTTATTGATTGCTTTATTAATTCCATTGCAATTTTCTTTATGGGGCAAAGATGGATGGTTTCGTCTGAAAAATTTAACGCAATTCATTGCTGAACAGCGTAGAGAAAACGAACAAATGAAACAGCGTAATAGGCTATTGATGAACGAGGCTGACGATTTGAAATCCGGTAGCGCAGCGATGGAAGAGTTGGCGCGTGAAAAGTTGGAAATGATTAAGCGTGATGAAGTTTTATTCCGTCTTATTCGTCATTCGCGGGATAGTGAATAAACATATTGGCCGAAGCAATGAAATATTGGGGAATTTTACCGGCAGCAGGCAGCGGTAGTCGGTTGACAAAAAATTGGCCGAAACAATATTGCAAAATTAACGGGCGATATATAATTGATTATAGTTTGACCGCATTACTTTCACATCCGCTGATAAAAACTATTGTTGTTAGTCTGAAAAAAAATGATCCGTACTGGCATCAGTCCGAATACGCACAAGACTCGCGGATATGGGTTTGTCAAGGTGGAGTGCGTCGTGAACATTCGGTTTGGTCTGCAATGCGGTTCTTGCAAGCGCACTGTGGCTCGGATGATTGGGTGTTGATACACGATGCGGCGCGCCCTTGCTTGAGTGCAGAAGACTTAACTTTGTTGATTATATCGTTGCAGGACGATTCGGTCGGCGGAATTCTAGCACAGACTAACACTGATGCAATTAAACGAGCGGCGACGGATGGTACTATCGAACAGTCTTTAAACCGTTGCGTACTTTATCAAGCCCAGACTCCGCAGATGTTTCGCTACCAATTACTTTTCAGCGCGTTAGAAAATATTATAAAAAAAGATATTTCGATTGATGATGAGGCGGTGGCAATGGAGTTGGTACAACATCGTGTGCATTTGGTCAAAGGAAGAGGATTTAATGTTAAGGTAACCTACCCATCGGATCTTATCTCTGCTAAAGCGTGGCTTGACCATGCTGCACGACTTGCTACAAAGGTAGGATCATGATGCGAGTGGGCACCGGATTTGATGCTCATGCGTTTATTAAAGGCGGTAAGAACATTATTCTCGGCGGAGCTGCAATCCCGCATACGGCGGCAATTGATGCACATTCTGACGGCGATGTTTTGTTGCATGCGTTATGCGATGCTCTGCTAGGCGCCGCCGCTTGTGGTGATATTGGGCAATGGTTTCCGGAGACGGTGGAATATCAAGATATTGATAGCTCCGTTTTTGTACAAAAGACCATGCAAATTATTACGGGGAAGTTTTGGGTGCCGATCAATGTTGATTCGGTGATTATCGCCCAGGCACCTAAATTGCAACCGTTTATCGGCAAAATGCGCAAACAAGTCGGAATGCTGCTCAATCTTGATTTGAATTGCGTTAGTATCAAGGCGAGCACTACGGATCATTTAGGGTTCATCGGACGCAATGAAGGAATCGCAGCCATTGCATCTGTTTTATTGCAACAAAAAAATAACCATACTTACTGACGAATGGAGACATGTAACGCGGAAACTTTTGTCGAACATTGTGAGGCTGTCTTATCAGCCGGCGGTCCTGTGGCGAAATGTATTGATAATTTTCGCAGCCGTAAACAACAGATCAAAATGACCCGATACGTTTCGGAGTCTATTGCACATAAAAAAACATTAGTAGTTGAAGCCGGAACAGGAGTCGGTAAAACATTTGCTTACTTGGTGCCGGCGCTGTTATCGGGTAAGAAGATTGTTATTTCGACCGGCACACGCTATTTACAGGATCAGATTTATCACAAAGATTTGCCAGCGGTGCTGCAAGCTTTGCAATTACATCATACTGCCGCATTATTAAAAGGTAGGGCAAACTATCTTTGCCTTGAAAGGCTGGATTGGCAATGGCGCAACCCCGATCTTGAAAAAAAATATCGCGATCAAGTTACCCGCATATATGATTGGTCACAAGTAACAAAAGACGGTGATATTAACGGGTTTCAATCGCTTGCTGAAAGTGACCCGATCTGGCAGTCGTTTACTTCAACTGTAGAAAACTGTCTTGGCAGTAAATGCCCACATTACGATGGCTGTTTTGTTGCAAAAGCGCGTAAACGAGCGCTCAAAGCAGACATTGTGATTGTGAATCATTATTTGCTGCTTGCCGATATGACACTGAAAGACACTGGATTCGGTCAGTTGCTTCCGTCAATTGACACAGTGATTGTCGATGAAGCGCATCAATTGGATGAGGTTGCCGATTATTTTTTCTGCGAGAGTATCGGCAGCCGGCAGATTGAAAGTTTGCTGATCGATCTTGAACACATCAAAGAATATCGTCAAGCACCGGCGCTGAAACGATCTACTGAAACACTGCGTATGACGGCGCAAAAATTATTGTCGGCGATGGCGGACTCCCCGTCACGTGCAAATGTTCAAACATTAGAGGCTTCCAATGCAATTACAAGTACAAAAAATGCGCTTTATGATGCATTAAAAGAACTAGTCGAACAACTGAAAGTACACAACGAGAGGAGTGAGGTTTTAAATAATTGCGATATGCGAGCGCTCAAACTGATGGATAATTTAAAAGAAGTTTTTACTAACAATAATGACACGATTAGTTGGTATCAGCGTGAGAAACAATCATTTCGCTTCTATATCAGTCGAGTGGATATTTCACCGCTGCTGAAAGAAAAATATGCGCTCTATGATGCAAACTGGATCTATACGTCGGCAACTTTAGCTGTGAACGGCAGTTTTAATTGTATCTGTAGAAAACTCGGTGTAAGTGAGAATGAAGATTGCATACAGTTGGATAACCCGTTTGATTTTTCCAAGCAAGCTGCGCTTTATTTGCCGCAAGATTTACCGGACCCGAATGATCCTGATCATACTGAACGTTTTATCGAAGCAAGTTATGATTTGTTGGATATGGCAAACGGGCACGCTTTGTACTTGTTTACTAGCCATCGCGCTTTGCGCAGCGCCGCAAAAAAGTTACGAGCAGAGAAGGATTTTATATTGTTTATTCAAGGAGATATGCCGAAATTAAAGTTAGTTGAATCCTTTTGCACACAGCCAGGAAGTTTATTGCTCGGTACTGCAAGTTTCTGGGAAGGAATGGATGTGCGTGGCGCCGGATTGCATTGTGTAATGATTGATCGCTTGCCATTCGGGAAGCCTGATGACCCTTTGATGCAAGGGCGTCACCGGGTTGTACAAGAACGAGGCGGTAATTTTTTTACCGAGACAATACTACCGACAGCAGTGGTTTCTTTACGCCAAGGGGTCGGTAGGTTGATTCGAGATGAATCCGATAAAGGAGTCGTCATGCTTGGCGATATTCGGCTACGAACAAAAAGTTACGGCAAAGTATTTTTACGCAGCTTACCGCCGATGAAGTGTTACACCGATATTGTCTCATTACGGCCTTATTTGCAATGAATATATTGGCGACAGATACTGCGACCGAAGCGTGTTCTGCCGCTTTACTGTGCGGTGAGGAAGTTTTGAGTAAATTTGAAATCGCACCGCGGCAGCACAATCGTTTATTGTTTGAAATGTGTAAAGAATTGTTTGCTTCTGCCGGAATTACCGCCAGTCAGCTTGATGCGATAGCTTTTGGGCGAGGTCCCGGAACCTTTGTCGGAGTCCGTGTTGCAGCACTGTTCACTCAAGGCATCGCTTTTATCCATGATTTACCAGTAGTGACCGTCTCTGACTTGCATGTTTTAGCACAGATGGCATTGAATCAATCTGACGCGGACCGAGTTTTAGTAACATTGGATGCAAGAATGGGGGAAATTTATTATGGCTATTTCCATCGCCAAAATAGGTCGCAAGTTTGTTTGGAAGGAGAAGAAGCAGTGATCGCATCAAACGCATTGACATTGGCCGAGTTTGACGGAGCAATTTGCGGCGATGGCATATCGGCTTGTCTGAAAGATCAGAAACATAATATTACATTATTAGAGAATATCGTATTCCCGGATGCGAAAACAATACTAACAATTGCTCAAGAGGCGATTGCTGCGGGGCGTACACTTTCCGCTGAACAAGCCTTACCGGTTTATTTACGTCATCCGGTGATGCGCAAATGATCTTTATAAATTTTCATTGTTTCATTCCGA
The DNA here is from genome assembly GCA_965218975.1 of Candidatus Oxydemutatoraceae bacterium. GTDB lineage: Bacteria > Pseudomonadota > Gammaproteobacteria > Poriferisulfidales > Oxydemutatoraceae. The sequence goes on from OZ244717.1 coordinate 1,460,509, forward strand.
TAAGCTGCTTTTTCAAAGCAACATGTTGCGTCGCAAGTGTATCTGCTTGTTGTCTCGTTCGCTCAATAACTTCAATAGCAGCATGGTCGATAAAATTTTGACTTGCCAAGCGCTTACGGGTGCTATTTAGATTTTTTCGAATTTTTGTGATCTCTTTTTCAAGACGTTTAATTTCCGCATCGATATCGATCAGATTTTTAGCTGGAACCAGTATGTGAAGTTTGTGATGTACGGCAATTGCTGCAGTAGGGGGGGGGGCTCGTTCATCTAGCCACCGGATGCGGTCGAAATCCAGTTTGGCAAGTTGAACGATAAATTCTTGGTATTGATTGAAGTATGATTGGTCTTTTTGGGTATGGAATTGAAGTTTTAATGGAATCTTTGCGGCCGGTGAGATGTTCATCGTAGAGCGAATCCGACGAATATGTCCGATAAATTCCTTAAGCCAAATCACTTCTTCGGTTAAGCGATGCGGTTGAGAGTGATTTGTCTTTTCTGTGCCGAGTTTGGGTTCTATCTCGCCAATATTGTTTCGCAAACTGCGAAATTCTTTTTCGGTCGGGTAAGGACGTTGCTGTAAAAATTCTTCTCCGATATTTCCGATCGGTCCTTCTCGTTTTAGTTCTTGCCACAACTCTTCGGTTAAGAAAGGAATGAACGGATGGAGAAATCGCAGTATGGCTTCCAGCGTTTGCACCTGGCAGTGTTGGTTAACTTTTTTTGCTCGGGCATTATCAGAGCTTTGAATAACCTTGCAGAATTCCAAATACCAATCGCAGTAATCATGCCAAACAAATTCGTACAGGGCATGAGTCGCCAAATCGAAGCGATAGTCGGAAAAGCACTTCGTCAAATCTTGTGTCAATTTTTCCATTTGGTAGCGTATCCATAAATCAACCGGTTCATTTGACGAACTTGAAGCTTGTTGCGTCTCCACACAATTTGTCACTACGTAGCGTGCAGCGTTCCAAAGTTTGTTGCAAAAGTTTCGGTAGCCTTCAATGCGTTTGAATTCAAAGCGGATATCACGGTTATTGTTTGCCATAGCCATAAAGCTAAGGCGCAATGCGTCGGTACCATAGGCGGGAATTCCATTGGGAAACTGTTGACGTGTTTTCTTTTCGGCATGCTCGCGCATATGGGGTTGCATTAAAGCGCTGAGTCGCTTCCTAAGCAAATCGTCGAGTGAAATACCATCAATCAAGTCAATCGGGTCCAAAGTATTGCCTTTGGATTTAGACATCTTTTTGCCTTCACTGTCAAGAATTAAACCGTGTACGTAAACCTGTTTAAACGGCGCTTTCCCGGTGCATTCCAATCCCAACATAATCATTCGTGCAACCCAAAAGAAAATAATGTCGAACCCGGTAACTAACACACTAGTCGGATAAAAGCGTTTCATTTCATCGGTTTCTTCCGGCCAGCCTAAGGTAGAAAACGGCCAAAGCGCAGAAGAAAACCAAGTATCCAACACATCTTCATCTTGGCGTAATGACATATTCGAGTGCAGGTGATTATTTGCCCGGACCTGTTCTTCGGATTCGCCGACATAACAATTACCTTGATCATCGTACCATGCCGGAATACGATGTCCCCACCATAATTGACGACTGATACACCAATCTTGAATTCGGTTCATCCATTCAAAGTATGTTTTTTCCCAATGTTTAGGCACAAATCGGATCGCTCCGTTTTTTACCGCGTCGCACGCTTTTTCTGCTAACGGTTCAACTTTGACAAACCACTGGTCGGTGAGCAAAGGTTCAATAATTTCTCCCGATCGGTCGCCGCGTGGGATCATGATTCTGCGTTGCTCGGTTTTAACTAATAGATTTTGTTCAGCCAAATCTTTTAGCACTTTTTTTCGCGCGGCAATGCGATTTAATCCACGATAAGCTACGGGAACCGCGCCGTTTAATGAAGCGTCAGGATTCATAATATTGATCAATGGGAGCTCGTGTCGTTGTCCGATAATGTAGTCGTTAAAATCATGTGCCGGGGTGATTTTGACGCATCCGGAACCAAACTCAGGGTCAACATACGAATCGCCGATGACTGGAATTTCGCGTTCGGTTAGCGGCAATGCAATCGTTTTGCCGATGAACTTCTGATAGCGAATATCATCAGGATGTGCCATGACGGCAGTATCACCGAACATGGTTTCGGGACGAGTGGTGGCAACGACGACGCTATCGTTGCTATTCTTGGCAGGATAGCGTATATACCAGAGGTGCCCGTTTTCTTCTTGTGATAGTACCTCTAAGTCGGAAACTGCCGTTTGCAATACCGGGTCCCAGTTGACTAGCTTCTTGCCACGATAAATTAATGACTTTTCATATAAATCTATAAATACTTTTGTTACAACGCGGGACATGTCGGGATCTAAGGTAAAGCGTTCCCGCGACCAATCGAAAGATGCCCCTAGGCGGCATAGCTGCTTTTGAATCATCCCCCCGGATTGTTCTTTCCATTCCCATACTTTATCGATAAATTTTCTCCTGCCAAGCGATTGACGAGTTTGATTCTGTGCTTCGAGCTGGCGCTCGACAACCATTTGTGTCGCAATGCCGGCATGATCAATACCTAGTTGCCACAGCGCGTCAAAACCTAGCATTCTGTGATAACGAATCAAACAGTCCATAACCGTGCTCTGAAAAGCGTGTCCCATGTGCAAAGTCCCGGTAACGTTTGGAGGGGGAAGGATGATACAGTAGCCATCTTTATCGTTATTTTTTAGCCTAAAAAGACCTTTATCTAAAGCTTTTTGATAATTCCTGCGCTCGATTTTTTCAGGCACATAAATTTTTTCCATTGGACTAGAAAATTGAAAAGTTAATGGTTTACGTTGTGTAATAAAAACTCAACCAATAAAGGTACCGGGCGACCGGTTGCCCCTTTCATTTTACCGGTACGCCAAGCAACTCCGGCAATATCCAAATGTGCCCACGGATAGTCTTCAGTGAATCGTGATAGGAAACATGCTGCGGTAACAGCGCCACCCCAACGACCGCCGATGTTTGCCATGTCGGCAAAATTACTGTCGAGTTGCGATTGATAGTCATCCCATAGGGGTAATTGCCACGCGCGGTCGCCAGATCGCTCTCCGGCATGTAACAATTGTTTAATCAGCGTTTGGTCGTTCCCCATCAAGCCTGCGGGAATCCGGCCCAGCGCAACTACGCAAGCACCGGTCAATGTTGCGATGTCGATTATATATTTAGGCTTATAACGCTGCGCATAAGTGAGGGCATCGCATAACACTAAACGTCCTTCGGCATCGGTATTAAGGATTTCAACAGTTTGTCCGGACATAGTAGTAACGATATCACCAGGCTTGCTGGCATTGCCCCCAGGCATATTTTCGGCACAAGCAAGTATGCCAACGACATTCAACGGCAGTCTCATCCGAACGCAAGCAGCGATAGTCCCAATGACGCTGGCCGCTCCGGACATATCAAATTTCATTTCATCCATCGTTGCACTGGGTTTGATCGAAATGCCACCGGTATCAAAAGTGATACCTTTGCCCACTAATACAATGGATGCTTGCCGAACAGGAGTATTTTTGTATTCAATGCAAACGAGTTTGCCGGGATGGTGGCTGCCGCGACTAACAGATAAAAATGCGCCCATACCCAACCGCTTCAGTGTACTTTCTTCCAAAACTTTTATATTGATTTTAGTGGAATTGTGTGCCAGTTTGTAAGCTTGTTGAGCAAGATAAGCGGGAGTGCAAATATTCCCCGGCAAATTGCTCAGATCGCGTGCGATACTCATGCCGTGGTGGATTGCATTTGCCTGATGCAATGCATCTTGCAAGGCACGACTATGGTTGGCGGTATGAAATTGCAACGTCTGTAAGGATTTCGGTTCGGGTTTTTTGCTGATTGTCGTAGTGTATTGATAACTCGCATTTTGAAGCGCTAATGCAACGCAGCGAAAAATCCACGTTTTATCAACGCCTTTGACAGCTATTTCATCCAGACAAACCAAGGCAGTTTTTGAGCGGGTATGCAGCATTTTTTCGGCGCAAGTTTGAGCAAAGCGCATAAACCGGACCATATTCATTTCTGACGTTCTACCCATCCCGGCTAGGATAATTCGCCGATAGTGAGAGCCGGTCGTATATATAGTTAAACTTTTGTTATATTTGCTGGAATACTTTTCTTGTCGTACAATTCTTTCAAGCAAGCCTTGGGTGTGTTCATTGATCGCTTTGTACGCTTTTAACCGTCGACCTTGAACCATCGGCAGCAATAAAGTTTCCGCTCGGATACGCGTTAGATTTTTTGTGGTGATTTCAATTTTCATTGCTAGCCTGCCATTAAATTTAAGAAGTTTAAAAAAATGAAAGCATAACATAGTGTTATAGTAAATTTCCGGTTTTCTTGGTGCGCTATTGCAAGTTGATGCGAAGGATGGATTGGGAATTTAGTGATGATATTATTGTGGCGAATTATGCCGAGTTTAAATTCCGCTCATCCGCTGTTTTACGTAATATGAATACCAAAGTTTTTCAAAATAAGAGAGCGCTCCGAGATGAGTAAAGGTATCAGAGGTTATTGTTGAATATGCAAACATTTAGCCGTTATTTGTTTAAGGAGCTATTGAAAAACTTCTCGGCAGTTTTTTTTATCCTACAGGCTATTATTACGAGTCATGTCTTGACCCAACTGTTTGAAGACTCGATTCAAGGCAAGTATTCGTACAATGCCGTATTTTGGATATTTATCTATATTAGTTTGGATACCGTAATTGTAACATTGCCATTTTCCGTGATGCTTGCTGTATTACTGACATTCGGACGTTACCATCGCGATAACGAATTATGTGCCGCTTTTTCGGTCGGAGTGGGATATTGCGAAATTGTTAAAGTTATGGCAGTTTTTACATTACCGCTGGCAGCTTTGCTTTTTATGTTTATGATGGAAGTATCGCCCGCGCTCAAAGTCAGACATGAACAAATTAAAATATCGTTGCAGGAAGGAATGGATATCGGCGCTGTTACCGCTGGAAAATTCATTAGCGCCGGTGAAGGCTTTGTTATATTTGTCGAAGATTATGATCGCAGAGAAAGTGAGTTAAAAAATATTTTCATCGCTAAACAAGACAAGTCTATTGTGGAAATCGCAAAATCCGGTAGACAAATAATTCATGAGGATGGCAACAAACGGTTTCATTTATATCAAGGGCATCGCTATCAGGGAATTCCGGGTAAAACTTCGTTTCACTTTACGGAGTTTGACGAACATTGGATTGAGCTTCCCCAAGTAAATTTACCTTTTAAATATAAAGATGTAAAAGCTTATTCGTTGAAGGATTTGGATATGGCGCAATTGTCCGCCAGAGCTGAACTGCACAGACGCTTATCGATACCGGCTATTTTAATATTATTGTCATTTTTTGCTTTTGCTATCAGTAAACCTTCGCGGCAAAGAAATATGCGTAATGACCGGTATACCCGCCTGGCCATTGGAATTTTGTTTTTTCTAATTTATACCAACGGTAGCATTTTGCTCGTCAATTTAGGATCGAATCACGCAGGATTCTTATATTTAATGTGGGCAGCCCACGGCATGTTAGCCGTGTACGTATTCCTGGCATTATCCGGTTGGTCGAGGCAAAAAGTTCTAAGATTTATTTTAACGAAACAGGCCGATGCGTACTCTTGACCGTTATCTATCGATTCAAGTTATTAAAGCTTGTCTTCTAGTATTGGTTGCTTTAGTAGGAATTTCAGCGCTGTTGGATTTCATTCACCAGCTAAGTAAAATCGATAATGTTTCGGGATTAAGCACTGCAATTTATTTCACCCTGTTGGAATTGCCGGGAAACGTTTACGAATTAATGCCGATTTCGGTGCTGGCAGGTAGTTTGATGAGCTTTAGTACATTGATTACGCAGGCTGAGTTGGTTGCCGCCGGAGCACTGGGTTACTCACGCAAAGGCACCATATTATTGACACTTAAAGTCGCCGGCATTTTTATTGTGGCTATGGTCATTTGCGGAAATTTCTTAATCCCAATAGCGGAAAAAAGCATTCGGCATCTGAAAGAAGGTGAAGGTTTCGATTTTCAACCGGTTAATTCAAATTTGTGGATACGCGACGGACGCAATTTTATTCATGTGGAATATGCGCTAGGGGAACGTTATTACAACGTATCCTTATTTGAGTATGACACAAAGCATGAAAGATTATCGGCAATAACGCAGGCCAATTCGATGATGGTAGATGAAACCCAGTTTGTTTTGTCAAATCCTGAAGTTGCACAAATCAATAGTAAGCAAATAAATCTATTGCCATTAGAGTCTAAAATCATTCAACGTAAAGTCAAAACCGAAGGTGTGGTTCTTCAAGTGATTACCCCGGAGATATTAAATGCGTGGGATTTATATCGCCATACCGCCTTTTTAAAAGAGAATCAGCTTTATTCGGACTTTCACGAATTGGAGCTATGGAAACGTTTTAGCGACCCGCTTTCTATTCTTGTCATGTTACTGCTTGCACTACCGCTTATTTTTACTGAAAAACGTGATGCTAGCGTCGGGTTAAATCTATTGCTTGGTTTGGTCATCGGATTATCTTATGTAATCTTGGACCGTTTGATTAATGGGATGTTACTCTTTTTTGAAGTGAACGCTTTTTGGGGAGCTTTCACACTGTTATTTTTATCCGCGCTTATCGGTAGTATTCGCCTGCGCGAACATTCGGCACTCAATCTTTTTCGTTAAGAACCAACCGTGTGTCGGATAGCCGGTCGTGCCAAGCTAGTTTTTCCGGATCTATTAAAACCCAGAGAAATCCAAGCCCGGCAAATAACCACGATAATATTGCACTGCCACTACGGCTGATTGACGTTAACCATGATATGTTCGTCTGCCGAATGCTAATCAAACGGAATTTCCAGGCTTTCATCCCGACGGTTTGTCCGCCGTGCATCCAGCACCATGCGAAATACAGAAAAATTGCAAGAAACATAAAGGCGACATAATATGGGTAACTACGACTCCCAAAGTTAATGCCGATAGCGGTGGAGAAAGCGGTAACAATCATTAAGCAAGCAAAAATAATCAAGCTGTCATAAAAGATTGCGGCGAGCCTTTGACCTAAGCCGACGGTCGTTCCCATTTCGACGGAATGATGCATTTGTGTCATAATTGGGCTTTGATAGCATGTACCGGATAGTGTAGCACAGTGAATTTATCAACCGATATTAAATTGTTCATCAATGCCTTGCTCTCGCAAGATGGGCTAAGTCGCAACACTGTGGCAGCGTATCGTCGAGACGTACAAGAATTCTCGAAATATTTGCCAAAACATCTTACCTTAAAAGATGCGGACAAATCAGATATTCAGGCTTATCTTAAACACCGGCTTAAACGAGGGTATAGCATGCGATCCAACAGTCGGTTATTATCTTCTCTGAAACGATATTATCTTTTTTTGATCATGCAAAAGCGTTGCAGCGAAAATCCATGCAGCAACCTTTCTTTCCCTAAGCTAGGCAAACACTTACCTACGATATTAACTGAGAGGGAGATTAAGAATTTGCTTGTTGCACCGGAGCAAGACAAGCCAACGGGCCTACGTGATAAAGCAATCCTCGAACTACTATACGCGTGTGGTTTACGCATATCGGAGTTAACGTCACTAGAATCGTCGCAAGTATTTCTAAATGACGGCTATGTACGGGTACGCGGTAAGGGTGGTAAGGAACGATTGGTACCGATCGGAGAGGAAGCGACAGGGTGTTTGTTACGTTATCTAAAGGAAAGCAGACCGATCTTGCTAGGTAACAGAAACAACAGCAAAGCGTTGTTTTTAAGCAATCGCGGCAACCCCGTTAGCCGACAAAGCTGTTGGTATATGATTCAAAACCTTGCTCGTAAAGCAGGAATCGTGAAGCATTTGACTCCTCACACCCTGCGTCACGCTTTTGCGACACATCTATTAGACCATGGCGCCGATTTGCGAGTCGTACAACTGTTATTAGGGCATAATAGTCTTTCGACAACGCAGATCTATACTCATATTGCGCGGCATCGTTTGCAGAATCTGCATCAGACACACCACCCGCGAGGGTAGAGAATGCAATAATGTTAAAAGCACTTAGAATATTTTCTCAGTTTTTTGTGTTTATTTTGCTGATTATTTTTGTTACGGCGGGCTTGTGCTATGCTCAAACCGCTCCGCCAAAAATTCAGGCGTTGGTTGACCGGCTATTTCCGAAAAATACTCCCAACGAAGCGGATGAAATTCGTGAAAGCTCCATCCCAGGAATTTATGAAATTAGATTAAGGAACCAAGTTTTTTTTATTGATAAAAAAGGGGAATTTCTACTCAATGGTGAATTGATTGATTTGCAAACAATGCAAAACCTGACTCAAGCCAGTTTGATGCGGTTTCATAAGGAGATGCTTGAAAAAGTTGCGCCGAATAGCTGGGTTCAATTTGAGCCGAAAAACGTAAAGTATGTTTTGTATGTTTTTACTGACGTCGATTGTCATTTTTGTCGTAAATTTCATGGGCATATCGACGAACTATTGGACTTAGGGGTTGAAGTACGTTACTTATTTGCTCCGTTTCGCGGTCCGGATGCTTATGCGCGCGCAGTCGGAGTTTGGTGTTCCGCAAACCCTCAGGCGGCGATGACCATCGCTAAAAAAGGCAAAGACATTCCATTACGCCAATGTGACAATCCGATTGAAAAACATTTGGAAATTGTTCGCGAGATGGGTATTCGCGGCACACCTCATATCATTTTGACTAACGGGCAAGTAATCAAAGGTTATGTTGAACCTGAAAAATTGCTTAAGCGTATTGAAATTGCCGGCGTCAAACCACGTAGTTAACTGTCCGCTCTACAGTTAAAATCATAGTCAAGCAAAGTGCCGCAGCTTACAAATAGTAATGAGGCTCGTATTCGGCGTTGCGGATAAAGATTTGCGACGCCGTGGGCGTAAGCAGACATTTGACGGTGGTATTGCTTACGGAGCATATTCAAACGCTTGCGGGCATTGACTTGTGTCTTATAATCCACGACCCATGCCGCGTCTCGTCCTATACACAGACGATCAATGATTCCGTAATACTGATCACCATCTTGCATAAAGCTGATACGTATTTCATTGAAAGCGTGTTGATATATTGTGTCATCAAATAAGCTACGCAAGGATTCCCGCTTCAGTAAGGCATTCGCTTGTTCTAGCCATTCATCAATCGACCGAATTTCAACATGGCTGAATTCCCGACGAAGGTAGCGGCAGACTTCTTCCTTGGAAATCTTGTTATTAAGTAAATGTAAAGCGCGATGAATTATGTTTCCGCGCACTTGCGTATGCAAAAGTTTGCTAACAACCGGCGCCGGCAATTTCTGATGAAGACGACTTGGCGATACCTCCACCGTTAATTTCGGTATTTGTGATTTTTGCCCATCAACAATATACGTTTTTTTTATGCAAGTATCATCACTTGCTTTGATATTTGCTGTAATAAGGGGCAATTTATCGGTGGAGCTTGCGGGCGGTATTGAGGTTAAAGTTTCTACTTGGCCAACGGATTTCAAGCGTTGGTACCAGCTATCTCGGCCTATTTTTCCATGCCCTGAAATGTACAAATACTGTCGCGCGCGTGTCAAAGCTACATAGATAATATTGGTTTCTTCTTTATCTTCACGTGCTTTTAATTTTTTATAGTGTCCGGAAGTGGATGAGTCAATTTCTTTGACCGGCGGCAATAATAAAAAAGCGGATGGTTTGGCCTGATCAGCATCCCAAATAACTATATTTTTGTATGTTTTCCCTCTTGATTTTCCTACCGCAGCGGTATCTACCAAAAATACGGCAGCGGCTTCTAATCCTTTCGCTTGATGGATTGTCATCAGGCGAACGCCGTCGGTTTGGCCGGCCGATAAGTTAATTAAAGAATTGTTATTAACCGCATGTTGATATTTCATATAGCGGTTGAGATATTCTAATAACTGATCGACAGCGGGATAACGTCCGCCTTCAAAATTTAATGAATAGTTTAAAAAACTCAGTAACCTTTGAGTGCTTAAATCACGTTCGTTTTCGGAAACGGAAAGGCGGTAACGGTAAATTAAATCACTTTGCACGTAAATACGGTCCAATAAATCATGTAGCGGTAACTTATCAGTGAGATTAAGCCATTCGTTGAGTTGCGCAATGATAGGCTCCCAACCGGGGGCATTTTCCGCTGCAATTTTCAGTCGCAGAAACCATGAATCGGCTTGGTCAATGTTTGCTAAAAAAATCAGCTGTTCATCGCTAATTGAAAACATAGGCGAACGTAATATTTGGACTAAAGCAACGTCTTCATAAGGGTTTCGTAAGAAACGTAATAATGCAATCAAATCTTGAATTTCGGATTCATATAAATCATTCGAGTTGTTACTGACATGAGGGATTTTCAGTTGTGCCAAAGCGGCTTCAAAGCGACATAAATTTTTTCGTCGGCGCGCGAGAATAAGGATATCACTGTAGGTCAGAAGCCGACTGTTTTCCGCTGTATGTATTTCAGTGCGTTGTTCGAGCAAATACCGGATTTGATAGGCAACGGCATTTGCTTCGTCAATGACAGGTTCGTCAATAGATATGGCGGGCGGGTCACGCAATACGTCGCGCCATTGCATCGTTTGTTTTTTAGCGTCTTTATTGAAAAAAGGAAAAATGGCAACTCTCCCGGCAGCTTGAACAATTGTTTGATGGTTTTTAAAGTCAGGTAATAATTTTTGCGATTTTTCATCTTGAGTAAATACAGCATTGATATAATGAGTAATCTCCGGTGATGAACGACGCGACAGGTCCAGACGATATTCTTTACCCGCAAGGTGCTGTTTAAACCAACGAGTGACTTCTTTTTGCAGTTCCGGATTAGCGCGGCGAAAACCATAGATTGATTGTTTGGCATCGCCGACAATAAACGCACTACCATAACGCTCTTGCGCTACTATTTCTTTTAACAACGGTTCGACCAACAACCATTGATTCGGATTGGTATCTTGAAATTCATCAATCAAGATATGACGAATTTTGCGATTCAGTCTATAACTCATCCATTCCGTTTCAGGAGTATTAAGTAATTTACTTGCATAATGTTCCAGATCTGAGAAATCAAGCATTTGTCTGCTATCTTTTAGATTTTGGTAGATAGTAATTAACTTCTGGCCCAACAGATACCACAATTGATTGCGTTTCCAATTTTTCCGTTTAAGTAATGTATCATGTAATCGTTCCATTTCTTCTATGATGACGGTGCGGTTGTAATAAAATTTATCCACGGTTATTTTTAATTTTTGCAATGTTTGTTGTAGGCGATCGTTTGGATCGGAATCGCGCTGTGTCTCATCTGTACGATAAAAAACTGTTTGAAGCTTTTCTAAAATTTGATTATCAAGTGCCTTCTGAGGAACCCTAATGATTGCTTGAATAGTTTCTGCATGTTTTAAGTCGGATATATTTCCTCGAGCTTGCAATACTTCGCGATGCTCGGCAAGTGCGGCGATTGACTTTGGAGTGAAAATTAATGCATGATCGCTTACCTTCATTTCTTCGCGTAACTGCTTGGCAATTTGCATAGGAGAAATAGTATTTTCTTCCGTTAGTGCAAGCCAATCATTGCGGTGATCTAAAAAATCAAGTAATGCTCCTTTCGCATTGACAAATTTACCACCGCATAATTCGGTGAATTCATTCATCATCCGGAGTTGTTTGCGATCTTTAACAATTTCACGACATAGCGTGTCGTATGCGATATGCTTCAATTCCCAATCATCTTCAAGGATGGTAAAGTCCGGTGAAATATTTGCTTCAAAGGGGAATTGTCTTAGTAAATCGGCGCAAAAAGCGTGAAATGTCATCAGTTGGATATTGTCAGCCGCATTTAAGAGTTTTTTGTATAAACTGCGTGCGACCGATAGATTTTCCCAAGGATTTGAAACGTTAATTTCAGTCAATTGTGCAATCAATTCATCGTCGCCAAGCTGCGCCCACAAACATGTTTTGGCATATAATCTTTGATACATTTCAGCTGCAGCCTTTTCAGTAAATGTCACCGCTAAAATCGTTTCGGGTCCAATTTTATGCAAAAGCAAACGAAGAATACGCGCAATTAATAGCCAAGTTTTACCCGTTCCCGCCGATGCGGAAACAACTGCATTATTGTCTGGAGAAATGGCCTCAAGATATTGATTTTTTCCGCTCATACTCTCCATTTTGTTTCAGTTTGTGAGATAATGTAGTTTATTTTATTCCATAGTAGCAGCTAAGCTTAGATCAGATGAGCGGCAAATATGACGCAGCTTCAATTGAAGTATTAAGCGGCTTGGAACCGGTGAGGAAAAATCCGTGCATGTTCACCGATACTGCTAATCCCAATCATTTGGTTCAAGAGGTGATTGATAACAGTGTTGATGAAGCATTAGCCGGTTATGCGCAAAAAATTCATGTGCAGTTAAAATGCGACGGTTCGATTGTTATCAGTGATGATGGTCGAGGAATGCCGGTAGATTTACACCCTAAGCTAAAGAAGCCGGGAGTGGAAGTTATCCTAACGACTTTACATGCCGGCGGAAAATTTTCGCAAAGAAATTATCGCTACTCAGGGGGGCTGCATGGCGTCGGCGTATCGGTTGTTAACGCCTTGTCTAATCAGCTGGAGGCACGTGTACGACGAGCCGGTAAAGAATATGCAATGCTTTTTAAGCAAGGTGCGCCGGTCAGTAAAATGAAAATAGTTGGGAAAGTCAGACGTAACGACACTGGCACGACGATTCATTTTTCACCTAACAAACAATTTTTCACCGATGCAAATTTCCATCGGGTTCAATTAAAACATATCCTTCAGGCAAAAGCGGTGCTATGCCCTAAATTAAAAATTAGTTATCACGATGAAATGAACGATGAAAAGCGGGAGTGGATGTATCACAACGGTTTGGACGAATACTTTAACGAGATGGTTGATGATAAACAGCCGATGCTTCTAGTCGAACATTTCAGCGGCAACAAGCAGACAAGAAATAATGAAGTGACGTGGTGTGTAAATTGGGTTGAGGATTTTGTTGATTCACCATTTACCGCGAGTTACGCTAATTTGGTGCCGACTCCTCAAGGCGGAACGCATGTCAATGGTTTGCGTGCCGGATTAACCGCTGCGGTTCGTGAATTCATTCGATTTCATAAATCAACGCCCAAGAACGTACGTATTAGCACCGAAGATATTATGGCAAACTTATGTTATCTGCTTTCAATCAAAATTGATAATCCCGCATTCTCCGGTCAGACTAAAGAGCGTCTAAATTCACCGGTAATTACCGCTGCGGTGCAAAACGCTGTGTATGACGCATTCAGCTTATGGCTGAATCGACATCCGAAGCAAGGAACAGTGTTGGCGGAGTCAGTGCTTGCCCATGCACAGAAACGTCAGCGGAAAACTAAAAATGTCGCTCGAAAAAGCAGCTTCTCCGGTTTAAACCTTCCGCCGAAACTATCCGACTGTACTTCAGATGATTACAGTCAAACTGAATTATTTCTTGTGGAGGGCGATTCCGCCGGAGGATCGGCAAAGCAAGCACGTGACCGACGGTTTCAGGCAATTATGCCATTGCGCGGCAAAATTATGAACACTTGGGAAGCTACCGTAGAGACGTTATTAAATTCAGAAGAAATTTGTAATATCGCGATTGCGTTAGGCATTAAAATAGGGCAGGACAACCTCAATGGTTTACGCTATGCTAAAGTTTGTATTCTTGCCGACGCTGACCCTGACGGCTTGCATATTGCAACTTTACTTATAACCTTATTTAAGAAACATTTTGCCGCAATGGTTTCAGCCGGACATTTATATGTTGCGCTGCCGCCGTTATTTCGCATCGATATCGGAAAAACTATTTACTATGCTGTCAACGCTGCCGACCGCGACGACTATTTGAATAAATTGTCTGAAAACCAAGCAAAAAGCGCCAAAATTACTCGTTTCAAAGGACTCGGCGAGATGAATCCGCAACAATTAAGAGAGTCGGTGATGGAAGTCAAAACACGGCGCTTATTCCAGCTCACTTGCAACGACCGCGATAGCAGCGAAACAATCATGGATATGCTGTTGGCAAGAAAGCGTGCTGATGAGAGACGCAGCTGGTTGGAAAATAAAGGTAACCTTGCAAGCGATCTGCGGTGAGCGCATTATTCTCACATAACATTATCGCACTGATCTGGGATTTTGATAAAACTCTAATTCCCGGTTATATGCAAGAACCTTTGTTTGAAGAATATGGGATTGACGCTAATGTTTTTTGGAAGGAAGTGAATGCCTTGCCGGAAAAATATCGAGCGCAAGGCTGTAATATGACTTCAAACGAGGCACTTTATCTTAATCATATTTTGGATTATGTCCGTATTGGAAAGTTTCAAGGTTTGACCAACAAAAAACTTCGATTTTTAGGTAAAAAACTTAAATTATTTAATGGATTACCCATTTTTTTTCAACAACTTCAAAGTGTGATAGAACAAGAATATAAAGCACATAACATTCGAGTTGAGCACTATGTAGTTAGTACCGGGTTGCGCCAAGTGATTCTTGGAAGCACGCTTGCACCTTGTTTAACCGGCGTTTGGGGATGTGAGTTACTTGAAGAAGAAACCGATACGGGTAAGCAGCTATCTCGTATCGGTTATTTATTGGATCACACGACAAAAACTCGGGCGATATTTGAAATTAACAAAGGTGTCAATGTTGAATCTTTAATTGATGTCAATGCGCGACTGCCCGAAGACCAACGTCGTGTGCCAATTTCGCAGATGATTTATATCGGTGACGGACCGAGCGATGTGCCGGTTTTTTCAGTAATCAACCGCTATGAAGGAAAAAGTTACGCTGTTTATGCACCGGGGTCAAATAAGGCATACGCACAAGCGTACGCTTTACAAATCGACGAGAAACGTGTGCACGGTATCGGGCCTGCGGACTTTTCCGAAAGTAGCCAAACTAGTCTTTGGTTAAAGCAAACAGTTAAAGGTATTGCCAACCAAATTGTAGAGAAGCACCGTCGCGTCATTAAAGATAATGTCGGCATTGCGCCAAAGCATTTTTAGAGAATCTGATAGCTCGATTGCGCTTTATGGCAAATACAGAAACTCAAAAGAAATCGAATTTAACTCCCCAAATCGCACTGACAGATTTCGTTGAGCGAGCATATCTTGATTATTCAATGTATGTCGTGCTTGATCGAGCTTTGCCTTCCATTTGTGACGGTCTAAAACCGGTGCAGCGGAGAATTGCTTATGCAATGCTAGAACTTGGTTTGAATGCGAATGCGAAACCCAAGAAATCAGCAAGGACGATCGGCGATGTCATTGGTAAATACCATCCGCACGGAGATATGGCATGCTACGAAGCAATGGTTCTAATGGGACAACCGTTTACTTATCGTTATCCTCTGATTGAAGGGCAGGGAAATTGGGGTTCAATTGACGACCCCAAGTCATTCGCCGCAATGCGTTATACCGAAGCGCGACTAACTCCTTATGCAGACACTCTACTTGCGGAATTGGGACAAGGCACTGTCGGTTGGCGACGCAACTTTGATGGCAGCTTGGACGAACCTGAAGTACTGCCGGCACGATTGCCCAATTTATTGCTGAATGGCGCATCGGGGATAGCGGTTGGAATGTCAACCGATATTCCGCCGCATAATTTAATTGAGGTTTATAAAGCATGTATTTGTTTACTAGATAAAACTCGCACACCAGTTGAAAAATTATTAGGACTAGTGCAAGGGCCGGATTTTCCTAGCGGTGGTGAAATTATAGATGGCCTTGAAAGAATTGCTGAAATATATAAAACCGGGAATGGTGTACTACGTGTGCGGGCGACTTACACAATGGAGAAAAATGATATTGTGATTACTTCTTTGCCGTATCAAGTTTCGATAACACGTATCATGCGACAAATCGGTTCATTGGTACGAAAAAAGAAGTTCACTTTAATCAAAGATTTGCGCGATGAATCGGATCAAGACCATTGCGTGCGTTTGGTTATTGGCTTAAAAAGAAAAGAATCCAAGCATAAACAAATCATGTCGCATTTATTTGCTCATACCGACCTCGAGCGTACATATCATGTGAATATGAATGTGATTGGAATGGACGGCAAGCCTCAGGTGAAGCCTCTGCGACAGTTGTTGCTTGAATGGCTTGATTTTCGTAAACGAACAGTGCGTTGTAGACTGCAATGGCGACTCAATCAAATTAACCGTCGCCTTGAAGAATTAGAAGGGTTAAGAATCGCTTATGCGAATCTTGACACAGTTATCCGTATCATTCGTGAAAGTGACAAACCTAAAGCAAATTTAATCAAGCATTTCCGATTCAGTGAATCGCAGGCGGAAGTCATCCTTGAATTGCGCTTACGCCGCTTAGCAAAACTGGAACAAATTAAAATTGATCACGAGCGACAGACATTAAACGCTGAGAAAGATGGGATTGAACGCTGCTTGGGCTCGACACGACGATTAAAGACCTTGATTAAGCGTGAACTGACAAATGATATGCAAGCATACGGTGATTCGCGTAAAACTCGAATCATCGCAAGACCGCAAGCCCAAGCTATGGATATTGCCGAATTAATCCCGGTCGAGAAAGTGACTATTGTCTTATCAAAAATGGGATGGATCCGTGTAATAAAAGGGCATGAAGTTGAACCGACGACACTTGATTATCGCGACGGTGACGAATTTCTTGCTGTCGCTTATATCAACAATAATCAATCGGTTGTGTTCTTGGATACTGTCGGACGTTGCTATACATTATCCTTGCATCAGTTGCCGTCATCACGTGGATATGGCGAACCGTTAAGTCGCTATTTAAGTCTTGCAGAAAACTCTGCTATGGTCGGCGTTGTCGTCGGTAATCTGTCACATTCGGTTATGCTAGCTAACAATGCAGGCTACGCATTTTATGCTCCAATCAAAAGTTTGATGAGCCGCGGTCGCGCCGGAAAGCAAATATTAAATTTAGGCGATCATCTGCAGGCAACCGCTCTGTCGCCTGTGCCTAAAAGTTTGAATTGGTGGGCTGTTGCCATCAATCGCAGTGGCCACATGTTAGTTGTCTCAATGAAGGAAATTCCTTTTTTATCAAAAGGAAAAGGAAATAAACTAATTAGTATTAGTAATAAAGAATTCATTGCAGGCAACGAACAATTGATCGCTGTAGCTTGTGTCTCCAACAAAGATACGTTACGGATCCATGCGGGAAGACGTATTAAATTGATGGCATTCGAGCAGTTGTCGGAATTTATTGGCAAGCGCGGTCAACGTGGCTTAAAATTGCCTAAACTATTTCGTAACGTCAATCGCATTGAAGTATTAAAGTCGTAATAACATGTTTCGTATAGGTCTTTTTCTTTTAGTCAATTTTGCCATTTTACTGATTTTGAATGTCGTTCTGAGTGTATTCGGCTTGGAGCATTGGCTTGTACAAAATGGCGTTGATTTTAATGCACGTGCGGTGTTGCTGATCGCGTTGGCTTTTGGCATGGGGGGTGCGTTTATTTCACTAGCGCTTTCAAAATCAATGGCCAAGCGCAGTATGCGTGTAAGGACGATTGAGAAACCGAGAGATCGGACAGAACAGTGGTTGATCAACATAGTAAAACGACAAGCTCAACAGGCGGGCATTGATATGCCGGAGGTGGGCATTTTTCCAACACCTCAGCCTAACGCATTCGCAACCGGCATGTTGCGCAATAAAGCGTTGGTGGCAGTCAGCGAAGGTTTGTTGCGGCAAATGGATAAGGATGCGATTGAAGCAGTATTGGGGCATGAAATCAGCCATGTTGCTAATGGCGATATGATTACTTTGACTTTAGTCCAAGGTGTGGTGAATACATTTGTGATTTTTTTGGCACGCGCCGTCGGACATATTGTAGATCGAGCGGTATTTAAAAGCCGCGGCTACGGTCCGGGTTATTACATTACAGTTATTGTAATGCAGATTATTTTCTCTATTCTAGCTAGCATCATTGTGATGTGGTTTTCACGCTACCGTGAATTTCGCGCTGATTACGGCGGGATGCGTCTTGCCGGGCGCGATAAAATGATTCATGCATTGAAGCGTTTGCGAGCAATTGGCCGCCAAGCGCAAGGTTTGCCGACAGAATGGCAGCAGTTTGGAATTGACGGGCAAACAAAAAGAGGGATTCGACAATTATTCGCAAGCCATCCGCCGTTGATTGAGCGGATACGAGCATTGGAGCAAGCTGATCTGAAATAGTCGTTTATGTTTAATCGCTACTTGCTTCCGGTTGCCGGTTCTTGCCGACTGCTCAGTTTGACATAGCCCTTTTGCGGGAAAAAACCGTTGGCCTCCTTCTGCCCGCATGTAGATTATATGTTTGTTCAGACTAATATATCCGGCATATCGGAGGCTCATTCTGTTTGCTATGCAGACATATGAAATGGTTGTTTGTAATGGATAATCGGTCGGTGTACGATGCACCGTTTCCACAAAAAATTTACTTAGGTTTGAATTAATGTCGCATTATACAACTAATCAATTTCGTAATGGCTTGAAAATTTTAGTGGATAATGATCCGCATATTATTCTTGAAAATGAATTTGTAAAGCCTGGCAAAGGACAAGCATTTAATCGGATTAAGTTACGAAACTTAATAACCGGGCGTGTACTCGACCGCACTTATAAATCCGGTGAAAGTGTAATAGCTGCGGATGTGATAGAAATTGAAGTACAGTATCTTTATAACGACGGAAAAGAATGGCATTTTATGAACAAAGATACTTTTGAACAGTATGTCGTTTCCGCAGATATGATGAAGGATGCCAAAAATTGGATTAAACCTGAAAATATTTGCACTGCAACGCTACATAACGACATACCTATCGTCATTGATTCGCCAAATTTTGTTGAACTGAAAGTCGGTAAGACCGATCCCGGAGTGCGTGGCGACACTGCGACCGGAGGTACAAAACTTGCTACATTAGAAACCGGAGTTGTTGTCAAAGTTCCATTATTTGTTGAACCTGGCGAAATTCTACGTATAGATACTCGTAGCGGAGAATATGTCTCACGTGTCAAATAGCAAGTATTATTTTCTGATTATTGCGTACGCAATTGGCGTTCTATGTTAAATGCCATAACGTCTTTGAAAAGTACCTTAGAGTCCGTAATTTATGGAAAAGCTACTAGAAAAAATTGTTGAAGGATTTAACTTTCAATTTAAAATGCAGCAAAAGCAAAAAAGGATCAGTCTTCCGATTTTTTGATGTGGCAAGCAAGCTCTTCACCCATACGCACAATATTTCCAGCAGCATAAGCCGGATTCCATTGTATATGTGGGTTTTTAGTCAATAAAATTACTGTTGACCCAAGATTGAATCGCCCTATTTCTTCACCGCGCTTAAAATAGATTTGCTGCGCGTTGATGGACGGTATCGGTAAATAGTGCGTATGTTCAATTGCTTGGCTGCGAGGAGTGACGGTGCCGCGGTGACGGATACTGATTGAACCGACATTGAGAGCGCCGACCATTACGATTGCAATTTTTCCTAGCTTAGTTTCAAAAATCGTAATGACGCGTTCATTGCGAGTGTATAAACGCGAGATAAGCTTTAATGCATACGGCGCGACGCTGAACAGTTTTCCAGGAATATGAATTAAGTTTGTCAACCGGCCGTCTACCGGCATATGTACACGATGATAGTCGCAAGGGGACAAATAAATCGTTATGAACTTGCCGTTAACAAAGTTATCGGCACAATCGTCAGTGTCCCCGAACAAATCATGCAGTGTATAGCGTTGTCCTTTGGCCTGCAGTAATGTGTCGTCTTGTACATCCCCCGACTCTAAAATCATGCCGTCGCAGGGGCAGGCAAAAGTACGCGGGTCGTTGCACACGATACGTGCTTCGGCTTTCAGTCGCCGGGTAAAGAAATCATTAAACGTCGCGTAGTTTTCCGGCTGAGTATATTCGGCCTCCGACATATTGACACCGAAAAAATTGATGTAACGTTTAATCAATATGTTTTTCCGGTGCGTCTTAACCCGCGCCATGAAGAAAACGAACCGGGATAACCATTGGTGAGGGAAACAAAAGAAAGCCAATATCTTAAATTTTTCCCATAAGTTTGGTGCTCGATCTGAATTCATTTTGATTTTCCTTTCATCGTTTAAGATTTTGAAATTAGTTTGTATTCGATACCATTTGCCCATGTTGCAATACAATTGCGACGTTATTATTATAGAATATGTAGTGTTCGCTTTCGGACCGGCGGCTTTAGCTTATCTGTTGACTATTACCCATGGGGCTTTACCTTGCATATTGAAAGAGGATAATTTTAATGTCGGGAAACACATTCGGTAAGCTGTTTACTGTCACATCCTATGGCGAAAGCCACGGCAGCGCAATCGGTTGCATAGTGGATGGCTGCCCGCCCGGGATGACGTTAAGCGAATCCGACATTCAGCCCGAATTGGATCGTCGCCGCCCGGGTAAGACACGTCACACGAGCCAGCGCCGTGAAACCGACATCTTGAAGATTTTATCAGGGGTTTTTAACAAGAAGACAACCGGCGCTCCAATCGGATTGCTTATTCATAATGTTAATCAACGTTCCAAGGATTATTTTCCTATTAAGGATAAATTTCGTCCCGGTCATGCGGACTATACGTATCAAAAAAAGTACGGGATTCGTGATTACCGTGGCGGCGGACGTTCATCGGCACGTGAAACAGCGATGCGTGTCGCTGCAGGCGCAATTGCTAAAAAATACTTAAACGAACGTTATCATATTGTCATACAGGCTTATCTTGCGCAGCTGGGCAAGATCCGTTGCGCAGAAAACATCAAATGGAGAATAATTAACGATAATCCTTTTTTCTGCCCCGATCCTGATCAAATCCTATCTCTTGAACAATATATGGATGAGCTGCGTAAATCAGGTGATTCTGCCGGGGCTTTGATCCGAGTCCACGCCAAAAATATGCCGGCAGGGTTGGGGGAGCCGGTTTTTGATCGGCTTGATGCCGATATTGCTTATGCGATGATGAGTATCAATGCGGTGAAAGCTGTCGGAATTGGCGCCGGATTCGCTTGTGTCGAACAAAAGGGAAGCGAACATCGCGATGAAATTCAAGATGGTCAATTTTGCAGTAATCATGCAGGCGGTGTTCTCGGCGGTATTTCAAGCGGGCAAGATATTATTGCCGATGTTGCCTTCAAACCGACTTCGAGCATTCGTTTGCCAGGGAAAACGATAGATATTGCCGGCAAAAATACCGATATTGTGATAAAAGGAAGACATGATCCTTGTGTCGGTTTACGTGCAGTTCCGATTGTCGAGGCGATGCTTGCTTTAGTATTGATGGATCATGTGTTGCGTCATCGAGCTCAAAATGCCGATCATATCACTACAAATAGTAAATAAAGTGGCGCACTGTGCCGCACCGCTACGTTAAACTCTCTGTTTTTTATTTTTTATACTTTTCCAGTTTGGGTATTTATATCCCGTATTGGGGGCCTTATTTACGTGATTTAGGTTTTGATTCGGCAGCGATCGGTACGTTGTTTGCAGCCACATTAATTAATCATATATTCGCACCATACTTGTGGGGATGGATTGCGGACCGCACCCATGCTCGTCTGCGCATTATCCGTCTTGCCGCAACGCTCGCATTGTCATGTTTTGTTCTGGTATTGCTAAACCACACGTTTTATTGGCTTGCATTCGTGCTATTTGGCTTCGGCTTCTTTTGGTATGCCTTATTACCACAAGTTGAAGTGCTAACAATGCGTAGTTTGAAACACGAGTCTCGCCACTATAGCTCCATTCGCCTATGGGGTTCGGTTGGTTTTATTACTTGCGTAGCGGGACTTGCGCCGATAATCAATGATTATGGGACATTAATAATTCCCTGGTTGATTATCGGAGTGTTGGCAATGTTGTGGATAGTCACTTTCAGCATAGATTCCTATCGTTACCACGCGACTTCGGTAGTAAGCATCATGACTTATCTGCGCCGTCCGGAAATATTATCATTGTTCGTGCTGTGCTTTTTAATCAAACTGTCGCATGGTCCTTACTACACTTTTTTTAGCATATATCTTCGCGAACATAGCTATAGCAATACTATGATCGGGCAAATTTGGGCATGCGGCGTGATTGCCGAAGTCGGGATTTTTCTGTTGATGTATAAAATATTGCCAAAAGTCGGTGCGCCGCTACTATTATTGATTAGTCTGATCGGAGCGACGATTCGTTGGCTTTTAACTGCTTATTTTGTCGATTCTTTAGGAATATTGCTGCTGGCACAATCATTGCACGCAGTTAGTTTTGGCGTCTATCACGCTGCAGCGATTCACTTGATTAATTTTTGGTTTCGTGGAGGCGCTCAAGGAAGAGGGCAAGCACTTTATTCAGCAGTTAGTTTTGGTGCCGGTGGTGCTTTGGGGAGTTATCTGTCAGGACAATTGTGGGATTCTATAGGTAGTACCTACGTATTTTCTCTTGGGGCGATGGCCGCTTTGATTGCCGTACCGCTGGTGATTCCGATTTATCGGAATATTTGTCGTAGCAAGAGAATTCTTGTTGAAGCTTGATATCCGGTTAGCGGCAATTAATTTCTGTTAAGTTTACCGATAAAGTTTGTGCACTCCATATTTGCGGTTTGCTTTCAGCTTGTGTCAACCTCCAGACGTATTCAGCGAATTCACCGCGGGGTATTTCTTTAGCCCCCAAAGATATTAAGTGTGCGGTTTTAACTTGACAATCAATTAAAGGAAACTGATTCTGTTGCAAATGCGCGCATAAGTAATAAAGAGCGACTTTTGATGCATTGTTAACCAATGAGAACATTGATTCACCAAAAAATATTTTACCAATAGCCACTCCGTACAAACCGCCAATCAATCGATGATTTTCAAATACTTCAACCGAGTGGGCAAATCCTGCCGCATGCAGTGCAATATATGCTTCATACATTGCTGTGGTAATCCAAGTGTCGCCATATTTATTATGCAATGAATGTGTTCGAACACAGCTGGAAATCACCTCGCAAAAAGCGGTATTTAGAGAAATTCTCCATGTACTATTCCGCAATGTCCTACGTAAACTTTTACTCACATGGAAGTTTTCCGGATACAAGACGAGCCGCGGATTCGGAGACCACCACAAAATAGGCGATCCTTGTTCAAACCAAGGAAAAATGCCTTGTTGATATGCCGATACAAGTGTTTCTACCGTTAAATTGCCGCCAATTGTAAGTAGGCCTTCATTGTTTGCTGTAGAAAGAGGCGGAAATATGGGTGTTATTTCATCCAACCATTGCGGCATCATCTATGGACGCTTTATGCCTCAGCCGGTCAAGATAGCGTTCGGCATCTAATGCCGCCATACAACCGCTACCGGCAGAAGTTACTGCTTGGCGGTAGATATGATCCATTACATCACCGGCAGCAAAAATTCCTGGAACACTAGTTGCCGTCGAATCACCGTTTGACCCACCTTTAACTTTTATGTAACCATGATCAAGCATTTCCAGGTAATCTTGAAATATTGCCGTATTAGGACTATGACCGATGGCAATAAACACGCCTTTGAGAGCGATTGTTTTTTGATTGCGATCTAAATTATTTTGAATTTGAATGTCGGTAACACTTTTGCCGTCTCCAAGCACTTTGCGTAGTTCACAATTCCATTCAATAGAGACATTACCGTTTTTTTCTTTTTCAAACAATTGATTTTGCAATATTTTTTCAGCACGTAAAGCGTCGCGTCGATGGACTAATGTTACTTTGCTTGCAATATTCGACAAAAATAGTGCTTCTTCAACCGCGGTATTACCACCGCCGATAACAGCAACTTCGGTATCTTTGTAGAAAAAACCATCGCAAGTTGCACAAGCTGAAACTCCTTTCCCTTTATACGCTTCCTCAGAATCAAGGCCCAAGTATTTTGCCGATGCACCGGTTGCAATAATTAATGCCTCGCAAGTGTAAGTTTCCGCTTGACCTTCTAATTTACGCGGTTGATTTTGGAAATCAACGCGTTCAATATGGTCGTTAATCACCTCAACCCGATAACGTTCGATGTGCTTGAGCATTCGTTCCATTAGTTCAGGTCCTTGCAAACCGTTGACATCTCCCGGCCAATTATCCACATCCGTTGTCGTCATTAATTGTCCGCCTTGCTCAAGTCCGGTGATCAGAATAGGGGATAAGTTTGCCCTTGCTGCATAAATAGCAGCGGTATAACCGGCAGGGCCGGTACCGAGAACTATCAGTTGTGCATATCGAGAAGATGACATGATTGATATTGATGAAGTAAAAAATTAAAGCTTATTTTATACGAATCCGCTAAAATCTGACGGTGAAAATAGATTAACTTCAATCCGATCAAATGAAACAAACTTAGCGGAGAAAGTATTCAGTGCCCAGAATTAAGCCTAAGATATCAAGTTCAAGCAATGAAATCAGCGGCTTGAGAAAAAAACTCATTAGCCGAATTCACCGGGCGACTGCCACCTTCTTAATTGCAATTGGCGCATATTTTCTAATCGCATTATTGAGTTTTCATCCACATGATCCTTCTTGGGCAAACAACTACAATTTTGGCGCTATTCGCAACTTAGGGGGGCATGCCGGGGCATGGTTCGCTTACACATTAAATTTTATCTTTGGCTATGCATCATTTTGGCTTGCAATCATGGTATTTTTTGGCGCTTATTTATTTTTCCGACCGAATGAGAAATCTGCTTTGGCCACGCATTTGACACGTTGGCTCGGTCATGGATTGATGTTAATAGCTTTATGCGGTCTGTTAACGATTCACTTCAGCGGCACTGGGATGCCAGCTTCTGCTGGCGGCTGGCTTGGTGAAATGAGTACGCGCGGATTTGTAAATGTATTTGGTCTACTCGGTGCCAGCTTATTATTAATTGCTTTATTTTTTAGTAGCATCCAATTATTAACTAATGTTTCGTGGCTGCGAATTATGGATATTGTCGGAGGAGCTGTGTTATGGACCGGGTACCGGATGAGAGGAACAGTCTCGCAGTGGCGTGAATCAAGGATGGGTAAGAAAAAGCTGACTCAACGGCGTAATTCAATCAATAAAGAGAAAGGGCGATTTCGTGTCGGTAAAAAACCATCTCCACGAATTGAACCTTCGGTTGCCCAACCAAAACCGAGCCAACGTGCGACGAAAGAAAAACAAATAGCATTATTCGATGATAATTGCCAGGTACCGCCGCTTAATATCTTGGATCAACCGACCGCCGGAGAAGAGCAACGTTTTTCAAACCAGAGTTTCGATAACATGGCAAAACAGCTTGAAATCAAGCTGGCAGACTTTGGAATTGAAGCAGAAGTGGTTAAAGTCCAGACTGGTCCGATTATAACCTTATTTGAACTATCCCCGGCGCCCGGCACCAAAGCAAGCCGTATTACCAGCCTTGAAAAAGATTTAGCCCGCGCCCTATCGGTTCCGGCAGTACGAGTGATTGAAGTGATCCCAGGTAAATCGGTAATCGGTTTAGAAATTCCAAACGAAATCAGACAGACCGTTTTTTTGAGCGAAATACTTAATTCGGAAGCTTATGATAAAGCGCGGTCCCCTTTGACGCTTGCATTAGGTAAAGACACAACAGGCAAAACTGTCTTAGTCAGCCTTCAGAAGTTGCCGCATTTGCTTGTTGCAGGAACGACCGGCGCCGGGAAATCAGTTGCGATTCATGCGATGTTAATGAGCTTATTATTCA
The DNA here is from genome assembly GCA_965218975.1 of Candidatus Oxydemutatoraceae bacterium. GTDB lineage: Bacteria > Pseudomonadota > Gammaproteobacteria > Poriferisulfidales > Oxydemutatoraceae. The sequence goes on from OZ244717.1 coordinate 1,486,297, forward strand.
AATCGCCGCCAGAGCAAGTTCGATTGATTTTAATAGATCCTAAAATGCTTGAGTTAAGTGTGTACGATAACATTCCTCATCTGCTGACACCAGTCATCACTGACGTCAAGCTTGCCACCTATGCCTTACGTTGGGTAGTTGCCGAAATGGAACGACGCTATAAATTAATGTCGCGCTTAAGTGTGCGTAATTTAGAAACTTATAATCGCATGATTCTTGAGGCAAAAAAATTGAAAGATCCGATCCGTGACCCGCTTGCTGAAACTGATGAAGGCGAAGAAGCGCCGGTTTTGGACATCTTGCCGTATTTGGTCGTTGTGGTGGATGAGTTTGCCGACATGATTATAGTCATCGGCAAAAAGATTGAAGAGCTCATTGCGCGACTTGCACAAAAAGCCCGCGCTGCGGGGATTCATCTGCTTATCGCGACACAACGTCCGTCGGTAGATGTAATCACCGGATTAATTAAAGCAAATATTCCGTCGCGAATCGCATTCCAAGTTTCATCTATGGTTGATTCGCGAACGATTTTGGATCAAAAAGGTGCAGAGCAACTATTAGGGCAAGGAGATATGCTATACCTTGCACCGGGGGCGGCAACGCCTGATCGGATTCACGGTGCATTCGTTTCGGATCATGAAGTGAAAAGAGTTGTTCAATTTTTGAAGCGGCAAGGGGAAACACACTACCTTAACGAATTAAAGCAGGTGGAGGGAAACGATGCAACTTGGGGAAGAGATGCAATTTCGCCGTTTGACGATGATGATTCCGATGAACTTTATATGCAAGCGGTTACGATTGTGCGTGACTCCGGGAAAGTTTCCATTTCCTTTTTACAACGCCGTTTACGAGTCGGTTATAATCGAGCGGCACGTATTGTTGAGCAAATGGAGAAGGCAGGAATTGTCAGTGCGGTACAACCGAACGGTAGCCGTGAAGTGATTGTCGGATCAAAGCCTCAATAAAAATATTTTTAATCTAATATATTAGACTGTCCAGGTTTTATATTGAAATATAAAGTTTATTTTTATATATACTTGTTTGGCGCTATGCTGGTTGCCTCAAGTGCAGAGGTTTTAGCTGCAGAAAATATCCTGACGCGGTTAAATGGATTTTTGCAGACTGAAACTTTTAAGGCAACGTTCACTCAGCAAGTTTATGATGAGAGAAAAAGCTTGATTGGCGACTCAATCGGTACAGTTATCATACAACGACCAAGGAAATTTCGATGGGAGTACTTACAACCCAGCCGTCAATTAATTATTTCGGACGGCACCAATCTAATTAATTATGATCCTGAATTAGAACAAGCAGTTATTCAGCCGTTAATAGTCAGCCTGGGGTATACGCCGATCATGCTTCTTTCAGGCGAAGCCTTGTCTCAAGACAATTTTGAAATCAATATGGAAGGACATCATGATGGATTGGATTGGATTAGCTTGGTTCCGAAAGTAAAGGATACGGAATTCACTCGAATTGAGTTGGGCTTGGACCAAACGACATTGATGAGAATGCGAATGTACGATCATTTTCAGCAACTAACACTGATCCGTTTTTTACGCTCACAGTTTGACGTTGACATCGAAACCGGCGCTTTTAGAGTTTATTTGCCACCCGGTACTGATATGATAGGTGAGTATACGATACCTTGAATAACGGATTTAGATACAAACATAATAAGATGAGCCATATTAATGTCAGACGAGCTTAAACTTTCTCAACGGCTGATTTCGGACATTTTCCAATGCCTAAATCAGCACGATTCACGCTGCCAAAATGAGTTAATCGCTTGCCAATACTTAGCGGCAATGGTCGGTCATCTTGTTGCACGACAGCGTATGGCCGACAGGCAGAAGGAAGAAATTATTGAAGAGTTATTGGCATTTATTAGACATGTCGTGCGCGAGAGCATTGTACAACCGCAACCGACACAAGTACCAGCCGCGGACCCGGAGCAGGCATTCGGTATTTGGAAACCAAACGATAATTAGATTGTAACTTTGTAGCTTGGGCTGATCAGATTGTCGGCATGATTCCGCTCATTGCCGCGATGAGCAGGCCTGTAAGTAGAAGCGCTAGCGCGATTAAGAAAACTGAGAATCCCGGTGCGTGAGCGCGCATCACGTAACCTGCAAGCACAAGCAATAAAATAGCAGCAAGTAAAATAGTAAGTCCCCGTCCTATCATGATGAATCAGAGCCATTTTTTTGCGCATCATAACTATGTGCCGGTACTGAATAGGGCAAAGGAAGTAAGTGCATTTCAGTGCCACTACTATGGTGCAAATAAACCCCTGATTCGCTTCCTTGAGTGCGCAATACTGCTAGTCCGAGTAAAGATCCTTTCAGCAAACAAAAATCTAATACGCTACCGCTGGGTTGATCGATACTGTATGCCGGTGCAAAAATCGGTGCGCCTATTTTTATAGGCTTATCAAGTGGCTGATTTATTTTAAAAGCAAACATGCGACGCTTTAGTTTCCCTAAGTAATGCGTTCGTGCAATAATCTCTTGCCCCGGATAGCATCCTTTTGAAAAACTGATGCCGTTGAGCACATCTAAATTTAGCATCTGCGGAACAAATTGCTCAATTGTTTCCGGGTAAAGAATCGGTAGCCCGGCGAGAATATTAAGTAGCTTCCAGCCATCAGCTGCGACCGAAGCAACTTGCGGTTCCAAAACGTTTCCGATGGCCGCAAGCTGTTCCCCCGGTCCATAAATTTCATAGCACTCGGTGGCGCCGGGTAACCGAATGATGCTGCATTGCCGACATGAATCATTTTGAGATGATAATAAGCCAAACGATTCCAACAAACGCTTGGCGTGCTTTCCGGCAATGCCGATACCTTTATAATCTGACACAGTAATTGTAACTTTTGCGCGTAAAACAAACATCCGCAAACGCCGGACCTGATCTTCTCGTAAAGAAGCGGTCGTACGTAAAAAATAGGTTTCGTTTTGCTTAAAAATAAGAAAACAACCATCGGCACGGCCTCGTGCATTACAATGAGCGCTGAAATGCGCATTTCCCTCAGATATTCCTCGAATATCGCTGCTTAAGTTATTGTTAAGAAAATCAAAGGCATCTTTACCTTCCAGCGATATTAGAGAAAAGTGCGTCATGGGACAAAACCAAGTCGCCGCTGGGGGTATAGTGTGCCCAACGACCGCATCTTCGATTTTTAATAACGGGTATTTATCAAAAAGTGTGGGCGAAGCCATTATATTTCTCTTCTAACTGCCGATTTATTTATTATAGAATAAACAGATTTCCTAACGGGTTTTATTAATGGGTAGCGGTCCATAAAAAGTTTTATAGTCCGTTTCTGTTTGGACTTCGGATATATTATTTAGGTTTCCTATGAAGGATTCTGTGCTATGCTTGCATCCATATAAAATTCCAGAGCCGAGTTTTAATGTTTGAAACTTAAATTAATAATTAATGACGTTTGAATCTCGTATGCAACCGCCGAAGCCTTTGTCGCCCCATTTGCAAATTTACCGACTGCCGTTGACTGCTGTTTTGTCGATTTTACATCGTATTACCGGGGTATTCCTTGCTTGGGGTCTGGTGGTTTTAACCATTTGGTTAGTGAGCGCGGCGGTAGACCGTGATTTTTATGAGCGAATAACAGTTATTTTTAGCGGCTGGGCCGGGCAAGTTCTTTTGCTTTGTAGTATCAGCGCTCTGTATCTTCATTTGGCTAACGGAATTCGTCATTTATTTTGGGATGCAGGTTATGGATTCGAACTTAAGACGGTGGATTGGTCGGCGGTATTGGCGATTGTATTCACATTGCTTGCGACGATAGCAAGCTGGTTATTAATTTTGCAGACGCGGGGCTTACTTTGAACTTGTCAACCTCGACCATGCGTACCCGTGACCTCGGTTCGGCAAAAGAGGGTGTTAAGCGCTGGTGGAAACAACGCATCAGTTCGGTTGCGGTGGCGCCGTTGGCTTTGTGGTTAGTCTTTTCTTTGGCGCAATTACCGGATTTTTCTTATTTTATGGTGCAAAAATGGTTTGCTATACCCCTCAATACCTTTCTAATGCTTGCTTTTATCATCATAGCGTACTATCACATGGCTTTGGGTTTACGTGTAATTATGGAAGACTATATTCATTTATTATGGCTGAAAGTTGTCAGCATTGTAGCGATGGAGCTTATTACTTTTATCTTGGTTTTAATTAGCGCTGTGGCAGTTATGAAATTGTTTTTTTAACAAAGCGGGTCCGGATGAATACTGCTTACAAAATAATTGAACATCATTATGACGTCGTAGTCATCGGTGCTGGTGGTTCGGGTCTGCGTGCTACTTTAGGAATCGCTGAAAGCGGATTATCCACAGCTTGTATTACAAAAGTATTTCCGACGCGTAGTCACACTGTAGCAGCACAGGGAGGGATTAGTGCTGCACTCGGAAATATGAGCGAAGACGATTGGCGATGGCATATGTACGATACAGTCAAAGGTTCCGACTGGCTTGGCGATCAAGATGCAATTGAATACATGTGTAAAGAAGCACCCAAGTCGGTGATTGAGTTGGAGCATTACGGCGTTCCTTTTTCGCGCACTAAAGACGGACGTATTTATCAACGCCCCTTCGGCGGTATGACGACGCATAACGGGAAAGGAATTGCACAACGAACTTGTGCAGCGGCAGACCGTACCGGACACGCAATCTTACATGCGTTGTATCAACAGTCATTGAAGCATCATGCCGAATTTTATATCGAATATTTCGCTATTGATCTAATTATGAGCGACGATGGACGATGCTTAGGAGCATTGGCATGGGAACTTGCAACCGGTGACCTTCATCTATTCCATGCTCATATTACGTTGCTTGCGACTGGCGGTTATGGAAGAGTATATTTTTCTTGCACCTCAGCGCATACTTGTACTGGCGATGGTAATGCGATGGCAGCGCGTGCTGGGCTCCCACTACAAGATATGGAGTTTGTTCAATTTCACCCGACCGGCATTTATGGTGTCGGTTGTTTAATCACCGAAGGAGCACGCGGTGAAGGTGGTTATCTGACAAATAGTATAGGTGAACGATTTATGGGACGTTACGCACCGAATGCGAAAGACCTTGCATCACGCGATATTGTTAGCCGATCTATGACAATAGAAATTAATGAAGGACGCGGCTTAGGGGAAGAAAAAGATCACATTCATCTACACCTTGAACATTTAAAAAAAGACGTGATTCAAGAACGTTTGCCGGGAATTGCCGAATCAGCACGTATTTTTGCCGGCATTGATATCACTCGCGAACCCATTCCGGTACTACCGACAGTGCACTACAATATGGGTGGCATGCCAACCAATTTCTACGGGGAAGTGGTAGACATACGCGACGAAGAGCCGGACACAGTCGTTCCGGGATTGATGGCAATTGGTGAAGCAGCGTGTGTTTCCGTGCACGGTGCGAATCGGCTGGGATCAAATTCACTGCTGGATTTAATCGTGTTCGGTCGTGCTGCAACAAAACGAGCGGTTGAAATTATTTGCCCGAAGCAACTACATCCACCGATTGAGCGAGAAAAAGCTGATCGGGTCCTGGCTCGCCTGAACACGCTGCGATATGCCAAAGGTGGACTGAGTGTTGCCGCTCTTCGCTTAGAAATGCAAAAAATTATGCAGAAACACGCTGCAGTATTTCGTACCGGCGAAAGCTTGAGAGAAGGACGGAAAAAAATTATCGAAGCATGGAAAAAATTTCCCGATATTCTGATTAACGATCGTTCAATGATATGGAATAGTGATCTTGCAGAGGCGCTGGAACTTTCAAATTTAATTCCGCAAGCAATTGCCACAATTACAACAGCGATCAATCGCCAAGAGAGCCGTGGCGCACATGCGCGCGATGATTATCCTAACCGTGACGATGTAAATTGGATGCGGCATTCGTTGGTCTATGTCGACGACCACGGTGCTACCAGAACTAGCTATCGCCCGGTGCATATGAACACGTTGACATCAGAGGTTGCAACTATTCCTCCTCAAACGAGAGTTTATTAATTCTATAATTATACTCCGCATAGGTGCATTTAATGGCTGAATTTAGATTACCGGCAAACTCGATTGTTAAAACCGGCAAGACTTACAAGACAAATGGCGCGAAAAATGTGCGCCGGTTTATCGTATATCGTTATGACCCCGATTTAAATGAAAATCCGCGAACTGACACTTATGAAATTGATTCGGATGAATGCGGGGCGATGGTATTAGATGGTTTAATTAAAATAAAAAATGAAATTGATTCGACATTAACCTTTCGTCGTTCCTGCCGAGAAGGAATTTGTGGTTCATGTTCAATGAATATTAACGGAACGAATACACTTGCTTGTGTTCGTCCGATAGTGGAATACAAAGGAGATATCAAAGTCTATCCGTTGCCACATATGCCTGTCATTAAAGATTTGGTTCCGGATTTAAGTCATTTCTACAAGCAATATGCGTCGATTAAGCCGTGGATACAAGTATCGACGACAACCTCTCCTAATAGCGAACGTTTACAATCAAAAGAAGACCGCGCCCAACTGGAAGGGTTGGAGGAATGCATACTATGCGCTTGCTGCTCAACGAGTTGCCCTAGTTATTGGTGGAACGGTAATCGTTATCTGGGGCCTGCGGTACTGTTACAAGCATACCGTTGGATTGTTGACAGCCGCGATGAAGCAACCGGCGAACGGCTGGATAATCTGGAAGATCCGTTTAAGCTATTTCGTTGTCATACCATTATGAATTGCACTAAAACTTGCCCAAAAGGTTTAAATCCGGCAAAAGCCATCGCGCAAATCAAAAAATTGTTGGTTGCTAGGCAGATGTAAATTTGTGAAGAATATATCCTGTAAGATGTTAGACTATCTGCATGAATGAGTATGCAACAAGAAAGAGGTTAGCTTGGCAATGTCGCCGGGGCACACGCGAACTTGATCGAATGATGTTGTGCTTTTTAGAAAACCATTACTGCCAAGCAAGTACCGAGTGTCAAACCGCATTTGTCAATCTGCTTGCGTTACCTGACCCTGACTTACACGATATTTTGACTGGTATTCAAATCGTTGACAATCCTGAGATTACGCAAATCAGGCAGGCTATTTGCAAGAATGTTTCGGTAACTTGTAAAGACTGAGGTTTTTATGACAATTCTATTGTATCCTTCAAATGATTTAAGCATTATGACCCGGCTAATAACATTGGTGACTTGCTTGATTCTGATCGCATTCGGATGCATATTTGCTTCGACAGCATTTTCTGCCGCGCATTTCCTACCAAAATCGTACATTTTCTTATCGGGCTTAATTGCAATTTTTGTATTTTGTGCCATTGCTAGCCGAAGGAGCCGGGCAATCACCCGTCATTCAGCAGATGAAAATTTATCGGATAATATTAGCCGTTTGATTTTTAGCCGTGACAACCGCTTAAAAAGTGTTTGGATTGGAAACAAAGTGTGCTCGGTTGCTGCTTATACCTGCTACAAACTGTTTCGCAACTATCTGGAATTGCATTTAATTATCCATGTTCCGGACACGAATAATGTCCCAGCTCACTGCTCACACCAGAAAAACTGCGTAGTTAATTTATATATTGACGAAAGCAGAATTACAAGCGATGATTTATGCCGTCTACGGCGCGCTTTTTTGCTAGTGCCTAAGCTTGAGAATACATTAAGCATAAGAAAATAATAATAACAACAATATGGGAACAATATATTTTCAACAAAGAAGCATCACTCCAATTTACGATCCGATATCGTTTGCCGAACTGATGCAGTTATATGCAAAAAATTATCGCTTAATGCGGCAATTGTCGGATGAATTGATTGCCAAAAAATCTAAAAATAGCCAAGTGTTTACATGGCTATCCGAGCGGTATGGTTACCGCCTGAAAATCTGCAGATCGGGTGCTGATAGGTGGACGAGCACTTGGGTAATTTCGTACTATCTGGTGGAACAGCAAAATCTGCAGCCTGTCGCCACGTTGATTGACGTTTGTGTACTAATTTACCATGATTCTAAACAAGCGGCAATTGCTCATCCCGCTTTAGTAATTTCAAACTATCTTGAGGGAGAAAATATACTCAACGATTTGGTAATAAAGTGGCATGCAAACTATTTTTTATTCAATGTTTTATTGTTGTTTTGCCGTTATAAAGACCAGCAGAGGAAACGGTCGTTATATAATAGGCGCTTAACCGCTAAAAAATGGAGGTCGGTATGAAAGTTACTGTCAACGTCAACAATCTTGATATCAATATTAATATTGAGCAAATTGGAGAAGGAAATACATCTTTACTGATGGTGCATGGAATACCTACAAATGCAAGATTATGGCGCCATATACAAAATTTACTTCAAGACCGCTACACAACTTATGCGATGGATATGGTTGGGTATGGCCAATCAGATATGCCATTGGATGCTTTTGAGCATACATTGACCAACCAAGCCGAAGTAATACGTGCAGTTATTGAGCAACTGGGATTAAAAGGCGAAGTAGTCTTGGTTGGGCATGATCATGGTGGCGGCGCAGCGCAAATTATGGCATCAAAATATTGTTCCGATATCAGCCGCTTAGTTTTAATCAATCCGGTCAGTTTCGATTATTGGCCAGTATTGGAAGTTGAAGCATTTCACCCCTTGGTAGGCGCCTCAGATGAGGTGCTTGCAAGTGCGATGCAACAGGCGGCCGCGGGATTCGCTGGTCTGATGCGTACCGGTAGTTACGATAAAATTGCTTTTACTGACAAAAACGTTAAGGAAAATTATCTTCGATTCTGGGCGCGTGGCGGTGAAGAATTAATAGGATTTAAATCCTTAGTTAAAGTTTGTTCGCAACCTAGCAATACGGAAACGTTGGCAATCAACTACTCAGGAATTACTTGTCCGACTCTGATTTGTTGGGCATTACACGACGCTTGGATGCCAAAAGAAGCAGCATCGCAAATCAAGGAGAAAATAACAGGACCGGTAAGGCTTCAACATATTGAGCGTGCGGGCCATTACGTGCCGGAAGACCGTCCCGATCAAATTGCTTGGTATCTGGATGATTTTATCACTGAGTGGTCAGGCGTTAAATAAATTAACTACTTGTTGTATTCAAAGTGAGACATTCGTCCATAGAAATTATGGATGATTAAGTTTTTATTTCAACAAATTGATTATTGCAGCACGTTCTTCTTGTAGTTCTTTTTCACTAATTTTTAGCATTTCCTGAGAATAAGTATCTAGTGTTAAGTTAGAGACAGTTTGATAGGCGTTTCGTAACGTTGTGACCGGGTATGAAAAAACAATATCGGAATCGATACCATAACTGCCGTCGGACAGGATACCCATACTAGTCCAATCATTTGCACGGGTGCCGTTACGCAAGAGCTTCACATGGTCAATAATCGCATTGGCAGCAGATGCTGCCGATGATTTTCCGCGTGCTTCGATTACTTGCACTCCACGTTGTTGAACATGTGGAACGAATATCTCGCTTCGCCAATTATCCTCAAGCAATTCAATTACCGGACGGTCGTTAACTCTGCAATGTTGTATGTCAGGAAATTGAGTTGCCGAGTGATTGCCCCAAACGGTAAGCTGACGTACTGCATTAGTACTACACTTTAAATGCTTTGCCAGTATCGATATTGCGCGATTATGATCAAGGCGCAGTAAGCAAGAAAATGATGTTGGCGGCAAATCTTTTGCCGCTTTGATTGCAACTAAAGTATTGGTATTGGCTGGGTTTCCAACAATAACGACACGCACATCGCGCGAAGCGCTTTCATTTAAAGCACACCCTTGATATTGGAATATTTTGCTATTGATACGTAACAAATCTTTGCGTTCCATTCCTTGGCTACGTGGTTTTGCTCCAATCAGAAGTGCGTAATCAACATCTTGGAATCCTCGTGCCGGATCTAGGGTATAGCTCATCTTATGCAGATTTTGAAACGCACAGTCTTCCAGCTCCATCATTACTCCTGCAATAGCTTTCTCGGAGCTTTTTACTTCTACGAAACGAAGTTCAACAGATTGGTTGGGACCAAACATATCCCCCGCGGCAATACGAAATGCCAGAGCATAACCTACATTACCGGCCGAACCGGTAATCGCAACTTTAACGGGGTTTTTCATTATGAGCTTCCTATTATGAGCTTCCTGTTGAAACCGAACTATATAACTTTTGTTACATTAAGTGCCTTATTGTACTTCCATCAACTGACTTTTAGCATGTCGGAATTTACGGTTTGGATATTACCTTGCCAGTGCAATTGATTAAGTTTGTGCTAGTGGAGTAAATCAGCGTGACTTGGCTAATACAAAATTAGTTTATCATATTGATAAAACGATTGTACGATGCCACTCTAAATGGGATTTTTGAAGGGCTTCGGAGGAAGCGTTCGGCAGTAACATTCGGGTCGATGCTTTCTGTCCGTTGCCGGCATGAGGACGGTGCAGGGTGAGACGCGCCCGGAAAGCTGAGCATTCGCCAACAAACACAAAACGGTTCCATAACCGATCATTGAATGCTTCCATATCGGTAAATAGCAGGTTTTCCGCATGATCGATACAATCCTCCTGGACGGTACGGTTGAAGCGCTTGATGTGCGCATTCATTTTTGGACACTTGGGATAGGTCAGCCACTGCTCAATCACAGGTGATTCCCGGATGAGCCGGGCAAACTGTCCTTGAAACTCACTACCGCCGTCCGTCAGGGTGAGACGCGCCCGGAAAACCGACTGGTTTTCAGCGGCGAACGACCCGACAAGGATGTCGGGGCTGGCGCTCATTGACAAAACCAAGTCTCGTCATGGACGACAGGCACTTTGCCGACAATCCGGCAGCAAACACAAAATGGTTTCATCAGCTCAAAGACTTTACTGCTGCCGAAATTCTGCTAGGCGCAGGAATGCGGCTGCGTTGCGGCTGTTACAGCGGTTGGTTGCCACTGCTATTGCCATTCGGGTATAGACATCAATGGCCGTTAAGACGTAGCGGCGCACTCTGTGCTGATCACGCACAATCGTATCCAGGGCGATGCAATGCCCCGGGTACTGTGCTTTGAAGTGTTTCGGCTTGCGTGCCTTGCAACGGCGCTTAAACGGTCGTTTTGTTTGTCCTTTGGCATTCAGCCGCTGCGGAATACAGCGCATTTTATCCGGTGCATCCGCGATCAGGCGCGCAATCGTGCGGACGCTCGGGCAGGGTGAGACGCGCCCGGAAAACCGATTTTCAGCGGCGAACGACCCGACAAGGACGTCAAGGCTGGGGTTCATTCGCAGAACCAAGTTTCGTCACGGACGGCAGGCACTTTGCCGACAATCTGGCAACAAGCGCAAAACGGTTTCGTGCTGAATCGGTTGCGGCCAGATCCGCTGGCGCCTCTTACGCGGCGCTTTGCTGCGATCATGTAAGGCGCTGAGGCCAGTGCAGCGATAACGCCGGCGCCAGCGGTACAAAGTACTGCGACCGATCTTGAATGCGTTCGGGAGTTACAACCCTCCCAAAATGAGGGCATCATATTTCTGTTGAGCCGTTGTGTTCATAATAGTCTTTATTTTTGAAGCAAAATTGGCTATTTTATAGAAACCTTTGATGCGGTGGCCGATGTGCTGATATTGCATATCGGTCACTTTTTTGAGTCGTGCCGTGAATCCCACATGTATCTGGCACTGTACACATTGTGTACGTGTCCAATACATTTGATGGTTAAACTCACCGATATCTTCAAGCGATGCTTTTTTCCAAGAAGAGGAGATAAATTCTTCCATAAAAAATTCAGAACGTATTGACATCGCGCATGGCATCTTAATCTCTTGAATATGGTATATTATTAGCATTTTAAAAATTGAAGTCGGGAAGTTTAGCTAGTTAATATACAAATAGTTTATTCCCGCATTTTAATACGGTTATTCAAAAGCAATGTCTGATTTTGGACATTTAATGGTTTCAATCGCGTCACTGAGTCTCAGCCAGAGCGAGAAAAAGCGGCTACGCAATCCCGCAGTCGGCGGTGTCATATTGTTTGTACGTAATTACAAAGATAAGATGCAGCTAGCTCAATTAATTTCTGAGATAAAAAGTATTAATGAGACATTGATTATTGCAGTTGATCATGAAGGAGGAATAGTTCAGCGCTTAAAAAATTGGGAATTTACATATATACCCGCAGCTGAAAAATATGGCCTTTACTACGATGATGCTTCCAATGAAGCTTGCCAGCTCGCCGAAGCAACGGGTGTGCTGGCAGGTAGTGAATTAAAATCGGTTGGTATCGATTGCGGGTTTACTCCGGTTCTTGATTTAAGTAACTCTAAAAGCAAAGTGATTGGAAGCCGCGCATATCATTCCAATACGGAAGCGGTGGCAATGATCGCCGGTTCTTTTATACGCGGTCTGCGCCGTAGCGGAATTATAAGTGTCGGTAAACATTATCCCGGGCATGGTTCGGTAGAGGGTGATACACATACTGATTGTGTTATTGACCCGCGGCCTATTTCAGAAATTTATGCTTCGGATATCTTACCGTATCGCCGATTGATTCAGCAGGATTTGCTCGATGCGATAATGATGGCTCATGTAATTTATCCGGCATTTGATTCTGTTCCGGCAAGTCTTTCAGCAAAATGGATGAAGCAAAGTTTGCGCGAAGATTTAAAATTTAACGGTACTATATTTAGCGATGATGTGAGTATGGCCGGTATTGGCGAATCATCATTGTCAGCATGTAAGATGCTTGAGGCAGGTTGCGATATGATTATTGTTTGCCATAATGAATCACTAATTGAAAAACTAATTCAAGAGATGGCTAACTATCCACTCAAACAACACCGTAGAAAATTTCAAGAACGTTGGTTAACAAGGCAGAGCAACATAGCGCAAATTAAAACCGGTCAAAGCGAGAGTCCTGATAAGCTTATTCAAACGAAAAGGAAATTATCTCAATTAGATCAAAGGTATAGCTAGATTCGTTAAATGTTTCAATCAATACTTAACTTTTTCACCGCACCGCTATCCGATTCTGCTTGGTGGTTATGGCTCAAGCTCTTTGCCCTGGTTTTAACTATCATTATTGCTGGCGTTATCGTTAAATTTCTTGTAACAAAGCTTGTTAAACTTAGTGAACGTAGCGATACGCGCTGGGATAATACCTTTTTAATCAGCATTTACCAACCGTTGACCGTACTTATTTGGGTAGTTGGCATCACTTATGCGGCGGAATTCACTTGGCAAGATTTAACTGCCACTGTTGAGAATGTAATTCCGATTATTCGTAAGCTTGGATTTATTTTCTGTATAGCATGGTTTGCATTGCGCTTTTTGCGTAACAGCGAAGCGGTAATCATAGAAAAGTACGCAAACAAACCTGACAAAGCGGGGCTAGATGAATTTGGAATTCGTGCCGTTAATAAAATTTTCCGTATCTCCATAGTTATTACAACTATATTGATTGCATTTAGTACAATGGGGTATAGCATTTCCGGGATTCTTGCATTTGGCGGAATCGGAGGTATTGCAATCGGTTTTGCCGCTAAGGACTTGTTATCTAATTTTTTTGGCGGCCTGATGATTTACCTTGATCGTCCATTTATGGAAGGTGACTGGATTCGGTCACCCGACCGAGAAATTGAAGGCATTGTTGAATATATCGGTTGGCGACAAACGCGGATTCGTACATTTGAACGTAGACCGATTTACGTTCCCAATTCAATTTTTGCCCAGATCACCGTAGAGAATCCTTCGCGCATGGAAAACCGAAGGTTTCGTGAGACGATAGGCGTACGCTATGATGATCTTACAAAGGTCAAGCTTATCGTTGAAGAAATCAAACAAATGTTGATCGATCATCACCGGATTGACGATGAAAAATTGCTAATCGTCAGTCTTGATAAGTTTGATGCTTCTAGTGTCAATATTTTGGTATATACGTACACTAAAGAAACCCAGGGCACTCACTTTTATAACCTAAAGCAGGGAATCCTATTAAATATTGCAGAAATTATCGAGCGCCATGGAGCTGAAATTGCTTTTCCGACAACAACTTTACACATTGCATCACAAGTTACAGATCAGCAATAGCGTTTATTTGCCAAGAGGGTATTGTCTTAGAAAGAATGCGCTGACCTCCTGTTTCTGTGATGTGGGAATTGCCGACGCGGGTTATATTGCAGTATCCGTCAATTGATTATTAGTCACATCTGCGAATAACCAATATTCATAAAAAAGCCTTGATCATTATTGATAAAAGTTACTTTTAATCTCTTCCATCCCTCTGCCGGAACAGGAAAAAAAACTGCAATTTTCTCGCCAAACATCCATACAGAAATATTGAAAATTAAACGATATAATGAAGTGTATCCATAATGGATATATGGGGCTATAGCTCAGCTGGGAGAGCGCTTGCATGGCATGCAAGAGGTCGGCGGTTCGATCCCGCCTAGCTCCACCAACATAACTTCCTAGGCCATCTAAGGACTTGTACGATGCCACCCTAAATGGGATTCTTAAAGGGCTTCGGGGGAAGCGTTCGGCAAGCAACATTCGGATCGGTGCTTTCTGTCCATTGCCGGCATGAGGGCGGTGCAGGTTATATCAGGTTAAATACTCCCATAACCGGTCATTGAATGCTTCCGTATCGGCGAATAGCAGGTCTTCTGTATGATCGATACAATCTTCTTGGTGCGCGTTCATTTTCGGACACTTGGGATAGGCCAGCCACTGCTCAATCGCGGGTGATTCCCGGATGAGCCGGGCAAACTGTCCTTGAAACTCACTACCGCCGTCCGTCAGGATATATTTTACCGGTTGCGGCCAGATCCGCTGGCGCCTCTTACGCGGCGCTTTGCTGCGATCATGCAAGGCGCTGAGGCCAGTGTACTGCGACCGACCTTGAATGCGTTCGGGAGTTACAACCCTCCCAAAATAATAGGGCATCATATTTCTGTTGAGCCATTGTGTTCATAATAGCCTCTATTTTTGAAGCAAAATTGGCTATTTTATAGAAACCTTTGATGCGGTGGCCGATGTGCTGATATTGCATATCGGTTACCTTTTTGAGTCGTGCCGTGAATCCCACATGTATCTGGCGCTGTAGCTTTGGGAGTAAAGAACAGCTTAAAACCTGAATCTCTACCAGAGAATGCTGATAGTTCGTTTCGCATGTCTGAGTTGGATCCAGATAAGGCAGCAAATTTACAGGTGCCAGGTGAATCCATACCAGAGGTTGATGACTTGGATGTTGAGTCAGAGGTTAATGAGGGTCGGCGATAGAATTGAAACGACTGATTCTTTTATTCAAATTTTGGAGGAAGAGGGTAAGCCTATGAGTGCCCAAGAATTAAAACACCGCTTATCTGAAATCAAGGGAGTTTCAGAAAACATGCAGATACACGGAAATGAACGTTTGATCGCAGTTGGCCCAAACTTATGGGGGCTAAGTGATTGGGGGCTATTCCTAGAATGATTGTTTTATTGCATCAATACCTAAGCTTGTTCTGAATCGGTTAGAGGAGGTTTAGCTGGGAACACAGTAAAATGATGAATCAAAGCTAGTTGTCAAAAGCTGGTTGACATGCAATGTACGGAGCAACTCAACTGATATAGTTATGAATAGTTTTCGGTAGTGCCTAGCTCCCCCAATCCTTAAATTATGATTAATGATTGTGAGAGGGCAGAAGCGATCGGTTTTAGAAAAGAAGACTTATAAAGTCTGCGATGGTTCTTTCATGGGAGTCATTGAACGGGTATCGTCGTTACGCACGATCGGAAAAAATAGTCCGGAATCTTCATCAAATAAATGCAGGTTCAACGTATCATTTTCCTCAACACTGCTTGTTAGATAGGCCAATCCGTACATTTCTCCATTTAAATAGTTACAAGACGACAAAAATAAATGAATCCGATAGGCATTCACTTTAGAGTTAACCGGTTGAATGCGACCCTCATAGGCACAACCGGTCGTATCTGCGCCCTGTACCGTACCGGAGCGATCAATGTCAAATTTTATGATAGTGAAACCATGGTATAGAATCCAACTACCTCTCACCAAATCAAACGTTGCCGGCTTTTCATAGATTTCTTTCTGATAACTTAATTTAAGATTACCCTCATCACTGGCTTCCAATGTTTCAAACCGTGCCTCTATCTCGGAATGGCTTTTGAATATTCCGCTTAGATCAACCTCGTCAAACTTGCTTTTGTTTTTTATATACATTACTAAGTTTGACTGATAAACTTCTTGCTTATTTGAAACGCTTCCATGGTACACTACGTTAGCATCTTGACTGATAGCTACCGCTTTGCCGTCTATGTATAAGGCAGTAAAGTCAAAATTTCCACGACCGTTGATGTCAAAACTTCCCGACCAAATACCATTCACTGTATAAGAGGGAGGAGTTTTAACGGCAAATACTATAGCGGTAACTATCACCACCAATATCAGCGAGATAAGAATACCGACTAGAATTTTTTTGTTCAATTTTTTTAAGTTTGCTTTAAGGTGTTTAATTATAAAGGAGAATATTATAATGAGGTCAGTGTTATAAATTCAAAGAAATATAATTTAAAATACACCACTAAACTAAATGCTTGATCACATAAATCGCAAGTTTGAATTTTACCAGCTGTTATTACAAGTACTGTTTGTGGGCATGACAGTAGGATTATTCCGGACAGTCATTCCTGCACTTGCTGAAAGCGAGTTTAACGTTCCTGCCGATTCATTTCTACTGCTTGGAACATTTGTGATTGTATTCGGCATCATAAAAGCCGCCTTAAATTTCGTTGCCGGAAGATTATCGGATACATTGGGACGACGAAAGATTCTGCTAAGTGGCTGGATCATCGCTCTCCCGATTCCATATTTGTTGGCGTATGCTTCCAATTGGTCTTGGGTCCTCGTGGCAACAGTCCTGTTGGGAGTCAATCAGGGGTTATGCTGGTCAATGTCGCAAACAATGAAACTTGATTTATCGGTACCAGGGCGCTATGGCATTGCGGTTGGACTCAATGAAACTTTCGGTTATTGCGGCGTGGCTTTGACCGGATATCTCAGTACCGTCTTAACCAGCGAGTTTGGCCTACGCACAACGATGCTGTCGCTTGGTTTCGGAACGATTGGTTTGGCGCTATTGCTTAGCGCACTATTTTGCAATGAGACTCGACCGCTTAACACCTTAAATAGAAAAAAACCTAAGCTTGGTTTGCGGCTTTTTTGTGAAATTAGTTGGAATAACCGTGCGACAATGGCATTATGCCTTGCCGGTTTGGTTGAGAAATTCGTCGATACTTTGATTTGGCTCATATATCCGGTATTCCTTTACCAAAACAATATTTCCTTACCTATGATTGGCGTTATTACAGGCGTCTATGGTTTAGTTTGGGGAGTGATGCAGTTGTTGACCGGGACTTATTCGGACCGCATTGGTCGCAAGCGATTAATTATTGGTGGAATGCTGCTATGCGCCGTGGGATGTATGGTTACGTTATGGAATTCAAACACTATTTGGTGGATTGCCAATGCAGCATTGATAGGTTTGGGTATGGCAATGCTATACCCAACTTTGAGTGCGGCAATCAATGACCAAGTTTCGGAAATGCAACGAGGCACAGTGATGGGAATTTATCGATTCTGGCGTGATTTCGGATATTTTATCGGCGCAATTGCTTTGAGTGGGATCAGCGTACTTGCGCAAGCGCAGGAAGCAGCTTTTTATCTGACTAGCGTGTGTATGTTTGCCAGCGCGTTGTTATTAGTATTTTTAACTCCGGAAACAAGTGCCGAAAAATAAAGCATGATCAGCGCGGCGCATCAATTGACTCGGTGCTTATTTCTGTCGGCAGTTGTTGTGCTTATTGGTGGATGTAGCGAACGAGAGATTGTAAGCACTGCTACGATTGGTGATCGCCAATTTATTATTGAGACAGTTTGTAGTGAGATGGTGCGAGCGCAAGGTTTGTCAAAAAGAACTTCACTACCGGAAGGCAAAGGGATGCTATTCATTTTTAATTCCATTGATTATCATGGAATTTGGATGAGAGATATGAGCTTCCCAATTGATATTATGTGGATTAATGAACTTAGATCTATTGTTCACATTGAAGAAAAGGTGTTACCAGACACTTACCCAAAGATTTTCAAGCCGCCAACACCGGCATTGTATGTCCTGGAAGTTCCGGCAGGTACAAGTGCCGGAATTAGTTTAGGCACTATGGTAGATTTAAAAAATATTTCACCCGCACAAGTGCCATGCCGTTGATACTTACGGTATTTCAGCTTAAATGCAAAATCACGACTTAATAAGATAATATAGTTTCCAAGGATAACTGCTTAAATAAGCAAATAAAATAATCGAAACGATAACCTCAACGATATCGATATCATAACGAAGATAGAAGGAGGCTTGCTTTTAGGAATGTGTAACAGCCGGTTTGACGCCATTAAGTAATAAATGGATAATGCGCCGTTTCCCGTCCCCATCGTCTAGAGGCCTAGGACATCGCCCTTTCACGGCGGCAACGGGGGTTCGAATCCCCCTGGGGACGCATCAGCGACGTAATCCGACCCCTTTATGCATCAAATAAAGGCATAAAGTTGCTAATAAAATAATGAACAATAAAATAATTAGAGTGGATAGTAATGGTGAAATATCCCCAACACCGAGCATGCCGTGCCGGAATCCGTTCACCATATAAAGAATCGGGTTAAATAGAGAAATTTGTTGCCAAAACTCGGGGAGCAAACGGATAGAATAAAAAATTCCCCCTAAATAGGTAAGTGGGGTCAAAACAAAGGTGGGTATGATTGAAATATCATCAAAGCTTTTGGCGTACATCCCGTTGATAAAACCTGCCATTGAAAAGAGGGTAGCGGTAAGCACCAAAATCAAAAATGCCAGCCCTAAATTGACAAGCGGCAACGTTGTAAACAATAACGAAATTAAAAATACGACACTGCTCGCTATGATCCCCCGTGCAATCCCACCAATCACAAAACCGATCAAAACCAAGTAGTTTGGCATCGGAGAAATTAATAATTCCTCAATATGTCGCTGAAATTTACTGCTGTAAAAAGAGGAAGCGACATTGGCATAAGAATTTGTAATGACAACCATTAAAATTAAACCCGGCACGATATAATCAATATAGCGAAAGTTATTGATATCGTTCAATTGCGCACCGATGAATTGGCCAAAAATGAAAAAGTACAATGCAGTAGTAATCGCCGGCGGCAGAATAGTCTGAACCCAAATACGCATAAAACGTTGAACCTCTTTTCGAGCTAAAGTAGTGAGAGCAATGAATTGTTCAGTGGGTGGCATGATGTTTTATTATGAAACAATTTGTAGAAAAAGTTCTTCGAGGCGATTGGTTTTATTTCTGATCCCAAGTATAGGAATATTAAGCGCCTCTAGCTGAGCAAATATTTGAGCAAGATCTCTTTGACCGTCGACAGTAACGTCAAGTGTCATTTCATCGCTTAAGTGTGTTATAGCGAACTGTAGCGAAGGAGGTGTTTTAAGCGGAGATTTTAAATATAACGTGTACGTTTCGCTGTTAAGCTTACTTAGTAATTTCCGCATTGTCGTGTCTTCAATAATTCTTCCTTGGTCAATAATCGCAATATTACGACACCAATTTTCCGCTTCTTCTAAATAATGAGTAGTCAAAATAATCGTAGTTCCCTGCCGATTAAGTTGATTCATGAATTTCCAAATCAGGCGTCTGACTTCAATATCGACACCGGCAGTCGGTTCATCAAGAATGAGTAGACGCGGGTGATGCATCAGAGCGCGTGTGATCATCAAACGGCGTTTCATTCCTCCGGATAGTTGACGCATCTCAACATCGCGCACGCCCCACAATGCCAATTCTTTTAAATATTGCTCGGCACGCGCTTTGGCGACTTTCCTTGGCAAACCGTAATAACCCGCCTGATTCAGAACGACGTCAATTGCTCGCTCAAACTGATTGAAGTTAAATTCCTGAGGTACTAAACCGATTAGCACTTTTGCTTGAGAGGCAAAATTTTTAATGTCGTATCCATAAATTTTGACTTGTCCTGAAGTCGGATTGACCAATGAAGTTATAATGCCGATAGCCGTTGATTTTCCGGCACCATTTGGACCTAGTAATGCAAAGAAATCGCCATCGCGTACAATTAAATCAATACCTTTTAACGCATGGAAACGATTGGCATAAATTTTATGAAGCTTGTTTATTGCTAAGGCTATTGTGCCGGACATTGCGTGCATATTTTACCGGATGAGTGTCATATCTGGTAGGGCGTGTACATGTCCAATACATTCTGGGCCTTGTAGCAGAGCGCTTCCGATTGACATTTATCCATAAAAAACTATCATAATGCAGGTTTTTATCTCAGACTCTCTGCATCAATTCAATCATATTTTTAATGACTCCACATTACCACAAGGGATGTGTGCCAATTTGGAGAATTTCACAAGATGACGACTCAGTGGATTCGCTATGAATATCAATCGCAAGCAGGCTTTGGCACCTTTGATAAAGGATTGATTCAGCCTCATTCCGGGGATATGTTCGGCGTGTCAAAATTTGCCGATGTGCCTATATTAATAAGTGATGTTCGACAAAAAACACCCACTAAACCCTCGAAGATGATCGCTTTGTGGAATAATTATCACGCACTTGCTAATGAAAAGAGATTAACTAAACCGAAGACGCCGCTTTATTTGATTAAATCTCCAAATTGTTATCTTGCTAACGAAGAAGTAATTCGGCATCCATCGCACTATCAAGGAAAGGTGTTTTACGAAGGAGAAATTGGCATCGTGATTGGAAAAACTGCTAAAAATTTAGTCACTATCGAACAAGCTGCCGAACATATTTTCGGATATATATGCGTCAATGATGTTACTGCTTTCGATCTATTAAAAGAAGAAGACAATTTTGATCAATGGACGCGTGCTAAAGGATTTGATACTTTCGGCGTTTTCGGGCCGGTTATTGAAACGGAGCTTGATTTTGGAACATGCGAAGTTACGACAAGTATTAACGATAAAATAGTCCAACGCTATCCGATCGGAATAGGTGTGTTAAAAAATCGTTAACTATTTAGTTCGTATAATATATATTATGTTAAATTTCAGGTTGCGTCGCCCGCACCGGGCAGAATTTCGGCAGCTTTGGCGAATCTCGGCAGCAGTAAAGTCTTTGAGCTGATGAAACCGTTTTGTGTTTGTTGGTGAATGCTCAGCAAAGTGCCTGTCGTCCATGACGAGACTTGGTTCTGTCAATGAGCGCCAGCCCCGACGTCCTTGTCGGGTCGTTCGCCGCTACGTGTTCACCTTCATTGACCCGCGCGCGTTGCGTTCGCGTGGGCTTCCACGTTTATGAAGGACTTCGAGACCGAGTTGAAACAGTGCCGGATCACCCTCTGGTGGACCTATCCGAAGTCGCCAAAGCTGAACGCGCACGTTGAGCGCTTCAACCGCACCTTGCAGGAATCACACGAGGATCTTCTGTTCACTGATGTGGCCTGCTTTAACCGGGAATTGGCGCAATGGCTGGTGTTTTGCAACACCCAACGCCCCATCATTCACTGGGGTTGCAATCCCCGATACAATCGCTCCTGACTCACCACCCGGAGTGCCAAATGTTATGGACCTATACAATGGCTTGCTTTTATTACTTTAGGCGGTTATTGTTATGGTAAGGTCTTCCTATGAGGAGCGACATCGTATCGCATTTCACGAAGCCTTAGCCTTTAAAATAATTGAGTATTAAACATTTTCTACTAGGAGAATACAATGAAACTGAAACCACTAGCGCTATTTTTTGTCATTTTTGCTGCTGCATTGATTTCAGGTTGCGGAGGCGGTGCCGCTATGCACATGGAAATGGATGAGAAAATGAATGAGGTCAGAGCGACTGCAGAAGAAGCTCTGAGAACTGCGAATACAGCCGACTATAATGCCTCAGTTGCCAAACAATTGGCGGATGAAGCTATGACTATGATGCAGATGCGGATGATGAAAGGCAAGATGAAAAATAAGATGGATTACCACAAGTAATAATCAAGTAATTTGCACTTTAAAATAAGGGGCTTACACAAAAAGCCCCTTTTATCTTTGCTTCCGTTTCGTCGCAAAAATCCATTGACTAAAAAAGCGACGTTATCTTAGCAGCTGAATTTTTTATTTTTGTTGCGGTAGTAGGCATCGCTACTTCTGCCCATTGGGTATTATTGGCATCCAAATTAACTTCTTTGGGAATCCCCTCTTTCTGTTGAATCATTATGCCGATTAAATCCCAATTTAGTGATTTATCGCTTTGAACTGCCGCTTCAATTATTTTTTGGATAGATTGAGTCAATGCATCCGCATAATCACGGTCCGACATGGTTATTGCCGTGTTAGCTTCAAAGTAAATGCTATTCCCTTCTACTGTAGATTTGTACGGTTCATGATAAATTTTTACCAGTGTTTTTCGTGTGATATCATCAAATAGCAGAGCAATATCATTAGGGCGTAAGCGAATGCAGCCGTGCGTCACTTTCATCCCGATTCCGTATGGTTTATTAGTGCCATGTATAAAGTAGCCGGGTAAATTTAATTTTAATGCAAATTTTCCGAGCGGGTTATTGGACCCTGGAAGAACGACTGCAGGCAGCGGATCGCCATTTAACTGGTGTTCGTGTCTGATCTCCGGTGTCGGGTACCAGTTCGGATTGATAATTTTATCCTCCACTGTAACTCTACCTACAGGCGTTTGCCATTCTTCCCGCCCGATACTAATAGGGAAAGTCATCACTTTATTTTGATCATAGAAATAATATAGACGATATTCGGATAGGTTGATATGAATACCCTCACTTTTGTCTTCCGGCAAAATAAACCGCGTAGGTAAAACGATTTGGCTTCCTTCTGCCGGTAACCAAGGGTCAACTCCCGGATTGGCACGGATGAGTTCCTCGTATCCTAAATCAAATTGATGAGCAATTTTGATGAATGTATCCTCGCGATGCGCACGAATAGTTTTAACTTCGCCAATAACATTGTGAGCTTTATTGAGTGTATAAGTGTCCGAAAACGCTGTAAAATGCGTCCCTAACAGCAAAAACAATGTTATTTTTAGAGCCGTTCTCATTTTGGTAATCAGTATACCTAATGTCTATTTATCATTCGGAGTTTCCTATTGCAAGCGATATTTTGCACTTTAATCATGCAGGTATCGCCCCATGGCCACAAAGGACAATTAAAAGAATTCACCAATTTGCGAATGAAAATGCATGTTCAGAAAACTTACATTATAGTAAACGAAATAAACTTTTGAATAGATTACGCCGACAATGCACGCGACTATTGGGCGCGGATATGCCTGAGGAGATTGCATTCACAAAGAATACTTCGGAAGGCTTGTCACTCATTGCAGGCGGATTAGATTGGAAGGCCGATGAAAACATTGTATTGAGTAGTATAGAGTTCCCTTCCAATCGCATTGTTTGGGAAGCCTTTGCACATCGCTTCAATATCGAAATACGTTTGGTCCGACCCGATCCGGATATTTCCCTAGAAGATGCATTAATTGCACAGATTGATGAAAAAACGCGCTTACTAACAACGAGCTCGGTGCAATACGCAACGGGCTACCGCATGGACCTAAATAAATTGGGTCGTGCGTGTTGCGAACGGCAAGTATTATTTTGCGTTGACGCAATCCAAAGCTTAGGAGCTGTTCCATTCAAAGTCAACGAATGCTATGCCGATTTTGTTTGTGCCGATGGGCATAAATGGCTATTAAGCCCCGAAGGTACCGGTCTATTTTACTGCCGAAAAAAACATTGGAAGACACTATGCTTGAATCAGTTTGGTTGGCATATGGTGAAAAATGCAGGTGATTACGATCAAGTTGATTGGGAAGCCGCCTCTTCTGCAACGCGATTTGAGTGTGGGAGCATGAATCATTTAGGTTTATTTGCGTTATCCGAAAGTTTGGAACTTTTATTTGAAGTCGGGATCGAAAATATCAGTAGAAAAATAATGAAAAATACTAGATATCTAATTGAGAATATTGATAAAAATTTATTCACGACAGTGACACCCGAAGTACAATCTCACCATGCCGGTATTCTAACAGTGCGCCTGCGGTCAGCAGACTCAGTAGACAATAATACGCTTTACCGTTATTTGACTGCAAAACGGATTCTCTGCGCTCCACGCGCCGGAGGTATTCGTCTATCGCCGCATTTTTATACAGATAAACAAAGTTTACAGTCCGTATTGAGACAGCTACACCATGGAGCTGTACGTCTCAGTACAAAGACTTGATTATGTGATCAGCGCCCATTTTACTTCGTATATATTGAGCGAAACTCAAGCAAAGCGCTTTCCAACATTAATTGCGGATTCAGTCGCACATCAAGTGAACGGTAATGCGCAACTTGACGATCATATAGTTTATATAGTCGCGCGATATCAATCGCAGAGTTCTTCCCTAAGCAATGAGTAAGGATACTCTTGTGCGTCATATTTAAAAGCCATCGATAAATTTGATGCGACGGACACTTGCTCCATTTATTTACAACATCATTGAGTTTAATCGAATCATCCAATAATGCTTGGCAATCGGCATTAAATTCAACCAAACTTTGACGCTCTTCCCCGGCACACAACATATCGTAAGCATCTAACGGTTGTAATGACGATATATCTCCAAGCATTAATACAAGATCTTCAGTTGAGTAATCAATCTGCTCCTTAAGCCAACGGATGGCTTCATCTTTATCAACATCAGGAAAATATATCTTTTGGCAGCGACTAATGACAGTTGACAGCAAACGTGATGGTTGCGAGCTGACGAGCAAAATTTTGCATTCTGCCGGCGGTTCTTCTAAAGTTTTTAACAAGCTGTTTGCTGCCGAACGCGTCATCGCATCCGCCGATATGACGACGGTTACTTTGCCATGACCGTAATGGTCGGTCGTATGCAAAAAATTGCCGACTTCTCGGATGTCATCGACTTGAATGCTACTGCCGTTCTTATTAGGTTCAATGAGTTGAAAATCCGGATGATTGCTTGTCTCGAATAGCCGACAGGAGTGGCATTGCATGCAAGGCTTTTGCTCTAAACTTGAATCGCACAATATTACATGAGCAAATTTTTTACTAAAAATATCAATACCAAGTCCACTATTACCGTGCAGTAGTAGTGCGTGGGGCAGTCTATCTTGTGACAGATATTTCAAGCAAAATTTCCATTGTTTTTTTTGCCAAAAGTATGGCGCATTATTAATCATTAATCTTATACCACTCAGTGACTAAATTCTGCCAGAATTTTCCGGATTTTTTGTTGCGTTACAGCCATATCAGGTTCAGTATTAATAACTCGCCAACGCTGTGGTTCTTGCCGAGCTAGTTCTCGATAAACCGATTGCACGCGTTCAAAAAATGCTGAATCTTCCGATTCAAAACAGTCTTTTTCATTGCGTTTAGCAACGCGCTGTATAGATTTTTTTACGTCAATATCAAGTAGTAACGTTAAATCCGGTTTTAAGTCGCCGCAGACATACCGAATTAAATCTCGGATTAACATTTGAGAGATGCCACGTCCCCCTCCTTGATACGCAAGGCTAGCGTCGGTAAACCGGTCTGAAATAACCCACTTCCCGCTTTGTAGGGCCGGTAGAATTATTTGATCAATATGGTCGGCGCGGTCGGCAAATAATAGTCCTAGTTCGGCACGTGGACTGATAGCTCGTTTGGGTGTCAACAACCATTCGCGGATGGTACGTCCAAGCAAAGTTGCTCCCGGCTCACATGTCACAATGCTATCAATGCCTCGTTCATGCAAGAAATTTTGAATTGTTGCAAGATGGGTTGTTTTACCCGCGCCTTCAATCCCTTCCAAAGTAATGAAACAAGCTGATGATTCTATTACCATATCAACGCTTACGTTGGTACTGAATAACGGCCTGTTGATGTTCTTCATAGGTCTTTGAAAAAACGTGGCTATTATCCCCTTTTGCCACAAAGTACAAATCGCCGGTTATTGTGGGTTGAGCAACAGCGGACAAAGAATGCTTATCCGGCATTGCAATAGGTGTGGGTGGAAGACCATGTCTTGTATAAGTGTTATAGGGTGTATCAGTCCGTAAATCTTTCTTGCGGATGTTACCATTGAATTCTTTCCCCAGTCCATAAATAACGGTCGGATCGCTTTGCAAACGCATTCCACGCTTTAAACGCGAGATAAATACTCCGGCGATACGCCTTTTTTCCGCGTTAAGAGTCGCTTCTTTTTCAACGATAGATGCTAAAATCAATAGTTCATACATCGTCTTCAATGGTGAATCATCAGTAATCATAGGCCAATATTTTTCCAACATTTCTTTCATTTTCTCATACCCTTGTATTAATACTTTAATGTTGCTTGTCATTTTATTAAACTGATAAGTATCGGGATAAATCCATCCTTCTAAAGGCTGGCCTTCCGGCACTCCTAGTTTCCGTGCAATGTGATTTGAATCTGCACTGTCAATCCTTAACGTCGGTGTTTTAAGCATTGCTTGCAAGATTTGCTCGCTTGTCCACCCTTCAAAAATTGTAAATTTTTCAAGTATGACATCATGTCGGATAAATTTTTGTAACAATGCGTCAAGCGTATCGCTAAGCGTAATTTTGTAGTTACCGGATTTTAAGTTCTGAGTTTGTTGCTGAAAACGCACATGTAATTGCCAATAGAATGAATGGCTTAATAAATCTTCAGATTTTAGCCGTGCGCTAATTTGCTCAAAGCTTTCACCGTCTGATATTAAGAACTCTCGTTCGGTATCGGTAATTGAGGCATGATAAATATAATAATAGTAGTGTAATCCGAATAAAACGAGTAATAGCATGAACGCTAGAGCAAGCCATTTGATTTTTTGCGACAGTTTCATTATTTCGGAACTGCGGCAAACTCTTGTAGCTGCTGAATCATAGGCGGTAACGATACTGTTGCTAGGTTAACCCGGCGAATCGGGAGAATACCTATCACCGAGTTGCAGATCAAAGCACCATTGGCGCTTAATATTCGATCTAAAGTTAAGCAGGTTTCTCGGCATCGGAAACCATATTTCCACCCTTCAACCAACAAATGTTCTCGCATCACACCACTTACGCCACATTCATCAAGTTGAGGGGTCAAAAGTTCTTCACCTGAACAAATAAATAGGTTACTCATAGTACCTTCAATGACATGATCCGCGTTATCTAGCATCAATCCTTCGAAATACTCATCTTCCCACTCGCTACGGGCAATCACTTGGTCTAATCTGTTTAAATGTTTAATGCCGGCAAGCTGCTGATTATATGGCAATCGATGGCGACATATTGTAACGTTCACGCCTTCTTGATAGCATTCGGAAGACGGTAATTGTCCTTGCATCAAACATAATACGCGAGTCGGTAAAGTGTTTTGAGGAGGACGATATGAGCGCCCCCCTACCCCGCGGCTGATAATAATTTTTAGGATTCCCCAAGAGCAACCATAATTAGACAAGTTTTTGCATAATAATTTTACTTCTTGTTCCAATAAGGTCCAATCCTTAAAAAGGATGTTCAACTTTTGACATCCTGAAATTAAACGTTGGCAGTGATAAGACCAAAGATAAGGAACATCTCGATCAACTCGCACTGTTTCAAAAACACCATCGCCATAAGCAAAACCACGATCAAGCAAGGAAATCAAAGTTGTGGCTTTGCCGTTAATTAAGCCGGCAAAAATTTGAGGCGAATCAGTCAAATACTTTTAAACAGCAAAGACCCGTTCGTACCACCAAAACCAAATGAATTTGACAACGCGGCGGAAGTGCGGATATCGCGCGCCGTATTTGGCACGTAGTCAAGGTCGCAATCAGGGTCCGGATTTTCCAGATTAATCGTAGGAGGAGCAATTTGCTTATATAGCGAGAGAATAGTAATAATCGCTTCGACACTACCAGCCGCTCCTAAGAGATGTCCGATCATGGATTTTGTTGAACTGATTGCAATTTGATAGGCATCGCCACCAAAAGTGGTTTTAATTGCCTCAGTTTCAACTTTATCGCCTAATGGTGTGGAGGTTGCATGCGCATTGATGTAACCGACATCAACGAAGCCTCCGTCAACATTTTTCAACGCTTGGCGCATACACCGCACCGCCCCTTCTCCGCCAGGGGGAGGGGCAGTCATATGATAGGCATCGCCGGATAAACCGTAACCGGCAAGCTCGCAATAAATTTTTGCCCCGCGAGCACAGGCATACTTATACTCCTCCAGAACTACAACGCCAGCACCGTCGCCAAGAACAAAACCACTACGCTTCATGTCCCAAGGACGGCTCGCTTTCTCCGGACTATCATTGTATTCGGTCGTTAACGCGCGAGCCGAAGCAAATCCGCCGATGGTCAATTCGGCAGTCGCCATTTCCGCACTGCCGGCAATCATCACATCTGCATCACCATAGTCAATGATCCGTGCCGCTTCGCCGATATTATGAGTGCCGGTGGTACATGCGGAAACCAAAGCAATATTAGGTCCTTTAAATCCATACTGAATCGATAAGTTGCCCCCTATCATGTTGATGATTGAAGCAGGCACAAAAAAAGGCGATATTTTCCTCGCACCTTTTTTTAAATAAGCTTGGTAGTTGGACTGAATGCAAGGTAATCCACCGATTCCGGAGCCTAACGCAACTCCAATGCGCGCCGCATTCGCATCGGTTACTTCAAGCTGTGCATCGCGAATTGCTTGAGTAGCTGCCCCAATTCCATAATGGATAAAAGTATCCATTTTTTTTTGATCTTTAAGATGAATGTAGTCATCAGGGTTAAAATCAACCACTGAACCGCCAATTTGCACCGGAAAACTTTCCGCGTCAAATGCCGAAATTTTACGTATGCCGCTGACACCGGTAACGATATTATCCCATGCATTTTTGATCGACGACCCAACAGGAGAAACAATACCTAATCCGGTAATAACAATTTTTCTATTTTTCACGTGATTTCGCCAATAGCATTTGTTGTAAGCAAAGTGTTGTAATTATAGTGTCATTCCATCAACGAACAAGTCCAAAGAAACATTAAGCAAAAAAATTCATCTCCGACTTTCTATCAATCAGATGGCATTCAAGCTTCTATCAGGATTAATGCCCTAACGGAACTTATTCGCACAGCCGATTCACGGTAAATTCTATGAACTGCAAAGCTTTTAGCATTTCGTAACGCAGAAGCAATTCTTCAGAATATGTATCGATAATTTGCTTATATTAATCGCGGAAGTTATTGCTTGTTAAAAATAATTGAATCCGGAAAAAAATAGAAACGGCTGTCAATACATCATCAAGAATATCGAATTCAGAAGTGAAGGTACGCGCGGGGCGCTGCAAGGAGGTCAACATGCGCAAATCACATCATTTTTACTTTCCTGCTGGGAAATTTACGTAAGTATTTCACGCGTCAATAACTGTCGACACAGATATTAACTATTTGCGTGTTCTTCAATATACTCTACCGCTTGCTTGACCGTAGTGATTTGTTCCGCTTTTTCATCCGGAATTTCACATTCAAATTCTTCTTCAAGAGCCATAACTAGCTCAACGGTGTCCAAAGAGTCCGCCCCTAAATCATCAACAAAAGAAGCATTCTCGGTCACTTGGTTTTTTTCAACGCCAAGCTGTTCAATGATAATTTTTTTGACTCTGCCTTCGATGTCGTTCATCGGATAAATTCTCCTGTGATATGGTAATGAAATTGTGTGGGTGCTAATTTTATCAAAATTTGCTGATTATTTGCATAGTACCGAATACATGCCGAATAGATGATCGATATGCAATCTAGCACATCGCCATCACATTAAAAATTTCCGGGCGTGTGTTGGATTGCAAAAATGAAAACAATTACAGGCGCCACTGTTCAATAAAAGTATGATGTATTGGCATTCTGGGATAAACACGGACTTGAATTGACTTAGGCAGTCTAAGCTTAGCCGTAGTACTGAGCAAGCATTATTGAAAAGACAAACAAGCGAGATGCGCGAAAAAAACAAAGTGCCTACCGCATAGCAATTTAGGCTTTTCATGTTAAATACTGATTTCGAACAATTTTCAAAAATTTGTATGTTAGCGTCGCACATTATTTAACGGCGCTTGAAGCTAATATGCGGCATCATATTATTCAGACCTTATATCAATACATATATAAACCGCCGCTTACCGCTATAGTCTCGCCTGTAATATAGGCGCCTTCAGGAGAAGCAAGCAACGCCGCTACTGCGGCAACTTCATCGGCAGTACCAAAACGCTTAAGCGGTATACGCAATTTTAACTCATCGCGTAAATTTTCCGGTAAAGTTTGAGTCATATCGGTATCTATAAATCCCGGAGCGATGCAATTGACTGTAATATTGCGTGGGGCAAGCTCGCGCGCGAGGCTTTTAGCAAAGCCAATCATTCCGGCTTTTGCGGCAGCATAATTGCACTGTCCCGCATTCCCCATTAGACCTGATACCGAAGTGATATTAATGATTCGTCCCCAGCGCACTTTTATCATATCGTGGGCACATGCCTTGCATAAATGAAATACGGATGTAAGATTGGTTCGAATAACCCTTTCCCAATCCTCATCACTCAGTCTGATCAGCAAATTATCTAAGGCAATTCCGGCATTGTTTATTAAAACCAATGGTTTGATATTACGTGCCTTCAATTTATCAAATAGCGCGGTTATTGATTTCGTGTTGGAAATGTCCAAAGTAAACGCCTCACCGCTTATATTGTCTTGTTGGAAAGTTTGTTGAATTGCTTCGACACCACGCTTAGTGACCGCAGTACCGTAAACCTCCATTCCTTGTTTTGCTAATTGTCGCGCTATTGCCTGCCCAATCCCGCGTGATGCTCCGGTTACTAATGCTTGGCGTATATTCAATTCTCGTCCCATCCGTCAATTGCTTCTAACGCTTTTTCAAAAGATGCGGAATCTCTGAGACTAAAAGTTTTAAAATTTCTATCAATGCGGTGCAGCAGACCGGATAATACTCGTCCCGGTCCTGCCTCAACAAAATATTCAATACCCTCTCCGCCAATATATTGGATTGTTTTGAACCACTGCACCGGCGAATATATTTGTTCGATTAAAGCTTGCCTTATTTCATTGATAGTGTTTTTAATTGTCGCATCAATATTGCAGACTATTGGAATTTTCGGCATAACTACCGGCACTTCATTCACATATTCGGAAAACTTATCGGCAGCTTCATGCATCAAAGCACAGTGAGACGGGATGCTAACCGTCAGTAGTACGCATTTATACGCTCCGGCTTTTTGCGCAAGTTTTATCAACTGATTCACCGCAACTTTTTCGCCGGCGACAACAATTTGTTTAGAAGAATTGAAATTGACCGCAGCAACATAAGCGTCCACTTTTTTGCACAAACTAATAACTTCCTTACTATTCAGCCCCATAATTGCTGCCATCTTCCCTGTCCCTGCCGGAACCGCATTTTGCATCAATTCGGCGCGGATATGCACTAGTTTAAGTGCGTCATGAAATTTAATTGCGCCACCACATACTAAAGCCGAATATTCTCCCAAACTATGCCCGGCAAGTATTTTAGGCAATCGATCAGATGAATTGCTCCAAATTCTCCACATCGCAATACTGGTTGTTAAAAGTATCGGTTGGGCATTGGTCGTCAGGTTCAGTTCCTCTTCCGAACCATTATTAACAAGCCTCCACAAATTCCGTGATAAAACATCCGATGCTTCCTTGAAAGTTTGACGTACTTGCTTATATTTTGTAGCAAGTTCGGACAACATATCAACGGATTGCGAACCTTGTCCGGGGAATATAAATGAGAAATCCATTTTTGTCAGATACTTGTTTTATGTTTCCATATTAAAGATAATGCTATCTCATTTGACGACTTGCAGAGATTATATGGCAAAAGAAGAAGATTTTGATGTCGAAGGTACCATCACGGAGTCTTTACCCAATACGATGTTCAGGGTTAAGCTGGAAAACGGGCATCTGATTACAGCGCATATGTCGGGACGAATGCGTAAACATTATATTCGTATTTTGGAAGGCGACCGTGTTACTGTCAAGATGACCCCTTATGACTTAACTAAGGGACGTATTATCTATCGTGTGAAATAAAGATACACATTGCTAAACATACCGCAATCCGCAATCAAAATCACGCCGGGATAACGGCGGCTTCAAAACGCTTCGCTTGCTTAACATTGACTGTGCCGTTACAAAGAACTTCCATTACATCCTATCCACGTTATGTGCCCCGATGCCTGATGGATGGTACTTAAGCGTGCGAGTGTTCTCCGCAAGATATCCCTATTGCCACCCTAAGCAAATCTATTAGCAGAAGCCGGTATGCAAAATTTCCCGACGTATGC
The DNA here is from genome assembly GCA_965218975.1 of Candidatus Oxydemutatoraceae bacterium. Taxonomy (GTDB): domain Bacteria; phylum Pseudomonadota; class Gammaproteobacteria; order Poriferisulfidales; family Oxydemutatoraceae. The sequence goes on from OZ244717.1 coordinate 1,518,707, forward strand.
TAAAAAGTTTTAAGGATAAACGGCATCACGTCTGCGTATTATTTTTCCACATGTTTTTTTGCTGTTTTTTTAATGGTAAATACTGGTTTGCCATTTTTCAACGTGCAACTGACATTTCCTCCATTTTTTAACTTACCGAATAATAATTCATCAAGCAATGGCTTTTTTAATGTTTCGTTTATTAACCTTTGCGTCGGTCGGGCACCTAGTTGATCGTCAAAGCCGCGCTCGACAAGCCATTCACGCAAGCGATTACTGATTTTAAGCACCACTTTTTTTTGCTCAAACTGTATCTGTAGCTGCGCGATAAATTTATTTAAAACAAGGAAAATTGTTTCTTTTGCCAAAGGCTTGAAGCTTACAATTGCATCTAGGCGATTGCGAAACTCAGGATTAAACAGGCGTTTGATTGCTTCCATGCCATCGCTGATGGTGTGGTCAGTCTTGGTAAATCCGATATCTGCTTTACTCATTTCAAGCGCGCCGGCATTAGTTGTCATTATCAATATAGTATTGTGAAAACCAACCGTGCGCCCGCTCGCATCGGTCAGTTTGCCATAATCCATTACCTGCAACAGAAGATTAAAAATGTCCGGGTGTGCCTTCTCAATTTCATCAAGTAGCACAACCGAATATGGGTTTTTTAACACCGCATCCGATAACAAACCGTTTTGGTCAAATCCCACATAACCCGGCGGCGCTCCGATTAAACGCGAAATAGTGTGCCGTTCTATATATTCGGACATATCAAATCGCAATAACCGCATACCGGTCAATTTAGCAAGTTGTCGGGCGATTTCTGTCTTTCCGACGCCGGTAGGACCAGAAAAAAGATAACATCCGGTAGGTTTGTCCGGGTCTGCCAAACCTGAACGTGATAGCTTGATTGCCGTGACAATTGTTTCGACAGCCTCATCCTGACCAAATACGGACATCTTCAAATTTAGTTCCAGCTTGCTCAATGTATCCGCTTCATCACCGCTAATTTCACTCACCGGAATACGTGCCATTTTGGAGACTAAATTCTTAATATCTTGCACCCGGATAACTCTCGAAGACTTAGCATTGTCAACGTTTCGGACACGTAGCCATGCACCGGCTTCATCAATGACGTCAATGGCTTTATCAGGCAGCGAACGTTCGTGCATATAGCGTGCGCTTAAACTAACCGCTGTATGTAACGCGCCTGTGGTGTATTTGATATTATGAAATTTTTCATAGTGAGATTTTAAGCCTTGTAAAATTTTAAAAGATTCTTCGACGGAAGGTTCTTCAATATCGATTTTTTGAAAACGCCGTGCCAACGCATGGTCTTTTGCAAAAACATTGTGGAATTCTTTATATGTGGTTGAACCGATACAACGAATTTCATTGGAGCTCAGTAAAGGTTTAAGTAAGTTGGCCGCGTCCAACGCACTGCCGGATGCCGATCCGGTTCCAATCAAGGTATGAATTTCATCTACAAATAAAATTGCTTGTTTTTGCTGCTTAATATACGCAAGTAATAGTTTGAAACGTTTTTCAAAATCGCCGCGGTATTTCGTTCCGGCAACCAGCCCACTTAGATCCAATGAATAAATAAACGCATCTTTAAGTAAATCGGGTACATCACCTTCTGCAATTTTTAATGCGAGACCTTCAACCAGAGCAGTTTTGCCGACACCTGCTTCGCCGACAAGTAGCGGATTGTTTTTTTGCCGGCGGCTTAAAATTTGTATCGTACGTTCAATTTCATTGTGGCGTCCGATTAACGGATCAATTTTGCCACTCAACGCTTTCTCATTTAAGTTTTCTACCATAGTCGTAATTACTCGAGATGAAACGGTAGATTCATCTGTCTCGTTCGACGAATAATCGTATTCCAAATAATCGTCTTCGGGTTGATAATTGCTGCGCGAGATGTAATTAATGATATCGAGACGTTCGATTTGTTGCTTAGAGAGTAAATAAACCGCATACGAGTCTTGTTCGTTGAAAATTGAAATCAAAATATTTGCACCGCTGATTTCAGTTTGCGAAGAGGACTGAGCATGAAAGACGGCACGTTGCAAAACACGTTGAAAAGCTAAAGTGGGCTGAACATCCGCTTTCTGATCGACAAGTTTGGGCACGTATTTCTCCACGTAATCTAACAGTTCGCGCTTTAATTCGTTTAAATCCGCTCCGTGCGCGGACAAAACTTCGATCACGCTTTGATTGCTTAGCAAAGCATAGAGCAAATATTCAATCGTCAGGAATTCATATTGCTTACTGCGAGCGGATTTGAACGCATTATGTAAAGTTTTTTCCAGCGCTTTATCTAACATTAAAACTATTCGGCGAGTTCCATTATGCACAGCAAAGGATGCTGCTCACTGCGCGAATAATCATTCACTCGCTTTACCCGCATTTCAGCAATCTCACGCGAGAATATTCCGCAGATACCCGCACCGGTAGAATGAATTTTTAGCATGAGCCGAGTCGCTTTTGGCGTATCCATTCTAAAAAAAATTTTGAGAATTTTTACGACAAACTCCATTGGAGTATAATCATCGTTTAGAATAATCACTTTGTACAAGGGCGGTTTGCTTAATTTCGGTTTTACCGAAGCAATTTGTACGTCGCTATCGCTTTCAATATCTTGTCGGTACTTGCTCATAAAATGTATTATAGCAAAACTACTCCGAAACCAAGCCTTTTCGCCGCAACCAAAAACAGCTGAAAACTTTGCTCCAATGAGCTGGATACCTCACATTACAGTTGCAGCGATTATTGAACGAGGACAAAAATTTTTGTTGGTTAAAGAAATCGTACAAGGCCTTGAAGTTTATAATCAGCCTGCCGGACACTTGGAAGAAAGGGAAAGTTTAATTGACGCGGTTAAACGCGAAACTTTCGAAGAGACAGGAATGCAATTTGAACCGCAATTCATTACCGGTATATATCACTATCGAGAACCTAACAGTCGCGAGACTTATTTGCGGATAGCATTCGGCGGCAGTGTAATCGCACGGAGCAAGAGTGCCATACTTGATAAAGGTATTATTGAAACAAAATGGTTGGAGTCATCCGTCATACATGGCTTATCTGTAACGCAAATGCGCAGTCCGATGGTTCTGAAATGCATCAAGGATTATATGAATAATGTGCGTTATCCGCTTCATTTATTAACTTATATCAATTGTTGCGAGTAATCCTCGCAGTCATTAAAGCGCACTAATTTCATTGTCGCCAATCAGATGATCGGAATAACTGCAAGCAAATTAACCGTCGCAGTCGGCATGTCCGGCGGTGTGGATTCCGCTGTTGCTGCTTGGATATTAAAACAACTTGATTACAATATCTTCGGGCTATTTATGAAGAATTGGGAAGAAGATGATAACGAAGCTTGTGCCGCCGCTGAGGACTTGAGTTACGCTAAAGCAGTCTGCAAACAATTGGCAATTCCATTGCATGTAGTAAGTTTTTCCGCCGAATATTGGGAAATGGTTTTTCAGGTAACTTTGGCAGAATATCAGCGCGGACGCACTCCGAATCCTGACATTTTATGTAATCGCAAAATTAAGTTTGACAAGTTTTTACATTACGCTCAATCACTAGGCGCGGACAAAATTGCTACCGGGCATTATGCAGGAATTAAACGAAAAGGACAATATTATCATTTGATAAAAAGCCAGGACCATAACAAAGATCAGACTTATTTCCTTCATCTGATGAATCAAGAAATGCTGGGAAACAGCATATTTCCCCTATCCGATATTACAAAAGCAAATGTCCGGAAGATTGCTAAAAAACACGCTTTAAAATCGGCCGACAGAAAAGATAGTACTGGTATTTGTTTTATCGGCGAACGACCTTTTCAGAAATTTCTTAGTCAATATTTGCCACCCCGAAAAGGACAGATTATGGATGAAAATAAGCAGCTTATCGGCGAACACAACGGTGTTTGGTTTTATACAATCGGACAACGTCAAGGATTGGGTATCGGCGGATTAGCAAGTTCGGCAGAAGCGCCGTGGTACGTTGCCGATAAAGATCTAGCGCAAAATCGCTTGCATGTGGTACAAGGACATGATCATCCGTCGTTGCTTAAGCATAAAATCGAAGCTGAGCAAGTGCATTGGATTACGGAAGTACCATCCGATCGCACTAAACTGTATGCAAAAATCCGTCATCGTCAAATTGAGCAAGATTGTCGAATTGAACATCACGGTAATACATTTCATGCATATTTTGATACGCCTCAATGGGGAGTTGCTCCCGGCCAATCAATCGTTTTATACGATGATAATGCTTGTATCGGCGGAGGCATCATCTCAAAGGCGGTATGAATTTATTTTTAAAATCTTGTCAAAAAAATCAAACAAAAAATGAGAGTGCTGTACAATGCGCGATCACGCTCCCGCTTTAGCAGAAATAAAACACCTATGAAAAATAGCTTTGATACCAAAGTACGGCTGATCGCAGGCGACAATCATTTTGAGATTTATAACCCTATCCGTATTCCGTCCGCTGAGAAATTGCCCTATTCGCTGAAGATTTTACTTGAAAATCTACTGCGCTATGAAGATGGCGAAATTGTAACCTCAACGCAAATTGAGGCATTATTGAAAGCGCATAATACTACTCATAAACCGCAAGAAATTGCATACCGCCCGGCTCGTATTCTTATGCAAGATTTTACCGGTGTTCCGGCATTGGTTGATCTTGCGGCGATGCGTGAAGCAATGAAAGCATTAGGTAAAGACCCTCAAAAAATCAACCCGCTGCAACCGACAGAGTTGGTGATTGATCATTCGCTGCAAGTAGATTCATTTGGTACGCCTGAAGCTTTTGACATAAATAAGAAAATTGAGTTTCAGCGGAATAAAGAGCGTTATCGTTTTCTAAAATGGGGACAATCAGCATTTTCCAATTTTAAAGTAGTGCCGCCGGGGTCAGGCATCGTTCATCAGGTAAACATTGAATATCTTGCCCGTGTTGTATTCAATGAAAAAAAGAATGGAACTTTGATTGCCTACCCGGATACATTAGTTGGAACTGATTCGCACACCACGATGGTCAACGGTATCGGAGTACTGGGCTGGGGCGTCGGGGGAATTGAAGCTGAAGCGTCAATGCTCGGGCAAACGCTTTCGATGTTAATCCCTAAAGTCGTCGGTTTCCGTTTGGACGGCAAATTACCCGAAGGTACGACAGCAACGGATTTGGTGCTAACAATCGTGCAAATATTACGTGAATATGGCGTAGTCGGTAAGTTTGTTGAATTTTACGGGCCAGGGCTTGCTAATCTCCCGCTGGGGGACCGTTGTACCATTGCAAACATGGCTCCTGAGTACGGTGCAACTTGCGGTATTTTTCCAATAGATGATCAGACGCTTAATTATCTTAAGCTAACCGGGCGTTCGATGGAGCATATCGCGTTGATCGAAGCCTATGCCAAAGAGACGGGTTTATGGCACGATGACAGCCGCAAGCTACAATTTGATGAAAGGTTACAGCTTGATTTAAAAACTGTTGTACCTAGTCTCGCCGGACCTAAGCGCCCGCAGGACCGAATTCAGTTGTCGGCGGCAAAAGAACAATTTATCACATACCTGAAGGGCATTAAAACATCTGATAAAAACAACGGAGCAAATATCCGATTACAGAATACGGAATACCGTCTAACGGACGGAAGTGTTGTCATCGCCGCAATTACTTCATGCACCAATACTTCGAATCCATCGGTAATGATTGCTGCGGGATTGCTGGCGAAAAAAGCGGCAGAAAAAGGATTGGCGGTAAAACCCTGGGTCAAAACTTCATTAGCGCCGGGCTCGCGCGCTGTTACCGATTACTTAAAACGGGCCGATTTAATTAAACCATTACAATCTTTGGGATTTTATGTAGTGGGGTACGGTTGCACAACCTGTATTGGCAATTCAGGGCCTTTGCCGCCGGAAATTGATCGAACTATTGAAGAAAATGACTTAGCGGCCGCTGCTATTTTATCTGGCAACCGTAATTTTGAAGGCAGAATTCATCAGAAAGTGCGCTTGAATTACCTGGCCTCCCCTCCTTTAGTGGTTGCGTATGCGCTCGCGGGCACCATGAATTTTGATATGTATCATGATTCATTAGGGCAAAATTCCGTCGGGGAAAAAATTTATCTGCGCGACATTTGGCCGACAACCGACGAAGTGGCAGAAATTGAGCGGCAAGTTTTATCTCCGGAACAATTCGATAGATCTTATGCACACATTTTTGACGGCGATGAACAGTGGCAAGCATTAGCTGTCGATAAAAACATATTGTTTGATTGGTCGGACTCAACTTATATCGCCGAACCGCCTTACTTTAGAAGCGCCGCAAATGGCATGAAGAAAGATCATATCGAAAACGCACGCGTTCTTGCTTTTCTCGGCGATTCGGTCACCACCGACCACATCTCTCCGGCAGGTAGCATTCAACCGGATAGCCCGGCAGGAAAATTTTTGCAGGAACATTCCGTGCACATCAACGAATTTAATTCATACGGGGCACGGCGCGGCAACCATCACGTGATGGTGCGTGGCACTTTTGCCAATATTCGTTTACGCAACCGATTGGTGCCGGAAGTTGAAGGCGGATATACTCGCCATCTTCCGTCTAATGTACAGATGCCCATTTATGATACGGCAATACGTTATCATCAGGAAAATACGCCGACCATCATATTAGCAGGCAAAGAATACGGCAGCGGGTCGTCGCGTGACTGGGCGGCAAAAGGTCCGTTTTTACAAGGCGTTCGGGCAGTTATTGCAGAAAGCTTTGAAAGAATCCACCGTTCTAATCTAGTCGGCATGGGAATTCTTCCCTTGCAATATCAAACGCATGAAAACGCTGAAACTCTGCGGCTGAGCGGCGAAGAAATATTTCATATTAAACGGCTGCGAAACGGAGAATCTCAATTTGCCGAAGTAACAGCGCGCAAAGCAAACGATGAGCTAGTGCAGTTTATTACCCGTGTCAGGATCGATACTCCACGCGAAGAGGATTACTACAATTGCGGAGGAATACTGCCCTACGTGTTGTCCCAGTTAACGCAGTAATCAAATTTCCACATGCAATAGGGGGAAATCCGGTCTCTATTCACTTAGGACCGTACGAGCTTAAATACTGATAGTGTAAAGATCGCTCCGGAAATCTTCGCCGGATTCCATTCTTCTTGTTTATAAAGTCTTCACAGGCAATTATCGATATTCTCAAAAGGATTCATGGGTCTTTTATTTTCCTGAAAACGGGCCATTAAATTGTTTGGAACAAAACGTGGATCATGTGCCGTCAGTATTGTCACCGCTTATTAATCGTCTGGGATCAAGCAAGCGAATCAATTCATTTTCGGAAAGATTGGTTTCCTCACATGCAACCTCAAGCACTGGTCGTTCCTCGGTGTATGCTTTTTTAGCGATGTAAGCACCTTTTTCATAACCGATCACCCGATTCAGCGCGGTAACGAGAATCGGATTTTTCCCCAACGGCTCCGAGATACGTTTTTGATTAACGGTAAATCTCATAATGACTTTATCAGCCAGTAGATGCGCACAATTCGCTAGCAGCTGTATGCTTTGTAATAGGTTATATGCAGCTACCGGCAGCATCACATTTAATTGAAAATTGCCGCTCTGCCCCGCTACCGCGATGGTTGTATCATTACCAATTACCTGAGCACAGACCATGGCAACGGCTTCCGGAATAACCGGATTGACTTTGCCCGGCATAATACTGCTACCCGGTTGCAACGCCGGCAGATTAATTTCACCCAAACCCGCAAGCGGCCCCGAATTCATCCAACGTAGATCATTCGCAATTTTCATCAAACTGACGGCAAGAGTACGCAATTGACCACTCATCTCAACTGCGGCATCTTGTGTACTTAACGCCTCGCACTTATCGGGTTTAGGTTTAAAGGCCAATTGAACACATTGGCTTAACTCTTGACAGAACAATGCAGAAAAGCGCGGGTCGCAGTTAACGCCTGTCCCAACTGCCGTACCGCCTTGCGCTAATTCCAACAGACGTGGCATAGAGGCATCAATCCGTTGCAGCGAATAATCAACCTGTGCCGCCCACGCGTTGAGTTCTTGTTCCAATGTAACCGGCATTGCATCCATCAAATGCGTACGTCCGGTTTTCACTACATTTGAATATTCTCCGGCACGCTGATGCAATACTTGAGATAGATGGTCCAAACCGGGTTTTAACTGTTCTTCAAGCGCAATACATGCGCTGACATGCACTGCTGTCGGTATGACATCATTTGAGCTTTGACTCATATTTACGTGGTCATTCGAATGAATCGTCAGACCGGACTGCTTACTTGCAAGATTCGCGATTACTTCATTCATATTCATATTTGAACTTGTGCCTGAACCGGTCTGGAACACATCTACCGGAAAATGCTTATCGTATGCGCTGCTTTCAATTGAATGCGCCGCTGCAATGATTGCATCGGCAAAGTCGCCATCAAGCAAACCAATCTTTTGATTAGTTAAAGCGCAACAACGCTTGATCAACGCCAATACACGAATAAAAATTTGCGGCATTTTCAAGCCGCTGATCGGAAAATTTTCCACAGCGCGTTGGGTTTGAGCGGAATACAATGCGTCAATGGGAACTTTGATTGTTCCCATGCTGTCCTTTTCCGTGCGGAAACTAGCCATTGAGTCTAACTTTTACTGAAATTTTTGCGGCGTTATACCTTATAATACAACACCTAGTTAGGATAGGACAAAGAATTGCATGACTCTCCGTACATTTCTATTCAGAAACAACAATAAGGCATGTCATCGCTTCCGCTCTCACCGTTGACAGCCATAGCGCCTAGCGACGGACGTTATGCAAACAAAACAGAAAGCTTGCGTCGCTGGTTCAGCGAATACGGACTGATAGCGCAACGCATCGAAATTGAAATTGCATGGTTTAAGTACCTGGTCAATACAGAAACCCTTCCCGAGATTTTGCAATCGCCGACCGACATAATTCAATTTTTAGATGAACTCCAAGAAAACTTTGACGAACAAGAAGCCTTGCGTGTAAAAGAGATAGAACAAGTGACTAAGCATGATGTTAAAGCCGTTGAATATTATTTAAGGAAATGCTTTAAGAAAAATAAGAAACATGCTCATTTAGAAAGATTTATACACTTCGCATGTACTTCCGAAGATATTAATAACCTTGCATGGGCACGGATTATACGGCAAGCGCGAGAACAAGTTTTATTGCCGGCTTATGGAAAAATTCATGACAAATTATTAACAATGGCGCGACAATATGCCAGTTTACCAATGCTTGCATATACACATGGCCAGCCTGCTTCACCGACTACGCTTGGCAAAGAATTAATCAATGTAGTGGCACGTCTTGACCGGCAATTGCAAATATTGAAACGCTTGCCTGTTACAGGCAAATTTAACGGCGCTGTCGGGAACTATAACGCACATCATATTGCATACCCCGAAGCCGATTGGCAGAAAATAAGCATAGCATTCATAAAAAGTTTAGGGCTCGAACCGATAACTTACACGACACAGATTGAGCCACACGATACACTTGCCGAGATTCTCAATAGCATCGCTCGCAATAATCAAATTTTACTAGATTTATGCCGGGATATTTGGGGGTATATTGCTTTGCGTTTATTTACCCAAAAGATTCAAACCGAAGAGACCGGCTCCTCAACTATGCCGCATAAAGTCAATCCGATAGACTTTGAAAATGCCGAAGGCAACATTGGTATTGCAAACGCAATCGCCGCACATTTGGCAGAAAAGTTACCGATATCGCGCTGGCAACGCGACCTATCCGATTCGACCGCATTACGTACGCTCGGATTAGTATTTGCCCATACATTGATCGCACTTGAATCACTAAACAAAGGGCTAGAAAAAATTAAACCGAATACAAAGCGGTTACAAGAAGAACTTGATCAACATTGGGAAGTTTTGACAGAAGCAATTCAGACAGTTATGCGTCGCTATAATATCGACAATGGTTATGAGCGGCTAAAAGAATTAACTCGCGGTAAAAGCATTACAAAAAACGACTTGCATGTGCTGCTGGAAACTTTGGATTTACCTTCCGAAGTTCGGAAAGGGCTGAAAAAATTAACACCTGCCGACTATATCGGACTTGCCGAGGAAATGACTAAAGCATACCGATAGCCAATTTTTTTGATTAGCATCAAGCTTTTTTATTCATTCAAGAGTTCAAGAATTTCTTTTGTGCTATTAGTTAAGGCATTATACGACGCATCGGGCATTTCGTAGATACGGTTCTCAGTTAATACTGCAATTTGCCGAGCTTTTTCCTTTGCTTCCATAGTTGCATCATCAGCGCTAGTTGCCGTAATTTCAAACAGATCTTTTTCTAAGCGCTGATACGCATCAATTGTAATTATCATCTTATCGAGTGTCGTATATTCGGCGACTATCGGCTCGCTTGGAGGTGTGCTTTTTTTACTTTCGGCGGAAGCAAATATGCTTTCTTTAGACCACAGTTGCTTGAATTTCATATAGTCCACTACCGATACGAATTGATTAATACGAAAATTTACGTCACTTTCGGGTAATTCCTTTTTATCATTAGAATCATGCTTCAGCTGTAACTTGTCTGATGAATTGTCACGTATTATTTCAAATAATTTACCGCTGGATTGATCATTGATTTTGATTTGCAGAATATCTTCACGTTCGAGATGAAGAATTTGGGTATCCAGCCATTCATTCAATATCTTGCTGACATTGAAACGGCGGTTTATCAGCCAACTTTCATCTTCATCAAGTTTGCGCACATACTGTCCTTGACTTAGCTGGGAACTAAAATTACCCAGAATTAAATCATAATGGAAGGCATCGGCGGTAAGCGAGACCAGAGTATTACTTGCCTTAGAGTTTTTCGGATCATCTACGCCAAGGCGAGTGTAATAAGCGGAATCGGAAGTTTTCTTTTCCAATTTTTCAGCCTCAAGAAATGTCCTAAGCAATTGACGAATTTTCGTTCCGTCGGCAGGGTAGCCATCTAGTTGAGGAAGAATCCAACCACGCGCCGCATCACGTGTCAACTCGATATTTTCTTGGTTTGATTGCACATTAACCTTTGTAACCTGATTTAGCTTTTCAAGATTAAGTTCGGGAAATAAAACCCGGCTTTCTACTTTCTTCTCCTTGGGCAGAAGAACAATAACCGCAGCGATGATTGCGATTAAAGCGAGCGCTCCGAGGATTTTCAGATTCATGCTGCGCTTATCTCCTTATATTGATTACGTACTCGCAAGAATCCCAAAATCGCGGCAATCAGCATCACCAGCAAAGGAACTAGGCCGATGTTAATAATTTTCAATGTCGTGCCTAAATTTTCAATATCCTCATTTTGCTGATGCAGCACATGACGTAATTGCTTGCGCACTTTAATCTTTTTCTGTCGCGCGTTATTCAATTCCCGTTGCTGCTCTTGAGTTAATAAAGCGCTTTGTTTGTCTGCTTTTTCTTTTTGCAACTCACGTAATCTAGCTTCAATTTGGTTCAGTTCTTTTTGCAATTGTTCGGCAGTTTCTCGATATTTTTGATCGGCTTCGGTTTCAATTTTGTCAATCCGAGTAAACGGTCGAGAGTAGCTTGCGCGGCTGCGAATATTGATCAGATTAGTATCTCCAAAAAGACTTTCAAGTAAATTAACAACAAAATCGCCATTGCCGGCAAGCGGTTGTACAATGCGTCGACCAAAGAAATTTTGCACTCGAACCCACATAGAGTCGGTTAACAAATCCGTATCGGCAATGACTACTAACTCAGCCTGATTTTTTGTCGCGGCAAGATGTGCGCGAGGCTCCGGAGCATCGGATTCATTTTCATCGTCGTTCTGCGGCGCTTGCGTAAACGCACTTTTAAGTTTACCGCGAACTCGAGCCGCAAGAATATATTTCTCCCCGGTCGCTTTAAATCCTCGCTGTAATATGTCAGGGTTCGCCATAAACCGAAATTGCTGCAGCGGAATCGGCATTGAATTTTTGGAAGTGGTAATCAAAGGATCAATCTTAACGGCAGCATCCTCCGGATTATTAGCTTTAATATACGAGGACATGCCGAAGTTCACCGATTGCAAGCCTGACATTGCGGCATCGTCAATATCAAAATCTTGCTGTTTTGTTCCGACCATTGCGATATGACGGACAATACTGCCGGTACTTAAGCTAGCTTTTAATGCTCGTTTACGATCGCCAATGACTGAATTTTCATCGACACTGAATCCCCAAGAATCAAATAAACGATTTAACGAAGAACTTTTGGCATGGGAATCTTGTAGCGGTTGATTTTCCGGGATCGGTAGAAATTCAGCATTGGCAAACGGGTCGACAAAAAATAAACCCCTCCCCCCGCGCATAATAAACTGATCAATCGCATACAGCGTACTGTCTCCAAGATTTTTCGGATGGACTACCATTAAAACATCAATTTCTTCTTCAATCTCAGTCGCGTCACTGAGTACCAAGCGAACGTCAAATAACTTTTCAATTTGTTCGGTAATCACCCACGAGTTATTCATTCTTCCGGTCTGCGGGTCTATTTGAGTCGGATACATACTCAGCGTCGTCATGATACCCATTACCGGCTTTTTTAGCCGAGTCAAGCTATAAATTAATTGCCCGAGCTCATATTCCAGAAATATTTCCTTATTGGACTGGAAAAATGGAATGACTTCGACGTCATCGACAATGTTTGTTCCGGCAAGACCAAAGTACAAAGTCTCGTCGCCAACCGACACCGCTTGTATACCCACCTGCGTAGCGCGGTCTTCATCTTCGGAGAAAGGTTCCGGGTCAATGTAGGAAATCTTTAGCATATCATTTGAACGCAAACGATATTCTTCCAGCATCTCTTTTACTCGTACATGATGGTTTCTAATTTGCGGGTAGTCCCGCGAGGCTTTTTCCGAAAAAAATAAATATAGATTAATCGGCTGTTTGATATCAGCCAAAATATTGCGCGTTCCTTCGGAAAGAGTATAAAGATTCTTCTCGGTTAAATCTAAACGCACATTTCGAAATATGGAATTATTGATCACAACCAACGCAATAAATAATATTGCCAGCACCAAAAATGAAATGCCTTTTGACAGACGGGAAGTATTCAATCCAAGTTTTGCCACTTAGTAAATCTCCTTCGCGCTATTCGGCTTTTTTCATTTCAAGCACAATTGCGTTGGCGACCAACCAGACTACAATTATCAGCACAAAAAATATTATGTCATGCAAAGCCAACACGCCTTTGCTAATTGAAGCAAAGTGAGTAAAAAAGCTCAATGAAGCAATCGCATCAACTAAAATTTGCGGCAGCCAATTCCGAAAAGCGTCTAACACAATGGGGAAACTGCTCAGTAAGAATAGAAAGCAAATTACAATGCTAATGATAAACGCAATGACTTGATTTTTAGTTGTAGCGGAAATGCATGAACCGATCGCAAGGAATCCTCCTGCCATCAATAAGCTGCCTAGATACGCAGCTAAAATAGCGCCATTGTCAGGTTCGCCAAGATAATTGACGGTAATCCATATTGGAAAAGTCAGCAGTAGCGCGATTGCAATAAACAACCAGGCGGCAAAAAATTTTCCGAGTACGGCTTGTATCGTTGTAATCGGCAGCGTCATTAATAATTCCAAGCTACCGGTTTTACGTTCCTCAGCCCATAAGCGCATTGAAATTGCCGGTACTAAAAATAGATAAAGCCAAGGATGAAAATTAAAAAAGGAACCGAGGTTTGCTTGCCGGTTCTCATAAAAATTGCCTAAATAGAAAGTAAACGTCATGCTAAGCGCTAGAAAAATCACAATGAATACATAGGCAAGCGGCGTTGCAAAATAGCTGCTTAATTCACGCCGAAAAATAACCAATATGGCATTCATGCCATGCTTCCTTGCGTGATAGTGCGAAATACTTCATCTAGTTTGCCATATTCGCTCTGTATATTACTAATATTCCATTGTTTTTCTTTTGCCATCCGACTTATTTTCGGATATAAGGGTTGCCGCCCTTTGGATACAACTATAATGTTTCCGGTCAAATGACGCTCAACCGCCTCAACTTCCGGTAATTGTTCTAATTGCTGAACAATATCTTCATCACCTTCTTTAATTTGCAAGCTTACCCCATTATGATATCGCGATCTCTCAAGTAGATTTGCGGGAGTCTCATCAATCAATAAACATCCTTCGGCAATAATCATCGCACGGCTACATACCGCACTGACCTCCTCTAGGATATGGGTTGAAATGATGACAATCTTATCTTTTGTTAGAGAGGTAATTAACTGACGTACCTGATGCTTTTGGTTTGGGTCCAAACCATCGGTCGGCTCGTCCATGATTAGAACTTTAGGATCGTGGATCATTGCTTGCGCAAGGCCAACACGTCTTTTAAATCCTTTAGATAAAGTTTCAATCGATTGAAGCAACACTTTATGCAATTCTAGTTTTTCGACGACGTTGTCAAACCCTTTTTTGGCATCCGTTGAATTTAGCCGACGGATCTTAGTAACAAATTTTAAAAACTCCCGCACACTCATCTCACCGTAGACAGGCGCTCCTTCGGGCAAGTATCCGATGATCGATTTGGCTTGAACCGCTTGTTTTGTGATGTCCCAATCACAAATTTGCACGCTGCCCTCACTTGGTTCCAAAAAACCGGTCAGCATTTTCATAGTCGTCGACTTTCCGGCGCCATTCGGACCGAGAAAGCCGAGCACTTCCCCTTCTTCTACCGAAAAACTTAACTGGTCAACCGCAAGGCAAGACCCGAAACGTTTGCTTAGATTTTCAACAGCGATACTCATAGTTGTTTACACAAAGCCATATTTCTAGTGACCTTGCCATTTTTAGCGGCTTTTATCGTTAGAAACTTTTCAAAAAGACGTTATTTTAATAATTTTTTAGCAACTTGCAAATCCTTTTCGCAGTTAATCCCTAAAGCAATTTTAGTCGTTGCATCACCGACATGAATTCTATCCCCGTGCACCAGCGCCCGCAACTGTTCAAGCGATTCCACACGCTCGGGAATTGTTTGAGGCAACGCGGTAAAACGCGCCAAATAAGCGCAACGGTAGGCGTAAATACCAAGGTGATGATAATATAGACAAGTATCCTTTATTCCATCGCTAAAATCTTCATATCCTCTCGCATTATTCACATAATAAGGAATCGCCGCACGACTGAAATATAACGCGAAATTCTGTCGATCTCGCACTACCTTAACAATATTCGGATCGTTAACATTTTCCCGTGTCAGAGGCAAAGTTAAAGTTGCAATTTCAGCGCCGCTTGCAGCTAAATCATCGGCAACACGCCGTACGTCGTCGGCGGCAATAAACGGCTCATCGCCTTGTATATTTACGACAATGCATTCATCTTCCCATGCCAATGCTTTGACAGTTTCAGCGATACGATCAGTCCCGGTAGAATGGGCCAAAGCGGTAACATAAACATTACCGCCGAAAGCATGCACACAATCCGCAACTTGTGAAGCATCGGTTGCGACGATGACTTGTTCGGCGCCACTGCTCACAGCATTCTGGTAAACATGTTCAATTAAGGTTTTATCAGTTAGTTTCAGCAGAGGCTTGTTCGGCAGACGCCGCGATCCTATATGTGCCGGTATCACGACGCGAAATTCATTTACTCTGCCGCTCTTTGTAAGACTCATATTCTTCTAATGAAATTGTTCGCGCTTCGCTTTCCAACATAACCGGAATGTCATCATGAATCGGATATGCAAGCTTTGCCGATAATGAAATGAGTTCCTGTTTTTCAGCATCATAGATAAGCTTGCCTTTGCTGACAGGGCAAACAAGGATATCTAAAAGCGTTTGTTTAATCATTGAAGTCTACGTATTTTTTCAATCAATTGATCAATAGAAGCTTGCTCATGTCTTAACATAAACTCTGTTTGCAATGCCCACATCCGTTGATTTGCAAACGCAGCGCATTTTACCGCATCTTTCTCGGTCATAATAATGGGTAACCGCATAGAAAGCTCAAAATCTTCCTCAGTAAAAAGATAATGGTCATAAAAAGCTTGCGGCAATACCTCAATTTTCAACTGATTTAGTCCGTCAAAAAAGGCTGCAGGGTTCCCGATTGCGGTATAAGCGTATGCGCGATGATGAGCAAAAGCCGTTATCGGCACTTCGATATCCAAAGCGATATTTTTAAATTTTTTAAAAATTCGCGTGGCAATCCACGGCGTTGATAATGCACTGAATTGCTGTATGAGAGCGTTTATATCATCAGTACCGGTCGCATTATTAACCACGATGAAATCCACCTCCGATAAACGACTTTTAGGTTCACGTAATGGCCCCGCCGGCAACAATATTCCATTTCCGAACCATTGCCAATTATCGACGACAGCGATTTCAATATCGCGCGGCATCGTATAGTGCTGCAAACCATCATCGGATAAAATAACACTTACATCGCTACGTTGCGAAAGCATCTCTACTCCGCGTTGCCGCGCTGCGGATATCACTACAGGCGCTTGTGTCTTTTGCATCAGTAACAACGGTTCATCACCAACTTCTAACGGGTCATCTTCATCCGTTACAAGATAAGGCGTCTTTTTTCTTTGTCCGCCATAACCGCGTGTAACGATCCCCGGTCGATACCCGCGCGCTTGCAGACACTTAGCTAATGTAATGACTAAAGGAGTTTTACCAGTACCGCCGACTGTAATGTTGCCGACAACGATAACCGGGACATCCCGGCGCACGGATTTACTGCGATATCGTTTTACCGCTTGCGTTAAAAAAAGACGTCGTAACCGAATGATTAAATAATAGAACGGAACAAAGATCATTAGAAAAAATTTAAACCGATGCGCCTTCTGATACCAAACTTTCCGCACCGTACCGTTGAGTCCTTTTAACAACAATCGCCAACAAACTTTCACCAACCCCATGAAATCATCTACTCCGTGATAAATTTTTCCGCACCATCGTTACAATATAAATTCCGATATTCTCCCTGCTTTATTAATAATTCTTCATGAGTACCTTGCTCAATAATTTGCCCGTTCTTAAGGACAATAATACGATGAGCAAGTCTCGTCACAGTAAAGCGGTGAGTAATAATAATCGCAGTACGTCCCGCAATCGCCTTACACAAGGCTTCGCGAATATGATATTCGGTCAGTTTGTCTAATGCGGAGGTAATTTCATCAAAAATTAAAATCGGTAAATCCTTTAGCAAAGTGCGCGCTAAAACCAAACGTTGAACTTGTCCGTTGGACAGGGTAGCGTTGCTAATAGCTGTGGCAAACTTCTGCGGTAGTTCCTCAATAAACTCAAGCGCATAAGCGTCCTTAGCTGCTTTCCGGATTTGCGCTTCCGATGCGTCGCTGCCATACGCAATATTGTCTGCGATCGTCCCGCGCATTGAAATATTGAATTGTCCGGCATAGGCAATCTGCGCACGCAACTGTTGTAAATTCCATAGCTCAGTATCTTGCTGATCAATTTCAATGCATCCGGAAGTTGGCTCATAAAGGCGCGGAATAAGGCTGATTAAAGTACTTTTGCCTGAACCGGATTGTCCGACCAGCGCGATAGTCTCCCCGGCCGATATATTCAAGTGAATATGAGACAATGCATCCGTATCGGTATTGGCATAACGAAATGTAACATCCTTAAAACAAATATCTCCGCGGATACGCTTTTCAATCGGTTTGGCAATATTTTGCTCAATGGG
Organism: Candidatus Oxydemutatoraceae bacterium; assembly: GCA_965218975.1. GTDB lineage: Bacteria > Pseudomonadota > Gammaproteobacteria > Poriferisulfidales > Oxydemutatoraceae. Next base: position 1,536,441 of record OZ244717.1, read on the forward strand.
TTCGTCCAACATATCAAACACGCTCTCTGCCGCAACGATACCCGTTTGAATTACTTGGTTTAAAGTGGTTAGATTTCGAATTGGGCGAAACAATAGCATAATAGTAACAAGCATTGAAACAAAAGTTCCGACAGTGATCGTGTTTCCGATCGCTCCGATATTAGCTGCTTGGATAATGCCGACAAAACTTAGCCCGGCTATCAACATGACAATAGGTACATTGGTCGCTCGGGTTCGTAAAACGCGCATTTTCTGGCGCCTGATTTCCTCATTGCTATTTGCAAAACTCGTACTTTCGTAACACTGCGCACCCGATACTTTAATCATCGCGTTATTCTCAATCGCTTGCTGAATATCAGCGGTAGCAATTCCGTAAGCATCCTGAACCTTGCGACTAATTTTACGGAAACGGCGGCTAGCGAAACGTACAATAAAAACGATTGGAATGATCAAAATTGCGAGACAAAGGGTAAGTATCCAATTTAAATACAGCATCCAGAATATCAAACCAATTATGCTAAATGTATCGCGCACGATTACGACCAATGCCCGCGATGCCGCAACAGCGGTTTGTTCAACATTGTAGGTCAGTTTTGAAACGACAGTCCCCTTGGGGTACTGGTCAAAATATGATATCGGTAAATGTAACAAGTGTTCAAACATATCCGTACGCAGATTGCGTACAACCATCTGACCGATGTAGCCGATATAGTAGACTGACAAATAGTTTCCTAAACCGCGCAACAGAAAAATTCCGATAACCCCCGCCGAAAGCCACCAGCCGGAAGATTGTGCCGTTTGCGAAAAAAGACTCTCATCCAACAAAGGCTTGATCAAAACGGCAAGCCCGATATCTCCGAAAGAATACAGAAGCATTCCGACAATTGAAATAAGTAAAAATTGCCAATGTGGTTTCGTGTATCGCAGGAGACGATGATAAATATTGGGCAATTTTATTCGCAGTTTTTTCGGAAACATCGGCTTTGCTTGCGTCATCTTTTGTTATGCACGAGCGTGTATATTAACCGAATAATTATTTGCTTTTATACACAGTCCGGATGATTTTCTTGAGTAATCTTATGGGTTTGCCAATAATGTTTTTGGACGGCACGGTGTGATGTAACTTGAATTTCATCATTTAATAAGGCATCGGTAGCCGACCCTGCCAAAGAATCGGGCGGAAAATAAAGGCGGATGGCACCGCTTTCGGCAGTATTGTATACACTAACACAGTGATCGCGATATCTTTGCACCACCGATGCGGCGGGGAAATCGAATCGGTTGCGAAAGCCGCTGGATACAATGGCAATTTTTGGTCTGACTGCTTTTATAAAAGATACTCCGGACGAAGTTTTGCTTCCATGATGGGGCACCGATACCGCATCAACATTTAATTGTATGCTATAACGCCTTAGCAATTGATTCTCCGCTGATTTTTCTATGTCGCCTGTTAATAGCAATTGATGATCGTTATTGGATATTCGTAATACGCACGAAGCGTCATTTTCCGACAATCTTTCCGATAATAATTCCGAAGATGGGTGGAGAAAAGTAAAATACACGTCATCCCAAACCCACTGTATGCCGTCATGGCACCTTTCAAACTCGGAAAAAACATAATTTCGCTCACTGCGCCCGCCGATATACTTTTTTCTTACGTCGAATCGGCTAAGAATCACGTCGGCGCCCCCGGCATGGTCTTTATCGCTATGCGACAATACCAACGCATCCAAATGAGTAATATTGCTGCCGAGTAAAAACGGCAATATAACTGCAGAGCCTAAATCGAAACCTGATGGATATTTAGCGCCCGCATCAAATAATAAAGTATGTGTGCGGGTGCGAATCACTACCGCAAGCCCTTGCCCGACATCTAAAAACACACTTTCAAAAGCGCCTTTAGGAATGGAAGGCGGCGGAATCAATGATAAAGTGCAAAGAAATAAAACACCGGCGACCCTATAATAAAAATTACACGTCGCAATAATCAATATCGCTCCAAGCATCGCACTGAAATAACACCACCACAACGGCTTATGGAACCATTGAAACAGCCGAATATTTTTTATGAATTCCGCTGCATACCAGAAACCATCAAGCAATAAATCAGCGGCCCACACCAAACTTGCTGCTATTGGTTCATTAATAATGGAAAATAATGTCGCCAATAATACACATGGCAGTACCAAAAAACTTGCGTAAGGAACCGCAAACAAATTGGCAATCGGAGCCAGCAAAGCACCTTGGTTAAAGAACCATAAACTAAGCGGCAATAAAATGATCGGCAAGTACAAATGCAATCCTATCCATCGCACCGGTTTTATCGAAGTTTTTGTCGCTTGAATAAAAACGACGATGCCGCCGACTGCCGAGAATGAAAACCAAAACGACGCGGATAAAGTGCTGAAAGGGTCAAGACACAATACCACTAGCAAAGCCAATGATAACGAGTTGATAAGTGAGGTTTGCCGCACTACTATCCGAGCAAACAAAACACATCCGAGCATAATTAATGCTCGTTGCGTAGGCAATGAAAAACCTGCGAGCCAAGCATAAGTGAAAGCAAATAGGAATGCGACTCCTCCCGCCATTGACGGTGTGGCAATATAACAACGGGATAAAAAGTATTTTCGCCACAGATAGAAAACGCATTGGTAAATTAGAACGAAAAATAATGCAATATGAAGACCGGAGATAGCAAACAAATGTCCGACTCCGGATGCTGTTAACAATTGCCACTGATGTCGAGTCATGTATCTACGTTCGCCTAATGTCAATGCCAACACCGCGCCGATATTATCTGTGGCGCTTAACTGAGCAAACAGTTTGTCATAAACGTATTGGCGAAACTTTTGTGCAAGATTTGGCGCCGCATTGGGAACATACGACCAACTACGGATATAACCGGTCGCCCCGATACCATGAGCAAATAAAAACCGCTCGTAATCAAATGTATGCGGATTGCTGTAGCCGTGCAAAGGTTTTAGCCGTACTCCGGCATGAATAGTTTCGCCTAGTTTCAACTGCGGGTCTTCACCATACAAACCTAAGCGCAATTTATCCGGGACCGACAAACCACCTGCGGAAACTTCATGGTCACGAACGACTACCGCATCCAAACGAGTATAAAAATTTTGATAGCTCGGAATAGATACAATCCGTAAATTTAATTCGGCCTCTCCTCCGTCAAAACCTTGCATTCCATCTAATCGTATAAAAGCCGCATACCATACCCAACAAAAACCTAATACAAAGACACCAACAAAACGTGCAATCGAATAGCGAATAAATATGCCGGCAACCAAAGGAGTGATCGCCAACCAGCCGATGTTGGGCAATAGCGGCAGTTGTTGAAATAATACATTTCCAAGCAAAAAAGCGATCGCATGGGTAAACATGATTGATTGCTTACCACAAAATATTGAAGGGAACCCAGCTATTACGACGGACGGCGTCCGATTATCGGATGAACGCTATTTTTGCCGTAGGGGAATATCTAAAGCAGTTAAGCAGTCCGCACTGCTTTAAACATCAGCGGTTTACGAAATTTAACAATAATAGTGAGCCGGCGAAATCGCTAAATAAAGACCGGCTGGGAATCAATAATGCTGAGTGGTATATTCCTAGGAGGTAATTGAGGTCGCACAAATAACCTCAGTCCGGCGGCATTATTAAATTGCAAATACTTCCAGCAAAGCTTTGCTTCTACTAGCTTCCGGAGGATATAGCTTATATGCTTATCACAGACTGTACTTAAAATTATGCTCTATTAGCTCGCCTAGATTCAAAGCGAGTTTAGCTCGGATATGTTCCCTGCTCTGCTTACTTCAGGCTAGCAAAAAAGCATAAATTCTTTAAAAAAGATACTTCATGTTTAAACTGACACCAAGAAATTCCATGTCATCAATCTCGAACTTGCCGGACACCGGTTCGCTTCCGTCTCTCCGTATATTTGGTACGTGGCTACGTAGCGGGTCCCAAACTATACCGTCGTCACGGAAGGAATCAAATCTAACCCAGCGTCCTTTGAGACCTAGAGACATCGCTTCCGTAAACGCATAATCCACGCCAAACAACACTTGAAACCCAAAGAGCGTGTCGCTGAGGGAAGTTTGCGCAACACTGACCGTTTTGGCTAAGTTCTGTCGGATCATATCGGCATTGGGTAATCCTTCACCGGTCGTAATCCTATCCGGATCGTCGTTTCTCGCCCAAACGCTACCATATTCCACATCGGTAAATCCAATACCGCCACCGACTCCGATATAAGGTGTAAACCGGCTAGTGTTGACAAAGTCGTAATACAAGTTTCCGAACAAGTTATGCGAAGTGATACTATCTATACGGTCTATCGCTTGCACAATTTCTTGCATAAGCTTATCCCCACTCTCACCCGATGCGCCGGGAATGTCGCTGGTCTCATCATATTCCGATTGCCGATAAAAATATTCTATCTCAATGCGGAAACCGTCCACCGGACTGTTCGAATATCTATTTGAAAAACTGTAGCCTAGTGCTGCTCCTGCCAAAATACCCGTTGCGTTGTCAAATTTATTTTCCCAGCCGCCGGTTGCACCGCGATTAGGGCCTGTGCAGTTTACATTTTCGTATCCTGAAGTCTGCATGACTGTAGCGAAATTCGGATTAATAAACTCATCGCATACGCTAGCTCGATCGTTGCTAGATCCGGCAGTATCCACTCCCTCGGCGAAATTAACCCCGAGATCACCACTGATATAAAATCCCGAATCCGCTTGCGTCCAACTAGGCACAACTAACAACGCAGCAATGGCAATCGCTAAGATTTGAATTGTAAATTTCATTATTTTTTAAGTTTTTAGAAAAGTAAGCAAGTCTTTGTTAAACTAGTATAAGTTTATAGTCCATTGGGTCAATAATTGTTCGAAACTATATAGATAGATAACTTGACAAAAACGCCCTACCTTCCGAACTCATGATGAGAAAACCACAAATGAATCCGGATTTCATTCTAGAAAGATATATCCCAGATTTGGATGCTTGGCACCGGATTATTAAATCCGGTCTTTCTCCTCGTTCCCCCGGTGAGGCGGAAGCCATAAAACGTGAAATGCAATTCCTGAGAAAGTCCTTTTATGCTGAAATTCATCAGCTCGAAACATGGTACTGGGATGCAGAAAGAATTGAAGAAGCCATGTCTATTCCTATTGATAAACCTCAAGGGAAAGATATTGCACTACCACAAAATGTTGGGATTGGATTTCATTTGTTTAGAAAAACAGACAAGAAGGGAAAGGAAGTTGACGTGCTCTATGCAGATGTGAAAGACGGCAGCAGTTCGATTTTACCTATGGCAATAATTATTAGGACAGATAAAGTCCAAGCTTTTCACAACCTAGAAGATGGTTCCGTAGATTTGGCTCATGTTCCGAAAGGTGACCTATGGTTTATGCTCGCCGCCAGAATGACATGCTTTCTGAACCAGAAACTCACCGATGTCAAAAAGGTCAAAGCATTGACTCGACAAGAGCGGAGACGCATCGGCATGGAATCACCTGAAAGTCAAACCGAAATCAATCTTGTGAGGTGGAGAAAGATAAGGTATGAATCTAATGGGACAGAGAAAATATTACGTGATAAGTGCTGGCCGGTTATGGGACATGTCCGTTGGCAATGGTATCCGAGCGATATGGTTCACAAACCTATTTGGATAGAGACACATATACGCGGTAATCCGAACGCACCATTGCATGTAAGAACTAGAATCAATTCGGTTGTCAACTAATCTATAAATCCATCCCACGGATTATTGAATAACCAAGTTTAGAGTCATGGAATAAGTTTCTTTGCTTTACTACTTTTGTTTGTGCCGGCTGCGTTTCTTCAAGGTGTCACCTAATTCACGATTTTTACTCGTCTGCATAGCCTGCAGATTTCGAAGATTATCTGATCCACCTTTATTTGTCGGCTTGATATGATCAGTTTCCCAACCATACAAACCATCATTACCGTATTGATCCTTTTTAATTGGGTTCCCATAAGGATCTTGTCGGACTTTAGCCTGCGATGCATTCAAAGTCGGTTGCCGCACCTTGATTGGTGCGGCAAACCTTGAAGGAAAGCGGATACAACGCAGTGGCATTGGCGCCACACCGCCGCCGCCAAGCACACCGTCCGCCCGGTTTGGTGCAAGCAATCCGTTGTCTGCGCGAGCAATATCTGAACTTAGGCAAACAGCCGGTGCAGAAGTTGCTTGAGCTGTGGGGCGAACGCTACGGCCTGGCTACACCCAGCGTCTCGACTAGCAGGCGCATCATTGCCGCGGCCCCAGACAAGATGCGCCGTATCCCGCAGCGCCTTGATGCCCGCGGCAGACGCCGTCCGTACCGCTGGACCAACAGGTTACGTCGCCCGCGCCACCCATGCACTGCGTCGTTGGAATAGTTTGCTTGTGATACGGTGGAACGGGGGCGCGACGGTATCCGCCGCTACGTGTTCATCTTCATGGCCCCGTGCTCGCGCGTTGCGGGTGTACAGGCTTCCGTTACCCGCAGCAGCCAGCGCAGCGCGAGAGGCGTCGGCGGATTGTCGGTGGATTTTGCCAGATTATCAGCACAGTGCCTGTCGTCCATGACGAGACTTGGTTCTGTCAACAAGCCCCAGCCCCGACATCCTTGTCGGGTCGTTCGCCGCTGAAAACCGTTCGGTTTTCCGGGCGCGTCTCACCCTATCGTCCATGACGAGACTTGGTTCTGTCAATAAGCGTCAGCCTCGACGTCCTTGTCGGGTCGTTCGCCGCTGAAAACCGATCGGTTTTCCGGGTGCGTCTTACCTTGCGGCTGTTGTGCGAACTGGTGCCGAGGCCGATTCGCTATAGCTTGTCCGACAACGGCTCGGGGTTTATGTCAGAGTTTATGCAGGGCTTCGAGACCGAGTTGAAACGGTGCCGGATCACCCACTGGTGGACCTATCCGAAGTCGCCAAAGATGAACAGTTGCTGCGAGCGTTTCAATCGCACCTTGCAGGAGTCATTCGCGGACTACCACGAGGATCTTCTGTTCGCCGACGTGGCCTGCTTTAACCGGAAATTAGCGCAATGGCTGGTGTTTCACAACGCCCAACGCCTCCATTATTCACTGGCATTCACTGGGGCTACAATCCCCGATACAGCCGCTCCTGACGCACCACCCGGAGTGCCAAATGTTATGGACCTATACATTATCGTGATACAGTCTTTTGATAGTGGTGGGTCTGAAAATTCTCTATGGCGGTGCCTTTTTATCAGGATTTATTTTTGCTTGACATGGCTTAAATAAAAATAGGTCTTTCCGGCTTTGAACTGGGCTTTCCCAAATACTTAAAATTAGTTCTTTTTGGCTATTGCGCGAGGATAGTTTCCGTTCCGCCAAGTTTTCACTTCGGCTTTTAGTTTTTTTTAGGGAGGAGTTCGTGGTTTGATTTTTTATTTATTCAAACAGCATTTTTTGTATTTTTTACCATTGCCGCAATAGCACATATCATTTCTACCTATATTTTTTATATCCTTATCGAACTCTTTTACTCCCGCTTCTCCATGTGAGTATTCTCCCCAAGGCGGGCTTTTACCATATTGGCTTTTGTAATTTTGCCAAACGAAAAAAGGTAAAACATGAAGTTTAATAAAATCCGATGTAGATAGGGTGGCATCTCCAAACAATCCCAAACAACAACTCCCATCAGAATTAATATGATTATTAGGTATTTTTTTTATTTTGTTCCCTGTTTCATAAACTTTGTAATTTAACAAATCAATTTTGATTTCATAGACATCTTGGACAAAAGTTTTTTTATATTCTTTTCTAGCCTGTTCATCAGGGTTATGAATTAGTTTTTCTTCATCATAGACAGCACAAACGTTTATTTCCCCTTTAATAAAAGGATTCTCAAAATATAAATTTGGAAATGTTTTTTCAACTTCTAACATTTCATTTTCTATACTCTTAATGCCATCTATCACAGTACGGTTTATTTGGTCTTGTAGTAAATGCACTGTTCTCTTTCAGCTTTCCAAACTCATCGCCAAAAACTTCTCTCCATTTTCTCACACTTTCATTATGATCTGTATTGTTAAACGCTTTATTAATTTTATCTGTGTAAAGTTTTATTTTATCTCTAAAGTTAGAATATTTATCTTGGTCCCAATGTCTATTAAAGTCTTCATTATCTAATACGGGATTTTTAATTGTTGGCATTGCAGAATGAGTCTGTAAAAAGTCGTTTAAACGATTAAAAATTTCTTTGAGGGCAATAGGCAAATCGCTAAAATTTTCGATTTTACGAATTTGATTGCCTAAAAGAGTAGTTAATAAAATAGATTTACAACTAAAGTTAGTTTTTATATCTCTCATGTATTTAAATAGCTTAGTTACTTTTTTTAAGTATCCATGAGAGTCATTGTTTTTTTCTGTTAGCCATTTTTTATATTCTGTTCCATCTGTTTTTTCAAATTTATTTGTATTTTTGTTACAAATAAATTTTTGGTTATTCGCCTCTATACAAGGCACAATATCTAAATGGAAATCACCAGAATAATCTATTTCGATACACCTAGATCTTCTTGAGACAATGGCTTTATAATTTCTATCATCTTTAAATAGGTTATAAATTTCATCTATGTAATCCTTAGGTTTAAAATCATCTTTGTATTTAATATAAATTATTATATCAGCATCAAAATCTTTATCTTTTGGGGGTTTAATAATAGTCTTCATCCCATAAGAACCTTGATTTTCTCTTTTTTGATAATTATCTAACTTATCGTTAAGGTAATCACTAATAGTTTTAACTTTCTTGTCCAAAGTCTCTATCCTATTTTTATTGAGATTGACTTCATTTTCCAAAAATTGATTGAAATACTTTGTATGACGCATTGTTAACCTCTCATCTTGTTTAAAAAATTTTCAATTCTACTTTTATTGTCTAAAAAACATCTATTCGCATAAGATTTCAGATTATCTAAATTACCAATATCGTCTATAGCATAATCTATATCAGAATTTACTCTAAGGTAATTTTCCTTCAAAATTAAATTTGATATATTGGTAGCGCCGACGGAAGACATGCTCAATAGATATTCTACTAATTTTGAAGAATTCCACCCTGTACAAAATCCCCAGCATTTCTTTTTTTTATCATAAGATATTTTATTATTACCAGTTCCAATAGATAAAATAGAAATCTCATTTATATTTTTATTGAATTTGCTTACTGCTTCTGTAAATCCTAGAATAGAAGGATTATTAGCCCATAATCCCCCATCGCACAGAAAATAACTGTTATCCAGTCTTTGTGGGTCAAAATAAGTAGGGGCAGAACAAGAAGACAAAATAGCTTCGGATAGTTTTGTTTCTTTATCTCTAGTGTAATGTTCTATTTTAGACAAATAATTTGATTTATGAATATATACATTATTATTTAAAAGATCAGATGATACAATCATCAGCGGTTTTTCAATCTCTCCTAATTTTATATTCTCAAATTGTTTTTCTAAAACGTTTTTTAATCCTTCCTTTTTGTATTTACTTTGTAATACCCTTGAAGAAAATTTTCTTTTCTTAAATATCTCTTCCCCTTCCTTTTCGTATAATTCTGATATTCTGCCCATAGAAATATCCACTGCTACAGCACTAGATATTATTGCACCTGTGCTTGTCCCTATTAATAAATCAAAAAACTTGTTTAAATCGATACTAAAATTTTCTTCTATTTTTTGTAAGATGATAGAAGTATAAAGTCCTCTTATCCCACCACCATCTAAAGCCAGTATTTTAAATTTTTCATCTTTCATAGCTTATCCCTCTACAACCACCACTTCTTGCCCCAGCATATCAATAATTTTAACCGCTACTTTGCCTTTGATTGCTACTTGATATTTCCCTTGTGCTAAATCCCTTTTCTTCTTGAGAACATCGCTATAGGCGATATTAAAGACTTTGCCGTTGTAATCATTGTCTATCAAAACACAATTGATTGTTGCTCTAAAATCTTTGTATCTCGGGAGCGAAAATGTAGCGGTGCACTCCGTGCTGATAACGCACGATCGTATCCAGGACGATGCAGTGCCCCGGGTTGCCCCCGGACACTGCACTCGGAAGTAACTTGGCTTGCGCACCCTGGAACAGCGCTTGAACGGTCGTTTTGTTTGTTTTTTGGCGTTCTCTTTTGGTATTCGGGCCGCTGCGGAATACAGCGCATCTTATAGCGTGTCTTATAACGGATCTTATCCGGCGCAGCCGCGATCAGACGCGCAATCGCGCGGACACTTGGGCATGTTTCACCCTGCACCACCCTCATGCCGACAACGAACAGAAAGCGCCGCCCCGAATGTTACTGCCGAACGCTTTCCTGGGGGCCCTGCAAGAATCCTATTTTAGGGTGGCATCGTACAACCCGACGCCCCATCATTCACTGGGGCTACAATCCTCGATACAATCGCTCCTGACTCACCACCCGGAGTGCCAAATGTTATGGACCTATACAACTCCTTGACAAAAAAACTGCTTTGCCTTATACGATACGAAAATTGAATCTGGCGTTTAGTATAAAAATAATGATGGACCAAGAAGAAAAAATAAAATATTTAGAATTTGTTCAAAACATTGTAACAAGAATGAATAATAACTCATTCCAAATTAAAAACTGGTGTGTTATTACTGTTTCGGCTATCTTTACAATTTCCATTTCTAAAGAAAATTTCTACATCTTACTTGTTGCATTATTGCCAATCATTTTATTTTGGTTTCTAGATGCTTATTACTTGACACAAGAAAGAAGATTTAGAGGGCTTTATGATCAAGCTATTAAAAAAGAAAGTAGTTTAGGAGCTTTTGAAATGAACACTTCGTCTTTTAGACTAGGGCAATATCGTTATTTTAAAGTTTTATCTTCAAAAACCATTTCTAGTTTATACATAACCATGATTATTGTAGTGTTAATTATGTTTTGTTTAATCCAATATAAAGGAGGCACATTATGAGAAGAGTATTTTTTAGTTTTAAGTATAAAAAAGATGTTTCCAGGGCTATGGTTGTTAGAGAGAGTTGTGTGACGCAAGGTAAAGAAGCGGCAGGATTTATAGACAAAGCAAATTTTGAGAAAATAAAAAGGCAAGGTGATACAGCCATAAAAAGATGGATAGATGATCAGATGGAGGGAACATCTGTAACAGTTGTTTTAGTGGGTCAAGAAACTTGTAACAGTCGTTGGGTTAAATATGAAATAAAGGAGAGCAAAGAAAAAGGGAATGGTTTATTAGGTGTAGACATTAGTAAAATAAAAGATTTACAAGGCAATACTAGCGAAAGATGTGGACAAATCCCGGAAGGCTACTCATTTTATCTATGGAAAAATGATGACGGTTATAACAATTTAGGCGATTGGATAGAAGAAGCTGCGCGAAAAGCGGGAAGGTAAAAGGGGCAGGAAACAAAAAAGCCACCCCCCATCATTCAACACAAAAGGAGGCGATTAAAGGGAACTACATACTTTAATCCGCAAAGCACGGGTTAGGGCTTCCGCTTTTCCAGCTTTCGTTGCTGCTTTAATTCCTTGCCCGTTGGCCTGCGGTCTTCATACTTTGCCCGGCTCATCTGGGAATTACTCATGATTGAGTAGTGGCTGGCCTACCCCAAGTGCCCAAAAATGAACGCGCACATCGGGTGCTTCAACTGCACCGTCTGGCGTACGGTCCAAGAAGATTGTATTGATCATGGGAAGACCTGCTATTTACCGATACGCAAGCATTCAATGACCGGTTGTGAAACCGTTTTGGCTTGGTAACAGATTATCAGCACAGTGCTTGTCATCCATGACGAGACTTGGTTCCGTCAAAGAGCGCCAGCCCCGACGTCCTTGTTGGGTCGTTCACCGCTGAAAACCGTTCAGTTTTCCGGGCGCGTCTCACCCGGCAACGGACAGAAAGCGCCGGTCCGAATGTTACTGCCGAACGTTTCCCTCAAAGCTCTTCAAGAATCCCATTCAGGATGGCATCGTGCAGCGGCTTGAGCGATCCATCGCAGTCGGAAAACGCATCCGATATGTTTTCGGACACGTACAGGAGATACGGACTTTATCGTAACCCACCCAGCATAGCCCTGATATAACTATCCCTGTCTTTTTCCTGAAAAAGGATATTGCTTTTTTGCATTTCGCTTTTTTCTATTCGCCATAGTCTGCGCATCGTTGCGGACGGAGTGTTTGAAACAATAAATGACTGCAAACATACGTCCCGATTTTTGAGGCGTTGTTCGATTTCCTTGATGGTCTCGTAGAACCGGATCTTTGGATCGTCCCATCCGAGATTCCGGATTCCCTTGGGATCTATGAAGATAACCCGTTGTTGCTTATTCTCAAGCAACCACAAGATAAAGTCGGGGTAAAAGTTACCGGCTTCAAAAAAACCCACACCGCGGCCCCTGCTCAGGTTTCGTAACAGATAGAGTTCACGGTCTTGAAAGAAGTTTGTATGATTGTCGTGGAACGCCTTTAGATCTTCGACGAATTGGTACTCGCCTTTGTTCAGCGGCGCAGGTTTGATCTCGACAACGTTTTTATCCAGATAGAGCAGCGGTTGGTACAAATGTTCCCCGAACCATACGGCCTTCATGCCTTGGAATTCCCAACGCTTCAACTCACCCTTCTGGATGATGGCTTTGAGGTCCTCGAGCTTGGCGACGATGTCTTCCCGCGACTTGTTGATCAGGATCCGGTAGTAGCCCTCGTCCGGCGAATCCTTCACACCGAGGAAATTCGGGTCGTCGTCTTCCAGGTAACGGTATTCAAGGTGAGGAAGCTCCCACTCGCGCTTGCGGAAGGTGTAGTAACGCTCGGTGTATTTCTTCAGTAGCGCAAGCACGATTTCTTCCCATAGGCGTATCTTCTCGTAAGAATCGCCGACCAACTCCTCCGCAGGGATTTGCAAGCGATACCAGCTCTGGTCTCCGAGCAGGGCCTCGACCCCCTGCCGTGCGAGATTCAGGTTGTACCAGCCGCGCTCGACCTTGAATCGCTCCAGATCGAAGCAAATACGGTCGAGATCGAGGAAGGCCACATGGCGGGGTGTCAGGTGGGTCTCGTTCGGCGCGGCATCGGCATCGCCGCCAACCAGACCGCCCGACTTCATCGCCTGAATCTTCGGATACCAGTTAATCACCACTTGATTTTGCCGAAGGTTGTGGTCATCCTGATTGTTCTCAGGGTCCGGTGGCATGAGGGTCGGGACGGGTGCGAGTTTACGAAATGCTTGACCGAACTCGGTGCTGACACCATTGATCGTCGTCTTGAGCCGGATCGTCTTGAGTCGAATCGTCTTGAGTTTCTGTTTTCCGAGGTTATTGATCACCGGCAGCACAAACTCAATGTGTCCATCGGGCAAACCTTCTTCGTTAAGAAAATCCCGAAACTGCGCCATGTAATTAGCATGAATGCCGAAGATGCCGAGTGTTTCGAGTACACCGATGTGTTTCGGCTGCCTGATACTTTCGGGAAGATCAATTTTACTGCTGCGTTTAAGGCTCAGACCGTAACCCTTGAGTCGCACGCCGCGTCCGAAGAGTTGGATGATCTGCGCGCCTTCCCCTTTGCCCACGTTCATCAGCCCCATTGTCGAGACGCGCCAGCTGCTCCAACCTTCGGTAAACTTCTTTGAGCCAATCAGCAGATGCACCGTTGATTCCGGCTTGTTGATCTCATGGAAAAGCGACCCCGAAAATTTGCGCTCGCCCGTAGCAAGACCTTTCTCATCACACCGCCTTACCAGTTTGGTGTCGTCGCCCACGTTGATGACGCCAAAGGCATCGTTTTCGGCTCCCAGACGCAAGGCTATCTCGCCGGTTGCGCCTTGCAGGTTTTCAACATAGAGTCGACCGCCGCCCGGGGCGTTGAAGAGCGTCGCAAGCGTCTCATTGAAGACTTGCTCCGGAGAGAGGCCGCAGGTGTTGAGATACGCGAAGCGCCCGCAGAACAAGTTCTTGCCCGTGGCGGTGACAAGGCCCTGATTGAGAACCCGGTCGATGCGCTGGATGCTGCCGACGTGGTCCGAGACGTAGCGCGCCAGGAACCTCAAGATCTCGACGATGTCCGAGGCATCCTGCGCGGCCAAGCCCTTGACGACCCGCCCGCCGACGAAGATCCACAGAGGATTCTCGATGTTGAACGGCCGGAAGGCGCCGCCTTGCTCGCGGTAGAGCCGTTGCTGTTGGAAGAACGAAAGCAAGGAGGCCACGAGGTACAATTCAAGGTGATCTCGTTGTGTCCCCTCGTCGAGATTGAGTATCTGGTAATCCTTGCCGAAACCGTCTTTATAAAAATAGCGATACGAGTAGTCGCACAGCGTGTTCTTTGCATATTGTTCGGTAAGTCGGAGGTTACCCTTGACCGCTTGCCCAAAGGTCGCCGAGTACTCGAAGGAGAATCCCTTTTCGCACAGCGCATTGCGAAAGCGCATCCAAGCGCCTCCTTTTCCTGCGCTCGCGCCGCGGTGCCCTTCATCCACGAGCACCAGATTGTTCCCCTCAAAGGCGTTGATGGCGATGGTCTTGTCGCCCATCTCGTCCTTAAGCTTGTGGATGTCGAGGATTTCTATCCTCTGCCCGCTAAACAACCCGCGCCCATCCTTGTTGAAGAGCTCCGCGTCGATGCCCGCCGCCTCAAACTCGCGCAGATGCTGCTGCGAAAGTCCTTCGTTGGGCGTAAGCAGGAGGATGCGGTTCAACTCGCGCCGCCGGCCGTGTTGGGTCAGAGCGTGCTGGTACTGTAGGATGTTGGCGTGCATCAGCAGCGTCTTACCGCTGCCGGTGGCCATCCAGAAGGCGAGCTTGTTTAGTTGCGGCCAAGCTTCAGCGGCTTCGTCTAAGGCGGCGATCTGGTCGGCCTCGGGCTTGTCCGCATTGTAGGTTGCCACTTGAGCGTTGATCTCCACCAGCAACGCCTTGGGATCACGGAAATAGCGGTCCAGATAGATTTCGGTAAAGAGTAGAGCCAGATACTGAAAATACTTCCAAACGATTGGCTTCTCGCCGTGAGTAATTCGTCTTTCGTTCAGTCTTTGGGTGTGCCTGACGATGTTCTGATCGTATTCCAGCAGCAGTTCGGCGGGCAATTCTTTCAAATCGAAATGATGTTCCTTGAGCACAAGGTGGAAGCGATGAATGTTGTTCTCGTCCAGTCCTTCCAGTTTCTCGTCGCGCAGATGTTCGGCCAGTTTTGCGAAATGTTGTACATTGAAAAGCGACAGCAGCCACCGGTTAAGTACCAGCTTATGAGCGAACGGTACTTGCGGCCGGTTCTTTGCGCGGCGTACCATCACAGGTCCTCAATTTCAAACATCAGGCGATGGAAGTCTTCCTCGATAAGCCGCGTCTTCCACAAATCGTTGGGGGTTTTGAGGTTTTCGAGATTGTTGCTGCCGTTGACGTAAATGAGATCGAGCTCATTATCCTTTGCGAGGTAACCTCGCTTGGTGAACCATTCGTCAAGCACAAGATTGTCTTGTTCCGGGTTTCCGGTAAGCTTGCGCCAGATGATGAGCGTTCGACGACCGTCCGGCGTGGTTCCTGTAACCGTGCGAAACCAGTACGGGCCGTTCGCATCTTTCTTGAGGCGGCCTTTCATCCGAAGGCGAAGGCGTTTCTCGCTGTCGCGCCGGAACGTGGCGCTGAAAGCCTGCGGCGCGGCGATGTGCCGAACCGTTAAGCCGATCAGCCAATTGAACGTCTCCAGAAGATCAGCGTTGACCATGCGGCTCTCATCCGACCCCGGACGCTTGACTTTGAGCTTGTACGCCGTGGGGTCGGCAAAGGCTTGCACATTGAGCAACGACTGACTGCCGCGCGTCTCAACGTTGAGCATATAGCGGAGAATGTACTGTTCTCTAAGTCCTTCCGCACCTTGTGCCTCAGCAGAGGTAAGTAAATCGGCCTGTCTGTCGGTTCGGTGTGTCTCAAGGTTGTTGAGCGCGTCTTCGTAGGATTCAAGCCGGACGACCTTGACGATGCGTGGGCTGCGCTCGGCTTCCTCGGGTGTGGCGAGGCGCTTGGGTTTGCCGTCTTTCCATGCCGGCGTGAAAGTAACCTTTTTGATGCGTGGCAGCAGCACTGTGTCGAAGTAGTCGCCCATCTCGACGAGGATGAAGCGCATTGGCACTCCAGTCGTGCGAACTATCTCCAGGATACTCTGCGCTGTAGTGCCTGACCCTGCGAAGTAGTCGAGAACAGTAGAGCCTGGCGCGCTTGCAAACGACAGCAGCCTACGCAGAAGCTGCGGCGGCTTGGGATTCTCAAAAAAATCACCATTGCGACCGAACTGCGATTGCAGTGAATATGCACCAAGACGCCCATCAAGATCCAACACGCTTCGGAACGAATCCTTGTAGTCACTGAGGTATAGCTTGATCTGAACGATGCGGTTTTCGTCTGGACCGTAAATGAGACGTCCCTTGTCAATGAAGTCGTGTCTCATCGTGCCTTCTGGGAACCTGTACCCATTTGCGGGCAATCGCATGGGTTTCCCCGTACGTGGATGCAAAATCTCGTACTCGTGGCCTCCCGGGTGGGGGTTGTGGACACTTTGGGAGCCCGTATAGACGCCGTCGCTGTCGACAAACTTATACCGGTCCACCTCACCGAGAACTGCGGCGTTGTCTCTGATAAAGTTTCTCAAGTTAGATTGGATTGCCCTCAGCGTAGCGCCCTGCTCCTTCAGGCGTTCATATTCCTGGAGCAACAGCTCTTTCGCATCCGCGAAATCATTCTTCCAAACGGGTGCCGCTGTGCCGATGTCTCTGACGTGGCACTGCACGTATTCGTGTTCGATGGCGATGCGAGTCGGATTGTTGTCACGAGCATTCCGCCAGACGACGGTGCCGGCGTCGTTGGTGGCTCCGAACGTCTCGTCCAGAAGCCAGCTGAGTTGACGGAACTCGTTGCCATCGATTGAGGAAAGAAAGGCTGCATCCTGTCGCAGGAGGGACGCGGACGACAAAACTCGGTCCTGCATCATCGAGAGCCATGAGGCACTTTGGTAGCCGTCCTTGTACGGGAACGCGTCCTTGCGGGTGTTATACGGCGGGTCGATGTATATACACTTCACCTTCTCGCGATACTGTGCCTGCATCAGGTTTAGTGCCTGAAAATTCTCGCTATGAAATAGAACGCCATCCGTCTGCTCATCTATATCACTCATCGCTTCAAGTAGGCGCGCAGTAAACCTTTCATCAAAATGCCGCGTGTCTACCACCAGGGTTGAATGCGCTTTTAGGAACTCGGGTTTGAGTTTTTTGCCGTAACCGGGCGTAGCCAAATCGCCCTTAATCTCGTCTATGGCAAACAGCTGCACCCACTCCTTGCGCTGAGTTTGATTTGCAGCGATTTCAGCATAGAATTTTTCCGGGATACACCCCGTCCGGATACACCAAGAGGTGCCCACGACGAACTTCTTCTTCAGCCACAGCTTTTTCTGGAAGTCTTCAAGCTGCGCGAGGAAGTCAATGATCTTGCCCGCAATTTTTCGGATAACCTTGACCGTCGAGAGATACTGCTCAACGCGAGGCGCGGATTCGTTCTCTATATCGTCGAGATGCATGACTTCGTTCTTAATGTAAAAATCCAACTCCCGACGGAGGAAGGGCCCGAGATCCTTGTGGATGAAGTAGTCAAAGGTGTTGCGTGCGGTGTAGCGGTTCAGATGCGCTTCCAGGCGGCTGTACTCGGCTTGCTTGCCGTTAGTCATAGTATGCGGCTTTTTTAGCTCTGCAATCCATTCCGCCAATGCCGCGTCGGTTATGGTCTTTATGCGCTTGACGGCGAGCGTGATCAAATATTTTTGAACAGGTGGTTTATTTTTTCCGTTACGTTCGTCTTCGGGCCAATCGCTAAGCGTCGCCGGGCGGTATTCAAAGCGGATGACGAGCTCCTTGCCTTGCTCACCGTCTTCCTCGGTTATAAAGTCACGGTCCGAGCTTCCCGGCGCTGCCGGAAGAAACACACGGTTGTTTTCTTCACGCGCTTTGACGTTGCCATGCTCGCCTTCGGCAACGTCCGCCAGCCGAAAGTGCACGCGCATAGGTTTCTTTTTGTCGTCAGGCCGCAGGCGAAATGCGTAATCGCACAGGTACTCGCTCGTTTTAATGTAGTACTGATCCTTGTTGGCCCAATGAAGCATGACTTCCTCGCCTTCATAGGGGACGGCATAAACGCCCGGCTTGTAAACGCGTTTTGCGAGAAAGTCGCCTTCGGAGTAGTAGCGGCGAAAGAAACCATACAGGCGATCGTATACTTCGCTCTCCAATGCGTTGATATCGACGGCATCGTCTCGGAGCCGGGCGCGTAGTTCTTTGACCTTGGGCGAGTCGTCCGGATTCATTCCGGCCGTCTTAATACCCGCGATCACCTCGGACAGTTCCTCCTCGATCCTTACTTTGTCGACGGTTCTGTACTGCCCAAAGGCTGTCTGCACCTGCGGCAGCAGGTCATCGTCGAGAAACTGTGATACTTCAGCACTCTTGGCGTGCATTATTCGGTAAAGACCGAAATCCAGATCGGGCCGGTCGAGCTGGAACAGCTCTTTCAGCAGTATTTTCAGCTTTTCGTACTTTTTGTTCATGCAGTCTCTTCTTTATCGCCGGCGTTTATGCGCAGGCAAGCGCTCGAGTATTCCTTTGACAACCGACTGAAGATCATCAAAGTGCTTAAAATGCTCTCGGGTTCCTTCTTTATGAATGTACTCGGCAAATTTTCTCTTGCCGTTCCTAAATGTGTTTTTACCAGAGTCTAAATATGGTCTTAGCGCATCCTCATCATACATGTTTTCAATACCCCTCGAGGCGATTGAGTTCTCACGTTTTGGAAATGAAAACGCTGTTACATTTTGAGGGTTGCCTGCGTTGTCTTTAAAATTTTCGGCTGTCTCTTTGGCATCACAATCCCACACGATAAGAATATGCGAGTTTGTCTTTACCCTTGAAAGCAACTGACCGTAAACCTTTAGCTGGGAAGCACCCGTTATATCTCGAAGATTGTCAAGTATTGCCACTTCTTGCGGAAAATACAGACTCGCCCACCTTTCCAGATGATGCGCATTATTGCCTTCAGTCAAAATTGTGATCGGAGCGGCATCAGATATTGCAATTTTTAGTCCTTTTTCAATGGTTGCGAGGCCCTCGGACAGTTCTTCTATTGCCTCGGACTTTGTTACACGACCGATCTTGAAATTGTTTTGGCTTCGGACAAGTCGAAAAATCTCATCTTCCTCACAAACAGCAACGGTCGTCACCGAATGAGTCGCCATGATCACCCGCATTCCGTCAAAACTTTTGAGGCCGGAAATCAAAGCGGAAATCATTGACGGATGAAGCACGCAATCAACTTCATCAAGAAGCAAAAGCCTGGGTTGACAACACCCAATGCTTCTATTAAACGAAGTCAACAAAAGTGTCATCATAATTGTCTCCCCGGATGAAAGGGTTTCGGCAGAGTAGCTTTCGCCTGTTGCTCTATTTGTCAGCTTTGTGGCAAACGAATATGGGCCACGACGGAAAAAAGTGAGTTTGTCTTCTTCCGGATCAGAAAATTCAAAATTGAATAGCTCAGGATCACCGGAAGCTTCTCGCATTTGTTCTAGCTTCCTTCTTAAAACAATCCAGGGCGGTTGTGTCTCCTTTCGGTATCGAGCCATTAGCTGTTGAATACTCTCCTGACTTGTTTCTCCTTGTGTATGAGCCCAAGCGTGTTGTCCAACTTTATATCGCGTAAATATTTCATTTAGGCCATTAGCAATGGTTTCTCCGTCGTAACAATCGGCCCGCAGAATATCATCGCGGTTGATTTCGTGTGGGAACTTCCCGCTCAATTGAATAGACAAAACGATCAGAGAAGCCGGGTCGTCTCTTGCAGAATTAGATTGCCGATTTTTTAGCGGCCGAATAACCCATTCATTTATTTGCTTAAAGTAAGTGGATAGCGCCTCGTTGCTGTGCTCTTGGGCATACTGGCTTGAGCCCCTGGGAATTCTAATCTCATTCTTTAGATTTTCCTCAAATTCGCGGCGCTCATCGGAGCCGTCTTTTAAGTCGAAATCTTTCAAAGTCTGCGCAAAAATATTCTTGGCGGATTCTACAAGCGGTAAACCACTACTTGGCGCAAGATATTTTTCTATTGCTCTCGCAGCAAAGGAAGGTCTCGCCCCGTCTACTTTGGGGGAGTCGTGTAATTTGAATGAATTAAGATTGTACAATTCAATTTCCGGATAGGTAATACCGGACACTGATATAAAACCTTTTTCTATTGCTTGAAGCAGCTGTGTTTTGCCAATGCCGTTGCGGCCAATCAGCAACGAGAAATCCGGTAAATCAGCCCCGGCGAGGTTCTTTATAGAAAGATATTTGCGCTTGAATTCAAGCTGCATTGCGTAACTCCGATAACCCTTTAGTCATTCCGTGCTTTTTGTTAGATATGCTAAAAATTAGTTGCATTACGGATGCCGTTTCCCAACTCATTCTTGGCTTTCCGCGTACGCTTGATGAAGCTTTCCGCCTTTCAAATGATAGACGCGGTCAAAACATTGTGCGAGTTCTAAGTCGTGAGTGGCTGTCAGTAAAGTCGTTCCGTCTTTGCGGTTCAGCTCCAACAAAATATCAGTAACTTTTACGGCAGTTTTTGCGTCAAGATTTCCGGTCGGTTCATCAGCGAATACATACTGCGGTTTAGCGATAAGCGCACGGCAAATCGCGACACGTTGTTGTTCGCCACCGGATAATTCGTCGGGTTTATGCTTTAACCGCTTGCCTAAGCCTACAATTTCAAGCAGTTCAATCGCGCGGGTCTCAGTCTGCCTTTGCCGTTCGCCGGCAATCCAAATCGGCATCATTACATTTTCCAATAAAGTGAACTCGGCAAGCAAATGATAGAATTGATAAATAAATCCGACTTCTTTGCCGCGCCATCGGCATCGTGCATCCTCATGCATATCGCTGATAAGCTGTTGATTCGCAATAATTGTACCGGAATCAGGTAAATCTAAACCGGCAAGCAAATGCAGTAGTGTGCTTTTCCCGCTTCCGGAAGCACCGACAATGGCAAGCGTCTCTCCTCGCTCAACATTGAGATGCAAATCTTTTAATACGCTGATGCTTAGTTCGTCTTTGCCGTACGATTTAACAACATTGCGGCACTCTATATATGCCATTCTATTCGTGCCTTAACGCTTCGGAAGGACGAATATTAGCGGCGTGCAGCGATGGATATAATGTCGCCAATGCGGTTAAAAGAAATGCTAAAGTAGCGGTAACGACGACATCGCCAAACAACAATTGCGACGGCACTTCGGTAATCGGGTACACATCCTGCGATAGAAATTTATGTCCGGTAATTCGTTCAATTCCGGCGACGATATTTTCAATGTTCAATGCCAGCGCAATGCCGCCGATTATGCCAAAACCAACACCGCCGAAACCAATCAAACACCCTTGCGTCACGAAAATTCTCACGATGCGTGATGCAGTCATTCCCATCGTCTTAAGCACAGCAATATCAGCTTGTTTTTCAACAACTAGCATGATTAAGCTTGATACAATATTAAATGCTGCGACCGCAATAATTAAAGTCATAATAATCAGTAACAGTAGTTTCTCCATCTCCAGTGCGCGAAAAAAATTCTGATGACGTTTCGTCCAATCGCCGACCCAATAATCCATCCCAAGATTTTTTTGCAATTCACGACTAATTTCAGGGGCTTGAAACAAGTCTCTATAACGTAATTGCACACCGCTGACCGCCTCACCAAGTCGAGAAATCTTTTGCGCGGAATTGATATGAAGCAATGCGATATTGCTATCATATTGCGGCATCCCCAGTTCAAAAATACCGCTGACAACCATCCGCTTAATCCTTGGCACCACACCTGCCGGAGTTTGCAAGACCTGCGAACTTAGTAATGTTACCTTATCGCCGACTTGAACGCCCAAGCTACGCGCCAATGAGCGACCCAGAATCATTTGCCACTGACCGGCGCGTAAATCGTTCAATGAACCTTTGATCATATGTTGATTAATTTGTGAAACTTCGGTTTCCAATTCGGGCTGTACCCCCCGTAAATAGGCGCCGTGGACTTTGCCTTCATGGGTCAGCATCGCTTGCGATTCAACGTACGGCGCATAAGCAATAATTTCAGTCTGCGCGTCAAACGACGTCTGCAAGCTTTGCCAGTTTCGTAAGTTTCCATCCAGCGCCTTTACCGTTCCATGGGCAGTGAAATCAAGAATCTTTGTTTGAATCTCATGCTTAAAACCATTCATCACGGATAGCACGGTGATAATAACAGTCACCCCCAGAGCGATGCCGATCATTGAAATTAAAGTGATAAACGAAATAAAGTGATTACGCTTTTTTGCGCGTATATAGCGTAAACCGATACTGTATTCAATCCATTGCATTTTATATTTTACTGCTTCACAATCTCCGTGATACGCACTGTCACAGGAATTACCTGCTGCGTATCTGTCAGCGATATGGCCCCGCTGCGTCCAACCAAATCCCCCGGTTGCTGTTTTGCTTGCCCCGATTTAGATACCCGCGCAAAAACTTGAACTTGCGGGAAGCTGCTTAATAACATATTAGGAAGCATTGCATCGGCATCGCTGAAAGTGAAAGTATGCGGCAAGTCGGCAACTATCAGCCGCTTTACCGCAAGCGGCATCGGCGGTCCGTCTACAGCGCGCGCATAAACGAATACGCTGTCCTGATCCACGGCTTGTTTGACGATTTTCGGATCAAGGTTAACGCTAATTTCAAGTACAGGATTGGTAATACCGTTCGTTGTTTGTTCTGCCTTTTGCAGTAAGCTTTGCTTTGCTGCGGAAGCAGTAGTTGCGGACAGCTTATCCGCATGTTCTTTTGCTCGCTCAATCATACTCAGCAATTCGTTGCGCCATTTACCCTGCATTTCATCGCCCGCAAGCGCATATAAGGTTTCCCAACGCTTGATTGCCGCCTGATAAGTTCCTTGATTAAATTCCAGCGTTCCATATAAAAACAATGCAATTCTGTTATCGGGTGAATTCAGTATGATTCTTTCCAATAACGAACGCGCTTTTTCAGGATTGCTGTCCGCAAGAAGCAATGTTTCAACATACTCAATTAACTGATCGTCGGTGCGTAGCACATTGAGGCGCTCCAATTCGGCATAAGCCTTTACCGCTTCATCGTGCTGATTAAGCGCTTTATACGCTTCAACCAATAGCATCCAGGCGGTTACGTCATCGGGATTTTGTTCTAATTCAAGCTTGCTTTGCGTAATAGTATTGTGGAGGCTTTCAACACCTTTTTGTATTTCTTGCATGGTGATCATCATCTCGTAACCGTTTGACCGTGCAAGATAAGCGCCGATACTGGCAGCGACAACGAAGATAGTGATCATAAAAGCGCCGATAAGATGTCGTTTGACGGACGGCGGCGAAAGATCATCCGAAAATTTTTGCACTGTACTTAGCGCCTGCTTCGCTTGCATGTATTCCTGCTCGCTGATAAGCTGCAAATTCCTTTCCTGGCTCAACTCTAATAAATAATAATCATATAACTTATCAGATCTGCCTTTTTGCGGATGCGCTTTACCTAGCGATAATAACGGACGTGCCAATAGATAAATAACCGGGAAAAACAACAATGCCGTAATAAGCCAAAACATTTATTTGCTATCCCGATTGAATCTCCGAAGATATAAAAATACTCCGCTCAAAATAGCGAATAATGTCAGAAAAGGTGCAAACCAAAGTAAAGCGGTAGTTAATTTTAACGGCGGGCGATAACGCACAAAGTCACCATAACGGTCGGTTAAAAACATGTAAATTTCCTTGTCAGGGGTGTTGGCACGCACCATTTTTAACACGACTGTACGTAAATCACCGGCAAGTTCCGCATTGGAATCCGCCAACGATTGATTTTGACAGACTAAACAACGCAATTCCTTG
Organism: Candidatus Oxydemutatoraceae bacterium; assembly: GCA_965218975.1. Lineage (GTDB taxonomy): Bacteria > Pseudomonadota > Gammaproteobacteria > Poriferisulfidales > Oxydemutatoraceae. The sequence goes on from OZ244717.1 coordinate 1,560,415, forward strand.
AGCAGGGTTTGATAACGCATCAATTGTTCCGGACTTAAGTCTTGCGGCGCAAAATTGGCATGGCTAACGCTTAAAATGCTAACGATTAGAACCAATGCTATTTTTTTAACCACTACCCTGCCCCTGCAGTTTTCGAATCAACGGTAAGATTACCGTGTCAATGTCTTCAGGGGTAATCGGTCCGATATGTTTGTATTGAATGATTCCCCGCGCATCCAACACATACGTTTCAGGAACGCCATACACCCCCCAATCAATTCCAATCTCTCCGCTAAGATCATGCACAATGCTCTGATACGGACTCCCTTCGTTTATCAGCCACTTTATCGCATCTTCCCGTTCATCTTTATAATTAATCGCATGCAATGGAAATTGTTCAAGTTCGGCCAAACGCATCAATAACGGATGTTCATCCAAACATGCGATGCACCAGCTCGCCCAAATATTAACCAACCCCGGCGTTCCGACCCAATCCAAGTGTCTGATCGTCTGTTCAGGTTCAATCAATGCCAACCCGGCAAAGCTCGGCATCGGCTTGCCGATCAAAGGAGATTTAATCTGTTCAGGATTGAGATTTAAACCGATTGCCAAGAAAATTGATAACGCGACAAAAATTAAAAATGGCGATAAAAAACGCATAGCATTTTGCAACCGTCGGATTATTTTGCCAAAGCAGCTCGAATCAGCTCGCGGCGTCGCGCCCGCAAGCGATAGCGCCGGTCAAAAGCCGCCGAAATACCTCCTATCGCCATGAGTAACGCGCCTAGCCAAATCCATCGTACCATCGGGCGATAATAAACCCGCATCCCCCACATGCCATTGGGAACCTTCTCTCCCAACGCGACATACAGATCGCGTAGAAAATGAATATCAATTGCCACCTCAGTCATCGGGTTTGTTTGCACTTGATATACACGTTTCTGCGGATGCAAAACTGCAATCTGATTACCATCCTTCAGCACTTCGATCATTGCCTGTTCCGCCGAATAATTGGCGTCTTCTACTGTTTCAACTCCTTTAAAGATAAAGTCATATCCTCTAACTGTTACTTGCACGCCTTCTTCCATTAAAACTTCGCGCTCAACGCTATAAACACTGGTCAGCGTAACGCCTAAAGTAAAAACTCCGATTCCAATATGGGCAAATGTCATACCGATAAAACCGCCGGTCAAGCTCTGTGCTGCTGTCATCCGTCGAATCAGATGGACAAGGCTAACAAGAATCACCCAGCTGCCGGCGGTGATACCGACTGTTGCGATAAGGCTCCACTGACCATAGCCTAACAGCGGCACAAGGATGCCTATAGCCAATGCAACCGGAAGAATGCCCCGAATCATCCGGCTGATTCTCTCCGTTGTCGCTTGTTGCCATTGTAAAAACGGCCCGAGACCCGCTAAAAAAACTAGCGGCAAAGTAAGCGGCACAAATACCGTGTTGAAGTACGGAGGACCGACAGAAATTTTTCCCAAATCCAATACTTCCATAAACAACGGGTAGAGCGTCGCAATTAAAATTGATAAAGCGCTGGTTAATAAAATGACGTTATTAATTAATAAAAAACTCTCGCGCGAGAAAATGCCGAATCTGTTTTGGCTGTGTATCATCGGTGCACGCCAAGCATACAGTATCAACGAAATGCCGGTTACAATACCTAGAAATAGTAGGATGAAAACTCCGCGAGCGGGGTCGGAGGCAAATGCGTGTACTGATATTAGCACTCCCGAACGCACTAAAAACGTGCCGAGCAAGCTCAAAGAAAAAGTGAGCAATGCAAGCAAAACCGCCCAACTTTTGAATGCATTACGCTTTTCCGCAATGATTAGCGAATGAATCAATGCAGTTCCGACTAACCACGGCATAAACGAAGCATTCTCGACGGGGTCCCAAAACCACCATCCCCCCCAGCCTAGTTCGTGATATGCCCACCAGCTGCCTAATGCAATTCCGGCGGTCAAGAAAGTCCATGCCATCAATGTCCATGGGCGCGAACGACGTGCCCACAGCATATCAAGCCGCCCGCTGATCAACGAAGCGACAGCAAAAGCAAATGCGACTGAAAAACCGACATAGCCGATGTACAACAATGGCGGATGAATGATGAGCCCGAAATCTTGCAGTAACGGATTCAAATCGCGACCATCAAACGGGATTGGGAAAACTCGATCAAACGGATTGGAAGTTATGATAGTAAATAGTAAAAAACCGGCACTGATAAAACCCATGACCGCAATGACTCGGGCGCTAAATTGTGCCGGCAAATCAGTATTGAAAATGGTGACCGCCAGCGTCCATGCTGCAAGAATCAATATCCATAATAGCAAGGAGCCTTCATGCGCGCCCCAAACAGCCGACAATTTATAGTATAGCGGCAATGCCGAATTAGAATTAGCCGCTACATAGCGAACACTGAAATCATCGGTGACAAATGCGTAACTAAGACAAGCGTATGCGACCAGCACAAGTAACGCTTGTGCTTGCGCGGCTGCCGGCGCGAAGCGTAACAAACTGCCGATGTGCATTTGCGCACCGATTAACGGGAGAACGGTTTGCAGTATCGTCACCATTAGCGCGCTCACTAATGCAAAATGTCCTAATTCAACGATCATGGCGTGCGTTTGATACCGATCGGTTGCATTGGAGTTCCTGTCTGCCGTAACGCTTCGGCAACCTCAGGGGGCATGTAATTTTCATCGTGTTTTGCCAATACCCGCTTAGCAACGAATACTCTGGCATCATTCATCGTGCCGGTGGCGATAATCCCCTGTCCTTCATGAAACAAATCAGGCAATAAACCCTTGTAGTCAATCGAAATCGTATTCATGGTATCGGTAATATCAAACTGCACTCGTGTTCCTTCATATTGAACACTGCCGACAACAACTATACCGCCAATATTAAAATCACGCCGAATGGGATTATTCTCCGTCACCTGACTGGGAGTGTAAAAATATAGCAAATTCTGCTCGAATGAATATAAGATCAAAGCAGTCGCGCTACCGAATGCAACCACCAATAATGCGACAAACATCAAGCGTTGTTTACGTCGTCGTATCATAATGAATCAACCGTCAAGTATTCCATATTGATTTGCCTGCCGACGATGTCGGCGCAAAGGTATCCAAATATTGAGCAACAGCACTAACACTCCCAACGCATAGGATAACCAAACATAAACGCCATAGCCTCCCATTGCCAACCATTCCATCATTGCATTTTTCTCAACCAAAGACGGTCTTTTTCACGAATCAAGATGGCACCGCATAATCGCGCTAGAAATGCCGTCAGGTAATGCAGAATAAAAACCACCGACATAAATAACAACGGAAACAACATGCTCGGATGTGCCGCCGGTGCATCAAAACGCGTCACTGTCGGTCCCTGGTGTAACGTGCTCCACCATTCGACCGAATAATGAATAATCGGCACATTTACAACGCCCACTATACTTAGCAATGCTGCGGCACGTGCCGCCTTGTGCGGGTCAGGAATGGATGCATGTAATGCAATTACTCCAAAATATAAGAACAACAAAATCAATTCCGAAGTCAAACGCGCATCCCATACCCAATATGTTCCCCACATCGGTTTCCCCCACAGCATCCCGGTAACCAAAGCAAGCGCAGCAAACGATGCGCCTATAGGAGCGCTTTCCACACAAATCAACTCAGAAACTTTAGTCCGCCAAACTAATGCGATTGCGCCGCTGACCGCCATTGTGACGTAGATAAGTAATGACATCCACGCTGCCGGCACATGAATATAGATAATTCGGTAGGCCTCACCTTGCTGATAATCAGGCGGGGCGATAACTAGTCCCCAAACAATACCGATGCTTACTCCTAGCACAGTCAGCCCAATGAGCCATGGCAGAGCCTTAACCGACCGCTTGTAACATTTCTCTAAGGACAAAAATTCCTTAATTATTAATAGCATGACTAATATAACTTAAAATTAGATTAAAGTTTAATCCAAGACGACTCTTAAAGCGGCAGCGGCACAAATCGGCGCCAGAACCGATGCTAATATTAGCATAGCGCCTAACAAAGCGAAGTACCCGGAAATTGGCAACCCAAGGACCGCTGCCTCGCTTAATTGCGTGCCAAAAATCAACGGCGGCAAGTATAGCGGTAGCACCAATAACCCGGTCAGCATGCTTCCCTGCCGTAATGGCACGGTTAAAGCCGCACCGATTGCTCCAATCAACGTGATAGTGAGTGTCCCCATCAGCAAAGCCAATATCAATACGGGAATTGCGGTCGACGGCAAAAATAAGAGTCCCGCATATAAACCGGCAACAATGGCTAAAGGTACACCGTTGATCAACCAATGCGAAATTACTTTGGCAAATAACAGCAGCCCTAACGGTTGTGGCACTAATAGCAGCTGTTCAAGCGAACCATTTTCATAGTCAGGGTGTAAAAATCGTTCTAACGACAAAAAGCCCGATAATAAAGTGGCAATCCAGACTACGCTCGGACCGAATTGAAGAATTTTTTGCGGGTCTGCTGCCATTGATAGCGGAAACAAAATAGTGACCACTGTGAAAAATAGCAAAGGCTCAATCCAACCGCTGCGTCGATGCAACACACCGGCAGCATCACGCCTTATGATCGCTGCAATTGATTGAAACATTATGAGGTCATAGGCAACATCAAGCGTTTGGCCGACACTTCCGCCGGAGCGAGCCGACGATGAGTTGACACTACTACTACTCCGCCTTGTTTCAAATGACGGCTTAACAAATCTTCCAATAAGCCGATTCCGCTTTGATCCAGCGCTACTCCGGGCTCATCCAGCAACCACAATGCACTAGGTTCAATTAGCAAACGCGACAATCCCACACGTTGAATTTGCCCTTTGGATAAGCAATAGCATGGGACGTCGGCAAATGCCTCCATCGCAAAATAGCTCAGTGCGATCTCAATTCGCCGATTAATATTTTTATTCTGTTTCGCAGAGTCGCCGGAGCTTGTCTTTGGGCGGCATTTTAGCCGGTAATAAAACCTCAGATTCTCATTCGGTGTAAGTTGGGAATGCAGGCCGGTCTGGTGTCCAAGATAACTCATTGCACTGCTATATTCCTCTTTTGCCTGCGGCAAAGCATGTTGGTTCCAAATGATGCTGCCGTTTTGAGGAGTCGTTAAACCGGCAATGACTCGAAGTAATGAGGTTTTTCCCGCTCCGTTATCCCCAGAAATTTCAAGCATGTCACCATTCGATAGCTGCGCATCAAGTTCACTGCAAATTTGCTTCGCCCCGCGCCTCAGATACAGATTTCTAATTTGCAGCTTATGGAATTCTATCGCCATCGCCTTGTATTATATGATATCATTTGAATCTGCCGGTTATCCATCAATACCTTTAATTCCAATGGTGAAAATCTCCCTTGCCTTAAGCGCAATTGCTCTATTTCTGGCAGGTGTTGTCATTGCCAACAGTTTTTCAATCGGACTGGAAACAACCAATACTACTGAATTTTGCACTTCGTGCCACTCCATGCAATGGGTTAAAGAAGAATGGCAAAAATCGCTTCATTTCAAAAATGCATACGGTATCCGTGCGGAATGTCATAACTGTCATGTTCCGCATCAAACTATGCCTAAATTACACGCCAAACTGATGGCCGCCAAAGATGTCTGGCACGAAATCTTAGGTACGATCGATAATAAAGAGAAATTTGAAGAACATCGCTGGCGTATGGCAAATCATGTATGGAAAAAAATGCTGGCAAGCGATTCCCGTGAGTGCCGTAGCTGTCATACATCTCAAGCAATGGACCTTGCCCTGCAAGAGCGCAATGCGCGAAAAAAGCACCAACGTGCCGAAAAAGAAGGCCGCACTTGTATCGAATGTCACAAGGGGGTCGCCCATGAGGAACCGCTGGAACCCGACGACTGGAACGAAACCGCATCCTTAATAAAATAACTATATAGGTCTCCCCTCCGTAAGAAGATTTAATTCGCTTATTTACAAAATGTTATCTTGCTTACAATTCATCCGTGTTATACTTTTCTCAGAATATGCTTTTGCTTTTCATTCTTAAATGTAGGAGGCTTAGATTGTCCCAATCCGATATGCGGGTACGCATGATGATGGCCGTGAGCTTATTCCTGATTGCGACTGCAATCACAACCGCACAAGCGGATTCCGATGGTCAAATGGCGAGTAAAGCAATGCTAAGCCAAACTTGCGTCGGCTGTCACGGCATTGATGGTCACAGTAGCGGTCCCGCCTCCCCTTCGATTGGCGGACAAACAAAAAATTACTTAATCTCCATATTGCTAGGCTATAAATTTCATGGCGATGATGACGGGTTGGATGCGGCGATGGAAAAATACAAATCACTCGAAGATTTAGAAATATATACACGTTATAGCACCATTATGGGAAAGATTATGCAAGGGTATACGGTCGAAGAGATTATTCAGATTGCGGATTATTATTCTTCTTATCAATGGAAAAATGCTTCACAGCCTGCTACCGATTCGAACATGATGAAGAATGGGAAGAAATATCACAAGAAATACTGTGAAAAATGTCATGAGGAAGGAGGAACGTCGGATGCCGACGATGTAGGCATTCTCGCCGGCCAATGGTTGCCATACTTGGAACACAGCCTAAGCGATTATGCTGCGAAACGAAACAATATGCCCAAAAAAATGAAAAGTAAACTCGAAGATATGATTGAAGCACATGGCAAAGCAAGCTTAGGCGAGATATCTAACTTCTATGCCGATCAATAAGACCAGAGGGTCATGATGAAACTAAACAGACGCGATTTTTTGAAAGCAACCGGCGGCTCGGCAGTTACGGGAGCGACTTATGGGTTTGTTTTTCCCAATATTGTATCCGCGGCCGACAAGAAAGCGGTCGTCATCGGCGCCGGCGCCGGCGGGACAATTGCGGCGAAGTACATTAAAACCGCGGATAATTCCATTGATGTTACTTTAATAGAAAGAGAAAATCACCACCACACTTGCTTTATGAGTAACGAAGTGCTCGGCGGCGAACGTGATATTGACACAATAAAGTTCGGCTATGAAGGACTTCGCAAACATGGCATTAACGTAGTACATGAACAAGCAACTGATGTTGATCCGAAGAAAAAAACGGTGACAACCGGCAGCGGCAAAAACTTCAGCTACAACCGTTTAGTTCTGTCCCCGGGGATTGATTTTGAATGGGGGGCGATTGAGAATTACGATGAAGCTGCTAGCGAAAAAATGCCACATGCCTACAAGGCAGGCCGCCAAACTATGCTGCTATATAAACAATTGATGGGGATGCCGAATGGCGGCACTGTCATTATTGCTCCGCCGGGTAATCCCTATCGATGCCCTCCCGGCCCTTACGAACGGGCTTGCCAAATTGCTCATTTTCTTAAAACCAATAAGCCGAAATCAAAAGTTTTAGTGATTGATGCGAAGGATAAATTCTCTAAACAAGGCCTATTTACCAAAGCATGGAAAGAGATTTACGGTGATATGATTGAATGGATGTCCGGTTCGGATAGCGGAGGGAAAGGAGTGGTTGCTGTGGACATAAAAGATATGGTCGTATCCACCGAATTGGAAGACTTCAAAGCTGACGTCATAAATATTATCCCGCCCCAAAAAGCCGGACACATCGCCCACGTTGCCGGTGTAACCGATGAATCGGGGTGGTGTCCGGTACATTTGGATACATTTGAATCTACCAAACATGCGGGGATTCATATTATCGGCGATGCCAGCATCGCGACAGGTTTGCCTAAGTCCGGTTACGCCGCAAACTCAGAAGCAAAAGTCTGCGCCGCAGCGGTTGTTGCTTTAATGGCGGGGAACAAACCCGGAATACCTTCTTATGTCAACACATGTTATAGCATTGCGGCACCGAATTACGGAATATCCGTCGCCGCAGTTTATCGTTTGTCAGATGATAAAAGCTCGATCAAGAAAATTTCGGGAGGATTGTCACCCGCAGATGCTTCCGATGAAATTAAGGCGCGAGAAGCGCAATATGCTTACAGTTGGTTTGAAAATATCACTCAAGATATGTTTGCATAAAATTAGCGGCAGACAAACATATCCTTCTTCAGTTGCAAACTTGGGGTATGGAAATTCTTGATGCTCTATAAACCACCATTAAAATTCGCTATGCTGATACGCTACATAAAATCATTAATTAAACGGTGGGTAAATAAATTTATTGCCCGAATGACACGGATGTAACAAATTGATTCGCCGCCAGATTAATTCAATTGGCGAAATGGCCTTTAAACAACCCACTATATTGCCTGAATAGAGAATACTACTACGGCGATTATTGCTTTGTTGCTGCGACAAAAATTACCTATACCTAGCCACACCAACTCGTCGGTTTACTGGGACCGCTTATATGGCTGCGCTCAAGCGGATGCTGTCATACGCTCAATCGAAAATAATTTCGCTTTGCTTATCGTTGAAAATATATCGGAAGCATTGCGCTGGGAAAGCGAATTACGCTTCTTCGCTGACAGCCGCTTACCTATTCATTTATTTCAAGATTGGGAAACACTCCCCTATGACATTTTTTCTCCCCACCAAAGCATCACTGCCACGAGGCTTAGCATCCTATCGCAAATACAAAAACATCCGTATGGGATCATTATCATCGCCGCCGATACTTTAATGCAAAGACTGCCGCCGGTTGATTTTGTATTGTCACGTAGTTTTTCGCTCACAACCGGGGAAGAATTTGATCTTGGCAAATTTCGCCGTTATCTCGATGCTAGCGGTTACCAAGCGGTGTCACAAGTTGTGGGACATGGCGAATATACGGTACGCGGTTCAATTTTTGACATCTTTGCTCCGGGCAGTACGGAAGCGATTCGTATTGATTTACTAGATAACACAATCGATAGTCTGCGTTGGTTTGATCCTGAAACGCAGATAAGCACAAACACCGTTGATTCCATAGCTATTTTACCCGCGCGCGAATTCCCAACCGATGAAGAGAGTATTAAGCGATTTCGTCGGCGGTTTCGCGAATTAATAGACAGCGCTCCGGAAGAATCTCTTATCTATCGCGATGCAAGCATAGGAAATTCACCCGCGGGCATTGAATATTATTTTCCACTCTTCTTCAAGAACACTGCAAGCTTTTTTGATTATTTACCTGATTCCGCCACTTTATTCATGTCCGATAGCATCGTAGATTGTTATATAAAACATTGGCGCAACATTCAACAACGTTACACCCAAACTCGGTCGAATGTCGAATACCCGCCACTGGACCCTGATTTTCTATTTTTAAATCCTAACGAATTGCAAAAACTCAAAACAAAGTTCCCTCAGGTAGTAATCAGTAGCTTCAAAAATACTCAAGAACAAGCGTACCACGGCAATACCCACCTGTTACCAGCGTTATTTTTACAAAAAGGCGTAGAAAATCCTGCGGCAAATCTGAAAAAACTGCTTAAGCAAGTTCATGGGCGCGCTTTGATTGTCGCAGAGACTGCCGGTTATCGTGAACAGATAATCGAAACATTAACAAAACAAAACATTTATCTCAAAGTTATCAATGATTGGCAAAGTTTCTTACAGGTACAGTCGGGTCCTTGTATTTGCATTGGCGAGCTACATACCGGCGCGTTGTTTGAAAAAGAAAATTTTGCAGTGATCTCCGATCATCAAATCCTCGACCGAAATATTAAGCGCAAACATCGGCGTCATAAGCGGACCAACTCGGCATTGCTATTTGAAAATTTAACCGAACTGGGAATAGATTGCCCGATCGTCCACGAAAAGTATGGCGTCGGACGTTATCGCGGTCTCGAAACATTGAATTTCGGAGGCAGTCCCGCTGAATTTCTCGTTTTAGAGTATGCAGATAAAGAGAAACTATATGTTCCGATTAGCTCCCTCAATCTAATCACACGCTATACCGGAGGTAGTCCCGATACCGCTCCGCTACATGCTTTGAGCGGCAAGCAATGGCATAAAACCAAGCGTAAAGCGGCACAAAAAGCATTTGATACTGCCGTCGAATTATTGGATGCGCAAACCCGCCGCACAAAGGCACAAGGGTTTCAGCACAAAATCAACACTCAAGACTACCTAAAATTTACCGAAGAATTTCCTTTTGAAGAAACACCGGATCAAATTAAAGTCATTGCGGAAATTTTAGACGATATGTGTAGCAGCATACCGATGGATCGTATCGTTTGCGGTGATGTAGGTTTTGGGAAAACGGAAATTGCTATGCGTGCCGCTTTTACCGCCGCGCAAAATAACCGTCAAACGGTGGTTTTAGTCCCGACAACATTACTCGCTAATCAGCATTTTCAAAATTTCCGTGCCAGATTTGCCGATTGGGCAATACAAGTAGAAATACTTTCACGCTTTCTATCCCCGTCCGAGCAAAAGAAAGTGCGAGAAAAAATCAAAAATGGTGTTGCCGATATTGTCATCGGAACGCACAAGTTACTGTACCGCAACGTTGAATTCAAACGACCGGGATTAATTATTATTGATGAGGAACACCGCTTTGGCGTGCGCCATAAGGAGTTGCTGAAATCACGCTATGTTAATTGCGATATCTTGACTCTATCCGCCACCCCCATCCCACGCACATTGAATATGTCTCTCAGTGGTTTACGCGACTTATCCATCATCGCAACTCCGCCGCTAGGCAGGCTAGCGATTAAAACATTCGTTCATGAATGGAATAATGAATTAATTAAAGAATCATGCCAGCGTGAACTCAAACGTGGCGGTCAAGTTTATTTTTTACACAATAATATTAGCACCATGGATGGTATCGTGAAAAAACTACACAGACTGCTGCCTCGAAGTAAAATTCTATCGGCGCACGGGAAGATGCCTGAACGTGAATTGGAGAGCGTTATGCTGGATTTCTATCGCAGGCGAATTAATATCTTAGTGTGTACAACGATCATCGAAAGCGGTTTGGACATTCCAACGGCCAACAGCATTATCATTAATGAGGCCGATCGGCTTGGTTTATCGCAATTGCATCAACTGCGCGGAAGAGTCGGACGATCGCATCATCGTGCCTATGCTTATCTGCTACTCAGTAATTCCCGGGTTTATCTTCCGCATGACGCCGTTAAAAGACTCGAGGCAATCGAATCGCTTGAAGAGTTAGGTGCCGGCTTCGCGATTGCTTCGCAAGACTTAGAGATTCGCGGCGCGGGAGAATTGCTCGGGGACGGGCAAAGCGGGCACATCCGAGAAGTTGGCTTTACTCTGTACAACGAAATGCTTAAGCATGCGATAAATGCGCTACAGTCGGGGACCATGCCGAACATGGACCGACCGCTCAACACCATCACTGAAGTTAACTTGGGCGAGCCTGCAATTATTCCTCAAGATTACGTACCTGACGTAAATATTCGATTGATTTTATATCGCCGTATCGCGGCAGCCAAAGACATTAATCAGCTTGATGAACTACAGCGGGAAATTGTAGATCGATTTGGGAAATTACCGTCCTACTTAAAAAATTTATTCACCAATGCGTCTTTGCGACTCGATTGCTTCTCCGTAGGAATTCAAAAGATCGCGGCAGGTTGTGAGAATATCCGTTTGGAGTTTGACCAAAATCCCAACATCAATTTCACACACCTAATGAACATTATTCAAGAAAGTCCCGAAACGTACCGTCTTGATAGAAACGGCCGATTGTCCATACGGCAAAAGCTTCCGGAAATGAAAGACCGTTTGGATGCCGTGCAAAATTTGCTTAATGAAATCACTTATATTAAAGCGGCATGAAGCGAACAAATATAAAAAATAATTTAGTATTATTCTCAATAATACTAGTCCTATCATTGTCGCCTTTATCCGTTAAGGCGCAGCAAAAAGAAAAATACGCGCATATTGAGCTGTTATTTTTTCAACCCACCGAAATTGGCAAAGATGTTCTATACCGCTTGTCTGAAATGACGTCAGAAGCTCAGAGCACTCCTGCTTCGGCATTTAATCTGTTTAACACGGCCAAAGCGCCGGATAATCCCGTAGCACGTTTAAGCCGCAATTATCAGATGCTCGAAGAATATCAACGACTTAACAAGTCGGCGGCTTACAACGTGCTATACCATATCGCTTGGGTACAATCGCGCTATCCAATCGGACAAGAGATTCCAATTAAATTGCTGCCGCAACGTATCGGCAACTTCATCAATGCAACCGCATATTTAGCCTACCACAACTTATATAAATTGAAACTGCTTGTTTCGTATGACGTGTCGATGAATCAGGAAGAAATAAATATCCCGGAAATACACCTGTTGCCGATTCGATTTGAAAAAGTAATGACTGATGACAAAATTTATCATCTTGATCATGCACTGTTCGGATTACTCGCAAAAATCACCGAATTCGACGTGAAGAAATTAAAAATGGATGCCCAAATGACGACGAGTCCTCTTACTCAATCTGAGGGGCAGCTGAAAGAACAGAGCAAGATTCAATTAAATTGATCATACGATGAAGACGTTCAAGACTGCCGGTGTACCCGATCAGCCAAATCGTCGTTATTAGATCGGGGCTTGATGCGCCTCCGGTCAGAGCAAAGCGCACAACCGGGCCTAATTGTTTTAATGAAATTTTACAATCGCTTAATGCTCGGTCTAAAGCGATTCGAACCGTCTCTTTTGTCCAACCCGGCTCCATGCTCAACTGTCGGTGCAAAGATTTAAGCCAAGCTTTCTTTTCGGAAGTGAGAGTCTTGACCGAATCCTCGGAAAATTCCGGCATTTCATAAATAAATCCGGCATTTGCTGCCATTTCATGTAAATTATTATGCCGCGTACACAGTATCTCAAACGCATTTTTAGTTAATTGCACCTCCTCTGCTATGTAGCCCGCTTGCTTAAGGTGCCGTGTAAACAACGCAATCATTGACGCCGGTGCCGCTGCCTGCAAATAATGTCTATTCAACCAATCAAGTTTTTCCGGATTAAGCGAAGCGGGATTTTTTCCAATATGCCGGAAATCAAAATAGGCGATCATCTCATCGCGGCTAAAAATTTCCTGATCGCCATGCCCCCAACCCAAGCGTACCAAATAATTGCATAACGCCTCGGGCAGGTACCCCTGGTCACGGTAATTGATAACCGATACCGCACCTTCTCGTTTCGACAGCCGTTTCCCACTGGCATCCAAAATCATTGGCACATGGGCATACTCCGGTTTCGGAACGGTGTCGTCAATCGCCCTCCACAAATGAATTTGCCGCGGAGTGTTACTTATATGATCGTCTCCGCGAATAATATGAGTGATGTGCATATCCATATCGTCAATGACGACCGAGAAGTGGTAAGTAGGAACTCCATCGGAACGCAACAACACTAAATCATCCAACTCATTATTTTCTACAGTTATTTCACCGTGAATTTGGTCGGTAAAAGATACGCTGCCTTCTATCGGCGTCTTAAAGCGTAATGTAGGCGTTGTATTGGTATGCGATTTCTTTCGCGTACGGCAGCGCCTATTATAATGCGGCTTTTCACCGCGCCGAATTTGCTCGTCACGCAACGCTGCCAATTCCGCCTTAGTGCAATAACAGTGGTACGCATGTCCTTGTCGCAGCAGCTGATCGGCGATTTCATGATATCGCTCCAAACGTTCACTTTGAAAAAAAGGCCCTTCGTCATAATCAATCCCTAGCCATTCAAGAGCTTCTCGAATTGCTTGCACCGAAACCTGCGTGGAACGTTGCCTATCGGTATCTTCGATCCGCAGTATAAACTTTCCCCCGTGGTGTCTTGAATAAAGCCATGAAAACAGCGCCGTGCGAGCGCTGCCGATATGCAAGAACCCGGTCGGACTCGGTGCAAAGCGAGTACGCACTACAGCCATCGGTCTACCGCAAAGCAATGAAATTCAAGCAACATCCGCTAAAAATCCGCTCATAGATAATAACTGCACCCCTATAAAAGTAACGGCACCCGCAACCATATCATCAAGCATGATGCCCAATCCGCCATGGACATGCCGATCAAATAAACGAATCGGCCAAGGTTTTATCATGTCTAAGAAACGAAACAATACAAAAGCAATCACTAACCAAACCCATCCTGCCGGCAACGCAGTGAGGCCTAATAACATTCCCACAACCTCATCAATTACGATAGCGTTCGGGTCCTGCCTTCCGAGTAGTCGCTCGGATCGTTTCGCTGCAAAGATTCCAATCACTGCAATTGCCGCTACAATAAGCAAGTACGATAAAACCGATAGACCGCTAAGTAACAAATAAAACGGTATGGCCAATAACGTGCCGAATGTGCCGGGAATTTTCGGTATCAATCCGACGCCGAATCCCAACGCGACAAAATGCGCCGGACTAGAAAATAGTGTCTTTAGGTTTAATGCTTGCATGATGATTTACGGTATAAAGATATGAAGAATCCATCCTGAATCAAGTTTTACGATATAGTTTTCTTGTACGGATAATCAATGCTATATTCAGGTTATGTTTATAAAAGCAAAAATTCATAAAGCTGACACCGCACACCGTGCACCGTTATTTTATTTGTGCGCCAAAGTGATCAAATCCGAGCACTTCCGGCAGTGGCATGGTTTGGCCATGCCGCCGACAATGCAAACCTAGCTCATTGCAGATATGCCCGACGCGAGTGACCGGAGTTAAAATTCCTTCCTGCCGCAAAGCGATACGTAGATTTGTTTCCGCAGACGGCGGCATTGTAAACAAGAGTTCGTAATCGTCCCCCGCCGTGAACGGCAATAGCCAATCCTTTTCCGGCAATAACGGCATTACCGCCGGATGGACCGGCACTGTATCAAGATTAAGCTCGGCACCGACCCTGCTTGCTTTTGTTAAGCGTGACAAATCTAATAATACCCCATCGGAAATATCAACTGCCGCCGTCGCGTACATAGCAATGGTACATCCTTCGTTGATTCTTGGTTCGGGTTTTAATAAACGCTCGCGACAAGGTTTTGCCGCCGGCATGTTCTTTTCTACCAGCTCCGCACAATGCCAGGCGATTCCGGAACCGCCGACATCACCGGTAATGTAGATTGCATCGCCCGTTTGAGCGCCTGATCTTAGCAAAGGCTTCGTATCGTTATTTAGTCTCCCGGTAACTTGCACAGTAATCACTAAAGGACCACGTACCAAATCTCCCCCGATTAACGATACATTCCAGTATTTTGCCAGACCCAAAAAGCCTTCGATGAAACCGCCAATCCAGGATTCACCAATTTCCGGCGGCAAACTTAGCGAGAGCATTGCCCAACACGGTACACATCCCATCGCTGCCAAATCACTGAGATTAACCGCCAATGACTTATATCCGACATCAGCAGGATTATCGGTTTTTCTAAAATGCCGTTCAACAACTAACGAATCCAATGACATTACAAAACGCCCTTGTGCGTCAAGCAATGCGGCATCATCTCCGATTCCCAGCAACACATCCGTACGCGAATCAGTTTTTAAGTATTTCTCTATTAGATCCGTTTCAGTCATGCAAGCTCTTTTACACGGTCTAAGACACCATTAACAAATCGATAACCTTCTTCTGCTCCAAATTTCTTTGTGAGCCCCACTGCTTCTGAAATTACTACGGCGCTATCAGTTTCTTTGAAAAACAGCATCTCATAAATCGCACTACGGATAATGACCTGCTCAATCGGATCAACCACGGCGAGCGGATAACCGATTACTCGACTGGCAATTTGTTCAATTTCTTTCCGATGCTCCATACAACCTTTGATCAAATACTTAAAGTGTTCGGCGTCGGCATTCTTAAAATATTCTCCATTGCGAAACTCGTCGGCAATTATGGAAATGTCTTCACCGGTTAAGCACCAGCGATATAATGATTGCATGACCAACTTGCGCGATACGCTCCGCTTACGAATAAAATCGTAATGTTTATTCACTTAACTGACGCATTAAGTTGGCCATTTCCAATGCTGCGTTTGCCGCTTCTTCACCGCGGTTGATTTTACCGCCGCAACGTGCTTCCGCATCAACATCATCATGAACTCCGAGAACCGCTTGTGTAATCGGAATGCGGGTGCGCAACGACACTTGCATCAATTGATGGCTGCAATTGCGCACGACACTATCGAAATGTGCTGTTTCGCCGCGTATCACACAGCCTAATGCGACGATTGCATTGCATGGATGGGTTTCTAAGACTTGTTGCGCCACCAGCGGTATTTCCAAAGCCCCGGGCACTCGGATCACTCGAATGTCGCTTTCTTCCACCCCGGCGTCGGACAATACCTGCAATGCTCCATCCAATAAACGATTAACATGACGATCGTTAAAACGCGATGCGATAATGCAAAGAGACAGCCCTTTACCGTAATGATTGCCTTCAAAGATTTGCATAGCGAATTACAATCTACTATGCCGGCTTACGAATATATTCTTCTATTGAAAGACCAAAACCACCCAAGCCATGAAATGATTTTTGTGAACTCATCACCCGCATTTTACCAACCCCTAAATCACGGAGAATTTGTCCTCCGACACCGACTTGCCAACAATCATAGGATAAAGATTTTTCCGCGCCGCCACCCAATGATTCCACTTGCCGACTTAAATGTTCCGGCAAGTGTAATAATACCAACACCCCTTCATTGACAGAGTCAATATATTTTAATGCGTCAGACAATCTCCAACTGCAATTTTCATTGTGTAAGCCTAATACGTCAGATAAACTATTTTCGATATGCACCCTTACCAATGTCGGATGTTGCGAATTTGGCTCGCCGCGCACCAGTGCGATATGTTGCGTTTTATTAACCGTATCGTTATAAACATATAAAACAAAATCCCCATAGTCCGTTTTTACCGGCATTTTACGGCTACGATGGATAGTTTTTTCGTCGCGAATGCGATAGCGAATTAAATCCTCGACCGTGCCAATTTTTAAATGGTGGGTCTGAGAGAATTTACCGATATCTCTGCGCCGTGCCACCGTACCGTCATCATTTAAAATTTCCACAATCACCGCCGCCGGCTCAAATCGCGCCAACCTTGCCAAATCACAGCCCGTTTCGGTATGTCCGGCGCGAGTCAAAACCCCCCCGGACTGTGCCATTAACGGAAAAATATGCCCGGGACGGATGATATCGCTAGGTTTGGCCGACAGCGCAATAGTTTGAAGAATAGTATGTGATCGATCCTGCGCTGAAATACCGGTCGTGATTCCCGAACTTGCATCGATTGATACGGTAAAATTCGTTGCGAATCGCGTATCGGTAGTACTCACCATCAATGGTAAATTCAGCTGTTTGCAACGTTCACGCGATAGCGCCAAGCAAATTAGACCGCGACCATACTTGCTCATAAAATTAATCGCTTGCGGAGTTACACATTCGGCAGCAAGCAACAAGTCACATTCGTTTTCGCGATCTTCATCATCGGCGATGATAACCATTTTACCTGCCCGGACATCCGCGATAATTTCAGAGATGGGAGAAATATCCATAATGTTTGCTAATCAACCAATTGTCGTGCAAGATAACGAGCGATCAAATCCGCTTCGAGATTCACAGCCCTGCCTTTTTTATACGATGAAAGTATAGTATTTTCAAGTGTATAAGGAATTATATTCACCTGAAATATTGTTTTATGAATCGCATTAACAGTCAAGCTGACACCATCGACGCTAATAGAACCTTTCACCGCAATAAGCGGTATAATCGTTTCCGGCGCTTCAATTTCAACTCGCATGCTTCCCCCTTCTTGGACACATGAAAAAACCGTACCAACGCCATCAATATGACCACTAACAAAATGTCCGTTGATCATGTCGCCGACCCGCAAAGCATGTTCCAAATTTACCGAATCTCCTTCATTGAGCATCCCAAGTGTCGTGCAACGCAAAGTCTCAGCCGAGACGTCCAAAACAAATGTTTTATTACGACACTCTTTGACAGTCAAGCATGCGCCGTTAACAGCAACACTGTCGCCGCGCATTAACTCAACGACAAATTGCTTTGAAGCATTAAAATGTATACAACAATCTCGCATTTGTCGTTTGTATTGCGAAATGTTTCCGACGGTCTGAATAATTCCGTTGAACATTCGGTATCACATCATTAGCACACAGGCGGTTATATATACTGCAAAATTTATGGAAAAACATCAATAATGTCATGGATTTTCCTTATGCAGTAAAATCCTCAAATCATCATCGATACGGGTTACATTCTGCCATATAAAACGGTGCTTTTGCGCCATCGTTGTAATGCTTTCCATCCGCGCGAGCGGACGACCGCTGCCAAATACCGTTGGAGCCACATATAACAACAACTCGTCACAAAGCTCTTCTTGTAATAAAGCGCCCACTAAGCCGGAACCTGCTTCGACTTGCGCTTCGCAAAACCCTTCGTTGCCGAGTCGACGAAATAATTCCACGAGTGGAACACGTTTCGCTGACGGATTAAATTGCCAAACGGCAATATTCTTATCCGTAAATGAAGCGACTGTCGATGGAGCATTATTGCAAGTGGCAACGACTGCTTTTTCTTTTCCTTGATAAATTTTTGCGTGCGGGTCTGTACGTAGTTGACTATCTACTACCAAACGCAGAGGTTGGCGTACTTGACCGGAAATACCGAGCTCGGCAGAGTTCAAACGTACATTTAGCCTAGGATCGTCAGTCAACACCGTGCCAAATCCCGTTAGCAATACATCGCTTTGTGCACGCCAACGCTGAACATCTGCCCGTGAAGCTTCTCCTGAAATCCAATTACTTTCTCCGGATTCCAATGAAATCCGCCCGTCAAGAGTAATGGCAGATTTAATCCGAATCCATGGTCGTCGCTTCTCTGCTAAGGAAAAAAATCCGGGATTTAGAGCGCGCGCTTTTTCGGATAATACGCGACTTGTAATCCGAATACCTTGCTGTTGTAGTCGCATCATACTTTGCCCGTTGATTTTTTCAGTCGAATCTTGCGTTGCAATGATAACGCGAGCAACCTTTGCCGCAATCAAAGCATCGCAGCAAGGCGGTGTTTTACCCCAATGCATGCAGGGTTCAAGAGTGACATAAACATCGGCTCCTTGCGCATGTTCCTTTGCTTGTCTGAGTGCCATGGCTTCCGCATGATCATCACCGGCACGTTCATGCCAACCCTCGCCGACGATTCGCCCGTCTTTTACAATCACGCAACCAACGCGCGGATTGGGCAATGTCGTATATACTCCTTTTGTAGCAAGCTTTAATGCGTGCTCCATGTAAGCAATATCATCCATGCGGCACTTAATCTTTATACCTGAACGAAACGTTTGAAACGCCAAAAAAATCTAACTGTCCGGAGGATGATATTTGATCCTTTTGTTTATTCTTTGTGACAGTAATTCGTTCAACCTCATCTTGAAATGCTCCTACATCCTTAAAGTTTCGATACACTGACGCAAATCTGATATAAGCGACTAAATCAAGTTTTCGCAGCTCACGCATGACAACTTGTCCAATTTCTTGCGCGGAGATCTCAACCGGATTCCTTTTGAAAATTTGTTCGTGGATTCTTTTCTCCAGACCTTCGACTTTATCATTATCAAACGGTCTTTTTGTCAGTGCTAAACACAGACTTTTATGTAATTTTTGTTCATCAAAAGCTTCGCTACGTCCATCGCATTTGATGACCAAGGGTAAATCCTTTTCGGGTGTAATCACTTTTTCAAGTGTCTGAAAACGCTCCCCGCATTTCGCATTGACACATATACGCCGCCGCTTTTTTTTCCGCTGGCTATAGCGAGTATCTATAACGCGTGATTTTGCTCCGCATTTAGGACACTGCACAATGAACAAAAGCCTGCCTACGGAATGGATTTATAAAACCGGCATTACTCATAAACGGGAAACTTCCTACATAGCGCTTTGACTTTGTCACGTACCGTATCAATCACAGACTCGTTGCCGATATCATCCAACACATCACAAACCATGTTTGTCAGTGCCATTGTCTCTTCCGTGCCAAAACCGCGCGTAGTAATTGCCGGTGTCCCGAAACGCAAGCCGCTTGTAACAAAAGGTGATTGAGGGTCGTTCGGAACACTATTTTTGTTGACAGTGATATGCGCCCGTCCTAGTGCCGCGTCGGCATCTTTTCCGGTAATATTTTTGTCAATCAGACTCACTAACATCAAATGATTTTTAGTGCCGCCTGAAACAACGTTAAATCCGCGCTGAATCAAGATATCAGCCATAAGAGACGCATTTTCTTTCACCTGACGAATGTAAGTTTTAAATGCAGGTTCTAACGCTTCCTTAAAAGCAACAGCTTTTGCCGCAATGACATGCATTAATGGCCCTCCCTGCATCCCGGGAAATACCATTGAATTAATTTTTTTGGTGATGTCGCTATGCTTATGCGCAATAATAAAACCGCTGCGCGGACCGCGTAAGCTTTTGTGCGTAGTGGAGGTTACCACATCGGCAACCGGCACCGGATTCGGATATTCGCCGACGGCAACCAGTCCCGATACATGGGCCATATCCACCACCAAGTATGCTTCCACTTTTTCAGCAATTTCTTTCATTCGCTCCCAATCGACAATTTGCGAATAAGCGGAAAACCCGCCAATCAGTATTTTCGGTTTGTGTTCCAACACTAATGCTTCCATCTCGTCATAATCAATAAAACCGTTATCGTCAACACCGTACTGTACCGCTTTATAAATTTTGCCGGAAAAGTTCACTTTTGCGCCATGAGTCAAATGTCCGCCATGAGCAAGGCTCATACCCATAATCGTTTCACCGGGCTCACACAAAGCAAGGAAGGCTGCGGCATTGGCCTGTGTCCCGGAATGCGGCTGGACATTAGCATAATTGGCGCCATAAAGCTGCTTCAAGCGATCAATCGCCAGTTGTTCGGCAATATCAACATTTTCACAACCACCGTAATAACGTTTTGCCGGATAACCTTCCGCATATTTATTAGTCAAAACAGAACCTTGCGCTTCCAACACCCGTGGGCTTGCATAGTTCTCGGAAGCAATCAGCTCAATATGTCCCTCTTGGCGGCGCCTTTCATTCTTCATCGCTTGCGCGAGTTCAGAATCAAATGATGCGATACTCATATTCCTGGAAAACATGACTATATTCTCCCAATAAGATAGAAATTAAGTGTTAACTTTAAACTCATCCATTATAAGTTAAACTTATCAAAAGGAATAGGATAGTGCGCTTTCTTTATCATAGATATGTCAGAACAATTTTATTGCCGCGAATGGTCCGCCTGCAAAAGTTCGCTGAAAATTTTCAGTCAAGTATAAAGATGAAAAAAATTTTATTCCCGAGTGAAAAAGCATGAATACGGAAAATATCATAGATGACTTGATCACGCCCAAGGATTGGGTTGCAATTTGAAACGGAGAAAACGCACAATTCGATAGCCGAATAGCAGTGATAAAATCATTAAATAGACCCAAGCTTTTTCATAGTCTGCACGAACCAACCACCAATAATGCAACAAACCGGCACTGATGGCGGCATATACCAGACGGTGCAAATTTTTCCATGCTTGCCCCATCCGAGCAACTGCCCAGCGAGTTGATGTTGCCGCTAGCGGCACCAACAAAACAAACGCACTAAATCCGGCAAGAATAAACGGGCGTTCTTTAATATCTGCAACAATTTCATACCAACCAAAAAATTGATCGAGCCACAAGTAAGTGATGAAGTGACATACCGCATAAAAAAATGCCTGCAAACCCACTGCGCGACGGTACGATAGCAATACCGGTAACTTTAGCAGCTGCGCCAAAGGACGTACTGTTAAAGTAATCAACAATAACCGCAAAGTCCAATCGCCGCTTTTTCGGGTTAAATATTCAATCGGGTTGGCGCCGGCGGTATCTGATAAAACTTTCCACAAGATAATGCTTAACGGTACCAAGCAAGCAAAGTGAATTAAAAGTCTAAAGCTAATGGAAAAAATTCGATTGGAAAATAGGGTATTCAAACATTGCCGAGCATTTATGTCCGCAGGCTTGAACACACAGCCCATAATCAATATATTTGGTCTCAAATCTAAAAGTTTTTACGTAAATCCATTCCCCCGTAAAGCTCTGCTACTTCGTCATAGCCGTTAAATAAGAACGTCTTTCGCTTTCTAAACTCGCCGATACGACGCTCACGTTTTTGCGACCACCGCGGATGATGGACATCCGGGTTGACGTTGGAATAAAAACCATATTCGCTGGGGGCCGAACGTCCCCATGTGGTCGGAGGCATCTGTTCGACAAATTCTATCCGCTTGATTGACTTAATGCTTTTGAAGCCGTACTTCCACGGCACTACTAAACGCAACGGTGCGCCATTCTGATTCGGAAGTGCTTTTCCGTATAGACCAACAGCTAAAATAGTCAGAGGATGCATTGCTTCATCTATCCTCAACCCTTCGCGATACGGCCAATCTAATACTCGCCGTTTTTGTCCGGGCAAATTTTCCCTATCAAGAATCGATGTGAAAGCGACATATTTCGCTCGTGAGGTGGGGCTCGCCTGTTGAATTATTTTATTCAGCTCAAAGCCAACCCATGGAATCACCATTGACCAAGCTTCAACGCAGCGTAAACGGTAAATACGATCTTCCAAATGATGTGGTTGAACAAATTTTTCAATATCGTAAATGCTTGAATTTTCGCAATGGCCGGTAACCTCAATTGCCCAGGGTTCGGTAATCAAATACTTTGCCAATTTGGTGGGAGCGTACTTATCACTGCTTAATTCATAAAAATTATTATAAGTGGTAACTTTTTCATAAGGGGTTAATTCTTCATTGGTATTGAAACGACTATCAGGTAAATCGCTCAAGTCAATTTTTAGTTTGGCAGTAGCAGGCGCCAACAAACCGACTGCTGTTGCTCCTGCGCCTGCCTTTAAAAATTTACGGCGGTTGATATATATATCCTCAGACGTAACTTCGTGCTCTTTTGCTTGCGAACGAATAAATTTACGAATCAACATCTCCAATCTCCTTTGAGGTTTCTACCAAGATGCCAACATAATAGCAGCTATTGCAAAATAACTCATGAATGTGGAACCTGCCGACGGCTTGCTGCGGCAATTTCTGCAAAATTAACATCTTCGTAGCGAAATACTTGTTCTTGCATCAAGCTGCCACTATAACTATTTACCCAGTCTCTGTGTAATGCCAAGTCCTTATAAGTCGGTGGTATCACAGTAAAAACAACTGAATACAAATCGGAAGTTCCCCCGGGCAAAGAAATATTCCTCGCATAGTGAAAATTATCTATTAAATTAATATGCGGCAACATATCAATGAAAGTGCTTAATCCTGTTTTTTGATTGGTTATTTTTGCGGTAATACGCAAATAGGGCACAAATCCACCTGCCGGGGCTCCCTTTGGAATGTTACGATCATGAGCCCAATTGACTTGCGCTTCAATATGAACATGTGTTTCATTCTCTGTCAAGTGTAATGAATCCGGCAATATTTGATCTTTAATCGCTCCCTCAAAGATAAATATAATACCCGGTTGAACCCGTTTTTCACCAATAATCAACTCTATCGCGGATACCTCCGATGAACCCGCTAAAATAATTAACAAAAAAGACATTACGCTAAAAATCTTTTTAAATGGAACCACCTTAAAATCCTCGATAAATTGTTAATCAACAAACCGTCGCTGATGCAAGTTGAAAGAATCTTTTTTAATAAAAACTACCATTTAAGGCGTTATTATATCAAATAATTTGAATGACTAGAGGAACCAAGAAGTGAAACATGCTCTAAAAGCTTCCTAAAGCGGAAGCTTTCCGGTTTAATTCGTGCCAATTAAAGTTTTAAGTAGACTCGATTAATCGCCTGGTTTCTAATCTCCCCTTCTTGCAAAGCTTCCGGACCTTCGTGGATAATCGCTTCGGCGTTGGAAAATACCGCATAGGCGATTCGATGCAATGAATCTGTCGCAGTTGTTATCGAGCCGGTTTTCTTCACGACATATTTCCGAAACCGGACCAAATATAACGATAATACCGACTGAACCGTGTTCAATCGGTTGTATATCCATTCATCGGTTCGTTGCCGCAACGACTAAAAAACAGACGAACCAATAATGAGTAAAGCTTGCACTGGTCCGGCAATTGCTTCCGCTTTACCATGCCCATAGCGAAAAAGATTGATCATTGAGGCAAGACCGCGAGAAAAGAATCAACTAGGCTGGAAAGAATTGTGATTGACCCGGTAATCATAAAGGCAACCGTTTTGACGGCAATCAGAAATGTTGTAACAGGCACCGAAGCATAGGCTGCCGCATGCATTAGTTTTTTGTGATCGTTTAATGCCTTCATAAATTGCTTGCATTAGTAAAATGCGCTATAGTCAAGCAGTTTAATACTGCACAAACTGTATCAAGAAGCGTACGGTAAAAGTTTCAAATGCGAGCTTTCATATATATTTTATCCTAATACTACTTTGAGCAGATAACTTGCCAAGCATCGCACAAGTGTCGCTATGAGAAATAAAATCTTATTTGGTGTCGGATTATTCGCACTGCTAATCACACTTATAATGGTCGGGCTGCCATTTCTCGTTCCACAAACCACCGCTAAATCATTTTTGAACAATCAGACTCAATCCGCTATCGGAAGAGAGCTACGTATTAACAGCAATTTTCATTGGCAATTGATTCCGCAAGTTCGGATACGTGCGGAAGATGTACAGCTGGCCAATGCCGATTGGGCAAAGGAACCTATTATGCTTAGACTCGGGTCGGTCGAATTACACTTGGCATTGTGGTCGTTACTGCAATCTAAAGCGGAAATTGCAAAGTTAACCGTATCGGATGCCCAAATCGTATTGGAAACCTCGCAATCGGGACAAAATAACTGGGAGTTTGCAGACAGTCAAACTGAAAGCAATTCCACGGATAGAAGCCGACAGTCAAGTAGCTTCCAGGGCCTTCTTGCTCAAAATATTGCAATCCGTCGCACGCAAATAATCATTAATGACCAACAGCGAGGAGTGCATAGAAAAATTACCGATTTTGAATTTGAAATTCCGCGGCTTGACTTTGAATCTCCACTGCAAATCAGCAGCGGATTTATAATTGACGGAAATCATGCGCACCTTGAAGCGAGAGTTTCTCATCCTAAAGCATTAGTGAATGCCGAAGCCAGCGAAATTGATTTTAATTTGGATATCCCGAATAAAGCTCAAGCAAAGATCGGCGGCAATATAACGCTCGGAAAGAGTTGGGCAAAGACTCAAAGCGACCTCACCGCTAATTTGGAAATCCCTTATATTAGCCATGACGTCCGTAAATTTTTGGCAAAATTCATTCCTGACGGTATGTATAGCACGTTTTCCGCGCATGTTGCACAACTAGAGTCAATTCATTTGCGCGGCCATCTAAAAAAATTAGCATCACAACAAGATTCGATCATGCTAGATGCGCAAATCGGCTACCGTGGCCGTACTATCAAAGTAGCTTCCAGTTTCGAAGCTGAAGAAACAAATTTATTTCAGGCAAAAATCAATCTGCGCAATGAAGAAGCGGAATTGTCTTACACCGGTAAAGCCGGGTTTGAACCGCAATTGCAAGCGGATGGTCAATATCGGATACGTATGACATCCGTACAAAAATTAGCGGACTACTTCAACTATGCCGACGTGCCGAGGATACCTATGAACGATATAGATATTTCCGGTGATATTCAAATAGTCGACAATATTTTCGCATTTTCCTCAAACGGCAGCTTGCGCACAAATAATGAACCAGTCAGATTAAATATTGAGTTGTCTTCGGAAAACGGAATTAACAGCCGCATTAATACGAATAGCAAGGTGCGTATACCCGGAGCGGAAGCCGAATTCGACGGTACGCTTGAACTCGAACCGTCGCTTATGTTGGACGGGCAAGCGAACGTACAAATAAATTCTCCGGAGAATATCTTTGCTTGGTTAGATATAACATTACCCGCTTTTACCGAAAAAATTTCCGCACAATCCGAAATCCATTATGCGGATGATGGTGTTCGACTGACACAGCTTAAAGTTATACAAGGTGAGCAAACTCTTACCGGAGAATTGAACTTGCTCGGGATAGGCACACAAAATCAACTGAAAGGCAAGTTACTCACCACTAATTTCAATTTAGAAAAAATATTAGGGCCTAAAACGGATTCTTCTTCTGCTCAAGCTTCGAAACAAAAACAAGGCTGGGATAATACCCCTATTGATCTCTCACCCTTGCGGAAATACGGAGCAGAATTGTCGTTGAGCATGGTGCAAGCTGATTTATACGGGTTAAAGCTTGACCAAGTCACTTTACAGCTACAGGCAAACAACGGTGATATTTCAATGAAAACCGATCAACTGAAACTGTATGGCGGCAACGGTTCAATTAATGCGAAGCTTGATGCGCGAACCGAACCTTATGTGATCATAGCCGAAGTAAACCTCTCCGATATTGAAATGCCAGGTCTGTTATCCGGTCTAAGCGGATTATCCAGACTCGAGGGTACACTCAAAATGAACGGCAAAATGACAATGCGCGGAACCAGTCAGGCTGAATTTGCAAGTTCGCTTGAAAGCAACGGTCGATTTACCGCAAAACACGGTAGCATCCGCGGTATTAACATCCCAAACAAATTGCACGGTATCTTAAAAGCCTTGATGGTAGAGAAAGACCCGGCTGAACAAACCGAATACACCGGAATAAAAGCGAGCTGGAAAGCAAGCAAAGGTATTTTAAAAAATGATGACTTCATCCTTACTAGCTCGATAATGAAAATACCAGGTAGCGGTATAGTTGACATACCTTCGCGCACAATCGATTATCAAATACGAGCCCAGCTGGCTTCTCTCTCACCTGACCGCTCAACTATGCCGACAGACGGTAAATTCGCCATTCCGATTCGCATATCGGGGCCTTGGAACGATCCGTCAATCCGGCCTGATCTAAGTGCGATGCATCCCGATTTACTCAATCTTCTTGACAAAAAATATATTCAAGGCACAACGCGTACATTGCACAAAATTTCGAAGAAAATCAAGGAACAATTGGATTCGGCGCTAGATAGTTTATTGCCGGACTTAGGCAGATAATTAAAATTGACCAAGAAGAAAATAAAGCGACCAACCCTAGATAGCTCTTAAGGATTTACAGGAAAATTAGCTTCCCGAGACCCAGTCATACGCATTGCAGAACAGCTTGAGCCACGGCCCTGACTCCCCCCATCTGTCATCGCGCCATGAATATTGGATACTGCGGAATAAACGTTCCGGGTGTGGCATCATAATCAGCACACGCCCATCCTCACTGCAAACACCGGTAATGCCGCTCAGGCTACCATTCGGATTTGCCGGATACTGCTCCGTTACCTGCCCGGTGCCATCAATGTAACGTACGCCGACATATTGTTCAATATTCATCTCTTGGCAAACCGCTCGCCCTTCAGCATGTGCAACCACAACGGGTAAACGCGACCCGATCATATCCTTTAGTAAAAGCGTCGGCGAAGGCACTACTTCAACCATACACAGCCTTGCTTCAAATTGGTCCGAACGATTACGTTCGAATTTTGGGAAATGTGTTGCGCCTGGAATAATTTCTTTCAATTGTGACAACATTTGACAACCGTTACAAATACCTAAGGATAAGGTATCGTCGCGGTTAAAAAAATTAATGAATTGCTCGCGTAATTTTTTATTAAACAATACGGATGCCGCCCAACCACGTCCCGCTCCTAATACATCGCCATACGAAAACCCACCACAAGCGGCAAGTACTTGAAATGATTCCAATGATGCTTGCCCGCTCAATAAATCACTCATATGCACATCAACCGCATTAAACCCGGCATGATAAAATGCCGCTGCCATTTCTAAATGTCCGTTCACACCTTGCTCACGCAAAACGGCAACTTTCGGGTGCGTTTTCAGCATCGCCGACGGTTTTAACGCGCTCAAATCAAAGCTTAATTCGGCGAATAAATGCAATTTATTACATCGGACCGATGCAAACTCTTCCTCGGCGCACGCCGGATTGTCGCGCAGCATCTGCATCTGATAACTTGTCTGCCACCAATCTCTTTTGAGTGTTTCCATATCCCACTCATATACATGATCTTCACCTTGATAAATTGTTAATTTAGGCGCCGTTTGCACTATTGCAATTTTGCGACAGCAGTCCGTCAGACCCAATCGGTTTGCCTGTCGTTCAACTTCAACCACCGCACTTTTTTCGACCTGTATCACTACGCCCACTTCTTCCGCAAATAATCCGCCAAGCAAATGATTCCCGAGTGTATCGGCAGATAAACGGATACCGCAATTCCCGGCAAACATCATTTCACACAATGTTGTAAATAAGCCGCCATCAGAACGATCATGATAAGAAAGCACTTTTCCATTGACATGTAACCAATTAATTAATTTAGAAAAAGAAATCAGGTATTCAGGCCTATCAAGATCGGGGCACGGCAAATGCAAATACTTTTTCGTCGGCATTGTTTGTAGTAAAGCCGAACCGCCAAGACGATATTTGCCTGCGGAAAAATCAAACAACAACAAGCAACTGTCTTTCTTCGGCTGTAACTGCGGCGTTAAGCAGAAACGGACATCCATTACCGGAGCAAACGCGGATACGATTAAAGATAACGGCGAAATAACAGAAAAACTGTCTTTTTTGTTTTGCCCGCGCACACTCATTGACAATGAATCCTTGCCGACCGGAATCGCGATCCCTAATGCCGGACACAACTCTTCTCCCACCTCGCGCACTGCTTCAAATAAAGCCGCATCTTCGTTTGGGTCGCCACATGCTGCCATCCAATTTGCTGACAAGCAAATATCTGGTAGTCGCTGAATACCTGCCGACAAAATATTAGTGATCGCCTCAGAAACGGCAATCCGTGCCGACGCTTTGGCATTGATTATTCCAAGCGGAGTGCGCTCGCCTATCGCCATCGCTTCGCCGGTATAGTGAATGAAATCAGTCGCGCATACGGCACAATCAGCAACCGGTATTTGCCAAGGCCCGACCATTTGATCGCGCACTGTAAGCCCTCCCACAGTCCGATCGCCGATCGTAATAAGAAAATTTTTAGCGGCGACCGCGGGAAGCCTCAGCACTTGTTTTGCAGCGGACGCCAAGTCAACATCCGGAACGGATGAATATTGATTATTCCTTTCAGTCAATCGGATGCTCTTTTGCAAACGCGGCGGTTGGTCCAATAATATATTCATCGGCATATCAATTGGCGGTGTTTGAGACACGTTATAATCTTCCAACAGCAATTGTCGCTGTGTTTGAGCATGACCAATAATTGCCATCGGGCAGCGTTCGCGGCGACAAATTGATTCAAACACGGATAAAGCTTGCGGGTCCAATGCAATCACGTAACGCTCTTGTGCTTCATTGCACCAAATTTCCATTGGCGACATCCCACTATCAGCGTTGGGAATATCACGTAATTGAATCCTCCCTCCGAGCTTTGCGCCGTGCAGTAATTCCGGAACTGCATTAGACAGACCTCCGGCCCCGACATCATGAATCGATAAAATCGGATTGTCCTCGCCTAATGCCATGCATTGCTCAATCACTTCCTGACAGCGCCTCTGCATTTCCGCGTTATCGCGTTGCACCGAAGCAAAATCCAAATCAGCGTCACTGCTGCCGCTGCTTTGCGAAGATGCCGCTCCACCGCCTAAACCAATCAACATTGCGGGGTTACCTAGTACTACAATCGGCGTGCCGGCAAAGAAAGCTTGCTTTTGAATATGCTGGGGGCGTAAATTGCCGAAACCGCCGGCAATCATAATCGGTTTGTGATATCCGTAATGACTATGATCATTTTGTTGTTCAAAAGTGCGGAAATAACCGCTCAAGCATGGGCGACCGAATTCATTGTTAAATGCTGCTGTTCCCAGCGGCGCTTCTAGCATTATCTGCAGCGGTGAAGCTAATTGTGTCGGATATTCGCTGTCAATTTCCCATTCATGAGTGAAATTGGGAATATGTAGATGGGAAACGGTATAACCACATAATCCCCCTTTTGGTCTGCCGCCACAGCCGGTTGCCGCTTCATCCCGAATTTCGCCGCCCGATCCGGTTGCTGCGCCCGGGAAAGGAGAAATTGCAGTCGGGTGATTATGAGTTTCCACTTTCATCAATATCGGCATAGCTTCTTTAACATACTCATATTCACGTGTCACAGGGTTACATTGCCAACGCATGCCATATTCTGCTCCTTGCATCACTGCGGAATTATCATGGTAGGCAAGCAGTACTCTCTCGGGACAACATTCATAAGTGTTACGAATCATTGCAAACAAGCTACGCGGATAGGTTTTACCATTTACTTCCCATACCGCATTGAAAATCTTATGTCTGCAATGCTCCGAGTTGGCTTGAGCAAACATAACCAACTCAGCATCCGTCGGTGTACGCTGCAACTGTTGATAGAACTTTGACAGATAAACAATCTCATCCGAGGATAAATTCAAGCCTAAACGCCTGCTTTCATTCGACAGTGTGGCAGGTTCGCTATCCGGCGAAATTATTTGTAAAGGTCGTGACGACGCATGGTTAAACAGATCATTTATCTCCGCTTTGAATCTCGCAATACGTTCGGTCATCTTGTCATGCAAAATATCCGCAACTTGGGAACGCTGACTCGCATTCGATGCAGTGCCTGTCAATACATACAAACGACCATGTTCAATCCGTCCGACGGCAGAAAACCCCGCTAATTGAAGAATATCGGTTGCTTTACTCGACCACGCTGAAATAGTTCCTGAACGAGGTATAACCCAAAATCGTTCACCTGTTATCGTAGGAGACGGAATACACCCACCCAAAAGATCTTGCAGACACGCTAAATCATCGGCTGTCAAAGCATTCTTATTTTCCAGAAAATACAATGCATGGTTACGCAGGATCGAAATGGATGCATCAACAGCATATAACCGTTGATTCAGCCTATTACAAGCCGTTTCAGAGTGAACTTGGAAACCGGTCAGAATCTGCATTTTAGAAACTGCTATCATAGCCGAATTACTCCGATGAAGGTATAATTAACTAATTATTCCATGGGGGCGATTTTGGTTTCGACGGAAATTGCAAAACTGGAGGTGCATGCCGAGCCGTCAGGGAAACTCGTAAAACTGGTCTGAAAAACTATAGTTGCCAACGAAGACAACTACGCACTGGCGGCCTAAACAACCGACCATGCCTCTTATGAATGCGGTGCTTGTGCCCATTCAATAAGGGTCATACACACAAGATCGCAGCGAGATATTCCGCGTCTTTGCTGTTAAAGCTTGGTGACAGGTAGCGGAATCGCCAGTAGCAACTCCCGTTTAGTCGGAAGTTACTGGTAAAATAATTAGACTAAACTAAGCATGTAGTACCAAAAGCAGAGGATTTGCGGACGCGGGTTCGATTCCCGCCGCCTCCACCACCACTGGACTTCCTATAAAGTCCGATAGCGTCTAAATATTCTTTATAAACTAATCTATTAAGGTGCTTCATTGTCTTATAGTGTATAAAGTTATGTTGTAAAATCCAGCAGCTTTAGTAATACTCTTAGTAATACGATACATATTTCCTGAGGAGCGTATTACTAAAATGCCACGGATAACCAAACCTCTCAGTGAAACAGAGATCAAACATGCCAAACCCAAAGACAAAACTTATAGCCTAGCAGACGGGAAAGGCTTATATCTCAAAATCAAGCCTAGCGGCTATAAAGTTTGAGTCTTCAACTATTACAGGCCATACACCAAAAAGCGTGTTGCTGACACCCTTGGCGAATACCCAGTTATTACTCTCGCCAAGGCACGTTCCAAACGTAATGAATACTTAAAGCTGCTTGCGGATGACATTGATCCGATTGAATATAAGCTTGAAAAGAAGAGGCTTCATAAAGCAGCCGAGTATCCAAATCACATGCAGAGGATATCTATAGATCATTAGAACTTCATATTTTCTCACACTCGGCAAACTGCCTATCCATAAAATCAGAGCAAAGCATGTCATTGAAGTACTAGACCCGATAGCGGCAGAAGGCTCCCTAGAAACTGTTAAACGCCTAACCCAGAGGTTGAACGAGATCATGGTCTACGCCGTGAACACCGACTTGGTAGCTGCAAACTATCTCTCAGGAGTCAGTAAAGCGTTTGCTTCACCGAAAAAAAACCACATGCCTACCCTAGCCCCAGAGCAGCTGCCTGAATTAATGCGCACCATTGCTGATGCCAGCATCAAAAAGACTACTCGATGCCTGATTGAGTGGCAGCTGCACACAATGACCCGACCAGGCGAAGCAGCTGGAACAAGATGGGAAGAGATAGATTTGGAGAAAAGATTTTGGGCTATTCCTGCCATGCGCATGAAAAAGAAACACCCTCATAAAGTTCCCCTCTCGCCGCAAATGCTGGCTCTGCTCAAAGTAATGAGGCCAATTAGCGCAAACAGGGAATATGTGTTTCCAGCGGACAGGAATCCTAGAGCCCACACTCATCCAGCAACAGCCAACATGGCGCTTAAACGAATGGGGTATGGCGGCTTGTTGGTAGCACACGGTCTAAGGGCTCTGACCAGCACTACACTAAATGAGCAAGGCTTTAACCCTGACATTATCGAGTCGGCATTAGCCCATACAGATAAAAATGATGTCAGGGGTGCATATAACCATGCTGAATATCTGGAGCGAAGAAAAGTCATGATGTGTTGGTGGTCTGCGACCATATAGAAGCTGCTGCAGATGGCAACCTAAGCCTTTCAGGTACAAAACAATTGAGGGCCGTCAACTAACCCCGCTCTTAGCCTCATGCTTGTTGTCTGGACTCAATCCACTGAATGACTGCGCTTTCATGCCAGCCGAGCGAGCGGGCCCCGGTCAGTTTAATCTGTTTCGAGAAATTGCCCCTGGCAATCTCCGCGTAAATGGTTGAGCGTGATAGTCCTGTTATACGTTGGACGTCCTTTAGCCTCAAAATCCTGAAACTCATTCATACCTCTTTTTTTCTACATGGCGCTCCTATGTTATGCAGAAAAAATAGAGAAACAATAGAAAATCGATACACGCGTTGTTTCGGTTTTTCGTATATTCTTTAATCGTTTTGCCCCCGAGACGCACTGATTACGTTAGCGCTTTACGGAAAATCGGTAAAAACCGCGACAGTTCTTGTGACGGGTTTCTATAGACCCCTGATTTATGACTGTGCTGTACTAGCTTTAATGATCTGTGGCGACTGCATGACCTAGTCGCAACAAGTCCTTTACTGGTATTCCAGTAAAGGCACACAGGTCCCGGTGGGGCTTGTGGCAAATGGCACTTCCGGGATTATTGCAATCCTGCGAGCACCATCTAATCAACGTTTAGCTGTAACCAAAAGGAGGTGTATCACCCGTGAAAATAAACGGCGAGCCGAACGCAACCCGTCTCTGTGAAATCTTTACACAGAGACGGGTACGCAGTAGCCACGCTACCGCTCGTCAAATCAAGATATTGGCAACATGACCGCCGATACAAAAGCCGACCAACGCTCCGGTGCGGCCCTTCATCCGAAAGGCATTGAAGGGTACAGCACGCAACCCGCAGAGACTTACCTGTTCAGGCGTGCCAGGCATCAGGGGCTTGTCATTGTCCATACTGTCCCCAACGGACAGTCGCAGGCTGGGCGAACCAGCAAGGCGCGACCGGCGCTCAACCCGGTTTAACACTTACCAGAATCAGGGGGATATATGGGCAAAGTTGGCGGCAACCGGAATTACGGCTACGGCAAGAAGCTGGCCTGGACCGGCAGGAATGCCCTGGCGAACCGGTATGGCGAGGGTCATTTCAGCACCCGAGCCACGCATGAGGAACGCTGAAATCAGTTTGCTAGTTTCCTGAAACAGGAAGGCATCAACGATGCCATAAAGATCAACCGGGACGTTATCCAGCGCTATGCAGAGTATCTGAGTACACTGGTGCACAGTGAAGACATGAAAGTAGCTTATGCGCAAAACCTGCTCTCCACTGTGAATGTCGTGCTGAAAACCATGCGCAAGGACAAGGTCCTGACCATCAGGCCTGCACAGTGCGTAGGACACCGTTCCAATGTCGAACTTCTCGATTGTATTTATTTATAGCCTGCTTTTGCTTATTCTGAATTTGGCGATTTTGACTCTGAACTTGAGACAATGATATTTTCTTAACCATAACCTGAGTTCCTTTCTTTTAATCTGCTACATACCATTAGAATAAAAAACACACCATCTAATCTCTCTTTTGCCATCTCCTAGTTCGGTAACATAAACTGAAAACAGTGGCCAACATTGCTCTATCTTAACCCGTGTTACACCGAGTAAGTGTTACTCAGAAAATCCTTCAACGATCTGTTTTCCAAAACTTCATCATGAGGGATTAACAGATAGTGCCAAGGTTTTTCGCCTTGGGTTTGGAGGTATTTACTTGCGTTGCTACACCATTCTTTTGCAGATTCTGCTTTAGCTAGCACCGCTGCATCTTCTATATCTGCACGAGCCTTGGTTTCTACCATCAACACACAATCATCTAGCTCTGCAACGAAGTCAGGGACATACTCTTTATGCTCAACACCCAACTTATACACAATCTGAAACTGACCATTGACAGGTTTAAACCATTTTAACGCGTCACGTTCCAGTATTATTGAAAAGCGGCGCTCTGTATCGGTGTCAAATTTTTGCAACGGATAAAGACACTTTTCAAAGCCACCAAATAACATCTGTTTGATCTTTCCTACCTCTTCTAATGTCTCGCGGTAGTTCTGCACTGGTTGATTGGTTGCCTTGGTATAGACCACTTCTTTTAATGGAGTAAAGCCTGCTCTAACCGTTACTTCATAGCCACTAGCTGTTTCCCAGAAATGTTCAGCCATTTGCACGTGAATGTTATCGGCAATTAATTTACCGTAGCCAAAGAAAATATTATGCAACTCGCCTTCAGAGTATTCTTTAACATCGCTGAAATAGGCAACTGCCTGACCAGCTAGATTGTAAATCAAGTCAGCGTGTTCGTCGTAGGAGATATCGTCCTTGTCTACCAAATGCTCAACAATATAGTCCTCAAGCCGCTGATACTTCTTTTGAGGCTGCGCCGATATTGAAATCTGTTGATTGGTTTGCAGGCTTTGGGAAATCAGTTCCCGGTCTGATGGCTGTAGATTCAGGTTCCCCAGATCCAATGTGAATGGATGATAGCCATAACTGACTTCGCCTTTAGGCACCATTACAATACGCGGAATATCAATAGTCTGCTCAACCATCAATTGCGTTGCCTTAGTTACAACAGCTGCTAAATCAGCTTTTTCTTCTTTCAACAGGGCTAGTTGATCACCGGTAAGGTGCTCGGAGACTCGTTGCACAATCGCTTTTTGTATTTTCGTCGATAAAAGCTCTTTGGAAGTTGGCACTTCAACCGGATTATGCTGAAAACCCTTGATTACTTGCCATGCGGCATCGGCAACTTGGCGTTCGCGATCCGTTCCAAAGATCAATGTTTCAGCTTTGCCCGGATACTCGAGCTTTTTGCTTGATGCCGCGTCGGCGCTGGTCAATATCGTCTCTAGGTTAGGCTTAATGGCAACACTTTCCTTGGGTGTGTCCTTTTCATCTGAATCCAAAATAATCTGCTTTATGCGCAATGGATTTTCAGGATTATTGGCCTCATCAACGATTTCTTGAAAGCGGTCGTGAGCGATAATACTGAGTTGATCAACTGCATCAACATCAGTTCGTTTACCATATGGCAGGCGCAAACCCCGGCCGATGGACTGTTCGATTAAAGTACGAGCATTGGCGGCTCGTAATGGCACAATAGTATATAGGTTAGTGACGTCCCAGCCTTCCTTGAGCATATTCACATGAATGACAACTTCCGTTGGTTCATTGAAACTTTCTACTTCTAACAAACGGGTAACCATTTCCTCTTCTGCAGACCCACTGCGACTACTGTCTACCTGAATAACCTTTCCTTTATAGCGACCATCAAATAATTGATTTTCAAGTAAATCCAGTAATTGCGCTGCGTGTGTCGTATCACGGGCGATCACCAGCATAAAGGGTTTAACTAGTGTTACCCCGTGCTGTTTAGCATATGTGAGCAGCTCCACCTTAGTACTTTCGTGTAGCCTGATACCGTCTTCCAGCTTGATGCGCTCTAACTGTTCAGCATTGTACTGAGAGACATTAAAATTTCGCTGAGTAACAACAGCAGGTTCTTTTACGAAGCCATCGTCCATAGCTTGCGCCAATGGGTAATCTACTATCACATTCTTAAATGACACTGGCCCGCGGTTGCTTTCAGTGAAGGGCGTTGCCGTTAGTTCGAGACCCAACAATGGATTCAGTTCATTAAGTGAGCGTACTCCTGCACTAGCGCGGTAACGATGGGACTCATCCATTAACATCACCAAATCCGGAAGACTGGCCAGGTAATTAAAATAACTGTCACCTATAGTTTCACGCAAGCGTTTAATACGCGGCGCCTTTCCGCCACGTACTTCAGAATTGATTTTGGAAATATTAAAAATGTTAATGGAAACGGGCGAAAGGATATCGCTAGTCCCTGTCGACTCATAGTTATCACCGGTGACAATTGGTGGCGGATAGGTAGTAAACTCTGCAATACCTTTAAATACGTATTTCGCAGTATTGGGAGTAAAGTCGGTAATTAGCTTATCGTAAATAGTAAGGTTGGGGGCAAGCACAAAAAAGTTCTTGATGTCATGTGCTAAATGTAAATAGCTGACAAATGCCCCCATCAAGCGCGTTTTACCCACACCGGTAGCCAATGCAAAGCATAGGGATGGGAACTCCCGTTCAAAATCGGTGAGTATTGGGAATTCAGCAGACAACATTTTCAATAGTGAATCCAGGTCTCGTTGTTTTCCCAACATAGCAGGCGCAATATCCAGTGCAACAGCCAGGGAGCGAAGTGACTCTTTCTGAGGAGCGCGGAGACTCAGTCGACTAGTAATGTAATTAATAATCCTGAGGTCCATGTTACCGACTCTTCTCATCAAACAACTCTACCTGTTCTGGTTTTTGCTCAGTCTCAAGTTGGGGTAGATTCGCTACATTCAGGCTGTAGTCGTCATGACCCCACTCATAGCGATTGAGAACCATCTTGGGAATTTTCTTCAGAGTTAAATTTTCAAAGCGGTTGACCTTGCAGCGGAATGCACTGCAACATACTAAAAGCGTTCTGTCTTTGCCCACTTCGTCAGACAATACCTGCAGCTGCTCTAACGAAAGATTTTGTGTTGTGACATAAATAAAATCACTCTCGGTAGAATATCCCTGCTGCCAGAACACTGAATCTGAAGGCTCATAGGTAAAACCCTGCAGCTTGCAAATAGCTTCCGCCAGCATTTCCGGGTTGTAGTCTTTATTCACTACCCAGCGGCCCCAGCGGTCCTGCGCCAGTAGTGAAGGTGCAACCTTGTAATATCGAAAACCACCACCACCCTGCCAGTTTACAGGTTTGGAAATACCGCCTTGATCTTCACCATCAATCACTTTTTGCAGACGGGGAATAATATGAGTATGACAGTGCTCGCCTAGTTCTACCATAATCCAGCGGCGGCCTACTTTCTGGGCTACTGCACCAGTGGTACCAGAACCTGCAAAGGAGTCAAGCACTATATCTCCTTTATTTGAAAAGTGCTTTAGTATTATT
The DNA here is from genome assembly GCA_965218975.1 of Candidatus Oxydemutatoraceae bacterium. GTDB lineage: Bacteria > Pseudomonadota > Gammaproteobacteria > Poriferisulfidales > Oxydemutatoraceae. Next base: position 1,598,075 of record OZ244717.1, read on the forward strand.
TCGATAAGCTTTTCCGGTTTTTTTCCGCTTCGAAACTCTACTCTGCCTTCAAGGCGACAATTCCCGAAACTACTTGCGAGGTCATGAAAATTTTCTATAGGGCTCGTTTGGGTTGTAACTCTTTCTTCTAGCTGTTTAACAGGTACGCCCTGATAATATTTTCCTTTAGTTGCTCCTTCTCGCTTAGGGCCAGTGAAATATCTATAGTCAAATTTGTCATCTCCTATTCCATATACTTTGTACAGAACACCTAGACCGTCCTTTTCGTATCTACCACTAAGATAATCTCTAAAAAAACGACCTGATGAATTACCATCTAGAATAGAGCCAGTAGCCCATATTTCTTTAAGGCCATCCTTAGAGCCTTCCATTTTTTCAATCGAATAAGTTCCTTTATTGAAGACAACAACGGTTTTTCCACCAAACTTCAATTCCTTGCCGTCTTTTTTTTCTTTTACATAAAAACAAAACTTTTCAAAACTCTTTTTTTTCACATTCAAGTTTGGTTGACTTCCCCATGCTTTTCGATATATATGAACTTGTTCGATTTGTTTGTGAAAACTCATATCCTGTTTTAACGTTTTGTCTGCATACCTGACTCGAACATACATCGTACTTAAGTAATTTTCCCTCCCGAAAATCTCATCCATTAGAACTTTAAGGTAATGCCCTTCCGAATCGTCTATGTGACAGCAAATAAACCCGTCAATACTAAGCAAGGATCGAAGTGTTGCTAATCGGTCTCTCATTAGAGACAACCATGTTGAATGCTCTAAACCATCATCGTAATACTCAAAAGCATTTCCAGTGTTATATGGGGGATCAATATAAATGCACTTTACCTTGCCAGCAAATTCCTGCTCTAGTGCCTTTAACGCTAACAAGTTGTCACCAAAAATCAGTTTGTTATCGAAAATGTCGTTATCGGTTACCCGATACTTGGCATGGTATGACTTATCTGGTTCTTCCAGCAAAATACGCGGCTCCAGCTTAGGGCGTTTGTCTTTGCCAATCCATGTGAGTTCAAGTTTGGTTTTTTGTTTAGTCATATAAGCTTAAATACTTTGAATTACTTGGGTTGATGCATGGGGTGCATTTGTGTTTTCTTGCAACTGCATTCCCAGTAGCTACCCGATTTTTCGCTAGTGGGCAGACTACCGCAGTGTTGGCAAATCAGAGTATCTGCAAGTTCAAGTGCTAGATCAGCCATTTCTCGAACATTCTGGTCAGCCAGTTCTCCCGCCCGTTGATTAAAATGACAACCTACCAAATTGCGCACATTTATAGCCTCACTGAGCTTGTTGTAAATTGGAGCCAGTTCAATTTCTGAAACTCCATTCTCATTTCTTACTATTTTGAGCACTTTTTTTAATGCCTTATTAGGTGCACAGGCCAATTCATCAAGAGTAAAACGTGGCTCAATTAAGTGTGGAACCTTGCAACGGTAAGTGCGGCTGATAAACTCAAGCAGGCTTTCGAATAGGTGTCCCGTTTTAGATGCAATGACATCTCGATGAAAGTCATCTTCGTTCAGTTGCTGTCGCAGTTCTTGGGCATAACCGTGTGTTTTCCCTGTTCTGATGCCCTGATCAAAATTCCATGGTTTTAATTCTAATAATTGAACAGGAGTTGATGGACTTCGTGCAAAGCGGAATTGATCCCGTAATGGCCGGTAATGTGTAGTGATAAACAGCTGGGAAAAACTACCCGCTTCTGCAAGCAGCATATCCAATGTGCGTTTCAGGTGTTGCTGGTCGACGGAGCCCAAAACATCATCTAATACCACAACTGTTCGGACCGCGTTGTTTCGCTTAGCCAGCGCTAAAAAGATACATAGCCCGAGTGAGTCGAGATGGGATTCACTGTAATAGGGCTGAGGCTGAATATCCTGCAACTCGCCAAACGCGACGCCATAGATTAACGAACCACGTTGACGTTCATCCAGTTTTAGTTTCAGTTGGCCGATTTTCTCCTTCGGGTGAATTTTTTGATAGAGTGCATCTACTTCTTTGGCAATTTCAAGCAAGATAGTTTCGACATAAGCCTTGCGTTTAACCTCGAATACTTCAACAGCCTGTTCCAGTCGGTTTTGTAGCACTTCTGTCTGCTTAGCTTCAATGGCCTTTTCATCCAAAGTTCGAACCAGTTGCTTGATGGTGGTTAGGGTATTGCTCTGCTTTTGAGTGGTATCCAATTCTGTTTGTAACTTGGGTAAACTCGTAATCAGCTCATTGTGCAAAGCTAATCCGACCTGTATCGCCTGCTCTCGCCTGTCTTCCTCGAAATTTTTAATAGATTCCAGTTGTGGAAAATCCTGGGCAAAGTGTGATTGCGCTGCTTCAGCATTTTCAAACAGCACGTCCTCGGCTCGTTTCAGCAGGGTCTTCTTGTCTTGCAGATTTCTTTCAGCTTTTAACTTCATGTCACTTGCTCGCTTGATGTTGTCCATACCTGCAATACGCTGATCAATTCTCTGTATCAGTTTAGCTGGCTCTATTTCTGTTTGCTCACAGACAGGGCATAAAGTATCCGGGGTTTCGGTCAAATAGGCTTTAGCATCCTGTAACAAAATCACTAGTTGTGCATTACTCTGGGCTTCATGGAACTCAAGTTCAGCTAAATGTTTCTCTGCTTTATTTAAGCTTTCTTGAGCTCGGGAAAGCTGAGTATTTGCCTGCTCATAGCTTTGAACGCTAGAAGCAAGATTTTCTACCCCCTCAACTTCAGCTTTCAGTTTTTTCAACTCTATTTTCAGCACATCAAGTGATATGTTTGCCTGACTTCTCGCCCAAGCTTCAGCATCCAAATTCTCACCCAACCCGGGATTACCTTCAGCTTCCCATAAACCTTGTAGAGATTCCAACGCCTGAGTGTTGGCTTTAGCTGCAGACTCGTACTTTTCTCTTGCCTCTTTGTAAGCTTGACGCAGAGAGGTCTCAGAGGTTTCTATTTGGGGGATATCAAGAAAGCTAGCTACTTCTTTGTACCGTTGTGCAGGGTCCGCATCGATGAACGCCTGTAACAATTTTCTGCGCAGCACTTTTGTACTGGGCCTGTCAGGCGAGTTGCAAAGTTTTAAACCTTTGGTGTTGAGGGTAGCACTATAAGTTTGGACTCCAAATACCAAGTCTATTTTTACATCGGTTAATGACTTCCCAATAGCTGGGATAAAGGCTTCTTTACGCCTACCTTTACCTAGTTTCCAGTCATCCAGAAAAGCTGTGGAACCATTCCCTGCACATTCCATAGCATCAACAATGGTAGATTTCCCAGTACCATTTTCACCAAATATCAGTACCAAAGGTTTGCTGACATCAAACGATAAATCCAAAGGCTGAGTGGCGCCGCGAAAGTTATGAATGGCCAGACGTTTTATTCTGTCAGTCATGGCCTACTTCTTTATTTGGTGGTTATTTTGTTCTGCCGCAATATCAACAAGCAAAGACCAGTCTTCCGGTTTCAGGTTGCCAGCAACTATTTTTTGCTGTAGATGTTTACGCCTGGTTTCACTAATAAGGTTTTTCCCGACCAGTTCATTGATAATTTCTTCAGCAAGCTTAGTTTGTGGTTGCAGTTTTTCGTTTTGGCTCGACATAGTCACTCCTCGTCTATCAACCTCTTAATATGGATTATTGTTAAGCACTTCTACCAGCTTTTGTATCGCTTGTGCGCGTTTGTCCTTATTCATCCTGCCCAAGTTAAGTTGCTTCCATCGAACTGCCGGTAATTCCTTAGCACTGGGAAATGGCGATAGATTCCAGTTGGGCTCACCTTCTTTAAAGCCAATAAGAAACGCTTTATCTCGTTCCGTCATAGCACTTAGAATTTTGACCGGCAAAGAGGATTGCACTTCACGCAGTCGTTCCAAACTGACATCCTTTTTTGTCATCCCCAGAAACTGATTATTATAGAGATGTCCCATATCCTGGATGTTAGGAGCCAGCATTTCATGAATCGGTTTGCCTTGGCTGATTAAATAAATTAGAAAAGCATCAAGTACCTCTCTTGTTAGTCCCTCGCCTTCTTCCAAAAACAGCAAGGTATCGAATAAATCTCGTGGATGTTGCCTTTGCAAAGCTGCACATAGTTTGCCTGCATACAATTCTGTTTTTGCCATGCAGTCTATATTCATGCCCCTATTGAATTCTTGCTCCAATGATGGGCATAAAGGCATCCCAACTGGTGGTAGCAAGGTCTCGCGTATCACATGATTGGGTTCAATTTTTGTTAATGCCTTTTCGTTCTGCACTAGAGCATTACCGGTCTTTGGATCAATGCTCACTTTTGTATCTGGCAATAACTTTTCAATCTCCGATTTAATGGCTTCCATATTATCCCGAATATCCTGCAGCGCTTCTTCGCGGCTATTCCGTGGTAAGTAATGCAAGTCAATATCTACAGAAAGTCTGGGGCAATCCAGAACAAAAAAATTGATGGCCGTGCCTCCTTTCAGTGCAAACACTTCTGTCTGGGCAACGATAGGCAATATGTCCAGCAGCAGGCTGACTTGCCTTTGGTGCTCTTCTCTCAAGAACCCACCCGCCAGTTCTCGGGTACTGTTATGCCAAATTCTGGATGCAGCAAGCCCCCGTTAACAATACTACGTTTACCTGTACCAAGATTGACAGACTCCAAGTTTAGGTCGTTGTACCATTTGTGGCCGACAGTACTGGCTAACACTAAGAACAGCCGCTTGGCTTTTACCGATCTGCAAGCCTGGAGCGTGCTTTGCAGAAGCTGAACGCGCAAAGTCGTCAACCCCTCCATCAATTGCCAAGCTTCCTCAAAATCCGCGTATTTTGGCAATAAAAAGCAATACTCCAGCATAGCTCGCTCAGGCGAACTAATCTTCAGCAATAATTTTTCAGTATGCCAATTAACCAAACTAGTGAAGGCTGGTCTGAATAACGCACTACCATTAAGTACGCGCAGACTTGTGGCAAATGATTGGCGTCTAAACCAAAATGGTAATTTTTTATTTGATTCCACACTTAGCTGTAGAATCGGATTAGCCCCGACTTGCAGGTAATGCGCGCGCCCTTGGAGTTCTAATGCCGTCCGTGCCGCGGGGTAGACCATCAACTGCCGTTGCTGCAGAGCATAGATGGAACCTGCCAAAGTAGCCTCTGTACCAGCCCGTATCCAAGCTCCCCTACCCAAAGGCTCCAACCAACCGCTATTTTTATAGCGTTGTAGCAATTGGGGAGAAACATGCTGTGAATTAAGCCATCCACTGGTCATCGGTACCCCAGTAGGACATTTTGTCAGCAAACGGTTAATTTTGGTTACCGACAGCCTTTTATCCTGTGTTCGTGCAAAACTCATTTCAAATTGCCCAGGTTCACATATAACGTAACTATCTAGTTTGAAATCTTAATAGCAGATAAATAAATAGTATATCTATAGGTGATACCAGGCAACTAATTATTTAATTATTTTCTCATAAATAAATATATAGTTTATTTATTATATATTATTTAAACTATCAAAAATCAGGCAACTTCCCAAAATATGTTAAATAGCTGTTCTTCATTGACTTTTTGCTCTAGTTTGGCTTCAAGGTCACTAATCAATTCCTCACGGGAACTATCTACTGCATCTTGTTTATCAAACAGTTCGTGACGCTTTCTACTACGCAGTTTCTCAAGCTCGCGCTGCTGTTTCTGCCATTGCAGTTTTTCATTCAGCCCTGGAGCCGCCTTAGCAGTACGGCGGATTTCTCTTATTTCTTTATCTAGCTCTTTAATTTCCTGTTCAAGCCCTACTTTTAAGTCATCTGCCCACGCATCGATCTTTTCAACCTCTGTCTCAAAATATTTAAGATTGCGCTCATTTATCTCTTTTAGTATGCCGGTTTTCCGATGGCCTAATTCATCAACTAAAGCTGGTAGATAGTTGACTTGAGTTTTGTTACTCCAGAAAACAGGAAAGCCTAGCATCTTTTCCAATACCTCCTGAGGGAGTAATTCACCTTTATCTGTCTGACCGCAGAGCACAACATAGTCTTCTGCTCGCTCAAGAGACTCTACGGTTATCAGGTGCGCAGCCAATTGACCAGATTGTCCCCGTAATTTCTTGATGACTGCCGCTTGAGTGTCTGTCGCACTGTAGTCAAAAGTTAGCTTTGCAGTGGAAAGCTCCCTCTCCTTTGCTTGCTGAATCAACCATTGTGCCAAAGGATGGCCTAGTCGATAGATATGGGTTTCTCCTTCCCGCCGTGGCAACTCATACTCACCTAGCGATATATCTGCTGGTGCATTTACAGGCAGGCTTCCAAGAACAAAGCCACCATTTACCTCTGTAATTGAATCATCAAGCTCACCCTTAGTTAGCTTTAGAAGCATTTTTTCATAGCGGTCCAATGAGGCGGTGCTGTCTATCTTGATTTTCTGCAGTACATCTTCATCAAAATGTTCAAACAGTCGCTTTTGTGTATTAACCATCTGCGCACTAACTTTGTGGGCCAACTCGAGTTGTAATTGCTCAAAAGCCATGATGATTTGTTTGGGTTTCCGGCAGGTCTGATAAATGTCCTTAATGCGCTTTTCAAAGTTGACCCCACTTTCAATAGCACCTAGCACTTCATCCGATGCGCCAAATACCCCGTCAAACAGTCTGAATTTTTGCTCTAACAGCTCATAAACTCTTCGGTCTGCTTCATTAGTCAGGTCAATAAAGTTGAGCACGACAACATCGTGCTTTTGCCCGTAGCGGTGACACCGACCAATGCGCTGTTCAATCCGTTGTGGATTCCAAGGCAAGTCATAGTTAATCACTAGTGAGCAAAATTGTAGATTGACTCCCTCAGCGGCAGCCTCTGTGGCTATCATGATTCGCCCATAATCGCGGAAATACTCAACCAAAGCAGCGCGAGTATCCGCTGTTTGGGAACCAGTGACTTTGTCTGAGTCTTGATGGTGAGTCAGCCAGTCTTTGTATATTTGTTTTGCTAACTGATCACTATTCGTTCCATTAAACAGTACAATACCGTCTCGATATTCGCTATCACTCAACAGCCGCAATAAATAATCTTGGGTTTTACGGGATTCGGTAAAAATAATAGCTTTCTCATTAGCATTTAGCTCTTCCAGTTTCTCAAAGCCGATTTTTAATGCCTTGAATAAAGCATTGCCTTTACTGTTATGGCGAATATTTTCAGCTAACTCCTTGAAGCCTTTAAGTTCTTCAATTTCTGCCTGTATAGATTCACGTTTTTGTTGTGAGATAGCAGGCTGCTCTTCCCATTCCTCAGACGTTTCACTCAAGGCTTCATAGTCCGCCTGAATTTCATCAATAGTTTGTCGATCGTCCAAATCCTGATCTTCGAGGCTACGCTCTAACCTTGTGATAATTGACCCTAGTGCACCTGCAATAGCAAAAGACGACGACGCCAAAAGCTTCCACATTACCATTGAAATCAGTTGGCGTTGCCCGGCAGGCAAAGCATTGAGTTCCGGACGACGAAGGTAATCTGATACCAAACTGTAAAGTCGCTGCTCGTCGCTGTTTGGAGTAAATTTTTGCACCAATGGAATACGCTTGGTATAGGAAACATAAGCCTGCACCTGTTCCCTTAAAGTACGTTTGCACACTGGAGCAATTCTGTGCTTTAATCTAGCAAAGGAGTAAGTCTCGTTGACTCGCCCATACTGTATCCTGAAACTATTTATATCACCAAAAATTTTATTATCGAGAACACTGACTAAGCCATATAGTTCCAACAATGTGTTCTGTAACGGTGTGGCAGTTAGTAAAATCTTATCTACGGCTGATAACGCTTCCTTGATTGCCTTGGCGATCTTGTTACTTTTTTTATACACATTACGTAACCGATGCGCTTCGTCAATCACTGCTAAATCCCAAGGTACCATTTTCACATCATTTGCCTTAGTTTTAGCAAATTGGTAAGAGCAGATAATCAGCCCTTCACCAACATCAAAGGGGGTTCTTATTCCCTCTTTCTTGGCTTTGTTATAATTTGCGGACTCAAGAACCCTACCATCAATACCAAACTTATCCTGCATCTCCTGATGCCACTGTTTTCTAAGATTAGCTGGTACGATTACTAAAATGCGGCGTTTATACTCAGCCCACTTTTGAGCAATAACTAAACCAGCTTCAATTGTCTTACCCAAACCAACTTCGTCGGCAAGCAACACCCCTTTGTTTAGAGGACTTTTGAAGGCGAATAGTGCCGCATCAACCTGGTGAGGATTAAGATCAATTTGAGCGTCCATAATCGCACCAGTCAGCTTGTCCTGATCGTCAGATGAAAGACGGCGAGTGAGTTGCCATGCAAAATATTGTGTTTGGTAATGCGTATACAATTTATTTACTTTGTTAGTCGTTATACCGCTTTGTCTTGTAGCTATCTGTTGAAATTAGCTGAGTCAGCTTAATACGGACAAGAAGCCTTTCTCTCCTAACCTGCTGTTAGCGCCTTGATACCTATCAGTTTTCTCAAATATTCTGATGCTGCTTGTCGTCTAGCAGCTTGGTTGGTGTAGTCTTTAGCGGATTGAAAATTTCAACAAATTTGAGTACAAATTCAGACTGGTCAAACGGCTTGTTTACCAGATCACTTAACTTTATTTCAATTACAGCAATATTCATTTTAAAACTTACGGCCCTGCCTAATACTTAACTTCATCAAAAAACCACTACCTATAATCACGAAAACACCAACGGATGCTGCTTATACTCTATGCTGTCTTTTAGTGATATTGGTGTAGATTTCCTCCTGTAGCCACCCGATACAGTTCGAACTACAATTTCCCCACTGTTCATTGACTTTTGAAGAGCTGACTTAATTTGAGCTTCTGATGCAGGTGTAAAGCTACCAATAAGGTCTGTCAATTCAGAAAAAGTGACTGGGCTATCATACTCACAAAGCAGCTTCGGAATATCTTCTGACAATTGATTAATACAGTGAACCTGAGCATCCTTACCAAAATCAAAACTCTCAGTGAAATCAAGGCTGAATTGCCCGGGAGTCTCTACAGCCTTATAACCCAATGCAAAAATACCTTTATCTAGATGATGGGAAAGGAGAACCTTTCACTTCAGTGCCGGTTATAATATTGTTATAGCAGCCACCACCAGCAAAACCATTGACTATCGTCAATGGGAGCGACTCAACAGTCGCCTTACTCATATAAACCTCTATATAACATTTAATATAGTCTGTTATAAGTGAATGCTTAATTTGACTATGCTCGTCCAGATCAGGAAGTGAACGACCAATTTCCCATTGATATTTATCTTTCTTAGACACAAAACAACCTTATTGCTTCAGCACGCTTAAACGGCAACAACTGGAATCATATCCCAGGTCTTTCCTTGAAGTTCTCTGCCATTTGCGACTTTGGACCTTCTCTTGCCATCGGCCCCCCATGTCCCCCATTGTTTAAAGAAAAAATCGACACCTGCTGAATGACATTGATCACGTATCGACAAAGCCCATTTTTCTTCCATGGGCCTCGCTCTTGAACCAGATTCCCCGCCAACGATTACCCAATGTATTCCTTTCAGCCGTACCCGACCAATGTCTTCAAGTAAAGGTTCAATTGATAAAAATCGCGTTTTAGCTTTTATCGCCTGCAAATGAATGATTCTTGGCTTGCCGTACTTTTTATCTTCCACAGAAACACCCAGCCATGCATTATCCGGCACCCTTCTTTCTATGAAATATTCGCGCATCCTTTCAGCGCGCTTCGTCAAAATCTGGTAACTATGCCGAGGTGTGGCTCGTATGGTTTCCATTATGCGGTCTATAAAGCTAAATGGAACCTTTTCGTGAAACAAATCACTCATTGAATTAACGAAATACATCGTCGGTTTTTTTCTATGTATTGGTTGCTGCAACCGTTCGGGCAATAGAGTCAGCTTAAAACCGTTTTCATAGCCCATCACACCCATAGCTTGAAGCCTTTTAGCCATAGTTTCGGCATAACAATGCTTACAACCAGACGAAACCTTTGTACAGCCGGTAATAGGATTCCAAGTTTGTTCTGTCCATTCTATTTTGCTATTCGTTGCCATATTCGTACCCCAGCATTTTTTTTAAATCTAACTAAGCGCCAAAATCATAGCTCCAACACCCCATTCTACTGAATGTATCTCATCCGATTTCCATTTGTGTATCTCTTTAATCTTAAAATTAGATTTTACTTTTAATCTTATTCAGTCTGAAGCGGGTCCCATCAATTGGACAGTAAAATCCGTTTCTTAAATGAACTCCACTGCCATCGGTTACGCCATCAAGGAAAGTCCTGATAGTAGATTGTAGTAAACTTAGTCTAGTGTCCTTCGGTCAAGACTGGTATGACGTCGGCGTCGGTTAAAAATCTTCATAACTTGGCAAAACGCCAATTTGCGGACAACATACTAAGGCGATGACCAAGTAGTGCATAATTTACCGAAACAACTAATAGAGGGAAGTTAATCGATGTCTTCTAAAAAAATGTTCCAAAAAAACTAAATCACCCTATTTTTTGTTCCTATTGCGTTTGTAGCCGCGGCTTTCTTTTCTTGAGGATATCAGGCTGGATCCCTATATCTAATCGGATCCCTAATATAAACATTCTCTGTCGGGCCTGAGGTACACCATATTTCCCTGCTTTTACAATAAAAGATTTTAGATCAATACTTTCTCTAATTTCTCCTGAACAAGAAAGCGAATGTAATTGGTACTTCAAACCATTATTGTTTCTTTTAATCGCCCAGATTGGCTTGGAAAGATCTTTAACCATTTTGTCGATTACCGGCTCACCATCTACCTGAGTCAACAGTAGCCCTTTGACATTTTCCATAACGAATACAGGTGGCCTACTTCCAAGACGAAGACACTCTTCATGAAGCATTACGAATAAAAGAGGCTTACTGGAAGTATTAGCAAGAGTGGCGTTTAACCTTAGAATTGAGAAATACCGTTGGTACAGGGCAAATTGATCAAACTGAACATTCGATCAACTTATGTCCAATTCCAAACGAAGCAGTGAAAGAAGTATATTACACGGAGCGAACAGCATCGCTGGATCTAGAAATAATAGAAGAAAGATTGAGTAATCCAAGCAATTGATTTAGAGCAAAAACACCCCTGAAGTTAGCTCCAGCGTCGGACGAATACGGATACGAAATTATGAAGACCCAGATTAACCTTAGCTAGCGAATAATCCAAAGTGATCAAGGAGAAACCAACATGACAAACGAAGAAATTGCAGCATTCGTGCTCGTGGTACACGTGCGCAACGTGGCACTAGAGAAGGTGCCGGATGAAGCAGTTGATCTGAACGATTGTTTAAGTGACAACCTCCCGGTTAAGGAATGGCAAGAACTATACGCCGTAGCACTGAAAAATGCTGAGCGCTTTAATGAAGACGCCTATTCTGCTTCAGTCCTACGAGTGCATAAGGTACAGCCCCATATTGCTTCTGCTGCACTCTGAAGCTGTATTGAGTAAGCAAACTGGTAACAAATGAAGGCAACCCTGATGAACTGCTCACCTGACCAGCCAAGATGCCGGTTCGATTGAGGATAAATGGTAAATACTTTCCCTGTTCTTAGTAATACAGAAAGTAATACTTTGCTATCTTTAAAACTTTGAATATTCCCCTAAATCAAGTAGATAGACTACAGGTTCGATTCCCGCCGCCCCTTCCTATAAAGTCCGATAGCGTTTAAACCACACATCAAGCGACTTCACAATATTGCTTCGTGTGTAACCAAACCATCCTTCAATCTCGCCTCCTGCACAACCAAGTATCGCCAAATTTTGCTTCTCCTTAAAAAATTATTCCACATCAAAATTGGTGAGCGAAACGGTTTAAAGGCTTGTCTTTCTCAGAAGAGAATTTTCACAACCCCGTATAAATTTCATCAAAAGTATTATCACCACATTCTAGAATAGCCATGAATCAATGCTTCATAAACGCTTTATATGAAATAACAATTTTCTTATCCAAATACTTACATACATTCTTTTAATCAAACGAATTTTTTCAAAAATAGTTTGCGCAGGACGCTTTGCACTGACAGGAACATACCAGCAATTCTGCCTTGTACGTTTTACTAAAACATAACCGTGCTTTTTTAAATACCTATGCTTAGTCAAATGTAAATGTTTATCCTCTAACAAAATCAACTTCGGCTTATAGTGTTCTAAATCAAATCCTCGCAGTACCTCTAGCTCAGCCCCTTCCACATCTATAGAGAGTAAATCAATCTGTTCAATATTGGCATCTAGCAAAATTGAGTTCAGTGTTCTGGCCCTTACAGTGATCTTTTTATGAAAACGAAAGTGCCCATCATCAATATTTTTCCTAATCGCGGATCTGGAGAAAAGATCAACTCCTTCTTTAGAGTTTCTAGGTATGAACAATGAAACTGTGCCGGTGTCCTCCGAGTCTATACATGTGCATTCGAAAACCTTTGAGCCGGGTCTGTACCTCCTGCACCTTGCTGCCATTTCAGGAATAGGTTCAATCAACACACCGCGCCAACCCAAGCCATTTTCTAAGTACCAAGACTGGGAACCAAAGCTAATCGGATCATTAGCTCCAACCTCTACAAAATAACCATTTCTTTTAAAATCAAAGTACTCTTGAATAAAAGCATTCTCGGCACTTGCCTGTAGGGATTTATCACGAATCCTAGCCATTGTTGATAAAAATATTAATTATGACTTTCAACAAAATATAAAAAAATACACACTGCATTCAATGTTTTTTTCATCCAAGCATTGATAATTCCGGTAACGCTTTTGTTTTAGAAAGGGTGCTGAAAGCCTCTTTCCGAGCCAATATACTATATAATGCTGCGATATGCCTATTTCTGTATCGGTAATCGTTACCACTTATAATCAGCCCCACTATCTTGAGTTGGTACTATGCGGGCTGAGTCTGCAAAAATCTCCCCCCTTAGAAATTCTTATCGCAGATGACGGATCAAACCAAGACACTGCAATTCTCGTAGAGAAGTGGCGAAAAAAAACTACCCTCTCAATCAATCATATTTGGCATGAAGATATCGGAAACCGAAAATTAGAAATTTGCAACAAAGCTGTCGCAGAGGCAGCTGGCAATTATTTGCTATTTTTAGACGGTGACTCAATTCCGCATCCTTTTTGGGTAAACGATCACTTAAAAGCGGCAAAAAAAGGTTTTGTGCTATGCGGAAGAAGAGTAAGGCTAGGGCCGAAGATTTCTAAAGTAATTGATATCCCGTTTATTGAGTCCGGAAAGTTGGAAAAAATTATCGGTCCGATCTTGCTGAGCGCGCTCAGCAAAGATACCAAGCGCTTTCTACTTGGGATGCGTCTGCCAAGATGGTTGGCTAGATGTTTTCATCCGACCGAACGACGTCTTATGGGAATAAACTTTAGTTTGCATAAAAGCTTATTTGAAAGTGTTGGCGGATACTTTGGCTATGATAAAGATTTTTATAAGTTAAAAGGGAGACCGCGGGAAGATGCACAGCTTGAAATACAGCTTCTAAAGGCAGGGGCTCGCCGGTATCCTCTCATCAATCGGGCAGTTGTGTATCACCTATTTCACCCTGAAAGACTAGTCAATAAAGACCTTAATGAGTCAATCGAAAAAACCTACAAGTCAACTTTGCATAATAGAAAACTGAAGAAAAGCCGATCATTATTTCAACCCGAATGTTGAAGCAGACGCAACCTAGCCTGTCAATGAAACGAGACTCTATAAAAGAGGACAGCTTAAGCAGGTTTGTCACACCCGCACGGCTTCCTCTCCCTTGATTGTAAAAATACTATGCTTTAACACAGCCCTCTCTAATCCGGAGATAAACTCGAGAATCAAAGGTATTAACATGATTCGCCGCTACAGCATAAATAGTGTACGATGCCACCCTAAATGGGATTTTTGAAGAGCTTCGAGGGAAGCATTCGGCAGTAACATTCGGATCGGTGCTTTCTGTTGCCCGTTGTCGGCATGAGGACGGTGCGGTTGAAGCGCTTGATGTGCGCGTTCATTTTCGGACACTTGGGATAGGTCAGCCGCTGCTCAATCACGGGTGATTCCCGGATGAACCGGGCAAACTGTCCTTGAAACTCACTCCCGCCGTCCGTCAGGGTGAGACGCGCCCGGAAAACCGATCGGTTTTCAGCGGCGAACGACCCGACAAGGACGTCGGGGCTGGCGCTCATTGACAGAACCAAGTCTCGTCATGGACGAGCAGGGTGAGACGCGCCCGGAAAACCGATCGGTTTTCAGCGGCGAACGACCCGACAAGGATGTCGGGCTGGCGCTCATTGACAGAACCAAGTCTCGTCATGGACGAGCAGGGTGAGACGCGCCCGGAAAACCGATCGGTTTTCAGCGGCGAACGACCCGACAAGGATGTCGGGGCTGGCGCTCATTGACAGAACCAAGTCTCGTCATGGACGACAGGCACTTTGCTGAGCATTCACCAACAAACACAAAACGGTTCCATAACCGGTCATTGAATGCTTCCGTATCGATGAATAGCAGGTCTTCCGCATGATCGATACAATCTTCTTGTCCGGAATATATTGGACACGTACAACTTAATGCTCTCCGGACGATTCGATTTACAATGACCACCCGCCGCATACGCTCAATTATGCTATTGATTCGTGTTATTTATCGTCGGTTTAAACGGTCTTTTGAATCGGCGTAGTTTTCCGCAGCGGATGAGGATATAGCGATTCATCCAGTCCGTTAAAATATTCATCAAGCGCACGGAAAGACTGTCGGATATGAGTGAAATCGTCTTTTTGTAACACCAATACACGACTATCTTCAACCGCTTTCAACCAACTCATTGTCTTATGAGAAGTGCTTAGAGTACGCTCGCCCCAATGATCGCCCGGCTTAAGTATCCGGCGACACTCCTCGCCATTGCTCGGATCAACAAACCAAGACTCCAATGCGCCCGAAACCACCATATAGAATCCATCGTTGATTTCACCCGGTTGAAAAATAATGTCGCCTTCGGCAAAACGTTGAAATTTGCAAGCATTGGTTGGCCGTTGCGAAATCTGTACGATGCTGCGCGGTAAAAAATAATCTAGAAACCAATCTATTGCGATTCGAATCCGCGTTGTTAGATTTGGTATCATCATCAAATAAAAACCACGCCAAAGAAGCCATACATGAAACCCGGAGAAACGCATTCCAAAAAACTCGGCGACGGCACGGTAATATCCCACCGATGCCATCATTCCTCGCGGCTTTAAATAAAACGGCTGCATATTCGTCTCGCGAATTTGCGCTGCAATATTTTCCGCCAGCTGTTTAGCTTCTCGCACTGCAAACTGCGCCGTCGGCGGTGCATACCCTGCGGATGCATCATCGCCAAGCGGAACCATCGCAGCATCACCTAAAGCCCAAACGTTCCGCAATGACTTCACTCGCAGATATTGATCGGCCGGTATACGCTCATGCTGTAATTCAACCGGCAAAGTACGTGCGATTGATGAGGCTTCCGTGCCTATCGTTAATATCAACGTCGCTGTCGGAACGGAGTGACCATCTTCTAAATAAACGGCATTTGCAGTAGCCGACATTGCTGTTGTATTAAGTAGCAACTCTGTTCCGTACTTCTCCAACTTATTCTGAGCATACTTGCCAAGCGAAGCCGGTAACTCGGGCAACAATCTCGAACCTTTATGAATTAATAGAAGACGCACTTCTTTCTTGCGAATTCCCGGGTAATGCTTAAGTGTTTTGTGCAGCATTTCCAACACTTCGCCAGCAGTTTCAACACCGGAAAAACCACCGCCAACAACAACGAAGTTTAGCAAAATTTCTTTGAGCTTAGGGTCGTCGCACATATCCGCATATTCCAGACATTGAATAATATGATTACGTAAAGTGTACGCATCGGATAAGTCTTTCATCATGAACCCGTGTTCGACGATTCCCGGCATTAAAGACAAATTAGTGCGTAATCCGCATGCAATAACCAGATGGTCATAAGAAACTTTCACCAAGTGGTGCTTGTCCGCTTGAACAACATGAACACATTGACGATCCGTATCTATATGCTGAATTCCTGCCATACGGAACTTTACGCCTTTCAACAGAGAACGTAGCGGCGTCACAGCATCGCGTGCGGTAATTGTGCCGCTTGCAACTTCCGGCAGCAACGGCTGAAACACAAAATAATTGGTCAGATTAATTAGTTCTATGTCAGCCTCAGGCAATATATGGCGTAGCCGCCTCGCGGTAAAGACGCCGGCAAAACCACCGCCAAGGATAAGAACATGAAGCGGGGTTTCCATTATTTAACGCACTTGGAAGCAGGAGTTTTTAAATTAGCCATATATAATATCCAACACATTACGGATCAGTCAGCACATTCCTCTGTGTGGTTCGTATTCCCTACCGCTTATTAAAACCAAAACTTCAAACCGACTAATACTCCAACGTCGGCGGTCCGCTTTTTTTTATTGCGCGCCAAGCTTGCGGTTTCACCGAATAATTTTTTCCAGTTCGCTCCGAAATACGGCGCTAGCCGTCTGGTAAACAAATAATGCCAACGCACTCCTAAATCAAGATCGGATAAACCGGAACCAATCCCTGTCGATACGTCGTTGAAACTATGAAAATTAATTTCAATATCGGGAATTAAAATTGACCGTTCACTTAATGCCCATTCATATTCAGTTTCAAGGCGCAACCCCCAATCGCTATTTTCGCCGATGAAAAGTGTAATTTCCGTATCAATAAAGTACGGTGCGAGGCCTTCAACTCCGACTACCAACCAATCGCGGTCGGATTCAGGCTTAACATCATTACGCCAACCAAATTGAAAATCCCAATAAGGAGTGACGGCATGTGAATATAACAATTGCCACTCTGTCTTTTCAGTCACACCTGAAGCACGCTTGCCTTCCGACTTCAAAGTAAGTTTGTGCCTATCTTTACCTACCCATGCGTTGATATCCCAAGTAATTGTAGAATCACCATCGTTGTGACTGATTCCAAATTCGGTAAACTCCACTTTCCACAACAAAGGATCATCCTCCATGTCTGCCGCCGCTTCATTCAAACCCCAAGTCGCGATGACAAACAGTGTTGCCGCTTGGAATCTACACACGATACTTAACTCACGTATACTTCGCGAAACATGCCTGCCATATGATAGAGAAGGTGGCAATGATATGCCCAACGCCCTTTGGCGGATGCGGTGACGAGGTAGCTGATTTTTGATCCCGGTTGCACAACGACAGTATGCTTTCGCGGAATACGGACGTTATCGCCCGTTTCCAATTCACTCCACATACCGTGCAAATGAATCGGGTGGTTCATCATGGTATCGTTAACAAGCACAAAACGCACCCGTTCACCATATTGCAAAGTTATTGGTTTGGCATCGGCATAACGGACACCATCAAACGACCACATATACCGATACATATTGCCCATTAAATGCAACTCTATTTCGCGCTTGGGTTCGCGTTGATCAACCATCGGACTTAAATTGCGCAGGTCGGCATACGTCAAAACTCTACGTCCATATTTTGTCCGATGATCACGCAATCCGACGCCGGGATCATCCAAGCGATATTGCGGATCTTCAGCGCGCATATCCACTTGCAAACCAAAACCATTTGAAGGCGTCGTTATCAGTCTGGCACTGCCATAGCCCGCTTTGCCTGATCCGATAAAGTCTTCGGTGCGCGACATACCCTGATGCTCAACATGGCGCCGGCTATGGCCTTTGTCCATCGCTTGAGGATGCTCAGCATGGTGTCGATCATCATCGTTTACGTGACCATTATGACTGCCATGCGCTACTCCCATATCTTGATGTGTCAGCACCGGCGTCGGGTCCATCATCGGTACTTCTGCTTGCAGTTGCGGATCAGGAGTTAAAATTCCGCGAGCAAAACCGGAGCGATCAATTGCTTGCGCGAAAATTGTGTAGGCAGAATCCGCCTTCGGCTCAACGATAACATCGTACGTTTCCGCAGCGCCTATTCTAAGATCGTCTACCAAAATAGGTTCGATATATTGGCCGTCAGCAGCGACCACAGCCATCTTCAACCCCGGAATACGCACGTCAAAAAAGGTCATTGCTCCCGCATTGATAAAACGTAAGCGTATTTTTTCACCTTTCTTAAACAAACCCACCCAGCCATCTGTCGGCGATTTTCCATTCATTAGAAACGTATAAGTATGGCCAGTTACATCGGAGATATCATAATCAGACATCCGCATCCGGCTCCACATGCGACGGTCGGAAAATGTCTGCGCAACACCTTTTTCTTTGACCTCAGCGAACAAATCTTTTGCCGTGCGTTTTTTTATCCGATAGTACTCGCTTGATTTCTTAAGTGTCGCAAAAATTTTGTATGGCGACTCATCCGTCCATTCAGACAGGACAACGACATAATCACGGTCGTAACGAAAAGGTTCCGATTGTTTAGGTCGAATAATAATCGCGCCATACAAGCCGGTTTGTTCTTGAAATCCCGAGTGGCTGTGATACCAATAGGTGCCACTTTGCCGCACATCAAATTGATAACGAAAAGTCTGATTGGGGTGAATGCCACCGAAGCTAAGCCCCGGCACGCCGTCCATATCGCTTGGAAGCAGAATGCCGTGCCAGTGAATTGCGCTGTCATGTGCCAGATGATTGGTAACCGACAAAGTAACTCGATCACCTTCGTTCCAAAGCAATGTCGGTGCAGGCAAGCTATTGTTGATGGTCGTTGCAAATCGCTCCGCACCGGTGTAATTAACTTTTTGGTAAGCAAGATTTAAATTGAATTGGCTGCCGCTTAGAATCGGTACGGCGGTGTTTTGAAAAGCCGTCCGCACCGGATGGGAACTCATCAGAGGAAGCGATGTCGCTAATGTACCGACTCCAACCACGAAACGCCGCCGCGACAATGAAAATGCCATTTGGTCCTCTCCTACGTATATGACTCACAAACTCACAAATACAAATTAATAACTTCTTGCCTATTACTATACAGTACTTAAAACGCAGGCTTTATCGCCCGATAAGAATATCCCGATAAGAATATACTGTTACAGCTATTAAACCGATGCCGACAAATGCTTTTGGCTAGCAACCGGTGGCTATGGTTGGACTTGAACCAACGACCTCAGCATTATGAATGCCGCGCTCTAACCAGCTGAGCTACATAGCCAAAGCCAACTGTGCAGATTATACCGTCAAACGTTAAAACGAAAATGTATGATATCGCCGGGTTGAACAACATAATCCTTGCCTTCGATTCTCAATCTTCCCGCTTCTTTCGCACCATGCTCTCCTTGATAAGTAATATAGTCATCATAGGAGATAACTTCGGCGCGAATGAAACCTTTTTCAAAATCACTATGAATACAAGCGGCCGCACACGGTGCGAGAGCATTTTTTTTTACTGTCCAAGCGCGAGTTTCTTTCTCTCCGGTGGTAAAGAACGTCAATAAATCAAGCAGGCGATAACCCGTTTCAATAATGTTTTCAAGGCCCGAATGTTCAATACCCCAATCATGCAAAAAGCGGCTGTGTTCGTTGGCCGGCAGACCGATTAATTCCGATTCAAAAGCGGCACAAATTGGTAGAACGCTCCATTGGTGCAATGCCGCATATTCTTGCAATTGCTCAACCAATTCACTTTCTTTTAAGCCGCCTTCGTCAGTATTGGCAATTAACATCATTGGTTTAGCGGTGATCAAATTCATTTCATCCGACACACGTGTTTCTTTTTTATCAAGCGTTAAATTGCGCACGTTATTTCCGTCGGCCAAATGATGGTATATTTTCTCCAAAGCTTGTAGTTTTATCAGATTGTCTTTATCGCCGGCTTTGGCAGATTTTTTGGTTTGATCAAGTGCCGCTTCGACAATTGCAAAATCGGCAAGCAGCAATTCGGTTTGAATCGTTTCAACGTCCGAAACTGTATCAATACGTCCTGCCACATGAGTAATTTCATCATCTTCAAAGCAACGTACTACCTGCGCAATCGCATGAGTGCGTCGAATATGTTCAAGAAATTGATTGCCTAAACCCTCTCCTTTCGCCGCACCGTCAACCAAACCGGCAATATCAACAAACTCCAAAGTCGTCGGAATAACTTGCTTGGAATTCGCAATCGCGGCAATCCTGTCAAGCCGTTCATCGGGCACGGTGACCGTGCCGATATTGGGCTCTATGGTACAAAAAGGATAATTTTCCGCTGGCGCTGCTGCGGAAGTCAATGCATTAAATAAAGTTGACTTGCCGACATTAGGCAAGCCGACAATACCGCACTTAAAACCCATAAATTATCCCTATCGTACATGAAATTTGTTCATCACCGCGCTAAAATTTCCAGCACATAGCTCCGGCAGCAAAGGAATGATCGGTTGCAATGCACCCTTAATTTCAGTTTGCTCATCGGTGCTCGCGTCGCTTAATACATGCTTATCTACGAGCTCCTTTTTACCCGGATGACCAACGCCGATACGTAATCTCCAAAAATCAGGTCCTAGATGCGCAATAATATCGCGCAATCCGTTATGCCCGCCATGTCCACCACCTTGCTTTAGCCGTGCTTTTGCCAGCATAAAATCAATCTCGTCGTGCACCACTAAAATATTTTCCGGCAATATACGGTAAAAGCTGCTAACCGCCTGTAATGCCCTGCCACTTTGATTGATATACACATTATCCGCTCGAAATAACATAAGCGATGCTCCTCCTTCCAAATACGCCTTGCAAAGACTACCGAACAGCTTGTTATTTTTATTCAACGGCCCAGCGTACTTCTGCGCCAACATTTCAATAAACCAATAGCCGACATTGTGCCGATGCTGCGCATATCGATCGCCCGGATTCCCCAGTCCGGCAATCAAAGAGATACCTTCCATGTCATTGGCGAAGTTAGTGTAATTACTACGATGGCAGAAGTTAAGAATTTACCCCTTTTATTCTTTATTTTCTTGTTTGCCGCCTTCAACCGCTCCCACTGTCTCAGTATCAACCGCAGCTTCCTCTCCTAAGACCTCTTTCTCTTCTTCAATTGCAGTGACCCGCGGAATATTCACACTAACAATTGCATTATCGCTTGCTTCACCATGTATTAGTGCAACGATTTCAACATGTTTGGGCAGCCGTATATCAGACAAATGCAGAGAATGTCCCAATTCAATATTAGCAACATCCACCTCAATAAATTCAGGTAAATACCTAGGCAAACACGAAACTTCAACATCACTTTGTAAATGACTAATCACGCCGCCCTGCTGCTTGACACCGATACAGGTTTCTTCATTCAGAAAATGTAAAGGTACATGTACTCGGATAGCTTGGCTTTCACTAACACGTAATAAATCAAGATGCATCACTCGTTCTTCGCTAGGATGACGTTGCAATCCGCGTAAAATTACAGGTTCTTCTTTGCCGTCAAGTTTTAGGGTCAAAATATGGGAATAAAATGCTTCGTTTTTTAGATGATTCGCAAGCTCATTCGCTTTGATTGAGATGGCAACAGACTCGCCACTTCCATACACGACGGCAGGTACCCAATTATTACGTCGCAAACGGCGATTAGCGCTCGTTCCAAGCGTATCGCGTCGCTGTGCCTTGATTTCAAATTCGTCTGTCACATCTGCTGCCTATTGTCCAAAGAGCGATTTAGCGGGGAATTATAACAAAGCCTATTATGGAATCAAGAAATTGTACGATGCCACCCTAAATGGGATTTTTGAAGGGCTTCGGGGGAAGCGTTCGGCAGTAACATTCGGATCGGTGCTTTCTGTCCGTTGCCGGCATAAGGACGGTGCAGGGTGAGACGCGCCCGGAAAACCGATCGGTTTTCGGTGGCGAACGACCCGACAAGGACGTCGGGGCTGGCGCTCATTGACAGAACCAAGTCTCGTCATGGGTGAGACGCGCCCGGAAAACCGATCGGTTTTCAGCGACGAACGACCCGACAAGGACGTCGGGGCTGGGGTTCATTCGCAGAACCAAGTTTCGTCACAGACGACAGACACTTTACTGACAACACGGCAACAAACACAAAACGGTTTCATAACCGGTCATTGAATGCTTCCGTATCGGCGAATAGCAGATCTTCTGCATGATCGATACAATCTTCTTGGACGGTGCGGTTGAAGCGCTTGATGTGCGCGTTCATTTTTGGACACTTGGGATAGGTCAGCCACTGCTCAATCACGGGTGATTCCCGAATGAGCCGGCAAACTGTCCTTGAAACTCACTCCCGCCGTCCGTCAGGGTGAGACACGCCCGGAAAACCGATCGGTTTTCAGCGGCGAACGACTCGACAAGGACGTCGGGGCTGGCGTTCATTGGCAAAACCAAGTCTCGTCATAGACGACAGGGTGAGACGCGCCCGGAAAACCGATCGGTTTTCAGCGGCGAACGACCCGACAAGGATGTCGAGGTTGAGGTTCATTCGCAGAACTAAGTCTTGTCACGGACGAGCAGGGTGAGACGCGCCCGGGAAACCGATCGGTTTTCAGCGGCGAACGACTCGACAAGGACGTCGGGGCTGGCGCTCATTGACAGAACCAAGTCTTGTCACGGACGACAGACACTTTACTGACAACACGGCAACAAACACAAAATGGTTTCATCAGCTCAAAGACTTTACTGCTGCCGAAATTCTGCCCGGCGCGGGCGACGCAACCTGTTGATCCGACGGTACGGTCGGCGCCGACCGCGGGCATCGAGGCGCTGCGGGATACGGCGCATCTTATCGAGGGCTGCGGCGATGATGCGCCCGATAGTCGAGACGCTGGGTGTGGCCAGGCCGTGGCGCTCGCACCACGGCTCAAGGTGTCCGGCTTCCCTCAAGGTCTGCCGCCACCGATACAAGGTACGGCGACTGACCTTGAATGCATCGCAGGCAGCGGCCATGCCATGGTTTTCCTGGAAGGTGAGAATTTTGAGTCGTTGTTTTGCATCGTAAGTCATAGTATCCTAACTATGCCCAATTTTAGCGACCCGGTAAAACCCCCGGATTCGATAGCCTATATGTTGGATTTGCAAGGCTTCTCCTCCTGTCGGCAGGAGTGCCAAATGTTTCTGAGCTTATGCAATACCCTCATTGAACTAGCAACTTTTAACTAGTGTACGATGGCAACCGAATCGCTAAAGCTAATCAATTCTCCCACTACTGCCGATAAGTTCTGGACGGATGTTGATCTTCAATTCGACGCGATAAAAACCTGTTCTTTAATCGCTTGGATTTCATCACGCAATACAGCGGCTTCTTCAAACTCTAAGTTGCGCGCATGACGGCGCATTTTTTCTTCGATTTTGCGCATTTGCTTCGCTGCTTCACTCGGACTCATCATCTGATAATCGTGGATTATCTTTTCCGCGACTCGGCGTTGCTTTTTCTTTCCTCGTTTGCCGACGCCAGCATAAGCTCCTTCCATAATATCGGCAACCGATTTGCGTATACCCATCGGCGTGATTTTATGTTTGCGGTTATAGCCAAGCTGCTTTTCGCGGCGGCGATTAGTTTCATCAATCGCACGGCGCATAGAACCGGTCATGGTATCGGCGTATAAAATCGCGCAGCCGTGCAAATGTCGTGCCGCACGGCCGATAGTTTGAATCAATGAAATCTCCGAACGCAAAAACCCTTCCTTGTCGGCATCGAATATCGCAACTAATGAAACTTCCGGAATGTCCAAACCCTCGCGCAGAAGATTAATGCCGACCAACACATCAAACACTCCTATCCTGAGATCGCGAATAATCTCAGTACGCTCAATCGTATCAATATCCGAATGCAGGTAGCGTACACGCACATCCTGCTCCAACAAGTAGTCGGTCAAATCCTCCGCCATTCGTTTGGTCAATGTCGTAATTAATACTCGTTCTTCAATCTCCGCTCGACAATTAATTTCAGATAAAACATCATCCACCTGTGTGATTGCCGGACGCACTTTCACCCCCGGGTCCACTAGACCGGTGGGGCGCACCACTTGATCCGCTATTACTCCGCTACGCTTTTTTTCGTATGGCCCCGGCGTTGCTGAAACAAAAATTGTCTGCGGCGATAACTGTTCGAATTCCTCAAACATTAATGGCCGATTATCAAGCGCCGACGGCAAGCGAAAGCCATGCTCAACCAGCGTTTCCTTGCGCGAGCGGTCGCCGCGAAACATACCGCCGAACTGTGGAATCGAAGCATGACTTTCATCAATCACCATCAACGCATTTTTCGGGAGATAATCTAACAAGCAATGCGGCGGCTCTCCCGGTTCCCTGCCACTAAAGTAACGTGAGTAATTTTCAATCCCGTTGCAGTAACCGAGCTCGCTCATCATCTCGAGATCATATATGGTTCTTTGTTCAAGCCTTTGCGCTTCAAGCAATTTATTTTCTCGGCGCAAAAATTGCAGATGCTTTTCCAATTCAAGTTTAATTTGTTCAATCGCGTATAACACAGTTTCTCGCGGCATCACATAATGCGATTTCGGGTAAATTGTCAAACGCGGAACGTAGCGAATAATCTCGCCGTTTAACGGATCAAAATAACTTAACCGCTCGACTTGATCGTCAAACAACTCAATGCGCACTGCTTCCTTATCCGACTCCGCCGGATGAACATCAATCACATCGCCGCGGACGCGAAACGTTCCTCGAGTTAATTCGACATCATTGCGTTGATATTGCAGCTCGGCAAGACGCCACAGGAGCCTGCGCTGCCCCATATCGTCACCGCGGTCCAAGTGAATAATCATGTTCATATACTTGCGCGGGTCACCTAAACCATAAATCGCCGAAACCGTCGCAACAATAACCACCGCTTGATGCTCAAGCAATGCTTTTGTCGCCGACAAGCGCATCTGTTCAATATGATCATTGACGGAAGCATCCTTCTCGATAAAAGTGTCACTACTCGGTACGTATGCTTCGGGCTGATAATAATCATAATAAGATACAAAATATTCCACTGCAGCATCGGGAAAAAACTCCCGCATCTCGCCATAAAGTTGCGCTGCCAAAGTTTTATTGTGTGCCATGATAATCGTCGGGCGTTGAACCGCTTCCACCACATTAGCAATCGTAAACGTCTTGCCTGAACCGGTTACGCCGAGCAGAGTCAAGTATGACAAACCATCGTTCAGTCCCTCCACCAACTGCCGAATCGCAGCGGGCTGACCTCCCGCCGGTTGGTAATCAGTTTTTAATTTAAAAACTCTTTTCTTCATTTTTGTGTAATACCGGATACATACTAGGCAAACACTTTATTAATAAACAACCGGTATGTAATATAACGATGGCGATTTTTATGTACTCCTTTTTGCTGCAAAATGGAAGCGATGACAAGTATATTTATCAATAGTAACCTCGGCCATGCGTGACTTAGGGCACTTTTAAGGCCAATCGCAATGCCATATATATAAGCAAGTGAACCGGGCTGCATAATAGAAACAAAGCATCGCACCTACCTGCAGATGCATGCTAAAATGCCCATAATGGACATTATATGGTAGACTTGTATAATATTTTCTATTCTTAGCCTATTTGGCGGGTATTCTTAGCAAACTTACATTTCAAGCTTTAGTATCCCAATTTGCAACCCAGACAATCGAGAGAATTGGACCTTGCCTATACATTTGTCCAAATGTGTTATTAATGCGACACCGTCGCAAACAATGAGCATCAGCGCGATTGCAAACCAGCTGCGCAAACAGGGGAAAAACGTCATTAACCTAGCCGCCGGCGAACCTGCTTATGACACGCCTGACATTGTTAAAAAGGCAGGCATGCACGCAATTCAAAGCGGCAAAACACGCTATACGGCGGTTGACGGCATTCAATCTTTAAAGGATGAAATTTGCGAGAAATTTAGGCGTGAAAACCATTTGGAGTATACGCCGGAACAGATATTGGTCTCTTGCGGTGCCAAACATTCGTTATATAACTTGTTTCAAGCGCTATTAAACGATGGCGATGAAGTCATCATTCCGATACCTTATTGGGTTTCCTACCCCGAGATAGTAAAACTTGCAGGCGGAGTTCCGATTGAAGCGCAATGCGATGAAACACTGAAGTTGACACCGCAAACTTTCTCACAGGCAATCACTTCACGTACCCGTGCGGTGATTTTAAATAGCCCGAACAATCCGAGCGGCGCAGTGTACAGTCATGATGAACTAAAAGCGCTTGCTGAAGTATTCCTGAAAAATCCGCAGCTCGTGATTGTCAGCGACGATATTTATGAGCATCTTATCTTCAATAAGAAGTTTGAAAATATTGTTAATGTTTGCCCTGAACTATATGAGCGTACAGTTGTAATTAACGGTGTGTCAAAATCTTATGCGATGACCGGTTGGCGAATCGGCTATGCGGCAGGTGATAAAGAATTGATTAAAGGAATGAAAATTGTGCAATCGCAAAGCACTTCGAACCCCAATTCCATAGCGCAATATGCGGCGGTCTGCGCATTACAAAGCGCCGGTGATTTCATCGTCGGTCTGCGTGAGCGATCCGAAAAAAGGTGCGACATTGCATACGAAACGCTTACCAAAATTCATCATACCAGTTGTGTAAAACCTGAAGGAAGCTTTTATATTTTCCCGAACGTTTCTAAAGCGATCGCTGCTTTGCCAGACTTTAATAGCGACTTAGATTTGTCTGAACACTTGTTAATCAACTCGCTGGTTGCAACCGTGCCCGGCATCGCTTTCGGTGCCCCCGGGCATATTCGCATCTCATGCAGTGTTGATACCGAGTTATTGAAAGAAGGCATGCGACGAATTCGGCAAGTACTAACTAGCAATGTGAAACAATAACCGCATTTCCGCTCCCGACATAGTTTTTTGAACGTCTCTACTTGTGCAGCGCTTTTTTTCGCCGCAAATACTTAATTCTTCACGGTAGCTATACCAACTTTCGTCACATGAGAGTACGGCAATCTTACATTGGCCATAACAGTCATTATTACCCGGCCAGCCAAATTAATCGTACCCCAACGCATTCTCGCCACCGGCTTTCCGCTTGAAACCATAGCGTCGTGCACATGACTGTTACTGTTCATTGTTATCATTCCTCGAAATTAGTCTTTCAGAGAATTTCCATCCGGTGTTGATCGCTCGATAATGATAGAAATACTCTCGGCTGGATAAATGTCTTCTCATCTTTTTCTCCAGCCAATTTTGCGCACGAGTCAGTCCGAGTTCATAAAGTACTTTGAGAGGTATTTTAGGAAGTATGTACATTATGTGGTCATATAAATTTGGCATTATATGCGCTCTATGCAAATCTAAAAATAAAGTTTTTCCCATTGCAACGATATACTTACAATCATCCTCTTTCAGATCGGCATATCTGTGAGTAAAGTGCTTGAACGAATAGCTTTCAGGCAACTTTTTATTTGTTTTTGTTCCAATCCAATAAGAATAAAAATAGACCAGTCGGCATCGCTTGTACCTTTTCAAGTCATGCGTTTGCAGCAGTTCATCAATATCGAAGTTCAACAGATGCCCGCTGCGGTACTTGTAACTGCATATCGTCAACAAACTTCTTTGCAGAAACATAACCTCCCACATATAGCATCCATATACCTGAAAGTGCCTCTCTAAACCGAATTTGCAAGGTGCCGGAATGACAATGGCGTCGACTTTGGGTAACTGTCGGCTGTTGTTGTCATAGATGATAACCCGGTCCACACCCAGCCTCTTGTAATGTTCAATCCAGTCTTTTATCCAATGTTCCCGGTTGTTTTTGTTTATCGCACATAACGTAAACCTGCTCTTAGTGCCGGTATTGTTGATCGGCACTTTCAACTCCCAGTGCTGACGACTTCCCATCCCCGCTACTTTGATCAAAACTTCATTCAGCGGTTTGACGTTGCGCACACATCCTTTGACCAAATACATTAAAGACAAAGAAGGAGGCGTGACCGTACGTAGCTTGATCGGTTTTCCGTTGACATAGATTTCCACGTCCAACTGCAAATTGCCCAAAGGCGGACCAGCCGCTATTATCCACTTGTTGGTGGAATCAAAGAATACGTCGTAGAACAGCGTGTCGAAATCGAAACACTCCTCCATATGCCTCTTATCTATCTTAGCGGCAAGTTCTTTTCCCAGAAAATATGCCGGGTCCCGCCGCATCTCCCGCAACTTAATGCCTCTGAGCTGATGCACGTCGTGTTTCATAACCATCGGCACAGGATGACTTGCGTCGCGCCTGCAAGCAATGCAGAACCTGAACCGTCAAGGTATGAAGGGCCGGGTTCACCAAGCTTTTTACGAACGTTTTCTATGAGTAGAAAAAACAATACTATTAAATTGAAAGTTTTATTATTGTTTACTGTTGCCATTCATCGATATTGACCTTTTAGAGTGTTTCCACTCGGTATTGATCGCTCGATAATGATAATAGTAATCTTGGCTGTAATTTCCTTTCCCCATTATCTTGTTTTTCAGCCTTTGTCCGGTACGAATCAGCCCGAGCTTATAAAGCGCTTTAAGCACTACACGGACATACAACTTTTGTACCAAAGTACATTGGTGCGGCTTCAAGAATAAAGCCTCTTTCATGGCAATTATATATTTATAACTACAATTCCGCAAAGAGATATCTCTGCAAGTAAAATGTTTGAACGAATAGTTTTCAGGCAACTTTCCATCTGCTTTTGCTTTAATCCAATAAGAATCAAAATAGACCTGTTTGTGTCGCTTGTACCTTCCCAAATTGCTCGTCTGCAACAGTTCATCAATATCAAAGTTCAACAGATACCCGCTGCGGTACTTGTAGCTACATATCGTTAATAAACTTCTCTGAAGAAACCCTGCCCTCCACATCAAACTGCTTTTATACACCCGAATATATTTATTTAAGCCGTATTTGTAGGGTGCCGGAATGACAATGGCGTCGACTTCGGGTAACTGTCGGCTGTCGTTATCATAGATTATAACTCGATCTACGCCCAGCTTCCTATAATGTTCAATCCAGTCTTTTATCCAATGCTCCCGGTTGTCTTTGTTTAAAGCACATAACGTAAATCTACTCTTGGCGCCGGTATTGTTAATCGGTATTTTCAACTCCCACTGCTGCCGGCCTCTTATCCATCCCACTTTGATCAAAACTTCATTCAGCGGTTTGACGTTGCGCACACGTCCTTTGACCAAATACATTAAAGACAAAGAAGGAGGCGTGACCGTACGCAGCTTGACCGATTTTTCGTTGACATAGATTTCCACGTCCAACTGCAAATTGCCCAAAGGCGGACCAGCCGCTATTATCCACTTGTTGGTGGGATCAAAGAATACGTCGTAGAACAGCGTGTCGAAATCGAAACACTCCTCCATATGCCTCTTATCTATCTTAGCGGCAAGTTCTTTTCCCAGAAAATATGTCGGGTCCCGCCGCATCTCCCGCAACTTAATGCCTCTGAGCTGATGCACGTCGTGTTTCATAACCATCGGCACAGGATGACTTGCACCGCGTCTGCAAGCAATGCAGAACTTAAACCGTCAAGGTATGAAGGCCTTGACTCGCCAAGCTTTTTACGAACGTTTTCTATGAGTAGAAAAAACATACTATTAAATTGAAAATTTTATTATTGTTTACTGTCGTTATTCGCAGAAATTGATCTTTCAGGAAATTTCCACCCGGTATTGATCGCTCGATAATGGTAGAAACACTCTCGGCTGTGGCTTCCTTTCTCTTTTACTTCTAGCCATTTCTTTACCCATTTCCTCGTACGGTGCAGCCCGAGCTTATAAAGCACTTCGCACACCACACGGACATATAACTTTTGTACCAAAGTACATCTGTGCATCTTCAAGAATAAAACCTCTTTCATTGCAACGATATACTTAATATCATAAGGTGTATAAGTTTGCCGATCGGTATGTCTGTGAGTAAAGGACTTGAACGAATAGTTTTCAGGCAACTTTTTATTTGTTTTTGCTCCAATCCAATAAGGACGAAAATAGACCGTCTTGCATCGCTTGTACCTTTCCAAGTCATTCGTCTGTAGCAGTTCATCGATATCAAAGTTCAACAAATGCCCGCTGCGGTACTTGTAGCTACATATCGTCAATAAACTTCTCTGAAGAAATCCTACTCTCCATATCAAACTGCTTTTATACACCCGAATATATTTATTTAAGCCGTATTTGTAGGGTGCCGGAATGACAATGGCGTCGACTTCGGGTAACTGTCGGCTGTCGTTATCATAGATTATAACTCGGTCTACGCCCAGCTTCCTATAATGTTCAATCCAGTCTTTTATCCAATGCTCCCGGTTGTCTTTGTTTAAAGCACATAACGTAAATCTACTCTTGGCGCCGGTATTGTTGATCGGCACTTTCAACTCCCACTGCTGCCGGCCTCTTATCCATTCCACTTTGATCAAAACTTCATTCGGCGGTTTGACGTTGCGCACACGTCCTTTGACCAAATACATTGAATACAAAGAAGGAGGCGTGACCGTACGTAGCTTGATCGGTTTTCCGTTGACATAGATTTCCACGTCCAACTGCAAATTGCCCAAAGGCGGACCAGCCGCTATTATCCACTTGTTGGTGGAATCAAAGAATACGTCGTAGAACAACGTGTCGAAATCGAAACACTCCTCCATATGCCTCTTATCTATCTTAGCGGCAAGTTCTTTTCCCAGAAAATATACCGGATCCCGCCGCATCTCCCGCAACTTAATGCCTCTGAGCTGATGCACGTCGTGTTTCATAACCATTCAAGGTATGAAGGTTCGGTTTCACCGAATCTTTTACCCCCTCCACTACGGGCAAAAAGCAGAAAGAATATGCTGTCAAAATCAGAAGTTTTATTACTGTTCACTGTTACTACTCATCGAAATTGACCTTTGAGGATGTTTCCACCCGGTATTGATCCCTCGGTAATGATAGAAATACTCTCGGCTGAATAAATCTCTTCTCATCTTTTCCTCCAGCCATTTTTGCGCACGGCGCAGCCCGAGTTCATAAAGCACTTTGAGAAGTATTTTGGGAAGTAATTCGTACGATATCATGCGTTCATATAAGCGCTCATATAATAAATTTTGCACCAAATACGCCCTATGCAAATCCAAGCATAAAACTTTTCCCATTGCAACGACATACTTCACATTCGCATAATCTAATCTGGTATCTCTGTAAATAAAATGCTTGAACGAGTAGTTTTCAGGCAACTTTCCATCCACCTCTGCTTCTACCCAATGAGAACGAAAATAGAGTATCTTACGTCGCTTGCACTTTTTCAAATCATTCGTTTGCAGCAATTCATCGATATCAAAGTTCAACAAATGCCCGCTGCGGTACTTGTAACTACATATCGTCAATAAACTTCTCTGAAGAAATCCTACTCTCCATATCAAACTGCTTTTATACACCCGAATGTATTTATTTAAGCCGTATTTGTAGGGTGCCGGAATGACAATGGCGTTGACTTTGGGTAACTGTCGGCTGTTGTTGTCATAGAGGATAACCCGGTCTACGCCCAGCCTCTTGTAATGTTCAATCCAGTCTTTTATCCAATGTTCCCGGTTGTTTTTGTTTATCGCACATAACGTAAACCTGCTCTTAGTGCCGGTATTGTTGATCGGCACTTTCAACTCCCAGTGCTGACGACTTCCTATCCCCGCTACTTTGATCAAAACTTCATTCAGCGGTTTGACGTTGCGCACACATCCTTTGACCAAATACATTAAATACAAAGAAGGAGGCGTGACCGTACGTAGCTTGATCGGTTTTCCGTTGACATAGATTTCCACGTCCAACTGCAAATTGCCCAAAGGCGGACCAACCGCTATTATCCACTTGTTGGTGGAATCAAAGAATACGTCGTAGAACAACGTGTCGAAATCGAAACACTCCTCCATATGCCTCTTATCTATCTTAGCGGCAAGTTCTTTTCCCAGAAAATATACCGGATCCCGCCGCATCTCCCGCAACTTAATGCCTCTGAGCTGATGCACGTCGTGTTTCATAACCATCGGCACAGGATGACTTGCACCGCGTCTGCAAGCAATGCAGAACTTAAACCGTCAAGGTATGAAGGCCTTGACTCGCCAAGCTTTTTACGAACGTTTTCTATGAGTAGAAAAAACATACTATTAAATTTAAAATTTTATTATTGTTTACTGTCGTTATTCGCAGAAATTGATCTTTCAGGAAATTTCCACCCGGTATTGATCCCTCGGTAATGATAGAAATACTCTCGGCTGAATAAATCTCTTCTCATCTTTTCCTCCAGCCATTTTTGCGCACGGCGCAGCCCGAGTTCATAAAGCACTTTGAGAAGTATTTTGGGAAGTAATTCGTACGATATCATGCGTTCATATAAGCGCTCATATAATAAATTTTGCACCAAATACGCCCTATGCAAATCCAAGCATAAAACTTTTCCCATTGCAACGACATACTTCACATTCGCATAATCTAATCTGGTATCTCTGTAAATAAAATGCTTGAACGAGTAGTTTTCAGGCAACTTTCCATCCACCTCTGCTTCTACCCAATGAGAACGAAAATAGAGTATCTTACGTCGCTTGCACTTTTTCAAATCATTCGTTTGCAGCAATTCATCGATATCAAAATTCAGCAGATGTCCGCTGCGATACTTGTAACTACATATCGTCAGCAAGCTTCTTTGTAGAAACATAGTCTCCCACATATAACATCCATATACTAAATAGTATTTATTTAAGCCGTATTTGTAGGGTGCCGGAATGACAATGGCGTTGACTTTGGGTAACTGTCGGCTGTTGTTGTCATAGAGGATAACCCGGTCTACGCCCAGCCTCTTGTAATGTTCAATCCAGTCTTTTATCCAATGTTCCCGGTTGTTTTTGTTTATCGCACATAACGTAAACCTGCTCTTAGTGCCGGTATTGTTGATCGGCACTTTCAACTCCCAGTGCTGACGACTTCCCATCCCCGCTACTTTGATCAAAACTTCATTCAGCGGTTTGACGTTGCGCACACGTCCTTTGACCAAATACATTAAACATGAAAAAGGAAGTTTGGCCGTACGCAGCTTGAGCGGTTTTCCGTTGACATAGATCTCCACATCCAGCCGTAAGTTACCCAAAGACGGACCGGCCGCTATTATCCACTTGTTAGTGGGATCAAAGAATACGTCGTAGAACAATGTGTCGAAATCGAAACATTCCTCCATATGTCTGTTATCTATCTTAGCAGCAAGTTCTTTTCCCAGAAAATATGTCGGGTCCCGCCGCATCCCTTTCAGGCGAATACCTCTGAGCTGATGCACGTCGTGTTTCATGGGCATTAACAATAAATTTGTACGTGTCCAGATACATACTGGATTCTTGAATGTCAATAAAAAGGCGACCGACATGCAATATCAGCACATCGGCCACCGCATCAAAGGTTTCTATAAAATAGCCAATTTTACTTTAAAAATAGAGGCTCATGAACACAACGGCTCAACAGAAACACGATGCCCTGTTATTTTGGGAGGATTGTAACCCCAAACGCATTCAAGGTCGGTCGCAGCACTTTGTACCGCTGGCGCCGGCGTTATCGCCGCACTGGCCTCAGCGCCTTACATGATCGCGGCAAAGCGCCGCGTAAGAGGCGCCAGCGGGTTGTCAGCAAAGTGCCTATCGTCCATGACGAGACTTGGTTCTGTCAATGAACGCCAGCCCCGACGTCCTTGTCGAGTCGTTCGCCGCTGAAAACCGATCGGTTTTCCGGGCGCGTCTCACCCTGCGCCAAGATTATCCGAATCTCGGCAGCAGTAAAAGCTTTGAACTGATGAAACCGTTTTGTGTTTGTTGCCGTGTTGTCAGTAAAGTGTCTGTCGTCCGTGACGAAACTTGGTTCTGCGAATGAACCCCAGCCCCGACATCCTTGTCGGGTCGTTCGCCGCTGAAAACCGATTGGTTTTCCGGGCGCGTCTCACCCTGCTCGTCCATGACGAGACTTGGTTCTGTTAATGAACCCAGCCCCGACGTCCTTGTCGGGTCGTTCGCCGCTGAAAACCGATTGGTTTTCCGGGCGCGTCTCACCCTGCTCGTCCATGACGAGACCTGGTTCTGTCAATGAGCACCAGCCCCGACGTCCTTGTCGGGTCGTTCGCCGCTGAAAACCGATTGGTTTTCCGGGCGCGTCTCACCCTGCTCATCCATGACGAGACTTGGTTCTGTCAATGAGCGCCAGCCCCGACGTCCTTGTCGGGTCGTTTGCCGCTGAAAACCGATCGGTTTTCCAGGCGCGTCTCACCCTGCTCGTCCATGACGAGACTTGGTTCTGTTAATGAACCCAGCCCCGACGTCCTTGTCGGGTCGTTCGCCACTGAAAACCAATCGGTTTTCCGGGCGCGTCTCACCCTGCTCGTCCATGACGAGACTTGGTTCTGTCAATGAGCACCAGCCCCGACGTCCTTGTCGGGTCGTTCGCCGCTGAAAACCGATCGGTTTTCCGAGCGCGTCTCACCCTGCACCGTTCTCATGCCGGTAACAGACAGAAAGCACCGATCCGAATGTTACTGCCGAATGCTTCCCCCGAAGCCCTTCAAAAATCCCATTTAGAGTGGCATCGTACAAATCATTGACCGTTCACAATCGTATCGTTAGAATGCAATACCCTATTCCCCGGTAGCTCAGTCGGTAGAGCGGGTGACTGTTAATCACTAGGTCGGCGGTTCGAGCCCGTCCCGGGGAGCCAGATTTAAAATTGGGAGAGGTCAGTCTCTTTGTCGTCTGCAATTCTCGGGAAACGTCAACAATAGCAAGCTGTTGCTTATCAGTAAATTCTTGCAATCCCATCTCTTACGCGCCAAACGGCAAATCTTGCTTGTTGCTCTTGTCCATTGATTTTTTAATGTGAGGAAAATAAAAAGGGAATCTGCAAACGAATTTTTCTTGAAAAAGTAACGACCGAATATTTTGCTCTTTACTTAATCT
This sequence comes from Candidatus Oxydemutatoraceae bacterium, assembly GCA_965218975.1. Lineage (GTDB taxonomy): Bacteria > Pseudomonadota > Gammaproteobacteria > Poriferisulfidales > Oxydemutatoraceae. Next base: position 1,632,948 of record OZ244717.1, read on the forward strand.
TTACTTAATAAATTAATAAACCCACACAATCTGCTTGAGGAGTTGATGTGCGGCAGCATACGGCAGAGTTCTACCATAGGAACGGGCTGGATGTACGGTGATTAGGGTCTCTGTGCCTCTATCGAGCAGATGTAATTGCATGAATTCCGCATCAGTATCTTCAAACTGAGCAATGCTATCGGTAGCATAGCGCACCATGTAAATGCCGCGGCTACGGTCGCTATCATAAACGTCTACTTCGGAACGCTCCAGTGCAACGCCGAGCTTGCGCCATACATCGCTATACGTGCTGCCAATAGTTAACACCGGCACTCCTTCCATATCAATAATCTCCAAAGGATGGGTGAGGTCTTCCAATTCGATCGCTGAGCCAGGCTCTGCTGTTGTTTGCAACTGAGCAAAGTAATCACGCAAGTCATACAACACATCCAACTCAGTTTCGATATCCGAAAAGCTCAATTGCCACTCTCCGTCACGGTATTGATTCCTACGATTCACGATATAAATATTTGTCAGTGCGTTCGCATCACGCTCAAGGCGTATACGAAACTTATCCCGAATCTGCACACCATCCAACCGCTTGACAACACGCTCCAACCAATCTGTCTCCATCACTCCCGCCGCAGGATTCTGGCCGATAATTCTAAATCCGTACCCTTCAAAGAAAGTGCGCACATATTCCCACACATCTGCCGGGCTTAAACCAATCAGCAGCCAAGCAGTATCACCCTCGCGAAATAATCGCATATCCAATCGTTCAGGCAAGACGAAACTCGTCATCACTGCCGAACGCATGCTCATCTTAGAACCGGGAATAATATAGTCATCTTTCACTTTCGGAGTAACCAAACCGGGAGGAACCTCCAACTCCTCTCCTTCATCACCTTCACCTAAAATCGGCAATTCGAATTCTTCCAAAAAAGAATCACTGGTGGTTGTACAAGCAACCATTAGATATATTGCCATAACTGCAATTAAACATAACCGCCCAAACTTAATCATCACAAATTACTCCGGCTTGTTTCATGGCTTGAGCGACTTTAGCATGATGGGAGTCGGACAGCGCTACCAGTGGCAAGCGCAAACCCGGAGGAATCTTACCCATTTGATATAGCGCCCATTTCACCGGAATGGGGTTGGACTCAATAAACAACATTTCATGCAAACCGCACAGCTCTTTATCAATCCGCATCGTAGCAATGCGATCGCCCGCCAGCGCCGCAACCGTCATTTCATGCATCTTCTTCGGCGTAATATTGCCGGTTACCGATATTACGCCCCTTCCGCCTCGCAAAATCATTTCTGCCGCGGCGGTATCCTCACCGCTGACCACAGCAAAGTCATCACCGCAACGGCGCATAATCTCAAGACTACGTTGCAACGACCCGGTAGCTTCTTTTACGCCGATAATTTCCGGAATAACGCTTAATCGTTCAATTGTCTCCGGCAACATATCGCACGCAGTACGCCCCGGCACATTATATAAAATCTGTGGAATGGAAACTGCCTCGGCAATAGTTTTGTAGTGTTGGTACAAGCCTTCTTGCGGTGGCTTATTATAGTAAGGCGTGACTAATAAGCATGCGTCAGCACCTGCCTTAGCGGCATCACGCGTTAATTCTAATGCTTCCTGTGTTGAGTTAGCTCCCGTTCCGGCAATAACCGGAACGCGCCTCTTCACTTGTTTGACTACGAAACGCACCACATCGCAGTGCTCTTGAAAAGTCAACGTCGCCGACTCACCAGTTGTCCCGGCGGGTACAATCGCGTCACTACCCTCTTGAATATGAAACTCAATCAAGTCGGCGAACGTGTCGTAAGCAATTGAACCATCAATTTGCATCGGAGTCACAATCGCAACCATACTGCCTTGAAACATTATTTCCCCTGTCGTGATAAATTCCTTAGACTAAAATAACTTGTCATACAGTTTTACACACTCGTTGACACACTAGGTTTTTGCGGTCGACAGAAACTGAATTTACGTTTCAGGGTCTAGCGCATATTGTAAGGTCTATCGGTCAGATACCACAAGTCTTTGTACGTGTCCAATACATACTGGATTCTTGGATCTCAATAAAAAGGTGACCGATATGCAATATCAGCACATCGGCCACCGCATCAAAGGTTTCTATAGAGTCCCTTTCAATTTCAAAAATGGAGGCGTATGAGCACAACAGTTCAGCAAAAATATGATTCGCTAGTATTTTGGGAGGGGTATAATTCCCGAAAGAATTCGGATGAATTCAACGAGCGTTTACGGTCATATTCGGGGTGGTACAATATGCGCCGACCGCATGCCGGTTTAGATCAACAGCCGCCATTCCGAATGTTGATCCCAAACAACCCAAAAAGATCCGGAATGTATTGGACACGCACAAACATTGTCATTTTCCCCCATTCTCTGTTAAAATATCAGCTAAAGTTTGGCTTTTATCAAAGGTGATTAATATGCAACAACGAACTTCAATAATTTCACAACCCATTCTGGCGACCAACAAGCTTATTCGCAATACTTATATGCTTTTGACGCTAACTTTGCTCACCAGCGCTATTGCCGCAGGTGTCGCGATGATAAATCGAGTTGGTTTTGTCAATCCTATTTTGATGCTAGTTATTTTCATCGGGATGCCGTTTGTCATCCACCGCATTCGTAACAGCGCGTGGGCACTGCCGGTCACATTTTTATTCACTGCATTTATGGGCTATGTCCTTGGCCCCATCTTGAGCGCTTATCTCGGCTTGCCCAACGGGCCTCAAATTGTGATGGGTGCGTTCTCAACGACAGCAGCAATGTTCCTCGGATTGTCCGGTTACGCTTTAGTGACACGCCACAACTTTAGTTTCATGCGTGGATTTTTGATGGTTGGGCTAGTGGTAACGCTTGGCGCAATCATCGTTAATTTATTTATGCAACTTCCCGCACTTTCACTCACTATTTCCACAATTGCCGTAATACTGATGAGCGGGATGATTCTGTATGACACCAGTCGCATGGTGCATGGCGGTGAAAATAATTATATCATGATGACGGTTTCTCTCTACGCCAATATTTACGTATTGTTCGTGCATCTGCTAAACCTGTTTTCTCTTACTAGCAGCGATTAATTGCTGACGTTGAATTATTAGTTGTATCGGAACCCGCCGGTTGCGCTTTGCCATTGAGTTAATGACACCGAATCGTTCATGCGGGTTCCTTTGATGCCGTCCTTGATTATAAGTACGCTATTATTTAGCAACGGTCTTAGCTTATCCTCTACCTCTCCTAAAGTATTCTTTTCGTACCTCGGCCGGGCTACATTTGCCGTTGCCACGATTATCGATAGCCGGAATTCATGACAAAAACTTCATTCTTATTACGAGCGTCGCAAGTAATCGAGTCGGTCTTTGATCAAATCAGCGAACAAGAATCCTTGGAAGACTTTGACGTTGACCGAGTTGGTGACGTGCTCACGATGGATTTCGGCGATGGAAAAAAAATGATCTTAAACATTCAGGCTGCCGCCAACCAATTGTGGCTGGCATCACCCGAAGGCCCCGCTCATTTTAATTACGATGAAACAGACGGACAATGGTGCAACGATAGAACCGGTGAGACGCTTGATGATGTAATCAGTCGTGTGCTCAGCGCCGAATCCGGTAAGAATATTATCATTACTCCGGATGAATAACCGCACCGGTAGTCACAGCAGAACCGATAGTAACTTCACCACCCTCACATACAATTGCATTAATCCCTCCGTAACCGCGCATTGCGTTATACCAACCCTCGCCTAGCGCTTCCGCCATACGCGCACAAGGATGACAATCTCCGCTACCTTGCAGAACCACGTTGTCGATTTGAAAATATCTGCCGATTAGCGCGCATAAGTTGATGCCGCTGACTACAAAGTTACGTCTTAAAGCGTCGGGAACAACTTGATCAATGCCTGCAAGTTTTGCGATCGTCGGTAAATTTTCCTGCTGTATCAGCGTCACCTGACGTTTCCCACCGCCTTTAACTGCCCGGTGGTCACCTTCAATACCGCGGCCCGCGATTAAACGCGCCGATTGCACAATAGTCATAGGCGCACGGTGTGCGGAACGAAAACCGATCCACTCAACTTTACCCGAAGCAGCAAAGCAATCTTTAATGTTACGAATCAATACATTCATTAAAAGCCTATTTTGTCAGCTTTAATCAAAGCCTTCCCTTCCATGTAAAGAAGCAACGCTTCCGGAATACGAATAGAACCGTCTTCGGTTTGATAATTTTCAAGCAATGCGGCCAACGTGCGTCCCGCCGCCAAACCCGACCCATTCAAAGTATGCACAAGCTTTGGCTTGGAAACGGAAGGATAACGCACGCGCGCCTGCATTCGGCGTGCTTGGAAATCTGTCATATTACTGCATGATGATACCTCAAAATATCTCTTCTGACCCGGCAACCATACTTCAATGTCGTATGTTTTTGCGGAGGAAAATCCTAAATCACGACTGCATAACTCAACGACCCGGTACGGCAATTCCAGTAGTTGTAAAATCTTTTCGGCGTGTCCGGTTAGCTCTTCTAGTGCCGCCGGTGAATCTTTTGCTTCGACAATTTGCACTAATTCAACTTTTTCAAACTGATGTTGCCGCAAGATTCCGCGAGTATCTTTACCGTAGCTCCCCGCCTCGGAGCGAAAACATGGCGTATGCGCGGCGAATTTTAGCGGTAAGTCATTGGCATCGATAATCTTATCTCGGCATATATTAGTCAACGGTACTTCTGCCGTCGGAATTAAATAGAAATCGCTGTTGCTAATTTCAAACAAATCTTTGCTAAATTTCGGTAATTGCCCGGTACCCCGCAAACTAACGTGATTGGCAAGATAAGGCACATACACTTCGCGGTAGCCATGTTGCCGAACATGTGTATCAAGCATTAAACGGATTAACGCTCGATGCAACAAAGCCAAATCGTCAAAAAAAACCGCGAATCTTGTACCGGCAAGTTTCGCCGCGATTGACGTACTCATCATCGCTAAACCTTCAGCCAAATCAACATGATCCTTTGCAATAAATTGAAAGTTAGGCGCTAAACTCCAACGACGAATTTCAATATTATCACTCTCATCTTTGCCGTCGGGTACGGAATCATCAGGAATGTTCGGCAATTCTAAAAGAATCGCTTCCAATTTTTCCCGCACCTCATGCAGTTTCTTCTCACATCCTTCAATTTGCTGCTTTATACCTGCCGCACGTTCTAATAAAACGCTGGCGCCATCCGCTTCGCGTTTGGCAGTCGCAATTTCTTTCGCCAATTTCTTGCTACTTGATTGCAATGTTTCAACTTCAATTTGCAAAGACTTGCGCTTGGTTTCCAATGTTTGATACTTTGCTTGATCAAACATGCTGCCGCGCCTATGTAATGCGGCAGCAATTGTTTCCGTTTCGTTGCGTAGTCGCTTAGGGTCAAGCATTAAGTTGCCGACCCGCTGAAATTAAACCCGATGCAACTGAAAATGCACACAACGCTAAGTAGAATATTAGTAAGTACGCCGAAAGCGATGAACTACCGATAATGGGAATTAATGCCACATAAGGAGACTTGATCAGGAACAAAACACGAACACGCATGACGCTACAATGAAGCATAGCGCCGACACTGCTTCCCATCACGGCTGACAATAATTTCATAATCTATAAACAAAGCGGCTATTCTAGCAAATATTAGGCATACAAGCAGACAACGCTTCAGATGCTTTGGTTATAAGTTGGCGGACCTAATTAAATGAGGTGCCCCATTGAGAGGCACCAAAGATTAGTCATAAAAGACGTATCCTGCTGATAATTTTGTTGTAAAAAACGAGCAGGCTCAGTTCAGGTACAATCTGCAGTGCCTCTTAGTATAAAAGAAGCGAGCGGTTAATGCAAATCAATGTATAGGTCTATAACATTTGGCACTCCGGGGGTGGTGAGTCAGGAGCGATCAATGACCGGTTATGGGAGTATTTGGTGTGGTATAACCTGCATCGTCCTCATGCCGGCAAATAGACAGAAAGCACCGATTCGAATGTTACTGCCAAACACTTCTCCTGAGGCTCGGCAAAAATTCCATTTAGGGTAGCATCGCACAGAAACTGTTTTAGTTATAGCATATAATCTGAAACAAACGTAGGAGGTAATTATGAAAAAACATTATATCTGCGTAATAATTTTACTATTAGCGCCAACTATTTACGGACAATCATAACGAACAACCGTCAGTGCCGGAAAACCAATATCTGACGTGGCCTTATGTTATTGTAGATTGCGGGCAGGTTCAGTTCAGGTACAATCAAGTTTACCAACTACACGACAAAGATCACTGGTCGCCATATGCGGCTTTAATCGATTTGCGGTCGGAGGATGTAAATAGCCCGGCCGAATGGACTTTACAGATAATATTAGCACCTTTGCACGGACATGAAGAAGAATAAAATGGAACTAAGGAAGTAAAAAATTATGATATCTAAAAAACTTAAACTACTGTTTGGCGTTGCAATTATCGGTGTCTCAACGATTGGTATTTGCGAGGAACCAATCATCGCAACGCAAACTAAAATCTTAGAGACATATGAAACCGGTGTAACTATCTTAGCTTACGATGGTTTATGCGAAGCTATAGGAGAATGCAAAGGTATTGAATTGGATGACGATATTATCATTCTACGTGCGGATAATTACTGTAGTCTTTTCGGCAAAATAGCTTATCTAGTGCAATCGGATTGTCTTGTGAGATACAAAGACATTTAGGTTTGTCATAAGAAAAAACTAATTTATGTTTGTGTGTATGAATAATGTTTGAATTCCTTACGAATGACTTTTATAGAGGGATCTTATGGATATTACTTATATTCTTTGTGTTATGGCTGTGGGTGATAGCTGTTATGAAGAATTGGGACGAATAGATACACTATGAGTATAGTTATGGTTCTAATAAATTGTAGATTGCGGGCAGGTTCAGTTCAGGTACAATTGCTGCACTAAATAGGATAATCTTCGGACTATTGTAGATTGCGGGCAGGTTCAGTTCAGGTACAATCCTGAATATGCTATATCTGATGACTATTCCATTGTAGATTGCGGGCAGGTTCAGTTCAGGTACAATAAAAAATATCAGATAGAAACAGGACCAGGAATTGTAGATTGCGGGCAGGTTCAGTTCAGGTACAATTCGACTTCAGGTGAAACTTTACTAACCTATATTGTAGATTGCGGGCAGGTTCAGTTCAGGTACAATTGGTGGCTAATTCGCGTTGGCTCGTCAGTGCATTGTAGATTGCGGGCAGGTTCAGTTCAGGTACAATTGTGAAATACATAGACACTTGGGTGTGTCAATTGTAGATTGCGGGCAGGCTCAGTTCAGGTACAATCAATACTTGCCTAAGCAATTGATATAAAGCGCTTTAATTCAGAGTATGGAGAGCTGTTTGGGTGCGCTTTCTGTTGGAATGCGTTTTGAACCATAGTAAACACGCATACGCTCAAATTGCTTCTCGGTTATTTTCAGGATACGCACTTCTCCTTTAGGGGGAAGTATTCGCATGATTCGTTTACAGTGCACTTCGGCGCTTTCGTCGCTAGCGCAGTGTCGAGTGTAAACCGAATATTGCAACATCACGAAGCCATCTTTGATTAGTTTTTTACGAAATTGCGTATATTGGCGGAGGTCGGTCTTAGTTTCTGTCGGCAGATCAAAAAGTACCATTGTCCACAAGCTGCGAAACCCCCCAAAAGTAATGTTTCTTTCATTCCTCACGCAGAAACTGGAATGATGAGCTTGCCTTTGCGTGTTTCCAGTATTTCGCGCAGACTCGAACAATACGTTGCCAGTGCGCTCATAAGAGGCATTTTACGTTTTTTTACCAAAACCTGGGTGCTGAGTATTTCCAGTAAACTATTTTTTGCATTGCGGTCAAGCCCGTTAAATATCTCGGCTTGTAACAATTCTGCAGCACATTGATCAACCAATGGCCGCAGGGGCTCCATAATGTCGTCCGCCAAGCAAAAAACATTGTATTGATTATGGTGGTGTACCCCAAAAGCGGGGTGCAGACCTGCTCCCATAAGCGCACGGGAACATGCAGTGCGAATTAAACTATAGCCATAGTTTAACAATACATTGATATCGCCTGAGCCATCTTGGTCGCATCTGAATCTTTTGCCGAAAAGCAACTTGAAATAGATACGGGTGGCTTGTGCCTCATGGTTGTTAATATCATTAGGCTGAACAGTTTTTGCCAGCCGCGCTAACGGGACGCTCTCTATACCGCGCATGAGCGCTAATGTCGTTGCCTGCGCATTGATTTTAGCCCGAATGATCTGTTGCCAAACGACATGCCGTGTTTCTTCCGGGGCGGAAGCCTGCATCCGCATAATTTTACCTTGGGTGCTATGGGCATCAAGCGCAAGCAACATGGAAGTCGGCAAATGACTCTCGTCGGTGATAATGAGCGCGACATTCTGCTTTGCGCAATGTCGAAACACGCTTTGGCTGCAAGTAATTTGCGGATTATCCAGTATTAGAAAACCAATATCTTCAAAAGAAATACTATGCCTACCCTCGTTATTCTGAATGATCAGTTGGTTTAGGTTCACGCGAAGGCGTGCCGCAGAAGCAACCTCTATAATTCTACGAATCATCCGGCAACCGACCTAAATTACCTAGTTGCGCTTTGCTAAAATTTATTTCGGACAATGATGATATGTTCCATAATCCCCAATCAGTATCGGTTCCGGAAACACTATGGTGGCGCAGATAAAGCTTTAACTGATTTCCTGATTTGCTCATTTTTTGCACCCTGAAATAGGGGGTTGCTCTATGTTCGGGGGCAAAGTTATCCTTATCCTTCTCAAAGGCGCCTGAGTCATCGCATCGCACCATGTCGTTATTGCACAGATGCAATTCGTAATACCATTCGCCTTCCCACTCTTCAGGTGGCATCTTATTGATAATGGGCTGTCTGGTGCTTGCGCGTCTTACCGCCTCCAACATAGTGACCATGAGAAACTTTCTTTTTCTTTTCTTTCCTTCCTCACCGTTATGAAAAAGCGCAAAATGGTGGTTACTACCAGTCTGAACATAAGAATTCGCTATTTTTAGATAGGATTTCGTTTTGGTTTGAGCGCGACGCACACGTCGAATCGGTGTACTGAGCTCGCCTTTTTTGTTGATTACCCGTGGCGGTGTGTTGCTTAAAACTTTTTGTATTTCTCCAGATTTTTTTCCGACCAGATTATGCTCATCCAACCATTGATAAAGAACCTTGTGAATAGACTCTTCGGCAATCCATGTTTGCCCGGTGTGATTATGCCAGTCCCTGTCTTTAATTTTTTTCAGCAGCGCACCATCTAATTCTTTGCGAGAAACCACCCATTCATTTCCATCACGTAATTTGACGCCGAATAGCGTCTCTTCGTGTAACGCGCCCCATATTTTTCGTTTTGTCATATGAGATACAACAGTCCTGTTCAGTCGGTCACGCAGAATATTGCGTACATCACCATCAGCTTGCCAGCTTTCGGGCAGTATAAGACGTCTTTCCTTAATCCATTCCTGTTTGGTTTTTCGACGCGACGGATTTTTATCATCTTGCTCTTGTTTATGCACTTCTATCATCGCTTTGAGCATGGCGCGATCGGTAATAGCGACAACAAAGGCATCCACCGCATGATGGCGGTGGTCCCGACGTGACTTTTCGGCTCGGATTGCCCTATATTGCAAGACCGTTTCACCGTCGTCATTATCGCCATCTAACTGTTCGTATGCTCCGGAATCAGGTTGCTTAGGCAAAATATCATTCAGTCCCAACCGACGGCGTAATTCAGCAGTTGCCGCCCCAATGCCTATATCAACAGGCACGCCGTATTTTTCCAGCATCTTTTTGGAGGCAGTTGCGATATCATGTCCCTTCAATACATTCTCGTAAAATAGGATTTTTTGCATTCCTGAATTATCATCTTACCGGTAAGATACAATACTAACAGAGATCTGGGCACCATCGGTTGACCCAGCCATAGCCCCGCAAGGACCACTGCCATGACCCTCGCCCCCCTGCTCAACGCGGCCCAGCCCATCCCTCCCCACACCATCCTGGCCTTTGCCGCAGTCGTCGTCGGCGGCCTCCAGCTCCTAATGCCCAAGGGCACCCGCAGGCACCTGCTGATGGGATACAGCTGGGTCGGTTTGCTGGCCTTTGTCGCCATCAGCGGCTTTTTCATTCATGAACTCAGGCTCTGGGGGCCATTCAGCCCGGTCCACATCCTCAGTGCCTTCACCCTCTTGTCCATCTGGTGGGCAGTCTCGGCCGCGCGATCGGGCAACATCAGAAGGCATCAGCGCCTTATGACGATTTTGTACGGCCTCGCGCTGATCCTGACCGGTGCCTTCACCTTCCTCCCCGGGCGCATCATGCATGAGGTCATAACAGGAACGGGTGCCATTTAATTGACGTTCAACAAACTCGCCCTCACCCTCGGGGTTGTGTTGTGTTTTAAGGATATTTCGTTTTTTGGGCTGCAAAGGGCCTTTGTAATGCTCTTTAGCAAACTGTTATATGCTAAGCCAACGATCCTGATCATGACCCCACGCTTCATAAGAAGTACGTTGCCCCTTTTCCGCATTGCAGCTGTAACAGCTGACAACCGTATTCATATAGTTTTGACTGAATCCGGTATATGGCAAGATATGCTCTATTTCCGCGTTGCCGGAAAATAAGTCGTTAATACTGATCGGCTTACCGCAATAAAGGCATTTCTCTTCTTGTTCATTTTTCCACATTTTGTACTTGTTTCTATCGTCAGGATTGACGCGACGTACTCCGCTGCGCATCTCTTCCAAAGAAATGTTGGGGTTTCCTTCGTTATAAAACTTTAAGATTTCTTCTTCTGCGGTTTCATTCAGCTTTCTGTTTTCTCTTTGCCGGCTTGCTATTTTCTTGCGGTGTTCTTTGGAAGATTTCATTTCACGTGCCATCTCCACCCGGATAATGGCAGGCTTGCCGTAGCACCTAATAATGGAGTTAATTACGCGGCGTATCTCATATAAAGCCTTTTGCACAATGGGGTTGGCAATGTTAGGAACATCTTGAACACTTAATAAAAAGTCTTCTTCAGTTTCTTTGATAGGTTTGGTTATGCTTTCGCGTTGGCCTATTTCCTCCACCGCCCGGTAATAATCAAGACCTCTACGGAGATGCGGCAAAAGCGCGTTAATTGCCTTGAGGCTATGTTTCCCATAATCGCTTTCTATACCCTCGTTCATCGCAAGCCCCAAAGCGCCTTCCGTGAGGCTGCCTCCGGCTTGGTAGCACGGAAACTTCCAATGCCTAATCAGTCTGTCGTATAAGGCTTTTTTGTTATGCATGGTGATTAGATCTTCGACCAGCTCAGTTTGTTCTTTCTCACTCAACTGTTCCCATTCACTTGTACCGATGGAACGACTGATTGCCTGCATGGTTTTATTTCCCGGTACTCCGGTTTTGCCTCCGTCATCACTTTCTCGATTGTAATTTATAGCTTTTCGTTTCACGCCCAACGCATCGGCAATTTTTTTCCAGGAAATGCGCCCGTGATTATTTAACTCATCAGGATTATTAGACAAATCCAAAAGCTGCTGTCGTTGTGCCGAATCGAGTCGGGTTCCGTCAATTCTAATATTATTAATCATCTGTAAAGTGCGGAATTCTTGAAACTCCAACCGCGCCATAGCTGCACGTTTTTTATGCGGGAAGATATTACAGTTACCGACTTTGTTCTTTTGTAGTTGTAAGGGACGCTGGTCAAAAATCTTTTCTTTTACGGATCGCGCTTCTTCGTCCGACAACTTATAAAAAGTATTTTGTTTCTGCCAAATCGCATCAAATTCTTTTTCGTGCATTTCACGTTCAGCACGTAACTGTAACCGTTTACCTCCCGGTGCCTGTTCATCTTCCGGCACATCGAAAAGCGTGACGCGCTGGGGCGGCATCCGTCTGCGCTGAGATTCTTCCCAGATGAATTGTCCGATGGTTCTATTGCCTAATTTTTTTCTTAATTTTTTGATGCCCGACAATACCGGCGATACACGGCGTCTATCTTCCTTGTCTGCCATAGTGGACGTATCGTCTTTCAGGGTCGCAATATAAAATTCAGGCTTTGCAAAATTCAAGGATTTTATGAGATCGATATACTTTGCGCCGCGATTGCTGAAGTAGCCGCGTCTGCGCTGCAGATGTAGTAATAATCTCCCGAATTCATACGGTTCCAGTTTTTCCTCAAGAGAAAAATTGCGCATGGCGTACGAGGAGCAATAGAATTTTTCCGTCACAAGCCATTTATTAGACCACTTCTTTCCAAGCTTGCGTTCAGCGTACTTGCGGTCAATCTCATTGAGTATTTTTTCCGGATTCTGTGAATAATCATCAGGCAACAAACCTTTATTGACAAGTATTTCCAAAAGCTTTCTGCGTCTTCTTTTGTAATATGCGCGGCGATTACACGCACCGCGAGCCATGCGCCGTTTCTGGTTTTTAGGTACTTCGTTTTTTGCTTCGACCATCTCCAAAAAAATACGGGAATTCAAGGCACGTAAAGAGGTGGACTTGTACCCGGCATAAATTCCTTGATGCTCCCCTTGTTCTTTTTCACAATCCACCACGGCCCAACCGATAGAGTTAGTACCGACGTCTAAACCTAAGATGTAAGGGTTGGAATTCATATACTCAAAAATAAGCTACGATCTGTTCGTTAATAATCAGCATTCACATTGCAAAGCCTGAATTTTATATAGTATATTACTAGATATATATAGTAGGACAAATATCGGATCGGCCACCTTTTTTATTGACAGCCAAGAGTCTGGTTTATTTCTAAACACGTATAGATTGTATCAATCATAAAGAAAACCTATTATTCGCCGATATGGAAATATTCAATGATCGGGTATCAAGGTATTTAAAATGGGGTATAAGCCGCACTGTCTTTATGCTGATAGCGAACAGAAAGCATTGATCCGAATCCTGCTGCCGAATACTTTCTCCGAAGCTTTTCAAAAATCTCATTTAAAGTGGCATCGTACATACACCGGCACCAATACAACACCGGGCTGCTTGACTAAATTGATATGCACGGCGATTTGACTTTTACAGTTTTCTTAATTTTTACCGGCGCCGCCATCGTTACGACGTTAGCGCTATACCTACGACAAATGATGATTGTCGCTTATATTGCCGTCGGTATACTGCTCGGTCCCGCAGGCTACGGAGTAGTCGAAGATACCGAGCGCATCAGCCAAATTTCGCATATAGGCATTACTTTTTTGCTGTTCCTACTCGGCACGGATATGTCACCGGTCAAACTATTGAAGCTATTGCGCTCGACTACTTTGATCACCGGCATTAGTTCAGTGATATTCGGCACTGTTGGCTATACTTTCGGGCAAATTTTCGGATTAAATCAAATCGACAGTATCATTTTAGGCGTTACTCTAATGTTCTCAAGCACGATCATCGGGCTAAAACTGCTGCCGACAACTGTGCTGCATCATAAATTGACCGGTGAAGTCATCATCAGCATCCTCTTGCTCCAAGATATGTTGGCAATCATCACTTTGCTCTTGCTACAAACTTTCTCCGCCGAGCCTAAGATGGGACACAGCGTCATTTGGGCCGCAACGCTGACAATAGTTTACTTGCCGTTGTTAATATCGGTTGCTTGGTTGCTTCACCGTTTCGTCATCATAAAATTAATGATGCGTTTCGACCAATTGCGTGAATATATTTTCTTACTCGCCATCGGTTGGTGCCTTGGAATCGCAGAATTGGCGCGTTATTTGGGTCTTTCAAGTGAAATCGGCGCCTTCATTGCCGGAATTATTCTCGCAGCAAACCCGATCGCGCTTTATATTACCGAATCGCTCAAGCCGATTCGCGATTTTTTTCTAATCATCTTCTTTTTCTCTCTCGGCGCAAGCGTTGAATTGGATGCCCTGCAAGCAGCAATTGTTCCCGCAATGATTTTAGCGGCAATCATTCTGGCAACTAAGCCGTATACCTTGCACAAATTGGTGCGAATATTCGGTGCAGATAAAGAGCGATCAATGGAAGTCGGAGTTCGGCTCGGGCAAGGCAGCGAATTCTCTTTATTAATTGCGACACTTGCACTGCAGCTAGGAATTATTTCTGCATTCGCTTCTTACTTAATTCAAATCGTTACGCTATTGACATTTATCATATCGCCTTACTTTATCGTTTTGAAATATCCGAATCCATTGGCGTTAAACGATCGGCTAAGACGCGACTAAAACAAGCGGAGTCATCGTTTTGATTTACTTCGGGACGGCGTAAACATCTGCCACCTCTCCTTTACAATAAAAAAACCATAATGAAATGATGGCGCATTCAATCTTTTTGTTTCATCTGAGGAAACAAGATAACATCGCGGATTGATTCTGCCCCTGTTATCAACATCACCATACGATCAATCCCGATGCCGGCACCGGCAGTCGGTGGCATCCCATATTCCAGCGCAGCGATATAATCTTCATCGTAGTCCATCGCTTCCTCATCGCCTGCCGCTTTTTCTTGTATTTGTTGCTCAAAGCGTTTTTTTTGTTCTTCGGGATCATTCAGCTCAGAAAATCCGTTAGCAATCTCTTTGCCATCAACAAACAATTCAAAGCGATCAACATAATTCGGGTTTTCATCATTACATCGCGCAAGCGGCGAGACCGAAACCGGATAATGTGTGATAAAAGTGGGACGCTTTAATTGTTTTTCAACCGTTTTCTCGAAAATCTCTACCAGCAATTTTCCTGCGTCATCCTGAGCTTGAACCGTCATGCCTAATTTATTTTTAATATAATCGGCAAGCACGATTTGATCTTCCAAATCTTCTCCGCGCAAATCATCGCAGTGTTTAACGACGGCATCAACCATTCGCATTTTTTGAAACGGCGCGGAAAAACAGATGGCAGATGATTTCGAATTATAAAATTTCCCGGCAATCTCTCGTAAAAATGTTTCAATGAACGACATTAAACCCACATAGTCGTTATACGCTTCATAAAATTCCAGCATTGTAAACTCGGGATTATGCTGTGCCGAGATACCTTCATTACGGAAACTACGATTGATTTCGTATACTTTTTCAATGCCGCCGACAATTAACCGTTTCAGATACAGCTCCGGAGCGACTCGCAAATATAAATCCATCGCAAGCGCATTGTGATATGTTTGAAATGGCTTGGCTCTTGCTCCCCCTGCCAGCGGATGCATCATCGGTGTTTCCACTTCGCAAAAACCATGATCATTAAAGTAACGGCGCGTATAGGCAATCATCTCGGAACGTTTATTAAAGACCGTACGTACCGCTTTATTGGTAATCAAATCAAGATGGCGCTTACGATAACGCTGTTCAATGTCCCGCAAGCCGTGAAATTTTTCCGGTAAAACCCGTCGCACTTTCACTAACAAAGATATTTCATTGACTCGAACGCTAATCACACCGATTTTTGTCTTCATCAGCACCCCTTTGACGCCGATGATGTCCCCTCGCCGACATTGCTTAAATTTAGCAAAAGCATGCTCACTGACACCGCCGCTTACCGTGCTATTCGCTACTCTGACAAGCAGTTGAATTGTGCCGCTCATATCCTGCAAGTCGGCAAAAATACTTTTACCCATATCATTAACTCGCATGATGCGGCCCGCAACTGAAATTTTCTCATGCTCAAACTCGGCAGCATGATTATTTAAGTCATAGGCGAAATGTTGACGGCGGAAATGATTCGGATAACGCTGCTGAGTCACGCTCTTAAAATCCTTGTTTTAAGCTTTCTTCAATAAAAGAATCTAGTTTGCCATCCAATATTGCCTGTACGTTGCCGGTTTCATATCGGGTACGTAAATCTTTAATCCGCGATTGGTCCAATACATACGACCGAATTTGACTCCCCCAGCCAATATCCGACTTTGAATCTTCAATCTTCTTCTGCTCGCTCTGCCGTTTGCGCATTTCCATTTCATACAATTTTGCTTTCAGCTGTTTCATCGCCATATCACGATTTTTATGCTGCGATCTTTCATTTTGGCACTGGGTGACAATATTGGTCGGTAAATGTGTCAATCGTACCGCGGATTCCGTTTTGTTCACGTGCTGACCGCCTGCTCCGCTCGCACGGTAAACATCTGTGCGGACATCCTCCGGCTTGATTTCAACTTCAATGCTGTCATCCACTTCGGGAGAAACAAATATCGCGGCAAAAGAAGTATGTCGGCGATTGCCGGAATCAAAAGGTGATTTTCTAACCAAGCGATGCACTCCGGTTTCGGTTCTTAACCAACCATAAGCAAACTCTCCGGACACTTTGACTGCCGCACTTTTAATACCGGCGACCTCGCCGGGAGACACTTCGATCATCTCGGTTGCAAAGTTATGACTTTCCGCCCAGCGCAAATACATTCGCAATAGCATCTCCGCCCAATCTTGCGCTTCGGTGCCGCCTGAACCCGCATTGACATCCAAAAACGCATGATTGGCATCCATCTCTCCGGAGAACATACGTTGAAATTCCAGTTGATCAACTTTCTCCGTCAATACATGCAGATCGTTGAATATCGACTCAACAGTTTCAACATCGCCTTCATCTTCCGCCAGCATGATTAACTCTGCGGTTGCTTTTAAATCCCTTTGCAGTTTATCCAGATTTTCAACAACACGCCCCACCGCCGCTTTTTCCCGACCCAATCTCAGCACTGCATCATGTTGCTTCCAGATCTCGGGGTTTTCTAACTCTTGAGTCAGCGCTCGATAGCGCACATATTTGGCATCATAGTCAAAGGTACCCCCTCAGCGCATCGGCGCGGATTTCAAGCTCTTTTTGGAGTTGTTTAACTAAACTAATTTCTGCCATAACGATCCTATTCGTTAACAATTTCTATGTATTGAATATTTAAAATTACCGATTGTCGCCCATTGTACTCATCCGTATCTAACTGATAAACAATTCGCACTTTGGCGCAGTCTTTTTCAATATCGTAATCTCCACGCACTCCTATCTTATTACCAACCGGATTATGGTAGTTAAACATGATTGCACGCAACGGCGATTCGGATTTCTGAACGTTACATAATAGCAGTTTTAAGTGTTTATCAGCGACAATTTTCTTTTCAATAATTACAAAAATGCCATCAAACAATGGTTGGGGGAAATCTTTGCCCCAAGGCGCTGCCATACGAATCTGCTCCGCCGTTCCATAACAAATATCATCGGAGCGCAACGCACCGTCGCTGAGTAAGCGATGCTGTAAGATATTCTTCTTGAGGCAATGATTCACTTGTTCAAAAAACTTCTGCTTGAATCTCGCGAAATGCGCTTGTGATAAAACTAAGCCGGCAGCCATCGCATGACCACCGAATTGAACAATTAAGTTTCGTTCTGCAACGGCAATTTTTTCAATCAAGTCGCGGATATGCACTCCATCTATGGAACGCGCCGAACCTTTTAACAAACCGTTGCCGGATTTTGCGAAAATGATTGCCGGACGGTAAAAATAATCTTTTAGCCGCGATGCGACGATCCCAATTACACCCTCATGCCAAGACGGATGAAACAAGCAAATCCCGGATTGCATACCTAATTCAGTAAGCTCATCAAGAATCAACCATGCATCTTCCTGCATTTTTTGCTCAATTTTTTTACGCGAAATATTATATTGATTTAGCTGCGTTGCTAGCGCGTATGCTTCGCCATCGTCTTCCGTCAATAAGCAGGCGATCCCGGTCGCGGTATTTTCCAAACGCCCGGCAGCATTTAACCTTGGGCCCACTCCAAAAGCCAAATCGGCCGAGACTACTTTATTCGGATTACGTTTGGCGATGCGTAAAATTGCTCGAATACCCACTGCACATTTCCCGCTGCGGATACGCCGCAAACCTTGTTCAACCAAAATGCGATTGTCTTTATCCAAAGCGACCATATCGGCAATCGTTCCGACTGCAACTAAATCAAGCAAATCACCCAAACATACTTGCGTCGTATCCACCAAGCCTTGTGCCGCAAGATGACGACGTAGAGCAATCATCAAATAAAATGCCACTCCGACACCGGCAAGCGACTTACATGGAAATTTTGAGCCCTCCAAACACGGATTGACGATCGCATCGGCGATCGGCAACTCCACACCGGGTAAGTGATGATCGGTAATAACAACATTTAGCCCAGCAGATTTTGCTGCCGCAACACCTTCCACGCTAGCAATTCCATTGTCCACTGTAATTAGTAAATCGGGAGATTTCTCGACAATTGCAGCTTCAACAATCGGCACGGATAATCCGTAACCGAAACGAAACCGATCAGGCACCATATAAGCAATATTTCGATAACCGAGCAGGCGTAAAGATTTCATCAAAACGGCAATGCCGGCAGTACCGTCGGCATCATAGTCACCGATAATCAGGATACGCGATTGAATGCGGTGCGCTCGCTCAAGCACTGTCACTGCTTCTTTCGCCCCCGGCAACAATTCATCGAATGAAAGACGTCGCAAACTATAATCAACCTCCTCCATCGAGTTAATCCCGCGCGCCTCATATAGCCGCCGCAAAATTGCCGGTAACGCAGCATCGTCGGGTAATCGTCCGCATGCTTTACGTTGCGCAATTTGTATGCGCATCAGAATACTCCCTGCAGAAGCATACTTGTCACCTCACGCCACTGCAACGGGTTGTGTAATCGGGTATCGCCCATTTCCATTACTTGAATTGTATTGATTTGAAAATCCTTGGTAGATAAAACAATCTCCCCGATCATTTCGCGCTTACTCTTTTTGGGGAAATTTCCATATATCAAACTGATATGCGGCATATAATGTGTCGCGGTCTGCGACAACAACTCGCAGGACAGATTATAAACTCCAGCCAAAGGTGATTGTAATTTAAGTTCAATGAATACACATTGGAAAAATTTCTTTCCTGATCTCAGTCGTTTGAACTTAGCCGAAAAAGGTGACGTTCGTTCGGCAATATCCCTTGCCGCATCACATACGACCGTTTCAATAGCGGATTTACAACAATTTAAAGTAATATGCGGCGGAAAAACCGGTGTATCGTATCGTTCGGCGCAACGGATAATCCAAGCATTGATTTCGCGTCGCGTCTCCTTTGCCAGCCCTAGCCATAAGCAATAAGTATTCATTTAAAATCGCGTGTCCATGAACCAACATTTATTATTTCTAACCGGCAAACTTGCCAAACCTAGTTTGGAGAAAGTGCTTGCCGAATTAAAAACAGATTTTCAATACACTGTGCACGAACTGGGCTTAAGTGTCGCGGCGTTAATGACCACACAGATCATTATACGCCGTCTCAAAGAAACTTTCGGAGCGGACCGCATCATCTTACCGGGCAGATTTCGCGGTGATTTGGCGGTGCTGAGCGCACACTTCAATGTTCCTTTTGAACGAGGTCCCGAAGAGCTTAAGGATCTACCTGAATTTTTCGGCAAACAAAAAAAACAAATTGATTTAAGCAACTATGATCTTAAAATCTTCGGCGAAATTACCGAAGCGCCAAATATGACGCCCGAGCAAATTCTTACTCAAGCCCAAACATTTGCGGCGGACGGAGCGGATGTGATTGATCTCGGTTTTTTACCCGATACATCTTTTAATCATCT
Source organism: Candidatus Oxydemutatoraceae bacterium (assembly GCA_965218975.1). Taxonomy (GTDB): domain Bacteria; phylum Pseudomonadota; class Gammaproteobacteria; order Poriferisulfidales; family Oxydemutatoraceae. The sequence continues at coordinate 1,652,608 of OZ244717.1, forward strand.
GAAGGAAACAATTACGCTGTTAAAAGAACAAAATTTTCTGGTCAGCGTCGATACTCCCAATACCGATATACTTTTACAAGCGGGGCATTGGGGGGCGGATTATTTGTTGAGTCTCAACAGGCAAAATCTATGGATCGCCGATGAAGTGCCGGCAATTCCTATCTTAATTCCCGATTCGCCGGATAATAAATCGAGCTTATATCGCTGTATCGATCAATTATTGGAAAAACGACGCCCCTTTATTGCCGACCCCTTGCTCAGTCCGATACACCACGGTTTTACCGAGTCTATCGTCTCTTATCACCAACTCAGGCAACGCTATCCTGATATAGAAATGATGCTAGGCGTCGGCAACGTTACCGAGTTGACTCATGCCGACACCATAGGAATGAACGCATTGTTACTTGGTATCGCTTCAGAAATCGGCATAAGGCATATCTTGACCACTCAAGTCAGCGAGCATTGCCGTAAAGCGATTAAAGAAGCTGATATTGCCAGACGGATTTTCTTTGCCGCCCGCCAAACCAATGCGACTCCCACCGGCATTGATAATCGCCTGATGGCAGTGCATGAAAGAAAGCCTTTTATTTATAGCGCCAAAGAAATCGCTTGTTTTGCCGAGCAAATTAAAGATCCCGGATTTCGTATCCAATTGAGCGCCAATGGAATCCATATTTACAATCGCGATATTCATCAAGTCACAACCGACCCTTTTGACGCTTACCCTGATCTCGATGTATCCGCAGACGGCGGGCATGCTTTTTATTTAGGAGTTGAACTCGCGCGGGCGCAAATTGCTTGGCAATTGGGTAAACGATATAATCAAGATGAAGAGCTGGCATGGGGATGCGCGCTAGAGAAAGAAGAAGAGGATATAACTCGCTTCAAAGAAGCAGGCACTACGCTTTTAGAAAAACGAAAAAGGTAAAAACAGTTTCATTAGAAAATAAATAGCAGCGAACGCGCATTATCTTCACAAGTTATGATTCGGGAAACCATCGTTACCACACAAAATGAAAACGGCAGCACGCATATCGCTCCTATGGGCGTACATGTGCGCAAAGACAGTCTGATTCTCGCGCCTTTCAAACCTTCGACGACATTAAATAACCTTATACGCGAACGTGCCGCTGTAATCAATTACACCGCCGATGTACGTGTTTTTGCCGGATGTTTTACGGGTCGCCATCACTGGAAAATGATGCCGGCGAAAAAAATTTCCGGGGAACGGCTTGCTTCCACGCTCGCGCATAAAGAAGTCAACATCACATACATCGAACAAGATGAAATGCGCCCGCGCTTTCATTGTCAAACTATCCATAGCGAAATACACGCTCCTTTTGAAGGATTCAATCGCGCGCAAGCGGCAGTCATTGAACTCGCCATATTGGTCAGTCGATTAAATCGTCTGCCGCAAGAAAAAGTGGATCAAGAAATCGCTTATTTAAAGATTGCGCTTGATAAGACGGCCGGAGAAAATGAGCATACCGCATGGCAATGGCTGATGAATAAAGTGGAACAATTCAAGCAATCAACGACATGACTCATTTACTCGCTAGCGTTCGCGACGCGGAAGAAGCACGCATCGCGCTAAAAGCTTCCATCGGTTTGTTGGATTTGAAAAATCCGGAAAATGGCGCATTAGGAGCGGTTGATATTGAAATTGTGCGTGAATGCGTCCCATTGACAAAAGGTATTTGCCCTATCAGTGCCACTATTGGCGATCTACCGCTTAATCCGGCTATGGCATTAGAAAAAATCGCAGCATTGGCAAAATGCGGTGTAGATTATATTAAAGTCGGAATGTTCAACCCTGAGTATTTAACGACCTACCCGGCGGCATGTAAAAACTGTGCGGACAAAACCGCTTTAGTCGCGGTCTTATTTGCGGATCGTTTCCCGGTATTCGAAGGGCCGGTGCGCTTGCTCGCACGAGCAGGCTTTACTGGCGTAATGTTGGATACCGCAGACAAAAAATCCGGAACGTTGTGTGATTGTGTCTCTATCGAGCAACTGCAAGCTTTCGTCGAGCAAACCCGGCAACTATCATTACTTTGCGGTCTTGCCGGCTCATTGCGACAAGAAGACATCTCCAAACTGACGGCGCTCAAACCCGACTACCTCGGTTTCAGAACGGCTTTATGTAAAAACGAACAGCGTAACGGTAAACTGTCATTAACGGCGCTACAAACGTTGCTTAACCTGATGCCATCGGCGACCTGCCCGATAAAAGCGGCGTCATAGCAAAGCAACAATATTCAATCACGCAACCCAATGTTTGTACGGAGCTGTAGATTGATGGTTTAATAATAGAAATAGGGACGAAACTTTATCTAACGTTTCCTGATATTCATCTAAACCGTCAGAATCTGCCACAATCCCACCGCCACCATAAAAGCTAAACCGATCGCCCTGACGTACCGCGGTGCGGATTGCGACATTCAAATCCATATCTCCATGCCGACTTAAATAACCAATTGCGCCACAGTAAACATTGCGCCGGTCTGGTTCCAATTCTTCAATAATCTGCATCGCCCGCACTTTAGGCGCTCCGGTAATCGACCCGCCCGGAAAGCAACCTTCAAGTAAATCTAACGCATCCTTATCGGCACGTAAATCGCCTTCAATTGTGCTGACCAAATGATGCACATTAGCGAATGTTTCAACGTCAAAAAGATTGCTTACATGTACCGATGAAAAACGACAATTTTTACTGATATCATTCCGAATCAAGTCGACAATCATCAGATTTTCGGCACGGTCTTTATGACTATTTTTTAATTCCACAATTTGTTGATAATCGGAGTCGAAGTTCTGTAAACGCGGACGCGTTCCTTTGATCGGTTTGGTAATGATATGCCCGGCTTTGATTTGTAAAAACCTTTCGGGAGAAATACTCAACACCTGAAAATCATCGAAATTGATATAGGCTGAAAACGGCGCGGCATTCAGCTGTCGAAGGCGCCGATATGCTTGCCAAGAATCCCCTTCCACCAGTACTGAAAACTTCTGAGCAAGATTTACTTGATAACAATCGCCGGCATATATGTAGTCGATCACTTGATTAAATTTGTCCAAATAAGCTTGCTTACTCATATTACAAACCGGTTTGCTTATCACTCGAAACGGATGCACGCTACGTTTAGTTCGATGATTAACAAGCATCTCATAAACGGCATTAAAATCTATATTTTTATCGTGCACGTCACGCAAGCCGATAAATGTGGTTTGTCGCGCGGCATGATCTACGATAACCGCCCAATCATAAATCCCTAATTGCATCTCCGGAAGTAAATCCCCACTATGCTTGCTATCAGGCAAGTCTTCAAATCGCCGCCCGAGATCATAGCCAAAATAGCCGATTGCACCGGTTAAAAACGGATAAGTTTCAAGAGTTTTCAGCGGCGTAAGATAAGCTCTAACCACATGTAAAGGGTTGCCTGTGTATCGTTCTTCCGAACCTGCCGCACCTCGTACTGTCGTCCTACCGTATTGACTGCTAATAATTACCCGCGGCAATGCCGCCAAAATGTCGAACCGCCCGCAGCTGCCGCCCAAACAATTACTATCTAAAAAAACCGCTCCCGACAAATTCGCGATACGATCAAACAGTTGAGCGCTATCTTGTTCATATCGCAATCGTTTGATGAATACTTTCTGTTCCATAGCCCTTATTTATCACCTATAACACTATGATTAGTAACAATATATCATTACTTGCAGTCCGATTCTTATACTCTCTATCGTCATTTTTCTTCAAGGAAAAGTATTGACTGATGTATGCCTATAAGATGCGTTTCAAACGATCATTGCAGTATTTCCGGTATAACATCCAAGCGAGTGCAAGCGCCGATGCATAGTCGGTCGCATGATGATCCTTTGCCGCATACAACGTGGCAAAATCAAGATATGGCGCTGCCGAAATTGATGCAATTTCCTTGACTAAAAAATTACCGACGCCCGCGCCTACTAGCGTTGTATGATTTAAACGATATTTGGCGCATAGATCGCGATAAGCATGCACGATCTTTATTTGTTGTTGATTGGCAATATGCTCTGCCAAGCGCAACCATATATCCGGACTTCCTGAGAAATCATCACCAAACATCCGCGCAAAGCGCGAGATACTTTCAGTGATATTCTTACCTTTTCCATCACAACTCGGATATTGATCCGCATCCGCGGGCAACTTTTTAAGCAAACGGTACATATCTGCGGCATTAGCAAAATGTTCGGCGACAATCGGAAACTGTCGTCCGTTGATTTCAGCAGCTGAAGCAATCGCCATAATCGGAGTGCGTACAACACCGGTATATACCAATGTGCCCGACATTAGCCTTGCTCTATCATTCCAATCTTTTGTGCTCGCCACCTCCAATACTTTGCCATCGGAAAACGGCGCAAGGTCGGTGGTAGTACTGCCGATATCAATCAAAACGCCTTGAGCAAGATATGCCGCGGCGCATGTTGCGGTCGCATGCCAATTACTTGAAGCAACCGCCATTGGCATTTTTCGCGCAACCACGTTATCCACTAGTCCTTGATTTCCGGCATATACCCAAAACGGTTGCTGCAACAAATTACCGATGATTGTTAGAATCTTTGTTACCCCTTCATAACGACTATCGAAACAATCTGCCATCTCTCCGGTCATTGTCACTGCATGATAAATTGTATGATTCGTCGGAACATTCATTGCAGTATATGCTTGAGGAAATGCGGTGATTAATTTATCTACTCCGCGCCAAAGAGGACATGGGCATTGAATGCTTGCGACCATTTTTCCCGCACCATTCAAACATGCTGCTTTGAGGTGCGCGCCACCGATATCCCAACCGATATAATTGTTCACGATGCCGGCGTTATTTGTTGAGCGAGCGAGAAAATTAACTTTGCCGGATTAATGTTAATTGCATCCGATAATCCGATATAGGACAACGTCAAACGTGGATTGATTTCTAAGACCGATAGTGACCCCCGATGCACCAAAAAATCAATTCCAACATAACCTGCAAGCCCGGGAATTGCGTAACTAATGTCTTGGGAGAGTTGTTCAAGATACAACCCGTCCCGATCTAGTTCATTTGCTTTGCAGCCACGTAACAATATCGTGCTTTCTTTGCGCTCGATACATTGTATGTTCGCCGATAATAGATGCGCCTGCGATGGATGGTACACGACACTTAAGCTTGCCGCTTGTCCGGATAAATAAGGTTGTACAACATAACGTGCCATTCCTTGTGACGAATCGGACAACCACACTGAGCGATTATTTATTCTTTCTGCGGTCAAGCGCGCCAATTGCTGCGGCGTTTCAATGATATATTGCCCTTCACAACCGATTCCATCGTCCGGTTTCAATATGATTGGAAATGAAAAAGGAATATCTTCCGCGGACATTTCTTGCTCCCATAGCCGGGTTTCAACACAGCGAATTCCGGCTTGTTGCAAAGCTTTCACGGTTAGCAGCTTGCTTGAGGCAATTGAAACCGCACTTGAACCGCTGCTCAGCAGAGTACAAGCTTTCCGTTCGGATAGCTGGCATAGACGTAGAAGCTCGCCATTCGTTTCCGGAGCGATAGGTATGAATGCATCGCAACGCACCAACAATTCTTCTAATACCGAAAAATAATCATCCGTTTGTACCGGCACAACCGTTGCCGCAAAATCTACCGGCGCTAAGCGCCGATCGCGTATCAATATCAACTCTGCTTGCGGAATTTCCTGCAAATCTCTACCCAGCGCGTTCAGCATCCGATCTCCTTCTTTACGTAAACTAACGGGTGGTAGTACTTCCGGCGCACTGCCGGTAAAATACTCAAATAACAGAATCTTCATTTGAACGTTTTATGCTAAAGCTAATACCTGCAATTGATCTTAAAAATGGTTGGGTCGTCCGCGCTAACGCCGGCGAGCGAAAAAGCTATCGCCCGTTAGCGACACCCCTGTTTCCTTCCGCTATTCCAAAAAAAGTATTGGAATTCTTATACCGGCGCTTGCAATTTCGCACATTTTATTTTGCTGACCTAGACGCCATTATGCAGACAGGAAACAATCAAAAAATCATACTTAAATTTCTCGAAACTCACACGGATACTGTCTGTTGGGTAGATGCGGGGGTCCGCCGACAACACGACTACCTGCAATTAAAGAAATTGCATCCCAATATAATACCAATTATACCGACAGAAACATTGTGCGACATCGCTTTGTTAAAAACAGCTGCCGGCGACAATTATATTTTGTCACTTGATTTCAGAAATCATCGCTTACTAGGCATAAGAGAAATTTTAGAACAATACGATGATTGGCCAAAGACAGTTATCGCGCTATCACTAGATGCGATCGGCAGCAATACGCCTGACTTTACAGTACTCAATCAAGCACTCCGGCATCAACGGCAAAACCGCCGCAAAAACGAGCTAAAACGGCAAGTATTTTTTGGCGGCGGAGTACGCAATGGCGAGGACTTGCGAACCATCCGCAAAGCAGGCGCTGCCGGCGTGCTAATTGCGGCTGCGTTGTACGACGGTGTACTGCCCTAAAAGGTCGCCAATAAAGCAAAGCGGAGAGAATTTACGAGCGCCGCTCGCCACCTCGCACGATGCGCAACGGCAGACTTTGCTCTCCTTGACGAATTTGCCGCCGCCATCGCGATTGGCCTAGCTGCCGATTCTGAAAGTGAGAAGGTTTAATTTTGTCACCACTCTCCTGTAGCTCGTCCAGTGACGGACCTGCGAAGCAACAATAGGATTGCGCGGTTTCATAAATCTGCAACTCATTCAGATTCGGCAAATAATGAATGAGCCGCTCCCAAATAAACAAACTAATGTGTTCCGTACTCGAACGCCATGCTAAGGACGGGTCTGCAAGATTTAGGCTCTGATGGTCCAACTGTTTAATAACCTCTCGCTCCACCACTGATTTCAGATAGCCATAATCAACGACAAATCCGGTTTGCGGATCAATTCGATCATGTACTTTGACAATCAAATCGTATCGCCCGCCATGTAGATTGGAACATTTGCCGGGGTGGTCGGTAATAAAGTGTGCGCAATCAAATGTCAACTGTTTCGCGACTGTTGCTTGCGGTTGAGGGGAATAATAACGCTCCGACACGCCCGGAATATCTTCAATCTGAGGCTTTAAAATATTCAATAGCGTCCTTGAATCATTACGCATCAAAGTCCGCAGTATATATTGCCTGCCTTGTCCGTTCAGCAACCGGAATCGGATACCGAAATACCGCTCGAAAATTTCTTGCAGACGCTCGGCAATAGTTTGATCATTGACTGTGAAAAAAACATAACCGCCGTAAAAAGCGCTGCTTGCCGCAAGCAGAATTGCGCTAAAAAGCAACCATTCGCTCACACTCCAATCTTGAGTAATCGATTCGCTCTCGGCTGTGGCATTTTGCCGCCTTGCTTTTAGATGGTTCAATGCAACGACTCGATGCGTCGTGCGATTGAATATGTATTCCTGCCGAAATTGAAATCCGAACGGCTGCAAACGTTCCTTCAAATAGAGCAGTTGGTCCAATTGTCGAACTTCCCCCGCAATATAACAAAACAAATCATCGTGTTTCAATTTCCCGGCGAATTGTAAAGCGGTGAAAATAATCCTCGCCTCACGTGTGACGGCGCCACAGTGAGCATAACCGTCTATCGATTCCTGTTGGTTGATTAGTTCATGCGCAACAAGCACGTCAAGCGACAAACTATAACGCAACGCATATTCCTGCAGGGTCAAACCCGAACACCGAAGCAAATGTTTGTTGTCAAGCGGTTTCACCGATTGACCGCATTCCAAACACTGCATAGAAACCTCCCAAAGTTCCGGCACAAGCTGCTATTTTACCGCATCCTGAGAAAAGCCAACCTCTATCATAGTCCCACCGCAAGCAGAATTTACCCCATTGCGCTCTAAAGAACCTAACTGCCGAACACAAAATGCATCAAATCAAAAGATCCATGCTAAAGTATACCCATAAAGCACTTTTAACAAAGTGCTGCAACCGAACCGGAATACCGATGCGCCATGCTTCGGTGGAGCAACCGTGCCCACGGTTGCTTTTATCTTTGAGGCCAAACAAATACAAATGAAAAGATACCTTGTATATCATTCCACCATCCGACGGTCCAACGGTTTAGACCATGAAATCGCCAACTTAATGTGTTTTCTGAGAGAGGCATTTCTTTTAAATAGAATTCCTGTAATTACAAAACCAAACCTTCATAAAAGAAATAATCTTGACTATTCCACCGAACATATGGACTGGGATATGTTTATTGATTTAGATTATGAAAAGAAAATAATTAAACTAAAACGCAAAGAAATGGAAATAATCGGATTAAAAGAATTCGGAGGACTAAAGTTTAAAAAAGAGCAAATAGCTAAAGTGGGACCTAAACAAAAAGTGCCCGAAGAAGTTAAAGATAAACCTTTAGTTATTCGTTATGTTAACACTTCGCTATGGAAAAAGTCTCAATACCGCAATCTGCACACCATTCAACTTGGCGATGCAGAGCCTTCTGCTTATGTTCAAAAAATTGGCAATACTGTGGTTGAAAATCTACCACAAGATTTTGTATATCTGCATATAAGAAGAGAAGACCGGCTTTATAAGAATAACAAACCACATCTCAAAATTTTTACATCGCCCTTTTATGTCAAAATCTTCCTAAATTCATATATCGGCAAAGGCCGGGATATATATTTAGGCACAGACGAAAAAGATCGCAACTTCTTTGATAATTTAAACAAGGATTATCAAATAATCACTTATAGAAATTATCCTCAACTTAAAAAACTTATCAGCGCGGAAGATAATAATAAACCAAACAATTACTTGCTTTATACTATAGAAAGGTATATTGGTAAGAAGAGTTCCCTCAAAATAGAAACCACCAAAAAACTTGCAATCAAAAACGGCATTGAACTTGAACTTTGTCCCGAATACATGAGAAAAATATTTCCTTTCCTTCGAAACAACAGATTGGGGGAAATAATCATTGCAACCTTGGGTTATGTACACCTATTATTCCTTTTACTAAAATATCCATTTCGTCAAAAACCTAAAGTTTGACATCCTTTACCGGAAATTGCCATCACAATGCAGCCATTAGAAAAACTGTAACTTTTTAATCAATCCCAACTTCTCTTATATATTCATCCTTCTCAAAATAGACTCCAATATGCCCCTGCCCCCTTTTTTCTTCAGAATGCTAGCCAGCCTCCTCCTCCTTGTAAGGTATCTTATAAATTTAAATTTTATTTTTAATATAACTCTTAATGTAGAAAAAACCTCTAAACCTTTCCCTTTGATTAAAATTTTACTCAATAAGAAAACAGTTTCGGTTAAAACAAACTTCTTCTTCCTGGTGTGGTTTAAGAATATCTTACTTTCTTTATCAAAAAACAGGCCATACCATTTCTTAATGGTCGTAACTTTATTGGATACTTTTATATATGTATAAATCCTATTCTCATAACTTTTTATTTGGTGTTTTTTAGTTAAAAGACTAAATATACTTTGGTCGTGTCTATTCGCAACAAACCCTGGATAATTAGGTAATCCGCATTGGTTTGGGTTGTCTGTTATTATTCTTTCGTCTTGAGAGTAGTACAACCATTCTTCAGCCAAGTTTATAGTTTTTTTCGACTTCCTTAAAACAAAAGAAGCTGCGTATACCTGAGGAGAATCCGTATATTCGTAAGAATCAACATCCATCAATATAAAAGCATCTCTTTTGGTCCAAACTTTTTCTCGATCACGACGACGACGTGAAGCCGACCAACAAAAAACATCGCTATTATCACGTTTCATCGTTCTGATAACACTCTCAACGTCTTTGACAAAGTAAGCGCCCGAATCACAGTAGAACAGATAATCTTCACTGCCTATCTCCAATAACGTGTTTCTGACTATGTAAGACTTCCAAAGCCAGTATCCTCCGCCTTTTATATATTCCAGAATATGTTTATTCTTATTGTAAAACTCTGAATCAATATTTTCCGGCGAAAAAGAAATGACTTTATCAAAGCCTCCGATCAGCAGGCCCATCTTACTATTTAAGATTTGCCTTTGTTTGAATACATTATTAGAGTAATTTATTAGTATCTTCATAATGCTTTATACTTTAATTAGTCGGAACTAACCAGTCTGAACCCACTCGCCAACAACAATTTTCATCATTGTAAACGTCTCTCTAAACGGAGCAGTCTGTCGAACTTCACCTTCAACATGACAAGATAAATCATCGTATTTCAATTTCCCAGCAAATTATAAAGCGGTAAAAATAATTTTCCACGTACGATGACGCCACAGTTAAGCATAACTGCCTGTTAGTTTCCGTTGATTGATTAGTTCATGTGTAACCAGCACATCAAGCGATAAACCATGGCATAACGCATATTCCCCGCGGACCGAACCCCACCTCATAGTCTCATCGCAAGCAGAATTTACCTCATTACACTCCAAAGAAATTTAACTGCCGAACATAAAATGCGTAAAAAACCTATAATAAACTATGCCCATAAATAATTTTAAACTACATGGAACTTTTTATAAATTTTCTTGCTTTCGCTTTGTATTTAACCGTTGCAGCGCTTGTCCGATCATACAGCGGAACCGATACCAAAAAAGTATCCCTTATTGTTATTAAGACCGTTTGGTTCGGCGCATTAGTCAGCCACTCTATGGCAATCGCACCGTTCATTTTCATTGACGGACGGTGGAACTTAACCTTTTTTAATGCTGCTTCCGTAACCGCCTTATTGATTGCAACGACGCTCTTTTTTAGCTGTCTAAGGCAAAGACTTGAAATATTGGCAATATTCATTTTACCGTTCGTTGCCTTCATCTTGCTATTTGGTTTTTTCACAAGCGAGAAAATTGCTTTGACCAGTCCCAATCTTAACTTTGGTGTGCAAACACATATCATTACCTCCTTGATTGCTTATGGCGTGTTGATCCTGACTGCTGCAACCGCTACTCTACTGCGCATACAAGACACATATCTACATCGGGGAGATACTCATAGACTGCTTACAACATTACCTTCGTTGGAACGCAGTGAAATTTTTTTGTTTCACCTTCTTAGCCTTGGGCTCAGCCTGCTAACCTTAAGCTTGATTAGCGGTTGGATTTATTTAGAAGATTTATTTGCCCAGCACATGGTTCATAAAACGATATTATCCGTTGTCGCTTGGTTCATATTAATTAGTTTGCTTGTCGGTCATCTATTATTCGGTTGGCGAGGTAATAAATTTCTAAGATTTCTGCTCAGTGGTACCGGGCTTTTGATCATCGCTTACTTCGGTAGTAAAGTTGTTCTTGAATTCATTCTACACCGCGCATAAGTAATCGGCGCGACCTTACATGCTTGAAAATATCCCTCTCTATACGCTATTCATTATTTTAATCGTGCTGTTCTTTCTGTCCGCTTTTTTTTCCGGATCAGAAACCGCTTTCATGAGCGTCAATCGTTACCAAATCGCACATTTAGCAGCCAATGGAAACAAGGCGGCGCAACGTGTACTAAAATTACTTGGCCGCCCGGACCGTTTTATCAGTCTGATCTTGCTTGGAAATAACTTTGTAAATATCGTCATCGCCCAGCTTGCAACATACGTCGGGTACCGCTTGTACGGGAATATCGGGGTTGCGATTGCGACCGGCGCTTTGACTTTTCTGATTTTAGTGTTTGCCGAGCTGACGCCGAAAATTCTAGCGACACGTTATTCACAAAAAATTTCCATGTTCACTTCTTGGATTTATCTACCTCTAATGGCATCGGCGTATCCTCTAATATCGCTGACCAACTTCTTTTCTAATACATTGTTAGCAGCTTGCGGGGCCTCCGACAATCATAAAACGATCAATCCTTTAAATCGCGGCGAACTGCGTACTTTGCTATCCCGTTCAGAGCAAAGCATTTCTACTGAATATCAAAAAATGTTGCTCGGTATCCTAGACCTTGAACGACGCACTGTCGAGGACATTATGATTCCGCGTAATGAAATACAGGGGGTGGATTTATCTAAAAGCATTGAGCGGATTAAGCAACAACTTACCGGTGCAATTCACACGCGAATGCCACTCTATAATGGCGATATCAATCATATCACCGGCATCCTACATTTGCGTGAGGCGTTAACAATGATTGACAATGAAGAACTCACGCCGGAACGTATGGTTAAACTTGCACACGACCCTTACTACATTCCGGAACACACAAACCTATATATGGCATTGATTAATTTCAAGTTGCACAAACAAGTGAACGGTTTGATCGTTGATGAATACGGCGACATTCAAGGTTTGATTACATTGGAGGATTTACTTGAGGAAATCGTCGGTGAGTTTACTAATAATCCCACCGTTTACGATCAGGAAATTAAACCACAACCCGATGGCAGTGTTATTGTTGACGGCAGTTGTCATGTGCGCGAGTTCAATCGAACAATGCAATGGGAACTTAATGAACAGGGACCTAAAACCATTAGCGGTTTAATTATTGAACACCTCGAAACAATTCCTGAAGTCGGCACCGGATTATTAATACAAAATTATCCTTTTGAAGTAATTAAAACCGGAAAAAATACTATCCGCACAGTTAAAATCGGTAAGCGGCTCAAACAACACGATCCGGAAGCAACTTCATGAATATATTACGGAAATTATATACAAACCTGATTCTCCGACACCCGTTACTTACACTCATTGTCGTTAGTTTACTGATCGGCGGAATATCCGTCCATGTGCCGAAAATCAAGCTTGACGCATCAGCTGACTCGCTGGTGTTGGAAAACGACGACGACCTGAAGTATTTCCGAGAAATTAATTCACGCTATGAAACAAAAAGATTCTTAGTTATCACCTACCGCCCCGACAAAAATATTTTTGCCGACGATGCTTTGACTGCAATCGGAGCATTACAAAAAGACTTGGAGCTGCTAGATGGAATTTCAGAAGTGATTTCTATACTGAATGTACCACTGTTAAACAGTCCGTCCATTCCTCTCGAGCAGTTGACAAAAACTATCCGTACTCTCGACACACCCAACATTGATAGGAAGCTGGCGCAACAGGAATTTTCAGAAAGTCCCTTATACCGCGAGCTCTTGTTAAGCGCCGACCGCAATGTGACCGCACTAATCGCATATCTTAAGGAAGATCCGGTTTATAAAGATCTATATCAACAACGTCGCACCCTACGTGAAATGAAATACGCCGGGAAGGCCGATGACGAACACATGATGGAATTAGCAATTATCGAAAAGGAGTTCCGTGATTATCAAGCGAAGCATGATGCACACGAACGTCAGCAGATCGCCAAAGTGCGAGAAATTATCGACCGGCATCGAGGCAATAATGAAATATTCCTTGGCGGTGTTCCGATGATTGTCGCCGACATGATTAATTTTATTAAAACCGACCTGATAACATTTGGCAGTGCGATTTTTCTATTCCTTATCATCACGCTGACAATCATATTCCGGCAATTACGCTGGGTTTTACTACCAATGCTATGCTGTAGTCTTCCGACCGTCGCCACAATCGGGTTACTCGGTATGCTTGATTGGCGAATTACCGTTATCTCATCAAATTTTATCGCTCTATTATTGATTATTACGATGTCTATGACAATTCACTTAATTGTTCGCTACCGTGAAATGCAAGCAAATGATGCGGCACAACCAATAAAAGAGCGAGTTACAGAAACAATTAATTTCATGCTGAAACCTTGCTTTTACGCCGCACTGACTACTGTGACCGCTTTCATGTCACTATTAATTAGCGGCATCCGACCGGTAATTGATTTTGGCTACATGATGACTATCGGTGTCGGGTTCGCTTTTGTTCTGACTTTTATGATATTTCCCAGTGTTTTGCTATTAATGCCTAAAGGACACAGCTCGCAAGAAAAAGATTTTACTTCACGTCTAACAGCAAATTTCGCACACATTACTTGCAAGCACCATCGCATTATTTTGATGATCGCAAGCGCGATTGCAGTGGCAAGTATCATCGGTATTTCTCAACTGAGAGTGGAAAATCGTTTTATTGATTACTTCAAAGAACATACCGAAATCTATCAAGGTATGCTAACCATTGATCGCAAGTTAGGCGGCACAACGCCTTTGGATTTCATCCTTCGCGCTCCGCCGAGCTTCCCAAACGATCATTCGGCTGCCGGAGATTCGGCGGAAGATGATTTACTCGACGGTTACTTTACTCAAATCAATACGGAAACGCCGGAAAAATCGAACTATTGGTTGACTCCATTGCATTTTAGAGAAATAAAGAAAATTCATGATTATTTTGAAGCGCGACCGGAAATTGGCAAAGTATTGTCTCTGGCAACGCTAGTAAAACTTGCCGAACAACTCAACGACAACCAAGCTCTGCTTGACTTTGAGACGGCTTTATTGCCGAAACTTTTGCCTAAAGAAATCAGCAATATTCTGCTTAATCCCTTTTATTCGGAATCAAACAATGAACTACGTTTTACGATGCGTATTATTGATTCGGATAAAAATCTGCAGCGTAATGAATTATTACGGCAGATTAGCCAAGACATCAAAGCGATGGGCTATCCTACCGATCGCTTCCGTCTAACCAACATGCTAGTACTCTACAACAACATGCTGCAAAGCCTTTATCAGTCGCAAATTCTGACGCTCACTGCGGTGTTCCTTGCGATTACCCTTATGTTTGTCGTGCTATTTCGCTCACTAACGCTTGCAATTCTTGCGATTATTCCGAATTTACTTGCAGCCGGCTTAATACTCGGCTTTATGGGATGGATGAACATCCCTTTGGATATGATGACGATTACAATTGCCGCGATCAGCATCGGTATCGCAGTCGATAATACGATCCACTACATCATCCGATTCAAACGTGAATTTCTTAAAGACTATGATTATTTTGCGGCAGTCAGTCGCTGTCACGGTAGTATTGGTAAAGCAATGTACTATACATCGACTGTTATTATCGTCGGCTTTTCAATTCTGGCGCTATCTAACTTTATTCCTAGCGTTCACTTTGGTTTGCTAACCGGTTTGGCAATGATCGCAGCTTTTATTGCGGCGTTGACCCTTCTGCCTTCTCTATTGATCATATTCCGGCCCTTGGAAAAGGGTTCCGCCTTATCCTCGACAAGTCAAGAAAACAAATTAAATTCTGCAATTTGACAACCATGGCTAAAGTAAAAATACAGATGACGCATAACCGATTGAAACCCACTTATGCGGTCGAAATTCGCGATCAATTCAACCAAACGCAAAAGACTCGAATTTCAGGGGAGTCCTCACTCACATTAATCGTCAACGGCAAAGAACTAGTGACTCTAATGACATTAGGCACATATCCGGAGGAACTCGCGCTTGGTTATTTATATAATCAACGGCTGATCGATAACATTAATGATATTCAATCCATCCAAGTCGATTGGGAACGCGAGCGCGCAGACATCCAATTACATCCGGGAAAAGAAATCAGTCAATGGGAAGAAAAAATTTCCAAAAGAATTGTTACTAGCGGATGCGGACAAGGCACTATCTTTAGCTGCACATTAGATAAGTTATACGAGCAACCTCTGCCTGAACTAAAAATTAAACAATCGACTATCTACGCTCTGCTAAAGCATGTTACGCAACTAAACGAGATTTATAAAACCGCAGGTGCAGTCCATGGCTGTGCACTGTGCCATAGCGATGAGATTTTATTTTCGATCGAGGATGTGGGACGACATAACGCCGCAGATGCAATTGCCGGAATGATGTGCTTAGAAGGCATTTCCGGTAACGATAAAATTTTCTACACAACCGGACGACTCACATCAGAGATTGTAATGAAAAGCGCCTGCATGGGAATCCCGGTACTGCTGTCACGTTCCGGCGTAACCAATATGGGACTAACTTTGGCAGAAGATTTAAATATAACTATGATTGCGCGGGCAAAAGGTAAAGCGTTCCGGGTTTACCATAACGCGCAAAATATCATCTATGATGCGATTCCGATAACGCTAAAGTCGACATAGCAACTTACTCACATATACTTGCACTTTCTCCCGTCCCACGTACGGTAACTGAACGCATATAGATTTCTGCCTATACTTTGCGGGAACATCAATCTAGTCCTTACTCAACATCACTATTATGCATAACGATAACGTTACAGGTGCCTCACAATCGCATTTGAATTGTAGCGTATAATGCGCAATTGAGGGTATGAACTACGCAGAAACAGCCACTATAAACCGATGCCGAGAAAAAGTTCCGCTAAATTAATTAGTTTCGAACAATCAATGAATGAGCTTGAACAAACTATTGAATCGCTTGAAAGAGGAGATTTGACTCTTGAAGAATCCATTGAGCGGTTTGAACACGGTGTCAAACTAATCAAAACATGCCAAACCACCCTGAATCAAGCGGAAAAGAAAGTGCGCATCTTGGTCGAAAAAAACAGCTCTTTGCAACTAAAAGATTTCTCCGAAGAGGGGTCCAACGATGAGGAAAATTACTAGGAATGGATTTTTCGAACACTCGGGCATTCCTTTCAATTTGTTCTGAAAAAACAGAAAGCAATTTAGAGCGCTATTACAAAAACTACTCCGGTCCTCCGCAGTTAATCGAAGCAATTCGTTACGCTAGTCTCGGCGGTGGCAAAAAGATTCGCCCCGCACTCATCTACGCGTCTGCCGAAACGTATCAGCTGAATGAAACCTTAGTGCATGACATTGCTTGTGCCACTGAATTGATACATGCCTACTCGCTTATTCACGACGATTTACCTTCTATGGACAATGATGATTTTCGTCGAGGGAAACCGACGGTGCATAAAAAATTCGGTGAAGCGATAGCAATCCTGGCAGGGGATGCAATGCACGCATTAGCATTTGAAATACTTGCGAAATCCACCGCGCTGAAAGCCGATCATAAAGTACAAATTATCGCTTTACTTGCACACACCACCGGTATCGCGGGGATGTGCGGAGGACAAGTTATTGACATTCGACCTAATCCCCAAAAAGGCATCAGTACGGTCATAGAAATACATCGACTAAAAACCGGCACTTTGATTGCATCTTGCATTGAAACGCCTTGGATCTGTGCAAACGGTGTTTTGAATGCGAAAGAACGAACTCTGTTAAAAGATTTTTCCCGCGATATTGGCCTATGCTTTCAAATTCGCGATGACATCTTGGACTATGAATCCGATAGCCAAAACAAACAGGCTAATTCACCCAGAAAGCTTACCTATCCTCTAGTAATAGGGCTCGAACAAAGCAAATTAAAACTGCGCGAACTTGAACAACAATGCTTAAGACGCTTAACGCAACTGAACCATCCGATCGACAGACTCATCGAACTGACGCATTACATCAGCCAACGACCCAATTGAGATAGACACTATGACAGATTCGGATAGCTCTAAGTATTCGCTACTTGATCAGATCAATGATCCGTCTGATTTACGTCGCTTGCCCGCAAAAGATTTACCAAAACTTTGCAACGAGGTGCGTAATTATTTAATCGCAACTATTTCCGAATGCGGCGGGCATTTTGCTGCAGGTCTCGGTGCCGTAGAAATTACCATTGCTTTACACTATATATTAGACACTCCGCGCGATCGCCTAATCTGGGATGTCGGTCACCAAACGTATCCGCATAAAATTCTCACCGGACGTAAAGAACGATTGGCAACGATACGAAAAATAGGCGGTTTGGCCCCGTTCCCTAAACGTAATGAAAGCGAATATGATGTCTTCGGCACGGGTCATTCAAGCACTGCTATTAGCGCTGCGACCGGCATTTCACTCGCACTTAGGCAACAAAACAAAAAACACAAAGTCGTTGCGGTAGTCGGAGACGGTGGAATAACCGCCGGCATGGCATACGAAGCAATGAATCATTTGGGCGCCGTCAAAACCGATATGTTGATCATTCTCAATGACAACGAAATGTCAATCTCTCCTAATGTCGGTGCAATGACAAATTACCTGACACGAATTATCTCCAGTAGATTTTACACTTCAGTAATGAAAGGCGGCAGGCGTCTTCTCGAACCAATGCCTCCGGTTCACAAAATTTTTCATCGCGCCAAGCTACATTTAAAAGGAATGATGATTCCGGATACTTTATTTGAGGAATTGGGGATTCATTATTACGGACCGGTTGACGGACATAACATAAATTTATTGGTAAAAACACTCAGCAGCCTAAAAAACATGGACACCCCTCGTCTGTTACATATCGTAACACGTAAAGGCAAAGGCTATAAGCAAGCAGAGCAAGATCCTGTCAAATACCATGCGGTCGGCAGATTTAACCCCAGTGTAGGCATTCGGCAAACCGGCAAACCTTCCAAAATTCCAACTTACAGTGAAGTCTTTAGCCGTTGGGTCTGCGATATGGCGGCACAGGACTCACGTCTGATTGCGATTACACCGGCAATGCGCGAGGGTTCAGGTTTAATTGAATTTGAAAAACGCTTCCCCGAACGTTACTTTGATGTCGGCATTGCCGAACAACATGCTGTTACTTTAGCGGCGGGATTCGCTTGTGAAGGAATAAAACCGGTGGTCGCCATCTATTCAACATTTCTGCAACGCTCTTACGATCAACTAATCCACGATATTGCAATTCAAAATTTACCGGTGCTATTTGCTGTCGATCGTGCCGGTTTGGTCGGCCCCGATGGGCAAACTCACGCCGGAAGTTTTGATTTAACCTATCTGCGCTGTATTCCCAACCTATTAATCATGGCGCCGAATAACGCCGATGAATGCCGCAAAATGCTTTCAACCGGATTTCTACACTCGGGACCTAGCGCAGTACGCTACCCGCGCGGAAATGCGCCTGCCGCTGCAACTGAAGATGCTTTGGACCCAATACCGATCGGTAAAGCTATCAAGCGGCGTACGGGGCATAGAATCGCACTACTCAGCTTCGGTGCGACCACCGCGCTCGTTGCGGCAGAAACTCTGGACGCAACTGTTTTTGATATGCGCTTCGTTAAACCATTGGATACGGCGACAATTGAAATGGCGGTAAATTCGCACGAATATTTAGTAACCGTAGAAGATAATGCCCGCGCCGGCGGCGTCGGTTCTAGCGTCAATGAATACCTCGCCGCGCAGAAAATCAATATACCCGTATTAAACCTTGGTTTACCGGATTACTTCCAAAATCACGCTAGCCGAAATGAATTGTTAAAAGAAGCCGGACTTGATGCGGCAGGCATTGAAAACAGTGTGCAAAAATTTGTCCGCGAAACTATCCCGGCCCATGTTTCCAAAACCTAAGTAAGACAAGCGCAAAATTGCTTCGCACGCTTAGATAATGGTTTTCAAATATTCTTTTAACTTACTGCCTATTTCCGAGTGGCGCAAACCCATTTCAATATTAGCATGCATATAGCCCCATTTATTTCCGCAGTCGTAACGTTTCCCGGAAAATTTATAAGCAAAAATGTCCTTTGTTTTCAACACTTCAACTAATGCGTCGGTTAATTGAACCTCGCCTTGCACCCCTGCCAAATGCTTGCTTAATTGCTCAAGCACGTCTGATGTTAGTATATATCGTCCGATGATGGCGAGATTCCCCGACGCTTCCCCAATTGCAGGTTTTTCAACTAAACTTGAAACCCGCAGAACATGGTCGGAAATCGGATCACCGCTCACTATGCCGTAGCGACTCACTTCTGACGGCGTCACCTCCTCAACCGCAACTACACTGCATTGATGCTTTTGGTATACTTCAATTAGCTGTTGCAGCACTTGACTTCGTAGGTTTTGTCTCGTAAGTGATTGATATTATTGCCTTCAGGATTCTCAAGGGCACTACATTACGGTGTTGTTTGTAGCCCTCCGCGCTCAGCTTCCCCCAGGGCGTGACTTGTCGGGAAGCGGGAACGGAGCTTCGTTCCATTTCAGGCCGACACTACGGTAGATCCTGTTGGCGTCCGCACTCGCGCGGCTCGGCATCGCATACCGCTTCTGTGTGTCGGTACATACCAAGATGCTCAACTGCAAGGTGTCGAGCTCGCGCCGGATCCGTTCCGCGCTCATCGGGAAGCCCAGTGCCTTAAGCCGCCGGCGCAGCTGCTGCAAGCAGCAGAAGGCCATGTAGCAGATCGCAATGTGTGCCTGGATACGCCGCGGCTTCCAGTGAAAGATCGGGCGGATGCAAAGGTCATGCTTGTTGGTGCGAAAGCAATGTTCTACTTCCCACAACCGACGGTACTGCGACAGCAATTCCTTTGGCGCCATCTCCTCGTTGCCGTGTGCGATGATTGCGCGCAGGCCGTCCCAACGCGCCGCATCGGCCACCTTGGCCGCATCAATCTTAACCCGGCCCTTTGCGGGGAAGCTTAAGTAACAGGCATAGCCGCGCGCCACGAAACCTGCCGGGCGCTCGCTGCGTTGATACTTCCGGCGCAACTGTGACAATATGCGCTCCCGAACTTCTTGATCCTTGCGCGCGCGCCGGCGTGAATAGGTGACTATGATCCGCCGGCCTTCGTGGCGAATCATCCGGTAACGCAGGTCCTGCGTTTTGAGCCAGCCTTGATCGTCTGCTGCACTGAGGGCCTGCAGCTTGATCTTGGCCGGGGCCGACTTGAGACGATAGCCGAGCACATAGGCCAAGCCCTGCTCCTGCAGGAATGTCTGGTTCTCACGGCTCAGCATCGCCGCATCGGCCACTACTGTAAATACAGCACCCGGATGTCTCTATTGCAGACTTGTCACTGCCTGCATCAAGGTTTTGCCCTCAAAGGTGTTGCCCGGCAACAGTGCGTAGTCCACCGGCAGACCGTCGCAGGTCGTCATCAGTGCCAGTAACACCTGGCAGCGGTGCGGCTTGCCGTCCTTACTATAACCTTTCGCGCGCAACGGGTCCTCTTGCTCGCTCTCGAAGTACAGGGTCGTGCAATCAAAGAAGAACACCTTGAGGGGCTGATCATACAACTTCTGTGCCGCCTGATGAGACTGTTCCCGGATGCGTGCAATCACCGCCTCCTCAAGGTGATCCATAGTCTGGTAAACCCGGTCGAGATTGAGCGAAACGCCGCTTCGTTCGAGCTCGCACACCGTGGCACGCTTGCTCTGCGGCTGCGCGATACGCGCCAGCACCAGCTCGCGCAGAATGCGGTTGGCTGCCGTACGCCGTGCACCCAACACCTGGTTCCAACCCAGGTGCGAATAAATCTGCGTGAACGCCTCGCGCACCCCAAGCATCAGCCGCATCTCCTCACGGCATTCGGCAAGATCTACCCCGAAGCGCGCCAGACGTGGTGCCAGCCGCGCCTCAGCTGCGAGATCCGCGTACTGCTTCGGTGTGAACAGCGATTGCTGTGCTGTACCGGCTTGGCGCAGCTCTTCCAAGGTGACCTCGCCGAGCTTGCGCAAAGATGCAAGCTGCTCGGGACTGTCGGCAGTGCCGATATGCCGCACCACACGCTGACGGGGACCATCGGCAGTGCGCACGGAACGTACAATCTGCAAGCGAGTGCGGCCACGTTCGGGGTCATATTTTTCACGCAAGTACATAGACCCGAATGATAACCCAAAATCCAAGTGAAAACAAGCCTGGGGGCACTACAATGGATTTTTCGGCGGCGCCCGGATAACCCTATGATAATAAAAGATTTATTTTTTGCCCAAAGGTCAAAACCTACGAAGTCAAGAAACCTTGGTTTACCGGATTACTTCCAAAATCACGCTAGCCGAAATGAATTGTTAAAAGAAGCCGGACTTGATGCGGCAGGCATTGAAAACAGTGTGCAAAAATTTGTCCGCGAAACTATCCCGGCCCATGTTTCCAAAACCTAAGTAAGACAAGCGCAAAATTGCTTCGCACGCTTAGATAATGGTTTTCAAATATTCTTTTAACTTACTGCCTATTTCCGAGTGGCGCAAACCCATTTCAATATTAGCATGCATATAGCCCCATTTATTTCCGCAGTCGTAACGTTTCCCGGAAAATTTATAAGCAAAAATGTCCTTTGTTTTCAACACTTCAACTAATGCGTCGGTTAATTGAACCTCGCCTTGCACCCCTGCCAAATGCTTGCTTAATTGCTCAAGCACGTCTGATGTTAGTATATATCGTCCGATGATGGCGAGATTCCCCGACGCTTCCCCAATTGCAGGTTTTTCAACTAAACTTGAAACCCGCAGAACATGGTCGGAAATCGGATCACCGCTCACTATGCCGTAGCGACTCACTTCTGACGGCGTCACCTCCTCAACCGCAACTACACTGCATTGATGCTTTTGGTATACTTCAATTAGCTGTTGCAGCACATTATTGTCGCCATTGCTGTCAACCAAATCATCTGCCAAGATAACTGCGAATGCCTCACCGTCAATGACGGGAGCCGCACATGAAATCGCATGCCCCAAACCTAACGGATCAAATTGTCTGAGATAAACACAAGCGACATTAGACGGAATAATACTATCTAACTGGGTTAATTTTTCCTGATCACCTTTCCCTTTCAACCGATCTTCAAGTTCAACATCACGATCAAAGTAGTCCTCGATTGCCCGCTTGTTTTTGCCATTGACAAAAATCAAAGTCTTCATGTTTGCTACCAACGCTTCATTCACCGCGTACTGAATCAAAGGCTTATCAACGATCGGCAGCATTTCCTTAGGAATACTTTTAGTCGCAGGTAAAAAACGTGTACCTAGTCCCGCAACCGGAAACACAACTTTGGTGATGCACATAGTAGTTATAATTAAAGTGTAAATGATATTTTTTGACTATAATACTATCGTATCAGTCATAATCAAAATTAGTGATCCCCTAACGATATGATATCCAACAAATTATTGCGTCGGAAGTATGAAGCCTACCTTGCTGCCGCCGATATAAAGATCAATGGAGACCGCCTGTGGGACATACAAGTCTATGATTCTCGTCTCTATCGACGAGTTTTCCTGTACGGGTCATTAGGTTTCGGTGAAGCGTATATGGATAGTTGGTGGGAATGCGATAGCCTTGATCAGATGTTTGCTCGCTTGTTGCGTCATCAAAAACAGACTAGAAAATCCATTATGACGATAGCTGATATCTTTCATTCTATCCGCTTTTTGTTGTTCAATTTACAAAAAATCACCTCGACTAAAAAAGTCGGAAAAAAACATTATGATATCGGCAATGATCTATTTTCGAGAATGCTGGACAGCCACATGAACTACAGTTGCGGGTACTGGAAAAATGCCGACTCTCTTGAAACTGCTCAACAGGCAAAAATGGACTTAATCTGCCGAAAATTACATTTGAAAAAAGGAATGCGTGTGCTTGATATCGGTTGCGGTTGGGGCGGTATAGCAAAATATATGGCGAACCACTATGATGTCTCGGTTGTCGGAGTGACAATTTCTAAGCAACAAGCCAATTACGCACAACTGAATTGTAAAGGTCTGCCGGTTAAGATTCTCCTGCAAGACTACCGTTTGGTGAGCGAGCAGTTTGATCGTATTTATTCAGTGGGTATGTTTGAGCACGTCGGAGTGAAAAATTATGCGACTTATATGGAAAAAACCAAGCAATTGCTTAACGACAGCGGATTGTTTTTGTTACACACTATTGGGCGCCTATCCTCATCGTTCAAAACGGATCCCTGGATAGAAAAGTACATATTCCCGAATTCAATGCTCCCTTCGTGTAAACAAATTAGCAAGTCCATTGAAAATAGATTTGTAATGGAAGACTGGCAAAATTTTGGCAATGATTATGCGCGCACTCTGATGGCTTGGTTAGAAAATTTCAAGGCAACGTGGAAGGATCTATCTGCCGACTACGACGAACGTTTCTATCGAATGTGGACATATTATTTGACGCTTTGCGCCGGTTCTTTTCAAGCAAGGGACAACCAGCTATGGCAAGTCGTACTATCTCCGACAGGTATTGCCGACCGCTACTATGCACCGCGCTAAAAAAACGACGGAGTAAATCTGACTTTCATAGGAGGAATGAAGAATCAAACTCACCCCATCGCAATAAGTGTATGCTTGCGTAAAGCTAAAATTTAATGACTAGATTTTAAATCGGACTTCTCAGGCGAGGCTTTACCCATCACCGAAAGTACATTACGGTTCATCTCTATGGTTGATCTCCCGATCCCTTTAACCAGCTCAAGATCATCAATCGACTTAAAATCGCCATGCGCCTCGCGATATTCCACGATTGCATTAGCTTTACTATAGCCTACGTTCTTTAGTTTTTCGCTGAGTTCCTGCACGCTTGCGGTATTAATATTGACTTCCGCAAACACGGGAATTGCAACAAATGCCGCCAACAAGCAACAAGCAAATATAAATTTATGCATATATGATTTCTCCCATAAAGTTAAGAAGAATGTAAGCATGCATGAAAAATCACCGGGAAAAACAACTATCGGACGAATGGAGCGGATTTAAGGTCAAGCGGTTAGAAAACCGCTCAGAGCACGAAATAATCTATTGTACAGCGCCAGATACATGTGGGATTCACGGCACGACTCAAAAAGGTAACCGATATGCAATATCAGCACATCGGCCACCGCATCAAAGGTTTCTATATGAGCCAATTTTGCTTCAAAAATAGAGGCTATAATGAACACAACGGCTCAACAGAAATATGATGCCCTATTATTTTGGGAGGGTTGTAACTCCCGAACGCATTCAAGATCGGTCGCAGTACTTTGTACCGCTGCCGTCGGCGTTATCGCCGCACTGGCCTCAGCGCCTTACATGATCGCGGCAAAGCGCCGCGTAAGAGGCGCCAGGGGATTGTCAGCAAAGTACTTGTCGTCCATAACGAGACTTGGTTCTGTCAATGAGCGCCAGCCCCGACGTCCTTGTCGAGTCGTTCGCCGCTGAAAACCGATCGGTTTTCCGGGCGCATCTCACCCTGCGCCAGGCTTATCCGAATCTCGGCAGCAGTAAAATCTTTGAGCTGATGAAATCGTTTTGTGTTTGTTGCCGGATTGTCGGCAAAGTGCCTGTCGTCCATGACGAGACTTGGTTCTGCGAATGAACGCCAGCCCCGACATCCTTGCCGGGTCGTTCGCCACTGAAAACCGATCGGTTTTCCGGGCGCGTCTCACCCTGCTCGTCCATGACGAGACTTGGTTCTGCGAATGAACGTCAGCCCCGACGTCCTTGTCGGGTCGTTCGCCACTGAAAACCGATCGGTTTTCCGGGCGCGTCTCACCTTGACGGACGGCGGTAGTGAGTTTCAAGAACAGTTTGCCCGGCTCATCCGGGAATCACCCGCGATTGAGCAGTGACTGACCTATCCCAAGTGTCCGAAAATGAACGCGCACATTGAGCGTTTCAACCGCACCGTCCAGGAGGATTGTATCAATCATGCGGAAAACCTGCTACTTACCGATACGGAAGCATTCAATGATCGGTTATGAAACCGTTTTGTATTTGTTGGTGAATGCTCAGCAAAGTGCCTGTCATCCATGACGAGACTTGGTTCTGCGAATAAACGCCAGCCCCGACGTCCTTGTCGGGTCGTTCGCCGCTGAAAACCGATCGGTTTTCCGGGCGCGTCTCACCCTGCGCCAGGCTTATCCGAATCTCGGCAGCAGTAAAATCTTTGAGCTGATAAAACCGTTTTGTGTTTGTTGGTGAATGCTCAGCAAAGTGCCTGTCGTCCATGACGAGACTTGGTTCTGTCAATGAACGCCAGCCCCGACGTCCTTGTCGGGTCGTTCGCCACTGAAAACCATCGGTTTTCCGAGCGCGTCTCACCCTGCACCGCCCTCATGCCGACAACGGACAGAAAGCACCGATCCGAATGTTACTGCCGAACGCTTCCCCCGAAGCCCTTCAAGAATCCCATTTAGGGTGGCATCGTACATCTATTTCTAATATACGAGCCGAGTTGATATAATATCGCAAGGCATAATCATATCCCAACGGGCGCAACTCGGGCACAGCCAGTGATTTTCGCTACTTTGGAAACCACAGTTTGAGCATTGATACTTATAACCTGCACTATCGCTGCCTTCTAGACTGGTGATAATTTCCTTAATCAAGTGCTTGTCGTTTACTTCGTTTAGCTTAAGTTTGTGCTGCAAAATAATTTTTAAGATTGGAATCGGCACATTACCCCCTTGATTTAAGTGTTCAAAAAACTTTCCGACTTCCTGTTTTAGACCGGCATGCAAAAGCGACAAAATACATGCCTTAAGATACGAAACACTCACGATCGAGGGCCTCAGGTTTCGCATATAATCCGAAATTTCTGTCGGTGAAAAATTCTCCAAAGTTTTTTGTATTCTGGGCAACAATAAAATTGCAAAATCCGGATGCTTGCCAAAAGCGCGCTTATAATGGCGTAAAGCTTTATCAAAATCATCTTTCTGCACATAAATATCACCGCGTAAAATGTCAAGACGCAACAGCGCTTCATCCAACGCTTCTGCTTTAGTCAAATACTTTAAAGCCGTGCGGTGATTTTTATTCCCTAAAGCCATCTCGGCAAGCTCGCAATAATAATGCGCAGTACTGGTACTGTAATTATTGTTAGGATTTAATTTTTGCAGCTTTTGAGCAACTAGAATTGCTTCATCCCAGTTTTTTTCAACTTCGTATAAAGTCTTCAGGCGTTGATATGCTTCAACCTCCGTAGCACTGATCCCAAAGGAAAGAACTTCTTTGAAGAATTTTTCGGAACGATCAAGCAAACCGGCATCAAAATAATCCCGCCCCAATTCCAGCAAAGCACCTGCACGATGAGCGCTAGTCAAATTTTGTTTTGCGATTAAATTCTGATGAATACTAATCGCTTTTTCAATCTCACCTCGTTGACGATATAGATTGCCTAAAATAATATGTGCTTCAACCGTATCCGGATTGACTTGAAATATCTCAACAAATGTGTCAACTGCCTTTCCATGTTGTTGATCAAGCAACAAATTTAACCCTTTGACATAAGCGAGCGGTAACCTAGATTCGGTTTTCTTTTGAACTCTGCCACGTATTGCAGTCAACCATCCGCTAGCAGCCGCAACCGGAAGCAATAGCCAAAACCATTCAAATATCATAAAACCTTCCGCCTAAATTAGAGTGCCGGATAATCGTAACTCATCTGCAAACGAGTCGGTAATTTATAATTCAAGCCTCGTTGTCACCTCCTTCCGAACTGCCCTTGGCAAAAGAACCTTGAAGGGACTGCTGCGAAGAAGAAGAAAGGGGGTACAAAGGCATTATAGAAGAAGAAACGGTAGAGTTGGCATGATTACTTACGGAATTTCCATTCACTCTATTGCGCAGTTTTTTCCCTGGTCTGAAATATGGCACACTGCGACTTGGAAGTTGAAACTGTTCACCGGTTTTAGGATTTCTTGCAATTCGAGGGGTACGATGCCGTAGGCAAAAACTGCCAAATCCCCTAATCTCGATTCTTCCGCCGTGACTCAAAGTATCGCACATATAATCAAAGATTTTCTGTGCCGTTTCCTGTACATCGTTCGGTAACAGATTCGGACGTAAAACAATTAACCGCGAGATAAACTCGGATTTAGTCATGGTCGGATATTTTCTCTTACCGTTATGATTCATGATCCTGGTTGATTTTATCTTGCATAAAATCACCGATTGCCGCAGAAGCAAAACCGTCGCCCGCAGAATATTCTTCAATTATTTTGCTTTCTTCCTCATGGAGTATCTCTTTCACTGACAGATTTAAAGTATTAGTCTTTTTATTATAAGAAATTAGCTTAGCGGTTATTTCGTCATTAATTTTATACGCGCTAATATCTTCATTTTTACCACATTCCGCAAATGATAGGCTGCCGGTCACGGACTCGGCAAGTCTGATAATAAAATGATTCTCCCGAACTTCTTCAATATGTCCGGTAACAACGGTACCTTTATAGTGCTTATCCAAATATTCGCAAATTGGTTTGCTTTCAAGTTGTTTGATACCTAATGCTATCCGCCCGCGTTCAATGTCTATCGCCAATATAACCGCCGTAATCTCAACTCCTTTTTTATAACTCTGCAACTTTTCAGCATTGGATTCTTCCCAAGAAAGATCACTGACATGCACCAACCCGTCTATACCATATTCTTCAATACCGACAAAAATACCAAAATCGGTGACGGATTTAACTTTACCGGTAATCTTATCGCCTTTTTTATGACGACCGGAAAATTCCTCCCAGGGATTGGGCCGGCATTGTTTAATACCCAAAGACATTCGGCGCCGCTCGTTATCAATCCCCAATACCATTACTTCAAGCTCATCTCCCATTGAAGTTATCTTTTCCGGATGCACGTTCTTATTTCTCCAATCCATTTCAGAAACATGCACCAAACCCTCAATCCCATCTTCAATCTCAACAAAGCAACCGTAATCCGTAATATTCGTCACTCTCCCACGTACTCGGACACCTATCGGATAACGTTTTTCAACGTCTAGCCACGGGTCGCTGTCCAATTGTTTCAACCCCAGTGAAACCCGCGTCTTTTCCTCATCATACTCAAGCACCATAACGTCAATCTTATCCCCAACAGAAACGACTTCCGACGGATGTTGCACCCGACGCCACGACATATCAGTAATGTGTAACAGCCCATCCACTCCGCCCAAGTCAAGGAAAGCCCCATAATCGGTTAAATTCTTCACTATTCCACTAACAACAACACCTTTCTTTAATCGTTTTATTAACTCTTGCCGCTCGGCGGTATATTCCAATTCCATCACCGAGCGCCGAGATACGACTACATTGCTTCGCCGCTGATCAAGTTTGATGACTTTAAACTCAAGTTCTTTGCCTTCAAGATAAGCGATATCATGGATTGGACGCATATCCACCAAAGAACCGGGAAGAAAAGCCGAAAGACCTTCAAGATCAACAATAAATCCGCCTTTGACTTTGCCGGTAATCACACCTTTGACAATAGAAGATTCCGCATGTGCCTTCTCCAACTCTTTCCAAACGCGTATGCGCTTCGCTTTCTCACGGGAAAGATGTGTTTCTCCATGACCATTTTCTATCGCGTCAAGAAACACCTCGACCATATCACCTTCGGCAACTTCAAGCTTACCTTCGCTATTATAGAATTGTTCGATTGGGATAATGCCTTCAGACTTTAAACCGACGTTAACAATGACAGCATTATTTCTAATCCGGACAATCTGTCCTTCCAAAATACTGTTTGATCTTATTTGAGAATGCTGTTCTTTTTCAAATATTTCTGCAAAGCTTTCAGACATAATTAAGTTAAATTCAAGTTAATTAAATAGCAATGCGATAATTTCTTCAACGACTGTATCCACCGAACTGTTAGTCGTATCAATCACCACTGCGTCTTGTGCAACAACTAATGGAGCGACCTGACGTTCGGCGTCACGCTTATCGCGCACTCTCAGCTGCTGTTTTACTTCTCTAAGGCTACCACCAAAATCATTATAATTCAACTGCCTGCATCTGCGCAGCGCACGTTCTTCCGGTGCGGCAGTTAGAAAAATTTTCAAATCCGCATCGGGAAAAACAACTGTCGACATATCACGACCATCAGCAACCAACCCCGGGAATTGTCTGAAATTACGCTGATAATCCAGCAAGGATTGGCGCACCTCATGAATTTCAGCTAATTGCGAAGCCCGATTCCCGCATGATTCTTCAATCAAAAATCGATTAATATTCCGATTTCCGAAATAGACTTCAACTGTCTCGTTATTCACTCGAAAATCAACTTGGCATTGCATCGTCAATTGCACTAACCCATTGATGTTGTTCGCGCTAATTCCCTTGATCAATGAGAGCCACGCAATTACCCTATATAGGGAACCACTTACTAGAATATGATAATTCAGCCGTTTAGATAGCAAACAACTCACCGTGCTTTTACCGACGCCGGCAGGGCCATCAATGGTAATCACCGGCACACTCGTCATATTCGTTCCAAACAAAAACCGACATGCATTGCGGTTGATATAAAATCGGGAAATGAGGTGTCAATGTTGGCACAGTCTCGAATGGTAATCTCCTGTTGCGCCACTAAACCCGCGACTGCGAATGCCATTGCGATGCGATGATCACCATGACTGTCTACTCGCCCTCCGGATAGTTCACTCGCGCCTCGAATCACCATACCATCCGGCTTTGTTTGCACATCAACTCCGCAGGTATGTAACCCTCGCGCCATTGCTTCAATTCTATCGCTTTCTTTGTAACGCAATTCTTGTGCGTCAAAAAACTCAGTTTCACCCTGTGCACAAGCTGCCGCGACGGATAAAACGGGGAATTCATCAATCGCGTTTGATACCAATGAAGAGGGGATTCGGATTCCCTTTAAACGGGATGCTCGAACGCGAATATCCGCGATACATTCTCGCCCCAGGAACTTTTCCCGGCTTATTTCAATATTGGCGCCCATTCGCCGCAAAATTTGTAACACGCCATCTCGAGTCGAGTTAATCCCAACTTGTTTAATTAAAACATCCGAATTTTTGACGATGCACGCAGCAACGATCACAAAAGCTGCCGATGATAAATCGCCCGGAATACTTAATTCGGTCGCACATAACGACATCCCTCCGCTTAGTTCGATTTTTTCGCGGGTAATCTTCGGTGGACAAGCAAAAGCTGTCAGCATACGCTCAGTATGATCGCGCGTGTGTATGGCGCCCGTTAAGACGGTGTTCCCTTGCGCATAGAGCCCGGCTAATAATAAACAAGATTTTAGTTGAGCGCTGGCAATCGGCAGATGGTATTTAATAGCATGTAAAGCGCCCGCCGGATGCAGCTGTATCGGCGGGGTTCCATTGGCAGAAAGATCAATTCTAACGCCCATTCGTCTCAGTGGTTCGGCTATACGCATCATTGGCCGGCGGCATAAAGAGTTATCGCCAGTCAAAATGCTGCCGAATATTTGCCCGCATAGCAGACCGGTTAATAAACGTATTGCGGTTCCGGAATTTCCGCAATCTAATGGTTTCCGGGACGGATTTAGCCCGTGCAGCCCCATTCCGACCACTGTCAACTGTCGATCATCATGTTGAACTGCTACACCGAGTTCCGTTAGTGCGTGCAGCGTTGCAAGACAATCCGCGCTCGGTAAAAATCCCGAAACTCTAGTGGTGCCTTCCGCAATCGAACCGAGCATCAAGGCGCGATGTGAAATTGATTTGTCCCCGGGAACTTGACAGGTTCCTGTCAAACTCTGTACACGTTGTGATATCAGGTCCACACCGCATCTCTACCGGCCAAATTGTTTTTTATATTGACAAGCATGTTTGAAAAATTGCCGCATTTGCTCATCATCACCATCTTTCAATTGCTTATACAAATCTTGTAGACTTGCCTGAAATCCTTCAATTGACGTTAAAATATACTCACGATTACCGACACAAATATCACGCCACATATTCGGACTGCTTGCGGCAACTCGCGTGAAGTCCTGAAACCCGCCGGCCGAATAGCGCAATAAATCATCGCGGCGCTCGGTGTTACATAAATAGTGCATCAAAGAATAAACTAACGCATGAGGCAAATGACTGGTTAATGCAAGCACTTGATCGTGCGTGACGCAATCCATCACTGTAACCTCAGCGTTTGCCTCCTGCCAAAGCGATTGAATTTTCGCGACCGCTTTTGAGTCAGTGACAGGCAGGGGACTTAAAATAACTTTCTGATTGACAAATAAGTCCGCTTTAGCAAACTCCGCACCGCTATTCTCACTTCCAGCAATCGGATGACCCGGAACGAAGCATGGCAGCATATCGCCAAACACTGTACGTACAATTTCGACCACCGTTTGCTTTACGCTACTCACATCAGTGATAATTTTATTTGACAAACCAACAGCCTTCAGCTGAATAAATACATCGTTCAAGCTACTAATCGGTGTGGCAATGATAATAATTTCAGACTCGGCAACAAGCTGTGCAATCGAATCGGTCAAACGTATCCCGCGAATTAATTTATCGAATTGTAAACACTGGTCGGAATCGTAGCCGATCACTGTGTTACCATTACGAATCAGAGCTGCCCCTATTGAACCGCCGATCATGCCGACACCGATAATTCCGATCGTTTGCTCCATTAAACAACCTCGGCGAGCGCTTCTTGCAACATAGTTAGAAAATGTTGATTGTGTTCGGGCAGACCGACCGTAACACGTAAATACTCCGGCAAATCGTAGTTCTCAACCGGCCGTACAATAACTCCTCGTTTTAACAGAAATCGATATACTTCACTGCTCCTCTGCCCAATTTTTATGCATAAAAAATTGGTTCGGCTAGGCAAAACTTTCAGTCCCATCGCAGTACATGCCACAGTAACTTCGGCAATGCCGGCATTGTTGACCGCAACGCTACGCACCAAGTGCTCTTCATCCGCCAACGCCGCAAGCGCCGCTTTTTGCGCTAGTAGATTTACATTGAACGGCTGGCGTATCCGATTCAACAGTTCGGTAATTGCTTTCCCTGCCACCGCATAACCGATACGTAATCCGGCCAAACCGAATACTTTAGAAAAAGTCTGCGTTACAATCAGATTCGGAAATTTCTCCAACCATCGGATCGCATTGGGACAGTCATTCGCATATTCAATATAAGCCTGATCAATCACCACTACACAAGATAATGGTACTTTTCGTAAAAAAATCTCAATCGCATCATAGTCAAGCCAGGTTCCGGTCGGGTTATTAGGATTCGCAATAAATACCATGCGTGTTTTCGGAGTAATCTGCGCCGCCATCGTAGTTAAATCATGTCCGTATGGCATTGTCGCATCAGCCGATTGCGCTGCAGCAGTTTTCGCATTCGCACCGCAAATGGCTGTCGTTAACGAGTACACAGCGAACGCGTGTTCAGCATACACTGCCTCGTCTTCCGGATGTAAAAAGCAGCGCCCGGCCAGTTCCAATATCTCATTGGAACCGTTCCCCAAAGTAATATGCTCTGCGGTAGTATGCAAACGTTCGGCAATTGCTTGACGCAATTCTAAATCGCTGCCTTCAGGATAAAACATCACCTGGTCGGCATATTGACGAATTGCCCGTATCGCCATAGGCGAGGGGCCAAACAAGTTTTCATTGGAGGCAAGCTTCACAATCCGATCGGGAGGCAATTGATATTCGCGGCCGAATTCAGTCAACGATTTACCGGGAATATAAGGCCGGACCGCTGCGAGCTCCGCACGGCAATAATCTTGCGGATTATATTGTTTCATTGCCTATTTTCGGACTCAAATCACTGCGCGGATAAGAGCCCAATAATTTAAATAAGTTTGCGCTTTTTCCTAATTGTTTTAATGCCGATTGCAGCGGAACGCATTCGGCATGCCCTTCAACATCAATGAAAAAAACATATTCCCAATTGGCTGTTCTCGTCGGACGCGATTCAATGCGAGTCATACTGATATCGTGGTCGGCAAATATCTTTAATAGGCGCGCCAGCGCACCGGGGCGATTTTTCGTTGATACTAATACACTCGTTTTGTCATATCCGGACGGCGGCACTACGTGACAACCGATTACCAAAAACCGTGTCACATTATCTGCATGGTCTTCTATATTCTTGTACAAAGCATGCAGTCCATAATACTCAATTGCGTTTTTACTAGCGATTGCGGCACTTTTAGAGGTTTTTTGTGTCAATAATGCTGCGGCAGCGGTACTAGACACTTCAACTTGTTTGCAATGCGGACAATAATCCTGCAACCATTGGCGGCATTGCGCAAAAGACTGCCTATGCGAATAAATCGTCTCTACTTGCGCCAACATCTCTTCCTTGCTAACCAAATAATGATGGATATATAACTGCACTTCGCCCACAATTTTTAGCGGCGAACAAATAAACTGATCTAAGGTGTGGCTTACGATGCCTTCGGTTGAGTTTTCTACCGGCACCACGCCATATTCAATCGTCCCTCTTTCGATCTGCCTAAAAACCTCTTCAATGCTGTCATAACTTTGCGCTCGCACCGAATGTCCAAAGTGCTTTAATGTTGCTTGTTGAGTAAATGTTGCCTCCGGACCTAAGAACCCGACTAGCATTTTCTTTTCAAGCGCCAAACATGCCGACATAATTTCCTGAAACAAACGGCTGACTTCTTCATCGCTTAATGGCCCCGGGTTTGCCGCACGAATTCGTCTTAAAATTACCGCCTCACGTTCAGAACGATAAAATGATGCCTTAAGGGATTCGTTTTGTTTTTCCCGAGCGATATCGGAAGCATACTGGGCACGCATATTGAGAATGCGCAGCAACTCATCGTCCAATGCATCAATTTTGGTGCGCAATGCTGAAATTGTCTTTTGCTTTGACATATTCCCTTAAACGGCGCGTTCAAATTCACGCATAAATTCAACTAATGTTTCCGCCCCCTCTATCGGCAGGGCATTATATAAACTTGCGCGAATTCCACCAACCACCCGATGCCCGCGCAGACCTAACAGACCTTGCGCTTCACTCTGTTCAACAAACTTTTTCTCTAAATTAGCCGGCTTTATTCGAAAGTGTACATTACATCCGGAACGGAACGGTTTTGCAACCGAGTTCATATAGATTGAAGAGTTATCGATGCAGTTGTATACAAGCGCTGCCCGCTTCCGGTAACGGCGAGCCATCTCTTTAATGCCGCCTTGTCGTACGCTCCATGCCAGCATCAAACCGCATACATACCAAGCAAAAATTGGCGGTGTGTTGTAACGTGAACCAGCGGTTGCTTGCGTTGTATAATTCTCCCATGCGGGCAAGTGCTGATGACTGTGCCCTAATAAATCGTTACGTAAAATAACAATTGTAATACCCGCGATCCCGGCATTTTTTTGCGCACCTGCATACGCCACACCAAACTTTTTCCAGTCAATTTTCCGTGTCAGAAAATTAGAGGTCATATCGCTAACCAAAGGACTATCGGAACAAAAGTATTTTTCCGGCAGCTCAAACCCGGTCAGAGTTTCATTGCTTACAAAATGGCAATATGCCGCCGACTCGGAATATTGCCAATCGGTGGGAGGATCCAACCAAAGAGAACCTTCGCGCTGCTTGACGGACGCAATAACATTTACGGACCCATAAGCATGCGCTTGTTCAATAGCGCGCTTTGACCAATACCCGGTATCGACATAATCCATCACCGTGCCGCTCGGCCATAGGTTCATAGGCACCATAGCATATTGCGCCGTCGCACCTCCCGCAAGAAATAAAACGCTATAATCGGAGGGAACATCCAACAAATAACGTAAATCTTGCTCTGCCTGTTCCGCTATGCAACAAAATTCGGGAGTACGGTGCCTTAATTCAAGTAACGGCACTTGCGCAGGACTATGGTCCAAAGCATCGCGAACCTGCTGATGAACTTCCGGCGGAAGAATTGCCGGTCCGGGACTATAATTGTATAAGCAAGCGCACATGATGTTAGTGTCGGTAAACCGGCAGTTCCATACGATTGAGCAAACCCTACTCTTACTGCGATAAAAATATTTAGTCGGCGCTTGTCATGCCGTTTGTCGAGTTGTTTTCTCCGGTTATCTCTTCACTCATTTCCTCTACAATGTTGGGAACTTTTTCCGCTTCGACCAATCGCTCATTAGTAACCGAATTTAAGCGGATCAGTCGCACTCCTTGTGTATTGCGGCTTACGCATGAGATATCTTTAACTTTGGTGCGTACCAAAGTTCCATTGGTCGTAATCAACATGATTTCATCATCATTATCGACCAGGATCGCGTTTACGGCAATGCCATTGCGCTCACTTGTTTTGATCGCGATAACGCCGGCGGTATTGCGGTTGTGCGAAGAAAATTCGCTGAGATTAGTGCGTTTGCCATAACCGTTGGCGCAAGCGATCAATATATCACTTGCGGATTCTTTCGAATCAAAGCAGATTAGCGAAATGACTTCGGCGCCGGATTTAAGCTTGATGCCGCGATTCCCTTTTGCATTCCGTCCCATCGGACGTAATTTTGATTCATGAAACCTCACCGCTTTGCCATTGTCACTAAATAACATGACTTCATGATTGCCGTCGGTCAATGCGACGGCAACTAATTGATCCTCGGGCTCCAATCTAATAGCTAATTTTCCTTTGGATCTTTGGATCACAAAAGCGGATAATGGTATTTTCTTGACAATCCCCTGTTGTGTCGCCATTAAAACAAAACGATCCTGCGCAAAATTCTTGACCGGCAATACCGCACTGATCCTTTCCTTTTCAGACAGATGCAATAAATTAACAATCGGCTTGCCGCGAGCGGCACGGCTGGCTTGAGGCAGACAATGCACTTTCAGCCAATAAACTCTGCCTAAAGTAGAAAAACATAATAAGGTATCGTGAGTGCCGGCAATAAAAAGACTTTCGATAAAATCTTCCTCTTTCATCGCTGTTGCCGTTTTACCTTTGCCACCACGTTTCTGCGCCCGGTAATTACTCATATCTTGACGTTTCACATATCCCTGACGTGAAAAAGTTACGACCGTATCTTCCTCAGTGATTAAATCTTCAATGGACAAATCACCCGTATAATCAAGAATTTCCGTACGCCGGGAATCACCGTACTTTTCTTTTAGCTCGGATAATTCGCTACGAATCACTTGCATCAACGTATCCGGATCAGATAAAGTTTTCAACAGCGTTTTGATTTCTTCAATTAAAATTTTATAATCAGAAACAATCTTATCTTGTTCCAACGCAGTCAATCGGTGCAAGCGCAGATCAAGGATCGCCTGTGCCTGCACATCAGACAGATAATATTTGCCGTCGCGCAATCCGAAATTTGAACTTAAATCCTCGGGGCGAGTCATCGCCGCGCTAATAGCATGATCGTCTTCACTCGTCTGCCCCCGTTCAAGCATGCCAATTACTTCGCCGGGCTTCCAAGCTTTTTTGACGAGCTCTTGCTTCGCTATTGGCGGAGATTGAGACGCTTTAATCAATGCAATCACTTTATCAATATTGGCCAATGCAACTGCCTGAGCTTCCAAGATGTGTAACCGATTACGCGCTTTTTGCAATTCAAATATGGAGCGGCGGGTAACAACATCACGCCGATGCCGGACAAACGCTGAAATTACTTGCTTCAGATTCGCCAATACAGGCTGACCATTATCAAGCACCACCATGTTAACATTGAAAGAGTTTTGTAGCGCCGTATGCCGGTACAAATTGTTTAATATGACGCCGCTAATTTCACCGCGTTTGAGTTCAATGACAACGCGGATTCCTTCCTTGTTGGACTCATCGCGTAATTCAGAAATTCCCTCAATCCGTTTACTTTTAACCAGTTCGGCAATCTTCTCGAGCAAGCGTGCTTTATTGACTATATACGGCAATTCGGTAACGACGATTCTTTCACTACTGCCATTTTTGGCGCTCTCAGTATGGCACCGCGCACGCATCACAATGCGTCCGCGCCCAGTTCGGTAGGCTTCATAGATTCCTTGCCGATTACAAATCAATCCGGCCGTTGGAAAGTCAGGACCAGGCAATGACTGCATTAAAGCATCAATGTCAATTTCAGGGTTGTCAATCAATGCCAGCGTCGTATCAATCACTTCATTTAAATTATGCGGCGGAATATTTGTTGCCATTCCAACAGCGATACCGGATGAACCGTTAACCAAAAGATTGGGAATCTTCGTCGGGAGTACTGTCGGCTCTTGCTCGGAGTTGTCATAATTGGGAATGGAATCAACTGTGTTTTTATTAATATCGACAAGCAAGTCATGAGCAATTTTTGCCATACGAACTTCGGTGTAACGCATCGCTGCCGGCGCATCACCGTCAATTGAACCGAAGTTCCCCTGCCCGTCAACCAACATATAGCGCATCGAAAAAGTCTGTGCCATGCGCACGATGGTATCGTACACCGCCGCATCGCCGTGCGGATGGTATTTTCCAATGACATCGCCGACCACACGGGCGGATTTTTTGTACGGTTTGTTCCATTCGTTACCCAACTCATGCATCGCGTATAAAGCGCGACGATGTACCGGCTTTAATCCGTCTCTGACATCGGGTAATGCACGCCCGATAATCACGCTCATCGCATAATCTAAATAAGAGCGGCGTAACTCATCAACCAGATTAACCGGAATGATTTCTTCGGCAAACTCTTCCATAGTGCGTTTCTATTGCAGAACCCTTGGTGATGTAAAACAAGCCTATTAATTAGGAATATTTTATTGTTCATATTTTATCACGAAACACTTCTTACCGAACGAAAATTTGCACTCAAAATTTGATGACACCCAGCTATTTTCATCCGCAAACGACAACGAAAGTGATAACCATTACTTCACTTGGCAGCCTTTCCCATTAGTAACAAGAAAAATCCATTGATCGCACAAAAGTGCTTTCTCCGCACGATCTATGAATATTCAACAATTGTTGGAGACTAAATGGCCCTCCTAGAATTAAACAAGTGAAGATTCACAACATTGAAGAGCGACTTCCAGGCCGCTTTTCCATTTTTATGGTTCCTCTAAATCTTTAGGCTATTGATTCTTCGCTTTCTAAAATTTTGAATCTGTGACAAGAAAGTACTTTGAACGAATCCGGTATAATACTCTTATGATGGTCATTCGCTCCGCAAACAGTTTAGACTCCGACGAAGTTAGAAAATTTGAGCAAATTGCCGCAGATTGGTGGAACCCAAGCGGAGCATTTAAGCCGCTTCATCAAATCAATCCCCTGCGTATGCAATATATTCGAGAACATGCCTCTTTAAGCAGAAAGCATGTGCTGGATGTCGGTTGCGGCGGCGGATTACTGTGTGAAGCAATGGCACGGGATGGTGCAGACGTCACCGGCATTGATGCCGGCGCCAACACTATTGCCGCGGCAAAACTGCACTTGCAAGAATCAAAGCTGAATATATACTATCAACGACAAACTGCAGAGCAGCTGGCAGAAACTTCGACGGCGAGCTACGACATTGTTACTTGCTTTGAATTACTCGAGCATGTCACCGACCCGACGATTGTCATTGCTGCTTGCGCACATTTAGTGAAGCCCGCAGGCCATGTATTTTTCTCAACGATCAATCGTAATTTAAAGTCATTCTTAGGCGCTATTGTTGCCGGCGAATATATTTTTCGCTTGCTGCCAAAAGGAACTCACAATTATCACAAATTAATCAAACCTTCCGAATTAACCGATGCCGCACGCAAAGCCGGTTTGCACGCAACAGATTATACGGGTATCGGTTATAACCCGTTGCTGCGCAATTATCATATGACTTCCAACATAGATATTAATTATTTAGTGCATTTTGTAAAGCCGAGATGAGTGCAAGAGCGGTTTTGTTTGATTTGGACGGCACGCTTGCCGACACCGCGCGTGACATGGCTGTTGTGCTAAACCGCTTGATAGACGAGGAAGACGGGCAAAAAATAACCTACGAAGAATTCTGCCGCCATCTGTCGCAAGGAGCCCGCGGCATAGTGCGATTTGCCTTTGGTGGTCAAGCGGATAAAACCAAAGAGCAACGGCTGCTTGCGCGTTTTTTAGAGCTATATGCTGCAAACTTGTGCGTCAATACTTGTTTGTTTCCTGAAGTTAAAACGACGCTGCGCGAATTAACGCGCTGCGGAACCATCTGGGGCGTAGTAACCAACAAAAATCAGGTATACGCCGAACCGTTACTCGCGCAACTCGGTATTAGCCCGTATGCGGCATGCCAAGTATATGGGGATACAACTCCTAACAAAAAGCCTAGTCCCGACCCTTTGATTTACGCGGCAAAAGAAATCCGCCATAAGCCTGAAACCTGCTTTTACGTCGGTGACAGTGCGCATGACGTCCAAGCGGCATCCACAGCGGGAATGCAACCCGTTTTTGCTACCTACGGCTATGGCCGCAAGTCGTTCGATGAAAATAACTCACCGGATTGCCGACTATTACATCACTTCGGTGAATTGCCGCAACTACTTTCGAGTTGGGAACAAAATTAACATGGACGTACCGACTATCGTCATTGTCGCTGTAGCGGGTGTAACCATCGGTGCAGGTGCCATCGGATTGATTGCACGTTACTTGCTAAAGAAGCAGGCTACAATGCAGCAAAATTTGCCGCAGGAACTGCAAAATGTATTCAAAGCATTATCCGGCGATGCTTTGGAAAATAATAACAGGATTTTTCTAGCGCTGGCCGAACAAAATTTAAAAACCCTGCATAGTAAAGCCGATGCAAGCCTGCAGCAACGCGAGCAGTCGGTGCAGAATTTAGTCCGACCGATCCGAGAGGCGCTTGAAAAAACAGAACAGCAAATTCGAGAAATAGAAAAAGAACGGAAAGGCGCATTCGGTTCAATTGCCAAGCAACTGGAGTTGACCGCAGACGCGCAAAACAAGCTACGCGAAGAAACCCAGCACTTGACTCAAGCATTAAAACAACCTCAGGTGCGCGGTCGCTGGGGAGAGCTCACTCTACATCGCCTTGCCGAGCTTGCCGGCATGGTTGAATATTGTGATTTTGATGAGCAAGTACATATTAGCACCGACGATGGTCATTCATTGCGCCCCGACGTCATCGTGCACATGCCGAATAAACGCATTGTGGTCATTGATGCAAAAACACCCCTCAGCGCATATCTTGAAGCTTTTGAAACTCAACAAGAAGACGAACAAAAAACCCTGCTGAAAAAACATGCCCAAAATATCTATGCGCGAGTAAAGGATTTATCGGCAAAATCTTATGCGCAGCAATTCCAGCATGCTTTAGATTTCATTGTGCTATTCCTGCCCGCCGATCAATTTTTATCCGCCGCACTAAAATACGAGCCGGACTTGATTGATCAGGCATTGCAAAAAGAGGTCATACTGGCAACTCCCGCCAGTTTAATCGCATTATTGCGGGTTATTGCATTCGGATGGCGCGAGAAATCATTGGCGGAAAACGCACAGGAAATCCAGAGACTAAGCGAGGAATTATGCGACCGTTTCAGAGTTTTCTCCGAACACTTGGAAGCAGTGGGGAAAGGAATTAACAATAGCGTTCAAAACTATAATAATGCGGTACGCTCGTTTGAAAGCCGGTTGATGCCAAGCGCGCGCAAGTTGAATGAACTGGGCATAGACAAAGCGAAAGACATCAAAGGTTTGCACCAAATTGAAACACAAGCCGCCAATCCGTCGCTGCCGGATGATCGCCCGGATGACCACTATGGCTGAGAATAAATAAAAGGTAACCACTACACCGACATCGGCCTCGTCAGCGCATCGTTCAGACGGTTTGATTTACTTAATCGGCTGGTGTCGTCATGCTAACGATCCCTATCAACCGCCGCTGCATACGCGGTTTAGAAATCCATACAGATTAAAAAACCTTCGGTTGCCTTTACTTAATTGAGAAAAATAAATCAACCGACGCCACTGAAAACAGCAGGCACAAACAACTTATGCATTAACGCTGCACGATTCCTCACGCCCATTTTCCCGAAAATGCTGGCGACTTGATTATTTAAGGTAGCTGTGCTCTTGCAGCGCTTATCGGCAATCTCCTTAATTGACAACCCCTGCACCAAATCAAGGCAAAGGCTTGCCTCAATCTTGGTCAAACCATACAACTTTATCAACGGCTCGGGTGATTGCGCCTTAAACCCGCGCGGATCTAATATTAATACAGCAACACTTGCTTGAACATACATTAAATTGTCATGTTGTATATTGAGCGGGAAAACCTGAACGTCAAGCGTCTCGGTTTCCGACTGCAATTTGACTGCGCCCATCCTGGGATTGGCGCCTTTGGCATGGTGGATTAATTTTTGCAGCTGCTGAGTCTGCTCTGAGTTCGCGGCTGTCAAACCTGCGCCACTGATACGCAGCAGCGGGTAACGCTTTAATATGTCATTTGCCGTATTGTTAACCAACAAGGGATGACCTTCGGAAGTCAACAGAATGACCCCCACTCCCAAAGACTCAAAACCGGATGATAAAACCTTGGTAACCGCGCTTTGTTCGGACAATTTGCTGTGTAAAAGCATTGCCTGTCTCACATGCGGGGCGATTCTCTTCAAAAACATCATCGCTGAATCACTAAACGGCTTGTTTTTGCCTAATTGAACGGCAAACGTAACGATGTTTTGATCATTGATCTTGAAAGAAAAAGCGGCTCTGGTATAAATACTATAGGGGCCAATAAAATCTTCTTCGTATTCTTTGCAATACAGCGATTGGTCCATACGTATCAATTCATCGCTCTGAGCTATCATATTTAATGTTTTATGGCTAGTCTTTGCCAGCACGTCTAAGTTTCTGTAGTATCTTTCATACTCTCGTAACGCTTCCGGATTCGGATTATGCGATGCTACTACGTCAATTTTTCCTGTGGGTATGTGGTTGACTATCAATCCTGCCGACATCGCGTTCATGCTGGAAACCGCTGCGTTAAGCACCGACGAAAGAGGTTCCGGACTAGCGATTGAGGTATAAATATTCTCAATCGTTTTAATCAGATCAGACTCACGCCACATGTGAGAAATTGTATCGGAATATTCGTTAACAAAATTGGTTTATCTGAAGTAATTTAGCTTCCTCCTCCCCATTAAATTCTTATTGAGCCTCCATCAAAAAGAGGAACGGTCATCGAGAAATTCTCACGATAAGTTAATTTCTGCTCCTCCAAAATACCGATGGCGATCTGTTCACCCATGCGCAATGACTCGATGTAATCCGAGAAGTAATGCACCCCGGCCCAATTGCGCCCGATGGAAATATTGGATGCCAGCTTGTTGAGCTCGCCTTCAACGGTAAGCGGGTCCGGGCCCACGGGAACAGCCGCTAACGTTTTACCGTTATCTTTGGGATTAGATACAAAAGCCAAGCCATTACCTGCCATTGTCAACGGATGCTTGTGATCAAAAAACGCTTTGAGTATCGTCACGCAGGCGCCGGCCACCGTCGCATGACCGGCGCCATAGGAGGGATGCATCGGCGACCCTTCGGGAAAAGCCATCGGCAAAAGATAATTTCTGTTCGGCAACATATTGAGTATCTTCTTAAGGGTCTTCACCATATCGCTAACTTCCTTCACATCCAGATCTTCATGTTTCTGTAGCCTTGCCGCAAGTGCTTCAGGCCGCAAACGACGATGTACGTTAAATTTCTGGTACCTGACCGCTTTCAGCGCACGAGTTGCGACTTCAGTCACCAAGGTAAGAATATGCGGTCCGCCAAAAAGAGCAAATCCTTGCTGGTGATCTTTATCATCGCAAAGTTGAAAAGGAATACCCGAATCAAACGGCACTTTCTCCGCCAACAAAATGAGACAAGCATTCAGATAGGCTTCATACAAAGCGTCGTAATGCACATAAGTGGCAAGGTCGCGCGGTGTGGTGATAAATCGCCGGGGGGGATCACTGTTATACGCTTCTTGATAGCGTAGGTCGGCGCCTTCTTGCACGTCGAACCATTCATTCCAGGTCTTCATATAGTCTCGCCCTTCCTTCGCATAACGTACTTTTTGGTCAATCGTTATTGCTCCGTAGGAAATTATGCCGTCGGCATGTTTACGTTCGTTATCAATGGGATTGATCGCGGCATTCCCAGATAAAAGGAACTGCGATATGTACGGACCGACATCATCACCGGGGGTGATGCCGCGAAATGCGTTTTCACGAGTTAGTTGGCTTCTTTTACGACT
Source organism: Candidatus Oxydemutatoraceae bacterium (assembly GCA_965218975.1). Lineage (GTDB taxonomy): Bacteria > Pseudomonadota > Gammaproteobacteria > Poriferisulfidales > Oxydemutatoraceae. The sequence goes on from OZ244717.1 coordinate 1,696,230, forward strand.
GCGTTCATGCGCGGTCAATTGACAGCAAGACTCATTCTTAAACCAATCCAATTCGTTAAGCAACTTGATCAAATCGTCAACTTTCTCTGAATGATCGTCTGGAATACTAGCAATATTAACTTTCCGGTTCTCAATGCTTGTAAATGGAATATCCCTCAATAATGCCTGCGCATAAACTTCGCCCATTTCGGCAGTGAGCTCTTTGCTCCCTATCGCCGGGGCAGGTGGCATGGTCACAGCTTGAGCGTCAGGTCCTTCCAGATCAAATGTGTTGCCGACAGCCTGACTTTCCCATCCACGAATTTTTGCCGGTCCTGAGTCCATTGCAGAGTCAACACACTTATCGCCTTTGCCGTATTCAACGTTCTGAGCTGCTTCGGAGTGCCAGTTGCGCTTTTGTGCCGGTCCGAGCCTAGTGTTAATAAAATCCTGAGGATCGCTACTATCACACCCCTGAACAAACTTTTCAAAGTCTTCGGAGGAAGCCACTAGCCCGGTATGGTGGTTATGCGGCATACCTTTGGTAAAGCTAGCCAAGTAGGACGGCTGATTAAACTCACCGTGCGTTCCAACCTTACAGATGATGCGAAACTTCTGTTCATCACCGTTCGCGACATGACGCGGATGCGGCCGCTCTGCAGCCAGTTCGGCAGCGGAGCACCTGACCTTGAACGCTTCTTGTAATCTGTATTTATTCATTCCGTTCTCCTTCAGGTTAACTATTTACAAAGGATAAGGCACTCCCACCTATTGCTGTTTGTTTTTATTCGCACACTGATATTCCCCTTTTTTGTCTTTTTGTAATAGCTCGTCTCGCTCATCTTCTTGAAGAGGCACCAGTAATGCCGACCACTGATCTATGCTCAAACCCGATTTGTTATTTGACAACCGAAACCGTAACGGTTTTTGAATGCCCGATAGTATCGGCAATATAGAGTACGTACTCACCCGCCCCCACCTCTGCAGTGGCGTTGATAGTAATTGCATGATCGCCCGGCGGAAAAGGATCCTCAACTGTAAGACTGTCCTTCTTTGGCGGGCTTGATAGAAATCGTGCGAAATAGGGTGATTTCCCACCCTTGACAATAATCTTCGCTTCGCTTGCGGTTTTCGCCTTCATCTGAATCCGGGCGGGTGACACCGAAATATCGGTAGTCACGTTCACGTCGCACTTCTTCAGCATTGTGATCGGCTGTTTTTTATTTACCTCATTAACAATCGCGCTTACATGCAATGCCGTCGTGTCAAGCTTTAAACTTTCACTCCTAAGTGTCCTGACCGCAACCTTAAGAGATTGATTATTTAAAACTGCGAGTGTATCATCTGCTTTATCATCTGCTTTATCATCTGTAGGTACAGCAAAAATTTTCGTGGCAGCGTATAATTGGCTGATGATGTTAGACAATGCTTCCAGCTTAGGCTGCGATTGTCGGATGGCATCATCGACAGCACTCCCGATACGATCAACGGATACCACAAGTTTACTCCCGCTCGTTTGTATCTGTCGGTGTAAGCTTTTCCCCGCGATGTAAGCTAAGTTAGCTGTCTCGACGATTTGTTCGGCTTCGGCCACTGCTGCGTCTGCAGCCTGTGCATCATCCGTCCCTGCCTTGCCCTTTTTTCGTAGTTCCTTTACTCTCAAAATGGCTTGCTGTACTGAGTCAATCTGACTCTTTAAACTTTCCAAGTCATCCTCAAAACCTGATTTTCCACCTTCTTTTGTCTTGTTTGCCTTCTGTTGTTTACCTTCTGGAAAGTTCAGAGGTAAAACCGCTTCCACCGCACAGTTCATGGCTTTCATGCCTTCAGCATAAATACGCTCCCGGATATCGTTCGAGAACCACTTGGCCAGCGTGTATCCCGTGCCGCCGGCAAGGCCGACACCCGCGAGAGCATCAGCATGTGCACCGTAGGTTGCAAGACCGAGCGCGGCAGCTCCCGAAAAAATCATGCCCACCGCTGTTCTATTAGTCATTTTGGCATGAGCTGCCAGCTTCTTACGATATGCCTTTTTGGCATCTTGGGCATATTTTATTGCTTCCGACAGCGTGGGGTTTGCTGGGTCCTGCGCACTTAACGATCCCCACTCAACATAAGGGTTGATCATGCTGCAGCCTTGGAGCACCAGGGCACCGAAAATAACCACGGCGACAGCGAAGTGTCTGACTTTGAGCGCTTCCTGCAGTCTATATTTATTCATTTTGTTCTCCTTTGTCGGATGCTCCTACCACTTGCGCGCCATCCGTTATCAATAAATCCTCTGCGAGAAGTACGGCATATCCCAACTCTTTTAAGATAACTTGCTTCGGGAAAGAAATGAGACAGTACGACTGCCAACAAGCAAGACAAGTCCTAACAACAATAGCAACCATAAATCCATGGCGCCGGAGCCTCCGCCGCCTCCGCCAGAGCCTCCGCCGCTATTGCTGTAAGCAGGACGCGCCCTGTCATCGCAAACGGCAGTGTCATCAGGATAATAGCCATCGCCGTGTTCAAGAGCGCATGCGACTCTCCCGTCTTCAATGATTTTGCTCATCCTGGAAACCCGATTTCCACAAACATTACTCCTCCTACCATGAGTAAGCACGCCAACAACTTGTGTGTTTTGCCTTAGCCACATCGGACTCCCGGACGACCCTCTCGTAGACCCCCCTACTCGGTAGTGGGTGGTATAGTGGCTACAGCCGGAAGAGTTATTACAAGAACTGAAAAGATCATTTAACTCATAATGATCAAGCGCCACAATTTCCGTTTGTAAGTAGTTTTGATCAGTGCCCCTCGCATGATGAAGCGCTTCAATTATTTCACCCCGAGACAAGGAAACGGAGCTCGAGCCTAATCGTAGAAATGTTGAAGCTGTCGTCGCTTGGAGATCTGATTCATCCACTGACAGCAGTGCATAATCTCCTCGCGCGTTAGCCGCAATAAATCTTGCGCCTGTCGCGCTAATTCTTTGATCGGCGGGAACGCAATCCGAAACACCGATCGCAATAGAGATATTCACAAAAGTGCCTATCGGCATTTCAGGGTTAGTGCCGGCATCAATGCAGTGATACGCCGTCAAAAGATAAACATGATCATCACTGGCACCGGTGCCGGTATTCAGCAGTCCTGCAGTGCACTGCGCCCCGCTTCCTTGACCAGGAGGGGGAGTATAATTTATACGGGCCACGCCTCTCCACCGCTCAACTCCATCAGGAAAAACACACAAGTTGTTTCCAAAAGGGCAGTCGGAGTGACTTTGCGGAACGGCAAAGGAGTGGCTATTGAGTTGCTGAATGTTACCGGCAGCATCTCTGAAGTGATGGTCTAAATGATATATGGCAAACGGAAAAGCATCCGGGGACACAGCAGATTGAGTCCATACTTCAACAACCACTGTGTCATCCGGAATCAATGGCGACCAGAAGCCCGCGCCATCGGCCGGCCCTTTGCCGACATACTCACCGACAAAAGATGCGGGATTATCTTTCAGTCCATATACTTTTACAGACATTTCGTCATTCAGGTCAAACCGGGAAAACCACACCTTGACACCCAGTGCTTCGGGAGAATAAATGTGCAACTGCCAGATATTGAAGCTGTCTCGTTGTCCGACCGGATGCCAGTTGCTCTGATTAACGCTTACCGCTCTGCTAATACTCGTATAGAGTTTGCGTTTATCCTGAATCAGACTGACAATTTCTCTCTCCTCTTCTTCACTGAGTAAAGGCAACTCCAGCCTGACGTCATCCGGGTATTCTGATGCCAGGTCGCGGGCATGCTCTATCTCCCTCGGTTGCACTTCCACCTCTTCCATCCTCATTTCCGACACATCGGAGTAAGCGATCTGAAAAAACGAAAGAATGAAAATCCCCGCCGGAATAAGCAAGGTTTTATATTTCATAGTATTCATCTTAGCCTCCAAAGCACGTTGCGCTTAAAAAGCGACAAAGTCGTGCGGCTGTTGAGTTTCTGGACTGCCTGCGCCGGGGCGCAGTGACTGGTTTCTTACATAAAGAGTGATCTATAGCAACATTGATCGTCTGATCGTCTATCATCTTCCGGACGTCCTCCTGTTTAATTAGCTTTTTTTAATCTTGTTGTTTGTGGGCTAATTACCTAATCTGATAAAGACTCTAAACGACTAATATTAAAATTGGAATAGTTAAAATTAACTAAATTTTCTATTTGATTATTCAATCCTCGCTCGCGCGAGATATTAGCTGTTGGGAATAAATCATCCATCGCAAACTCATCCGGTACCTGCATTACAAAGCCTGGCTGGCGGCGCGTGCATGGCGGCGAAACCCGGTATTCGGCCGTCGAGCACTAACGCTGTAGATTAGATATGTTGGATGAAGCGGTTTAGAAACCTTTATCGATTCAAAGAAACCATGATCGGGTTGAAGGTCAGGCATCAACCCTGGGGGGCGATTATTCGGACACTGAAACTTCTGCTATGAGTTTCACGGGTAGCCCTTTATATTGGCGGTACTGGTTCCAGAACAGTGCATAAGCTCAGAAACATTTAGCACTCAAATCGTCGCTCTGCGCGCTTCTATCACAGTCGGACTTTGTCTAGTGGCATGAAAATCTAGGAATCTAAACTTCTCAGTAGCTTCCACGCTTCCACGAGGAAACCCGGATAATTAATATTAGCCGGTACTCGTGCGGGCCCACGAAGATGAATCGTGAAGGACCGGAGTGCTATTGGCCGGAGAAAAACCCGGCCGCTGTGAACATAAGTCCCATTGCAATGACGATGGTACCAGCAATGATAATGTTCCACCGGATCATCTCAGCCTTTATTCCAGCCAGATCAGTTTTTAACTCGGTTCTTAACTCGGCCAACCCTATTTTTAAATCCGCTGTAGTTACGACATCATCTGTATGTGCAAGTGTATCTGCGACAGATTTAGCCTGTTCTTCACTAACACGGGGAATCTTTTTTAAGACTTCATATAATTCAATGGTGCTCATGGTTTCAGCATAGCCGATTTCAGAAGATATTATGCACACGATGTATACGATGCCACCCTAAATGGGATTCTTGAAGAGCTTCTGGGTGAGACGCGCCCGGAAAACCGATCGGTTTTCAGCGGGGTTTTCAGCGGCGAACGACCCGACAAGGACGTCGGGGCTGGGGCTTATTGACAGCACGAAGTCGCGTCATGGACGACAGGCACTTGAGCTTGGCGCAGGCGTTTGATTTCACGCTGAACCGATTGCGGCCAGATCCGCCAGCGCCTCTTGCGCGGCGCTTTGCCACGGTCACGCATGGCACTGAGCTCGATGCGGCGATAGCCCCAGCACCAGCAGTACAAAGTACTGCGACCGACCTTGAATGCGCTCGGTGACACCCGATCTGTAGTTTCCCCTGTATATGGATCCACCACATATTGCACATTAGCGTTGTTGAATGACGGTCTGATGGGTTCAATCCCAGTCCTTTGTGCGAACGTAATCTGTTGTACCGAACCAGCCGACCTGCCGGTTTTGCATTGAAACGATCAAGGTCTTGAAACGGCAGATCCTCTGATGCGGTGGCCGATGTGCTGATATTACGTGCCGATCATCTTTTTGTTGACGCCCAAAAATCCAGTATGTATCTGCACACGTACACCAGATCAAATTGAGAGCCAGCAGATTTTTAGAGGGGTCGGGTTGGTGTCTTTTTACGAGCTGTAAGCATTAAACCCCCACTTCGTGAGCAGATCTCAATACAGGAGAAAGCTTGGAAGGAAGCGAATGACGAACTTGCCAGAAGGGAGCGTCGGGCCATCGTTGTTCCATCCTATAATATGCGATCTTGGTTTCGAGATAGGTCAAGAAGTCTCGCGCGAGAGTGTGCGAATAGTTCTGAAGGGCTTCTTTGTCTCCTTGGAGATGCGCAACAACCGCATCAGCGGCCACCGCACCGTGGCGTAGACCCTTAGAGATTCCTTCCGAGGAGAGCGGATCATAGGCTTGGGCTGCATCTCCGGTGGCGACCCATGCATCGCCCACTATTCGGTCGGACAACTGACTGTTTGCGATTTTTACTTGGACCGGGCCAGCGAGAATACGTCCGACGCACCGAGCTGCGGTGCAGGGCGCGAGGGCCAGATGTTTATGCCACGTAGCCTCTGGCGATTGGCAACCGTGGCGTATCATATTGGCTTCTGACATCCAAGTTGCGATCATGCGACCGGAAGCCAGTTGCACGGAATACCACCATCCAGCCTCGGTAGCTTCAATGAGTAACCGGCCGTTGTCGCCTTTGTCTTCTCGCGGTGCCTCCAGAATACCAATGATCGCGGCAAGTCGATCAAAACGGTGGATCTTCGCACCGAGACGACGAGTGAGCCAAGCAGTCCTGCCCGTAGCGTCGACAAGAAAACGTGCGTGGGCGACTAATCCTTTTGCATCACCAGCCAGCGGCACGGCCCAGCCGGAATCTATCGGCGAGGCTCCGACAGCATACGACGCGTTCAATATCCGTACACCGCGTTCTATTGCCTGAGCCCGTAATCCCGCATCAAACCTTGGGCGGTCCAAGTTGATGCCCGAGCCATGTGGGCTGGTCATGTAGTCGCGCGTCATAAGATCAGGTCCGCCCCATGCAGACTCGATGAATGGACAAGGGGCGTGCTCCGGCGAAGCGATCAGAGTGCCAAGACCCATGGCATGTAGTGCAACTACACCCTCGGGCGATAAGTGCTCGCCGACCGTTCCTTCCGTCCCGTCGGATCGTTCAATAACGACTACATCCAGACCATGGCTTTGGGAAGCGATTGCGACTGCGCATCCGGCGGGACCGGAGCCGAGAACGATCAGGTCGGTAGAAACGTCGGCGTTCAAGAAGTTACCGACGGCGGATCAGAGACAAATCAATCACTTCTTCTCAACGTATTGATTACCTTGCTGCAGGACGAAACGCAACGTGCTCCAATTGTCAACCATGTCTTTGGCGGTCCAACTGCTTGGCATCCAATCGCCCGGAGTGCCATTCCTCTTAATCACCCAGTCTGGTCGTTGTGCCGGCCACCACCCTGCACCACAGTCTTTGAAATCTGCTTGCCAAGGACAGGCCAAGCCAGCAGTGATTGAGCCAGCCAAGAATTTTGAGTCATTGATACGGAATGGCAGGCGGTAAGTGTCCTTCCTCGCCATGATATATCCCGCCTCAATCCCGGGCCAAAAGGGACCGCCAATGCAGGCATCAAGAGCCGCTTTGTCCAACGCAAGCGGTTGATTTGCCATTGGGATCTGTTGAAAAGGCGGTGGAACCGGTGGTGGTGCTTGCCAGTCCGGTGTAAATTGCCCGTTCTCCCATTTGTGCATCAGTTCGAGCTGAAGGGACGTCAGCTGGGCTGGCTGGTCTTCCCGGCTGGTGAAGGGATTGTCTGGGTCGAGACCGGGGTGTAACCGGGGCATGTTGGCTATGCCGTCACCGCCCGGACGCCGAAGCCTCTTGTAAACATCCCAACGTGCCTTCTTGTTCGCACTCGTATTACTCGACAATGCTTTCAATCGGAATGGTTTAAGGAAGTTGCCGCCACCCGTCCCTGGACCATGGCCTTTATGCGCAAGCTGACTGACCCATTGTAGGAGCACTGTGCGCTCGAGAATCGGATAGATGTCGCGTGTGAACGATACCGGAGAGAGTCGCGCACGGAGCGATGGTTCCATTTGTACGGCCACATTCAACGCTTGGTCCCACAGAGTTACTACATTGTTGATTGCCGGTGCATAGCTCGGCGGCGCAACAATAAGCCATGCGGAGTCGCAGGGGGTAGGTTCTTTACCTTCGAATTGGACGGTGGCTCGCACCGGACCGTCGGAAACATCGTCGTGCCAATCGGGGTTGTTGGCAAAATCAGGTAGCGGGGCTCCCGAGGGATAGGAGCTTGATTTACCCCTGCCGCCCAAGACGACTAATTGACCGCCTTGGTCCGTACGCAGGTGCCCTAAAATGACAGGGTTCCCCTTGAATTGACCGGACAACTTGACAGGGCCGCTGCCCGAACCTGAAATGCTCTGGGATCCGGCATCAATGTTTAGCTCATCCGCAGATGTATTTGGATTGCGAAGATTAGGATTAGGGGGAGGGTTCGGAGGAAACTCAGGGGCCGATGCCTTGGTGTTCGCCAGATGCACGGTCCACCTGATCGTCGCATCATCATCTCCGGTGATCTCTCGCACTACTTTGCCGAGGCGACCGGAATCATCGGACTCATACTCATAGACACGGAATCGGGCGCCCTGACGCTTTAGACGACCCTCGGCGTCTCGATAGAGTCCTGCAGGAACAATCCCTGGAGCCTCCGGACCAATGAAGTATTCATCAGGGCTGTTGCCTAAGCGGGCAACGCCAATTCCTGGATGGATGCGGTAGATCTTTGTCGACATGTTATGTTGCCTCCAAGAAGAGTCTGCGGCATATAGCCTCAGAGCAAAGGTTGAACTTCCTTAATGAATTGGACAACGCATAGTTGATGGGGCCCGAACTCAAGGCAACTGTGTCGCCCGGATAGGCGGGATCGTATATCGTCAGTCTTGTCTTTTTGTCACTCACTGTTCCTGCATTCCAATATCGTTTCCTGTCGGGACATCTCAATGAGAGTTAACCAATTCAACATCAGTATTAGTTGTGCCTAACACACTGCACTGTACGTGCCAAATATTTCTGAGCTTGTATATACCTCATTTAATTAGTTAGCATTTTTTAATCTTGTTTGCGGACTAATTATCCAATTTGATAAAGACTAGACGACTAATCCAATAATTAAAATAGTTAAAATTAACTAAATTCTTATTTGATTATTTGATCCTCGCTTGCACGAGATATTATCTATTGGGAATAAATCATCTGACGCAAACTCATCCGGTGCCTGCATTACAAAGCCTGACCGGCGGCGCGTACATGACGGCGAAAACCGGTATTCGGCCGTTGAGCGCTAACGCCGTAGATGAAATACGTTGAATGAAGCGGTTTAGAAATCTTTATCGGTTCAAAGAAACCATGATCGGGTTGGGAGTAGACAATCAACCCTGAGGGGCGATTATTCGGACACTGAAACTTCTGCTATGGGTTTCACGGGTAGTCCTTTATATTGGCGGTACTGATTCCGGAGCAGTGCATAAGCTCAGAAACATTTAGCACTCAAATCGTCGCTCTGCGCGCTTCTATCACAGTCGGACTTTGTCTAGTGGCATGAAAATCTAGGAATCTAAACTTCTCAGTAGCTTCCACGCTTCCACGAGGAAACCCGGATAATTAATATTAGCCGGTACTCATGCGCGCCCACGAAGATGAATCGTGAAGGACCGGAGTGCTATTGGCCGGAGAAAAACCCGGCCGCTGTGAACATAAGTCCCATTGCAGCGACGACGATACCAGCAATGATAATGTTCCACCGGATCATCTCAGCTCTTATCTCAGCCAAATCAGTTTTTAACTCGGTTCTTAACTCGGCCAGCCCTATTTTTAAATCCGCTTTAGTTACGGACATCATCTGTATGTGCAAGTGTATCTGCGACAGATTTAGCCTGTTCTTCACTAACACGGGGAATCTTTTTTAAGACTTCATATAATTCAATGGCACTCATGGTTTCAGTATAGCCGATTTCAGAAGATATCATGCACGATGTATACGATGCCACCCTAAATGGGATTCTTGAAGAGCTTCTGGGTGAGACGCGCCCGGAAAAACGATCGGTTTTCAGCGGCGAACGACCCGACAAGGATGTCGGGGCTGGGGCTTATTGACAGCACGAAGTCACGTCATGGACGACAAGTACTTTGCTGACAAACTTGCACCAAGCACTGTGTTGATAATCTGCTACTAAACACAAAACGGGTGAAACGCGCTCGGAAAACTGAACGGTTTTCAGCGGGGTTTTCAGCGGGGTTTTCAGCGGCAAACGACCCGACAAGGACCCCGCAGGGACATCAGGGCTGGGGTTCATTGACAGAACCAAGTCTCGTCATGGACGCCAAGCACTGACGACAGACACTTTGCCGGGTTGTGACCAGATCCGTCGAGCACTACCGCCGTAGATGAAATACGTTGAATGAAGCGGTTTAGAAATCTTTATCGGTTCAAAGAAACCATGATCGGGTTGGGAGCAGGCAATCAACCCTGAGGGGCGATTATTCGGACACTGAAACTTCTGCTATGGGTTTCACGGGTAGTCCTTTATATTGGCGGTACTGATTCCAAAGCAACGCTCTTTTCCGTGGGTCCTTCTCGCTTTGAGCGGCTTGGCGAAGTTCTTTCTCAATGATGCTGTCGTTATCGGCCGCAGGGATGTCATCCGGTAGCTTGCCATTATCCAATGCATCGTTATCTTGATCCTGATCAAGCTGACGCGCCGACGGGAACACGCCATCTTCCGAGGTATCTTGGCCGTCACCCGGCAAGCCTTTGGTTGCTTCCTGTAAATCGGGTTCATCGCCGATAAGGCCGCGGCTTCTTATCGAGGTTTTCTGATGATCGTCCGGATCAATTTTTTGACCATCGGTATCAACAAGATATTCTTCTTTCGCCTCAGGTAAGCCACCCGAAAGACCGCGGCTTCTTATCGGATTTTGTTGGGAAGCTTGCTGACTACTTTGTTGATTATTTTCAACGGCGGAATCCTCATTTTGCGCTTCCGTTGACGCCGGGGGTTGACCATTTCCCTGCTGAACGTTCTCATCCTGAGAACCTTTATCCTCTGCTTCCGATAATTCCTGCTCGCTTCCCTGTCGGCCTTCGCTATCGGCGCTGCCGTCACCCGCAGCGCCATCCGAACCGCTTGCTCCGTCTGATCCTGTATTGCCGGATTGACCATCAGCGGAAGAATTTTCTTCCGTGCATTCGGTAAACCTCGTCAGGGAATCATCAAATTCCTGACTCATAATCGCGATCCGCTCCTCTTGTGTAAGCAGCTCTTCCAACTCAAAATCAAACTGGTTTTTATCGCAGTCTTGTACGTCGGATAAATCATTCGCCTGCGACAGGCTGAGAAACGCGCTCATTGCCAACCACAAAATAACCGCAAAGCCGTAACGTTTTATCAGCATGTTCATGCTCCAAAATAGCCCGAATCCGATGTTTTAGACTAACTCCCGGACCGGCGCCTGTCAAGATTTTCCCTCAGACGACTGACAGGATTTATCGCGACCCGTCGCTCAACTCCAAACGACCGTTCAAAACGCTCGCGCATCACTTTTGTCATTTCAGCGCGATAAACGTCCCGCGGCTATGACGGGATACTTCGCGCATCAAAATTCCGAAGCGATCGGGATGACCGCCTCCGGCGGCGTTATAAAAACCGATACCGTGAATGCTTGCCATAGGTTCCCGGGTACGCCTATCGATATTCAATTTATAAATTGTGTTGATGACCAAATCATAAGATGAGCCGGTGTAATCATCCCCGAAGATATAAACCGCAGTTTTTTTGCCGGGCTTCACGTACTTGCGCAGCGCCACTTCCAAACCTTCTACCGGACTGCTGTCGGAAATTGCATTCCATGATCTCATCAAATCGAGAGCCCGAGACCGGCTGCTCGTTGTATCTGATATCCATTTCCCTCGATAACCGGAAATCAGATGATGCCCGTTATCGTTCAAGACCTGAAAACCTTTGACTTTGGGATGAATGTCCAAAACGTTTTCAAGCGTATTAATCACTCGGCCCCAGATTTCTTTCATTGAACCCGAAGTATCAAGAATAAACACGACGTAATGCGCGCCCACGGGTATGCCGCCCACTGCAGGATCCGGCTCATCGGTGTCGTCTGCGGAAATAGCAGCGGAGGCGGCGAAGGCAGGGGCAAGCGCGGCGCGTAAATGAGCCGTTTGACCCTTCAAATCACCGGCTTCCGATCTGAGTTTCGCAAGCATTTGTTGATTTTTTTCAATCAGATTTTGGACCTGCCTCTCTCGTGCCAGGGATTCGGTAAGCTCGGACGACAACTGTTCCGACTTAGCTTGCAGACTGACACCGGACACTTCCGCCTGACCTAACTTTGAAAGAAGGTCGGCAATGCGTGCGACGTCTTCGGTGCCGCCGATATCGGATGTCTTGGAAAGCAATACCAACATCACAATCACGCCGAAGCCGCATGAAATAACGTCAAGGAAAGAGAGACCAAAAATCTCCATATCGCGAGAACGCTTTTTCATGGCCACGACGCTTCCGGTGCAATAAGCAAGCCATCGGAGTTTGACGTCCATTGCCAGAAGACCGGAGAGGCGGATGTGTCGCCTTCCAGAGGCAGTAAAACAACGTTCACCACCGCTTTGCTGCGAAAATCGGCAATAGCCCGTTTAAGTAGTTTAACGCGGCATTCGCTGCTGATGGTCGTGGCTTTACCCAGGATTGATTTACAGCCGGAAAAAATCGAGTGAGACGTACCACCCTTCGTCGGTAATCCGTCCGTAACGACATAAACGTTGGTAAAACCTTTGGCTTTGAGCTTCATCATACTAATGGCGGCGTCAAGGTTCGTTCCGCCGTTCGGCGCTATTTTTGAAAAAGCCAGCTTTATTTCACCGATACCCTTCAGACCGCCGCCTTTTTTCCAGCCGCCCTGGCCCACCACTTTCGCTTTATCATTAAAGTGAATCACCATATATTCGCTTTCCGCAGGCGCTCGCGCAAGCAACCATTCCAAAATGCGTTTGGTGCGTTGCCACTTTGGCGCCCGAATCCTCTGCGCGGGCGGTGAAACCTTATGTTTGATAATATCAACAATACGTTCATCCGTCATTGAGGCGCTCGAATCAATAAGCATTACGATTTTCCTACCTTCAACTTTAAGCCCTAAAAGATAGTTCTGTAACCGCTTACGATCCAGCGGAACCGGCACAGACGAGACTTCGGGAGATGCGGTCATCTTTTTTTCCAACTCGGTGACTTGTTGTTTGAGAGACTCGTTTGACGACTTTTGCGCGGTAACATCGTTGCGAATGCTTTTCAGACGTGCGGATAAATCCGTCACTCCCGAATTCTGCGCGGAAATTCTTGCCTGCAACGATGCGGCAGACTGATCCGTTTGCTCATTTTGCTTCTCCAACTGAATCAGCTCGATCAAAAGAGCGCCCACCTTCTCCTGCGGTAATTCGGTTTGAAACTTCACCAGCATAAAAATTAATACGACCGCGCCCAAACCGCAGGACATGATGTCCAGAAAGGCTATGTTGAATCCTTCAGTCTTTCTTCGGGAACGTATCACATACTCAATGGCTCTACCGGCTGATGTAGCTCACGATATATTTCACGCAGTACTCGCGGATATTGATAACCAGACCATCCTGTGCTTTTTGCAGCTGATGAAGCAGAAACATCAGAAATATACTGATGCAAAGCGCGACAAAAGTGGAGTTGAACGCAAGCCCCAGGCTGTTTGTCATGCCTGCGATGTTACCTGCAAGTGCTTGATCGGCCTGAGCAAGCGCCTGACCGATACCGCGTACGGTGCCGACAAATCCGATCGTGGGAATTGCCCAGATAAAATAGCGAATCAATGAGTTTTCCGCTTCAATGCTAATTGCAAGCGCTTCAACATTTGATTCGATTGCCTCCGATGTATTTTGGACGCTCTTGGTAACGATAAAGCGATCGAGGGTGAATTTAATGACCTGCACCAACGGGGTTTTGGTCACCGGAGAATGGCCATCGTCAAGTTTTTTGCGCGCCGCGCTCACCTCCGCCGACTTATCATTGTCCGCGGAAAAAGACAGCAAATCGACTTCGAACAGATAACCATTGGAATAAATTTCCCAGTACCTCAACGCAATCAAATAAACTGAGAAAAACATAATGATGAAACAGATTTCCTGCTCAAAGTCTTTCAGGATGACGAACAAACTGCGCGGCACTGACTGCCCCTGGCTTTGCGCCGCCGCTATGGCATTGTCGGCTCCCGGTAAAATAACACCGATATAAATCAGATGTACGGCGACGGTAATGATGACCAGCACATAGACATTCTTTAATGAAGGTTGCAGCGTCATCTTATATGTCAATCGGAAGTGTGGCGGGAGAGTTAAGGCTCGTGGAATATTGAACGACGCCTGCAATGGCAATGCCCGCGATGATCAAAAGTATGACCACGATAACGGTGAGTAATTTTTTTTTATTGACTTGATTCTTTGCCATAGATGTACCGTGCAATCCGAACCCCTACGTCCCGGCGCTTACCGCTCAATTCCTGCCGGAAAGAAGAACGCAATGCCGAAAGGCTGCCGGACTGCCAGCTAGAACCTTTGACGACATGGGTCTTCCCTCTTTGCGGTCCCAGCGGATTTACCAAAACTTTTCTCGGTTGATCCAAAGTATAAAAATCGTGAGTCCATTCACTGATGTTTCCCGCCATATCATATAGCCCCGCCGCATCCGCAATCAAGGAACCGACCGGGGCTAACTGAGCGTAACCGTCATTATAATTCGGTATGCGGTACTCGGCGCTTTGCGGAGCATTGCGGTCCGAAAGATTGCCCGCCCCTTTGGGAATAACGGTGGTATCCCCCCAAACGAATTTTGTACCCCTAACGCGGTTTACATAGCGGGCAAGCCACTCCCATTCCGCCTCGCTGAGCAAACGATAGCCGTCAGAGGTCGGATTAAAACCGGTCATTCTTCCACCTCGAATCGAATAAAAAAGGGTAAGATTTTCATTTTTGCTTAACCAATTGCAAAAGCCGGCCGCTTCGTTCCAGGTCACGTTCGTGACCGGGAGGTTGCTTGCCGGAACGCTGCTTTGAAACCGTTGAAATTGAGCGGATGATATTTCTTTTCTACTCACGTAAAATGGTTTGGTCAAACGTACTTGACGTAATATTTCATTGGCGCGCTGGCCTTTTTCACTGCGGTGCGCGCCAATCGTAAAAGGCATATTCGCCTTGCGCGGGTCAAACAAAATCAGCTCTATACCGGCGGAGTTCGTCATTTTGCGCGGACTTTCATCGAGACGGGCTTGTAACTCGGTCTTCAGCGTATGAGCGATTTTGGTCGTATGCTTGCTGGTCGGTATAAACTTGCCGGTAACGCTGCGATAACCGTTTCTCACCAGCATGATTTCCTGGGAAACTGCGCGCAGATTAAAGATTTTCGGAGTAATGCCGACTTCCTCGCCGTTCAAAATGATTTGTGCGTCTGGAATTGCGTTGATTGCCACTTTGCCGTATTCCGGAGATAAACTAAAGGATACGCCGGTAGACTGACTCGGGTTGAAAGTTTGCCGTTTGGTTTGCGAAAAATAACCGACTGCCGCATAAGTCATATTGGTTTCCTGCAGCGGTTCAACTGTTAATGGAAAACTATCCGTAACAAGTTTCCCGTTGATCGTCAACCTGCCGTTCGCCGGAGTGAGCTTGAAATTTACGCGCGCTTTTTTATATTGCAAATGATAATCTCTGCTCACGGCAGGGTTATCCGCGGTAACTTCTATCCGTTCGTGAATCGGATCAAAATCACCGGCTTCTATCTTCACGGAATAGACGCCGCCTTCGCGGCTAAAAACCAATGGCGTGTTACCGACCAACTCATCATCTAACATCACCGGCATTCCCTGCGGCTGCGACAATATACTTATTTTCCCCTGCGCCGGTTTTAGGGTGAACGCAATTTCCCGTTCGCTGCCCCGCTTGAGGTCAAGAGCAACCTCCTGCGTTTCATAATACGGGTGTGACGCGGTCAAACGGTACTGTCCGGGAGCGAGATGAGTGACCAGAGCGGCACCTGAACCGACTAGGTCCCCGTCAATTTCCCATTGGATATCGTCATGAGCGGGAGAGGCAGCCGCTTTCACCAAAGCCTGCGCTTCCTCAAGGGTAACTTTGACGTTACGCGCCATCGTGCGTTGCAGTTCGATTGTTTGGGGAATAAATCCGGCGGCTGAAACCTCAAGTGTTGCCGTTGCTGAGATTAAATAAACCTTGTCATCGACGACGAAGCCAAACCCTGTGAGTTTGCGACTAGCGACAACAGCGGCTTCATCAGGCCCCACTTCAACGACGGTGGCATTTGAAAAAAGGAAGAAGAAAACAAGCGACAGGAACGCTATGATAACGACGACGATAAAGAGAATAACTCTGCCAAAAAAATGCCGCCGTTTTTGCTCAAGCTGCGCTTCAGATAGACTCATCGCAAATAACCGTTACGCGGACGACCTCTCCATGTCGAACACGGATTTGAACGTGTTTGTCGCGAAATCCTTCACGCTCACCTCTAAAAGTATAATTGCCAGGCTTCAAACCATCCTTCAAACGATATTCCTTCACTTTTCCGATAATCCCGACTCCGACAACCGAGACAAAAGTTTTATTATCGGAATACACCACCACGGGCACCGGAACGGATGCTTGCCGGATGGCATCATTTAATCGTGCGATCAGTGATTGAAGCCGGGGACTGTGACGCGCGGCTTCACCGAGCTCTTCGATGGTTTTTCTCGCCGCGTCGGCAATTTTGACGTCTGTCAGCCGATCCGGACGCAAAAGGATTTTCTCTATCTTCGCGATATATTGATTGATTAGGCGAGCTAGGCGGAGCCCTGATTCCGGCTCCTCCGTATTCGGGAAAATTTGCCGGGCACCAGCATAGTATTCTTCGGCGCCCGACCAGTCATCGTCGTCCCTAGAGGCACGTGCTTTTCGGATAATATTTTCATAAGCCGACTGCATTTCCATTTGCTTTATTTGATTCGCTAAAAGCTTCGCTCCTTCGCGGTCGGGATAAATCTTTGCCGCTCGGGCCAGATTGTCTCTGGCCTGTTTGACGTTACCACGCTTGATGGCATGCCAACCCTGCCACACGAACTCATCGTAATCACGTTCTTTCATTTTTTCAGTTAGTCGGAGATGTCTCTCCGCGAGATCGGTATGTGCTGAATCCAAACTCATCGCTTTGGCAAGCGCCGTTGCCTCCTCATCCGGCTTATTCTCAACGCGGGCAACGTCGGCAATACGCACAAGGTCCGCCACCTGCTCCATCACGGAAATTCTGTCCTTTAATCGCAGCGCTGCGGAATCATCAGGCTTATAAATGAGAGTGCGCCGGATCGCGGCAAATGCTTTTTGAGAATTATTCGATTCAAACTCTCTGTGCGCATCTTTCAGGGCGGCATGAAAATTCTCCGCGTGAACCTTATGCAATTCGTCCGCCCGGGCAAAAATATTTTCAAGCTTGCTGATTGCCGAAACAAACTTCCCCAGACCAAAATCTTGAACGGCGTCACGCTCATTGTTCTCCAGTTCCGTGTGCTTTTCCGGCGCCCACCCGGGAAGATTAAGCGCCCTAATTCCAGGTTTGGTTTCGGTTTCATAGATGTGTAGTTTTTCACGAAACTCTCGACTTAAAATTTCTCCCTGTCCATTGTTTTGAGCGGTGTCTGGGTCCGTAAAAGCGCGGTCGGATTGCATTGTCGGCGAATCTACCGGAGAATCAGGAAATAAATCAACTCGTCCGAGGTACGCGGCAAAAATGATAATCACTGCCAACACCGCCAGAAGTTTTATTTTCCTTAAATCTTGCGCCTGCTGCGCTTTTTTTATGCGCTTGAGATGATCACTGTCGATGGGAATATAGTTTTCTTTCCCCGTATTCATGCATTAAAGTTGAATGCTGTCCGTTTTTTGTTCGGCATAAATGGTTTGCAGCAACCGTCTCCATTGGTTGTATTGTTCCGCCGCATTGCCGATTAACTCAACGCTTTCCTCCTCAAATTTTATAACTTGAGGGGTAAGTTTCAGGTCAATGGACTGACCTAATTCTATCAAAGCATCCGTATGAAATTTTGCTTCTTTACTTGTCTGGAAACTTTGTGCCAGAAGCGCCGCCCCCACCAGAACGCCACTGACGGCGCCGTATGTGGCCGGATCATTGTACCCATCGGCGCTGCCGGCGGCTACCGCCCCGGCCACAAGCGCCAAAACTCCTAGAATAGCCTGTCCTGCCGCCTTCTGTTTCGCTTCGCGTCTTGCTTTAGACTCGGTAAAAGCAGCCTTTTGCCACTCGCTGTAAGAGGGAACAAACTTATCATCAAAAGCCAGATAATGATTCTGCATCCGATCAATAAAGAGCTGATCTTTTATCCTGATCCTCTTAATTCGCTGGAAGATCACGTCACTTTCGGCAGGCGCCGCTACCACGGAAACTTTTCTGCCCTTGAAATTTAATAAGGAGGCAAACCTTTCTGCCGAGAATGAATAACCAAACCGCATCTCGGTCAGCAGATTCAACCTTCGCAGATATTCATCGTCATGACGACTCATCTCCAAAGCAATCTCCTCGGCGGCTTTCTCAAATGCGGGATCATACGGGTCCTTGCCTTTATTCCTGATACTGTTGAAAAAATGTTCCTTTACTTGATGCTCAAAAGTGCGATTCAGCCACTGTTTCCCATCAATGCCGATTACCTGTATATTGAACCTGACGTTCTCACCGTTCGATTCTTCAATTCTCCCTAAAATATAGACATCTCCCGTAGCCTCGCGATTCGGTGCGACCCGCACTGCGCCGAATTGATTCGTGTCTTCCAGCGCTTCCTTCATTTTGATTGCAAAATGGTTGGCTTCGGCGCGTCTTAATTCCGGCCAGATACCTTTCTTTTCCCATGTATTCGGGTCTGCCGGTATATTCGGGTCAAATGCGGGAACAATGACTTCGATCTCTTTTTGCAGTCGTTGACGCCCGGAAGCAAGTTCTGAGTATTCTTTCTCTGCTGCCGCCAAAATATCCGATGAACTGCCCGGTCCGACAAGAGTGCTGTTACTACCGGTAGTAGCGATGCATCCCTGCAATATGAAAGCAGTCGCAATAATGGCTATTTCTCTATTCATCTTTTTTTACATTCTATCAACAAATATATTTATGTATAGTGCCGGATACATACCGGACAAATACTTTTCAATAAAAGGTAGCCGATGTGCTGGTATTATATGTCGGTCACCTTTTCGAGTCGTGCCGTGAGTCCCATATGTATCCGGCATATACACGCTCACTGAAGAGAATAGGATATTGTGCTTTGATTTGGACAGTCATTGCATCCGGGTGCTGCGTATTACAAGCATGTTGAGCAGGTATCCGCTCTCGCTGCTGTTACTTTGGCACCGGCGATGCAGTCATGGTTCGGGCCGGGGCCAAAGACCTTTTTTACCCTCTGTCAAGACAACGATCAGTGCCGACCAGCATAACCCGAGCGGCACGAACATGTACCGTCCGATGAAACTAGAGTGCTGCAACGAGTGTTGGGGAAATATGGCGATGCGAACGAAAAATATTGTTATCGCAATCAGTATCACAACAACGAATAGCGTTGCGGTATTTTCCTTTCGGCCGTATATCCGCCAAGCAGTGATTATCAGGACGACCAGAAGCGCCGCACCCGAACCGATCAGCAAAAGATAAAACAGATCTTGATTGCCCATCACAGCGATTTCTAAGAAACTACCCTTTCGGGGCCGGGCCTTGAGTAAACTAGGCAAAACCGTCGCCTGCGCAGATATCCAGTCAATCGGGTCAATCGTCGGGAGGGCAAACGCGGCTTTTCCTTCGGAGGTAGTTACAGGAAGCATACGGACCGAGAGCCGGCCGGTGATATTGTACAGTTGTTCCCGGAATCCTAAGAAAGCAGCTTTTGCCAACTGGTTCGCTGCGTAAGAAACGACAAACCCTGATATAAACGACAACATGCAATAAGAGGATTTGGAAAACCAGCGCAGGAAACCCGTTGTCGGACTGCTGGCAAAATACAGGATTACCACCGACAACGGCAACAGTAGCAGGAGATGCCCGTCCAGTAAAAACACATAAGCAGAGAACATGCCTGTCGCAAAAAAGAACCACTTCAGGGCATGGTCGGAAACCTCGAACCTCAGCAGCACGACCAGCATTGTCAAAGAAACCACTGCGAAAAGATGAGGGATTGAATGGGAAAATCCGCCGTAATACGGAATGCCCGAAAAGAAAAATCCCATGACGACAAGCGGGATCAACGCCATAAACATGCGCCGAGAATAGGCCAGGCTGACCAGGGCCAGAATGAGATAGGCAAACAGTGTCATGGTCTTGATCCCGACATTCACCTGAAAGTAATCCAATTGATCCCAATACAGCGCATTACCTATCAAAGCCCTGGTCCCTTGCCAATATCGGGTTTTCAGATTCCGTAACCCAAAATCCGATCCCTTGACGGCGATTTGATATAACTGTTCACAATGCTTTCTTTCATCGCAGTGCTTTTCTTCATTGCAGTACCTCTTCTGGCCCGGCCTGACCGTTGTCGGCTTCTTCGGGACAATCGCATCCGCAAGCTTGTTTGAAGCAGGCGCAATGAGGCTGGTCATCGTCCGGCAGTCCGAATATTGATTCTGACCGATCAAGCTCCGAATTGATTGACTGCCGTACTTACGGAACGGATAATCGCTGCGACCGAGATTCTTTACCGCGAAAGCGTCTTTGACGACTGCCAGAGCGCGCTCCTGCGGCAAAAGGTTCGCCGTATAGTGAAGAAAGAAGAATATCGCCGGCAAAGTTACGGCAATTCCGGTGTATATACCAAGTTGGCGCCAGTATTTCCGTACGGAACTGCACGCAACTGCATTGCCGGTGGTGTGCCTGGGAAGATTTTTTTCCATGGAGCCTTAGTTAAAAATCAGGTCGTCGGGTCTCAAGGCCTAACTGTGGTGTGCAGGCTTTGCCCCCGCTATTCTCCCGATTGAAAAGCCATCCTTATAAAGGATATTCCAACGATCCGATACATTCCAGACAAACAGAGCCGGACATCATTTAATCCCCGGCAGGAACACTCATCATTATAGCATTGTAGGCAACTGTTCATGTACCGGTTAAATGCACCGATATCTTCAAGCAATTACGCCTCCCGGGCAGTGCAGTTAAAGCACTTGTTATAAGCATTCGTCTTGGGACACTCGGATAGGCATGGCACCGGGGCGGATATTCTGTTGCCGGAAATATTGACAGAATGCGCCCTGAAACTCACTACCGGTTATCATTTCGGGCCTTTAACATGGGTTGCAATTGCGACCACCGTTCCGAACAACCTTTCTATCTGCCCCTTATCCACAGTATACTACCGGTAGCAGAAAGGAATAATAGCAATAAGGCAGCCATATCGGCAATGATAACCCCAGCATTGCCAAATAAGCGCCCGCTATGGAAGTCAGACAACAACCGCTCCCAGGTAATTAAGTGATTGCGAGCATGTATCAGCGTGGCTGCTTGTAATTGAGCGGGTATCTGTAAAGGTTCCCCGCTTCCCGACCAAACGATTTGCGCCCGGTCATAAGGCTGCCAATCCATTGAGTCTTCGTGCGTAGTCCAGTTATTATGCAAACCACCGATTATAATATTGCCTTCCGCATTTTTTCCTAGCCGAGTCACAATACCAGGCAACCCCGCTAAGACGGAAAATTCATCTATAACCTCTCCCTGTTTTGACAACAGCAAAAGTCTATTATCGCCCGCCACCCAGATATAAGATTTACTTTCAACTGCACCCTGTAAGCTATTTAATTCAACGTCTGCAACAGGTACGGCATCCAGATAAAGGAAACTGCCGGCTTGAGAAACCCAACGGCTCTTGGTCTTATAGTCCGTCGTCGTATCAACCGTTACATCGTAGAACATCTCGGCGACCGATGCTGTAACGTAGTTTTTCTCTAAATTGAACCAGGAAACATGCTGTAGTAGTAATCCCGTTACTATGAACAGCAATAAAAAAATAAAGATACTGATGCCTATCTTGCGATGTAGGGCGCGTAACACGGATTTAAGTGATTGCTGTGTGCAATAATAAAGCAAGCCTTGCCAGTTTAGTTACTGCGCGCACGGACAAAGTAGCACCGGTGATATTATTGATATTGTGATTCAGGGTGAGCAACTGTGTTAATCTGGCGCCGGTGAATTGATTGGAGAATGAATCATATCTCACCTCCCAACCGCGACTCTCGCGAAAAATCAACACTTTCACCACTTCAAGGCTACCTGAATTGACGACAAATCCGCTGGTGATGGGACGTTCTTTGCCGATTTCTTCCAGAACCCAAACGCTGCGGGTGTCTTTTAGCCAATACCGAATCCTGAACTTGCTGTACCTGTGTCCCAATATATCTTTAATCTTTTGCTTCAGTATTGCATCCGGGTACAGCATAGAGGGTTTCGGGGGTGTGCCGTTAAAGTGGCGACTGACAAAAGCATCCGGTGTTTCATAGACGTTATTTTCCGAAAACACCGGACCGGCGGTCCAGAATATGAGCGCCATTACGAAAAAAGCTATAAGTCTGCCGAACACATTAAGCGCCCTCATAAAATAAATCGTCTGCAGCCAGAGCTGAGGCCAGCTGCATACAAACGATATAGACATCAATTCGTTGCTTAGAAGCTGTATCCAAAGCCCAGGTTGAAACCGTCAAAGTCTCTGGCTTTATCTCCATCTTCGTCGTGCTCACGATCAACATAATCCGCTTTAAGCACGACGTTCTCATTCATCCAATAATTAAAACCGGCCACCCACTGATCAAATCTATCCCGGGTGCGACCGCCTTCAACATCTTCGTAGCGAGTGAATATTCCAAAGTTGTCGGTAACTTTGAAAGACGGTTCAATATACCATCCGTCCTGATCATCACTGCCTGCATCCTCTATAGCCCGACCGGTTCCCAATGCATCATTTTCGGTGTCTATGTCCCATTCGGCATAAAGCGCGCGTAGTCCGAATGGGCCGTTGCTGTATATGGCATGCAGCTCATATAAATAAGCATCGTCAAGACCATCATTGCTTTCCTGGGTGATGTCTGACTGGTATTGTACCGAAGCGGCCAATTCAAGCCCCGGAGTCCCCGTGTATTTCAACCTTACTGTCGCGGCGAGGTCGTCGGCCTTGGCTTCGGCAGTTTTCTGCCTGCCGCTGCGGATACGAGCATCGGTCAATTGCAAAACTCCATCTGGTAGAACGAGAAAGCCTGCTGGTACTGCCAAGCCTTCATGCAATGCAATATCAAAACTGAAGCCGTTATCGGCTATATGGGTATATCCGATGCCGGCAGCCCACCAAGTCGACGGAACGATGATATTCTCGATGTTATTGCGCTCGACACCGTAGAAAGTCGGTGGCTCATGAGTCTCGTTCAAGATACCGATCGGAAGTAAAAATAACCCGACGCGACCAAGATTATTGTCATCAAAACTATACTCTACAAAAGCCTGTTCCAACTCCACTTCGCCGGGTTTATCGTCACCATCACCTGCAAGCGAATGCTCCAGCTCAAACTCTGAGAAGAATTTCAGCCGATCGGTAAATTCATACCCGAAAAACAGCACGAAACGATGAAAGTCTATTTGCTCTTTGTCATGTGCGCTAGCCTCGGCATCAAGATTGTTATAGTGCAATTCGCCGTAACCGCCAATAGACATTCTGTCAAAAACAGATGGTTTGGATTCGTATGACTCAACTGCTTCGGCGGTAACCTCCACAGCTTGCGCGTTCTGATCAACATCTGCACTAATTTCTTCCAGACGCCGTTGCATCATTTCAAGCTGCTGCTTGAGTTGCTCCACAGACTGTTTGAGCGCTAACACTTCATTGTGGTTAGCTGCAACAACCGGTTGCACGAACGTCATTAACATTGCTAAAGAAAAACCGGCAATCCAGGATGCGCTTAAATTTCTATAAATAAAATGGCCCATTAACAAACTCCAATAATTAAGAATAATTATTATTAGCATTAACATTATCATCAAAATAATTTTTGTCAAAATTGGATATAATGCCCCTGCTGATGCCGGCGCTCCGTGGTACACTATCTCTGCGGCATGCAGGGCAGCCGGCAATGCCGGTAATGTCCCGAGGGGCATGCAGGGCAGCCGGCAATGCCGGTAATGTCCCGAGGCAGAGTTGCCTTCTTAAAAATGAAACAACGGATTATAAGAACTCAAACAAAATCTGCTGCGCGCTTTGTTGTTCATAAAGCGCTTGTTTTCGTAAAGAAAACTTTAGCCCAGCTGCGAGCGATGATTATGACAAAGGCGCGACATTTGCCGCTGCACTGGCTGTTATATCTGGAGGCAAGGCTTTTCGGCAGGATTAAGCCGCGACCCTGGCATAGAAAATTAGGGGGGATACGTCAGAGAAATGAGTTTCAAGCCTATCTGCATGAGGATTCCAAAGTGATGTATCTTGTAATTCCGAAGTCGGCGTGCACGTCGCTAAGACGCAGCTTTCTGGAGAGCGAGGCAATGCGAGAACGACTTGATCGGAAAAAGAAAAATGCGCGCAGGCATAAGGACTTTTTCAGCAGCGGCGATATATTTCATTCCCTTTTGTGCGGTGAGAGCGACAAACTTGCCAAAATAAAAGCCTTATCCGATTTTAAGGGCGGCGGCACATTGTCTGTTTTCGGTTATGACGAAGCGGGAAGAACCGTTCGTAAGGCCGACATGGCAGAGTTCAACGCTTACTTCACTTTTACTTTTGTACGCAATCCTTTCGCCAGGCTTGTTTCTTGCTTTGCAGATAAATATCTCCCCTTCCATTCTGGTTCGGGCCGATATTCCTTCCAGTACCATATCTTTCCGTACATTGATAAAGTTTGTAACTTTGAGGATTTGGCGCATAAAGTGTCCCACCTGCCCGACGATTATTTGGACCGGCATTTGTTGCCGCAATTTCGCCATATAGAGAGATTCACCCGCTACGGAGGCAAGGTCAATTTTATCGGCAAGGTAAAGACCCTTGCCGAAGATTTCGCGCCGATCCAAAAAAAATACGGCCTGTTGCCGCTAGAGAAGATCAATTCTTCCGGGAAGAAAAACTGGCGAGACTATTACACGCCTGAGACGGCGAAACTGGTTTATAACACATACCGCAAAGACTTTGAATTGTTTGGCTACGAAGAAGAGTACCCGAAGCTGCTGGCTTATCTGGGGCGGTAAGATGTGCTTGTCTCCCTCATATAATAACCGCCTTCCAGGAGTGTGCGATGCCACCCTAAATGGGATTCTTGAAGAGCTTCCGGAGAAGTATTCGACAGTAACATTCGGGCCGGTGCTTTCTGTCCGTTGCCGGGTGAGACGCGCCCGGGAAACCGATCGGTTTTCAGCGGCGAACGACCCGACAAGGACGTCGGGGCTGGGGTTCATTGGCAGAACCAAGTCTCGTCATGGACGCCAGGCACTGACGACGGGCACTTTGCCGCGTTGCGGCCAGATCCGCCTAGCGCTGGCGGTGCGGTGCTGTCGAGCGCGGCGCTAGCGCCGCTGCGTTATATCCGGCCTCCCTCAAGGTCTGCCGCCACCGATACAAGGTACGGCAACTGACCTTGAATGCATCGCAGGCAGCGGCCATGCCATGGTTTTCCTGGAAGGTAAAATTTCGAGTCGTTGTTTTGCATCGTAAGCCATAGTGTTTCAACTATGCCCGATTTTAGCAATCCGGTAAAACCCCCGGATTCGATAGCCTATGTGAATGAGAGAACACAATTTGTGTGGTTCTTAGGTGGCGATAGCGAAGAAGTGAAAAGCAGGTTTGCAAATTTGAAGAAGGAAAAAGTTATAAAGAATACAACCTTTGATTTTAAAGGGAAGAAGATTTTCATATCAGGGTTTATTGCTTCCGTTGAGCATCCGAAAGATCTAACTGTTCGTGGGACCGAGGGTGAGTTCAAGACGAGTGCCAATCTTTTTTGTAACGGTCGCTTGAGACAGGACAATATTCTACAGGAGATACCCAGTAGACGGATTGTTGAATCATATCTGTATGGTGAAATTCATGTAAATGATTTTGATGCGGAGGGGGATGTGGACAGATTTACGAGATCAAGAGCGGATTTGCATGGCTTCTCTTCCGGTTGGCAGGAGTGCCATATGTTTCTGAGCTTATACACAAGTCCCTGGAACATAAAGCCCGGCGATGTCCTACTTTCACATGGGGAAACCCCACACTATCATCGGCGATGTACCGTTTCACTTCCGAGTTCGGAATGGGATCGGGTGGTACCAATACTCTAATGCCGCCGGGCAAACTAGTTGTGTAACTATATACGTTATTTAAGTATCTTTAAGTAAAGCACCAATCTATAATATCAAGCACTCATCCGACAATGGCCATGCCGACAAAAATCAAACCGGACAACCCAGCGGATGTCATTATCACTAATCATCCGCTCCATCGCCATACCTAAACAACATCAATGAGCATAGACAAGCAAATCAGCTTGTCTTGCTATAACAATCCATCGAAAAAACAATGCAATAATTTTTAAGTTCAAATTACTTGAGCGTTATATGGTCAAGCCTCACGGGCAATTAGTACCGGTTAGCTTCACACATTACTGCGCTTCCACATCCGGCCTATCAACCTTGTAGTCTTCAAGGGCCCTTCAGGAGGATCAAGTCCTCAGTGAGACCTAATCTTGAGGGAGGCTTCCCGCTTAGATGCTTTCAGCGGTTATCCTTGCCACACATAGCTACCCGGCAATGCTACTGGCGTAACAACCGGCACACCAGAGGTGTGTCCACTTCGGTCCTCTCGTACTAGAAGTAGCTCCTCTCAAGTCTCAAACGCCCACGGTAGATAGGGACCGAACTGTCTCACGACGTTCTAAACCCAGCTCACGTACCACTTTAAATGGCGAACAGCCATACCCTTGGGACCTGCTTCAGCCCCAGGATGTGATGAGCCGACATCGAGGTGCCAAACACTGCCGTCGATATGAACTCTTGGGCAGTATCAGCCTGTTATCCCCGGAGTACCTTTTATTCGTTGAGCGATGGCCCTTCCATACAGAACCACCGGATCACTAAGACCTGCTTTCGCACCTGCTCGACATGTCTGTCTCGCAGTCAGGCGTCCTTATGCCTTTACACTAACCGAACGATTTCCAACCGTTCTTAGGACACCATCGCGCTCCTCCGTTACTCTTTAGGAGGAGACCGCCCCAGTCAAACTACCCACCATACACTGTTCCTGATCCGGATAACGAATCTAGGTTAGAACTCCAAAGGTATTAGGGTGGTATCTCAAGTTTGGCTCCATGCAAGCTGACGCTCGCACTTCAACGCCTCCCACCTATCCTGCACAAATAAATTCAAAGTCCAGTATAAAGCTATAGTAAAGGTTCACGGGGTCTTTCCGTCTAGCCGCGGGTACACTGCATCTTAACAGCAATTTCAATTTCACTGAGTCTCGGGTAGAGACAGTGTGGCCATCGTTACGCCATTCGTGCAGGTCGGAACTTACCCGACAAGGAATTTCGCTACCTTAGGACCGTTATAGTTACGGCCGCCGTTCACCGGGGCTTCAATCTGAAGCTTCGTCCGAAGACTAACCTCATCACTTAACCTTCCGGCACCGGGCAGGCGTCACACCCTATACTTCCTTTTACAAGTTTGCAGAGTGCTATGTTTTTAATAAACAGTCGCAGCCACCATTTTATTGCAGCCGGTTTCAGCTCCGGGAGCAAGTCCCTTCACCAAAACCGGCACACCTTCTCCCGAGGTTACGGTGCTATTTTGCCTAGTTCCTTCACCCGAGTTCTCTCAAGCGCCTTAGGATTCTCTCCTCGTCCACCTGTGTCGGTTTAGGGTACGGTTCCATATTATCTGACGTTTAGAGGATTTTCCTGGAAGCATGGTATCAATCACTTCACTCACAATTGAGCTTGGCATCGTATCTCGGAATTGCGCTCCCGGATTTTCCTAAAAGCGCTCCCTACTTACTTACACCGGGATAACCATCACCCGGATGATCTAACCTTCTCCGTCTCCCCATCACAATAACATAGAGTACAGAAATATTAATCTGTTTCCCATCGACTACACTCTTCAGTCTCGCCTTAGGAGCCGACTAACCCTGCGTTGATTAACATTGCGCAGGAAACCTTGGACTTTCGGCGTACGGGCCTTTCACCCGTATTATCGTTACTTATGTCAGCATTCTCTCTTCTGATATCTCCAGCATGCCTCACAGCATGCCTTCATCAACATACAGAACGCTCCTCTACCGCCTGCCAGAGGCAGGCCCGCAGTTTCGGTACATAGCTTAGCCCCGTTAAATCTTCCGCACGGGCCGACTCGGCTAGTGAGCTATTACGCTTTCTTTAAAGGATGGCTGCTTCTAAGCCAACCTCCTAGGTGTTTTGGCCTTCCCACATCGTTTCCCACTGAGCTATAATTTAGGGACCTTAACTGGCGGTCTGGGCTGTTTCCCTTTCCACAATGGACCTTATCACCCACTGTGTGTCTCCCATACTGCACTTCTAAGTATTCGGAGTTTGCAATGGTTTGGTAAGTCGGGATGACCCCCTAGCCATAACAGTGCTCTACCCCCTAGAGTGTTGTATGAGGCTCTACCTAAATAGATTTCGAGGAGAACCAGCTATCTCCGGGCTTGTTTAGCCTTTCACTCCTAGCCACAGGTCATCCCCCCATTTTTCAACATAGGTGGGTTCGGGCCTCCAATGAGTGTTACCTCATCTTCACCCTGCCCATAGCTAGATCGCCCGGTTTCGGGTCTACTCCCAGCGACTAAGACGCCCATTTAAGACTCGGTTTCCCTACGCCTCCCCTAATCGGTTAAGCTTGCCGCCAAGAATAAGTCGCTGACCCATTATACAAAAGGTACGCAGTCACCGACTAACGTCGGCTTCCACTGCTTGTATGCACACGGTTTCAGGTTCTATTTCACTCCCCTCCCGGGGTTCTTTTCACCTTTCCCTCACGGTACTGGTTCACTATCGGTCGATAGATAGTATTTAGCCTTAGAGGATGGTCCCCCTACATTCAGACAAGATTTCACGTGTCCCGTCCTACTTGATTTCACCTGTTTTCATTTTTTGTGTAACGGACTATTACCTGCTATGGTGCGTCTTTCCAGACAACTTCCACTAAATTCAAACAGGCTTAAAGGCTAGTCCCCGTTCGCTCGCCGCTACTAGGGGAATCTCGGTTGATTTCTTTTCCTTCGGGTACTTAGATGTTTCAGTTCCCCGAGTTTGCCTTCGCACCCTATGTATTCAGATACGAATACCCTAATGAAAGGGTGGGTTTCCCCATTCGGAGATCCTCGGATAAATGCTTGTTTGCCAGCTACCCGGGGCTTATCGCAGGCTACCACGTCCTTCTTCGCCTTCTATCGCCAAGGCATCCACCGTATGCACTTATTCACTTAACCATATAACCTCAAGCAATCTGATTACTTAGTATTGGTTTTGAATAAAAATTACGCCTTATTGCTCTTTCGATACAATTGTTAATACCTAATTTTCAAATAACATCTGTACCGTAGAGATACAGAAAAAACTATATGGTTATAAAAATTCAAACTATTGCCATCTTACCACTTTACCGATTAATTTACTCGTCAACAACTTTCCTTACCGTATGTGTCCGTACAATTCATTACCAAACTTAATTCATACAACTATGGTGGGTCTGGGTGGACTTGAACCACCGACCTCACCCTTATCAGGGGTGCGCTCTAACCAACTGAGCTACAGACCCTTGATTAGCATGAGCAAAACAAACCTCCTGATTACATATAACACCGTTATACTCCAATGACACTGTAACCCATGCTATTTCTATACAGCATAATAACACAATCTGGTATTATGTAACAATTTCGTTATACTGTCTGTTCGATGCCACCCTAAATGGGATTTTTGAAGGGCTTCGGGAGAAGCGTTCGGCAGTAACATTCGGGTCGGTGCTTTCTGTCTGTTGTCGGCATGAGGGCGGTGCAGAGTGAAACGCGCCGCTGAAAACCGACCGGTTTTCAGCGGCGAACGACCCGACAAGGATGTCGGGGCTGGGGTTTATTCGCAGAACCAAGTCTCGTCATGGGTGAGCCGCGCCCGAAAAACTGAACAGTTTTCAGCGGCGAACGACCCGACAAGGATGTCGGGGCTGGGGCTTATTGACAGCACGAAGTCGCGTCATGGACGACAAGTACTTTGCTGACAAACTTGCACCAAGCACTGTGTTGATAATCTGCTACTAAACACAAAACGGTTTCATCAGCTCAAAGATTTTACTGCTGCCGAGATTCGCCAAAGCTGTCAAAATTCTGCCCGGCGTAGGCGTTTGATTTCACGCTGAATCGCCTGCGGCCAGACCCGCCGACGCCTCTTGCGCGGCGCTTTGCCGCGGTCATGCAAGGCGCTGAGTCCAGTGCGGCGATAACGCTGGCGCCAGCGGTACAAAGTGCTGCAACCGACCTTGAATGCGTTCGGGAGTTACAACCTCCCAAAATAACCGGGCATCGTGTTTCTGTTGAGCCGTTGTGTTCATGAACCTCTATTTTTGAAGCAAAATATGGCTCATATAGAAACCTTTGATGCGGTGGCCGATGTGCTGATATTGCATATCGGCCACCTTTGCGAGTCGTACCGTGAGTCCCATATGTATCTGAGCTTATGTAGGTAATGAGCACGGCGTTGCGGGGGCGCTATTGCGAGTGAACTTCTAGCTATGAGCGGGGAATGTGAAATGAAGGCAGTAGGCGCAACTTGAAGGGAATATGCATGTAGTTAGTGGTCTAGGATTAAACGGATAGCTATATCTGCATTTAATTCAGTTAACAAACATCGGCATAACTTCTTGCTTTTCTCTAACGATTTTTTCGCATGAACGCAGTCAATGGAGTGCTTTGACGAAATGTTACCACCACACATTCATCCGATTGAAACTTTACATGATCATTTGGCAATAAAGTCTTGATGCTATAGATCCCGCCGGGAACGGATGCAGCAACCACAAATTCATAGCGCTTGTTCCTATAGCTTTCGGCAATTTGCTCATTTTTCTTATCGGTAAACGGATTAAAAATAATTTTGCTTGCTCTTAATCGTTGTCCTTCATATAGAACATTTATTTCCTCGCTATACGCTTGGTTGATTAGGGTTTGTCGTATCAAATGGCGGAAATAATCGGGGGTCGCTGAATCGGCTTTGGCCATTTCTTCAATATCCCACTGTAAAAAAGCAGTTACAAGCGGGTTGGAGTAAGTGCTGGAGACTACCGAAGTGAATTGGTCTTCTTCGTCCGGTAAAAAACCAATTCGGACGTTTTTACTGCCGTCTTCGAGTATTTCGGTGATTTCCACTATCGCTTGGTGATTCGCTCTACGTGTTTCAGCACAATTACCCAATGTGCGATATTGCTGTAGGTTATATTCCAGCACTGTCGGTGCCGCGATATTTTGTAAATGACGCGCGGTAAGCAATAACAACTGCTCTTTACTATATCCTGCCAAGTAACCGTCGTATGTCGCACCGACGGGTAGAACAATTAGCAGCAATACCAAGACAAACAATATTGTGACGGATAATCGCATTAATCTCTCAGGTTTTATTTTCGGTTGTTTTTACTATAACATTTTATAGATTTTATATTGGCATCTAATATCGAGGTATGCACGTGCCCGGATACATACTGGATTCTTGGGTGCCAATAAAAAGGTGACCGATATGCAATATCAGCACATCGGCCACCGCATCAAAGGTTTCTATATGAGCCTGTTTAGCCTCAAAGGTAGAGGCGCATGAGCGCTCTAAGCTTCAACAAAAATACGATGCCCTCATTTTGGGAGGGATGTAACTCCCGAACGCATTCAAGGTCGGCCGCAGCACTTTGTACCGCTGGCGCCGACGTTATCGCCGCACTGGGCTCAGCTGTATAGGTCCATAACATTTGACACTCCGGGTGGTGAGTCAGGAGCGATTGTATCGGGGATTGCAACCCCAGTGAATGGTGTGTACGATGCCACCCTAAATGGGATTCTTGAAGGGCTTCGGGGGAAGCGCTCGGCGGTAACATTCGAATCGGTGCTTTCTGTCCGTTGCCAGCATGAGGGCGGTGCAGGGTGGGACGCGCCGCTGAAAACCGATCGGTTATTCAGCGGCGAACGACCCGACAAGGACGCCGGGGCTGGCGCTCATTGACAGAACCAAGTCTCGTCATAGACGACAGGCACTTTGCTGAGCATTCACCAACAAACACAAAACGGTTTCATAACCGATCATTGAATGCTTCCGTATCGGCGAATAGCAGGTCTTCCGCATGATTGATACAATCTTCTTGGACGGTGCGGTTGAAACACTCGATGTACACGTTCATTTTTGGACACTTGGGATAGGTCAGCCACTGCTCAATCGCGGGTGATTCCCGGATGAGGCGGGCAAACTGTCCTTGAAACTCACTACCGCCGTCCGTCAGGGTGAGACGCACCCGGAAAACCGATCGGTTTTCAACGGCAAACGACCCGACAAGGACGTCGGGCTGGCGCTCATTGACAGAACCAAGTCTCGTCATGGACGACAAGCACTTTGCCAGGTTGCGGCAGTACCGACACTATACACCCAGGGTCAGGCGCAGGAATGCGGCAGCATTACGGCTGTTACAGCGGTTGGTTGCCACTGCTGTTGCCATACGGGTATAGACATTGATGGCCGTTAAGACGTAGCGGTAACACTCCGTGCTGATAACGCACAATCGTATCCAGGGCGATGCAATGCCCCGGATACTGTGCTTTGAAGTGTTTCGACTTGCGTGCCTTGCAACGGCGCTTGAACAGTCGTTTTGTTTATCCTTTGACATTCAGCCGCTGCGGAATACAGCGCATTTTATCCGGCGCATCCGCAATCAGGCGCGCAATCGTGCGGACACTCGGGCAGGGTGAGACGCGCCCGGAAAACCGATCGGTTTTCAGCGGCGAACGGCCCGACAAGGATATCGGGGCTGAGGTTCATTCGCAGAACCAAGTTTCGTCACGGACGACAGACACTTTACTGACAACGCGGCAACAAACACAAAACGGTTTCATCAGCTTAAAGACTTTACTGCTGCCGAGTGTATAGTGTCAGATACATATGGAATAATCGTCTGAGAGGCAATCTGCAATTTGGCTTATCATAGAAACTTTTGCATGATTCGCTCTGGCGAGTCTAACCATCAGATGATCGATTACTTACAACACTACAATGGCGAACGCCCTCACCGGAGATTAAACGACATGCTCCCTCTATCAAGCCATTTCCCGGCGACTCTCCCATTTGTCCGGAATGTATTGGACACGTACAATGAAAGAAACGGAATATTAGACAGCGATGACAAAAAACATCGTTGGCAAGTTCTCCTTAAGACTCCGAAGAAATATCAAAAATATCTTTTAATTGATTAAAATAGTTAAGAAATATACCGAGAGGTAATATCATGACCGCAAACTTAGCAAAAGTTGCCAAAGAAAGAGGCATTAAATATTTTCTAGTCAGCTTCGTAGACTTGTTTGGAAACCTGCGGGCAAAGCTAGTGCCTGCGCATGCCATCAAAGACATGCAAAAAAATGGCGCAGGCTTTGCAGGCTTTGCAACATGGCTAGATATGACACCTGCACATCCGGACCTATTTGGAGTACCGGACCCCGGTAGTTTGACTCAATTACCTTGGAATTCCGAGGTGGGTTGGTTAGCGTGTGACCTGTGGATGGATGGCAGAGAAGTCGAAGCTTCTCCTCGTGTTGCATTAAAAAGGCAACTTGAGCGTGCCGCCAAAAAAGGCTATTGCGTAAAAACAGGGGTCGAGTGTGAATACTTTCTGATTAATCAAGAAGGCACTGCGGTAGCAGATACAGCTGATACGCAAAGTAAACCCTGCTATGATCAACAAGCATTGATGCGGCATTATCCATTGATTCGCAAAATATGTGATAGCATGACCGAACTCGGATGGAACCCTTATCAAAACGACCATGAAGACGCTAATGGCCAGTTTGAAATGAATTGGGATTATGACGATGCTATGTTGACCGCTGACCGGCATGTGTTTTTCAAATATATGACAAAAACTTTAGCTGAACAGCATAACCTACGCGCTACTTTTGCTCCGAAGCCATTTCCGAATTTAACTGGGAACGGTTGTCACGCACATATTTCCCTGTGGAATAAAACCGCGCAAAAGAACTTATTCTTGGATAAGAGCGATGATTTAGGTTTATCCGAGCTGGCCTATCAATTTCTAGGCGGTATCATGCAGCATGCGCAATCTTTGTGTGCAGTGTTTAACCCCACGGTGAACAGCTACAAGCGTATTAGCGCACCACGCACCGCTTCGGGTGCTACCTGGTCGCCAAACTCTATCACCTATTCCGGTAACAATCGCACTCATATGATCCGCGTACCGGATGGTGGAAGATTCGAACTACGATTAATGGACGGCGCTGCAAATCCTTATTTATTACAAGCCGGCGTAATCGCCGCAGGATTGGATGGCATTAAAAACAAAAGTGATCCGGGTAAACCTCTACATATTAATATGTACGAAGAAGGGTATAAACTAAAAGCAGTTAGGCAATTGCCGGCCACTCTAATCGATGCCTTACACTTACTCGACAAAAATAAAGCGATTCGCAAAAGTTTAGGCGAAGAACTGATTAACGCGTTTATTAAACTTAAGATGCACGAATGGAGAGAATTCACTAGCCACTTCAGTGAGTGGGAACGTACCAACGCACTAGATTGTTGATAATGTCGTCCGTTTCCAATTCTTATATAATAAGCGGGAATAGCGGTTCATATCTACCATATACTGATTGGCAGTTACATTCATATTCTCTAAAGCGCTCTCACCTAGCTGCTTTTCCAATGCGGACTTGTACGCGGGAATCTTGCCCCACTCCGTTACTGTCGTGGGTGTAATTTCAATATGAAATTGCACGCTTAACACATGTGTTTCTATAGACATTGCTTGAACAATACAAGCGGGTGTCGAGGCAAGTACTTTTGCGTTTCTAGGCACACGCTTTACTGCCGCACTGTGCCATTGCAAACAATACATATGTTTAGGCAACTGGTGCAAAAACGGACTATTAACACCCTGCTCCGTGCTCGTTACGCCCAGCACACCTATCTCAGGCTGCCGAGCTAAACGCACCTCTCCGCCTAATGCATCGGCTAATAGCTGGTGCCCTAAACAGAAACCTAAATAGGGCAATTTACGCTCCGACACAGCCTCACGAATCGCTGCCTTTTCATCTAATAACCAGGGATATTTATCTTCTTCCCATACATCCATCGGTCCGCCCATTACCCATAAAGCATCATAACTATTCAAATTAGGGATGGGTTCACCTTCATCTAATTCAACGGTATGCCATTCAATCCCATCTTCTTTTAAAAATTCACGGAAGATTCCGGGGTGCTCTGCCGCAATATGTTGAAAAACCAATATTTGTTCTAACTTTTTCACGATTAATCAGCGCGCTTCAAATAAACACGTTCATTTGGCCCCTGCAACTCCACATTAAACTTTGCCGTTTCAGGAGAGAATGCATCCTCTGCGACAATGTTCTCAAACATAATCTGCTGATTGCTAAAGTCGATGTAATTCACTCGTCGATTATTCAATGTAAAAAATATTATATTAAGTGAATTCTGACGGACTAAAGAATCACGCTCTTCCTCAGACCAATCCCAATCAAACGGACAACCAGGGATATTTCTATCCGGTTTGTAATTTGACAAAATAAATGCCTTGTCCCATGCAAAAGGCATCGCATCGGTCAAATAAATAGTGCGATTAATATTATTTCTAAGATAAGTGTACAGATGTCCACGCAGCTGAGCTTGACTAGTACAGCTCTTATATTGAGCCTGGTAATACAAAACGAATACCAACGCAACTACTGAGGGTGCTATAAAGAGAATCGGTTTAGTCGGAATTTCCTGGAGTAAAACCCTTATATTCATTTCAGCCGCCGAATAATACGACTTTTACCAGTTAAGACAGACTGCATAAAAAAGTCCCGGCTTTAGAAAAGCCGGGACTAACAGGAGAACGTCAGCGAAAAAACTATCGTTTAAAATGTCGCGAGGAAGGGTCTTCTTCAAGCTCAAGCGCTTGCTTCAGCCCTTCTTTATCTCCCCAACGCTTCAATTCTTCTTTGTGTTCATATTTTTCTATGGCTATTTGCCATATATGCCACACTATCCAAATGACAAATCCAATGAAAAATAGAAGCCATTCGGCCCCTACCATCGGATAAATTGGCCCTAGCTGATCTAAGTTAGCAAAACTTGTAATACCGGTAGACATTTTATTTTCTCCCGTCATTAATTATTTTAAATAGAAAGTATCGGATCATTATATAAGCCCATCCTTTTTCGCATTCTCCAATAGCAATTTATCTAATTCGCTTGACTCTAGGTCTATTTGCATTTCGCTAGAAATATCCAAACCTGCCAACTCGATTTCTTTCGGAATACGCAACAGCCCTGCAGCATCAAGTATCTTTGCTGCAATAAGAGCTGGGAAAAATCCTAAGACAAAGAACATAATGAGTGCGCCGATAAATTGCCCCCAAGGCGAAATAGTTGCGTAGTTTTCAAACGGCGAAGCCGGATACCCCCACAACACAAAACCACAAATGACAACACCAAAAAAGCCAGCGTACCCATGCACCGCAACT
Source organism: Candidatus Oxydemutatoraceae bacterium (assembly GCA_965218975.1). Classification (GTDB taxonomy): domain Bacteria; phylum Pseudomonadota; class Gammaproteobacteria; order Poriferisulfidales; family Oxydemutatoraceae. Next base: position 1,732,669 of record OZ244717.1, read on the forward strand.
GCGCCTACCGCATCGTCCACCTTGAATCTCTTCTCAACCCAGTGATGCATCCTATATGCAATAATCACGCCCACAATTGAGATAACGAATGCTTGCATTGGATGGTATAAGTCATTTCCTGCCGAGGCGGCAATCAAACCCGCAAGCCCACCGGAAAATGTCCAGAAAGGATCACCTTTAGAAACAATATAACCGCTCATTAACCCCCCGGACAAAGCAATTAAGAAATTAAACGTAATTGCCGAAAGTGTCGTGGGACCAAGGTAGATATTAGTCGCAGTAAACATTGTTTTGCCTTCAACGTCTAACATATCACCGCCAAAGAAATCTATGATAGGCACATTACACGCTGCATAGAATCCCCAAAAACCCGTGTAAATGAGAAAGATACCTATACACAGCAGCCACGGATTGTGCGGATTAATATTTCGAGGCGCTCCATCTTCACGGAACTTTCCGATACGCGGACCTAAAACCAGCAGTATGCCTAAAGCGAACCCGCCCGCAATTGCATGAATAACTCCCGAAGCATACGCATCATGGTAGCCTAGCTTATGCACCATCCAGCCGTCCCAATGCCAGCCCCAAGCCGCATCGATAATCCAAAGGACCGAACCAATTAAAACAGCCAAGATCCAAAATCCGCCGGATTGAATGCGTTCAATCACCGCACCGGAAACAATTGATGCCGCGGTCCATGAAAAAAGTAAAAATGCGCCCCAAAATACACCGTTAATACGCGCCCAAGACGCTGTATTATCTGCAGTTAACGCTTCCTGTACAGGGACGCCACCCATATGAGGGCCCATCAGCTCACTCCAAGGTGTCGCGTGCACTGCGCTTTGTATACTGCCCATAATTCCCGGTCCGTACGGAAATGCAAAATAAATCCACCATCCGAAAAAGAAAAATGTAATGGTCACTAACGGAATGATCATTATATTTTTCATTAGAGTATGTAAGTGGTTTTTATGTCTTGAAGCGCCTACTTCATACATGCAGAATCCCACATGGATTAGGAACATGATTACTACAGTTACCCAATAATAAAATTCGGTAAAAACGACGGTAAGCGAGCCTAGTGCATCAGTCATACCTATTCCTCCCTTTTGTTTTCTTTTGATCGCAACACATCTTAAATTAAGTGTTCGTTAAACATTAAGTGTTCGTTAAACATAGCGAATATGCGAACATTATTATTAGTTATGCCTGTATCGCAGCTAATACATTACACCTCATTTTTCATATAAAAAATATACCGTGAGTATTAGTCCTAATAGGTATATTTTTTCTAACTACTAATAGGCATAAATAAGTGTACGATGCCACCTAAATGGGATTTTTGAAGAGCTTTGAGGGAAGCGCTCGGCAGTAACATTCGGACCGGTGCTTTCTGTCCGTGTGAGACGCGCCCGGAAAACCGATCGGTTTTCAGCGGCGAACGACCCGACAAGGATGTCGGGGCTGGCACTCATTGACAGAACCAAGTCTCGTCATGGACGACAGGCACTTTGCTGAGCATTCGCCAACAAACACAAAACGGTTCCATAACCGGTCATTGAATGCTTCCGTATCGGCGAATAGCAGGTCTTCTGCATGATCGATACAATCTTCTTGGACGGTGCGGTTGAAGCGCTTGATGTGTGCGTTCATTTTTGGACACTTGGGATAGGTCAGCCACTGCTCAATCACGGGTGATTCCCGGATGAGCCGGGCAAACTGTCCTTGAAACTCACTCCCGCCGTCCGTCAGGGTGAAACGCGCCCGGAAAACCGATCGGTTTTCAGCGGCGAACGACCCGACAAGGACGTCGGGGCTGGCGCTCATTGACAGAACCCAGTCTCGTCATGGATGACAGGCACTTTGCCGACAATCCGGCACAATCCGCCGACAATCCGGCAGCAAACACAAAACGGTTTCATCAGCTCAAAGACTTTACTGCTGCCGAAATTCTGCCAGGCGCAGGAATGCGGCAGCACTACGGCTGTTACAGCGGTTGGTTGCCACTGCTGTTGCCATACGGGTATAGACATCGATGGCCGTTAAGACGTAGCGGCGCACTTCGTGCTGATCACGCACGATTGTATCCAGGGCGATGCAATGCCCCGGATACTGTGCTTTGAAGTGTTTCGGCTTGCGTGCCTTGCAACGGTGCTTGAACAGTCGTTTTGTTTGTTCTTTAGCATTCAGATGCTGCAGAATACAGCGCATTTTATCCGGCGCATCCGCGATCAGGCCGCAATCGTGCGGACACTCGGGCAGGGTGAGATGCGCCCGGAAAACCGATCGGTTTTCAGCGGCAAGCGACCCGACAAGGACGTCGAGGCTGGGGTTCATTCGCAGAACCAAGTCTCGTCATGGATGACAGGCACTTTGCTAGGTTGCGGCCAGGTCCGCCGACGCCTCTTGCGCGGTGCTTTGCCGCGGTCATGCAAGGCGCTGAGCCCAGTGCGGCGATAACGCTTGCGCCAGGCATACAAAGTGCTACGACTGAGCTTGAATGTGTTCGGGAGTTACAATCCTCCCAAAATAACAGGGCATCGTGTTTCTGTTGAGCCGTTGTGTTCATGAGCCTCTATTTTTGAAGCAAAATTGGCTCATATAGAAACCTTTGATGCGGTGGCCGATGTGCTGGTATTGCATATCGGTCACCTTTTCGAGTTAAGCCGTGAGTCCCATATGTATCTGGCACTATACACTGTGGTTCCCGACTCGAAGTGGACCCGCTCATTGAAACAAGGACACACTACTCATTTCATTCGGCAAGGGGTCTGCGAGTACCCGCTTCCAATTAGGGTCAAAAGCAAGAATTTGAATGCTCGGCGGAAGGTGCGGATTAAATAAAGCATTGTGCCAATAAGTTGCCTGAAATTCATGTTCATTCGCAGCTAAATTCTTAACCCGGCACGGAATCGTATACTGTTGATTTTGTTGATGGAAAATTAATACAATCGTGTTCGCAGCTAGTATTCTATTTGTAATTTCGGATGCTGCGGGCAACAGTGCAGTCAATCGATCGGTGAATTGATCCGCATGTTGGTAATGACCGGCAACAAGCGTTTTCAATACCGAATCACGACGTATCGCCGGATCATGGGTTTTTTTATACATAAAACGAAATTCGGGAATCAATCCCGTTAGGTCTCTCCGATTGATCAGTACAATAAGTCTGGTGAACACTTGATTATCTATGACGACCACCGCTCGCATTCCTGAAGACGGCCGCCCATCTTGCATACGCACTGCATGTTGACGTATCCGACATTGCCAACTTAAAAAATGATGGCGTAATAATTGTTCGGTCGATCGCGCACTTGCCACGATTATCATCTCAGATAAGCAACATTAATAGCACATAGAAATAAACCGGAATCCGCCAATCAGACTAAAATTATTCTACATCCTATTAGTATAACGATCAGGCTTTAGCTAAATTTCCCATAAGCTTTGCGCAACTCAATCAGAGGATGATTCGGCGACATTTGAAATTTAACCAGCAGCTCTCTTGCAATCATGTCTCGATCCTGCTGATTATCCGGTAGATCCATATCCTCCGGAACCGTAATCCAACCATTAATATTGCGATCAAAAACCGCAGCGCGACCTTCCTCATACCCCATATGTACATCTTCCAGCCAGTTGAGATCGCTCCAACCCATAATATCAATATATTTTTTAAGAAAAGGCGTGAGTTTGCTTAAATCGGGAACTAAATTTACATCGTAGCGATAACCAATATGTTGCCCGATCATCCGAGCGCGCTCATCGTCGAGATCATCGGATTTTAGAAATTGATCAATGTCTTTGTTTTTTTTACTCATAATACTCTCTAAATAAAATCCTTTTAGAAACGTGTCATATCAGGACGCCCCACTGTGTACTGAGTCCCAGCGATCGGCACTTGCGCACATGCGGATGCTTCTAAGGTCAATGCAGCTAAATCTTCCGGCTCTAAAGAATGAATGTTGGTCTTGCCGCATGCACGTGCAAACATTTGCGCTTCAATCGTTAAAGTATGTAAGAAGTTATAAACGCGTATCGAGGCATCATCCGGATTCAGACGCGCGCGTAGCTGGGGGTCTTGTGTCGCCACGCCCACCGGGCAACGACCGGTATGACAATGATAACAACTACCTGCTTCCACGCCCATTTCTTCTTCAAAATTTGCTTCCGGAATATCCTTATTACAGTTTAGCGCCATCAATGCCGCGTGTCCGATAGCGACAGCATCCGCACCTAAGGCAATCGCTTTTGCCAAATCCGCACCATTGCGAATTCCTCCCGCATAAACAAGAGATATTTGGTCTTCCATACCTACATCTTGAATTGCGCGGCGTGCTTGCCGTATTGCCGCGATCCCAGGAACACCGGTATCCTCTGTCGCAAGATGCGGACCCGCTCCCGTACCACCTTCCATGCCATCGATATAAATTGAATCCGGATCCGTTTTTGCAGCCATACGCACGTCATCATAAACACGCGCTGCACCCAATTTTAATTGGATGGGAATTTGCCAATCTGTGGCTTCGCGTATCTCTTGAATCTTTAAGGCAAGATCATCCGGCCCCAACCAATCAGGGTGTCTTGCAGGCGATCGTTGATCAATACCCGCAGGCAACGAACGCATTTCCGCAACTTGGTCGGTCACCTTTTGTCCCATCAAATGCCCGCCCAAACCTACTTTACAACCTTGTCCGATAAAAAACTCCACACCATCGGCAAGAAGTAAATGCTGCGGATTAAATCCGTATCGCGATTGAATACATTGGTAGAACCATTTTTCCGAGTAGCGACGTTCGTCAGGAATCATGCCGCCTTCACCTGAGCAGGTCGCAGTACCCGCCATAGTAGCGCCACGTGCCAATGCGGTTTTAGCTTCATAACTTAAAGCACCAAAACTCATACCGGTAATGTAAACAGGTATATCTAGTTTTAATGGCCGCTTTGCACGCGGACCAATAATCGTTTCGGTTGAACATTTCTCTCGATATCCTTCAATCACAAATCGAGTCAGGGTGCCCGGCATAAAAGTCAGGTCGTCCCATGTGGGAATTTTTTTAAATAGTGAAAATCCGCGCATACGATAACGGCCCAACTCAGACTTGATATGGATGTCATTAATCACCTCAGGAGGAAATATAAAGCTCTTTCCAAGTAGATATTTTTTATCTTCGTCTTTTACTGAAGGCATATTCTTTACCTCTCATGTATCTTGATTATAGTACCAGTTTCTTTTCAGTCGGTTCAAGGTTGTCATAATTCCACAATTGCTTTCCAGACTCAATCTTGGTAATGTTTTCAACACCGTTCGGCGCTTCCATTCCGTATAACTCTAATTTACTTTCCAAGTAGCGAACGTCTACATCCGTCAATTCACCTTCAACCGCATCCACTCCTAATCTCTTAGTTTTACCAGCCAGATAAATAATCCCGTCGTACATGGAATCGCCCAGGTTTTCATTTGCATTACCCAAAATAATCATGCGGCCTCTTTGCATCATGAATCCCGAGAATGCACCGGTATCTCCGCCGATAATAATCGTTCCGCCTTTTTGATCGATACCCGTACGCGAACCTACGCTGCCTTTGCAAACCAAATCCCCGCCACGAATTGCCGCACCAAAAGTTGACCCGGCGTTTTTTTCAATTACAATGGTTCCCGCCAGCATATTCTCTCCGCACGACCAACCGACGCGGCCATTAATGCGAACGTTCGGACCGTCAATAAGGCTACAGGCAAAATACCCCAAGCTGCCTTCGAACTTCAAATTGAGCCGGTTTAGTATTCCAACACCTAGCGAATGTTTACCCATGGGATTTCTAACCGTAATCGTGCCGTAACCTTGTTTCATAAGTTCACGAATTTTGATGTTGATATCAGTGGTTCCCATATCCGCGCAATCGAATTCCGTTGACTTTTCAAAATCCACATCATAAGCATACACATGAATAAAATTCTCTTCCGCAGAGGACGAGAAATATATCTGTTGGGTGCGACCCGACAGTTGCTCGGCATGCATCCCCATATCATAGGACTTGCTTTCTTTTACACTTGCCATACCCGTACCTCCCCTTCATACGGATCAAAGGTGTCTATCTCACGCGGAAAAATGCTGCGAATTGAAATTTCTTCCGAAGCGAGAGCAACAAACTCATCACCTTCATAAATGACCATCGGCTTAGCAGCCATAGTATCTTTCGCCATTCCCAACTGATTGCCGGTTGCCACTAAATAAGAAAATACACCATCCAAGTAATGTACTGAACGATTCATCGCTTCTTCCAAATCATCGCCTTGATCAATTCGGTCCGCTAAATACACGGCGATTAGTTCGGAATCACAATCCGACATGAAACGATGGCTTCGACGTTCCAATGCGCGTCGATTGGTCCAATAATTGGTCAACTGGCCATTATGCACGACAGACACATCTGTGAACGGATATGCCCAATACGGATGCGCCGATCGTATATCAACATCTGATTCCGTCGCCATACGTGCATGACCAATGCTATGGGTGCCTTTGAAATCGCTTAACTTGTACTGCCTAGATACGGTTTCGGCATCGCCCAAATCTTTGATCAATTCCAACGCATTTCCAACCGACATTATTTCGACACCGTCCACATCTTCAACATAATCAATCAGCCGACGCAAATCCCCATCGAAAGTAAAAGTATAACGGTGAGAATATTCTGTCGGGACTTGTCGATCCGTAATATTAGCGCCTGATTCCTTTAAACGCGCTCCAACCGCTTCTTCTCGCGCTTTTACTTCCGCATGAATACCAAAACCTATTTTCATTGCTTCTTGTTCCGCAGTAATAAAGCGCATTACATATTCATTTTTATCTTTGTTCGCATTTCCGTACAAAGCAAACCCGGTAGAGTCATACCCACGATGTCTCAAAGCTTGCAACATCAAGGTCATTTCCAAACCGATGTTCGAACTTTTACCTTTCCAGATAAGCCCCGCTATTCCACACATCACAATTCTCCTGTTTATTATTTATTAGGGTAGATAGTCCAGATAAGTATCTACGTCCCATTCCGTCACAGTGTGATTAAAACGCTCCCATTCATCGTTTTTATAATGAGTAAATACTTTGTACATTTCATCCGGCATAGATGATTTAATCACCTCGTCTCTATCCAAAGCTTCCAACGCTTTACCTAGCGACATCGGCAACCGCTTGATGTCTTTGCCCTCTTTAATCGCTTCGTAAATATTGCGTTCTTCCGGTTCCCCCGGATCTAAATCATTGCAAATCCCATCATCGAATGCTTTTAATAATGCCGCCCCCATTAAGTAAGGATTGACCATAGAATCTACAGAGCGATATTCAAAGCGCCCCGGCGCAGAAACCCGTAAACCGCAGGTTCGATTTTGAAATCCCCAATCTGCAAAAACCGGCGCCCAAAAACCGGTATCCCATAAACGTCTATACGAATTCACAGTAGACGAGCCAATCGCCGTCAATGCTTGCAAGTGTGCCATGACGCCACCGATACACTGCAAACCGATGAGGCCAGGTTTGCGATCATCGATTTTAGGATCCGGCATAAAGGTGTTTTCGCCACCTTGTAGATAGCTAAACACGTCTTCCATGCCACACAGCGGGTCCTGATGCAATGAGTTCACTACGGACTCACCGCCTTTCCACAACGAAACGTTATGATGGCAGCCCGAGGCGGATACCCCCATAAACGGTTTCGTCATAAAACAGGCAACTAAATTTTGTTCGCGCGCAACTTGCGCGCATATTTGCCGATAGGTGGTGAGACGATCCGCATTACGCATGACGTCATCAAACATCCAGTTTAATTCGAGTTGCCCCGGAGCGTCCTCATGATCGCCCTGTATCATGTTGTAACCCATTTGCTCGGCATACTCAATCACTTTCATCGAGGCAGGCCTTAACTCTTCAAATTGATCAATATGGTAGCAATTAGGCTTCGTTACACCGCCATCAAGTTGGCCGTTTTCATCCCGCTTCAACCACATCATTTCAGGTTCAGTACCCATACGCATGTGTAAGCCATCATGCTTGTTTATAAATTCATTATGAATGATACGCAGATTACCGCGGCAATCTGAGGTCAAATGAGTGCCCGGATTATTTCTTTCCTCTCGATTGCGAAAACACGTACAAAATACCCGCGCAATACGCTTATCCCAAGGCAATTGACAGAATGTTTCCGGATCGGAAATGCCAACAAGTTCTGAGGCTTCCGGACCGTAACCGATATAATTTCCATGCCGATCAATATAAAGGTTGGCAGTAGAGCCATAAACCAACTGAAAACCTTTTTCAGCGATGCGTTCCCAATGATCGGCAGGTATTCCTTTACCGACAATTCGACCGGTGACGGATACGAATTGAAAATAGATATACTTGATATTTAAAGAATTTATCTTGTCACGGACTTGTTTCACCAGATCGCTTCTTCCATCAGCGTTCACGTGTTTTTCCAAATCTGTCGCCATTTTTAGCACCCCTATATTTTTATGTTTTATAAAATGAAAATCACTCCGACCTAACTCCAAGGGTACGGACTGTGAGAGACCGGATGTAATTTCCCTTCTTCATAACGCGAAAATCGAAATGGCTCAAGTAGTTTGCTTTTTTGGCTGACGATCTCTTCCGCAGCTAATTTTCCTATTCCAATCATTTTGTAGCCATGATTCGAATCCGCAATAACATAGCAGTTATCTCGAAATACATCGAATACGGGGAAACTGTCCGGAGCAAACACTCCGATTCCCCCCGATGGTTCTTTTTTATATTTCGTGAGCGTTCCTTCAAAACGTTTTTGGCAATGCGCTAAAGCAGATACCCACATTTCCGCAAACGCGTCATCAACAACGTAATCCGGCGAATCGGGACCGTAAGGGTCCACTTTTACTTGATCCGGGTCGGTATCGATCTTAAACGGCGCGGCACCGCCTTGAACGCCGCCAAAGTTAAAGTCCGGCTTATAATAGATACCCCATAATTTATCGGTAATTAATTTACCGTTGCCATCGGCATAGAGCGGTGCGTCCGTATCGACATGAACCACCGGCGGGAAATCTCCACCATTAGTCTTTTGTAGCTGCGGGTCAACACCTAATGTTCCTTCCTGCAAGGACCAATAGACCCACATCGGAACATGATCGTGAATTACCCCATTCGCGTCTTTTACATCTATAAATTTAGGCAAATCCAGCATCTCCCATATACTTTTTATCCATGGTCCGACTCCAACTATTACATAATCACATGAAATGATTCCTTTATCAGTCTCTGCCGCTTTGATCGCATCGCTAATAGCGCAACTTTGAAAGCCCGTAACTTTTACGCCAGGTAAAAACCGCACCCCTTCATTCTTCGCTTTAGCCGCAAGTCCTTTCATGCTTGGTAAGTTGCTCGCGTAGCCACCGCGCTTTTCATGCAAAATTGAAGTAATGTTTTCAGCTTGCCAATCGCTAAAAATACTTTTCATATAATCGGCGCATTCTTTTTTCCCTTCAATAAATACGGATTCGTAACCAATATCTTTCTGTTGTCGAGCGATACTTGCAACATCCGTACGCATCACTTCAGGCGCCGCTTGTATGTAGCCCACCGGAAAGTAACGATATGCTTTAGGATCGCTTTCCCAAACTTCCACACTGTGTACCATTAATTCGCGCATTGCCGGTTGAAAATAATTATTTCTTATCACACCGCAGGCAATTCCCGACGCGCCCGCTCCCACGTCTTTTTTATCCACAATTAAGATATCGTTACCGCTGCCTGCGCCGCTTGCTTTCAATCGCAATGCAAGATGATAAGCCGTGCTCAAGCCATGCACTCCTGCTCCGATCACCAGGTACTTGGTTTTATTTACGAAACTCATTATCGAAATTTTATGCAGTAGACTTGCTGCTCAACACTATGCATTGAAGGCTGATTCAATGAATTCTCCATTAAAAAATGATGACCTTTTACTTGTTTAACCGTCAATTGCACTTTGTATTTACTACCTAATGAGTAGTCGATAGTATTCAAGTAAGAGTTTAGAAATTTGCTCAAGCTAAGGCTCACAGATTGAATAACTACGCTAAAGCCTTGATCTTATATACCTAAAAATCCCGAAAAGACTAATCAAAACCCAAAATGCTTCGACGATAAATGCCGACATATTAAATTCGTACATCAAGGAAACTATAACAAAAAACGCACCTAAGGCATTCAGTACGGAATACGACAAGCTAGTACTGGGCAAGCGCTCTAGTTGCAACAAAAAATAGGTAATAATAATCAGCGCCACTCCGATATTACCTAGTATGTCATGCCATTGATAGATCATGCCTGATTGGCTCTCTTGTCATATTTCCGGGTTAGCGGGAAATGCGATACTCCTGCAAGCTCCGCGCCGCTTACCCAGCCTGTGTACGTTTCCGAAAACACACAACTTATTCCGTATAAGCAACATTTAAAATAGCTTGCAGTATAAAGCCAAGCTCTTTTCCGGTTTTTAGTAACATACATTTTGCTATACGTCCGCATTAAAACCAAATTTGCCATGCGCTTTTGGCAGCTATCTTCCGCAAAATCAAGTTGATGGCGCATTTAATCTATGCTTGGTAAAGTGTTTTTACATTGACACAGAACTCTGAACGGATTTCGCGGACGCTCTGATTTTCAATCAAATATTTTTACAGTGCGCCGAATTTTCTTTGACCGACATAGAAAGCTTTACCTGAAGAATCGGATGTGAATGTGACTTTCGTGCCGCTATCGAAATATACAACGTCACCGGGCTTCACCGTTATCGTTTCGCCGCCGTCCTCTGCAATCGTCATCTCACCTTCCAACATGATTTTACATTCATCATAGCTATAGGTATATTCCAACGGATTCCCTGAGCCCATCTTGAAAAATCCGCAAGTGATAGGTGCCTCCTCACTATTTGAAGATATTATGTCCTGTAAAAACGCATTAATTCCATCTATACCCAATGAAGCGATATCCTGCGATTGCGCTCCGCCAAAATATTTCACTGCCATTTTAATTCTCCTTACAAAAAATTTTCATTAACCACTGATCAAAAACATCAGTATTTAAACAAATATTACTAAACTATGACTTAGATTCAAACAACTAATTACAAACCCAATTTATCTAGCGTCGTCGCGCCCGAACACAGCAGACCTTGCTTGCGGCACCACGGCAAAAGCAACACATAAACCTTGGTCCCGTCCTTAGCGGGATACCTTAGGCGCAGACGACAGATTTCCCAAATCGGCATTTGTGGTCAGATACGGCGATGCCATTGTGCTCATGGGCCTCCGTTTTTGAAGCAAAACCGGCTATTCTATAGAAACCTTTGATGCGGTGGTCAATGTACTGATATTGTATATCAGTCACCTTTTCATTGACATCCAAGAACCCCGAATGTATCCGGCACATGTACAGAAGAGTTAAATGGTGCCCGGGGCCGGACTCGAACCGGCACAGAGACTCAGCTCCGAGGGATTTTAAGTCCCTTGTGTCTACCAATTCCACCACCCGGGCTTGGAGGCTAGTACCGGAATCGAACCGGTGTACACGGCTTTGCAGGCCGCTGCATCACCACTCTGCCAACTAGCCTGACGGATGTAAGTAAAGTATACACGCTTCCATTAAATTATTGACGGTTATCCTCAGTCACTTATAATGGCTGCCTTTATTTATTGAAAATTTTCTCAGTGCGGGAATAGCTCAGTGGTAGAGCACAACCTTGCCAAGGTTGGGGTCGCGGGTTCAAGTCCCGTTTCCCGCTCCATCATCCGCTTATGTGCAGCTGCTGCGCAAGCAGCACGGAACAAAGCAAGAATTTAATCGACGATTTATATCGAAAAGGTATTCCTTAAAGAAATTTATGTAAACGTCCTGCTGAAATCATTAATAATGATCTTGCATTTCGGCTCAAACGCAAGCCTTAATTAATTTCCTTTATTTATTGAATACATGCCGAGCTTTTAGCAGGTACATTATCATAGACAGTAACGTCATAGCTGCCGCAAGATACAATAACAATAAACCGATATTGCCTGTCGTGCTGATTGGCATACCGGTTGCGGGCGGCACACCCCACAGCAGGAATATGATGGCAAAAACCTGAATCACCATTTTAGTTTTGCCTAACCAATTCACTGCAACCAAATCTCCGCATCCTTCACCGGTCATCCATTCGCGTAAACCGGCAATAGCGAATTCACGGGTAATAATTACTAAGGCGGGCAAAGTAACTAACCAATCCGATACCCTTTCAACAATCAACAGTAACGCAACGGCAACAATCATCTTATCTGCAATCGGGTCTATCAATGCTCCAAATCGCGTCACCTGCTCAAACCGCCGGGCAATATAACCGTCTAAAACATCAGTGATTGCCGCCAGTGTAAATAATCCCGCGCAGACCACGGCGCTCCAATGTACCAAGCAATACATCGTACCGCCATTCGTCGTCGTAACCCATTCCGACGAGTAAAACGCGATAATAAGCAACGGAATGATAAATATCCGCAGTAATGTCAGTAATGTCGGTAAGTTGACAACCATCATAGTCATTTATTTAAGGCGCCTCATGTAATCGCCGGTGGATTAATTTTGCCAGCTGCAGACTAACCCCCGGAACTTTACTAATCTCTTCAATTCCGGCACGGGCGACACTCTGCAAACCGCCAAAATACCTCATCAAGTTATGCCGACGTTTTGGCCCCAGCCCAGGTAATTCTTCCAGTAAAGAATGTTGTTGCTTCTTGGCGCGTAAGTTACGATGTCCGGCAATCGCAAAACGATGCGCCTCATCACGAATTTGTTGGACTAAATGCAGCACCGCGCTATTCGTTTGCAAAGTCACTGTCTTCCCTTCTCGTTCCAACAGCAATGTTTCCCATCCCGGCTTACGTGAACGACATTTCGCAACCGCGATTACAATAACCTTGTGAACGACCAACTCCTTCATCACCTCTTGCGCTCGTTTCAACTGCCCCTTACCACCATCAATAAATAAAATATCCGGAATACATCCTTCGCCGGCCAGCAGCCTGCGATAATGACGTGTCAGCGCCTGACCCATTGCCGCATAATCATCACCGGCCGTGATACCGAGGATATTAAAACGACGATAATCTTTTTTCAAAGGACCTTCGCTATCGAACACGACACATGACGCGACAGTCGAGTCGCCCATCGTATGACTAACATCAAAACACTCCATTCGCGTCGGCATCTCAGACAAGCCCAATGTTTCTTGCAAACTTATGAGGCGCCTTCGCATGCTGCTTTTTGACGCAAGCCGTAACGATAACGCACATGCTGCATTTTCCTGTGCAATTTCAAGCCACTTGCGTTTGCGTCCACGCACATTTGCGGCAATTTTAACTTTATGCCCGGCTTTGTTTTCCAGCATCATTCGCAAAGATTCGACATCAGAGGGTCTCTCGTGCAGGACAATTTCATTTGGGATTTTATGCGACAGATAATACTGTCCCAAAAATGCGGTGAGCATTTCATTAATCGACAATTCATGATTCCCTTGAGGGAGACGCGGATAATAAGATCGGCTACCGATGTTCAGCCCTCCGCGCACATAAATAACCTGCATGCAAACCGCCCCACCTCGATACTCACAGGCAATAATATCCAGTTCACCACGACCGGCATTCATATACTGGCGCTCCGATACCTGCCGTAGCGTTTCGACTTGATCACGATATTGTGATGCTTTCTCATATTCCTGCAGTTCCGCCGCGCGGTCCATACGTTCAACAAGCGTACGAATCAATCGCTCGCTATTTCCCGATAAAAATTCCACCGCAAGTTTTAAACTATCATGATACGCGGCCGGATCAATATAATTCACACACGGCGCACTGCAACGTTTAATCTGGTACTGCAAACATGGGCGAGTACGATTCTTAAAAAAACTATCCCGGCATTGCCGTAGCTGAAATAACTTAAACAACAAATTTAAAGTCTCGCGCACCGCGCTCGCGCTCGGATAAGGACCAAAATACTTTCCCGGCCGCTTACGCGAACCACGATAGAAGCTTAGACGCGGAAATTGATCATCCGAAGTCACTCGAATGTACGGGTAACTTTTATCATCACGCAACAGAATGTTATAGCGCGGACAATATCCCTTAATCAGATTGTTTTCCAACAGCAAAGCTTCCGCTTCGGTGTGAGTGACCGTTGCTTCAATGTGCGCTATTTGCTCAAGCAAAAGACGTGTTTTTGCACTATGCCCGTAATTGCGAAAATAGCTTGCGACCCGTTTCTTCAAGTTTTTTGCCTTGCCGACGTACAACACTTTCCCTTGCCCATCAAACATGGTATAAACACCACATCGTTGAGTGAGATTTTGCACAAATTCAGCGGGATCAAATATGCCGCTACCGCTATGAAATTCCCGAGTCATCAATCATACGCCTCGCTGCTTGAATAACAGCATGAAACCCCCGTTCAGTCAAGCGACCGGTCTGCACGTTATAACGGCTACAATGATAAGAATCCAATAAAAGCTCGCCCATCGGCAACACGTGTTTCACACCATGCCGAAACCGGTAATGTGCTAGCTTTAGTCCCAACGCTTTGAGCGTAGCACGGTGTGCAATATGTCCTAATGCAAGAATTACGGCGCAGTTATGCAAACGTTCAATCTCAGCGCGCAAAAATTGATTGCAGATACCGATTTCCTCGTTAGTCGGCATATTGTTCGGCGGAAGACATTTCACCGCGTTTACAATCCGGCAAGCTCGCAGATACATTCCGTCGGTAACGGATTCGGCGCTCGCTCGCGTAGCAAAACCGTAACGGTGCAGGCTTTTATATAGCAGAATTCCGGCATAGTCGCCGGTAAATGGTCGCCCGGTACGGTTAGCGCCATGCTTTCCCGGCGCTAATCCGACTATTAAAAGATACGGATGACTAACGCCAAACGATGGTACCGGTGCGCAATAATAATCGGGATGTTGTTTTTTAACTTGTCGCAAATAACGGACTAGCCGATGGCAGCGAGTACAGTCGATATCGAACAGCGGTACAGTCATGCCATCGTGCAACTAAAATCTAAGTAGCGCCGCCCCCCAAGTAAAGCCGCCACCGAACGCTTCAAGCATTACAGTTTGACCGCGTTGTATGCGCCCGTCGAGTACCGCCTCATTAAACGCCAACGGAACCGATGCGGCGGAAGTATTGCCATGCATATCAACCGTTTGCACTACTTGCGACATTGGCATTTCTAATTTTTTTGCGGTTGCCGCGAGAATCCGAGAGTTCGCCTGATGAGGCACCAACCAATCAATATCCGATCTTTTAAGCTGGTTGGCCGCTAATGTCTCATCAACAATTCGCCCCATAGTATTGACTGCCATCTTAAAGACTTCGCTGCCTTGCATTTGAATTGCATCTTTCCCCGCTTGATTTTTTGACACATGCAAAAGTTTCTCATAATTGCCATCGGCATGAATATGTGTCGAATAAATCCCCGGCTCCGATGCTGCTTGCAAAACAAATGCACCGGCACCATCGCCAAACAAAACACAGGTCGCGCGATCATCCCAATCAATAATTCGCGACAATACTTCGCTACCGACGACCAACGCGCATTTGGTGCGGCTGGCACGAATAAAGCAATCGGCAATTGCAAGTGCATAAATAAAACCGGTGCAAACCGCCTGCACGTCAAATGCCGGACAATCGCGTACACCTAAACGGCTTTGTAATAAGCATGCGGTGCCGGGGAAAACTTTATCCGGTGTTGTCGTTGCCAGAATGATGCAATCAAGGTCCTGTATCCGCACCCCAGCCATCTCTATTGCGGCATGCGCAGCATACTCGGCAAGATCGCAAGTACTTTCATCTTCAACAATATGACGCTGATGAATGCCAGTGCGCTCACGTATCCATTGATCGGAAGTGTCCACTAACTTTTCCAAATCATGATTAGTCAGTATCTTAGGCGGTAAATATCCGCCGGAGCCGGCAATGATCGAGTGCATCATACGTCACTACCCGCTTTCAACATCACTTCCAGTGCCTTATCCAATAACTGAGGCACTTGTTTCAAAGCTTCAGTGCGAGCGACTTTAATCGCATTTTTAAATCCGACCGAGCTTGCCCTGCCATGGCTTTTAATAACCACACCTTGCAAACCTAACAAACTGGCACCATTGTATTTTTCAAGATTAACTCTTTCACGCACTGATTTCAGAATCGGCTTAATTCCTAAAGCTGCGATTTGATTCAAATAATTCTGTTTGCATGCTTGCTTGAACAATTGCAAGACAAATGCGTACGTTCCCTCCATTGACTTCAATGCAATATTCCCAACGAATCCGTCGGCAACCACCACGTTGACAGAACCTTCATGCAAGTGACTACTCTCAACGTAACCGATATAATTTAATGAACTTTCTCGCAGTAAAGCATTGGCCGCTTTAATTTGATCATTCCCTTTAATGGCTTCTTCACCTACATTCAGCAAAGCGACCCGCGGACTTGGTATATCATCCACTACCGAAGCAAGCATGGACCCCATTACCGCAAACTGATACAAGTGCTCCGCTTTACAGTCGATATTGGCACCTAAATCGAGCATGTAAATATGTCCAGCCACAGTCGGAACCATCGCGGTAATTGCCGGACGCTCAATCCCGGCCAAAGTACTTAGTACATAACGTGAAATCGCCATCAATGCTCCCGTGTTACCGGCGCTAACACATGCTGCGGCAGTACCATCTTTGACCAAATTAACCGCGACCCGCATAGACGACTGACGCTTTTTACGTAGCGCACGCGTCGGTTCTTCATCCATCGCAATAGTTTCAGGAGCGTGCACCAAACGCAGGCGTTGCTCCGGTAATGAAGAATCTTGACGTTCGTCGAGAAACGCTTGCAGCGCTTGCATATCACCTACTAATATTAATGCAATGTCTTCACATTCGGACAGTGTGGATAATGCAGCGGGAATTGTCGTGTCCAGTCCGAAATCACCGCTAGCGGCATCAATGGCGATCGTGATCGGTACGGTCATCTTGCCAACTATCCACAGCGCAAAAAACTAAACAGGACCTATATTGAAGTTTGGTACTCAGACTTCGTCTTCTTCCAATCGTTCGTTTTCACTCGGCTTAGGCGGAATAATTTCTCGTCCGCGATAAAAACCGTCAGGAGCAATATGATGACGTAAATGACTACTGCCCGTAGTCGGATCTATTGAAAGCGCTGCTGCTTTCAAGTAATCATGCGACCGACGCATTGCACTCTTTGATCGTGTCTTCTTATTTTTTTGCACTGCCATGAAAATCTCCGCCTATTAATTTGATAGCCTTTTTAAGATAGAGAATGGATTCTGTGTTTGCATTTTTTCCCGAGAATACTGAATTTCTTTTAGCATTGTCGAATCGCAGTAAGCTCGATTTTGATGCATCGGAAATTGCGGCAACTGTAAAAGTAATTCATCCTCTACCAAAACAGCCAAATCCAGCTCCTCGTTTTCACAAAGAATGAGATCTTTGTCATTGTCAATGTTCCGAGCGCTCTCTTCACTTCGTGCAATAAACAAATAGCTCCTAACATTCAATTCTTGTCGTAGGTCTTCCAAACAACGGCAACATTGCAGAACTAATTCAACTTGCAGAATAATTCCCGCACGTACAACCCCGGCCTCATACTCCGAGAACTCAACATCAGCCCGAACCATGTCTCGCACCGGGTTACAAATCTCCAAAAACCGCGGGATGCGACTCATCGGCAATTCTCCTACGAGTCTTGTCTGCCTTCGCGCCAACAGATAAGGGCGTACCGACAAGGGTAAGATACCAGCCATAATAGCGGTAAATTGTATCCGTTCGTACGATGGAACACAAATATTTGTACGTGTCCAATACATTCCGGACAAATGAGGGAGTTGCCGGGCAATGACTTGATACGGAGCCATGTAGTTCAATCCCCGGTGGGGGCACTCGCCGTTGTAGCGCTGCAAGTAATCAATCATCTACCGGTTAAACTCACCGATATCTTCAAGCAGTAACGCTTCCCGATAGTCGATAAACTCTTCCTGGACAGTACGGTTGAAGCGCTCGTTATAAGCATTCATTTTGGGGTACCCGGGTAAGTATAGCAGTGGCGGATCTTTCGGTGCCGTCGGTCAATACTTGCTCGATTTTGCCCGGTAAGACCGTTTGCACCAAGGCGACAAACCGAGCCGCTTGGGTGCTATTGCCGCGAGGCACTGCCGACGAAGGCAAAGCGGCTTGAATGATCCGTTGCGGTCGGAATATAGCGTCGGCTGCCTTCGATAAAACAGATAATAGTATCGAAAGCAACACAGTGTCCGACATGCTTGGCACCGGCTTTGCGATCTAGACGCGGGCGCGGCGGCTTACGTCGCAACGGTTTGGCTCAACCTTTGCGATCCAAGCGCTGCGGTGAGCAACGCATCCGATCCGAGGCATCTGAAATCAAGCGTCCGATCGTCGTCGCACTCGAACACAACAGACCTTGCTTCCGGCACCACGGCAAGTGCAACACATAAATCTTGTCCCGTCCCTAGTGGGGTATCTTAGGCGCAGACGACGGATTTCCCGGATCAGAGTTCGCGGCCAGACTCAACGTCGGCGTTTACGCGGCGTTCTGCTGCGGTCGTGCAAACTGCTCAACCCTCCCTTTTGTGTTTGTTGGCGGATTGTCGGCGGATTGTGCCGGATTGTGCCGGATTGTCGGCAAAGTGCCTGTCATCCATGACGCGACTGGGTTCTGTCAACAAGCCCCAGCCCCGACGTCCTTGTCGGGTCGTTCGCCGCTGAAAACCGGTCGGTTTTCCGGGCGCGTCTCACCCTGCCGATAGGCCAGGGCGCCATGCATACAGCATCAAACGACTGATCTTGAATGCATCGCAGACAGCGACCATGCCATGGTTTTCCTGGAAGGTGAGAATTTTGAGTCGTTGTTTTGCATCGTAAGCTTATAGTGTCCCAACTATGCTCGATTTTAGCGACCCGGTAAAACCCCCGGATTCGATAGCCTATATGTTGGATTTGTAAGGCTTCTCTTCCTGTCGGTAGGAGTGCCAAATGTTTCTAAGCTTATGCACAAGGTTCCCACTAAATATAAATCAATATACCTTATACTTCGTATTTTCTACACCGGATATATGCACGCATCAATGCCACTGAAAGATTGAGGGCATGATAAACAGGAGGACAACATGACTATATCTATGGATATCAGGGACGAGATAGAACGCATCCGAACGCTGAAGGACATCAATCAATTGAACGAGTCTACCCTGCAAACTTCTATCGTGTTGCCTGTATTGCGTGCGTTGGGTTGGAACACATCTGACCCGGACCAAGTCAGACTAGAACATAACGTTGCCAACCATCTAAAAGGAAGGGCAGATATTGCATTGCTCGGAGACCATAAGCCTCTGGCTTTGATTGAAACGAAAGCTCCGCGTCGCCTGCTGGAAAACGTGGACAAATATCGCAACCAGCTATTTGAATACTGTCGCTTATTGCAGATAACTTCGGGAGTGTTGAGTAACGGTAAAGAATGGTATTTTTACTATCTCGGAGACTCTACTATACCGGCAGATGTTATAGACCTCCTTAAAGACGATATACCGCAAAGCGCAGCTAAACTCCGGCGATTCTTAAGTCGAGAGAAAATACTGGACGGAAGCGCTCGTTCATTTACTGAGGAAGCGCTGACCCAACGGATCCTGAACAGAGAGTGGAAAAAATTACTTACGGAGGGCGACAGGCAATTGGTTGCCAGACTAAGGAAGGAGGTTAAAATTACTTCCAACGTGTCAGTAAGCCTCTCACAGGTAGCCGGGTTTCTCAAAGGACGCGCCGACCTGCCGTCGGCGACGCACTCAATTGAACAAAGCATGGAAGTTGCGGAGACTAACACCGCAGCTACCTCAACACAATTGACAAAGCCCGACAATGTAAGCTCTCGAGTGTCTGCACCATCGGCTGACGTCACAGCTACCTCAACGCAATCAACGGAGCTGCCTAAGGACCAAAGCCACACTAAGCAGCGGCCCACGCATATTCAGGCATTCGGAAAACGTATAGAGTGCGCCACATGGAAAAGTGTCTTGGTAGAGTTTCTGCTTGAGCTATATGCACGCCACCCTGATTTATTCCAACGTTTAACGGACGCACCGAAAAGGTCGGTTCCGTATCAGCCGAAATTCGCACAAGATCGTGAGAAACTAAGATCGGTGGGTGTGCCGCGCAAGATAGGTGAATCGGGATATTGGGTGGAAACTTGGGGTGGCAGGAAGGGCACCGAACAGTACTGTCGTGCCGTTCAGCAGCTGCTTAACCTGCCTGAGGACACGCTGGTTATACATTCGGCTGACATTGTAGCTACCTCAACGCAACCAGCAAAACCGCCTAAGGACCAAAGTCACACTAAGCAGCAGCCCACGCATATTCAGGCATTCGGAAAACGTATAGAGTGCGCCACATGGAAAAGTGTCTTGGTAGAGTTTCTGACTGAGCTGCACGCCAGCCACCCTGATTTATTCCAACGTTTAACGGACGCACCGAAAAGGTCGGTTCCGTATCAGCCGAAACTTGCAAAAGATCGTGAGAAACTAAGATCAATGCGTGCGCCGCGCAAAATAGGTGAATCGGGATATTGGGTAGAAACCAAAGCTAGCAGTGACGCCATCGAAAAGCACTGCCGTGCCGTTCAGCAGCTATTCAACTTGCCTGAGGACACGCTGGTTGTGCATTCATCCGATCAACACTGACTTTGATGCGACGGCCTTAAGACACAGCGGTGCCGACACATTGGTTACGCATTCTTCCGATCAACCCAGGTAACGACCGCCTGTGTATTCTGTCTGCGGCATGGTTTCCGGTGTTCACAAGTCTGGCTCGCTCATTTCGGCCGGCGGCAATAAGTGATACGAATGGAACGTATCGAGAGTCCCCTTAAAAACTTAAGCAGCAACGGCTATCACCGGTCGGTTGAAGCGCACGAGCAAGGGAGGGTTTTCAATTGAGTTGGTGGGGCAAAGTGATAGGGGGCACATTGGGGTTCATGCTCGGCGGCCCCCTCGGTGCCCTGCTAGGCGCTTCCCTGGGTCATTCGATAGACAGCAGCTTTTCCCGCGGAGCGCGAGGACAATATTTTCCGGGTGGTCAAGAACGTACTCAAGCCGCATTTTTTACCGCTACTTTTTCGGTAATGGGCCATATTGCCAAAGCCGACGGCAAGGTGTCTCGCCAGGAAATCAATTTAGCGGAAACCGTCATGGATGAGATGCGCCTAAACAACCTGCAACGTAAGGCTGCAAGGAAATTATTTAATCGAGGCAAACAATCGGAATTCGATATTGAGTCCGTCCTTAATCAGTTCCGCATGGAATGCCATCGCCGGGTAACGCTGCTGCGTATATTCATGGAGATACAAGTCCAAGCTGCCTTCGCCGATGGACGTCTTGACCCGAAAGAAAATCGTATCCTCGCAAATATCGCCCGGCAACTAGGTTTCAGATCCGCCGACCTAAACAGAATCATTAATATGGTCAGGGGCACCGGAACTGATGCTGCACCGGACGGACAAACTGCTTCCGACCTCAACCCCTACGATGTACTTGGTATAACGCCGGATACCCCACTTCCCGAAATCAAAAAGACCTATAGGAGACTGCTTAATCAGCATCATCCGGACAAACTAGTTGCCAAAGGACTTCCTGAAGAAATGATCAAATTAGCCAACCAGAGAACCCGCGAAATTAGGCAAGCTTGGAAAAACATTCAAACTCAGCATCAAACCGTCTGAAGCCCGAAACGCTCGGGGCAGTTAGGCATACCGGCAATGACGTTCGAGGAGTTGTCCGGCTATGAAAAGTTAGCTCCAGTACGGAATTTGTTAGTTTCCCTTCAGGGGAAAATGTCCGAATCCTACGAAAAGTGTCATGCTCCGGCTATCGAGTGATTGCACACTAATAAAATGCACAATACTTAAGGGAACTTATATGAGACATTGAAGTTCATTTAACCGGCAAACTAACTCCAAATGCATCGAATCTATCGTTTCCGAAATGAATCATTTCTTCTTTCTCACAAAATTGGTATATAACGAAAAAGATTAACTTAATGATTATCCCCAATCGAAGCTTTTTTGTATGCAGATTCAAGTCGCTTTCTACTTTTTTCACCCATGCGACGCATGCCGAGCCATTTACGCATTTCCACAACCGCACCCTCGATATCACAGCCACAGTCAATAAAATGGCGAGACATGGCAACAAGCTCAGGCATGGCAACATTTTCTGCGGTACGCTGATAAGAAAACCCATTGACTACACGAAAGCCATCCCAGTGAGCTATATCCGCATCTACAAGCCACACGAATCGTACGTTATCTTCCGTGGTAATTTGCAGCCTGTTATTTTTTTCTAAAACTTCGCTGAGTACCTGGTTGATCCTGCTGCCTGCACTCTTGAAGCCATGCGCCGTGGTAATCAATTTAAACAGGACTTCCACACGAACTGGCTGCTCATGCTGTACGATTTGTTCCATCAAGTGCGAAAGTGTAGCTCGGTAGTCATACTCGTAAAAGCTGTCCCGCCTAAGTTTGATATCATTCGAAGCCACACCCCAAGGGATGTACTCACGTTTACCCGGTATCTCGGGTGCATCCTCCACAACACTACCCGCAACTTTTTCCCACACCACCTCCTGGGGATCGCCCTCCGAAGTAATATCATGGCCATCCGTACTCGCAAAATCTGTATTGACACCCTCTTCTGAAGAATTCTGGGTCACTAACACCGTATCGGGAACCTCCTCTGAAGGTGCCCCACTGTCCTCAGCGCAAGACTCAAGCAATTCATGCAACTGTTGGTCTATACGATCTATGCAATCCGCTGGGTTAACCCACCAATCTGTAGACCAAATTCTCAATATTTTCCATCCTAATCTCTTAAGAACTTGCTCGCGCAGAAAATCTCGATCACGAGCTGTGGCAGACCGGTGATAGGTAGCACCATCACATTCTATGCCGGCAAGATACTTTCCGGCTTTGTCAGGATGAACAACACCGAGATCAATCCGGAAACCAGACACACCGATTTGGCTGTGAACCGTCCAGTCCCGCTCCTCTAGCCTTGCCGCAACTTGCTCTTCAAATTCTGAGTCGAAAGTCCCCAGAGGGCGTTCAATCGACTCTCCGATTGCCTTCCTGCCCCGTTTGGCAAAATCCATAAAACGTTTCATGTCCCTGACACCGAACGCCTTTGTGCGCGATAGATCGATATCTTCCGGCTGCATACTTGAATAGACATGCATTTCATTGCGGGCACGGGTGATTGCAACGTTCAAGCGTCTTGGGCCGCCCTCCTGATTCATGGGTCCGAAGTTCATCGACAAGCGACCTGAACGATCTTTACCGTACGTCATGGAAAAGTAGATGATCGAACGTTCATCACCTTGTACGCTCTCGATGTTTTTTACAAAGATGGATTCGATAGTATCTTCAGCAAAGAAAGGTTCGATTTCAGGGTAATCCCGGCGTGCCTTTTCCAGCATGTCTTCAATGAGAATCTGTTGTTCCTGATTAAAGGTAACTACACCAATCGTCATACCGGTTTTTTTGAAACCCGGGTCTCGCAATTTTGTAACGATGCTATTAACCACAGCTCGGGCCTCAGGTTGGTTGATCCTCTTGCCGCCTTTTTCATACAAGCCATTGTCGACATAGTGGAACGACACCGCTTTATCGGCAGTGGCCGGTGACGGAAAAGTTATCAACCCTCCATCATAGTACGTGTGATTACTAAAAGTGATGAGAGACTCTTGTCGTGAGCGATAATGCCATTTCAACTGGTATGTTGGCAGATTGGCTCCCATACACTCATCGAGGATTGACTCCAGGTCAGCATCGATATCACTGTCGTTGTACTCATCCTCCTGACGATTGAAGAAAGAGGTTGGAGGCAATTGCTTCGGATCTCCAACAATAATGGCTTGATTCGCCCTTGCGATAGCACCAATGGCATCCCATGGCGTAATCTGACTGGCCTCATCGAAAACCACTACATCAAATGAAGCCCCGTCAGGAGGCAGGTATTGAGCCACCGACATTGGACTCATCATCACGCAAGGCGTGAGCTTGAATAGGTTACTGCCGAGCTTTTCAATTAACTGCCGCACTGGCATATGGCGGCGTTGTTTTTGAATTTCCCGACTGAGAACATGCCACGTTGAGCCTTGAGGGACATGACCGCGTGAGGGAATCACTTGGCTGAGTTTGGCATACACGTACGCTTGGGTGAGTTCCATGAACTCCTTGTCCAACTTCACAAAGTCATCAATAACGCGTACATGTTCAGCAGGAACAAATTTCCTGATCACATCATCACTGTCTACGGCACGATCTAACCACCAGCGGTGATAGTTCACCCGGAAGGCTTCCTCAGCAGTGCTGTCAACAAGAGAGCCATTCTCGACAGCATCCACGAGAGACTGCATATCTTTCTTTAACGCTTTTTCGCGAACCCGTCGCCAGGCGGTCCAGGCTTTCAGCCTCGGAGCCTGTTCTACCCACTGTGCACAGGTATCCGCTGTCATTTTCAGAAAAGACTTGTCGTCAGACTCGACATGCAAGTCGCCGGTCGCGGCAATAGTCTCGCGAAGCGATTGCTGTGCCGCCTTAAAAGCTTTAAGTGCACGCATAAATGCGCTTGTCGATGCCTGGATCTGACCGCTTGGACCCAACAGCTCGGAGGATTGAAGCAATGAGGTCATCGTTGATGTGGCCTTGCGATAGGTTTCAGGCGCCGTGAAGAGCGCACTCATCACGCTTCTTAGTTCGCGACCAAATCCTGCGGCTTCTGCGAAAAGTGCAGGTTCAGTATGTATACCGTCGAATTTCCTGCCGATGACGTTATCCAGACCTTTGAGCTTTTCAAGCGCTGTCTTCGCATTACTTGCAACCGAGAGCAAGGTGAGGTCAGAGACGACATTTGAAATTTTCGATCCGCCTGAAAATGGTTTGATCTGAGCTTTTATCGCTCTGACATCCAGCCATTTTGGCATAAACCATTTCTCTTCGGCCGCAGACAGTCGAGCTAGCAAGTCTGCTATGTCTAAATCGATCACGGTTTCCTTATAGGTCGTAGCTGTACTCTCGAATTGTTGTCGGTAACTTTGAGCAAGTTCCGCTGCAGACTCGAGATCTTGTACTAAATCACTGCCTACGGGACCTAGCAGAGAAGAGTACGACTTGTTGTATGCCTTAGGTAAAATACGTTCGAGTGCTGCAACCATTTGCAGGTCACCTTGACTCATCACCCGAATCGGCAATCTCAGGGTTTTGATCCAAGACTGAAGTACTGCTTCCAGTCCTAGCGCTGCACTGTGAAGGGCTGTGGACTGGTCAATAACTTTCCTTTGCCAAGATGGAGACCAATCATCGGCTTCGACCCTGTTGAAGCAACTCTTGCTTATATCACCAATCTGATCGGCATTTACATCAATGCGAGATGCTATATTGGAAAGTGTCTCAAGGTCACCCTCCGTGTGAGCTTGATGATCAGGCCAATTGAAACTGAGTTCGCTCACAGTCGGATTGTTTATTACAACTCCGATGGCCTGAAAAATGCTAAGACCGTTGGAATAAGTTTTGTGGAGCTGCCTAACATAGGTATTGAGGTTTTCACGCAAGCCCATCAGACGCTCAGCCTCACGATCCCAATTGGAAATCCTTGGATACCTGCTTTGCCATGCCCGATCCAGTTGGGCTATCACATCAGTCTTTCTTGCCTTGCTAGAGTGCAGTTCCAGGCAAAACTTACCCAGTCCTACTTCACGCAAACGACGATAGACGACATCTAAGGCTGCTGTTTTCTCAGATACAAACAGTACTTTTTTCCCTATGGCCAACAGATGGCTGATTATGTTTGCAATCGTCTGGCTTTTGCCCGTCCCGGGAGGTCCTTTGATCACGAAGTCCATACCTTCTGATGCTGCAATGACTGCCGCCATTTGAGTGCTGTCACACGACATGGGCAAATAGGTGTTTTTCGGATGACATTTACTATCCATCTCCTCCGGGCGTGTAAAGTCGACACCGTCGTTGCCCATATACGTATCCCGAGGAGTATCAATCAAATGTTTAACCAAGGGTGAATTCTTGAGATGTTCAGTCCGTGCATCCAGGTCAGCCCACATCAAGTACTTGGCGAAGCTGAACGTACTTAAAACTAGATCGTCAGAAACTTCCCAACCTTCAATGTCACGAACATGCTGTCTGACAATATTCCATATTCTATCAACATCCAAGCCGGAATCATCCGTCGGCAGTTCTTTTGAAAGTTCTTGAATTTCAAGCCCGAAGTCTTGGCGAAGCATTTGCAGTAAGGTCGGATTAAACTGCGGTTCGTCATCATGGATACGTAGCTTGAATGCAGCATTCACAGACCTCCGAGAAAGACTGACTGGAATCAGTATCAGCGGTGCTTGGTAGTTACGAGTCCGGTTGTCCGTCTGAGTCCAGTTCAAAAAACCGAGTGCCAGATATAATATGTTGGTGCCGCCTTCTTCAATCGCTGCCTTTGATGCTCGATACAATTCTATAAGTGACCCTGTCAACTTGTTTTGATCCATTGCAGCGGTAATTTTCCCACGTTTCATAGCCTGCAATACTTGTTCTCCGTGCAAATCTTCCGAAAAACGTCTGCGGTGTTCTTCATCACTTCGAGGATCGGTGGAGCTAATCACTTTCTCCAAAGGAGCAAATGTAAAGACTTGATCCTCGGCCAGCATATCTTCCAGCTCACCAGGATTTGTGCAGATAAACGGTACTGCCCTTTTGGACTTCTTGAAGTTCAGAAGTCTGTTGCGTAATGACAGGTCAAGGAGTTTTCGTTTCCAGTTTTCAACTCGAGCATCTGCACCCACTTTCTTGTCAGGAGTGGGTGCATCCGGATACTCAACATCCTCAGGCAGATCACTCAGATCATCTAAGCCTGCATCAATTACCTTATCTACCTGAGCTTCCTCTTTTCCTACTTCTGTGACGCGTTCAAAAAGCGGTTGAATCCTGGCAAGTCGAGATTGTTTTATATCAACCAGCAACAGAAAACCTGCTTCATCCAACAGTTTAC
This sequence comes from Candidatus Oxydemutatoraceae bacterium, assembly GCA_965218975.1. GTDB lineage: Bacteria > Pseudomonadota > Gammaproteobacteria > Poriferisulfidales > Oxydemutatoraceae. The sequence goes on from OZ244717.1 coordinate 1,759,825, forward strand.
TTTTAGCCTCCTTCCTCGCTTCGTTAAATCTTCTAGCCGGTCTATCCGTAACTAAAGTGGTCTCAAATACCAGTATTTCCTTCAGGTTGACTCTTTTACGCAAAGCCTGCAGGTCCTCGACCACACTTGTGCCAAACTCCAGGTCTTCCAGCCAGACGCCGGCAAAAGCATGTCCTTTAGTAAAAATGACAAGAGAATTAAGACCTGCCTGTTCCAGGGCGCCGACAAATAACAATGTCGAGTCCATGCACGTGACAAGACGGTGACGCTTCACCTCTTCGGGCAACCGAATCTTTTGACCTGCATCTTCAAAACTTGCGGGAGGCTCAGCGTACGTCAAGTCCTGCTTGACGACTGCCGACCAAATGGCATTGACCAGCTCACCTGTTCTCTTACGACTTTTTGACCGATAGCCGTCGAGCTTTGGATTACGCCCATTGGCTTCCAGTACCTTCGCTGCAGTTCGCAAAATTTCCTGAATAAATGGAGAATTAGGTTGAACAAACGCTGCAAGAATTTCCGGCAGTTCCTTGGTGCCGCTCCATTCGTTGCGACTCAGAACTTCAGTATCACAAGATGCCGTAGCAAGGACTTCATCCCCTGATTTCAAAGTAAAGTAGTAAGTGCCCCTGACAGCCTCATTCACCTCCTCCAAAAAGTGCGGGTTGAGTTCAATCGCGCAGTCACGTAAAGAGTGCTCAGTACCAGATACTAGTCGATCGATATGCCATGTCTTGGTTTCAGCAAATTCCGGGCTAGCTGTAACGGTAAGCTTTAAATCTTGATAGCTGACATCAGTGGGATTGAGCAACGTTATTTCACGAAGAACTGGTACTGAGTTTTGCTGGAGTGCCAAATTTACCTTGCCGGCAGCCGTAACATGGATTGTTATGACTCGTTCGTCAGTCGCATTACCAGCAATCTCTGAAGTCACTTTTCTTCTCCTATAGGACATTCAGAAACACAAGAATGGCATTGAATTGTAGGTCCATGGATGATTTAGACTCAAGTTTTGAATTCGTATCAACACTAACTTACGTTTTATTATATGCAATCTATAACATGATACTCTTTCTGTATATGCCAGATATATATAGGACTCACGGCGCGACTCAAATATGCAATATCAGCACCGGCCACTGCATCAAAGGTTTTTGTACGAGCCAATTTAGCTAACAAAATAAAGATTATGATGGGGAGGCTCATGGCAACCAGTGCCGACAAGAAACACGATACCCTCATTTTTTTGGGGTTTGTAACACACGACGTTTCCTGCCGATCTGTGACCGGCTTGTCGTTTCGGGGGAAACTACGGACCAGGATGTCACCGAGCGCATTCAAGGTCGGTCGTTCAACACTGTATGCATGGCGTCCTATTGACAAGGAGAGTTGAGCAGTTTACGCGATCGCGGCAAAGCACCGCGCAAACAGCGGCGGCGGATCTGACCGTAGCCCGGCAAAGTACCTGTCGTCCATGACGAGACTTGGTTCTGGCAATGAACCCCAGCCCCGACGTCCTTGTCGGGTCGTTCGCCGCTGAAAACCAATCGGTTTTCCGGGCGCGTCTCACCCTGCACCACCCTCATGCCGATAACGAACAGTAAGCACCAATCCGAATATTACTGCCAAACGCCTCCCTCAAAGCCCTGCAAGAATCCCACCAGGGTGGCATCGTACATTCTCCGGCGAAAAATCGGCTATATTAAAGGCATGAGTACTACCGCACTTTACAAAGCATTAGTTGAAGCCGGTGCATCAAAGGATGCTGCTGAAAGAGCCGTCAAAGGTTTAGCGCATACGGAGGAGGGCGCTGCCAAAACCGATTTGGCAGAGCTCAAAGTTGAATTGATTAAATGGATGGTAGTGCTTACCGAAATTATCATCGCCGCAGTCGGTTTTTTCTCCGATAATGGCTTAACCGATTAGCCGAACCTTCATAATCCGCGGCCACACTCATTTCCGGTCCGACGTGCATCCTCGCCCGATCAAACGTTAATCCCAAGCAATCCTCGAAAGTCCGGAATACATTGTACACGTACATACGCTTTATTATCCGCAATCTATAACATGATACTCTTTCTAGTAAATTCTTACATATACGAGATGCCTACTAGCTTTCGGTTCTTACTTTCACCAAACAGCAACGGTATGGAAATGACAAACTTGTGCAAAGATCAACCGGTATAAAAACCGGTGGAGCCAGGGAGAGTCGAACTCCCGACCTCCTGCATGCAAAGCAGGCGCTCTCCCAACTGAGCTATGGCCCCGGATGTAATGAACCAACGGCTAACGCGACTAGACATTGCTATTACTAAGCCTCATTCAAGATTATCCATAATATGTAATGACTGTCAAAATAAAGCGCCTTATACAGCCCCATTTCAACGCTCGGAATGAGACCGGAAATTCAATCTCGCTTTAGCGTTTGCATAAATTTACGATGTTCACGAGATTCCTCTTCAGTCGCGCGAATAACAATAAAGTCAGTATGCCGCCGACTAGCTTGTGTTGTAGTATTATGCCGAACATTATGTTTCAATTGCATAGAAACTTGACCGCTGGTCATTGCTAAATATACTTTTAACAGTAATTCAGCATCCAGCAGAGCGTTATGTTTATCGCGCATTGAATAATCAACCTGATAGCGACGACAAAGATCATTCAATCTATTGTGCATATTCGGATGTAGTTCACGTGCCAACTTTAATGTATCCGATACCTGACAATCGGTTTCTGCGGTGAAACATCGACGCCCCATTTGTTTCAATTCGGCGTCCAAAAATCCAATATCGAACTCTGCATTATGCGCGAGAATTTCGGCGCCCCTAACAAATCCAAGAAAACTATCACAAATGTCGGCAAACCGCGGTTGACCATCCAAATGCTTTCGTGTGATGCGATGTATCTGTAACGCGCGACTGTCGATACCGCGTTCCGGATTGATCAGACGATAGTAACTTTCCCCTTGACAACGGTCAATCAATTCAACGCAACCGATTTCAATAATACGATGGCCTTCGGTAACTTCCAGACCGGTTGTTTCCGTATCCAAAATAATTTGCCTTGCCATAATTATTTCTCGCCGGTTCCCAACAATTGATTTAAATATTCATTGGCAATCGCATCGGCACGCTCATTTTCTGGATTGCCGCTATGACCTCTGACCCATCCCCAATCAATCGAATGTTTGGCCACCAACATATCCAAGCGTTTCCATAAATCCTCATTTTTGACCGGTTTGCGATTGGATGTTTTCCAATTATTTTGTTTCCATTGTGCTAACCACCGGGTAACTCCTTCTTGCAGATAACGGGAGTCGGTTATTAGACAAATCGGGCAACGACGTCGAACTCGCGATAAAGCTTCAATTGCCGCGGTTAATTCCATTCGGTTATTTGTAGTTTCCGCTTCAACACCGCCAAACTCCTTGATAATGCCGTCATAAACCATCAGTACACCCCAACTGCCAGGCCCCGGATTACCGCGGCAGGCGCCATCAGTGTAGATGTACAGCTTCTTGTCGGACATTGGGAATATCTAATGTTGTCGGTTGCGCAACGTGTTTTTTTAAGAATGTCGGTCGCCATGCTTTGCCAACAGGTTTTAACGACGATACACGTTTACTCGCAAATAAAGCGCTTACGCTGTATAACAGCGGCAAGTAATCAATAAATTTCCAAGACAACTTAAATAGATGAGCACCCGTTCCAATCGGAACTAAGGCATGATGCACGGCTTCCATATCAAAACCCAAAACTGAAAGCCAGTCCTGAATCCGATACGCCGAATAGAAATGCCCGCACCACGGCGCTCGTGCCCGGCGGTGAAATAATTTACCGACTACCTGCCAACCATAAGGATTAAAGGAAATAATTAATAATTTACCTTCCGGAATCAATACCCGATCGATTTCACGCAACAAGCTATGCGGATTCTCTATAAATTCTAAGACATGGCATACGGCGATGAAATCCAAACTTTCCGAATCAATCGGCAAGTTTTCAAAATCGGTAACGACCAAAGAACGTATGGCGCCAAAACGAAATCTCATTGGGATATTCTTTGCATGAAACCAATCTTTGCTCTGATCCAGCAAACTAATTTCCGCCGCATAATAACCAAAACATCCGTCCAACCAATGATGGAATAAAGTCTGAATCTGCGCAAGCAACACTTGTCGATGTTTTACCTGATACCAATCCGATAACTGCCGCGCAATATTTTGGCGTTGGAACTGACTTATCATCGAAGATATTATGCCGCAGCCAACCTCGGTACGGAAGCAAGCAAAGTTTTAGTATAAGTTTCAATCGGTTGATTCAATACCGACATTGTTTCACCCGACTCAACAATCTTCCCTTTGCGCATCACCGCAATCGAATGCGCCATGTAAGCAACCACCGCGATATCATGCGTAATAAACAAATAACTTAATCCCTGCTCCCGCTGCAATTCATGTAGCAGATCAAGAATCTGCGCTTGTATGGAAACATCTAAGGAACTAGTCGGTTCATCACAAATTAGTAATTCCGGTTCAACCGCGAGTGCGCGCGCAATACATAATCGTTGGCGCTGTCCGCCGGAAAATTCATGCGGATACCGCTGTATAACGTTATTTAAACCGACTTTACGTAATAGCCATAATACCTTTTTATCCATCTCAGCTTCTTTCGCATATAAAGTTTGCGCGCGCATCCCTTCTTTAATAATCTCTCCGACTGTCAACTTCGGATTCATCGATGCAAACGGATCTTGTAGAACCACCTGCACTTTTTGCCTGAATTGACGGACCGCTTTGCCTCGCAAATTATCTAAATCTTGTCTTTGAAATAAAATTGTCCCCGTTCGGTTATCAACTAATCGCAGTATCGCCTTGGCAACAGTCGTCTTACCGCTCCCTGACTCACCGACCAACGCCAACGTTTGACCTTTCTTCAATTCAAATGAAACACCGTCTACTGCTCGAACATAACCGGTAACTCTGCGGAATATGCCGGAACGCACCGGAAAATGAACCGACAAATCTCGTACGGCTAGAATGTTTTGATCGCGCACATTCTGCTCCGTTTCGATCATTGATCGGCTATTCCCGGATAAAACGACAGCACGCTTATCTAAGGTCAGAACCGCTCGTAATAAACAACGGCTGTAAGGATGAGTCAGCTGATGAAACGATACGCTATCAGAATGTTCAATAATCCGTCCGTCGCGCATAATGGCAAGGCTGTCCGCCACATTAGCGACAATTGCCAAATCATGCGAAATAAACAACATAGCCATACCCAGACGTTTTTGCAAAGTTTTCAGTAATGCAAGGACTTGGGCCTGCACCGTTACGTCGAGAGCCGTCGTCGGTTCGTCAGCAATCAGTAGTTGCGGATCACCGGCAATTGCAATTGCAATGACGGCACGCTGCTTCATCCCGCCGGATAATTCGTGCGGGTACGACTTGATAACACGTCGCGGGGCGTCAATCCCCACATGATCAAGCAGCTTCTCAACTTCTTTTTGTAATGCGTGGCGATACGTGTTTTTACATAAACGTAAAACTTCGCTAATCTGCTGCCCTATCGTAAAAACCGGATTTAATGCGGTGGCGGGCTCTTGAAATATAAAGGATATTTTCTTTCCGCGAATATGCTCCATTTGCGATTCCGGTGTCCTTAGCAAATCGGCGCCGCAAAAATGAATACTGCCGCTATAAAAACGAATGGCTCGAGGCAATAAGCGAACCACTGACAAAGCGCTCAACGTCTTCCCCGAACCTGATTCACCGAGCAAAGCAAAAGTCTTCCCTCGATGCACTTCAAAATTGACGTCATGCAGCAGACATTGATTCTCCAAGCCGACGCTTAAATTGGTAACCTGCAATAATGCTTGTGTCATTATTGGGTCGACAGATATGGATCAAAGGCATCGCGGACCGCATCCGCCAGCAGATTCGCGCACAGTACCAAAACAAACATAAAGCCAAAAGCGGCGCACAGCGACCACCAAACAACCGGTTCACGCGCCATTTCTAATCGCGCACCGTTAATCATATTGCCCCAACTGAACATCGTCGGGTCCACTCCGATATTCACGTAGGAAAGAACTGCTTCCGCCAACACCAATCCGCTAAAATCCAAAGCAATCGTGATAAATACAATGTGCATAACATTCGGCAGAATATGACGTAAAATCGTTCTGATTTTTCCAACGCCCAGCGCTTGCGCAGCAGTAATGTAATCCATACTTTTGACCTTTAGGGTCTCGGCACGAAGCAAACGGCAAAGCCCTGTCCAACTAGTGATTCCAAGTATGATGCACAGAAACAACAAACGAGTATCGGCACGCACCACTAAATTATTAAAGCTATCTTCATGTTGATTCATATGCAAGTGTAGCATTAACACTCCGGCAGCAATCAATAACACTCCGGGGATGGAATTCAGTGTGGTATAAATATATTGAATCACATCATCCGCTCGCCCTAAAAAGTAGCCGGCGGTGATACCAAGGAATAAAGCAAAAGGCAGCATCACCAGAGTCGTTAAAGTACCGATTAAAACTCCGGTACGGATACTTTTAATCGCTTGATAAAAAACATCTTCGCCTACTTTATCGGTACCGAGAATATGATATTTGGACGACAACTGTATACAAATAAAGCAAACTGCTAGTATAGCTAGGAGCGTAAAAAACGCGGTTCGCCATGGAATAAACCGGGGGTCTGAAAAAAAAATCCGAAGCTGTGACGTTAGCGCTATCCTGCGTCGCATCGCATAAATAAAATTCAACAATAGCAGCAATATAGCTCCGGCCGAAGCTGCCTTGAAAATACCGCTGATCGTTAACCGAGATATATCCGGCCATCGTTGATCAACTCGCTCTAGGTGAGCGCCGCCGAATTGCAGGCGCGGATAATCACGTTGGGCTGTGCCGTCACCGACATTCTCCTTCACATAAGCATGTAACGCAAAAGGGCTGGAATAAGTTTTTTCTTTCTGTTTGCGTAGCAAAGTCAAAATCCAATCTAAAACACTCAAAACTTCATTAGAATATGTCGCTTCTTGAGTGGCGACCTGATTTATCGATATAGCTGAAAGCCGCGGTCGAAAATGTAAGGAGTCAAGCAAAGCAGTCAAAACATAGAAAACGATGACCGATAAGGAGATCACCGCAACTCTGCTTTGTGCAAGATTTTGCCAAGGCCTAAGCAAGTGAGGCCGACTAATTGCGTAAATGAAATAAGCGCCAATCGAACCAATCAAGAGAAAAAACAGAAAATCGGTGGCAAGTATAACCGGCATCGTCCTAACTCAAACGCACTCGCGGATCAACAATGGCATAAGAGATGTCTGTCAACAACAAACCCAGAATGTATAGCATCGCTCCCAAAAAAACCATTGAGCGTACAATTGAAAAATCCTGCCGCAAGATAGCATCGATCGTATAACTGCCCAATCCTGGAATGCTGAAAAATGATTCGGTAATTAAACTACCCATAAAAAGCAAAGGAAGAATCACTACCACACCGGTTAGAATCGGAATCAGCGAATTGCGCAGGACATGGCGGAATAATATGTTAAGCTCGCTCAATCCTTTCGCCCTCGCCAAACGCACATAGTCCTTACCGAATTCTTCCAGAAAAATCGTGCGATACCACCGCCCGCCGGCGCCGATTCCGCTAACGACTCCGATGATGATCGGCAGCGCTAAAAATTTAATGGCTTCCCAACCGTCGGTATAACCGGAAACCGGAACCAATTTTAACAATTTCGCAACCAAGTATTGTCCGCCGATGATATAGAATAGGCCTGAAATTGACATCAGTGCGATACATAAAATCACCGAACTAAAATCAACATAAGTCGCTCGAAAAAAGACCATCAAAAGCGCAAAACTGATATTGACCAGCAGCCCAACCAGTAAAGTCGGCACGGCAATCATAAGGCTTGGCCACATTCGCTGCTTGATATCCCTGCCTATATCCCGTCCGCTATCGGAAATTCCAAAGTCAAACACCAAGAGGCGGAGCGATTCGTTAAAAAAAACTGTGTCGGTAAACTTTTCCAAGCCGGGTGATCGCTTAGAGTAAATGAGCGGCTTATTGTAGCCGCGTTCTTCCTTCCATGTTTCAATTTGTTCCTGAGTAATATGTCGATGCCCCAAATTCATTCGGGCGACATCATCAGGCGAATTGACAACAAAGAATAGTAAAAAAGTCAAAACATTCACTCCCAATAGAATCGGAGCGGCATAAATCACGCGGCGTAAAACGTAGGCAGTCATAGTGCGGTTTGATTACGGCGAAGATAGTACACGCGAATGGCTGGCAATAAAAATATCACCAGCAAAAAAACAACCCATACTAAAGGCTGAATAACCGGCCGATTCCATTCGGCAACGTATTGCGCACGGCGTTCGGCATCAATCCGTTGATACTTCAACGTGTTATTTGCCATCAAGTTCGGCTTGAAATTCCGATACCAGTCGTAATGCAATATAAATGATTTCGGATGAAACCCCCAAATCCATGGCGCGTCATGACGTAGAATTTCAATCATCTCATTGATCACTTGTCGGCGCAATGATGTGTTTGGCATACTTTTCATCTGTTCGTAGAGACGATCGAATTGAGGGTTTTGATAATTAGCCGCATTCTCTCCGCCGCCTTTCGCCTTAGCATGAGGGCCATATAATAAAAAAAAGAAATTTTCAGGGTCCGGATAATCTGCGTTCCATCCCCAACGGAAAATTTGTGCATTCCCATTTAACATTTTGTCCTGAAATCGATTATAGTCGGTATTACGAATTACCAATTGAATATCTAGTTTGGCAAACTGCTTGCGGAGCCAACTTAAAAAGGACTTGGCATCCGGGCCTGAACCTATAGAATCAAAGTACAATATAAGAGCTTGGCCGGTTCTTTGATCAATGCCATTTGCGTAACCTGCCTCCCGTAACAAGCGGCGGGCTTCATCAAGCGATTTACGTTGCAGCGTCTTTGATGAGGCGACACGGTCATAAACATAACGATTAAAATCGCTTTGATCGTAGCCAAAAATTTCAGGCGGGAGCGGGCTTTGCGCGGCAAGTCCTCTGCCGTTTAAGAAGATTGAAATAAACTCTTCCATGTCGACTGCGATAGACAATGCGCGGCGTAATTTAACCGCTCGTTCATTCAAACCGCCTACCACAGGATCAAGCATATTGAATCCGATATAAATCACCGAACTAGTAATCGCGGTTTGCATTATGATGCCTTTTTTATTCATTTCATCAGTTAAAGAAAATTCACCGTCCACGCGTACTCGAACCGCTTGATCAAAACTATCCGAAGTCAATCCGGACCGATCGTAATACCCTTGCAGAAATTTATTCCAGTACGGTATATCCTCTTTCTCAAGACTAAAAACAACTTCGTCAATAAAGGGCAACTGCTTGCCGCTGTCAACCAACAAACTACGCGCCGAATCGCCCTGCACACCTCCGACCGGATAAGTTTCGGTATGGAAGTTCGGGTTACGCTTCAACATCATGCGCAAATTAGGATTATTTTCCACTAGCATATAAGCGCCGCTGCCGACGGGGTACCAATTTAAAGTGATGTTGCTTTCCTGCAATTCCGGCTGGCTGTAAAAGTAATCGGCTTCCCAGGGCATCGGCGCAAAAAAAGGCATTGCCAGCCAGTATATAAACTGCGGATAATCGCTGCTCACTGTAATTCGATAGCGATAGCGATCAAGCACTTTCACTCCCGGCATATCAATCTTGCGTAAATCCAACCACTTATCTGAATTTAATAATTTACGTTCGGATCGAACTTTCTCCCTGAATTCGGCGAAGCCGGAAACATGTTCGGCGAATAAACTTGCAACCGGGCTATGTAATGCAGGGTCTGCAAGTCGTTTAATTTGATAAACATAGTCTGCCGCTGTCAGCTCGCGAGTGCCGGTTTCAGGAAAATCTGCTATACCGTAGACTGAATCTGTCTGTTGCGGTGATATTGGAATATAGCGGAATTGCCCGTCCGCGGAGCGGGCAAATGCCGGATGCGGCTGATAAAAAATATCGGGCTTAAGTGTAATTTCATATACGCTCCGAAGCGCAAGGGTGGCATCTTCAGTCCGTTGTTCATCGGCGGTTAAGTGATACACTTGTGGTAGCGTTTGTGCCGTTAACGGCACTAGCTGGTACGGTCTCTTTAAGTAGTGGTATTGTAGTGGCGGTTCATAAACTTGGGCAATAATCGCATATTCATTAGAACTGTAGGAACGCGCCGGATCAAGAAATTTCGGACGCTCTGAAAATGCCGTATACAAAATATTTTTCTCGAAATTGGAATGCGGATTATTCCAAGCGCGATCGCAAGAAGTTAGTGCCAGAATAGCGAGCACACAAGCCGTACTGCTTTTTGCAAAATTTAATCGATGATATTTATTGGTGTACAATGGTCCGGCCACTTCTATCATTAGATAATAAACATATCCTAAACTCATAACCGACAAATTGGCAATCGACTTATGACTATCGAGCAGATCATTGACGAGTTTGGAGCAATAGTATTCTTGGACCAAGAAACCGATCTTTTAATTGCTTGGGACGGAAGGGTTCATTTTGAAATCTTTGCCGGGAAATTTGACGGAAACTACGACAAGATTGACGCTTTCTATCGCGAAGTGAAAACGATTCACACTGCCAAAACAGTGGCTAAAATGTGGTTTGACGAACATGCAATCTTTAACCCAGGACCATAAATGGGCTTTCTGCAAGGGAAACAAGTGTTAATCACCGGGGTGGCGAGCGAACGTTCGATTGCTTGGGGGATGGTACAAGCAATGTCCCGTGAAAACGCTGAAATTGCTTTAACTTACCAAAATGAAAAGCTGAGATCACGAGTCGAAAAGCTTGCCGGACAATGCGGTTGCCGCTTAGTACTGCCTTGCGATGTTTCAAATGAGGATAACATTCGGCAGCTGTTTCAAACATTAGGCAAGGAATGGGACCGGTTGAATGGCTTGGTGCACTCCATTGCTTTCGCGCCACGCGAAGAATTAAACGGCGATTTTGCCGAAGTTACAACTCGTGCCGGTTTCAACAGCGCGCATGAAATCAGCTCGTACAGCCTAACCGCTTTAGCACGCTGCGCACGGCCTCTGATGCGTAATAATGGCGGCGCAATCGTTACTCTCAGCTACCTCGGCGCCGAAAGAGCGGTTGCCAACTATAATGTCATGGGGCTTGCCAAAGCGAGCCTTGAAGCGAACGTTCGCTACCTTGCCTGTGCTTTAGGTAAAGATAATATTCGCGTCAACAGCATTTCAGCGGGGCCAATACGCACGCTCGCCGCTGCCGGCATCAGTGATTTTCGTAAAATGCTGGAGATAGTTGAAAAAACCGCGCCGCTTAAGAAAAACATTAGCATTGAAGAGGTCGGGAATGCCGGAGCTTTCTTAATCTCCGACTTAGCTTCAGGTATTACCGGTGAAGTTATTTATGTGGACGGGGGGTTCCATATCGTCGGTTTGCCGTTTATACAGCAATAAATCATACGCCCCCCCGCACAGAAATTATGCTTTCTTCAAAGCCGCATGGACCATTTCTTTTTCACTGCGGGCAATAACACAGGCGCCTGTCAGATCGCTAAATACATTCACACTGGTTCTACACATATCTAAAATCCGATCAACTGTCAAAACAAGTCCGATCGCCTCAATCGGTAAACCGACTGCCGACAAAATTAATGTGATAGCAACCAAACTCGCGGCAGGAATACCTGCAACACCGATAGAAGTTAGCAAAGCGAGTATGACGATGCTCAGCTGGGTCGCAAAACTTAAATCGACACTATAAAGTTGAGCGATAAAAACAACAACGACACACTCATAAAGTGCGGTTCCGTCCATATTGACAGTCGCACCTAACGGCAAAACAAAACTGCTAACACGTTTTGACACCCCCGCTCTTTGCTGAATACTATTTAAGCTGACCGGTAGCGTTGCCGAAGATGAAGCGGTAGAAAATGCGGTCAGCAATGCCGGAATAACTTGCCCCATATATTGAATCGGACTGACATTGGCAATGGTTCTTAGCAACAGCGGCAAAATGATGAAAAAATGAAATGCCAATGCCACCAGCACTGTCAGAAAAAACTTCAACAAAGGTAAAACCGACTCCATCCCGGAAATAATCACTGTCTTCGCAACTAAAGCAAAAACCCCATAAGGCATAAATCGCATAATCCATAAAGTAATCCGGATCATTACTTCCTGAACACTCTCCCAAAAATCGGCTAGGGAACGGCCGATATTACCGGAAACTTTCGTCATAAAAAAACCGAACACCGCACTAAAAAAAATCAGACCCAACAATTGACCTTCAGCGGCAGCATGAAAAATATTTTCCGGCACCATGCGTAAAAATACTGCGGCAATGTCGCCGACCGCTTTACCTTCAACCTTACCCATAAATTCGGAAGTATCAGGCATTGTCGCTAAGATTCTTTGTGACGCTTCATCACTAACAGTGCCCGGCATTATTAAATTCACCAATGACAAACCGATAATGATTGAAATACTGCTGGTCATCAAATAATAGCCCAATGTTTTGGCGCCTAACCTGCCAAACGCATGATCATTAGCGACGTTTGCCACACCGACAATAATAGAAGAGACAACTAAAGGCACGACAACCATTTTCAGCGCATTCAGGAACAATGTTCCTAAAAACGTCAAAATGGCAACCAATTCAATGCCCGCGAGTTGAGTTTGTTCGGTTGAAAAACTTCCGATTAAAACCGCAAGCATAAGCGCAATCAGAACTTGCCAATGAAGTGCAATTTTTTCAGAAAAAATCATTTCAATTATTCCCCTTCAAATTTATCAAGTTCCCCATTATTAATTTTGAAATCAATAGTTTGAGTTAGATCTTGTAAAACGAGATTCACTTCGTTTATGAATACGGCAAACGGCTCAATTTCTTCCTCATCACGCTCCTCGTCAAGTTTCACTTCCGACAGCTCGATTACAATGTGATAACCATCTTCGGATATCTCTGCCGCACGGTAGGAGTTTTGGTCGGGTTTAGGCGGTGGAATGCGGTAAGCGGCATTGATAACCGCTTGGTCCAATCCCGAAATATTGCGCCGAATGAATCCCGGATCTTGAATTTCCAGTGCATGCTTTTCGGCGATATCTTCAAATGTGGTCCCTGAACGTAATTCGTTGACTATCTGTTGGGCAAATTCGGCAGATTCTTTACCGGCTTTTCGTTTTTGGAGATACCGGAATATTTTTTCCGAAACTTTCTTATATGATTGTTGCCTAGGCGACTCATTATTGGTGATTTGAAAAACAAAAGCGCGTCGCGGTTCAATCTCAAAAACTTCACTAATTAACTTTTGGGAAAAAATCTTCTCTTTATTGATTTCTGTGCGAAATGTTTTATAGCCTAGAAAGGGATTTTCAACATCTTCTGATAACCAACCTGTTTTATGTAATTCAAGTTCCGACAAGTCTGCTACCAAACTTAAATTTTCATTCTCAAAAGCCAGCTCTTTGAGCATTGAAACCTTATCATCGTATATGCCTTGAGATTGATCGCGCTTTAATCGCGCCAATATTGCTTCCATCAGCTCGCCTTCGTAAGCTTTTTGTTGCTGAGGCACGACAGACAATAACTTAAATATCTGTATCCCAAAACGACTATTAATCGGTTGGCTAAAACTTCCTTCCTGCAGAGAAAAAATTGCCGCTCCTTGTGCTTCTTCCAACTCATCCCGTTCAAATGGCGGTAATTCCCCGTGCGCATCTAAACTTAGAAAATCATCGGAAAACTCTTTTACTAACTCGGCAAAATCTTCTCCGGCAAGTAACCTGTCATACGCTTCCTGAGCACGTTCTTCCGCTGCCGCTTCGCCGTGCCGACGCGGACTAAACAGTAAATGGGCAACGATACGCCGTTCCGGAATGATAAAATCCTGTAGATTACTTGCATAATAGTTACGCCCTTCCTCTTCCGTTATAACAATACCATTTTCTATATCGTCCATTTTCAACTCAAGATAGTCCATCTTGAAGCGTCTTGGCGTCTTGAATTTCTCTCTATTCTCATTGTAGAAGTTTTGCGCCTCTTCATCGGATACTTTCTGCACATTTAACCATTTATCGGGATCAATATCGACGTAACGTATCTTCCGCGTTTGGAAAGATAAATCCTCATATAGTTTCGTCTCGGCATCTAAAGTAAAGCTGCCGGCTGAAACCGCACTCTGTAATTGCCTATCGCGCAAAACCTTTCTCATAAAGCTTTGATATTGCTTAAATGACAAGTTGTTCGCATCTAAGAACTGAGAAAATACTGCTTTATCGAACCGCCCGTCCGTTTGAAACTGCTCAGAACGAGCAATCGCTTCGGCAATCGTCCGACCGGAAACGGAATAGCCATTCCTTTCCGTTTCTTGGGCAACCAGCCCTTCTCGCAGTAGAGTGATGACTGTCTGTTGACGAACAAATTCAGGTTCCAGTTCGCCACCGATTCGCTCTTCCAGCAAACGTTTTTGATTGATATAAGCATTCCTGTACTCCCTTAGAGTGATTTCCTGATCAGCAATCTCAATAACGATCGGGTCGCCGGAATCTTGGAAATAAAAATTAATTCCCCATAAAGCAAAAGGAACGCTGATAATACCAATGATCCCATAGGCTATCCAACCAGTTATTTTTTCACGAATCTGCAAAAGCATACGATGGTTCTACAAGAGCTATATAATCCGCCTACTCAAAATAAATACGGGCAACACCTTAGCCCCGTATCATCTTAACTCTTAATTGTGGCGGAGTGGACGGGACTCGAACCCGCGACCCCCGGCGTGACAGGCCGGTATTCTAACCAACTGAACTACCACTCCGTAGGGTTCCTGGTGGGTGCTGAGGGATTTGAACCCCCGACTTCCGCCTTGTAAGGACGGCGCTCTACCACTGAGCTAAGCACCCCTGAAAGATTCCTTTAAGATCTAATTCAGGGCGTCTTTCAGAGATTTTCCCGCTTTGAAGGCCGGTGCCTTACTCGCGGCAATCTGAATGGCTTCGCCGGTTCGAGGATTACGACCCATACGCGGTTTCCTTTCACGCACTAGAAAAGTGCCGAATCCAACAATTGTGACCTGTTTGCCTATTCTCAAGGCATTGGTAACTGCTTTAGTAAACGCATCAACAGCTTTACCTGCATCTACCTTAGAGAGTCCTGTACCATCAGCAACAGATTCAATAAGTTCTGACTTATTCATCGGATTTTAGTCTCCTTTATGAGGTTAGTTATTTCGAGGAATTTTTATATTTGCCAGTTGCAACACTCAGACATTTATTCTACTTTGCACGGCAATAACACCTGAATGCGACACACTAGTGATCATGCTGTGTATAGGGAACCATTATACACAAATAATCGGAAAAATCTCAAGCAAATGCTAATGCCTTGCCCAATCTCGCTCTTTATCCGCCAGAGTAAAGTCTTTATTTTCTTTCAAAGACTCTTCTTTTTTCTCGCTTTTTTTTGGGACCGGCGATCTTTCAAGGGCGATATCGAAAACTTCCTCAATCCAACGAACCACCCGGATGTTAAGTTTTCTTAGAATGTTTGCCGGAATTTCCTTCAAATCTTTACGATTTTCCTCAGGAATAATCACGGTATCCACCCCGCCTCTGAGAGCAGCAATCAGTTTTTCTTTCATGCCGCCGATAGGAAGCACCTCGCCTCGGAGAGTGATCTCACCCGTCATCGCGACATTGGCACAAACCGGAATCCGTGTTAACTCCGATACTAACGCAGTGCACATCGCAATTCCGGCACTCGGGCCATCCTTAGGTGTCGCGCCCTCCGGAACATGAACATGCACATCTTTTTTCTCATAAAATCCTTTATCTATACCTAAAGACTCCGCACGATTACGCACGACTGTCATTGCCGCACTAATTGACTCCTGCATGACATCTCCAAGCTTTCCGGTCTGGACTAATTTACCTTTACCCGGCACCACAGTCGCTTCAATAGTAAGTAATTCACCGCCAACTTCTGTCCACGCAAGACCTGTAACCTGCCCGATTTGATTATTTTCTTCCGCCAAACCATAACGATACCTACGCACACCAAGATACTTTTCCAGATTCCGCGGCGCAATCCGTATCGGACCGGCTACCGTCTCCTTCTTCAGTAGAATACTTCGTACAACTTTCCGACAAATTTTAGCAATCTCGCGCTCTAAATTACGCACTCCCGCTTCACGAGTATAATAACGAATCATATCAATAATCGCAGTTTCGTTGAAATGTATTTCGGTTTTCTTCAAGCCATTATTCTCGAGCTGACGATTAATCAGATAGCGCATTGCAATAATCTTTTTTTCATCTTCCGTGTAGCCCGCAAGACGAATTACTTCCATTCGGTCTAGTAAAGGCTGAAGGATGTTCATGCCATTGGCAGTGCACACGAACATAACATCCGATAAGTCGAAATCAACCTCCAAGTAATGATCTTGAAAGGTCGCATTCTGCTCGGGGTCTAAAACCTCCAGCAAAGCGGATGCCGGATCACCACGAAAATCCATCGCCATCTTGTCCACTTCATCAAGTAAAAACAACGGATTCCTAACTCCAACTTTGGCAAGGTTTTGGATAAATTTTCCAGGCATTGAACCGATATACGTCCGACGATGACCGCGAATTTCTGCTTCGTCACGGACACCGCCTAGCGACATCCGAGTAAATTTCCGCCCCGTCGCTCGCGCAATCGAACGCCCCAACGATGTTTTCCCCACCCCTGGAGGTCCCACTAAACACAGAATGGGTCCCTTGAGTTTCTTGACTCTTTTTTGAACTGCCAAATATTCGGAAATTCGTTGCTTTACCTTCTCTAAACCATAGTGATCCTCATCAAGGATTTCTTCAGCCCGCTGTAAACTGGTTTTCAATTTAGTAGATTTTTTCCACGGCACATTTACTAGCCAATCGAGATAATTACGCACAACTGTTGCTTCCGCCGACATCGATGACATTAAATCCAGTTTATTTAACTCGGAAGTGGCTTTTGCTTTGATATCTTTTGGCATGCCGGACTTTTTGATTTTTGTCTCGTATTCCTCGTGCTCGCCCGGCGCATCTTCATCCAAATTTCCTAATTCTTTCTGAATCGCCTTCATCTGCTCATTCAGATAATATTCGCGCTGACTCTTCTCCATTTGTTGCTTGACGTGACCGCGAATACGCCTTTCAATCCGCATAATATCCGACTCGCTTTCAAGTAATGCCAGAAGGTATTCCAAACGCTCGCATTGCCCATTGAGCTCCAAAATTTTCTGTTTATATTCAATCTTGACCGGAATATTAGCGGCAATCGTATCTACCAAACGCACCGGATCATCAATACTTGAAATCACACTTAAAATTTCCTGCGAGGTTTTCTGATATGCCTTTACGTACTGGGTAAACTGTGTCACAACCGAGCGCATGAGCGCATCTAAATGCTTCTGATCTGTGGACGGAACGATGGTAAGCAATTTATATTCCGCTGACAAATAATCTTCATTATCCTGAAAACGGACCACCTCAACACGCTTCTCTCCTTCAACTAAAACCTTGATGGTGCCATCCGGCAATTTCAGCAATTGTAGGATAGATGCAATGGATCCGGCGTGATAAATTTCATCAAGATCGGGATCGTCAACTCCTGGATTTTTCTGCGTTAAAAGTATAATTTTCTTGTTTTTCTCCATAGCAATATCGAGAGCCGCAACCGATTTCTCACGTCCGACAAACAGCGAAGTCACCATATTGGGATAAACTACGACATCACGCAGTGGAAGTACCGGAAAAATTAAAGAGTCTTTTGACATAACATCTCCGTATAATTAAAGTAAGTCACTCAGCTATAATGGGTAACCAATAGTGAAAATCAAGTGCTCTCACACCGCCAAAAACTATTCACATGCTCGTCGTATCAAAAATATTGTAAGAACTTTCTATTACTAGCTGCCAATTCTTTCATCCGTACTGTTCCGAATCCTGCGAATTTACTTCTTCCGATTCCCGCCCTTGATGAATCATCAACGGAGAATGATCGCCCTCGACCGCGCCTTTATCAACAATAACACTTTCGACGCGCCCCATCGACGGCAATTGGTACATCGTATCAAGCAAAATATTTTCTAAAACTGCACGCAGTCCGCGCGCACCGGTTTTAGTCTTCATTGCCTCTTGTGCGATCGCTTGCAGAGCATCTTTTCTAAACTCAAGCTTTGTGCCTTCCATCCCTAATAGATGAATATATTGGCGGGTAAGCGCATTCTTCGGTTCGGTCAAAATCCTAACCAATAACGCTTCATCCAACTCTTCTAAAACTGCCGTTACCGATAAACGACCGACAAATTCCGGAATTAAACCGTAACGGATTAAATCCTCTGCCTCAACCATCTTTAGCGTTTCCACCAACAAATGTGTATCATCAACACTTCTGACATCAGCGGAAAAGCCAATCGCGCTATTGTCGCCACGTTCGCGAATAATATGCTCTAACCCGGTAAACGCCCCCCCGCAGATGAATAAGATATTGCTCGTATCAACTTGGAGAAACTCCTGCTGCGGGTGTTTCCTTCCTCCTTGCGGCGGCACCGATGCTAATGTACCTTCAATCAGTTTAAGTAGCGCTTGTTGCACTCCTTCACCCGACACATCCCGGGTAATTGAAAGATTATCGGTCTTACGTGATATCTTATCTATTTCATCAATATAAACGATACCATTTTTAGCCTTTTCAACGTCATAATCACATTTCTGAAGCAGTTTTTGAATAATATTTTCAACGTCTTCGCCGACATAACCCGCTTCGGTTAACGTCGTCGCATCGGCAATTGTAAACGGCACATGCAACAAACGCGCGAGAGTTTGTGCCAATAGAGTCTTGCCCGAACCCGTCGGCCCGATCAACAAAATATTACTTTTACTAATCTCAACAGCGTTCGCATCGTCGGTGTCTTGTGATTTCAAACGCTTGTAATGATTATAAACTGCGACGGATAAAACACGTTTGGCATATTCCTGCCCGATCACGTATTTATCAAGCGCAATTTTAATTTCTTTAGGTTTTGGCAACGTGAAGTGCCCGTCTGTCGGCGGCGTATGATCTAACTCATCGCGCAATATTTCATTGCATAAATCAACACATTCATTGCATATAAAGATAGAAGGTCCGGCGATCAGTTTGCGGACTTCCTTTTGGCTCTTACGGCAAAAGGAGCAGTGGATAAGTTTATTCTCTTCACTGTTACCCATAGCATATCATTTGATGTTACAGCCCATTATAAACGATTTTCTCATACGATTTTATGCACTATACATGGCACCTGCGCTAATCGGTCTTCTTTGCCTTCCGCTGTGCCAAAATCTCATCAATCAGTCTATACTTTAATGCTTCTTGCGCTCCCATAAAATAATCGCGTTCGGTATCCTGCTTAATCTTCTTCAACGGTTGTTTGGTGTGAAACGAGAGCACACGACTCAGTTGATCTTTTAGTTCTAATAGCTCTTTGGCATGAATGTCCAAATCGGTTGCTTGCCCCTGGAACCCTCCTAAGGGTTGGTGCATCATGATTCTTGAATGCGGTAATGCATAACGCTTACCCTTGCAACCGCCGGCAAGCAACAATGCCCCCATGCTCGCCGCCTGACCGATACACAAAGTACTGATATCGGGATGAGTAAATTGCATCGTGTCGTAAATAGACATTCCAGCGCTTACCGAACCCCCAGGCGAATTAATGTACAAGGAAATATCCTTGTCGGGATTTTCAGATTCAAGAAATAAAATCTGTGCGACAATTAAATTTGCCATCTGATCCTCTATTGGCCCGACGGCAAAAATAACTCGGTCCTTTAACAAACGCGAGTAAATATCGTAAGAACGCTCACCGCGTGAAGTTTGTTCAATAACAAATGGAACAAGATTCATTCTTGTTATCATAACGTAACTCCTTGGAGATACAATCATTAGGTTTCGGCTATTTCGCTAAAAGTATATTCTTTTGTCCTTAACGTAGCAGTTTGTAACACATATTGAAATACCATGTCCTGCAATGCCATCAGCCATAGTGAGTATCGTGCTTCTTGATCCCGCCGATAATAATCCTTTGCCTCGGTCGGATTTTCGAAATCGGCGGCGATTTCTCCAAGTTTCTCCTCAAAAGCATTGTTATCAACGGATATTCTGTAGCGTTTTGCAATCCTGTCTACAACCAGAAAAGACTTTACGTTTTGTTCCGCCTGTTTTTCAAACACACTGTCTTCAATTTTTGCCGCGCTTTCTTTATCTAAGCTCATTGTTGTTACCATCTTCTCACGTAATGACCTTACCTCATTGTTAACCATCATCTGCGGAATGGTAAAAGTGTTTCTTTCGATTAGTGCGTTGAAAATCGCTTGCCGCACTCTTTTCTCAATATTCTTCTTGACACGTTGCTCTATACTCTTGTGCAAAATTTCCCTCAATTTTTTTGCTTCTCTCCGCTCAAGCCCAAACTTTTTAAAGAATTCCAAATTCATTTCCGCAAGTTTCGACTCCATAACTTCCTCAATCGTGACATCAAAAACTTCGGACTTCGGTCCGGTAAAAAGATGAATTCTGTTCAACAATTTTCTAAACCCATTCTCTGTGAGGTCAGGCACCGGCATTTTTACTGTAACTCGTTCGCCTTTTTTGGAGCCAATTAAGTGTTGCCCAATATTTTCTTCAGGCTTTTTTGCATCAACCATTAAGGTTAAAGTTTCATCTTTCTTTTTGTGAAATTTAGCGGCAATTCGTTCGGAATGCATCTTAATTTGAATGCGGTCGCCATCTTGAACGGCACGTTCCGTTGGCAACCATTCACCATATTGACGGCGGATCTTTAACAAAAAATCCTCAACGTCTTGTTTGGAAATCTCAACGTGCGGCTGCTCAATTTCAACCCCTTCAAGTAGCTTAGGCTCAAACTCCGGAAAGACCTCAACTCTTGCGACGAACTTAACATCCTCACCCATTGCCATTCGAATATCCTCAAAATACGGACTGGTAACCACTTCGATTTTATATTGCTTAATCACATCCGTGTATGCTTGATCAATCATACCGGTTACCACTTCTTGGTATAGCTCCTGACCGTGCAAATCGCGTAAAAGCTTTATCGGAACTTTGCCGGGACGGAACCCGGAAATACGTATTTTCTTCCGGAGTTTTTGCAACCGCTCATTAAAAGATCTCTCTACTTCTTCCACAGCCAATGTAACTTTCAGCCTACGCTCAAGTTCCCCGGTGTTTTGAATCGATACTTCCATTCTTTTCCCTTCAACAGGGTGAGCCAGTGCGAAAGGAGAGACTCGAACTCTCACGGGTTGCCCCACTGGCGCCTAAAGCCAGCGCGTCTACCAATTCCGCCACTTTCGCAACGGGACAAAGCATTATAATTCGCTTACAAGATTGACCAAAACTCAGCTTTAATTGCCGACAACCAAACGAGCCACTATTCATGTCAAAGTGCGGTATTGATAATACGCATGTAATATTGTCGCCAATTATTACCCATCAGACGCAAATCCTCATTGCTATTCTTAAAATATCGGCGGTTGAGCAAATAAGAAAAATAAGGGATCTTATAAAAAATTGCGGCGCCAACCATCAAAATGGTCCCGGTCAGCGTTTTATACCGTTCGTACAAAGGAATTTCATTTAGCCAGAAAAGGAATCCTATCGTGCATACGAACGCGGAAAAAGCCAAAGTTAATAAGCGATTAAATCTATTATGATTCAATCTGATTGTACATAGCCTTTCTATGGCATCCGTCGCCATCAACCTAGCTCACAAAAATAAGTAAGATAATTTGTGTGGATGCTCACATCTTAGCTGGAATCTTTTCTCTTTATAAGGAGGTGATCCAGCCGCAGGTTCTCCTACGGCTACCTTGTTACGACTTCACCCCAGTCATTAATCACACCGTGATAGGCGCCCTCACTAAGTTAGACTACCCACTTCTGGTGCAACCAACTCCCATGGTGTGACGGGCGGTGTGTACAAGGCCCGAGAACGTATTCACCGCGACATTGCTGATCCGCGATTACTAGCGATTCCGACTTCATGGAGTCGAGTTGCAGACTCCAATCCGGACTGAGAGCGGTTTTGAGGGTTAGCTTCCCTTCGCAAGTTCGCAACCTGCTGTACCGCCCATTGTAGCACGTGTGTAGCCCTGCCCATAAGGGTCATGATGACTTGACGTCATCCCCACCTTCCTCCGGTTTATCACTCGGCAGTCTCCCTAGAGTCCCCGGCCGAACCGCTGGTAACAAGGGATAGGGGTTGCGCTCGTTGCGGGACTTAACCCAACATCTCACGACACGAGCTGACGACAGCCATGCAACACCTGTCATCCAGTTCCCGAAGGCACGATCGTATCTCTACAATCTTCTGGAGAAGTCAAGGGCAGGTGAGGTTCTTCGCGTTGCATCGAATTAAACCACATGCTCCACCGCTTGTGCGGGCCCCCGTCAATTCCTTTGAGTTTCAACCTTGCGGCCGTACTCCCCAGGCGGTCAACTTATCGCGTTAGCTACGCTACTCAGAACAAACATTCTGAACAGCTAGTTGACATCGTTTACGGCATGGACTACCAGGGTATCTAATCCTGTTTGCTCCCCATGCTTTCGCACCTCAGTGTCAGTATCAGACCAAGAGATCGCCTTCGCCACTGGTGTTCCTCCGGATATCTACGCATTTCACCGCTACACCCGGAATTCCATCTCCCTCTTCTGCACTCTAGCGGAGCAGTATTGAATGCAATTCCCAGGTTAAGCCCAGGGATTTCACATCCAACTTACTCAGCCACCTACGTGCGCTTTACGCCCAGTAATTCCGATTAACGCTCGCACCTTCCGTATTACCGCGGCTGCTGGCACGGAATTAGCCGGTGCTTCTTCTGTAGTTAACATCAGACTTCGGCTCTATTCAAACCGAAGCTTTTTTCTCTACTGAAAGTGCTTTACAACCCGCAGGCCTTCTTCACACACGTGGCATTGCTGGATCAGGGTTGCCCCCATTGTCCAATATTCCCCACTGCTGCCTCCCGTAGGAGTCTGGACCGTATCTCAGTTCCAGTGTGGCTGATCATCCTCTCAGACCAGCTACTGATCGTCACCTTGGTAGGCTTTTATCCCACCAACAAGCTAATCAGATGCAGGCTCATCTGTCAGTGCCAGGCCCGAAGGTCCCCGGCTTTCCCCCTTAGGGAATATGCGGTATTAATCCGAGTTTCCTCGGGCTATCCCCCGCTGACAAGCAGATTCCTACACGTTACTCACCCGTCTGCCACTCGTCGTCCGAAAACGCACCCCGAAAGGATTGTTTTCGCCGTTACCGTACGACTTGCATGTGTTAAGCATGCCACCAGCGTTCAATCTGAGCCAGGATCAAACTCTTCAGTTCAAAATATTTGGCAACTTGCGTTGCCAAAATGGTTTTTTTGATGAAGACCGATCCGAAACTCTATACTGAATTTCAGTTGGCACTTACATCAAAGTTTAGATTCAGCTTCAACGTAAGCACCCGCACAAATTATCTATCATTAATACTTTATCAAATAACATTGCCAGCCCTACAATTTGAGTCGACAACTAAGGTTTCTAATCATATAGCAGACAATATACTAAGTCAAGGTGTTGTACGATGCCACCCTAAATGGGATTTTTGAAGGGCTTCGGGGGAAGCGTTCGGCAGTAACATTCGGATCGGTGCTTTCTGTCCGTTGCCGGCATGAGGACGGTGCAGGGTGAGACGCGCCCGGAAAACCGATCGGTTTTCAGTGGCGAACGACCCGACAAGGACGTCGGGGCTGGCGCTTATTGACAGAACCAAGTCTCGTCATGGACGACAGGCACTTTGCTGAAAATCCGGCAGCAAACACAAAATGGTTTCATCAGCTCAAAGACTTTACTGCTGCCGAAATTCTGCCAGGCGCAGGAATGCGGCAGCACTACGGCTATTACAGCGGTTGGTTGCACTGCTATTGCCATTCGGGTATAGACATCAATGGCCGTTAAGACGTAGCGGCGCACTCCGTGCTGATAACGCACAATCGTATCCAGGGCGATGCAATGCCCCGGATACTGTGCTTTGAAGTGTTTCGGCTTGCGTGCCTTGCAACGGCGCTTGAACAGTCGTTTTGTTTGTCCTTTGGCATTCAGCCATTGCGGAATACAGCGCATTTTATCCGGCGCATCTGCGATCAGGCGCGCAATCGTGCGGACACTCGGGCAGGGTGAGATGCGCCGCTGAAAACCGATCGGTTTTCAGCGGCGAACGACTCGACAAGGATGTCGGGGCTGGGTTCATTCGCAGAACCAAGTTTCGTCACGGACGACAGACACTTTACTGATAACACGGCAACAAACACAAAACGGTTTCATCAGCTCAAAGATTTTACTGCTGCCGAGATTCGGATAAGCCTGGCGCAGAGTGAGACGCGCCCGGAAAACCGATCGGTTTTCAGCGGCGAACGACTCGACAAGGACGTCGGGGCTGGCGTTCATTGACAGAACCAAGTCTCGTCATGGACGACAAGCACTTTGCTGACAATCCGCCGACGCTTCTTACGCGGCGCTTTGCCGCGGTCATGCAAGGCGCTGAGTCCAGTGCGGCGATAACGCCGGCGCCAGCGGTACAAAGTGCTGCGACCGACCTTGAATGCGTTCGGGAGTTACAACCCTCACAAAATAACCGGGCATCGTGTTTCTGTTGAGCCGTTGTGTTCATAATAGCCTCTATTTTTGAAGCAAAATTGGCTCATATAGAAACCTTTGATGCGGTGGCCGATGTGCTAATATTGCATATCGGTTACCTTTTTGAGTCGTGCCGTGAATCCCACATGTATCTGGCACTGTACACCCGGATTTTTTAGGGTTATTTGTCTTTGCGCCTATGGTAAAGCTTGTTCTTGAGGAGTTTGCACTGTCCTTTGGCGTTGGTTCGGACGGGAATAGTGCGCATTCTATCCGGTGCTACGCATACCGCTTCACTGCTTTAGCTTGACGCGGCCGCTAGCATAAAAAGCGCCATAAACTCTTCATTCATAAAGTTATTTTTCCCAAAGGTTGCACCGTTATTTCTTGAGTCAACTCTTGGAAAGACAAAATTGCCAAATCATACAACTCAACCTCAAGCATTTTTCGCACATAACGGCGAATATCCATTGCTGTAACCAACACCGGTTTATTCGCGCGCCGCGCAATGTCGCCAACCATCTTCTTCGTCTTATCAACAAATTGACGTGTAATCTGGGGGTCCAGAGCAAGATAATTTCCCGACGAAGTCTGACGCACTCCCCCGCGTATGGATTCTTCCAAATCCTGGTCCAGCAAATATGCCGACAGAATGTTTTGTTCGCTGCTGTATTTATAACTGATATAACGCTTCAAATCACCGCGCACATATTCCGTTAATAAAACCGTATCCTTTTCTTTTTGCCCCCACTCGACCAATGACTCAAGAACTAAGCGGACATTGCGAATTGAAATATCCTCGCTGACCAATCGCTGAAAAACATTGGTGGTCAAATGTATCGGTAAAATTCGCTGCACTTCCTTAATCAAGTCCGGAAAAGTCGTTTGCAGTTGGGTAAATAAGTAATGCGTTTCCTGAATGCCGATAAATTCTTCGGAATACCTCTTCAATACATGCGATAAATGGTAAGTTAACACTTTCGGAAGCTCCATATATGACACGTTGGCGGCAACCATCTGTTCTTTATATCGCTCGTCCACCCAGACCGTATCAATGTTAGGCAAAAACTGCTCGCCGTTTTCACTTGGCAATCCCATCACATCCAACTGTTCGGAGCTATCGGCATAAAATACATATCCGGGTTTTAAATGCCCCTTTGCCACCGGAACTTCCTGCATCAAAATCGCATAATGCCCCACTGCCGGCATATTTTCATTAAACCTCAAATGAATACCCGGAAACGGCACGCCGAGGTCTAAGTACAAAGCGCGACGCACCTTAGCGGCCTCTTGATTGAGAAAACGCACATCTAAGCCGTCTTGCAAACTCGCTTCAATATCGACCAACAAAGGCACGCCCAATGTTACTTCTTCTTGTCCGGACAATTGCACTCGGGCATCTTCATCCGATATCGACTTTCGCCGCGTTGACGGAAGCAATGCCGAAATATCGCTATCCTCGGCTTGCTGTTTCCGCTTCTTTATACCGCGCAACAACAGCAGACCGCCACCGCCCGTAACGATTGCCAGAATCAGAAACGTCGCTGCGGGAAAACCAGGAATCAAGCTGAATGCGACCATCAGACCGCCGGCAACCAGCAATGCGCGCGGCTGAGCGCTGAACTGTTGACTGATATCGCTCGCCAAATTTTCGGTTTCTTCGGTACTGACGCGGGTTACGATAATGCCGGCAGTCATCGCGATCAATAACGCCGGTATTTGTGCGACCAGACCGTCGCCGATCGTCAAAATCGAATAAACATGCGTTGCTTCGCCAAGTTCCATACCGCGCTGAAAAACCCCGATGGACAAACCACCAATCAAGTTGATCACAATGATAATCAAACTGGCAATCGCGTCCCCTTTGACAAACTTCATCGCGCCATCCATGGAACCATACAGTTGACTTTCTTTTTCCACCACCTCCCGCCGGCGTTTCGCTTCAGCCATATCAATGACTCCGGCGCGCATATCGCCGTCGATGCTCATTTGTTTACCGGGCATCGCGTCCAAAGAAAAACGCGCGCTGACTTCAGCAACGCGCTCCGCGCCTTTTGTAATGACCAAAAATTGCACAATCGTGATAATTAAAAAGATAACCAGCCCGACGACAAGGTTTCCGGCAACCACGAAATTGCCAAAGGTATCAATGATCTTCCCGGCATCCGCTTGCAACAACACCAAACGGGTTGTCGTAATCGATAATGCCAAACGAAACAAAGTGGATAACAACAACACCGCCGGAAACGCGAAAAACTCCGCGGCGGACGAGATGTACACCGCTAACATCAGCAGAATGATGGCGATGCTCATGCTCAAACCGATCAAAATGTCGACCAGAACGGTCGGTAACGGCAAGATCATCATAAAGATAATCGCGACCAACAAGGATGCGAGCAATACATCTTTGCGTTGGGTAATTTTGTATAGCGCGGCTTGGATATTTTCAGGCAGCATTTTACCGATTATTATCGACCGGCGCGGCCATCGGTCGCTTCATTATAATCTTGATACAGACGTTTCATTTCATCCGCCTGCCCGTTATTTTGCGACATACGTAGCCGCAATAAACGAACAGCGGCATGTTCCGCTTCGGGCAAAGGCAGCTGTTGAACTTCCCGGATCAATTCGGCGCTTTGCCGCATCTTGCCCTGCAAAAAATAACCGTATGCAAGCATCTTCAAACATTGATGATTAGCGGAATCGAAGACACGTAAAAATTCAAGTAAAACTACTGCTTGATCCGGTAAATCCTGTTGCAAATAATTGTATGCCGAGATCAACAACCAATCAATATGTTCTTCCGTCGGCTCTGAAACGCTCGTCACCGCCATTTTGTTCATCCTTGAATTAAAGTGCTGCGCCCGATATTGAACGATTGAAAATTCTCCTTCATTACGCCAAATAAAACTTGTGCCGCCTGCACCGCTTGCCTCTCGGCGCCATTCTTCGGCAGATAGTTGTTGCCAATCGCTTCAATCTCCTCAAACAATCGCGAGTAACCGGAAGGTGTCGTCACATACTTATTCGATATTTTAGGTGTCACCATGTTTTCAAGCGCCCGCGCATTAGCGTACAGATTGAACACTTCTTCAAGATGCGAAGGAATCGACGCGCTAATAGGCAGATAAACTTTTCTTTGTGGAAAATCGCTTTCCGACTCAGCGCTATGACTCACGTAAGAAACCTTTTCAATACCGGTATCAAGCGAAACGATCATTTAACAATTCTCCTTATTCAGCGCTTGCCGAGCTTGCGCGACATCATCGCATAACAAAACGCAGCGCAAAAGCCCGGACAAATTCAAAACTTCCCGCACATAACGGCTCACCGCGCACAAGGACAAGCCGACGGCGCATGTTTGCGTATTGAGTTTACGGGCGATTTCCAACAAAACTCTTAAACCCGCGCTATTGATATAATGCAAGGACTCGCACGATAATATCATGCGTCGGCAACCTTTCTCATATAAAACCGACGCAACATCCCGCAGCTGACTCGCATTGGAAAAATCCAAGCTACCGATGAGTTGAACAACAACGATATCCTCCTTTTCTTCCACAATGCGAATGTCTAAATCGCGCATAATTTATAGTTCCGCTTCGGCATAGAGTTTGCACATCAGCTCAAAAGCCTGAAACATTCCGCCCGCTTGCGATTGATTCAAACGCACCGCAAGCACCGCGACATTATTGCCTTTCAAACCCACCTGTACAAAAAAGGGCAAATACCGATCAAAATTACACTGCCGCAAAAGCAAACGCAATTTTACTTCAACTTGATCGACAGCGGATATCTCCCTGAAAACAGCCAACACCACATCGTCGGCGGAACACTCCACATCAAGCCAATATTTATTATCGCCGACGGTGAAATTATGTACTTTGGAATCGCTGCCGACAAAATTTTCAAACCCCAAACTGCGACCAAAATCAACAAGCGCTTCATTCCACCACTCGTAGGTCACATCATCCGTCTACCGGCTCATTATCGATTGCAATATCCAACGCTTGCTGCACCGATTGCAATAATCGCTCGCGTTTAATCTGATCGTCATTAAACACCTTCAGCGGAATCAAACGGGTTATTTCCTTGAATCCTTGCAAAAAATAAATCTCCGCAGTATTATTTAGAATACCGAGTTTATGCGGTAATTCGGAAAAAAAAGTTCCCCCTTGCCAAGCTTTATCCTGCACCACCAATAATTCTTTCATCAAATCGTTCGTTCCGATACGCTCTGGAACAGCGTCGAAGTTGTGCCTCACACGCACCAGCAAATCTTCACATTGGCTATGCATGCTGTTAAGCAGCTTAAGCTGATACATATCATCCATAATCTGTTTAAGCTTCACTTTGTCTAAGGAATGATTACCGGCATCAAGATCAACCGCCAGAGATTTAAGAAGGAAACTAACCGCTTCAAGAAAATTATCATCCGAGTGTTCTCCGACAATCCGATTATACGCATCATTCACGCTCGCATAATCCAGCACCACGTCGCGATAAAAATCGCGCAACTGCTGAGTATCCCCAATCCCTTTGGCGGAAAAATCTTCGGCGACGACGGAGACATTCAACCCGGCCTGAATCGCGGGTCCCGCTTCTGCTTGCAGGTCGGTCATCGCTTGTTCCAACGATGCGATCAATTCCGGCGAAGCATTATCCTCCTTCGCTTTCTCATGCGTATAAGACAATGCAAGAAATTGGTGCGTTTCATCGCCGGAAAACTGTTGCGCCCTCTGACGCAGAGTTTCAGGCGTCATTCCTGCGCTATTTTCAAGAACGGCTTTGGCAAAGTCGTCAAGCTTTTTGTTTCGCTCAAGATCGGGGACTTGCCTCAGATACTTTTCCGCTTGCTCCATAGCAAAGCTCTTCGCCAAGCCCTTGCTGTTGATTTTGCGCTTGGCAAGTTTTTTTTCAACTTTCTCGCTATGCGCAAACGTCAATTCTTCGGCGGCATCCTGCAGGGCCGCGATCGGGTCGCGGGAGTGCGTTATACTTTCACCGCGAAAGTTTGCACGTAACGAAGCCGATTGTCCCGACAGATGAGACGGCAGAGTGCTTGAATGAACTTGGCCCGGCACATCAATCGGATTGCTCACTATTCAAACCTCAGATTCAAATCCCGGTCTATGCGAAATCAGACACGTGATTGCATAATCTGCGAAGTCGTTTGATGTTGACTTTGTTGCATATCTTTCAAAGTCTGTTTCATATCCTGAGCGGATTTATGCAATGAATCGGCATATTGCCGTTCGCGTTCCAATGTCGAACGCAATGTTTCAGCGCGCGCTTCATCTTTCTTGCTCTCGGCTTTCAATTGCTCAGAACCATACTTAAAACCGGAGTCGACCGTTTGGGAAATACCCATAGTAATTTGTGAGTAGCCCTGCGTCTTCATTGAAATACTATTGGCTTTCTGCGATATGATGAAAGTCGCATTCTGTTCTTTGAGGTTGGAAAGTCCGATTTTATCCAGTTCGGCTTTTCTTGAGGTCAGATCTTCAGTCACATCATCAACGGTTTCTTCAGCATTTTCTTGAGCCGTTTCGCCGGTATCTCGCGTTGAAGTTTCTTCTTCCGTTTCCGTCAGCTTTGTTTGAGTCACTTCTTCGGTGGTCTCGGACGTGGTTTTTGCTTGCGCATCTTCGCTTGCACTTGATTCTTCCGTGGCAGGAGCTGCTTCAGACGCAATCTTGAAGCTTTGCACTCCGCCGGCAACGCTAATACCGCCGGAAACAATTTGCCCGGCGCCTGAAATGACGCCGCCGGCAAGCGCCAAACCGGCACCGGAGCGAATATCATCCGCCGCTTCATTCATTTCATCGGCAACGCTTAGGATGTCCGCAATCGTTTGGTCGCGCGACGCTTTTTCCGCTTCCTGATTTAACTTGACCAACACTTGAGCGATCTCATAAAAATCAAGAGTAACATTCTGAGAAATCGCGCTCAATCCCGCATCGGCTTGATCAACATCAATATGGCTCGGCGATGGGAGCGACGGCGCGTTTCGTTGCACAGCGATGCCTTCGTCGGAAGACCGCACCGCGGTATCATACGGCGGTTGGGGCGCACGCGGGGCCGCTGTCGCTTGTTCGGAAGCGGACGCCGCCCGCTGGGTTGAAGAAACATCAACTGGGGGTATATTGTTTAAATCCGTCATAGTTACGAACCTCCGATGAGATGGTTGCAAAGTGATAATATTATACTTAACTAGAAAAGTTTTGCCCAAACAGTATCGTCCCGCCGATTCGCGGCAACGGCTCGCCGTTTTACCTGCGAGAATAATAACTCTTATAAATCGCGCACCACGCGCAGCACTTCAGCGACCGGAGTAATCAAATTGTCGGGGATATACGCGTTGAGGTCGGCCTCCGCCGACAACGAATGCGCCAACGGAACATTCTGCATCACCGGCACGCCTTCCTGTTCGGCAATTTCAATAATACGCTGAGCGATGAGACCCTGTTCTTTTAATGTTACCACCGGCAGCGGAGTTTTTTCTTGATCATAATAAAGCCCGATCGCAATATGCGTCGGATTGCTCACGATAACGCTTGATCTCTTTACATTTGACACCTGCTGGCTATTGATAATTTCCGTGAAAAGCTGACGGCGGCGACCTTTAATCTCCGGACTGCCCTCAGTTTCCTTGTACTCGCGCTTAATTTCATCTTTAGACATTTTCAGGCCTTTAATATATTCGAATTTCTGAAAAACATAATCCGCACCGGCAACGATAATAAACGCGGCCGACGCATAAATAACCACTTGGGAAAATAAAGTCCCCAATATCGGCATAATGCAGTCCATGCCGCAATAAGGGATCCGCAGGATTGTCGGAGTGTTCACCCAGATAATATGACCGATTAAATACGCCATAAATCCGATTTTGAACAGCGATTTCAGCAATTCGATCAGATTCTTTTTAGAGAAAATATTTTTCAACGCTTTGCCCGGGTTGAGCTTTTTCAAGTCGGGTTTGACCGCTTCGGGAGCAAATAAAACTCCGACTTGAGCGAAATTGCTCAAAACCGCAGCGATCAATCCGATGCAAGCCACCGGAAATATCATCAATAAACCAAGCTCGATCACCTCTTTGACCATATCGTCAAAAGCCGTTTCAAAAGCCACGCTTTCCAGCCAAATCGGAGTATTGAACAATTCTTCAAATCTATGTAAGTAAAAGTCGCTTGCCACCCACAGGAATAGCATCAAACTTACAATCACGGCCGCGCTGGAAACTTCCTTGCTTTTGGCAACCTGCCCTTTTTTCCGCGCATCGCGAAGCCGTTTCGGCGTCGGTAGTTCGGTTTTATCGGAAGCGTTGCTCATATCATTGGAAAATCAAGCGCAAAGTGTCAATATTGTCTTTGAAATCATGCAGTATATCTCCGAAATAAAGAATCAAAGTCGTCCAAAAAAGAATTAAGATAAAGTTTGAAACAGCGCTCTTAATCGGCATGGATAAAAAGAAAATGTTCAACTGCGGCGCAAACCTGCCGATTAAACCTAAACCAAACTCGGTAAGAAACATAGTAAGAATA
This sequence comes from Candidatus Oxydemutatoraceae bacterium, assembly GCA_965218975.1. GTDB lineage: Bacteria > Pseudomonadota > Gammaproteobacteria > Poriferisulfidales > Oxydemutatoraceae. Next base: position 1,792,146 of record OZ244717.1, read on the forward strand.
ATCGGGCCGCCGATAATAACTGCCAATTTAGCCACTAAAATAAATTGTTTGAGAAAAAAATCAATCAACTCCGCATTGATCGGCGGAAAAAAGGAAGTAACCGGCCAAATTTTATAGCTCGCATAAATACCGTCCAAAAAAACGAGAAAAATCCCCGTCACGAAAAACAATGCCACTAGCGACTGAGTCATAAACAAACCCAACGGCGAAGACTGCTCGCCGATCAAAGGATCGAAAGAACTTGCCATCGTCGCGCCTCGCTGGTTATCGATAAAGTATCCGACCGCTTGAATCGCCCAAAAAACAACGGTGACGAAATAGCCGATGATCATCCCGATAAACAATTCCTTGACGGAGATTCCGATAATCATCACAGTGCCCAACTCCGCCGATTGAACGTTCTGTTCCAACAACGGATAAACAACCAACACAAGCGCGACCGCGATCCCGTTGCGAGCGAGCACGCCACCCATCACTTGCGCCCCCATGAAAGACAACACAGACATTGCACCGATAATCCGCGGCAAACCTAATGCAAGGGTCAGCAAAATTTCTTTGAAAAAGTCCAACAGATAATCCATTTTAGCGTCACCCAAGCAAATTAACGGAACCGAATATTCTCAATCTTGTCAAAAGAGATTGCCGCATAACTGAATAACTCCGCACCGAGCCAACCGGTCGTAACCAGCAAAATAACAATAATCGCGATCAACTTAAATACAAACGAAATCGTTTGTTCTTGTATCTGTGTCAGCGCTTGAATCAAACTGATTAAAACCCCGACCACTGCCGCGACCAAAATCGGCGGCAAAGACAGAAATAAGACCAACATCAATGCTTCGGATGCATGATTAATGATTTCCGCTTCCGACATCGCCGCAGTCAATCGTTATTGATAAGACAAAATAAGACCATGAACCAATCGTGTCCAGCCGTCAAGAAATACAAACAGCAATAGCTTGAACGGCAAAGATATCGTCATCGGCGATAACATCATCATCCCCATTGCCAACAAAATGTTCGACACGATCAAATCAATCACGATGAACGGCAAATAAATCAGAAACCCGATTTCAAAAGCAACCGTCAGTTCTCCGACAATAAAAGACGGCAACAAAATCAGAATATTATTTTCTCGAATCTCCTGATGATATTCTTCGGCCCATAAATCTTTTGCGGTATCCATAAAAAACGCTCGTTCCGAGTCACTCGAATGCTTGTTCAAAAACTCGCGATAAGGCACCAGCCCGCGGGTGAATGCATTTTTCAAAGAGGCGCGGTCCTCGAGGGTGAAATCCTGACTCGTGATATTCTCATAGCTTTGCAATCCGACCGGCGCCATAATATAAAAGGTCAGAATCAGCGCCAGTCCGTGCAGCGCCATATTCGGCGGAATTTGTTGAATGCCCAATGCGTTTCTGACGAGGGAAAAAACAATAATCAATTTAACGAAAGAAGTCCCCATCACCACTAAAAACGGAAGCAAGCCCAAGGCGCCGAGGAAGAGAATCAGAGTAACCGGATCGGAAAGGCCTTCCATAATGAACCAGCTTATTGAACTATTATCATGCGGCTAACCGCGAACGACCGGCACCTCGAGTGGAAGCGGACATTGCAGATGACTACTTGCCTACTTGCATTCAAGAACCCGCACTCCCGCACGATCATCCACTTCAACGAGCTCCCCGCTGGCAATTTCGGCCCCGTTCACACGAATTTCAATTTCCTTGCTTGCATCTTTCTTTAAATCAAATACGTAACCCGGCCGGATTCGTTGCAACTCTTTCAATGTGATATTGAGGCGTCCGGCGACAAAGAGCACATCCATCGGCAAATCTGAAATATCCGGCGATGTTTGCATGCCGGTCCTAGGCGCAGTTGCTTCGGAGGTCTCTTCTGCGGTAACGGTGTTGCCGACGGCGCCGGAACTTTCCGCATCCGATACCTCACCGGCATTCTCGGGAGTTTTAGATTCTTCTTCCATTATTTTTTCCAATTGGGTTTGAACAATTAAATCGTTGCCGCTAATTCGGGCTAGGCATGAAAAATGATTACTTATACTAACACGCAATCGCCCGTCGGATAAGTAACTTGTGCTCAACAACACAATATCGCCAGACTGTAGAGACTGAATATCGGATACTGTCAATGAGGCGTGGCCAAGTTCCAGATTGACCGGCAAAGTCAGCCAAGCGTAATCCTTTGCGATCGGAGCTTGCCCGGCGTCGCCCAGCCAATCGGCAACCGGTGCGGGTAAAGGCCGATCAATGGTAACTAATATCGTCTGCGCGGAAGTGATTTGCGCCGATGTAATTTGAACGAATAAGCCATTTGCCGTTGCACCGTCCGACCACTCGAATCCTTCTAACGTCAATATCGCGCCCAATTGTTTTTTCAGCGTATTCGTCAAGGGAAATATCGTTGCCGACAACAAAGCAAATTGTAAATCTTCGGGCAAGGCCTTCAATGAGGACGACGGAACGATGTGCACCAACAAAGCGTCCAACGCAGAGTCACTCAAATAAACCGATAGCATACAGTCGCCGATACGGCAGCGTAAAATCATAGCAGCACGGTAGCCGCGATTATAAGCGGCGAGGCGAACGTGATATACCTGCCCATCTATCGCAAGCTGAACATTGCCGCCAGCCTTGCACAAAAGCTGATTCGCCAAATTCGCTTCCGCATAAGAACAGCGATGATAAGTCAGCGGCTGCCAGTCCATTTATTTGCGGATGTAACTTTATTCGAGTCAGCCGGGGCGAGTTTTCACCGCTGCTCGGAATCGTCATCTATCTCGACGTACCGCTGACGCGACCGGCCTTCATTATGCTCACCTTCGGCGCCGCGCCCCCCCTGCATCTCAACGCTAATCAGGACCCGCTCATCTTTCAGACGGTCACTCAAAGCTTGTTCAATCTGTCCCTTATGTTGCGCAATAAAAGCTTCCGCATCTTTGGTATTGGCCATGAACATCACTTTCAATTCTCCGCCCTCGCGAAAAACCCGCACGCTGCTTCCATCCAAAAAGGACGATTTCAGCCGGATACGTACCTCCGGATTCGTTTTGGAATCGGGTGAAGTCACTAGTACCCGTTCAGCAATCTGCTGTACGATTTTACCGACGTCGTGTGTCATCGGATGCGTATCCTGCACCGCTTGCGATGCTGCACTCGTCTCAGTCATCAAGGGCGAGGCTGCCGGCGCGATATAAGCCGATTCGGATGCGGTCGCCGCGGCTGAATCGCGCCGACGAGATTCTTTATGCTCGCCGATATGCTCGCCGATGTCGCTACCCGCGGCGGATTCTGCCGCGGCATGGCGGTCGGTATTGCGTACCGGCGCAGTCTGAAAGTCTCGGTCCAGACGCTTCTGCACGCTATTTAAGCAGTGGTTAATATGCCGCTGGGTTTTCTTAGTCAGTGCTCGCTCTTTTTGCGCAGGCTTTTTCAACAAAGAAGAAAACTGTCGTTTAGCCGTTTGCAGAGAAGCATTCGCATCAACTTTCGACGCGGCGGAATCTTTCTGTTCTTGGCGAACATGACTTGAATGTTGAGTGATTTTTTCCATTATGCCCTCTCCGACAGATTCACCGATTAAAATAGTTATAATTTCCTTGACGCAAAATCCTCAAGTTCAATCTCCTCTTTACGCTCCGTCTCGCGTTTCTCTTCATCAACGATGATTTGATTATACTCCTCATATTTCGTCATTTCCTTATAGGTTTCCAACCGCCGCCGTTGCGCTTCCTCCAATGCCGATTGAGCCGCCGCCACATCTTTCTCCGCCTGCAAATAGGCCTCATGCAATTGAAGCTCTTTTTGCCGAAGCAAACCAATCTGTTCGCGCAATTCCTCGAGCGTTTTCAGTGCAACGTTTTTACCGTATATTTCATCGTATAACCGATCTTCTTCACTCAGCCTCCACACTTTATATTCGTCTTCTTCGCGGCATTTTTTATCGCGCGTTACAATCTGTCGTTCAAGAAACGCTTGTGCTTTTGCCAACGCGGCAATGGCATCCTCCTCGCGCAAACGCTTTATTTTCAGCAAGTCGTTGAGCATACGATCTATCGGTCGACCACCGCCTGCATTTGTCGCAGCGTATCTTCAAACGCCGTCGCTTCATACAGACCTTGCTTCAGAAACTCATTGATTTTACCGATCTTCGCAATCGCTTCGTCCGCCAATATATCCGACCCTTCCTTATACTCGCCGATTTTAATCAATAATTCGATCTCCTGATATTTTGCGAGCAACTCGCGAATTTTACCGGCGATGCGCTTGTGCTCATCGTTCACGATATTATTCATCACGCGGCTAACGCTTGCCAAGACATCCACCGCCGGATAATGATTGGCTTGCGCCAGCCGCCGCGACAAAATAATGTGCCCGTCCAGAATAGAGCGGGTTTCATCCGCAATCGGTTCGGTCATATCATCCCCTTCGACCAGTACTGTATAAAGTGCAGTGATGGAACCTTTGTCGGACTGTCCGGCACGCTCCATCAACCGCGGCAGGGCGGCAAACACCGACGGAGGGAATCCGCGTCGAGTCGGCGGTTCTCCGGCGGCAAGGCCAATTTCACGCTGCGCTCTGGCGAAACGTGTAACCGAGTCCATCAATAATAGCACTTTCTTACCTTGATCCCTGAAGTACTCGGCGATAGTAGTCGCGACATAAGCGGCTTTCATACGCTCCATCGCCGGACGATCGGAGGTTGCCACAACAATAACCGACTGCTTGAGTCCTTCCGCGCCGATGTCATGTTCAATAAATTCTCGCACCTCGCGGCCGCGCTCACCGATCAACGCCAATATCGTCACATCGGCGGCGGCGTTGCGAATGAGCATGGAAAGCAAAGTACTTTTGCCGCCGCCCGCGGCAGCGAAGATTCCCATACGCTGACCTTCGCCGCAGGTAAGCAAACCGTCAAAAACGCGTAAACCCAACGGCAAAGGCTGTTCAATCACTTGACGTTGCATCGGATTCGGAGGATCGGCATACACCGGATAAGCCGCGGCGTTATCCAAAACTCCGCCGTCAAAAGGATAACCCAACCCATCCAACACCTTCCCTAAGATATCCGGCCCGACCGGAACTTCATGCGATCGGCCGGTGGGAATCACTTCAGTGGTATCGGATACACCGATCATATTGCCCATCGGAGTCAGCAATGTCAGTTTTTTTTCAAACCCGATCACTTCCGCCATCATTTTCCGTTTTTCGCCGAGATTCCGTAAATAGCATAATTCACCGACTTTGACGCCCGGCACCGCGGCGCGGATTAACGCACCGGTCACTTCATGCACCTGTCCGCGCATTTCAAACAAGTCAATATTCCTGACCGTATTTTCAAGCGTCTGCGTAATGTAATCAAAGCCGGCACGCATCATTAAAATATCGCAGTCAAGGTTTTAAGATCGTTTGGCTCGCCGACAAAGGCGATTGCGGCGTTCGCGACAAGAAATGACGGTATTCTTCAAACGCATTGACATATCGCTCAAGCGCCTCTTCAAATTCATAAATATTTAAATCATTCAACTCAAATCGAGTATGCAACAGCACACGATGATCCGCGTCCAATGCGGGCGTCACGGCGCTGTGCTTCATGCGCATGAACGCATAGTTTAATAACCGCCGCAACCAACCGAGCGCTTGTTCTTTATCCAAAGTATCCAGCACGGAAGTGAAGTACACCGAATCAAATTTTTCAAAACACCGTACTTCGATATGATCATCGAATGTTATCGTATAAACTCCTTCCTCGTCGGCGGTTAAATTTTCAATATGATGCCGTTTGGAAAACTCGCCAATCAACACTTTCAATTTTACCATGTCACGCCGTCCGCATTATCCCGTTGGTCCGGTAAAATTTTCCGCCAAAGCCTTCTTCAAGGTTTCAATCTGAGAATTGACGCTCGTATCAATCGATCCCAACGGGGTCTCCAAACGGCAGGCGCCGGCGTCAATCGCTTGATCCGCAACCACGTCCACAAATTCAATATTGGGATAAGCCGCAGTGATCGCTTCAATCTGCCGCTTCATTGTCGGCGCTTGGTCAGGAGATACCCGCAACGTAACGCGGCTTTCATTGCGCACTTGGTGCAACGCATTCTTCACCATTCGAACCGCCGCATCGGTCTCTTCCCAATCACCGATAATTCTTTCCACCGATTCAACGACAATTTTCGTCAATCGTTGCTCGACTTGCGACAAATATTCGATGGACGCCGATGCCATATCAAGCATTTGCTTGCCGGTCAATTGCCGTGCCTGTGCTTTAGCCGCTCGATACGCCGCATCTTTTTCTTGCCTATAAAGCGCTTTCGCTTGCTGTTTAATCTCAGCGATCATCTGCTTGCCTTCAACCATACGCTGATAATCCTCCGCTTTAATAATCTTACTCAAAGGCGAGATAGAGATTTGCTCAAGTTTTCTTATCGCCCAACGCGCCATAGCTAATCAATCTCTTTTGTCAGCCTCAACAACAAGCGCGTATGAGCATCGCAATCGGAATCCGCCGCCTGCCAGTAATCCTCAACCATCGTCTTGGGCAATTTCGACTGTAAACGACCGACAAATGCCGGAGAAAACTTGCGCATAACCGTTGCCAGATTATTCACGCCCAACCGATAACAATCTTCATTCAAGCGATCGAAGCGCTCACCCTTATCAAACGGTGCCGTTGATTCGAATCGCGCTTCCTTTAGCAAAAAGGCGCCTCGTTTAATCGCGAAAAAATAATCCTCTTCGCTGACGGAACTTTTAATCGCCTGTCGATCACTGCCGCGGATGACGTGCGCGATTCGCTGCGATTGCAACGTTAAACCGGCTAAATAAACCAGACGTTTTAGCCGCTTACCCGGCAACAATGCGATTTGTTTTTCATCCGCGGAAAAATCAAAATCAAACTGATCGGCCAACCCCCTCTTGCGTAAAAAGAACCGCGATAGATGGAATTGAGCGCAGGCGGGGAATTGCTTGGGATTCAATAGCGTTCCTGCCAGCCACTCGCTCCGCCACCAACTGTCATCAATATCTTGCGTCGGAAGAAAATTAAACTGTAGCAGCTCACGGAACCTTTCCAGCGGCAAAACATTCAGTTCACAAACCGAAGTCATGTTTTAATTGTTTGCGGCGGAACGATTGTCCGGCGACGAAGACAAACGCCTTTTACGCATCAAAAAATAAATATTGGCCGTCAGCGAAAGCGCAATGAGAGATGCCAAGCTTGCCAAAAGTAAGTAGAAACGCTGTACTGACTGCGGCGCCACTTCAATGAACAAAATTGGTTGGGGATGATGCGACCGGTCAAGCAGTACCGTATCTTCTTGCTGTGCTGGAAACAGCGCGACGTTTACGGCATTGTAAGATAAACCGGCAATCCCGCTGGAAACAATCGATTTGACTTGCGGAATATAGGCATCAAAATCGTAGTTCGGATTATGCTTGATAAAAACTGCGGCGGACGCCTTAACCGTATTTCCGGAACGTTTCTCCTCCGGCAACACCACATGCACCCGCGCCGTCATCACACCGTCCACTTGTGATAATGTCTCGGCAATCTCCTGCGACAACCCATAAATATAACGCGTGCGGTCCTCGAACGGAGTGGATATCAGCTTATCCTTATCGAAAACATCTCCGATCGTTAAAAATTTTTTTCCGGGATAGCCGTTCTTACGCAATAGATCAACTGCCGCGGATATTTGGCTTCGCTCTACATGCAAACTCACCCTATTATCTTTCTCAGTCTGCTTCTCGCTGCTGATATGATGGCCAAGCAACAAAGCAAGCATTTCGTTACCTTCTTGCTCCTCCAACTGCGAGTAAAGCTCCACTTTGCAACCGCTCAACAAACACAACAGCAAAACGGCACATGCGGCAATCTTCGGCAAACGAAGTGAATTGTCGGACGATACGAAAACGCATCCGAACACAAACAGCCGCGCTTTGACAGTAGAAAAAAACCGCAAACTATGACTTAAGCAGCGTGTCGGCACTCTGTGAATATTTGTTGACCGCATCGGTTGCCGTGCCGGCGGTAGCGGTAATTTTTGCCGCTTCGATCTGGCTGCGCAATACATTGCCCGCTTCACCTCCTTCCACACCGGCTTTTGCAATCACTTGATCAATCCTGTGCGCTTGCTTGCTCATGGATGCCAAATGATTCAGAATCCGATCACCCGGCGAAAGAGCCTGAGATTCGTCAAGCGGCGGAACTTTTGCGGTAGTATTTTGCTGTTGCGCGGAAATATCCGCCCCATTGTTTTCAACGGCGGACATTATTTCCTGAAATTTTGTCGCTGGTTGCGTGTTTGCTTCGTTTGACTCGGGAATTTTTTCCGCAAACTTCGATTGCAATTTTTCAATCAGCTTCTGCTGAACTTGGCTAAAATCAATCGGCATATTATCGCGCAGGATATGCTTGCATCATAAGCTCGGAATGATTTACGAACAAATACCGGCTAGCGTGCGGCGATTTCATTATCTAATGCAGATTGAGCCAAGCGTGAGGCTTCAGCGTCACCGCCATCGGCAACCACCGCCCGCATTACCTTCTCGCTTTCGCCGATACGCTTCGCCATAATCAGGAAAAGCCCCATAAAGGCACGTGCCATCAGGTCGCCGGATTCCGCGGATATCCCCTCCTTTGACATGAATTGACATGCCGCTTCAGGGTTATCGTCACAATTCGCATAAACCATCGCTGTCCCAATGATCCAAGCGGGGTTCTCGGGAGCCGTCGACTTGACGCCGTGAAAAATGCCCAAAGCAAAATCGCGCATCGCCGACCAACGACATGCGACAAACCCCAGTGCCGCCGACTGACGCAGTATTTCTTTAGAAATTTCCATGTCGATAGAAAATTAAATGCGTGCGCGATGCTACATTCGTTGAAGAATTTGGCCGATCGAATCTTTAATGTCTTTGACCAAACTGCTCATAAAACCCACTTCCATATTATAACGTGAATATTCCATCTGCATTTTAACCATGCTCACGGGGTCGCTCACATCAACATCACCCAGCATTTTAGTCAGCTTATCCTCTTCCTGACCAATCTGCGACGTTACGGAATTGCCCACGCTATCAAGATCGATACCACTCATGACTAAACTCCTCTTCGGCTTGAAGTGCAACAAAATAGTATAAGTACTTTAAGCACAGGTTATACCATCAACCGCCGCGAATTGTCAAATTCATGTATAGGTCCATAACATTTGGCACTCCGGGTGTGTACGATGCCACCCTAAATGGGATTCTTGAAGGGCTTCGAGGGAAGCGTTCGGCAGTAACATTCGGATCGGTGCTTTCTGTCCGTTGCCGGCATGAGGGCGGCGCAGGGTGAGACGCGCCCGGAAAACCGATCGGTTTTCAGCGGCGAACGACCCGACAAGGACATAGGGGCTGGCGCTCATTGACAGAACCAAGTCTCGTCACGGACGACAGACACTTTGCTGATAACACACCAACAAACACAAAACGGTTTCATAACCGGTCATTGAATGTTTCCGTATCGGCGAATAGCAGGTCTTCCGCATGATCGATACAATCTTCTTGGACGGTGCGGTTGAAGCACTCGATGTGCGCGTTCATTTTTGGACATTTGGGATAAATCAACCCATATTCGACGACAAGCTTTGCTGTTTTGCGATTACGGATGTACGGGCTTGCGGCGACCAGACAAAATGACACGCGCGCCAACCGAAAACAAACATAAAAAGGCAAAATCGATATTCCGCGTTAAAATGCCGACTCAATCGAATGCTCCTAACAACGAATTGACCGAAACCGATCATAGTGGCAAAAAAGCGGAACCTTTTTTACGCACAATCAGGCGGCGTCACCGCCGTTATCAATGCCACTGCCGCAGGGGTCATTGAGACAGCACGACAACACCGCGATAAAATCGGTAAAGTGATCGCCGGACTCAATGGGATTACCGGCGCGCTCAATGAGGACTTAGTCGATACCAACAAAGAAAGTTTGAGCGATATTGCCCGTCTGATTCATACTCCGGCCGGGGCGTACGGATCTTGCCGTTATCGCCTGCAGGATTTTGAAAAAAATCGCGCAGAGTATATCCGCCTGATAGAAGTTTTCAAAGCGCACGACATCGGCTACTTTTTATACAACGGCGGCGGCGACTCGCAAGATACCACATATAAAGTTTCCGCCATCGGTGAACAACTAGGCTTCCCGATTACTTGCATCGGTATTCCCAAAACCGTTGACAATGATCTCCCGATGACCGATAACTGTCCGGGTTTCGGCTCGGTCGCGAAATATGTCGCCGTATCCACCCTAGAAGCCGGTTTTGACGTGTCGTCTATGTGCCACAGCTCGACTAAAGTTTTCATACTGGAAGTAATGGGCAGGCATGCCGGCTGGATCGTCGGCGCGAGCGGACTTGCCGCTGCAAAAAAAGAGCATCCGCCGCATATTATCCTGTTCCCTGAAATCCCTTTTGCAAAAGAACATTTTTTAGCACGCGTCAAAGAATGCGTTAAACGTTACGGTTATTGCGTAACGGTGGCATCCGAAGGAGTGCGCGATCAGTCCGGACGCTTTCTTGCCGAATCCGGCGCCGCCGATGCTTTCGGGCACAAGCAATTAGGCGGGGTCGCGCCGACAATTGCCGGCATTGTGCGGCAATCGCTGGGCTATAAATACCATTGGGCGGTCGCTGATTACTTGCAACGTTCCGCAAGGCACATCGCCGCTCAAACAGATATTGAGCAAGCTTACGCTTTAGGTTGCGCCGCCGCTGAATTTGCCGTGCAGAACAAACGCAATGTCATGGCGACTATTGTGCGTAAATCGAATAAACCTTACCGCTGGACAATCGGAACGACACCGTTGAAATCAGTTGCCAACAAAGAAAAGAAAATGCCGCGTTATTTCATCACCCAAGACGGATTTCATATCACTGCGCGGTGCCGAACTTATCTCGAACCGCTGATTCAAGGTGAATCTCCACCGCCATATAAGAACGGTCTGCCCGACTACGTTCGTCTGCGTAATATCAAAATTAGAAAAAAACTTCCCGCATGGAAATTAGACAAATGAATTTAAACAAACCCAAAATAGAGGAACACATTTTTGAACAGGAACCTTATTATCGCCCGATCGGCGAAGAAATCAGCGTTTTTGAAACCGCTTACGAAAATTGCCTGCCGGTTCTGCTGAAAGGACCGACCGGCTGCGGTAAAACGCGTTTTATGGAGCACATTGTATGGCGTTTGAAAAAACCGCTGATTGCCATCGCTTGCCATGACGATTTGACCGCCGCCGACTTGGTCGGACGCTACTTGTTAAAAGACGAAGAAACAGTATGGATGGACGGTCCTCTGACCCGCGCCGTACGCAACGGTTGCCTGTGTTACCTCGACGAAATCGTTGAAGCACGCAAAGACACGACTGTCGTTCTCCACCCGATTTGCGACGAACGACGTACTTTGCCGATCGAAAAGTTGGGTGAAATAATCCTCGCCGCCGACGGATTCGGTATCGCCGTTTCATACAATCCGGGATACCAAAGCGTGCTAAAGGACTTAAAACAAAGCACTCGGCAAAGATTTGTATCTTTAGAGTTCAATTATCCGCCCGCTGAAATTGAATGTGAAATTGTCGGACGCGAAAGCGGCATTGACAAAAAAACCGCAAAGCAACTGATTAAATTCGCCGCATTGACCCGCAATTTGAAAGGGAACGGATTGGACGAAGGCGCGAGCACCAGACTGCTGGTGCATACCGGAAAATTGATTTATTCGGGTATCGCGCCGACGACAGCGGTCAATCACTGCATCGCGGAAACGTTAACCGACGATCGCGAAATTTTGCGGACGATACAAGAGCTCGGCACTTCGGTTTTTTAACAACCGCCGCATCAAAGCGCAGAGGAACCGCTGCGACTCTAACGCTAGCGCTTCACCGAAATTCGCAAAACTTCCCTCCCCATTCATGCGCTGCCCGCAAAGTCATGGCAAATCAAGCGGGCGTTCATGCCGACTCGTCGGACGAGACGCGGGCCGCCTTTGTTGCCTCTAGGGCATTAATGACGGCATCCATACCGTGCGTGCCTACGAGCGGGACATGCCTTTTATTCGGATCCGGCATCAATGTAATCGTTTCTCCCAAAGACCTCCCTTTAATCTTTTCAGCTAATTTTATATCCCCTGAAGCTGAAACAGGATCGTCTTTCACGCGTACTGCGATGAATTTTCCCTTTGACATCCTTATGTTATCCGCGCCTAGCGCTTCAAGAGAGGGAAGCTTTAATCCCGCGGGGTTATAGCCATATCCCTGCAAACGCTCTTGATTACCATCAATATTTGCAGCGATCGCAAACTGTACCATTGCTCCTCCGAGCGAGTGTCCGGTTACTTCCAGACGACGCTCCGGATATTCCGGATGATCCAGTAACCGTTTTGCGAGACCGACAGCGCTACCATACTCCGATGAATATGTACCGGAGAATTGCAGGGCATCTGCTTTCATACTACCTGTCCTGCCGGACTTTCCCTTAGGCTTGAAATCAGTGCCCGCAAAAGCTACCGTCAATGTACTACCGTCATCTTTCTTGACAAGCAACGCTCTGGTACCGTTGGGAAGATTAAGCAGACCGCTTTGATCATTATAAAAAAAACGCAGTTCAGTGGGCATATCTCTATCGTCCGCCAAAACGTACCCGGCAGGCAACTCCCGCGTTTTCCCCGGCTTTACCGGGGCCGTAAGCCCGTTATAAGACAACCTGCTTAATTTCGCATTGGTTAAAAAGGTATCCAATGATTCAAGCGTCAGTTGCTTACTTGATATATCCGGCCGTTTTATTTCCTTCATGGCGCCCAGCGCTTCTCTTGCAGAGGCATCGTGTCTTCGGAACGGCATTGCTCGCGCTTTAAGGCTTCTGTATTCCGGTAGCTGTCGGTTTCCCGCTTCCTTAATCTGTTTGAAATATTTTTTGCCCAACCTCGCAAGCTTATCATCACCCGGCGCGGCACAAGTAGCAGAGTCGGACAAACCGCTAACCTCGCTATAAATCTGTATTTGCTTTTGTCTCATGTATTCCTTTGAAGATCTCAAGTAATCTCTTTTAGACTGAGGCGCTGTTGCCAAAGCGACTTCACGTTGATCAAGGCGTGTGCTCTTGCCAGAGAAATCCGCTGACCTGACCGGGCTAGATAATGACGCGATCGCTACACCGCCGATATCACTGCTCGAACTTGACACCATACTTACACCACGCCCGTTCAAAGTACCTTTACCCTTGACTATCGCTTCCTTTTCAGGCGTGCTCGGCGCAAGCTCGGGAGACATTCTTCGGCCCGGCCCGTCAATAGTGCCCATTATAACCTCCCTACCCGAACGCCATGATCCAAGCAATAATATGCTATGGCACGACGCGATACATTCAACGATTCAGACCCTTACAAAAGATTTTTTGCGATAAACAATTTCAAATGGGTTGTTTCCATAATCTCTCCTTTGATAAAACCTCCTAAAGTTTGACGCTCGCGATAAAAGTTTTATGCAAGCGGTAGAAATATAAGATTGCACAATCCCGTTTGCTGTATATAAACAATATAGCATATTCCTTCATCAATAACGAATTTTCGCTTCCGAAGCAACGATTCGCGAGCCCTTAAATCAAAATGCAGGATTGGGTCTTTTAACGCAATCTTTGAGATGACAACCGCCGCGCCGGTTTTGCATTCCGGCGTTTCAAGATCATCACCGCCAAAAAGATACCAGCAAACAGCAGCAACCACCACAAGCCGACCGCACCGCCGCCACCGTCAGTTTGAGACGCTCATCCGCAGGCGAAAGACGGATACCAACCGTAAAAGACTCGCGCGCTTCTATCAGAAAATCATCAATAATTCCAACACTCGCCGCGACAACCGCTTCATACCTGCCGTCGGAACCCAGCGCGTAATCTGTCGGCAAGACCGAAATTTCCTCAATTTGGCAAAACTCGAATCTAAAATAATGAACAAAATGGCAGAATTAAGAGACCAATTAACTGCCCGGATACTGATTGCTATCGGTATCAACATTGGTGCGGTCGGTTTGATGTTTACTGCCACCGGTTTTTTCTCCGGATAATCATGCCCTACGGACATCGAGTATGCGGTCGGAGGAATCGGCTATGATGAAAACATGAGCACAATTGATCTATACGAAGTCCTAAAGAGGATTCCAAATGTTAGTAGCGACGAGGCTAAATCCGTTGCCGACACGCTTGCGCATACGGATGATGTCGCAACCAAAACCGATTTGACCGAATTAGAAATGCACTTGACTTGGCGGATGATTATTATTGCAGGCGTCATTATCGCCGCAGTGGGACTCATGTTTACCGCCGCCGGTTTTTTCCCCGGATAATCATGCCCTACGGACATCGAGTATGCGGTCGGAGGAATCGGCTATAATGAAAACATGAGCACAATTGATCTATACGAAGTCCTAAAGAGGATTCCAAATGTTAGCAGCGACGAGGCTAAATCCGTTGCCGACATGCTTGCGCATACGGAATGATGTCGCAACTAAAAGCGGTCTGAGCGAGTTTGCAACCAAAGCCGATTTGGCAAAACTTGAATCTAAAATAGCAAAACTTGAATCTAAAATAGTTGAATTGGAAATGCGCTTGACTTGGCGGATGATTATTACCGTCGGCATCTTTAATTCCATGTTGTTTTTAGCCCTGAAATTTACTGGCTAACGTTTAGCGCGAGGTAAGTCGTCCGGTTCCTAAAAATCCGCCGGATACTCAAAGGCAACGGCTTTTCAAAAATATTACCCATTGTTTGCGTATGCCGCTTGAACGCGAGAGTCCCCGAGTCATCTTCGCTTATTTTAGAAGTGTTGTTCCTTTAGGATGCCCGGCGCCTGCGGAACCGGCTATAATAAAAACATGAGTACCACCGCACTTTACAAAGCATTGATTCAGGCTGGCGTCTCTGAAGATACCGCCGAAAGAGCCGTCGAGGACTTGGCGCATACGGATGATGTCGCGACCAAAGCGGATTTGGCAAAACTTGAATCTAAAATAATGGATAAAATGGCAGAATTAAGAGACCAATTAACTACCCGGATATTGATTGCTATCGGTATCAACATTGGTGCGGTCGGTTTGATGTTTGCTGCTGCCGGTTTTTTCTCCGGATAATCATGCTGCGAGTGCGCAATCGGAGAAATCGGCTATAAGAAGACATGAGCACAATTGATCTATACGAAGTCCTAAAGAGGATTCCAAGTGTTAGCAGCGACGAGGCTAAATCCGTTGCCGACACGCTTGTGCATACGGATGATGTCGCGACCAAAGCCGGTTTGACAAAAATTGAATCTAAAATGGTTGAATTGGAAATGCGCTTGACTTGGCGGATGATTATTACCGTCGGCATCTTTAATTCCATGTTGTTTTTAGCCTTGAAATTTACCGGCTAACGTTTAGCGGCGAGGCACGTTGTCCGGTTCCTAAAAATCCGCCGGATACTCAGAGGCAACGGCTTTTCAAAAATATTACCCATTGTTTGCGTATGCCGCTTGAACGCAAGAGTCCCCGAGTCATCTTCGCTTATTTTAGAAGTATTGTTCCTTTAGGATGCCCGGCGCCTGCGGAATCGGCTATAATGAAAACATGAGTACCACCGCACTTTACAAAGCATTGATTCAGGCTGGCGCCTCTGAAGATACCGCCGAAAGAGCCGTCGAGGACTTGGCGCATACGGATGATGTCGCGACCAAAGCGGATTTGGCAAAACTTGAGATACGACTCATTAAATGGATTGTCGCAGCGACCGCACTGATTATTTCTGCAATGGGACTTATGTTTACCGCTGCCGGTTTTTTCTCCGGGTGATCGTGCCTTGCGACCACGAGTGCAAATGCTCGGTGTCCGCACAATAACCAACAATCGCTTCTTATATCGCTTGAATGTAAGAGTCCTTGAGCCATCTTCGCTTATTTTAGAAGTATTGTTCCTTTAGGATGCCCGGTACCTGCGGCGGAATCGGCTATAATGAAAACATGAGTACCACCGCACTTTACAAAGCATTAATTCAGGCTGGCGCCTCTGAAGATACCGCCGAAAGAGCCGCCGAGGACTTGGCGCATACGGATGATGTCGCGACCAAAGCGGATTTGACAAAACTTGAGTCTAAAATGGCCGAATTAGAGATACGACTCATTAAATGGATTGTCGCAGCGACCGCACTGATTATTTCTGCAATGGGACTTATGTTTACCGCTGCCGGTTTTTTCTCCGGGTGATCGTGCCTTGCGACCACGAGTGCAAATGCGCGGTGTCCGCACAATAACCAACAATCGCTTCTTATATCACTTGAATGTAAGAGTCCTTGAGCCATCTTCGCTTATTTTAGAAGTATTGTTCCTTTAGGATGCCCGGTACCTGCGGCGGAATCGGCTATAATGAAAACATGAGTACCACCGCACTTTACAAAGCATTAATTCAGGCTGGCGCCACGGAAGCGCTCGCCGAAAGAGCCGTCAAGGGACTTGGTTGACACGGACAAGTTCGTTACCAAAGACGATCTGAAAGAATTTGCAACCAAAGCGGATTTAAAAGCCGGATTAGCCGAATTAAAAGCCGAGATGCTTCAATGGAACATGATTATTGCCAGTGTTATTATCGCCGCAATGGGGCTCATGTTTACCGCTTCCGGTTTTTTCTTCAGGCTATAAACGCATCGCTTCAATTTTCAACTGAAAGAAGTAAACCGGGTAAAGCTTGCTGCAGAAGTATTTTATGGGAATTATATAGCAAAATCCGTGGAGCCGATTATTTTCTGACCAGTTTCCACTTCTGGTTCAGTTCTTCTCTTGTGGATTCGCGGTTCTCACTTTTGGCCTCGGATACTGGGGCTGTAAAAATCTGGCGCATGGCAGTATCCAGTTCATCCTCGGACACAGGCCCGCGTTCGGTCTTGTCAAACTATTTCTTATTGAAGCCTTGTTTTTTCATGGCATTACTCCTATGAGTACAAGAGGCACAGCAGGTACTCCACGGCCTTGCCTGATGACATTCAGTAAGTCGCGTTCATAATAAGGTACACCGCTGGACATTTCCTTTTCCATTTCTTTCATAGGCAAAACTTCTATACCTACGTCAATAATGTCTGAAACATAGAAACTCAGGAGTTTGACAAATAGATCGTGGGCGACAAAAGCATATTTTCCAAACTGGATTTCTACGGCAATCCTGTCTTTTACAAAATCAGTCTGATTATATGATCTAAGAGGTTCTTTGCCAGAGTCAGTGATTTTCTCTTTTTGCTGTTCAGTGGGCAACCCATAAATACCACGAAGCAATTTCTCGTCATCCATAACCCAAAAATGTATTGTTCCTTTGCTTCCAGCCTCTTGCCTCAAAACCACGCTTGAAGGCTTTGTTCATATCAGTTGGTGAGTATAAAAGTTCTCCTTTTCTACGTTTCTCCTTAGATACTTTGGTCTTGCAAATTTCTGCATCAACCGCACAAATAACATTTTTCACTTCCTGCCACCTTTCAGGATGATGAACAAGCAAATATTCCTTTCCGTTCAGATGAGAGTAAGTAGAAACTACCCGCACTAATGACCACCTTTTGGCAACGCTGGGTTATAGACAGGCTTCCCCATAGGGCGTACTTGAAGTTCACCCTTGCTTAATGCCTGAACTCTCTGGCGGGCAATTTCTAAATATTCTTCTACAACATCACAACCATACCCGACCCTACCATGCATCTGTGCTGCAACCACAGAAGAACCAACCCCCACGTACGGATCAAGAACTGAATCCCCATAGTTCGTCATAGACAAAACCAGCCTTTCCACCAGTTCAACCGGAAACTGACACGGATGAATGGTCTTTTCAGGGTGGTTGTTTTTTACATTCGGGAATATCCATACATCACTGGGTTTTTTGCCTTTTGGATTGCATGATAATTGTCCTTTTTTTGGGCCTTTGAAATATCGTTTTTTAGGATACTTTGGAGGCACCCTAATTTCATCCAGATGCCATGTGTAATCATCACCTTTAGTCCACCAGTTAATAGTTTCATACCGACCAGAAAGTCTTTTGGAGCAATGAAGCCCATGCCAGAAATGCCAGATAATCCTGTTGCGAAGTTTTAGATTGTTCGCCCTGAAAATTGGATACAGCAACGTATCAAGCGGAATAATTCCCCCATTCTCTACATAGTTGCCTACCTGCCGGCAAATAGAGCCTTGCTGATCAAGTAGACGCACACACTCGCCAATTACCCGCTCCTGCAGGGCTAAATAGGTGTCAAGCGGTTCCTTGCCTTCGTATTCTTTTCCAAGATTGTAGGGTGGTGACGTAACAATAAGTTTGAAACTCTCATCAGGCAAATCCTGCATAAAAGCAATATTGTCCTTGCATGCAAGAACGGGGTTCAAGATACCAACTCCCTGTACGGAATCCGCTTACCGCCAATCCCCTTGGCAAATGCATCCATGCGATCCATAGTGTCAATATCACAGTTTCCCTGATTCAACCTGAATGTGAACCCATCTACGTATCGCTGTAGATGCTTCATGCTGAAATGATGATAGGTGCCGGTGTACCCACGCTTGATTAATGCCCAAACGGATTCAATCCCGTTCGTATGGATCATTCCATTGACATACTCTTTGGCAGAATGCTTGACGGTATCATGGTTGTAGAAAACCCCGTCAAGGCCAAGATAGCCTCGGTGATCGTCAGTAAAGACAGTAGACTCTGGCTTGATGTATCCATGCACAAAGCCTTTCAGGGTTTCAGCATCAGTATTACTAATTGCCTGTGCTTTCACGCTGCCGCCTCTCTCACGTGCGCCAATCACTGCCTGCTTGCCAACAGGCCCTCCGCCCTGATTTCAATTTTTTGTTCTTGTGTTTGTTTCTTTCCTTCCCGCCGATGTAGGTTTCATCAACTTCGACGATGCGATCCAGCTTGAAATCGCCGTTGGAGCATGCTTCCCTGATGCGGTGAAGCATAGACCACGCCGTGCGATATTGCACCCCCGAGTTCCTTGCTCAACTGCATGGCACTCACCCCTTTGCGGGCCGTCATGACGGAATAGATAGCCACCACCCAGTTCTGCAATGGGGTTTTTGTAGCATGCATGATGCTCTTGGTGGTGACGGTAAACTGCTTCTTGCAGTCCTTGTGCCAGTAGGTATTAGGCTTGCTCAGTGGCTTGCTGATATTCTCAACACCGCCACAGTGCGGACAAACCGGCTCGCCATTCCAGCAAACCTGCTCCAACCAGTCAATGCAAGCCTGATCGTTCGGGAATTTTCGTAGCAATTCAACTATACTGATGGTGTTTGCTTTCATGTTCATATCCGTCTCCTAACTGTTACGGATTGTTATATCTCGTTAGAAAACAAATATCTACAAGTTTTCACGGATTTTGCTACATAATTCCCTATTTTATCCGGCCTGAACCGTGCACCGGATACATACCGGACAGATCAATCTTAACCTCAACGTAATCTTTGAGGTAACAATCGCCGAATCGGTCTTACATTCCGGCGCTTCAAGACCATCGCCGCCAAAATGATACCGACGAACAGAAGCAGCCACCACAAGCCGACTGCACCGCCGCCACCGCCGACTCTTGCGACAAACTGCACCAACGCGCCCGGATCAAAGATAATCCCGTTGACTCTCCCGTCGGAGTCATTGACCGAACCGTCCTCAATTTCCAGCAGCAAACACTCATCGTCTGCACGAACACCGCCGGAGACCAATCGCCACGCATAGTCGGCACTCAGACCGCCGCCCGCATCTGGCTCGCGGCTGGCTTGCGCACTCGGACACGGCGCCGGCGCGCTGTAAATCCTATCGTTGCTACTCGTATTGAATTCTGTCCAGCCGTCATCCGGTTGATACTTGTAGTAACGCGACCCTTCCTGCGCCGCCGCGGACAATTCAACCACGACCGTCGCAACACCGCCGGTCAAATCGGCAGCGATGAAATCAAACACGCCGCTCTCTACCTCCGCAACTTCGCGACCGTCCGGTAACGGCGGAAGATTCAGAATCGCGTTGCTTGTGATACGCGCTACGCCGACGCTCGCTTCATCCGCTTGCTTGTAAGCGTAAAAACCGGTCAGCAATGTCCCCGTCGTTGCCAGCGTCAAGTCGGCATCAATCATGCCTAATTCATCCGCAACATCGCCGAGCGCATGAATACTTGCCGTCACTTCCTGATTCGTCGACATCATCACTTGAAAAATGTACGGGCTGAAATCCGCATCTTCAAGCGAAATGACCCGCTCTTCACCTTCACGGTCAACAGCCTTAAGCTCATTGTCGCTCAAGTCAATGACCAATTCTCTTACCGCATCTTCGGACATGCCCGCCAACTCAAACATCGCCGTCGCTGTGCTATATACGAACACATCAACCATATAATCGTTCGTCAGCGTAATCGTCGTCACTTGATCAAACACAATCAACTCCGCCGACAGTCCCGGGTCCACAGACTCAATCGGATTGATACCCGCCTCTTTTGCCTCAATCAATCTCAGCGCATTGTTGCCCAACGCAAATAGCTCGTGCATGGTGAGCATCGCTTCGGTGACCGCGTTCAAATCAGAATCGGCGCCGCTAAAAGCAACTCCGTTGATTGCCGTAAGCCGAAGAATGTCTCCCGCCGACAATGTACCAATGTTTACCGTGCTCGTGCCGCGCCCGTCTTCAAAAGGAACGCTCGGACTAACCCCCGCTTCAAAATCAAGATTGATTGAGCTCGGCACATCGGCATCGTCCGACGTTAATAACAGCACGTCAGCCGACGCGGTATCAGACGCAATCGCTTGCAAGCCGGAAGCGAATCCGAGCGGCGGCGCGACATAAATCTTTTGGCTTGTTGCCCGAACAATCAGGCCATTGTCGTCTCTGACATCGGCCCAATACAACACGCTGCCGAATACCGGCGCCTGAACCGTCGAGTCTTCCGCCAACGGCCCGGACAAAACATCGCAGTCGAATTGATACGACGGTTCGCTCGCCACAGAATCATTGACAATACAAGCACGCAACGAAGGATTAAATCTGACCAACAAAGCAGTCGCATCAATGCTCGCGCCGTCGTTACGCTGGCCCGGAATGACGATATAGCGCTCGATTTCGGACGGAATCACTGCGCCCGGAGTGAAATTTCCGAGGACTGCCGGCGTCAAATCAGCAATGCGTTCAACCGGACTGACGTCGCTGATGATCGTGAGCGTTTTTTTACCGATTGTATCGGCGCCATGCAATGCGGTTATCTCGATCGCTTCATCCGCCTCAATTTCCGTGTCGTCTGTTACCGTTATCGTCGCGGTTACCGAAGAGGCCCCCGCCAGCAAAGTCAACTCATACGGCGACGACAACGGCGAACCGTCAACCGATACCGTATAGTCGTCTTCAGGCGTTGCCGTGCCGGTAAACTCTAACGTGATCGTTTGATCCTCAGCAAATACCGATTCGTTCGTGATCTCTAGCGTAATATCAATTGATTCGCCTTCGTCAATCGTTACCGCGCTCACCGATAAATCCAACTCCGGCACCGCATCGTTGTCGATGATCGTGACTGTTTGAACTTCGCCGATTGTGTCGGCACCATGTCGCGCGGTTAGTGTGATCGTCTCATCCGCTTCGTCCGCTCGGTCGTCTGTCGCCATGATCGTTGCGGTTACCGAAGACAACCCCGCCGGCAAAGTCAACTCATACGGCGACGACAACAGCGAATCTCCGACCATTACCGTATAGTCGTCCTCAGGCGTCGCCTCGCCGGTAAACTCTAACGCGATCGTTTGATCTTCGGCAAATACCGATTCGTTCGTGATCTCTAGCGTAATATCAACCGATGCGCCTTCATTGATTTCGGTTGCGCCGACCGACAGGGACAATACCGGCGCATCATCGTTGTCGATGATCGTGACTGTTTGAACTTCGCCGATTGTGTCGGCACCATGTCGCGCGGTTAGTGTGATCGTCTCATCCGCTTCGTCCGCTCGGTCGTCTGTCGCCATGATCGTTGCGCTTACCGAAGACAACCCCGCCGGCAAAGTCAACTCATACGGCGACGACAACAGCGAATCTCCGACCATTACCGTATAGTCGTCCTCAGGCGTCGCCTCGCCGGCAAACTCTAATGTGATCGTTTGATCTTCGGCAAATACCGATTCGTTCGTGATCTCTACTACAACATCGGTTGATGCGCCTTCATTGATTTCGGTTGCGCCGACCGACAGGGACAATACCGGCGCATCATCGTTGTCGATGATCGTGACTGTTTGAACTTCGCCGATTGTGTCGGTACCATGTCGCGCGGTTAGTGTGATCGTCTCATCCGCTTCGTCCGCTCGGTCGTCTGTCGCCATGATCGTTGCGGTTACCGAAGACAACCCCGCCGGCAAAGTCAACTCATACGGCGACGACAACGGCGAATCTCCGACCATTACCGTATAGTCGTCCTCAAGCATCGCATCGCCGGCAAACTCTAACGTGATCGTTTGATCTTCGGCATATACCGACTCGTTCGTGATTCCCACTTCAATATCAGTCAATGCGCCTTCATTGATTGCGGTTGCACCGACCGTCAGAGACAATACCGGCGTCGTATCGTCGTCAATGAGCGTGATCGTCTGAGTCGTATCGCTGCCTATCGTAACGTCCGGGTCCGTCGTAGTTAATCGCAGCTCAATCGTCTCGGCTCCCTCAAACACCGCGTCGTCCATTATCACTAAGCCGAATACGACCGTTCTATCTGACGGCGCAGGGAATGTAAGCGGTAGCGCGAACGGACCGTCCTGCATATCCGTGATGACGTAGTCTTCGCCGAACGTCGCCGTCCCCCCCAACTCAAGCGTCAGCGGATATTCCCTGTCAATATCATGCATCCGCCTCATCACAATCGGCACCACTGTGTCCCTACTTTCACTGACACTACTCGGCAACATGTCCAAACTCCAGATAGGAGGCAAATCGTCATCAATGATGGTAACCGTCGCTACGCGCCCCTGACCGGTCACCACCTCATCGTCGCTATGAAACGTCGTTACACCGGAAATCCTCAACGAAAAGAATTCTTCGGTTTCGAAGACATCGTCATCGATAATGAAATACTGCACAGTTCTCATCAGAACTGATATAGGAGTATAGATAGTAACACTAACTCTCGGGGAATAATCCTCATGAAGGACCGCGCTGCCGTCGCTTGCCGTTAAGTCAACGTTTATATTGCCGCGCAGCGGTCTTTCGTCGCTCAGTCTGAGTTCGAACCTTACCTCTCTATCGCTTTCATTGACCATATACTCGGTCGTGACGAACGAGATCGTTAACGGCCCGTCGTTGTCGTTCACCCGCACCTCGGCACTATTCTCAATACCGACCGCATAATCCACACCGTCGTTCACGGTAACCGTCACCGTGCTGTCGTCTTCTTCAAGCGTATCATCAATGGTGGCAAGGTTGAGCACCGTTGTCGCAGAATCGGCGTCAAAAGTAATCGTATCAGGCGCCGCATCCGCAAGCACTCCGCCGGAATCGTCTACCGTAATGTTCACCGTCAATGCCAGCGCATCCGTCGCGTCGGTCCGGGTGAACGTGAACATCGCCGGCTCGCCTTCCGTGACCGTCGGGTCTTCCGCCGTAATCGTGATCGTCGTCGGCACATCAAGCACCGTCACCGTAATCGCTTGCGTCGTCGTCAACGCCCGAGCGTCCGTGCCGCCGATTGCCGTCACGGTGAGCATATAAACGTTATCCGTATCATCCGCATCCACCGGATTCTCATAGTCCGGTACGGTGACAAAACTCAACTTGCCCGAAGACGAATCAATAGTAAACTGATCTTGATCCGCGCCGTTGGTAATCGAATACGTCACTTCGTCCTCTATGTTCGCATCCGCAGCCGTCACCGTGCCGACTACCGTCTCTCCTTCGTTGACCTCAAAACTTTCCGCACTGCTGAATACCGGTGCCACGTTGACGTCAATCACCCGCACCTCGGCGCTATTCTCAATACCGACCTCATAACCCACACCGTCGTTCACGGTAACCATCACCGTTCTGACACCAAACGCCTCATCAATGACGGTGGCAAGGCTAAGCACCGTTCTCGCAGAACCGGCGTCAAAAGTCGCCATACCAGGCAGCGCAGTCGCAAGCGCTCTGGCAGGATCATCTACCGTAATGTTCACCGTCAATGCCGGCGCATCCGTCGCGTCGGTCCGACTGAATGTAAACACCGCCGACTCGCCTTCCGTGACCTCTGCTTTGTCCGCCGTAATCGTGACCGTCGTCGGCACATCAAGCACCGTCACCGTAATCTCTTGCGTCGTCGTCAACGCTCGAGCGTCCGTGCCGCCGATTGCCGTCACGATGAGCATATAAACGTTATCCGTATCCGCATCCGCCGCATTCTCAAAGTCCGGCGCGGTGACGAAACTCAATTCACCTGAAGACGAGTCAATTGCAAACAGAGCATCATCCGCCCCGCCGGTAACCGAATACATCACCTCGTCTTCTATGTTCGCATCCGCAGCCGTCACCGTGCCGACTACCGTCTCCCCTTCGTTGACCGCAAAACTTGCTGCACTGGTGAATGCCGGCGCCACGTTGACGTCGTTGTCGACAACCCGCACCTCGGCACTATTCTCAATACCGACCGCATAATCCATATCGCCTATGACGGTAACCGTCACCGTGCTGTCGTCTTCTTCAAGCGTATCGTCGTCGGTGGCAAGACTGAGCTCCGCTGTCGCAGAATCGGCGTCAAAAGTCACCATTTCAGGTGCCGCTGCCGCAAGCACCCCGTCGGAATCATCTACCGTAATGTTCACTGTCAATGCCGGCGCATCCGTCGCGTCGGTCCGGCTGAACGTGAACACCGCCGGCTCGCCTTCCGTGACCTCTGCATCGTCCGCCGTAATCGTGATCGTCGTAGCCACATCAAGCACCGTCACCGTAATCGCTTGCGTCGTCGTCAACGCTCGAACGTCCGTGCCGCCGGCCGCCGTCACGATGAGCATATAAACGTTATCCGTATCCGCATCCGCCGGATTCTCATAGTCCGGTGCGGTGGCGAAACTCAACTCGCCCGAAGACGAGTCAATTGCAAACAGAGCATCATCCGCACCGTCGCCGGTAACCGAATACATCACCTCGTCTTCTATGTTCGCATCCGCAGCCGTCACCGTGCCGACTACCGTCTCCCCTTCGTTGACCGCAAAACTTGCTGCACTGGTGAATGCCGGCGCCACGTTGACGTCGTTGTCGACAACCCGCACCGAAGCACTGTTCTCAATACCGACTTCATAAAAACCCGTATCGTCGACACCAACGGTAACCGTCACCGTGCTGTCGTCTTCTTCAAGCGTATCATCAATGGTGGCAAGACTGAGCTCCGCTGTCGCAGAACCGGCGTCAAAAGTCACCATTTCAGGTGCCGCTGCCGCAAGCACCCCGTCGGGATCATCTACCGTAATGTTCACCGTCAATGCAGGCGCATCCGTCGCGTCGGTCCGGCTGAACGTGAACATCGCCGGCTCGCCTTCCGTGACCGTCGGCTCTGCCGCCGTAATCGTAATCGTCGTAGGCACATCAAGCACCGTCACCGTAATCGCTTGCGTCGTCGTCAACGCCCGAGCACCCGTGCCGCCGGCCGCCGTCACGATGAGCATATAAACGTTATCCGTATCCGCATCCGCCGGATTCTCATAGTCCGGTGCAGTTGTGAAGCTCAGTTCGCCCGAAGACGAGTCGATATCAAACAGGGCATCATCCGCACCGCCGGTAACCGAATACGTTACCTCGTCTTGCGGGTTCGCATCCGCAGCCGTCACCGTGCCGACTACCGTCTCCCCTTCGTTGACATCAAAACTTGCTGCACTGATGAATGCCGGCGCCACGTTAACGTCGTTGTCGACAACCCGCACCGAAGCACTGTTCTCAATACCGATCCTATAGCCCGCACCGTCTATGATGGTAACCGTCACTACGCTGTCATCTTCTTCAAGCGTATCATCAATGGTGGCAAGGCTAAGCACCGTTCTCGCAGAACCGGCGTCAAAAGTCACCATACCAGGCGCCGCATCCGCAAGCACCCCGTCGGGATCATCTACCGTAATGTTCACCGTCAATGCAAGCGCATCCGTCGCGTCGGTCCGGCTGAACGTGAACATCGCCGGCTCGCCTTCCGTTACCATCGGCTCGTCTGCCGTAATCGTGATCGTCGTCGGCACATCAAGCACCGTCACCGTAATCTCTTGCGTTGTTGTCAACGCCCGAACGTCCGTGCCGCCGGCCGCCGTCACAATGAGCATATAAACGTTATCCGTATCCGCATCCGCTGCATTCTCATAGTCCGGTGCGGTGGCGAAACTCAATTCGCCCGAAGACGAGTCAATTGCAAACAGAGCATCATCCGCCCCGCCGGTAACCGAATACATCACCTCGTCTTCTATGTTCGCATCCGCAGCCGTCACCGTGCCGATTGCCGTCTGTCCTTCGTTGACCTCAAAACTTTCCGCACTGCTGAATACCGGTGCCACGTTGACGTCAATCACCCGCACCTCGGCGCTATTCTCAATACCGACCTCATAATCCACACCGTCGTTCACGGTAACCATCACCGTTCTGACACCAAACGCCTCATCAATGACGGTGGCAAGGCTAAGCACCGTTCTCGCAGAATCGGCAGCAAAAGTCACCGTATTAGGCGCCGCTGCCGCAAGCACTCCGTCGGGATCATCTACCGTAATGTTCACCGTCAATGCCAGCGCATCCGTCGAGTCGGTCCGCTCAAACACGAACACCGCAGGCTCGCCTTCTGTTACCGCCGGCTCCTCTGCCGTAACCGTGATCGTAGTAGCCACATCAAGCACCATCACCGTAATCGCTTGCGTCGTCGTCAACGCCCGAACACCCGTGCCGCCGATTGCCGTCACGATGAGCATATAAACGTTATCCGTATCCGCATCCGCCGGATTCTCATAGTTCGGTGCGGTGGCAAAACTCAACTCACCCGAAGACGGGTCAATGGTGAACAGGGTGCCATCCGCACCGCCGGTAACCGAATACATCACCTCGTCTTCTATGTTCGCATCCGCAGCTGTCACCGTGCCCACTACCGTCTCCCCTTCGTTGACATCAAAACTTGCTGCACTGATGAATGCCGGCGCCACGTTGGCGCTGATATCAACGATGGTCACCGTTCGAACGACCGCATCGCCCGCATAGCTCGCAGTCACCTCAATCGTCTCATCCGCCTCCGCTTCCGCATCGTTCAAGGTCGCAATCATCGCCGTTACCACGGATGCCTCCGCCGCCAAAGTCAACTCAAACGGCGGCAACAACGGCGCGCCTTTGACCGATAACGTATAGTCCGCCTCGTCTCCGCGCGTTGCCGTGCCGGCAAACTCCAACGTAACCGTCCGCTCTGTCGTCGATAGAAATTCCTCGCGGATGCTCACCGTGATCTCAGCCGATGCGCCTTCCGCTATGCTTGCCGGGCGAATCGACAAATCCAATGCCGACAGAGGATCATCGTCGATGATGGTTACCATTGCCGTGCTGCGATCAATCACGACCGTATCGCCGCTGCCTGTCGCCGTCGCCCTGGACACCGCTGCCATAAACGTTTCCTTGCCTTCGCCGAGACGATCATTCACGATCGGTATATAAACCGCGCGCAACACTTCGCTGCCGTCCGCGGAAACCGGTGAGAAAAAGCCCGGCGGCCCGACGACTTCCTCAAAAAGAGGCGGCAAATAATCTTCTACGGCTACCGCGCCGATGTCTTGCGTTGAGACAAAGAAGGTAATGTCGTCTCGCGGCGCACGCCCGCCGGTTATCTTGAGCATCAGGGTTACCAATCCGTCATCCTCGCGCGCCGAATATGCGCTGCGCTCAAACGACAGACGGAACTCTTCTTCCGGCGTCATCGCCGTGACTCGCGCCGGTGCGCTGCCGCCTGCTGCGCTGACTGCGCGCACTTCAAAAACATACTCGGTGCCGCCGGTTAAGTCTGTCACCGCTTGAACCGTCATCCGAGTCGCCGCATCCGCAGCATGCGTCCAATCCGGATCCCAGACTTTTCCGCCGTCGCTGCTCGCACGATACTCGTAACGATTGATCGGCGAAGTGCCGGAGTCGGCAGGTGCTTCCCAGCTCAACTCTACCCGTTGATGACTCTCCACCGCTGCCGCCAAGTTCGTCGGTGTGCCGGGTGCTGCGTCGTTGTCAATAATCGTTACTTTCAACGTGCTGGCGGCTCCGACAGTAATAGCTTTACCTCTGTTTGGCAATAATTCCAGGATGAAAAACTCATTGCCTTCCGCCGACAAATCGTCTTCGGTCGTGAGCACGCGCTGTACTCCCGGCAGAGTCTCAAGAAGAGAAGGGTTGCACCCTTGCTGAGGAAAGAAACCAAAACCGTCCGTTTGCCCGTCGGCACCTGTTGCCGACAAAACACAGCTGCCCTCGCCGGCATATATGTTCTCAAACGTAAACGTGCCTCGGAATCGGTATCCGCTGCCGTCGTCGGATAAAATGTATCCCGATGCGAAGAGCGTAAAGAAGATCCCACCACTTCTGGTGATGTTTAAGCCGAAATAGTCGCTCGGACTTACGGCGCTACCGTCCATCGTGCGAATATGAATGCCTGGATATCCGAAAATCAGTATGTCACCAAGGGTCTCAGCAAAGATTGTAATCGGGTAAGCCTCGCCTTCATTGATTGTTATCTCCGTTTGCGCAAAACTTAAAGTTTGAGGGATGATATCGTCATCAGACACGCTCAAAACCGCGCTGCTTGCCGGTGGCGAAACGATATAGCCGGCGCCGGGCAACAGCATTATGGTTATAAACTGCGCCGGTTCGGGGTCATCGTTATCTCTAATACGGACCGGCAGTTCCGCCGTCGGTTCGCCGGCGGCGAAAACCACCGTGCGCGTCGTTACTTCAAAGGTATAGGGACGTAAACCGGTGAGAAAGATATCACCGTCGGCGAAGGTCACCGTGCGCGTCGTCCCTTCCGGCAGCGGCAGCCGCACATCCGGTCGCGACACTGTCACGTCCACCGACAACACTTCGTCTCCGCCGCCGGTGCGCCGCAAAGTAAAAACGCCGCGACCGGCATTTTCAAGTTCAGTAAGACGAGAAGGTGAAATCGATATCTCGGGCAAGACGCCGACCGTCAGTGTCGCGGGGTCAATCGTCGCGTTGGCAGCGGTGATTGTCGCGGTCAACGTGCCGGGCCTCGCCTCAAGCGTCGCGTCCAAACGCACTTCGGCCGTCATGTTCTGCGCGGTGAACATTACCGGCGACAGCGTCATTATTCCCGCTTCCGTATAGGAAAACTCCACGCTCAGACGCTCGTCTTCGCCCAGCGCCGAGAGACCCAGCGGTGTCTCATTCGCAGTCAGAGACAATACCACCGTTGTCGAACCGCCCACGTCCAGTGTTTGATTGTCCGGGGCGAATGCCAGCGTGAATTTGCGCGCGACCGTTTCCACCGACAGCGGAGCGGACAACGTAGCGACTTCGTCGGCCAATTCGGAGGTAATGACCACTTCGCCGATTGCAGGAGCAGTGTAAGGCGCGGTAATGGTAAACAAGGCGCTCGACATCGTCGGCGTCAGCGTGAATTCGGTCGCGCTGAGCTCGAACTGCGTCGACTCCAACGTTACGGTAATGCTTTGCTCCGCCGGCATGCCGTCCGGGGTTTGCATCACCAAATACACTTCTGTCGAAGCACCGGCAAGTACCTGCGCCGTGTCGCCTGCTCCGATCGGTTGATCCGGCGATAGCGCAAACGCGACCGCATCGTTGTCAATAATGATGACTGTTAACGTGTCGTTTTCGATACGTAGGGGTCGGCTAGGGGAATCAGATATTAAGTTTTCTAGAATAAAATCCTCGTTTTTCTCTGCCGACAGATCGTCTTCTGTGGATAAGAATCCTCCCTTGGTGGGCAAACCATCTTCATCAACGGCATTGATTATATTGCCGGAAATCCTGTCAGAAAAGCCGGTATTATCCTCCTCCAACGTAACTAAAATGATACCCTCGCCTACGTTCTCAAATATGAATGTGCCTTTGTATATGTATCCGCCGTTCCCGTCAGGGGATCGTGAGAAACCCCGTCCAACTACTCTGATCTCAAAGGACGTTGTAATCTGAGGGTTATAATCGTAGTCGTCCGGCGCCGTCGCGGTGCCGTCTCTTATGTCCCCAATTATCACAAATTCATTCTCTGATAATGCTGCTAGCTGTTCGTCGCGAACTGTCGCACAGGAGACTCTAAGCCTATAATTCTCACCTTCGATGACTTCAATGCGCGTCGTCGCAAAGCCGCAAACCGTCTCGGGCAAGTCGTCATCACGCACGGTAACTTCAGCGCTTTGCGCCATCGGTGCAATCGTATAATCCGCGCTAGGCAACAGCGTCGCAGTCTGCGTCGTATCCGGATTCCATCCGTCTATTTCAACGGTATCAACCTGAAACTCTTTTACCGCCGCACCGTCGGCGAAAGTGACCGTGCGCGTTGCGGACTCTCCCAATCGCTCACCGGCCAGCGCCACCATGACTTCCAATCGTCCGATGCTGTCCGTACGTCGTAATTCAAAGAAAGGACCAAACGCTTCCCTAACAAGTTCGCCGCCGACAGATCCAGAAAATAAGGGATCCATCCGCTGCGGCGCCACAAAAATCCCCACTGTCGGCACGATGTCAATCGGCAACTCCAACTCAACCACCGCGTTCGGCGTGTCTATGACCGTCGCGGTCAAGGTGCCGGTGGTCGCGTCAACCGCCGCTTCCATAAAAATCAGCTCGAATAAGTCATCTTGAGCGAACGTCGCTGTTGACGGTTCGATCATTACGCCCTCGCCCGTATAGGAGAACGCCACCGTCAAAACCTCGTCTTCGCCCAGCATCGGAATACCCAACGGCGTCTCGATTGCGCTCAGAGACAAATCGAACGACTCCGAAACGCCGCCGGCGATCAGCGACAAGCCGTCCACTGAAAATTCCAGCGCAAACGGACGTGCGACCACTTCCACCGGCAACGGTTCAAGCGACAGCGTCCCTTCTCTCCCGTCTCCGATCGCAGTGCTAACCTCGATGGTCACTTCGCCGGTCGTGGCGGCATCGTAAGGCACGTTAACGGTAAACGGCATGCTCGGTGCCGCCGACGTCAGCGTGAACTCGGTCGCATCGAGCTCAAACTGCGCCGACCTCAACGTCACTCGATCGTCCGGTATCGATAGGAGCGCCATAAGCTCCTCCGAAACATTTAAGGGCCGCATCACCACATACAACTGTGTCGATGTGCCGGCAAGCACCCGCAGCGTGTCACCTTCGCCTAAGGGTTGATCGGGCGATACGGCAAACGCGACCCGATCCTTGTCGAGGACAAAAATTTCAAAAGTGGACAGAGAAAACAACTCTCCGACACCCAAGAAAGATAATGCGTATACGCCGCTTTCCGTCAACTCGACTTCGTCATCTTCCTGTATAACTATCGCGGCAGTTGCAGTTAATGAGGACTGCCCCGACGCCAGAACCACATTCTCCGCTAATCCCGTTATGTCAAACTCATTCCCCAGCGTCAAACCCGTACGTAGCCCTCGACTCCCACTTGCGCGGAAAGTAAACTCAAGCGCTTGATTCTTCTCAAGTACGACCCCGTTCGTGATTTCCACTATAATGTCCGCCGATGCGCCTTCTGCGATGATCTGCGGGTCAATTGACAACTCCCAGACCGGCTCCGGTTCGTTATCGGTGATAGTGACCGTCGCTTCGAGTTCGGGTATTGTGACTCTTCTGTCTTGGTCTCGCAGCGTCTTCAATACAACGGAGAAAGATTGATTCCTTTCATAGACTGCGTCGTCAAGCAGCGGAATCGTAATGGTTTGCTCGGTCTCGCCTGCAGCGAACGTCAGCGCTCCGCTCATGGCAACATAGTCCGACCCCGCAAGCGCGCTGCCGTCTTGAGTCCGGTAGTTCATTGTCCAAGAAAATGGTAATTCTATGCTCAGAGTTAGCGTAAGTTCGGCGGCTGAGGCGCCCTCATCCACAGTCGTCTCGCCGGCGACAAAGCGCACTTCCGCTGCATCCCGATCAATGATGCGTACGATGTGCGAGGCGGAATCAATCGTCGCGTTGTTCGCATTGCTCAGACGAACGGTGAACGTTTCCAAAGACTCAAGGAACGGATCGGCTATCAGCGGAATCACAATTGTTTTCTCTGTCTCGCCCGGCGCGAATATCAGCGTTCCGCTCGCAGCCTCATAGTCCACCCCCGCAAGCGCCGTACCGTCCGCAGTCACATAATCCACTGTGATTGTCTCCTCGCTCACGATCGTCTTTCCACCTGCTTGATCCTTCAACATCAGTTCAACTTCCACCCTACCTCTTTCTTCGACTATGAAAGTAGTCTCTTCGGCAAAACTGATAACCGGCAGATCGTCGTCGGCGACCTCGACCGAGGCGAACACCGGATCAATCAGCAGATAGCCGTTCCCTGCTTCTATTTGCGCGGTGACGGTGCCGGTCGATTCAAACGTTTCATCTGCAGCCGTCTCGACCATCAGTATCGCCTCGGCCTCGTTCGCGGCGAATATGACACTCGTCGGAGGCCTATACGAATCCTCGCTCCGGATCACTTCACCTTCTTGGCTCACATTGACATTGACGGTCAACGGCACATGCATCAGCGCTATCCGACTTAATCTGAACATCGCAGGCATGCCTTCCGCCACTTGCGCTTTAACCGCCGTCATCTCGATGAGCGGCAGGCTCTCATCCAAATCCGTTACGACAAAGGTAAGCTCCCGCACCGCCGTCACCGCCCGATCTGCAGCGGTGTGTCCGATCGCCGTTACCGTGACGACATACTCGTTGTTCATCGCGGCATTGATCGGATCCGTGCCGGCGACGTCCGTCGGATTCTCAAAATCCGGCGCCGTGAAACTCAACTCACCTGTCGCCGGATCAATTTCAAACAACGCTTGATCCGCACCGCCGGTGATTGCATAGCGCAGGTCTTCCGAGCCCTCTGTAACGAGGCTCACCGTCGTCGTCTGCCTTTCGCCGATAGTGAATCTCTCAAGGGTATCGTTGTCGGCGAGCGTGATTGTTTGGATCGTATTGTTGCCTAACAGGACGTTCGGGTCGGTCGTGCTCAAATGTATCTCAATCGTCTCGTCTCCCTCCACCGCCGCATCGTCCGTTATTATCAGGCGGGCTTCAAGTATTCTTTCTTCAAAGCGATGCGGCGCATTGAATGTAAGCGGCAACGCCAACGGATTGCCCGCTATATCCGTGATGACGTAGTCGGCGCCGAATGTCGCCGTTCCTCCCAACTCAAGCGTCAGCGGATGCCCGCGGTCAATATGACCTATCGTGCGCTGCATCACAATCGACACGGTACTCGCGCTTTCACCGACAGAACTCGGCAATCTTCCCAATCTCCAAACCGGCATCCGGCCACCATCAACGATGGTAACCGTCGCTTCGCCTCGATCAATCACGACCGTATCGGCAGAATCTGCCGCCGTTACAGCGTCAATAACTACCGAAAAGATCTCATCGTCGGGTTCAAAAATGATGTCAGTGGTAATCTGAACCGTCACCGTTTGCGACGATTCGGTCACGCCTGCTTCGGGTGAAAAGACAACTCCTGCCATATTGCCAATGCTAAGGCGGGTGTAATCCGAAAGAGTCGCGCTGCCGTCTCGTGTCAAGACAGTCACAGTCACATCGTCCTGCAGCAGCACACGCCCGGCGCTGATCAGTTTAAGCGTTAGGGTGACTTGCCTGTCTCTTTCAGTGATCGTATATTCGCTCGGGTCAAACGTCAGGATGAATACCGCTTCCGCATCGGCATTCGGCGCCGCTGTGACTTCTGCGGTTGTGCCGTTGCCCACCGCGCTGACTGCGCGCACTTGGAATATGTATGTCATATCATTGGTTAAATCGGATACGATTTGAGCCCTGACCTGACCCGTCGCATCGCCGGCGATGCTCCATTTCTGATCCTCAATCGTTGCGGTGTCGGTGCTTGCGCGATATTCGTAACGTTCGATCGGTGAAGTGCCGGGGTCGGCAGGCGTATCCCAACTTAGGACCGCGTACGTATCGCCTGCCTCGGCGGCTAAGTTCGCCGGCGCACCGGCGACGCTGTCGTTGTCGATAATGATGACTGTTAACGTGTCGTTTTCGATACGTGTGGGTCCACCAACTCTCTCGTTATCTATGAGGATGAGTTTTAAGCTGAAATCCTCGTTGTCTTCCACTAATAAATCGTCTTTCGTTGAGAACAGCCCTTCTCCGAGATTATCTCCCTCAATAAAGGAGAGATGAGTAGAACCAGTAGAAAAAAGCGACTCCCCAGTATTCTCCGATATGGATACAATCATGTTTCCCGTATTCTTGAACGTGAATCGACCTGCGTATCTATATCTGTTCTCATCAAGAAATCTGAAAAGCCCCCTATTTAAGGCACTCAAATCGAACAGATTAAAGGGGGTGTGCCCGGAATTATAATCGTAGTCTGCCGGGTCCCGCGCGGTACCGGCGATTATTTCGATTATTACGCCAAATACACCGCCAATGGGTGGCCGTTCGTCACGGTCGGTCGTGCAGGAAATAATAGGCATGTAATTCTCGCCCTCGATGACTTCGATACGCGTCGTCACAAAGCCACAAACCGCCTCGGGAAAGTCAACATTCAACACGGTAGTTTCCGCTCTTGCCGCTGTCGGTGCAATCATATAATCCGCGCTAGGCAACAGCGTCGCAGTCAGCGTCGTATCCGGATTCCATCCGATGATCGGCTCATACTCTACAAAAACGTCCTTCTCCGACTCGCCGTCGGCAAAAATCACGGTCCGAGGCGTGGAGCCTACCAGCTGCCTGCCGGCCAACTCCACTTTGACTTCCAATCGTCCGGCGCTGTTTGTGCGGTGTACTCTGAAACTCTCGTGGCTTCCAAGATCCCCACTTGGTTCTTTAATGGATTTCATTCGTGTGAAAATCCCCACCGTCGGCACGATGTCAATCGGCAACTCCAACTCAACCACCGCGTTCGGCGTGTCTATGACCGTCGCGGTCAAGGTGCCGGTGGTCGCGTCAATCGCCGCTTCCACAAAAATCAGCTCTAATGAGTCACCTTGAGTGAACGTCGTCGTTGACGGTTTGATCGTTACGCCCTCGCCCGTATAGGAGAACGCCACCGTCAAAACCTCGTCTTCGCCCAGCGTCGGAATACCCAACGGCGTCTCGATTGGGCTCAGAGACAAATCGAACGACTCCGAAACGCCGCCGGCGATCAGCGACAAGCGCTCTTCCGCGGATTCCAGCGCAAATTCGCGCGCAACCGCTTCCACCGGTAAAAACGCATGGCTTGACGTATAGACTTCGCCGTTGTTTTCATTCCCGTCGCGAAACTCGGGAGCGACCGGTGCGACCAAATAAACAGCGCGCGTCAAAACGCCGTCGCTAAGCAAATCTGCATCCACAAAGGAAACAGCCGCCGGAGCAACGGCATAAGGCGCACCGATTTCAAGCGTTGCGCTTGGCGTCGCGCCTAACACCGCCGGCGCGAACGTAACTTCTTCTGTGACCGGCACGGGTGACTCAGACGACGGAACAAGAAAGCGTGCGACTATCAACTCGCCTGCGCGCAGACGCGCCGGGTCTTTCAACATCACCGTCAATTCGGTCGTCGCAGCGCTGGCTAGCACTTGCGCGCGCTCAAGTATCTCACCGCGCGAATTCGCGAATACCACACCGTAGTCGTCGTCAATGATCACAACCTCCAAATGACCCGGACTCCCGATAGCCACGCCGGCGGGTGTATCACGGGGTTGAACCAGATTCAAAAAGAACGTCTCGTCGCCTTCCGCCAAGAAATCATCTAAAATACGGAAATCTCCGCCTGCTGCGCTTAAATCAATTAAACTGCGGTATCGCTCCTCTCCTGCGGTATCAACCACGCGGAAACTTGCCGGCGCAACCGTGAACGTCAAATCAATATCAACCAGGTCAATGCCGACCACCGTTCTTTCTTCACCCGTCGTCACAAGCAACATTCCGAAACTCCCATTCGGCCGTTCATTGCGCGCCGTCTCGGAAAGAACTTTGCCGGTAACGTAAGAATCGCCTTCAACGACCCGGATCAGGACACCTTCGTCCGGCGAAAGATTCTCAGGCGGAATCAAGCTGCCGGTTTGCGATGCAAACCTGACCGTCAAATCGGGAACGTCATTGTCCGTCACGAGCGCCGTCGCTGTCAACGCCGTCGGCACAAGGGTAATGAAACCCACGACGGCCTCCGGCATCGCAGCAGTAATGATCGTATCCGCTTCCCAGGCCTCATCGTCCGCCGTGGGAACACGAAACTCGGTCATCATCTCGCCGTCCGCTAAAATTACGCTGAATGATAATTCGGCGTTCGGATTAAATACGGAGTTGCTATCCGCCGGCTCCGATACCTCTACAAACAGAATTAAACTTCCGCCGCGGTCCGCGCGCTGCAGCGTAAAGACGACGTCGTCTCCCTCTTGCACTTCAGGCGTTGCCGTAGAAATCCATAGATAGGATGAGATCCTAACATCCAAACGCGGCTCGATTGTCTCGATTGTTATGTTGGACGCAGTGCCGACCAATGTCACCGTAATCTCCCCGGACCTCGCCGCCGTCGTCGCGCTCAAGCGCGACTCGTCGGTCATACGACTCGCGTCAAACGTTACCGGCGACACCGTAACCCCATCCTCCGTATAGCCCAGATCAACCGCCAAACGCTCGGCCGCATCCAGTATCGGAACGCCCAACGGCGTTTCCTTCGGCGTCAAAGACAAACCGAACCGTTGCGAGCCGCCCGCAGGCACGATCAAACGCGGCGCGTCACTGAATATTTCTATCCCCGCCGAGCCCTCGGCAAACGTCAGCGTAAACTCGCGCGCCACGACTTCCACCGCCAACGAGGAGGAAGTAAACGTGATGTCTTCGCGCGTGCCGTCCACTTTCACCAATTCGGCATTCAGCGCGACTTCGCCGGACGCAGGTGCATCGTACGGCGCACTAATCGTTAACATCGCGCTCGGCTCCGACTGCGTTAACACAAACTCGCTTTGCAACAGCGCAACTTCGGTCGCGGTCAATCCGACCTCGACGCGATCATCGGCCTCGAGTAAATGCGGATTCCACAACCTCACTTGCACATCGGTTGCGCCGTTGGCAAGCACTTGTGCCGTACGCGGCTGCGCCGTGTCGAGCGGGTTGCTCGACGGCGTGACAAACGTGACTCCGACTTCCAGCGATTCATCGTCGCGCACGGTAATCGGCAGACTCAGCGGCGGATCAAACCGTACCTGTTCGGTCGCCTCAAAAATGGCGTTTACGGTAACGCTGCGGTCGCCGCTGATGATCGTGTCGTCGTGAGTCGGCAGATCAATCGAAAACGATCTATCGCAGGGGGCAAGCCGCGCTTCGGCCGGGGGATTACCGGTCAGCACACCGCCTGAATCATCATATTCGAACGCAACGATAACCAAGTACGGAATCGTGCAATTCCCGATCGGCAGAACGTTCACGCGAAACATAGCCGTGTCTCCCTCCGTCACATCAATCGAGGTCCTATCGAATACCAACATCGCCATGTCGTCGTTTTCTATATCCAAGCTGCCGCGCGCGACTTCCGCACCGTTCAGCAGCGCTTTGATCTCAATGCGCTCGGTGCCCTCGATCTGAGTGTCGTTGATAACCGTAATCGTGATGTAATCTACCGATTCGCGCTCGCCGCCACGCAACGTCAGAGTATCTTTATTCACACGGAAGTCGTCCCGGCGGACGGCGCTACCGCCGCGGAAATCAAACATAATCGTTTGATCCGCGGCAAAAGTTACATTATTGTCGATTCCGACCCTTAAAGTTACAACTCTCCCGTCCCCTTCCACGACAGAGTTCGGTTCGATCAGCAACGATAGTTCGGCTTCATTTGTCTCCGAAACGGTAACTTCAGTCGCGCCGCGCGTCGAGGAGACAGCATAGGAGACGCCCCCAGGCAACAACGCCGCGCGAACGAGACTGTCAAAGTCAATCGTCAGGTCGCTCAGCGTTGCCACTGCCACCATTCGTTCCTTTTCATCTGCTGCAAAAGGGATTGTTCGCCGCCTTTTGTCAACTGCGGCAATGCGATCGCCGCCTGTTTCGGTAATCTCCATATCCACCGTCAATTCCGCATCGGGCAAAACGGTACGCGTCAGCATCAACACAATCTCTTCGCCTTCGTTGACTACGGCGGATGCGGCGGAAATCGATATCAGCGGAAGCGTCACAATATCAACGGGGACGCGCGTTGACGTTACCGTCGCGTTCGTCGCCTCGGCTGCTGCGGCAATCAACGTGCCGTCGGTCGCGTCAAGCGCTGCGTTCAAGTGTGCTTCAACCGACATGCTCGCAGCAGTGAATACGACCGGCTCTGCCGCAACGCCCCGCCCCGTATAGAAAAACTCAACCGTCAGCTGCTCGCCCTCGCCCAGCATCGAATCGCCGAACATTGTCGGCTCGCCGAACAAAATCAACGACACCGGCGTCGAACCGCCGGCGGCGACCGCCTGTTCGAGCATGGCAAATCTCAGCGTGAATTCACGCTCGATCACTTCCACCGGCAACGGAGTGAGAAATATCACTGCTTCTTCGCCGGACAACTCCGCCGTCGCCGTAATCTCGCCGGTTGCGGCGGCGTAAGGCACATGAATGGTAAATACCGCGCTCGGCTGCGCCGCTGTCAATACAAGCTCCGTCTTGTCAAGTCCGAACTCTGCCGAATCCAGTGTGACCAACACTTCTTGTTGCGCCGCAATGCTCTTCGGATCGCGCAACATCACATACACTTGCGTTGAAGCGACAGCAAGCGCTCGTGCCGCATCGCCTGTAGCGATCGGTTGATCCTGCGATAAGCCGAATACGACTTGATCGTTGTCGATAATCGTGATCGTTACAACGCTGTCTGCCGCCGTCAGCTTGAGCCGCGCATCCGCAGGCGAGAGACGGATATCAACTGTAAAAGACTCGCGCGCTTCAATCAGAAAATCATCGATAATTTCAACGCTCGCCGCGACAATCGCTTCATACCTGCCGTCGGCACTCAGCGTGTAATCTGCCGGCCATACGACAATTTCCTCAATAAAGCCGGAAAAATCCGCTCCGAGAGTCGCTTCCCCGCTTGCCGGCTCGACCGATAGTGTCAATGCTCGATGATTGACTTCGCCGGGATTATCCATCGCAATGATGATCGGAATCGCCACGGTGCCGTCAATCTCGCGCGCCGCCTGAGCGTCATGCTGCGGGCGAACGGTTGTTGCCGCAAAGTCGTTGTCCGATACTTCCACTGTCGTTGAAGACGCCGCCGGCGCAATCAAGTAGTCGCTCTCCAGCAACAACGTCGCAGTGACCGGCGCGTGCGCTTCCCATACCTCATCGTCTACCGTGGCAATGCGCAACTGCGCCGTCATCGCGCCTTGAGCAAAGCTCACCGTATGTGCACTCTCACCCGTCGGCGAGTCCGTCGGATCGGACACCAACACACGATTGTCGTCCGCCGGCTCGGTCACTCGCACCATCACTGCCAATTCATCGCCGCTATCCGTGCGCTGCAAATCAAACACCAAGTCGTCGCCTTCGTCAATGCGCGGACGCGCGGCAAAAATTCCCACCGCCGGATTGATCGCAACTTCCAGTTTGCCGCTGCCGGGCGTTGCCGTGATACTACTCGCATCGGCGAACGCTGCCGTTATCACACCGCCCGTTGCGGTCAGTGCTGCGTTCAAGCGCACCTCTACTGTTGTGCGCTCGGCCGTAAACGTTACCGGCTGCGCCGCAACACCTTCGCCCGTATAGAAAAATTCAGCCGTCAGACGCTCGTCTTCACCGAGCATTGAAGTACCCAACGATGTCTCGTTGCCGCTTAAAGACAGCGACACCGTCGCCGCACCGCCTGCGTCCACCGCTTGAAGCTCCGGCTCGAACGTCAATATAAATTCGCGATCAAATATCACATCCAATATCAAAAACGCCGGAGTCGAAGCGCGCACTTCGCCGTTTGCGCTATTATTGTCCCTAAACTCAGGTGCGACCGGCGCGACCAAAGCGACATTATCCGTAAAGTCGCCGTCGGTAAACAAGCGTGCATCCGAAAAGGACACTTTCAGGGTCGACGGAGCGTTGTAAGGCGCACCGACTTCAAGCATCGCGCTCGGTGCCTCCTGCGTGAACGTGACTTCTTGCACAACCGGCGCGGACGACTCAGGCGACGGTACCAGAAAACGCGCTACAATCGACTCGCCTGAACGTAATTCATTCGGTCCTACCAACATCACACCCAATTCCCTCGTGGCAC
Organism: Candidatus Oxydemutatoraceae bacterium; assembly: GCA_965218975.1. Lineage (GTDB taxonomy): Bacteria > Pseudomonadota > Gammaproteobacteria > Poriferisulfidales > Oxydemutatoraceae. Next base: position 1,832,563 of record OZ244717.1, read on the forward strand.
CGGCGAGCACCTCTCCATGCTCAAACCTTTCGCCCGAAGGCGACCTGAATATCGCATCCGGCGGCACGGCAAATACCTCTCGCGTGCGCGGGTCCGTAAACACCGCCGCGTAATCGTTGTCGATAATCGTTACCCTGACCTTATCCCGCCCAAACATCACGTTTCCACCCTGCCCCGGGGAAAGCTCCAAGATAAATTCGTAGTCCTCGTCGCCCTCCGCCAAGCCGTCGCGTTTGGTTACGTGGGGCTTTCGGTCGGGAGCAATCGCATTGACCCTACTGCGATACTTTTGTCCGGCGCCGTCGTCAAACGGCATGTAACTTTCGATCGGAAAGGGAACAAGATCAGAGAAAATCCCATAGTCCGAAGGAGAACCGGCGCTGCCGGGGAACGCCGAAACCGCCAGAAAAGTCAAGGAATTCGGTTGTTGCCCGGCGTTTAACGTTTCTATCAGCACATAGACCGCCGGGGCACTGCCCTCGCGGACGACAATCGCGTCTTCTTCGAGGGCAACTATCGATGCGATATCATCTATATTCCTTACCAAAGTGCGCGCACTCGCCCGTGTCGGCGAAACGTCATAGTCCGCGCCGGGCAATAGCTCTGCGATGATCGGCGTATGCGGATTCCACTGACCCTGCATCCGGCCGGTAGTGACGACACGCAGCTCTGTCGTCGCCGCATCGCCGACAAATCGCAGCGTGTACGTGACGAATCCGTCCGCGTCGCCATCCGCCAGCACGCGATGCTCATCCGCCGGTTCCGACACCCGTACTGTTACGCCGCGCAGATCCGTCGCCGTATCCGCACTGCTGCGGCGCAACGTGAAAACAATAGGGCGGAGACCGGTGTCTAATTCATTTATCTCAGATCTGGCCGCGGAAATCGATACGACCGGAAAGGCCTCGATCGGCAAGCGCGCCAACGCGGGAGCGTTCGGCGCAACTAGATTGACTGCGCGCGGCGCGGCGCGGGGGGCAAACAACTGCGCATCGATAAAAGTGATTTCGCCGCTGAATACGTCCGCGGCAAGACCGACGGTCAAAGTTCCGCTCGTCGTTGCCGTTAGTGTGACGGTCTGCGTCGTCGGGCGCTGTGATTCCGTCGACGGCATCAGAAAACGCGCTTCAATCGACTCGCCTTCCTGCAATCGGTTCTCTCCTGCCGGTGCTACCGTGACCTCGGTCGAAGCGCTGCTATGCAACAACACGCGCTCCGGCGTCTCGCCGTTCGGGAGTTTGAACACCACGCCGAAGTCGTTGTCGATAATGATGACCGTTATCGTTCCGTTCTCGACGCGTACTATGTCATCATGCCGGGCGACATAACTTAGGATGAAATCTTCGGGCCCCTCTGCTAATAAATCATCTTCCGTTGAAAGAAACCCTTTTTTATTAGGGTTGCCTTCGAAGTCAAGAAAAGAGACTATAGCATTATTCCGCCTAACCACACTGGGATCTTCCACCGATCTGACCACAACATCGTCCCCTGTGTTCTCAACCGTGAATTCATCTCGATAGCGGAATCCGTCTTCGGTGTTACCCCGACGACGGGTACCCCGAGTGGGTATGTCTATTGGGGTACCGCCAAAAGAAATTGCCGCGCCGTAATCATAATCGCTCGGTGCCATTGCGCTACCGTCGTCGAAATTAATATCTCCAAATATAGCGGTTAACGGTCGTTGATCAAGATCGGTCTCGAGAAAGCCTCGGAGCATATAATTCTCGCCTTCAATGACTTCGATGCGCGTCGTCGTAAAACGAATCACCATCGCGGGGGGGTCATCGGAACTATTGAGCACGTGAAACTGCACGCTTGCCGCGGTCGGCGCAATCGTATAATCCTCGCTAGGCAACAGCGTCGCAGTCAGCGTCGTGCCAAGATTCCATCCGGAAATTGGCTCAACATCAATACGAATTGCTGTCTCCTGCGTAACACCGTCGTCGAAGACTACGGTGCGCGACGTAGCGCCCGTCAGCTGCTCGCCGGCCAATTCCACTATGACTTCCAATTGCCCGGCACTGTCCGTGCGCCGCAGATCGAAAAAGGAATCAAGGTCCTCTACACGAAAAAGACCTTCGCCAAAGGGAAAAATCCCGACTGTCGGCACGATGTCAATCGGCAGCGCAAGCGTGACTGTCGTCTCCGACGAATCAATGGCCCTCGCAGTCAAGGTGCCGGTGTTCGCGTTAATTGCCACGGTCAAAGTCAGCTGCGCCGATCGCTGATCGCGAGTGAACGTCGCTGTCGGCGGTTCAATCGTCACGCCCCTGCCGGTGTAGGAAAATTCCACCGTCAGACGCTCGTCTTCGCTCAGCATCGGCATACCCAACGGTGTCTTGATACCGACCAAAGATACATCAATCGTCGCCGAATCGCCGCTTGCGATCAGCGACAAGCGGTCGAACGTGGATTCCAGCGCAAACTCGCGACCGACAATTTCCACCGGCAATGCCGCCGACTCGACTGTTGCGATCGTCTCATCCGGCGGCGCACCTCTAAGCGCCGCAGTCAGCGTGCCGGTGGTGCCGCCGACATCAAACGCTGCATCCAAACGCAGCTGCGCCGTCGGTGCGCCGGCGGTAAACGTTAGCTCAGACGGCGTAATCGTGACGCCCTCGCCCGTGTAAGAAAACGCTACCGTCAAACGCTCGTCTGCGCCTAGCGTCGGCGTGCTCGACGGCGCGACTGCGATCCCGGTCAAAGACACATCAATCGTCGTCGTGCCGCCCGCCATCACCGTTTGATCCTCGCCGTCAAAGCTCAAACGGAAGCGGCGCGCGACGGTCTCCACCATCAGCGGAGCTGTGGATCGGGATACGGTGAATCCGTCCGGCGACATTACCTCGGCGATCTTGACCTCGCCGGTGCGCAAACCGATATCATGCGGCGCACTGATTGTAAACGTTGCGCGCGGCATCGTGCGGCTGAGCGTCAACTCGGACGGGTCCAATTCAAACTCCGACGATTCCAATTGCACCGTAACGACGCCGGCTGTCGTCGGTAACGAAGCCTCGTTTTGCAATATCAGCCGCGCCTCCACCGAGGCGCCGACGGTGACTTCAGCGGTCGATGCCGCAAATGCGACGCCGATATCGTTATCAATTATAGAACTACTGTCCCCAAACGACTCAAGAATCGTGAAATCCGGGCCCGACTTGGTCGTCGGTTTATACGTAAGTATTTCTCCCACTTCGACGATGTCATCATCTATAAACGTTATACGAATCGGCTCGGCAAATCTTTCGCCGGCCGGTAAACGGAGTACCGGCGGCGGCGTCAAGAGGGCGTCCGTCGTCGCATCTGTCAGTATGTAATCTTCGCCGAACGTCGCCGTCCCGGATAACTCCAACGTAACCTCTATATCCCGCGGAAGCAAATCGCCTTCTAACTGTATGGCAAACATCCCCGCAACCCCTTCTCTGAAGCTGTTGTCACCGCTAGGGAAAGAGGGGGTAACAAGCACAGAAGGCTTCTCCTCGTCATCAATGATCGTCACTGTCGCTTCGAGGTTAGGGCTAAAGCTAAAAACCATATTATCGACTATAACCTCATCATTGGAATGCGGCGCCGATACGTCGGAAATAAACAGCGAAAAACTCTCGTCCCTTTCAAAGAACGCATCTTCGACGGCGGTCAGCGAGATCAGCATGAAATCATTAACCTCGCTTCCCGCAGGAAAAGTTACCGTTTGCTCGAAAGTATAATCTTCGGCAGTTGCGCTGCCGGCGCGCGCCGATACCGCCACGATGATTTCGCCGTTGGTAACAGCAGGACTCTCAGAGTTCAGAATAATCCGAACCTCCGTGTCTTCACCTTCATTCACCGTATAAGCGGGCGCATCAAACGCCATACGGTAGAGCATCCGGGAGCTGCGCTGTGTCACCGTCGTTCGCGCTGCTGCGCCGGCGCCCGCCGCGCTGACCGCACGCACTTCTATGAGGATCTCCTGATCGAAGATGGGAAAATTTAGGCGCCCAAAAAAGCCGGGCACCGTAAACCCAGACCAGCTTAAAAAAGTAATTCCGTCGTCGTCGCTGATGCGAAATTCGTAATGATCAATCGGCGCAGTGCCCGGATCAGTGGCCGCGTCCCACTCCAGAAATACTCCGGCCGAGTGCCCTACCGCCGTCAGGTTCTCGGGCGCGCCCGGCACTATGTCGTTGTCCACCACTGTCGACGTCGCTTCGCCGAGGACACCGATCTCGGCATGCGATACGGTCAATGTCGTCTGTTTGCTTTCCTCAAATACCGGATCGTCCGTGAACGTCAGGAAAAACGTTACCGCGCGGTTCAGCATAGTTCGAACCGAATCGCCCGCCGTAGGCATCGTCGTCCCACTCGCCGGAAGCGTCAGCCAAAACGGCGGTTGCAGAAGATTGCCGCCTTCATCCGCCACTGTATAGTCGCCCGGAAACTCCGCGTCCTGAGCATCAATCGTAAGAGTAAATACTTGATCCTCTTTAAAGCCGTTTTCGCTGCGCACCGTGACCGCTATCACTTCCCCTTCGTCAATCTCCTCCTCGCTGAACTCGAGCGAAAAAGAAGTTGAGGAAACAGCGGCATCCGCTTCAATGGTTATTTCGGCGCGATCATCAGAGTCCCCGTCAAGTACATCCTGCGGGTCCGAAAACACTACCTCGCTGACAACCAACGAAAAAGTCTCCGCATCTTCGATAATGAGGTCATCTCTGATGCGAATTTCAAGATTTTGCGCTTGCGGTGTTTTATCCTGATGGCCTACCGCTTCGGGCAAAAAAACAAGCGGCACGGCATCCAAGGCAATATAGTCCGCCGGTGCAGTCGCGCTGCCGTCATTCGTCGAGAAAAAGAGCGTAATAGCACCGCGCGGCGGGGAGACACCAGGGAGAAAACTCCCTTCCGATAAGGAAACACTAAAAGATATCACTTCGGCGCTTTCATCAACGGTGGTGGGAACGTCAAGCGCCACGATAAAAGGCCTCACATTCCTCCAAGACTGAGTGAGTCGCGCGACTGCGCCGGCGCCCTCTGCGCTGACCGCGCGCACTTCGAAAGTGTTCTCACCTTCGCTCAGATTTATTTCCACCGCCAGCGTGGCACCGACGTCGGTCCAATCCGGACCCCAAGTCGTCCCGCCGTCGCGGCTGACGCGATACTCGTAACGGTTGATCGGCGCGGTGCCGGCATCGAAAGGCGCGGTCCAAATCAGTTCCGCTATATCAAAAAGGATTCCCCTCAACCGCAAGCCCGTCGGCGCGGTCGGCACGGTCGGCGTCTCAACAATCCGCGCACTCGCGCCGTTGCCCGCTGCATTGACTGCACGTACCTCAAAGGTGTACCTCGTGCCGATGTCCAGACCCGATAAAAGTTGTAGCGGGGCAGGCCCGAAGAGATCCATGTCAAATGGTAGCTCATCGCTAATGTAGTCCCAATCCGGGTCCCAAGTACTTCCGTCGTCGTTGCTGTAGCGAAACTGATAAGTTTCCAACGGCGTGCTGCCGAAATAAAGAGGCGCGTCCCATGCCAATAGCCACAGATCAACGCCTTCTTGTTGAGACACCTGCGGATCAATGCGAGAGAATCTCAAATTCCGCGGCGCGTCGGGAGGGAAGTCGTTGTCGGCAACCTGCACCGTGGCGCTGCCTTGACCCGGATCAACGATGTATCTATCTCTGGGGGTAAGGGAAATCGTTATCGAGAACGGCTTGGCGTTAGCGATCGAGTCGTCGAGAATGGGAATGCTGAGCATCATGCTTGCTTCGGAGGCGAGAAAAGTAAACTCCGGCGCTTCCACAATGTTCGGCAAGCTGCCAGCAACTAATAATCTGCTAAAATCATTATCGGGTACGGACAGGCTGAGCTCTACGGTCAACTCCGCGCTGACATCCCCCATCCTCGTCACCGTGAACACGGCAGATTCGCCCTCGGTTACAAGCGCTCGGGGCGACACGATTGACACAAAGGGACCGCCGTCCACAAAGACATCGGGAAAATCCCGCGCCGAATTGGAAAGGTCAATCGGGGTGTCGTCGGCAGAAACAATGGCAACCCCGGCTCCGCCGCGGTGCCCCATGTCTATATCGCCGTCTTGCGCCAACGTGTTTTGCGTGACACCGATGCCGTCATCGTCAAAGACGTCCGCTTCAACCGTATAGGCGAATATCAGCGTATCGCTGCCGCTGCCGCGAACGTAACGCGCCGTTCTCGGGCCGCCGATATTCAGCTCGGTCAGCGGCACGCCGGTTACAGTCACTGTCTCGTCGAACATCAGCGCCACTTCAATCATCTCGTCGAAAAAGTAGGTGTCCCTCGATGCCGGTTGCGATACGATATTGATGTCAATGATTGCAGGCGCAGTCTGAGCGTGGGCAGGTTCAGCATAGACCGAAGCAATCAATACGGCCAACAGACACAAACCGAAGGAAAAACTTTGCGCGCGCGACAACGCTCGGGAGCAACAAAACTTCAACATCTTGTCAATAAACCGCAATGCCCACCAAGCCGAAAATACGCTCAAGGGCCCGCTTGACGTTTGCGCAGTAAAACATTCGCAGTCGCTCATTCTGCAAACGACTCTCGGCGCCGCCGACTGCCATTATATACGGCATTATGTTCACGCTTACATTCATGTTGAAAAATCAGCACCGGTATTGAACCCAATACTTCGTTCGCAATTTAATTTTGTGTGCGATCGGCCTTGCTTTCGCATGAGTATGAGTAATGTTTATGAATCCGAATTATTTTACAGACTTTAGCACATGTGTTTAATGTCAGTCAACAAGATGTACGATACCACCCTAAATGGGATTCTTGAAGAGCTTCCGGGGAAGCATTCGGCAGTAACATTCGGATCGGTGCTTTCTGTCCGTTGCCGACATGAGGACGGTGCATAGCGTGCGGCTTCATAACTTACGAGTACCAACTGTAAACCCCCTAAATGCTCATCGAGTCAATTCAAATCCGTAAACAATCGTCCCGCATTATCATGCGCAAAACCTTGCCGCGGCGGCGCAGCTGAGACGCTCAGGCCGAACCGGCGGCGGCAAATATAAATTCCGACAAATAAAAGCTTAACTAGTAAATCTTAAGGCTAGAAATAATACAGAATTAAAAATGCCGACAGTAATAATTATCCGCCAAGTCAAACGCATTTCTAATTCGGCTATTTTAGCCGCTATTTTAGATTCAAGTTTCGCCAAATCCCCTTTGGTTACGACGTCGTCCGTATGCGCGATGGTGTCGGCGGCGGCGCGCGCTTCCGCCTCGGTCGCATCCGGAATGCGGCGGAACAAGTTGTATAGGTCTATCGCGCTCATGTCTTCAGTATAACCGATTGCGAAGACATAAACTACCCCATGTATAAGTCCATAACATTCGGCACGGAGTTGCCGACTCAAACCGGCACGCGGTCGGTGCATAGCGTGCGGCTTCATAATTTACGAGTACCAACTGTAAACCCCCTAAACGCTCATCGAGTCAATTCAAATCCGTAAACAATCGTCCCGCATTATCATGCGCAAAATCTTGCCGCGGCGGCGCAGCTGAGACGCTCAAGCCGAACGTTCGGCGGCGGACATTTCGGATCGGTCAAGCAAGGCACCAACATGCGCACGGGGGATCAAGACGTCATTGTGCAGGGAAAAAACCGGCGGCAAAAATAAGTCAGACAAATAAAAGCTTAACTAGTAAATCTTAAGGCTAGAAATAATACAGAATTAAAAATGCCGACAGTAATAATTATCCGCCAAGTCAAACGCATTTCTAATTCGGTTAATTCCATTTTTAAATCCGCTTTGGTTACGACGTCGTCCGCATGCGCGATGGTGTCGGCGGCGACGCGCGCTTCCGCCTCAGTCGCATTCGGAATGCGGCGGAACAAGTTATATAGGTCTATCGCGCTCATGTTTTCAGTATAACCGATTGCGAAGACATAAACTACCCCATGTATAAGTCCATAACATTCGGCACGGCGTCATCAACCCAAACCGGTATACGGTCGGTGCATAGCGTGCGGCTCCATATTTATGAACGTCAACTGTAAACCCCCTAAAACGCTCATCGAGTTAATTCAAATCCGTAAACAATCGTCCCGCATTATCATGCGCAAAATCTTGCCGCGGCGGCGCAGCTGAGACGCTCAGGCCGAACCGGCGGCGGCAAATATAAATTCCGACAAATAAAAGCTTAACTAGTAAATCTTAAGGCTAGAAATAATACAGAATTAAAAATGCCGACAGTAATAATTATCCGCCAAGTCAAACGCATTTCTAATTCGGCCAAATCCGTTTTCGTCGCGACGTCGTCCGCATGCGCGATGGTGTCGGCGGCGGCGTGCGCTTCCGCCTCGGTCGCATCCGGAATGCGGCAGAACAAGTTGTATAGGTCTATCGCGCTCATGTCTTCAGAATAACCGATTCCGAAGACATAAACTACCCCATGTATAAGTCCATAACATTCGGCACGGCGTTGTCAACCCAAACCGGTATACGGTCGGTGCATAGCGTGCGGCTCCATAATTTACGAGTACCAACTGTAAACCCCCTAAACGCTCATCGAGTCGATTCAAATCCGCAAACAATCGTCCCGCATTATCATGATCATCATGCGCAAAACCTTGCCGCAGCGGCACAGCCGAGACACTCAAGTCGAATGTTCGGCAGCGAATATTTCGGATCGGGCAAGCAAGGCGCCGACATGCGCACGAGGGATCAAGACGTCATCGCGCGGAGAAAAAACCGGCGTAGGCAAACATTAAACCGACCGCACCGATGACCGTGCCGATAATAACACTGGCAACAATAATCATTCGCCAAGTCAAACGCATTTCTAATTCGGCTAATTCCATTTTTAAATCCGCTTTGGTTGCGACATTGCCCACATGCGCGATGGTGTCGGCGGCGACGCGCGCTTCCGCCTCGGTCGCATCCGGAATGCGACGGAACAAGTTGTATAGGTCTATCGCGCTCATGTCTTCAGAATAACCGATTTCGAAGACCGAAGACATTGTGTACGGGTCCGATATATTGCGGATTCTTTAAGGCGGCTTGGAATCAACATCCGGTATGCGATCGGTGCATAGCGTGCGGCTCCATAATTTACGAGTACTAACTGTAAACCCCCTAAACGCTCATCAAGTCAATTCAAATCCGCAAGCAATCGTCCCGCATTATCATGCGCAAAATCTTGCCGCGGCGGCGCGAGCGAGACGCTCAAGCCGAACGTTCGGCGGCAGGCATTTCGGATCAGTCTGCCGAAGCGTTGATATGTGCGCGGGGGATCAAGACATCATTGTCCGGAGAAAAAACCGGCAGAGGCAAACATGAGCCCCATTGCGCCGATGATGATTCCAGCTAGCGCCACCATCCATTTAATCAATTCGACTTTAAGTTCTGCCATTTTAGATTCAAGTTTCGCCAAATCCACTTTGGTTGCAAATTCGCTCAGGTCGTCTTTAGTAACGAACTTATCCGTATCAACCAAGTCTTCGACAGCTTTTTCTGCGAGCGCTTCCGCAGCGCCAGCTTGAATCAATGCTTTGTAAAGTGCGGTGGTGCTCATGTTTTCAGTATAACCGATTTCGAAGACATTGTGTATGGGTCCGATATATTGCGGATTCTTTAAGGCGGCTTGGAATCAACATCCGGTATGCGATCGGTGCATAGCATGCGGCTCCATAATTTACGAGTACTAACTGTAAACCCCCTACCTAAACGCTCATCGAGTCAATTCAAATCCGCAAGCAATCGTCCCGCATTATCATACGCAAAACCTTGCCGCGGCGGCGCAGCTGAGACGCTCAAGCCGAACGTTCGGCGGCAGGCATTTCGGATCAGTCTGCCGAAGCGTTGATATGTGCGCGGGGGATCAAGACATCATTGTCCGGAGAAAAAACCGGCAGAGGCAAACATTAAACCGACCGCACCGATGACCGTGCCGATAATAACACTGGCAACAATAATCATTCGCCAAGTCAAACGCATTTCTAATTCGGCCAAATCCGTTTTCGTCGCAACATCGTCCGTATGCGCAACGGTATCCGCGGCAGCGCGCGCTTCCGCCTCAGTCGCATTCGGAATGCGGCGGAACAAGTTATATAGGTCTATCGCGCTCATGTTTTCAGCATAACCGATTCCGAAGACATAAACTACCCCATGTATAAGTCCATAACATTCGGCACGGCGTTGTCAACCCAAACCGGTATGCGGTCGGTGCATAGCGTGCGGCTCCATATTTATGAACGTCAACTGTAAACCCCCTAAACGCTCATCAAGTCAATTCAAATCCGTAAACAATCGTCCCGCATTATCATGCGCAAAATCTTGCCGCGGCGGCGCAGCTGAGACGCTCAAGCCGAACGTTCGGCGGCGAATATTTCGGATCAGTTTGCCAAAGCGTTGATATGTGCGCGGGGGATCAAGACGTCATTGTCCGGCGGCGACGGAACCTACTGGTAAATAATTTCAACCCGGCGGTTTTTACTAAATGCTGCTTCGTTATTGCCGAATATCGCAGGTTTTTCCTCGCCAAAGCTGATGGTGGACAGCTGATTGGCGGGAACTCCGTAAAACAATAAAATCCCTTTCACCGCTTGCGCGCGTCGTTCTCCGAGCGCAAGGTTGTAACCTTCCGACCCACGTTTATCCGCATGTCCTTCCAGCATCGCGAACACATCCGAATTTTTTTTCAGATATTCGCCGTGCTGACGAATCAACTCATCGCCTTGGGCACTGATATCCGAACGATTGAAATCGAAATAAATGATGTTGTAACGCAAAGACGGATTTTGCTCGATCGCATCTTGGTACACCTTATTCTCGCCGAGGGCAGCGTCGTTGCCGTACAAATCTTCAACGGTGCCGGCAACGCCTTCGGGATAAATCGTTGCGTCCGCGGCAGCGGGTGAACCTCCGTTCAAGGTTGCCGGTGTCTCCTCCGTCATCTGTGTAGATGCACATGCAACGAGCAACATAGCGGCAAAAACGTTAAAGATTGTTTGGGTAAGTCTTGAATTCATAGCGACCTCGTCTGGTTTGTAAACGATAGAACAACACATTCGTATAAAACAGTATAGAATAGATTTCAAACAGATTATAGCTGCAGGAGGTCCATACTCATGTCAATCAATATTTTGTGTGCCGCATACAATAAACTGCCCGCAGTCGGCATGTGGGTATCGTTGCTTGGTCTTCGCTTACTCATCGCTTGGGAGTTCTGGGGAGCGGGTATGAAGAAGTTTCACGGAGACAATTGGTTCGAGTCAATCGTCAACGACTTTCCTTTCCCTTTTAGCATCATCCCCACCGGCATAAGTTGGTTTATCGCGACTTGGACCGAGATCATCGGCTCGATCGCTTTGCTCATAGGATTCACCACACGGTTTTGGGTTCTGGCTTTGATTATCCTTGACCTTGTCGCTTGGTCGGCGGTACATGCCAATAATGGGTATAACGTTTGCGACAACGGGTTTAAGCTACCGCTCATCTATCTTATCATGATGATTCCCCTGCTATTCAGCGGCCCCGGTAAACTGAGTCTGGATCACTTGATTCAATCGGTACGTAAATAATAATGTGCCCGCATTCGGAAACGCCATTATCGACACCCACCGCCGACCAAGCGCCGAATCAATCCGCGCGGCGCTATCCGGTCAGCGGCGGCGGACTCGGTCTGCGGCGCGATTTGCTGAATGAATTGGAAACCCGTCCGGCAGAAGTATCTTTTGTGGAAGCCGCACCTGAAAACTGGATCAATATCGGCGGCAAGGTCCGCGAACGCTTTGACCGGCTCGTTGCGCATTATCCGCTCATCTGCCACGGCTTGTCTTTGTCTTTGGGAGGGCCGACTGCACTGGACACATCGCTGCTGAAACAGATTAAAATTTTTCTGGATACGCATCAAGCACGTTATTACAGCGAGCATCTCAGTGCTTGCACCGGAACAGGCCATCTTTACGACTTGATGCCGGTCCCGTTTACCGACGATGCAGTCGATTATGTCGCCGCGCGCATCAGGCAGACGCAGGATATTCTCGAACGTAAAATCGCGATCGAAAATACATCGGCTTATCTTGCGCCCGGCAATGAAATGCCCGAAATTGATTTCCTCAATAAAACGCTTGAATCCGCCGATTGCAAACTGCTTTTAGACGTCAACAACGTCTATGTCAATTCGGTGAACTTCAACTTTGATCCGATCGCATATCTGCATTCCTTATCTGCCGACCGTATCGCATACTGCCATATCGCCGGGCATAGCGACGAAGCCGAAGATTTAATTGTCGATACGCACGGTAGCGACATCATCCCGCCGGTTTGGGATCTGTTGGATGAAACATATAAACGGTTCGGGGTCATCCCGACACTGCTGGAACGGGATTTCAATTTCCCGCCTTTTGCCGACTTGCTCAAAGAATTGCGCATGATCAATCGATATCAGCAAAGATATTCAACGGCGCCGCGGCATGCTTCTTGATGCCGCGCGATTTTCAAACAATACAACTGCAACTTGCCGAACACCTGCGCGATCCGGAAAACAATCCTCCACCCAAGGGACTGGAACCGAGACGGCTGGCAATCTATCGCCGCTTATTTTTTAACAATATCGTAAACTTTATTACAAAAACTTTTCCGGTATTAAACAAACTTTATACTGAAAAAGAATGGCGGCGTCTCGCGCGGTCGTTCTACGCCGGTTATACCAGTCACTCGCCGTACTTCGCGGATATTCCAAAATCTTTTGTCGAGTATCTGAGCGGGCATCATAAAATGGAAGAACATGACCCGCCTTTTCTGGTGGAATTGGCCCACTACGAGTGGGCGGAGTTCGCATTGTCGGTCGCCGATCAAACAGTTGATTGGCAACGGGTTGACCCGAACGGAGACTTGTTTGATCGCTCGCCGCTCTTATCTCCGCTCGCTTGGCGTTTCACTTACCGTTGGCGCGTACATCAAATCAGCCCGCAATCTCGTCCGCAAACGCCGAATATAAGGCCTACTCATTTAATTCTATGCCGCAGGCGCGACGGTAAAGTGCATTTTATTTTAATCAACGATACGACCGCCGCTTTGTGCGAGGAATTGGGGAAAAAACCGGCGCAAACCGGTCGGCAGTCGATAGAAAATATCAGTAAAAAACTTGGCTTGCCGCGAACGCGAATGACACTCGAAAACGGCTTGGACTTGTTGGAAAACATGCGCCGCAAGGAAGTGATACTTGGCACCGCTAAGATTGAAACCGGTTGAGCGTTCGGCATCTAAAAAAGCGCGAACGATATGTCGGAAAGTCGCATGCGCCGATTTCGCAACCGGATTTTCTCCAACGACACAAGCCTCTCTAAGACGACACCGTCAATCCGAAAATCAGGCGCTTTTGTCGGATTTGACAAGTTATCCTGAACGGATGCCATTCTTATTGCGTTATAATCGAATCATGCGAGCGCTTGAGGCGATTGATGCTCATAGCGGTTTACGGGTCGGCGCCTCATGATGTTTGACCCGCAGGGCGGAATTGCCGTCGGCGGCGTTGCTTGCGCTTTAGTTTGCCGAGGATAAACATGGAAATTACTTTAGAGACAATCTACCAACAACAACAAGAACTCAAAGCTGAATTTAAATCTGGGATTGGTCGGCTTGAAGACAAAGTTGACTCGGTAGAACAGCGACTCAACGACAAAATTGATTCGGAAGTGCAGAATATCTACAACCGGATTGATTCGGGAAAGACTTGGTTCGTTACTTTAACGATCTCAACCGTTTTGGTTGTGACCGCAATCATGACCACGTTTCTGAATATGCGGTAGCCGGGCTCATTCGTTCCGGCAGGGATAGTGGGGTTTACTCTATAAAAGCGCACGGCAGGCGGATGCGTTTGTTAGTTTTCAGACATTCAATCAGTCGCACGGTAAGGAGAAACGATAACTTCTTGACTTCGTAGGTTTTGACCTTTGGGCAAAAAATAAATCCTTTATTATCATAGGGTTACCCGAACGCTGCCGAAAAACCCCATTGTAGTGCCCTCAGGCTTGTTTTCACTTGGATTTTAGGTTATCATTCGGGTCTATGTACTTGCGTGAAAAATATGATCCCGAACGCGGCCGCACTCGCTTGCAGATTGTGCGCTCCGTGCGCACTGCCGATGGTCCCCGTCAGCGTGTGGTGCGGCATATCGGCACTGCCGACAGTCCCGAGCAGCTTGCATCTTTGCGCAAGCTCGGCGAGGTCACCTTGGAAGAGCTGCGCCAAGCCGGTACAGCACAACAGTCGCTGTTCACACCGAAGCAGTACGCGGACCTCGCAGCTGAGGCGCGGCTGGCACCACGTCTGGCGCGCTTCGGGGTAGATCTTGCCGAATGCCGTGAGGAGATGCGGCTGATGCTTGGGGTGCGCGAGGCGTTCACGCAGATTTATTCGCACCTGGGTTGGAACCAGGTGTTGGGTGCACGGCGTACGGCAGCCAACCGCATTCTGCGCGAGCTGGTACTGGCGCGTATCGCGCAGCCGCAGAGCAAGCGCGCTACGGTGTGCGAGCTCGAACGAAGCGGCGTTTCGCTCAATCTCGACCGGGTTTACCAGACTATGGACCACCTTGAAGAGGCGGTGATTGCGCGCATCCGGGAACAGTCTCATCAGGCGGCACAGAAGTTGTATGATCAGCCCCTCAAGGTGTTCTTCTTTGATTGCACGACCCTGTACTTCGAGAGCGAGCAAGAGGACCCGTTGCGCGCGAAAGGTTATAGTAAGGACGGCAAGCCGCACCGCTGCCAGGTGTTACTGGCACTGATGACGACCTGCGACGGTCTGCCGGTGGACTACGCACTGTTGCCGGGCAACACCTTTGAGGGCAAAACCTTGATGCAGGCAGTGACAAGTCTGCAACAGAGACATCCGGGTGCTGTATTTACAGTAGTGGCCGATGCGGCGATGCTGAGCCGTGAGAACCAGACATTCCTGCAGGAGCAGGGCTTGGCCTATGTGCTCGGCTATCGTCTCAAGTCGGCCCCGGCCAAGATCAAGCTGCAGGCGCTCAGTGCAGCAGACGATCAAGGCTGGCTCAAAACGCAGGACCTGCGTTACCGGATGATTCGCCACGAAGGCCGGCGGATCATAGTCACCTATTCACGCCGGCGCGCGCGCAAGGATCAAGAAGTTCGGGAGCGCATATTGTCACAGTTGCGCCGGAAGTATCAACGCAGCGAGCGCCCGGCAGGTTTCGTGGCGCGCGGCTATGCCTGTTACTTAAGCTTCCCCGCAAAGGGCCGGGTTAAGATTGATGCGGCCAAGGTGACCGATGCGGCGCGTTGGGACGGCCTGCGCGCAATCATCGCACACGGCAACGAGGAGATGGCGCCAAAGGAATTGCTGTCGCAGTACCGTCGGTTGTGGGAAGTAGAACATTGCTTTCGCACCAACAAGCATGACCTTTGCATCCGCCCGATCTTTCACTGGAAGCCGCGGCGTATCCAGGCACACATTGCGATCTGCTACATGGCCTTCTGCTGCTTGCAGCAGCTGCGCCGGCGGCTTAAGGCACTGGGCTTCCCGATGAGCGCGGAACGGATCCGGCGCGAGCTCGACACCTTGCAGTTGAGCATCTTGGTATGTACCGACACACAGAAGCGGTATGCGATGCCGAGCCGCGCGAGTGCGGACGCCAATAGGATCTACCGTAGTGTCGGCCTGAAATGGAACGAAGCTCCGTTCCCGCTTCCCGACAAGTCACGCCCTGGGGGAAGCTGAGCGCGGAGGGCTACAAACAACACCGTAATGTAGTGCCCTTGAGAATCCTGAAGGCCATAATATCAATCACTTACGAGACAAAACCTACGAAGTCAAGAGTCGCACGGTAAGGAGAAACGATAACTTCTGTCATTTGTTCAATCGTGCCTCACGGACGCACGGCATTCCTTATGCGGCGTAAACCAACTTAATCGTTGGCGACATTTCACTACGTCGCCGATGATAAGTAATGTGGGCGGAACGACTCTTCGCATTCCCACTTGCGCCGCAAGTTCGGCAACCGCACTCACGACCACTTGCTGTTGTTGAGTCGTACCTTTGGCAATCAACGCCGCCGGCGTGTCAGCAGCAAGACCGTGCGCGACTAGTTGAGCGCAAATCTGATCCAAACCTTGCAATCCCATGTAAAAAACAATCGTCTGTTTATCGGCTATCAGCGCCGACCAATTCAGATCAATGCTGCCGTCGCGTAAATGGCCTGCGGCAAAAATACACGAGTGCGCATAATCACGATGTGTCAGAGGAATCCCCGCATACGCGGCGCAGCCTGAAGCAGCAGTGATGCCGGGCACAATTTGAAACGTGATGTTCTCCTGCGCCAAACGATTGATTTCTTCACCGCCGCGGCCGAAAATTAACGGGTCGCCGCCTTTCAAACGCAGCACTCGGAAGCCTTTGCGCGCATATTTCACAAGCAGGCGATTGATGTCTTCTTGCGGAATCGTATGCTTGCCGCGTTCTTTGCCTACATAAATTTTTTCCGCATCGCTACGCAATAGTTCAAGAATGGGCGGAGAAACCAAACGGTCGTACAACACCACGTCGGCTTGTTGCATCAGGCGCAGCGCTTTGAACGTCAGCAAATCGGGGTCGCCGGGGCCGGCGCCGACTAAATACACTTCGCCGACCGCTTCGGGGCGGGCGATTTTCCGCTCCAGCATCTTTTGCAGCAATGCTTCGGCGGCAGCAACCCGATTTTCAAAAACCAAATCGGCGACCCGACTGCGCAAAACTGTTTCCCAAAATAATTTACGTTCGGCGGACGCAGCGAACGTTTGCTTCACTCGGTCGCGGTAGTCTCCGACCAAAGCGGCCAGTTTGCTGTAATTATTCGGGGTGCAGTTTGCCAAATGCTTGGCCAAGGACCGGGCGAGCAGCGGCGATGCGCCGCCGGTGGTCACGGCAATTTGCATCGGCGGGCGGTGGATGGTCGTCGGAAAAATAAAATCGCTGTCGTCAACTCCGTCGACATTGTTAAACAGGATGCTGCGCTTGCGGCAATGTTCGCCGATTTCGAGATTCAACCGCGAGTCGTCGGTCGCCGCAATGACAAAGAAAGCATTATCAATGTCTGTTTCTTGGTAGTCGCGTTCCTGCAAAGTAATCGTCCGATGCTTGCTCAGCAGATATAACGCGTCGGAGCATCTGCGGGCAACCACTTTAATTCTCATACCGGCACGATTTAACAGACGAATTTTGCGCAAAGCGACGCTGCTGCCGCCGATAACGACCGCAAGCCGGTTATGACATTTCAGAAATATCGGCAAAAATTCCATAGTTATTTCAGGTAGACGCCGATGACGGCAAGCTCTATATCGGCAAACGATTCTCTTAACCAGCGATGCAGCAAATAGCGAACAAAGCTTTCATATCCGTCCGCGACCGGCCTCTTATGTATCTGCGACAACTCCAAGTTCATCTGCAATCGACTCGGTTGATAGTGCCGCACCAATGCGGTATGCGCATCTTGCGCGGTCGGCCGTACCGCCGGAATATTATAGGCGGTATGGTGCAAAGAGATAATCCGCACTTGCGAAAATGCCGCTTTTAACTTGTGCATGATCGTATCGGTCGCGGCTTGAGCGACAAACCGGCAAATAGTCTCAAACACATCAATTGACTGTCGGGCCACCGCACCTTCGGCAAACAAATATTCAAGCGCCGGGTAGTAACCCAAAGATTGTTGCCGCTCGTAACCGATTACCGCATCCGCAATCAAAGAAATCAACCGATGCGGATGAAACGGCAAAACTTCGCGGAAAAGATCATCATGCACCTCAAATGACATTGAGACCACAATGTTATAATGATGCAGCGGCACTTAAATTTCAAGTTTTAATAGCGGAATTGAGCGTGGCAAGCTAATTGAAAATCGGCTCGGTAATCGGCACGATTTTCTTACGCATCACACTGCCGATCGCATCGGTCAAACCGAATACCGGGTCAAGTAAAGATACGTTGATCAATGCTAGCGCAATCATCGCTTCGACTTGCTCGCGATACTGCGGCAATAAATCCGCCAAGCCGTCGGGCATTAACGCATCGGAGGATAAGGCTCGGCTATCCGCGCGCAACGCTTCAATTTCACGATAATTCGCGCTGTGAATCATCCACTCCGCAAAGTAACGGCGAATCGCCTGAAGCAAGTAAATCAGCGTGTTTTGGTCGCTTGATCTACGTAAAGCTTCGGCAACGGTATAAAGAAACTTCTGTCCCGATGCCGACAATAATTTTAATAAATAGCGCGCCGTCGGCTGCCGTTCTGCTACTGAATTCAGGATTGATTTAATCGCGAAAAAATCCGGATGCGGTTGTCCCGCCATCGGCAAACGATCCGGCATCGCAAGTAAAAAACCAACCAAATATGCGTTGTTGCGCTTGCCTTTGTTCCATAAATCATCGCACACTTCATCCGCAACCGAATGATGAGACAACGCTAAACGCAGCGAATCGATCACATCGCAGGAATGCGTTTCGAATGGCAAAAACTCGATCAAAAATTCGGCCAGCGCCGGCCCCATATCGCTGTCGGCAATCGCTTGCGATTCCAACATCCGTCGAGCATTCTCCGCGCTCGGTTCGACCCACCACGCATAACGCGCCAACTCACTGCTTAAATTCTCGGCGTACACGACCGCTGCCAACGCCTCAGGTTCTCCCAGCAACAACAATTTTCTCAAGCGATCTTCATTGCGCGCTTGCCCGCTGCGCATCCAGCGTTTTAGATACAGCGGATAAGCGCCCGACGACCCCAATACGTGTGCGGATAACGCTGCGCGCAAATATTTAAGGTACGCTTCATCCTTGACGGTGGGATTCAGTTGAAATCGGACTTCACCCTCATCCAGCAGAGCGAGAACAGCCATTGCGGATTCGTCAATACGGATTGCGCGCAGATTTTTCGCAAGCAACACATTCAAACGCAGAGCGTCTTCCGGACTGAGGCGGCGCATACGGTCAATTCAAGCGGATACGCTGCCCCCACGGCGCTTCTGCTTTGCCTTTCACCAGCCACAATACCGGATAAGGCGGTGACCTAGGGGGAAACTTCGCTTGCGCATCAGTTAAATATATAAGTACGTCGGGCAACACATCGCGCGTTTCAACCCAGTCGAATACCGGTTTAAAACTGGTTCCGCCGCCGCCTCGCACCGCCGCAGGCAGCGTTACTTCCTCCCAAGGTGCATAAATCCACGGTGCGCCGTCGGCAAGGCGATTATCGCATGCCAGCAGAGTGATACGCGCGCGAATAAACGATTTAATCGCACTAATCTCAGATAAAAATTCTTGCATTTCGCAATCGTGAATCGAACCGCTGACATCCACGGCGGCGGCGACGTCGCTCTGGTGACTGCGCAGGCTCGGAAAAATCGCCGAACCATCGCGGCGGTTATTCGGTCGCGAGTAGTCGTAATTATCCCGCGCGGTCAAATGCAAATGATGCGCAAGCAGCTGTCGCCACGGCAATCTTGGGCGGATGGAAGCGTTGATTAAACGCCCCATTGTCGCGCTAAATCGTCCGGCTTGCTTAGCGTACCGCGCGGCGCTGGCAAGGCGCTCTTGCCAGCGCAATTCAAGCTCGAAACGAGACTGCGGCGATAACGGCGGCGGCTTATCGGAATCGGGGTCACCGTTATCCCAGATGTGTTCATCAAGCAAGGGTGCATCGGTCAACGTATCCAAGCACGTATAAATTTCTTCGGCGCTCATGTCGTCAAACATTTTGGCAAAAAGTATCTCTCGCGGATGCGGCAATCCTTCTTTGACCAAGATGCCGTTCACCGCATAATCGCAAGCAATATCCCATCGCCGCTCAATGCGGTGACCGTGTCTCGCAAAATGCCCCAACGCACAGTGCAGCGATTCATGCGCAAATACGAACCGCACTTCTTCATCGCTCAGTCGATCAATATATTCCGAATTGTAATAAAATTTCTCGGCATCGGTTGCGGTCGTGCGGCACCAGTTCGCTTCTTGCCAATCGAGGCGCAATACCAACACGCCGAGAAAAGGATAATCCAAAATCAGATGAGCGCGCGCCGCACTCAAACGCTCGTATATATCTTGCTGTTTTCCGCCGAACGACATTAGCTTAGCATTAAGTCGGAAACCGAATCCGCCCAAGGAACGAACTGCGGCACCGCAAACAAATCTTGCCCTAAAATACGATACAAATCAACGACCATCATCACCGCCATTTCTTTATGCGAGAAGCGGTGCGCATAATCCAAAATATGCCCACAAGCTTTGATGCCGCACAGCTGCCGCTTGACTCGCATCATCTGTCCGACCAATGCGCTGGCAATCGCATACTGTAAATCTATCTCTTCGGGAACCGCAACTTCCGCACCGGGTAAAATTGCCGACAAATCAGGCATCTTATCGGCATTTTCAATAAAAGCAGGCAATTCGATACCGGACGCTTTGCCGACACAGGCTTGGAGCGCGGACAATAAAAATGCCGGCTGATCGCCAAACTTGCGCAACGCACGGTCGGCAAACTCCCATGAACGCGGGGGCGGAAAGGCGACCGGGTTTTGCTGCGAGTCGAAATCGAACAAGAGACCGGAACGGAACCTTAGAAAACTGATAATTCGTTCGTCAATTCCATAATCAAACGCCCATACGACCCAATCGTCAAGATGCACGTCTATTTCAAAATGCGAAAACCGATTTGCCAAAGGCGACGGCATCGTATAAGTAATCCCGCAATCGCCTTCACGATTTCCCGCGGCAAAAATAGCCCATCCGTCGGGGACCGCATAACTACCCAAGCGACGATCAAGAATTAGTTGATAAGCGGCAGTGGAAACGTTCGCCGCCGCCGAAGTGATTTCATCCAAAAATAAAATGCCTGCCGCACCGTGTCGTTCGGCATTAGGCAGCATCGCAGGCGGCGCCCACTCAACCACGTCGCCGCAACGAAACGGGATGCCGCGTAAATCGCTCGGTTCCATTTGCGATAAACGAACATCCGATACCGGACAATGATACCGCACCCCGACTTGCATGACAATTTGCGATTTGCCGACACCTGGGGGACCCCAAATCATCACCGGCGTATGCTGCCGTTCGGCAGCCCCGGAAAATTCCTTGCTGAGAATTTCAAAAAGATGGCTCGGACGCATCGGAGTGAACTTCTTTGTTTCTAGTGCTACGAATGTCGTTTTGCCTTACGCATCCAATAGGCTGCCGCCGCCGAATCTTTCTTAACCGACTTGCCTTCCTCATACATCAATGCCAGCGTCATTTGCGAGCCGACTAAATCTTGCTCGGCGGCGAGCGTAAACCAATGCGCCGCTTGTTCGCCGTCCGGCTCAACGCAATCGCCTTCAAGATACATGAAACCAAGCCCATGCTGCGCCCACGGATGCCCTTGTTCGGCGGACTGGCGCATATACGCAAGCGCTTTGGCGGCGTTGACTGTCGTGCCGAGACCATTCTGATACATAATCGCGCAACGATACAATGCGTCCTTGTCACCCTTTTCCGCCAATGGCGTCAATAAACGCAGCGCCTGAGAAAAATGCTTGCTTTCAAAAGCGGAAATGCCGCTGGCAAGCGTCATCGCATTGTCGATTTCTCGAAGCGTCATACCCGACCGAATTCCTCACCTTCTTTTTTAACGACGGCCATATCTTTGCCGCTTAATCCGAACATCAATAATGCCGCGCCGGCGATATAAATCGAAGAATAGGTGCCGATAATAACCCCCGCCATCATCGCAATCGTAAACGGCGCGATTCCCTCGCCGCCAAAAACAAGCAATGCGACCAACACCATCAGGGTCGTCAACGAAGTAATCAACGTACGTGCCAATGTGCGATTAATCGATAAATTCACGATCTTCTCCGGCAGCGCCTTTTTTTGTTTCAAGAAGTTCTCGCGGATTCTATCGTACACCACAATCGTGTCGTTCAACGAATAACCGATCACGGCAAGCATCGCCGCCAGCACACTTAAATCAAAATTGATCGCCGTTAATGAGAAGAATCCCAAAGTCAAGACGACATCGTGCACTAAGGCAATGACCGCGCCGAAAGCAAAGCGATATTCAAAACGAAACGCGACATACACCAGAATCCCGATCAGGGCGTATAATAAAGCTAGTCCTCCGTCTTCACGCAATTCTTCACCCACCTTCGGTCCGACAAATTCGACCCGCCGCAGCTGCACCGCCGGTTCGTCATGGCGCAATTCCCGCAACATAAAATCGCTTAGATCAGACTGTCGGCGCGTATCGTCCGGCGCCAAACGCACAACGACGTCTTTGCCGCTGCCGAAATGTTGCGCTTCAAATTCTTCAAATCCGGCAATACTCAAGCGATTGCGAATCTGCTCAAGTTCGACGGTTTCGGGATAACCGAGCTCAACAACAATACCGCCGGTAAAATCCACTCCGAAATTCAGTCCGCGCAAACTGATCAATGCAATTGAAATAATAAACAACGTCAATGAAATTCCGGCGTAAAGCCGACGATACCGCATGAATTGAATTTTCGTGTCGCGAATAAAACGCATCGTTCCTTTCCTTTTGATCAAATCGCAAGCGCCGAGTCTTTTTTACGACCGTAAATCAAATTCACGACCGCGCGGGTGCCCATAATTGCGGTAAACATCGAGCTAATAATTCCGATCGATAACGTAACAGCGAATCCTTTTATCGGACCGGTGCCAAAAACAAATAATACCAATGCGGCGATTAAAGTGGTTACGTTGGCATCGGCGATGGTTGAAAGCGCCCGCTGATAGCCCAACGCGATACTCGCACGATGCGTATTGCCGCTATCGACCTCTTCGCGGATCCGTTCAAAAATAAGCACATTGGCATCGACCGCCATACCCACCGTCAATACAATTCCGACAATTCCCGGCAGGGTCAAAGTCGCTCCCGGGATCAAAGACATCGCCGCAACAATTAAAAAGATATTTAATACCAATGCAAGATCGGCGATCAACCCGAATAAGCGATAATAAATTCCGATGAAAACTACCACCAATAAAAAGCCGAGAACAATCGAACGTTGCCCTTGATCGATATTCGCTTGTCCCAGACTCGGGCCGATGGTGCGTTCTTCAATAATCTCCAGCGGCGCCGCCAAAGCGCCGGCACGCAATAACAATGCCAGCTTGCGCGCTTCGGTCGAACTGTCCAAACCGGTAATTTGAAAACGCTTGCTTAACCGCTCTTGAATGCGCGCGACACTGATGACTTCCTCAATCGTACGGCGCTTTTTTTGTAAGACACCCTCTGCGTCGCGAAACGTCTCAATCTTATTTTCAATAAATACCACAGCCATTAGATTTTTGACGTTCCGAGCAGTAACTCGAGAGAAAATCTGCGCCCCTTTGCCGTCAAGGGTAATAAAAACTGCCGGACTGCCGGTGTTGCCGTCAATCCCGGAAGCGGCGTCGATAATATATTCACCGGTCAACATTACATCGCGCTTCAGTACGACCGGTTCACCCTCGCGGGTAAAATACAACTCGGTTTTATAAGGCGCGTGGCCGGTACGTCGGGCGCGCTCAGCATTCGCAGTCTCATCAACCAGCCGAAATTCAAGCGTCGCAGTCGCTCCGAGAATTTCCTTCGCTTGCGCGGTATCTTGTACGCCGGGCAGCTGCACAACGATCCGTTCGCGTCCGCGCCGCGTAACGACCGGTTCGGCAACGCCCAGCTCGTTCACACGTTTGCGCAATGTAATGATATTTTGCTGAACCGCAAAATCAAAAGTTTCTTTGATTGTCCGCTCGGATAAAACCAACAATAAGCGATCCTGAATTGAAGTTTCCGGTTCAAATTCAAACACACCCGGCAAACGTTTTTGTATAAACCGTAGCGCCTGTTGTTTATGTTCCGGGTTGATAAATTCTATCGCCAGCATTTTATTTTCCACCTGACTATCGCGATAACGAATTTTTTCTTCGCGGAAGTAAGCCTTCAATTCGTCTTGGTAGCGATCCAACGCTTTTGCCAGTGCGGCGTCACTGTCAACGGACAGCAAAAAATATACCCCTCCGCGCAAATCCAAACCTAGATTCATTGGTTGCGCGCCAAGCCGTTTCAGCCAAGCGGGAGTTTTTGACGCAAGGTTGAACGCGACCACGTAGCGATCGGACAAAGCTTGTTTCAACGCCTCAACCGCACGCAACTGAGTCTGCGTATCTTGCAAATGAATCAATAAGCTGCCGGCAGAACTTGCTTCAACGGCAAGGTTTGCGGCATCCACCAAATTCGCTCGCGTCAGAATATCAATGATCTCCTTATGATCAGCCGAGGTCAGCGCATGTTTCTCGTGCGAGACTTGCACCGCGGGGACTTCGGGATAAACATTCGGTAAAGCGTAAATAATCGACGCAACAAGCACCGTGCCGATCAGCAGATATTTCCACCAAGGATAATGATTTTGCATTTGGAAATTAGCGGCTGTCGCCCTTAACTGCTATTGCTTATCGTCCCCTTCGGAATCACCGACGAGATGGATTGTTTTTGCACTTTGACGATCACATCTTTGTGTATCTCAAGATCAATCAAAGACTCATGAATTCGAGCAACCTTCCCGAGCAGCCCTCCGTTAGTAATGACCTCATCCCCTTTCGACAAGGATACAAGCAATGCTTTGTGTTCTTTGCTCCGTTTACTCTGCGGGCGAATGACCAGAAAGTACATGATTAAAAAAAATATTCCAATCATCACAAGCAGTTCAATGCCCGGCCCCGACGACGACCCCGCGGCCGGCTGCTGCGCCCATGCGTCTGAAATCAATAAACCCATTGTGTTCCCAATCAATGCTTATAAAAGCTCTGCATTATCGCATATTTTCAATACGATAAGAAATTTTCGCACGGTGGACCATCCGGCGGAAAACATAGCGCCGGCAAGGGGGAATGACTGCTACAAAGAATAAGAATATTTTTCATTGGTTAGCAAATGCGCGGATAAAGTAAAACGCCCACAAAGAACACATCTGTCGGGGTTGGTCAATATTCAGCAAAGGCTACGACATTGGCTGACGTTACCTTTACCGCATCAACGCCCATCTTCTCTTGCTTAAAAAGCAATGAATAATTCTCCGTGTAACTAGCAGCGTACTTGGCATTTTTTTCATCTAGCATATCTACGACTTTCTGCGCATCTTTTTCACTAGAGCACTGTTTCGCCCATTTCGTATTGGCTATTCTTTCCGAAACGGAGTTTTGTATCGCGCGTTTTTCCGGCGACAAACGCTTGATTTTTTTTTTGAACTGAATACTGCATCTCATCAGAAGATCGGTATCTTCGTAACCGACCGCTTCCAAACGCTCGTTATAGCCGTTCAATTGTGAAAATTCGTACGCGCCCAGTCCGATTCTTCCATGCGAACCGTCAGGGTATATTCCGCTCCAACCATGGACGACAGAACTGAATATACACTCCTTGAGCAAAAAATCGACCTCTTTCGGAGTGATATAGTTGTCCGCATCAAGGTTAAACAAATACAATCCGCTCGCGTTGATGTGCGACGTGTTTTTTGCCGTCGACATGTGGAAGCTGCGCATTTTGTCGCTGATAAAGTATTTTAAATACCCGCTGTCAATCTCGCTCTTAAAGTTATTTCGTATCCATTCATCCGTTTCCTCGCCTTCGTAACCGATGATGAAATTCACTAAAACAAATTCGATATCCGCCGCAAACTTTTTATTCTTTCCCAGATTTTCCGGCAAGGTTCGGACAATATGCGCATGCCGGTTCATAACAGGAACGCAGAAGGATATTTTTTTCCGCTTAGTATTTGCTAAAAACAAATACCGATAAACAGAATACAAAATTATTTTGCTGCGCAGCATCCTGCGCAGTAGCGAAAGATATAAAAAGGATACGGTTTTCTTTATAGTAAATGATCTTAGGCGAATTAATAACTTCGTTATCACAGTCACGTTTGTTCGTTACAAGCCGATATTGGCTGGTTTACCTTGACCGCATCAACGCCCATTGTCCCCTGCTTAAAAAGCAATAAATAACTCTTTGTGCAACTATAAGCGTACTTGAGATTTTTTTTATCTAGCATAGCTATGACTTTCTGCGCATCTTTTTCACTAGAGCACTGTTTCGCCCATTTCGTATTGGCTATTCTTTCCGGAACGGAGTTTTGTATCGCGCGTTTTTCCGGCGCCAAACGCTTGATTTTTTTTCTGAGTTGAATGCGGCACCTATTCAGAATATCGGCATCTTCGTAACCGATCGCTTCCAAGTGCTCGTTATAGCCATTCAATTTTAGAAATTCATACACGCCCACTCCGATTCTTCCATGCGAACCGTCATCATGAACCCCGCTCCAACCATGGACGACAGAACCGAATATACATTCCTTGAGCAAAAAATCGACCTCTTTCGGAGTGATATAGTTGTCCGCATCAAGGTTAAACAAATACAATCCGCTCGCGTTGATGTGCGACGTGTTTTTTGCCGTCGACATGTGAAAGCTGCGCATTTTGTCGCTGACAAAGTATTTCAAATACCCGCTGTCAATCTCGCTCTTAAAGTTATTTCGTATCCATTCATCCGTTTCCTCGCCTTCACGACCGATAATAAAATTCACTAGAACAAATTCGATATCCGCCGCAAACTTTTTATTCTTTTCCAGATTTTCCGACAAGGTCCGAACAATGTGTGCATGCCTGTTCATAACGGTGATGCAAAAGGATATTTTTTTTCGCTTGGTATGCGCTAAGAACAGAGCGCGATAAACGGAATACAAAATTATTTTGCTGCGCAACATCTTTTGTAGCAGTGACAGATATAAAAAAGATACGCTTTTTATCACCATTGATCTTAGGAAAATTAATAACTTCGTTATTATGGTCCTGTTCGCTCGTTGCGAGTTGCTATCGTCTATCGTTACCTTTATCGCATCAACGCCCATCTTCTCTTGCTTAAAAAGCAATAAATAATTCTTCGTGCAACTAGCAGTGTGCTTGATATTTTTTGCATTCAGCATATTTCTGACTTTCTGCGCATCTTTTTCACTAGAGCACTGTTTCGCCCATTTTGTATTGGCTAATTTTTCCAAAGCAGAGTTTTGTATCGCTTGTTTTTCCGGTGTCATCCGCTTAATCCTTTTTTTGAGTTGAATACTGCACCTCTTCAGAAGGTCGATATCTTGGAAACTAAAAGCCTCCAGAGACTCGTTATAACCGTTTAATTTTAAAAATTCATACGCGCCCACTCCGATTCTTCCATACGAACCGTCATGATAAACCTCACTCCAACCATGGACGACAGAACCGAATACGCACTCCTTGAGCAAAAAATCAACCTCTTTCGGAGTGATATAGTTGTCCGCATCAAGATTAAACAAATACAATCCGCTCGCGTTGATGTGCGACGTGTTTTTTGCTATCGACGCGTGAAAGTTGCGCATTTTGTCGCTGACAAAGTATTTTAAATACCCGCTGTTAATCTCGCTCTTAAAGTTATTTCGTATCCATTCATCCGTTTCCTCGCCTTCACGACCGATAATAAAATTCACTAGAACAAATTCGATATCCGCCGCAAACTTTTTATTCCTTTCCAGATTTTCCGGCAAGGTTCGGACAATATGCGCATGTCGATTCATAACAGAAATGCAGAAGGATATTTTTTTCCGCTTAGTATTTGCTAAAAACAAATACCGATAAACGGAATACAAAATTATTTTGCTGCGCAGCATCTTTTGTAGCAGTGACAGATATAAAAAAGATACGCTTTTTATCACCATTGATCTTAGGAAAATTAATAACTTCATTATCACAGTCCTGTTCGCTCGTTGCGAGTCGCTATCATCTATCGTTACCTTGACCGCATCAACGCCTATTTTCTTTTGCTTAAAAAGCAATGAATAATTCTCCGTGCAACTAGCAACGTACTTGATATTTTTTGCAATCAGCATACTTCTGACTTTCTGCGCATCTTTTTCACTAGAACACTGTTTCGCCCATTTTGTATTGGCTAATTTTTCCAAAGCAGAGTTTTGTATCGCTTGTTTTTCCGGTGTCATCCGCTTAACCCTTTTTTTGAGTTGAATACTGCACCTATTTCGAAGATTGGTATCTTCGTAACCGATCGCTTCCAAACGCTCGTTATAGCCATTCAATTTTAGAAATTCATACGCGCCCAGTCCGATTCTTCCATGCGAACCGTCATCATGAACCCCGCTCCAACCATGGACGAGAGAACCGAATATACACTCCTTGAGCAAAAAATCGACCTCTTTCGGAGTGATATAGTTGTCCGCATCAAGGTTAAACAAATACAATCCGCTCGCGTTGATGTGCGACGTGTTTTTTGCCGTCGACATGTGAAAGCTGCGCATTTTGTCGCTGACAAAGTATTTCAAATACCCGCTGTCAATCTCGCTCTTAAAGTTATTTCGTATCCATTCATCCGTTTCCTCGCCTTCACGACCGATAATAAAATTCACTAGAACAAATTCGATATCCGCCGCAAACTTTTTATTCTTTTCTAAGTTTTCCGGCAAGGTCCGGACAATATACGCATGCCGATTCATAACAGAAATGCAGAAGGATATTTTTTTCCGCTTAGTATTTGCTAAAAACAAATACCGATAAACAGAATACAAAATTATTTTGCTGCGCAGCATCCTGCGCGATAGCGAAAGATATAAAAAGGATACAGTTTTCTTTATAGTAAATGATCTTAGGCGAATTAATAACTTCGTTATTATGGTTCTGTTCGCTCGTTGCGGGTCGCTATCGTCTATCGTTACCTTTATCGCATCAACGCCCATCTTCTCTTGCTTAAAAAGCAATAAATAATTCTTCGTGCAACTAGCAGTGTGCTTGATATTTTTTGCATTCAGCATATTTCTGACTTTCTGCGCATCTTTTTCACTAGAGCACTGTTTCGCCCATTTTGTATTGGCTAATTTTTCCAAAGCAGAGTTTTGTATCGCTTGTTTTTCCGGTGTCATCCGCTTAATCCTTTTTTTGAGTTGAATACTGCACCTCTTCAGAAGGTCGATATCTTGGAAACTAAAAGCCTCCAGAGACTCGTTATAACCGTTTAATTTTAAAAATTCATACGCGCCCACTCCGATTCTTCCATACGAACCGTCATGATAAACCTCACTCCAACCATGGACGACAGAACCGAATACGCACTCCTTGAGCAAAAAATCAACCTCTTTCGGAGTGATATAGTTGTCCGC
Organism: Candidatus Oxydemutatoraceae bacterium; assembly: GCA_965218975.1. Lineage (GTDB taxonomy): Bacteria > Pseudomonadota > Gammaproteobacteria > Poriferisulfidales > Oxydemutatoraceae. The sequence continues at coordinate 1,861,745 of OZ244717.1, forward strand.
ATCAAGATTAAACAAATACAATCCGCTCGCGTTGATGTGCGACGTGTTTTTTGCTATCGACGCGTGAAAGTTGCGCATTTTGTCGCTGATAAAGTATTTTAAATACCCGCTGTCAATCTCGCTCTTAAAGTTATTTCGTATCCATTCATCCGTTTCCTCGCCTTCACGACCGATAATAAAATTCACTAGAACAAATTCGATATCCGCCGCAAACTTTTTATTCCTTTCCAGATTTTCCGGCAAGGTTCGGACAATATGCGCATGTCGATTCATAACAGAAATGCAGAAGGATATTTTTTTCCGCTTAGTATTTGCTAAAAACAAATACCGATAAACGGAATACAAAATTATTTTGCTGCGCAGCATCTTTTGTAGCAGTGACAGATATAAAAAGGTTATGGTTTTTATCACCATTGATCTTGGGCGAATTGATAACTTCGTTATCGCAGCCCGATATGTTTGCTCGTTTCGGAGATACTCATAAAGAATTTTCTTGATCTTCGGAGATTATAGCGGACGGTTAACTTAGCGGTGAAATAAACGCTTTATTCGGATTATACGCTTCAATCCGCACATTGTAGCAGCTTTGTACGATGCCACCCTAAATGGGATTTTTGAAGCGCTTCGGGAGAAGCGTTCGGCAGTAACATTCGGATTGATGCTTTCTGTCCGTTGCCGGGTGAGACGCGCCGCTGAAAACCGATCGGTTTTCAGCGGCGAACGACCCGACAAGGACGTCGGGGCTGGCGCTCATTGACAGAACCAAGTCTCGTCATGGATGACAGGCACTGCGCTAAACATCCGGCACAATCCGCTGACAATCTGCCGACGCCTCTTGCGCGGTGCTTTGGTGCGGTCATGCAAGGCGCTGAGCCCAGTGCGGCGATAGCGCCAGCGCCAGCGGTACAAAGTACTGCGACCGACCTTGAATGCGTTCGGGAGTTACAACCCTCCCAAAATGAGGGCATCGTGTTTCTATTGAAGATTAGAGCGCTCATGAGCCTCCATTCTTGAAGCTAAATTGGCTCATATAGAAACCTTTGATGCGGTGGCCGATGTGTTGATATTGCATATCGGTCACCTTTTTGAGTTAAGCCGTGAGTCTCATATGTATCTGGCACTATACAGGTGCTTGTACGATACCGAAACAAACTGCGGTTTATGTTACAATTCGCACGCCAATGCCACATGTTACTCGCCGTTGAATTCGCCTACTTTTCATTATTATTACCTCGCTGATTTTCCGCTTAAAAGGTTCCTGTTCATCTCGTCCTTATCCAAGCAAAACCACCGATATATCTATGATGATCGTAATCCGGATGTTATTTTCATTCCGGCTGATAGGAATAAACCTTTTATAAAAATCCTGAAAATGCGCTGGCGCTTCGGCTGGAAGCCGGTTCTAGTGTCCGTATGCGGCGAAGCTTACAAACCCTTTATTAATAGTGGTATGGATTTCTCTTTTTCCTACTTTCCCAATCGCGGCAAAAATTGTTTATCCCCCTCATATTCTTTTCAATACTTGCTGGAAGGGAAACAGAACGGCAATATTCGAAAGTGGCTTAAAACTCCCAAGACACGCTTTTGTAATTTTGTCTATAGCAATACCACAAAGAAGGCTACCTATGTGCGAAGAAATTTTTGCCGGCTGCTGGCGAAAAATAAAAAAGTTGATTGCATCGGAAAATCCCTTTTCAACATGCCGGAATATAAGCCGGACTACAGCACGTGCGAAGCAACCTCGTCTTTTCTAAAACCCCACAAACCCCACCTCGAAAAATTAAACTTTCTTGCGCACTATAAATTTACCATCGCTTTTGAAAACAAGTCGCAGGAAAATTATATTACAGAAAAGATTTATCATGCTTTTATGGCGGGAAGCATTCCCATTTACTGGGGCAGCCCCAATATCGCAGAATATTTCAATCCGGCGGCATTTATCAATTGCCATCACTATAGAACGTTTGACGACGTCGTCGCAAGAGTTAAGGAGATAGATAATAACCCTACACTATACAAAGAGCACCTTACCGCGCCGGTTCTTCTACCCGACTCGCGATTGCACACTATCATGCGTGACAATGTTCGTCATTATGATAGGATAATCAAAGAAATTTTGACCCGGCGGGGTAAGAGAGGATACCTGTTGTTGCATAAGTTACGCACGATTTTATTTGCTATCCGGCACTTTAGACAAACTGCTGCACATTTGCACATTCCCGCAAATAAGCTGATGAAATTATTTAGGCTAGCGCAAATTAAATTACGGAAAGCGGCCACTCGATAATAAGCTGGCGGAGAGAGAGGGATTCGAACCCTCGATGAAGCTATAAACCCCATACTCCCTTAGCAGGGGAGCGCCTTCAACCGCTCGGCCATCTCTCCGTGCATCAACCGATTCATCACTTGGTGTCGCTTTTTATCTTTTCATAAACTTCTTCGCGGTAGACCAAAACATTCTTAGGTGCGTTGATGCCGATTCTTACTTGGTTGCCTTTTATCCCAAGAATCGTTACTGTAATTTCATCGCCGACCATCAAAGTCTCTCCGGCTTTGCGTGTTAAGATCAGCATGCCTGTCCTCCATATGACAAGTCTTTATTATAGCGAACGATGCCGCCTGTCAAAAATAACCGCGTAACGGATCTTCGGTCAGTTATAATCCCGCCGGATAATCATTCCCGGCTTTATCCAATTCAAAAGCCCGATGCATCGCGCGTACTGCACTTGCCATTTTATTTTCATCCAATACCACTGAAATTTTTATCTCGGATGTGGAAATCATGCGAATATTCACTTCCGCATCGGCAAGCGCACGAAACATGGTTGCGGCAATTCCTGCATGCGAACGCATTCCGACTCCGACCAATGAGACTTTAACAATCGCATCGTTGCCAAACACTTTTCTCGCATTCAGGTCCGTCGCGACTTGCTTGAGCACATCCGACGCCGATTTATAATCTCTGCGGTGCACTGTAAAAGTAAAATCGGCATTGCCGTCATGCGCACTGACATTTTGCACGATCATGTCCACTTCGATATTCGCATCCGCAATCGGCCCGAGAATTTTTGCCGCAATACCCGGCTTGTCCACTACTCCGATGATCGTCAATTGCGCCTCATCCTGATTAACGGCGATACCTGAAACTTTTACTTGCTCCAACGGATGATCCTTATAAGTAATCAATGTCCCATCGCCTTCGCGGAAAGTTGATAAAACACGCAAAGGCACATTATACTTGCCGGCGAACTCAACCGCGCGAATTTGTAAAACCTTAGATCCGAGACTCGCCATCTCCAGCATCTCCTCAAAAGTAATATGGCTTAATCGGTGCGCGTGCGGTTCAATTCGCGGATCTGTCGTATATACGCCATCGACATCGGTATAGATCCGACATTCTTGCGCTTTTAATTTTGCTGCAATCGCAACCGCGCTTATGTCCGAACCGCCGCGCCCGAACGTCGTAATATTCCCATCGCGATCAATTCCTTGAAACCCTGCGACGATCACCACCTTGCCGGCACGCAAATACTTCAGCATCGCCTTATCGTCAATCGCCTTGATGCGCGCTTTATTAAAATTAGCGTCGGTATAAATATTCGCCTGACCGCCGGTTAGAGAAATTGCCGACACGCCCGCATGCTCCAATGCCATCGCAAGTATCGCGCTGCTCGCTTGCTCGCCGACGGCAAGCAAAGCATCTAATTCGCGTCCTTTATAATCCGGCGCAATTTCTGTCGCAAGTCCGATTAGGCGATCGGTTTCTCCGCTCATCGCCGACACGACAACAAGAACCGCTACGCCTTCTTTACGGACGGCGACAATTTTAGATGCGACATTGCGAATCCGCTCAATATCGCCGACGGAGGTGCCGCCGTATTTGTGCACGACTAAATTCACTTTAATAATGGGAACTCGGTTTTTTTATTGTAGCGTATTAAAACGCCGAACTCGCAAAGAAACTATCGTACCTGATCACGCACCCAATCCGGAACACTTGCCAGCGCAGTATCCAATGCGGCGGGATTCGTCCCGCCCGCTTCGGCCATATCGGGACGTTTCCCGCCCCCTCTGCCGCCGACTTGCCGCGCCACCATATTGACCAAACTGCCGGCATGCAGTTTGTCGGTGCAGTTTTTGGTGACTCCGGCAACCAAATCGACGCGGCTATTATTCTCCGCCGCCAGTACTATCGCGGCGCTACCGAGTTTGATCTTCATTCGATCTAAAATGTTGCGCAGCACGCGGCGGTCGGCATCGGTCAAACGCACCGCCAACACTTTCAAATCTCCGATTTCCACTGCCCGCGCCGCCAAATCATGATCAGCGCCTGAAGCGAGGCGCGTTTGATAAACGTTCACCTGCTTCTCAAGTTTACGATTCTTTTTTAGCAATTGCCGAACTCGCTCGGCAATATCGGCTTCGTCGGATTTCAGCATATCGCAAACTTGCTTGAGATATTGTTCTTGCCGACTGACAATCTGCCATGCTTTTTTGCCGGTTACCGCTTCAATCCGACGAATGCCAGCGGCGACCCCCGACTCAGATATGATTTTGAATAAACCGATATCGCCGGTGCGATCAACATGAGTGCCGCCGCAAAGCTCCATCGAAAAATCCCCCATCGTCATTGTGCGCACTTCATCTGCGTACTTCTCGCCAAGCAGCGCTATCGCTCCTTTATCAAGCGCTTGCTCTTTCGACATTATTTCGGCTTTCGCCGCGTGATTATTCCGCACTTGTTCATTGACCATCGCTTCGATTTCAATCAAATGCTGTCCTGTCAACGGTCGATCGTAAGAAAAATCAAATCGCAAGCGCTCTTCATCCACTAAAGAACCTTTCTGGCAAACGCTCTCGCCCAAGCATCTACGCAACGCTGCATGGAGTAAATGCGTTGCGGAATGATTGAGAACGATGCGGGCGCGGCGCAGCGCGTCAATTTCCGCCCGCACCGTATCCCCTAACGAAAAATAGCCGCTTTGCAATCGACCGATATGTTGATGCGCCGACCCTTGCTTCTGTGTATCCGCCACGACAAATACTGCTTCGGTATTGCTTAACTTCCCGGTATCTCCGACTTGTCCGCCCGATTCTGCATAAAAAGGCGTGTGGTTCAATATTACTATTCCGGCCTCGCCGGCATTCATCCGCTTCACTTCTTCGCGGCCGATAAATAATCGCTTCACTGCGGCACAATCTTCCGTTTTGTCATAACCGATAAATTCACTGCTGTCCGTTGCCGCAACGTTCATATTTTCATCGGCGAAAAATTGCTTTGACGCGCGCGCGCGCGCTTTCTGCCGCGCCATCAAGCGGTCAAAGCCTGCCATACCCAGCTTTAATCCTTTTTCACGCGCTATATCGCCGGTCAGATCAACCGGGAATCCATAGGTGTCGTACAGTTTGAAAATGACTTCGCCCGGTATGGTCTTACCGCTTAACCGTTCCAACGCTGCGTCCAAAATACTCAGCCCTAGTTCCAGAGTTTCGGCAAAACGCTCTTCCTCTTTTTGCAAAACATTGACGATAAAAGATTGCCTTTCAATCAATTCGGGATATGCGCCGCCCATGATTGCGGATACGCTGCGAACAAGTTTATGAAAAAACGGAGCGCGTACGCCAAGTTTATGTCCATGGCGCGCCGCGCGGCGAATAATCCGGCGCAGAACATAACCACGTCCTTCGTTTGACGGGAGCACGCCGTCCGAAACCAAGAAACTGCAAGCGCGAATATGATCGGAAATCACCCGCAAAGAAGGTAGCGAGCGGTCTCGCGCATCGGTGATGTCGGCAGCTGCCTCAATCAAACCGCGAAATAGATCCGTGGCGTAATTACTGTGCACTCCTTGCAAAACCGCCGCGACCCGCTCAAGCCCCATGCCGGTATCCACCGAGGGCGCCGCCAAAGCTGTCATTGCGCCGTCCTTTGCACGCTCGTACTGCATGAATACCAAATTCCAGATTTCAACAAAGCGATCGCCCTCTTGTTCGGATGTCCCCGGCGGGCCTCCCGATATCGATTCGCCGTGGTCATAAAAAACTTCGGTGCAGGGTCCGCAGGGACCGATATCGCCCATCGTCCAAAAATTATCTTTCTCCCCGACACGCGCGAAACGCTTCGGATCGACGCCTATTTCCTTCAGCCAAATCTTTTCAGAATCGGCATCGGCTTCAAACACGGTTACCCATAGCTTTTCAGGCGGCAATTGTAGCGTTTGCGTCAAAAATTCCCAAGCGTAAGCGATAGCCGACTGCTTAAAATAGTCGCCGAAACTAAAATTACCCAGCATTTCAAAAAAAGTGTGATGGCGCGCGGTATAACCGACACTTTCAAGATCATTATGCTTACCGCCCGCGCGAATGCAGCGCTGGCTGCTTGTCGCGCGCGGATAATCAATGCCCTCCTTGCCGAGAAAAACATCCTTGAACTGCACCATCCCCGCGTTGGTGAATAGCAATGTCGGATCGTTCGCCGGCGCCAATGAGCTTGATGCGACACGAGTATGATCTTTGCCCTCAAAAAATTGCAAGAAACTCTCGCGAATCTCAGCCGTTTTCATTCCAAAAATCCCCGTTGTTTCGTGCAATCCATTGTACCACTAATTTGAAACGGCCTCTCTTTGAGAACGTCATTATCAAATTCTTGCAAAATACATCACTCAATGATTTCGCGAATGATTTCCCACGGATACCCTTGCCGGTGCAGATATTGTTTGCGCTTCATGCATTCTTTGATGTCTTGGGACGCAATGGTGCGGTATTTCTTGGCATAGCAACGACGCGCGTTTTCCAGCCAATCCACATCCGCCGCAAACACTGCTCGCGCGATTTCTTCTTTATCCAATCCCTTGCTTTCAAGATCCATGCGGATTCGGTTCGGACCGTAAAATCGACGTATACGGCTAGCGATATAGTCCTCAATGTAACGAGTGGAAGAAAGAAGCTTTTCTTTTATTAATACTTGCAGCAAGCGATCAATGCTGTCTCGCGAAAAGCCCCGGCGTTCAAGCTTCAATCTCAATTCATCGCGAGTATGTTCGCGACGCGCCAATAACTCAATTGCCTTGCGACGAATATCAGGCTTTGTCACTAGCGTCTTTTCCGCGCACCCTTGTAGTTTTCGCCGCACTTTTTTCAACGGCTCCCATTCTACCCTCAGACGTTCCATTCGCCTTATCTGACTTTATCGACGGCAACAACATTTGGCGCAACCGACTTTCCAATGCATCAACGACATCAGGCCTTTCCAAGAAATAAGCGCGAATATTCTCCTTGCCTTGGGCAATTTTTTCGCCGTTATAAGAATACCATGCACCGGCTTTTTCCAAGAGACCATGTTCCACTCCCAAACTAATAATCTCCGAAAGCTTGCTGATCCCCTCATCATAGCGAATTTCAAACTCGGCTTTTTTAAACGGCGGCGCCATTTTATTTTTTACCACTTTGACACGCGTTTCATTCCCGATCACGTCCTCGCCTTTCTTGATTGCACTAACTCGCCGAATATCCAAACGGACCGACGAATAAAACTTTAACGCATTGCCGCCGGTCGTCGTTTCAGGGTTGCCGAACATCACGCCGATTTTCATGCGGATTTGATTGATGAAAATAACCAGCGTTTGCGAACGCGCAATATTCGCGGTAATTTTGCGCAACGCTTTCGACATTAAGCGCGCTTGCAAGCCGATTTGAGTGTCGCCCATCTCTCCTTCAATCTCCACGCGCGGAGTCAATGCGGCAACCGAATCAACCACAATCAAATCAACCGAGCCCGAACGTATCAGCATATCGACAATCTCCAAACCCTGCTCTCCGGTATCCGGTTGCGAAATAAGCAACTCCTGAATATTCACTCCGATCTTTTCCGAGTACGCCGGGTCCAAAGCATGCTCAGCATCGACAAAAACTGCCACACCGCCTTGTTTCTGACATTCTGCCACTACTTGCAACGTCAAAGTCGTTTTACCCGAAGATTCCGGACCATACACTTCGACAATCCGTCCTTTAGGTAAACCGCCGACACCCAATGCGGCATCTAAGGCAAGCGATCCTGTCGGGATTACTTCAATATCGGGGATGGCCGTACCATTCTCCCCCATACGCATAATCGCACCCTTGCCGAACTGCCTTTGAATTTGCGCCAACGACGCAGATAATGCTTGTTTCCTATTTTCGTCCACGATACTTGCTCTCCTATAAGTTTGGCAAACGATTCATCAACTTAATGCCGTTACTATCCGGCGCAAGCTTAACATACAACCGTACCCTTGCGAGACGAACGGGATTTCAGCATCGCTGTAGCATACGGATGAATTTTTTCCGCCGCATTCCAATCTCCTTCCGTCAGACCTTGCTGATAGACTATCGCCGCTATTTTACCTGAATTTGCGACCGTATCCGTCCGACGATTGCACATTTTTATCTAGAAGTCGGCGAACTCATGCGGATGAACACAGCTTACATACTCTCTGCCGCAGCGGCAATCTAGCATTCGATAAACGGCGTCAAAGCCCGAATAAGCGGTCAAAGGCGTTAACTTTTCAATAATTCCAGCGTTCCGACAACCATATTCCGCACCGCCTGCTTGCGCAGTGCCTCGCGATCACCCGCATATCGGACTTGCTGCGTTCGCACCGTTCGATCGCGCATCTGCCAAGCAAACCACACCAAACCGACCGGCTTGTCCGCCGTACCGCCGTCCGGTCCGGCAATTCCGCTTACCGCAACCGCCAACGATGCCGCCGGTAAGCGCCACAATGCGCCGCGCGCCATCGCCGACACAACCTGCTCACTCACTGCACCGTAACGATTCAATATGTCCGCCGGTACCCCTAGCATTGCTTGCTTTGCCGCATCGCTGTACGTAACCAAACTTGCTTCAAACCATTGCGAACTCCCGGGCAAATCGGTGCAAGCTTTCGCGAACCAACCGCCGCTACATGATTCTGCGGCGCACAAGCGCAAATGGCGCGCGCGCAACGCCTGCGCAAGGCACATGAAATCCGCGTGTAATGCTTTATCCGACAAAACGAATCTCAATATTCATATAATGGGGCATAAAAAGAAAAACATAAATGGCAAAATCGACACTTTCTCCCGGCATACAACAGTATCTCAAAATTAAATCGGATTATCCCGATACGCTATTGTTTTATCAAATAGGCGACTTTTATGAACTATTCTTCGAGGATGCTAAAAAAGTATCCAAGCTGCTGGACATTACGCTCACCAAACGCGGCGCTACCATCGGAGATCCGATACCGATGGCAGGCGTTCCGGTCCATGCCGCGGATAATTATATCGCCAAACTGGTACGCCACGGTGAATCCATCGCCATCTGTAATCAAACCGGCGATCCTAAAGCCTCTATGGGTCCGGTCAGTCGAGAAGTCGTTCGCGTCATCACGCCCGGCACTTTGGTCGAGGACAGCTTACTTGAGGAACACCGGGATAATTTGATCGTAGCGATTGTCGCGGATAATGAATCCGAACCCGCCGCTTACGGTTTGGCGATACTCAACTTAAGCGGCGGTCGATTCATTCTGAAAACGCTGGCCGGCGATGAGGCACTGATCAGTGAACTGACACGTTTGTCGCCCGCCGAATGTATTATCAGCGAAGACTGGGAGCCACCCTGCCCGATCAACGGATTGCAAAAACGTCCGCTATGGACGTTTGATCACGATACTTGCACTGAGCGGTTATGCGAGCAACTGAATGTCATCAACCTCAATGGTTTCGGATGCGTCGATATGCCTGCCGCTGTCAGCGCCGCCGGCGTATTATTGCAGTATGTGAAAGAAATGCAAAAATCCGCTCTGCCGCATATTCAAAGTCTTCAGGTAGAACGCGCCGACGATTATTTGTTTTTAGACGCAAGCAGCCGAGCCTGCCTTGAAATAGAAACGACGCTCTCCAGCGATACTACGCATACGCTGATGGGCATCCATAACCACACCGTAACCGCGATGGGAACGCGTTGCTTGCGGCGATGGTTCGGACAACCTCTGCGGCATTGCCCGACTTTGTTGCAACGTCAGGAAATGGTCGGCGCATTGCGCGACCATCCGGATTTAGACAGCTTGCGCGACGAACTCAAGCATATTGCCGATATCGAGCGCATTCTGTCGCGGCTCGCGCTGGAAAATGCCCGCCCGCGCGACTTGATCGGGATTCGCGACACCCTGCGTTTGTTACCGGCGATTAAATCCCGACTCGCAGCGTTGGATAGCGCAATGGCAAAAATGTTGGATACGGCAATTCAAACGCAACCCAAAGTCATCGCATTGCTTGAACGCGCTATCATAGACAGCCCGCCTGCGACGGTCCGCAACGGCGGCGTGATCAAAAGCGGTTATGACACCGCGCTTGACACATTACGCGACAGCGGACAAGGTGCGGATAAGTTTTTGCTCGAGCTTGAAGCGCGCGAGAAAAAAAACGCACGTGCATCTCACTTAAAAATCGCATACAACCGAATCTTAAATTACTACATTGAAATTCCACGCGCGCAAACCGCTCGTATTCCGCCGGAATACCAGCGCGTGCAAACTTTAAAACATGCCGAACGCTATACGCTGCCCGAACTGAAAGCGCTCGGCCAAAAAATCGTCAGTGCTCACGAACAAGCGCTGGCAAAAGAAAAACAACTTTATCAAGCGCTGCAGAGATTCTTTCACCCGCACTTGAATACGTTACAGACCATCGCGCAAGCATTGGCGCAAACCGATGTGTTGGTTACGTTGGCATGGTGCGCCAAACGTTATCATTATGCGGAACCGACATTCAGCGCAGAATCCGGCATACGAATCGCCGCGGGACGGCACCCGGTAGTGGAGCGTTTCATCAATCATGACTTTGTGCCCAACGATATACAGCTGGACGCGCAGCGTAGAATGCTAGTGATCACCGGCCCGAACATGGGCGGAAAATCAACTTACATGCGTCAAGTCGCGCAGATTGTTTTGCTGGCACATATCGGCGGATATGTACCGGCGCAAACCGCACAGATCGGACCAATCGACCAAATCTTTACTCGCATCGGCGCATCGGACGACATCGCATCCGGTCATTCGACCTTTATGGTCGAAATGATCGAAGCGGCGAATATTCTAAATAACGCCGCGGAAAACAGCTTAGTCATCATGGACGAAATCGGACGCGGCACTAGCACTTTTGACGGATTAAGCTTGGCATGGGCATGCGCCGAACGTCTCGCCGCGCAAAATCAATCTTTCACTTTGTTCGCCACACATTACTTTGAACTGACCGCATTGGCGAACGAACTGAGTATGGTGCACAATGTGCACATTGACGCGATGGAACACAATGATCGGATCATTTTTCTACATCAAGTCAAAAACGGCGCGGCAAACCAAAGCTATGGTATCCATGTCGCTCAGCTTGCCGGCATTCCCGAAGACGTGATAAGCATCGCACGCGCCAAACTTGCCGAACTTGAATCGCAACAATTAACTGCTATTCAAAAAATTGACCACACGCAATTGCCGTTGACTCTAACATCGCAAGCTGTGCAAAAGCCGACCGAATCCGAACCCTCGGCGTTGAAAAAATTGAAACAACTGGAACCTGATGAGATGAGTCCCAAGGAAGCGTTGCAAATGCTATATCAGCTAAAAGAGCTGGGGGAACAGGGCCGCAAAGCATGACGATACGAAAAACACTTTCCGAAGCAATCGCGCCGCTCATTGCTCGCGATAAAAACAAACGCATACGCGTGCAAGAGCGCATCAACGCAATCAATACATTGCTTGAAATCGCCGATAGAGAACCGGCACATCGCGTGCAAATCATGCAAGCGCTGGTTGCTTACATTTGCCGCAACGCAAAATCCGCTGCTATCAATCGCCCGGCACCCGATGCCCCTTTATCTTTGAGCGAGGACATTGCTGCCGCATGGAATACTCTAAAACAACTATATGACCGATATGCGGCAGAACTAATCTCAAGCAATCAATTGCGCCGTGATACTCGACACGATGACTTGAGTTTTGCCGGCGCAGACTTTTCGTATTTGCAGCTGGATTCGGTCCGATGGATTGAACGACCGACGTTAACCGGCGCCAATTTAAACCACGCCTGCCTCGTCGGAACGCAACTCAATCATGCCAAGCTTGCCAATGCCGAATTAAATCATGCGAATATGTCCGCCGTTCAATTAAACCATGCGAATTTATCCCACGCGCAACTCAATCATGCGAACGCGTCGGGAACACAGATCAATGCCGCCGATTTCACCGCCGCGCAACTCAACGGCGCGGTTTTGTTTTACTCTCAACTGAACTGCACGACATTTAACAACGCCGAACTCAACGGCGCAAATCTGTTCAAGGCGCAGCTGATCGGCGCGGACTTATCCGACGCGCAACTCAACGGCGCGAATTTATTCAATGCCGTGCTGTTCGGCGCAAATTTATCCGATACGCAACTCAACGGCACGAACCTGCTCGGTGCGCAGCTGAGCGGTGCGACTCTACGCGCACTGCATCTACGCAAAACGGAGTTCCGCCAAGCGCGTTATGCGCAGTTAGCCGAGGAGGAGAACACGATACTCAATATCGCATTGGATAAAGCGGAGGCATCAAATGAAATCAAAGCATTGATTCATAAGCGAATTAAAGACAATACCGCTAAATACGGCGCGACTTGCATACCGACCTCTGCACAAATCTGGTGTTCGGACTCCATGCAAAAGGTATTTTCACAGATACCCGTGTTGGCGCCCGACGCCGATTGGAGCGATTTGGCAGACTTGTTGGAATTGACTACCGGCGAAAACAACTTGTCCAAACGCGCCGCCTTATTAGTCGGCATCTTGCGCAATTTCGTCTATGAATATCACAAAGTGCATTCAATGCCCAAACGCATCGCGCAACTGAAACAAGCCGCTATCGCTTTGTTTACCGACGGCAAAAATCAGGTTCTGTTCGTGCAATTACCGAAGAAAACGCAGCGGGATATCAAGAGGTGGAAAAAAGGCGAAAAAACTTCGTAGCGGACTATTCGCTATCGGCTTTTATTTCTCTCGCGCATCTCGTTCCTCAGCTTCTATAAAACGAGCGGCATCCTCGCTTCGGCTCGACGAGAAATTTCTTGCGCGAGCAAAACGACCGTCAAATATATCCCACCGAAATAATCTTGCAGGTTCTTGACTTCGTAGGTTTTGTCTCGTAAGTGATTGATATTATTGCCTTCAGGATTCTCAAGGGCACTACATTACGGTGTTGTTTGTAGCCCTCCGCGCTCAGCTTCCCCCAGGGCGTGACTTGTCGGGAAGCGGGAACGGAGCTTCGTTCCATTTCAGGCCGACACTACGGTAGATCCTGTTGGCGTCCGCACTCGCGCGGCTCGGCATCGCATACCGCTTCTGTGTGTCGGTACATACCAAGATGCTCAACTGCAAGGTGTCGAGCTCGCGCCGGATCCGTTCCGCGCTCATCGGGAAGCCCAGTGCCTTAAGCCGCCGGCGCAGCTGCTGCAAGCAGCAGAAGGCCATGTAGCAGATCGCAATGTGTGCCTGGATACGCCGCGGCTTCCAGTGAAAGATCGGGCGGATGCAAAGGTCATGCTTGTTGGTGCGAAAGCAATGTTCTACTTCCCACAACCGACGGTACTGCGACAGCAATTCCTTTGGCGCCATCTCCTCGTTGCCGTGTGCGATGATTGCGCGCAGGCCGTCCCAACGCGCCGCATCGGCCACCTTGGCCGCATCAATCTTAACCCGGCCCTTTGCGGGGAAGCTTAAGTAACAGGCATAGCCGCGCGCCACGAAACCTGCCGGGCGCTCGCTGCGTTGATACTTCCGGCGCAACTGTGACAATATGCGCTCCCGAACTTCTTGATCCTTGCGCGCGCGCCGGCGTGAATAGGTGACTATGATCCGCCGGCCTTCGTGGCGAATCATCCGGTAACGCAGGTCCTGCGTTTTGAGCCAGCCTTGATCGTCTGCTGCACTGAGGGCCTGCAGCTTGATCTTGGCCGGGGCCGACTTGAGACGATAGCCGAGCACATAGGCCAAGCCCTGCTCCTGCAGGAATGTCTGGTTCTCACGGCTCAGCATCGCCGCATCGGCCACTACTGTAAATACAGCACCCGGATGTCTCTGTTGCAGACTTGTCACTGCCTGCATCAAGGTTTTGCCCTCAAAGGTGTTGCCCGGCAACAGTGCGTAGTCCACCGGCAGACCGTCGCAGGTCGTCATCAGTGCCAGTAACACCTGGCAGCGGTGCGGCTTGCCGTCCTTACTATAACCTTTCGCGCGCAACGGGTCCTCTTGCTCGCTCTCGAAGTACAGGGTCGTGCAATCAAAGAAGAACACCTTGAGGGGCTGATCATACAACTTCTGTGCCGCCTGATGAGACTGTTCCCGGATGCGTGCAATCACCGCCTCCTCAAGGTGATCCATAGTCTGGTAAACCCGGTCGAGATTGAGCGAAACGCCGCTTCGTTCGAGCTCGCACACCGTGGCACGCTTGCTCTGCGGCTGCGCGATACGCGCCAGCACCAGCTCGCGCAGAATGCGGTTGGCTGCCGTACGCCGTGCACCCAACACCTGGTTCCAACCCAGGTGCGAATAAATCTGCGTGAACGCCTCGCGCACCCCAAGCATCAGCCGCATCTCCTCACGGCATTCGGCAAGATCTACCCCGAAGCGCGCCAGACGTGGTGCCAGCCGCGCCTCAGCTGCGAGATCCGCGTACTGCTTCGGTGTGAACAGCGATTGCTGTGCTGTACCGGCTTGGCGCAGCTCTTCCAAGGTGACCTCGCCGAGCTTGCGCAAAGATGCAAGCTGCTCGGGACTGTCGGCAGTGCCGATATGCCGCACCACACGCTGACGGGGACCATCGGCAGTGCGCACGGAACGTACAATCTGCAAGCGAGTGCGGCCACGTTCGGGGTCATATTTTTCACGCAAGTACATAGACCCGAATGATAACCCAAAATCCAAGTGAAAACAAGCCTGGGGGCACTACAATGGATTTTTCGGCGGCGCCCGGATAACCCTATGATAATAAAAGATTTATTTTTTGCCCAAAGGTCAAAACCTACGAAGTCAAGAAATATATCCCACCGAAATAATCTTGCAGGTTCTTTCCCCGCGAGGCGCTTGAATCGTCGAATCGTCTCCGACATGCTTGCCGATCAAAGCGCGAGCGAGGGGCGAAGCGTACGAAAGCAAGCTTCGTTCGATATCCGCTTCATCCTCACCGACAATCCGATAAGTGATCTCCTCTCCGGTATCGTTATAAACAATAGTGACCGTTGCACCGAATACGATTTTATCACTGATACCTAACTGAGAAGTATCAATCACTTCGGCGATGGAAAGCTTCGCTTCAATATCCTTAATTCTTCCTTCAATAAAACCTTGTTGCTCGCGCGCGGCATGATACTCGGCGTTCTCACGCAAGTCGCCGTGCTCGCGCGCTGTGGAAATCGCTTGAATCACGCGCGGACGATCTTCATTCTTCAGCTTTTCCAACTCGGAGCGCAATGCTTTGGCTCCGGCTTTGGTCATCGGCGCTTTACTCATTATTTCCTTATCGAGACAAACAATCAGTTAGATATTCTAGCGTTTTCATGCAGTTCTTTCAAAGAATAAACTTCGTGTTCGCGGCATTGCAACGCCGCAACAATCGCTTTTGCGCCGGCAATCGTCGTGGTGTAACAGACTTTGCGTTGCACCGCCTCGCGACGAATCATATACGAATCAATCACCGCTTGCCGCCCTTCGGTAGTGTTCACGATTAACGCAACTTGCCCGTCTTTAATTTTGTCGACAACATGCGGGCGTTGCTCGTCCTTGACTTTATGTACAACATCGCAGGTAATTCCGGCATCGCGCAAAATTGCAGCGGTGCCCGGTGTCGCAAGCAACTGAAAACCAAGCATCGATAGTTCTCGCGCAATCGTTACCCCGGCAGCTTTGTCGGCGTCACGGATGCTCAGCAGTGCAAAACCTTCGCTCGGAAGACGATTCCCTGCGGAATCCTGCGATTTGGCAAAAGCTTCACCGAAACTGTGCCCGACTCCCATTACTTCGCCGGTGGACTTCATCTCAGGACCCAATACCGGGTCAACGTCGGGAAACTTAACAAACGGAAAAACCGCTTCTTTGACAGTGTAATAATCGCGCGGACAACAAACGGGGATGTTTTGCCGCGCAAGACTGATTCCGATCATGCACCGTGCGGCAATCTTAGCCAACGGCAAGCCGATGGTCTTCGAAACATAGGGAATAGTGCGCGATGCGCGCGGATTAACCTCCAGTACGTAAATATCGTCTCCTTGAATCGCCATTTGCGCATTCATCAAACCGACGACTTTTAGCCGGCGGGCAAGTTGTGTAATCTGCTCTTTTAGCTTATCTTGCACTGCATTGCCCAAAGAATATGGCGGTATGGAACATGCCGAATCACCCGAATGAATACCGGCTTGTTCGATGTGCTGCATAATTCCGCCGATTAAAACTTGCTCGCCGTCGCTTACCGCATCAATATCGATCTCAATCGCATCGCGTAGAAAATAATCGATCAATACCGGCGAATCGCCGGCAGCGCTCATCGCCGCGCGCATATATGTCCTTAATTCGTCGCGGTTGTAAACGATCTCCATCGCCCGTCCGCCAAGCACATAAGAAGGACGCACAACCAACGGGTAGCCGATCCCTTCCGCTAAGCTCAGTGCCTCGTCAAGATTTTTAGCTGTCACATTCGGCGGCTGCTTCAAATCAAGCCGCTTGATCAGTTGTCGAAATTGCTCACGGTCTTCGGCGAGATTGATTGAATCGGGCGAGGTGCCGATAATCGGCACACCCGCATCCGCCAAACGGTTCGCCAACTTCAACGGGGTCTGCCCGCCGTATTGCACGACAACGCCCGTCGGCTTCTCAAGCAAAGCAATTTCCAGCACGTCCTCAAACGTCAATGCTTCAAAATACAAACGATCGGAAATATCATAATCGGTAGAAACCGTCTCCGGATTGCAATTCACCATAATGGTTTCATATCCTTCTTCACGCAATGCCAGCGCGGCATGCACACAACAGTAGTCAAACTCTATCCCTTGACCGATGCGATTCGGGCCTCCGCCCAACACCATAATCTTGTTTCTCTGCGTCGGTTTGGCCTCACATGCATCGTCGTAGCACGAGTAAAGGTAGGCGGTATTCGTATTAAATTCGGCGGCGCAAGTATCCACTCGCTTATACACCGGACGCACTCGCAGCGCATGGCGTCTTTCTCGAACGGCATCCTCGCTAACGCCCAACAAATATGCGATGCGGCTATCCGCAAAACCGCAACGTTTGCAATCGCGCATATTCGCCCGATCCATCGCCTCCAATGTCGTCGCCCGTAACGCTTGTTCCATATTCAGCAGCTCGCGAATTTGCGCCAGAAACCACGGGTCGATTGCTGTCAAACGATACAGTTCTTCCACGGACCAACCCAAACGAAAACCATCGGCAACATACCACAACCTCTCTGAGTGTGTTTCGTCGAGACAACGGCGCACAATCTCATCGGCATGCGGCGCATCCCGCGCGATTTTCTCGTTCAGCCCGTCCATGCCGGTCTCTAAACCGCGGATAGCTTTTTGCAAAGATTCCTTAAAAGTGCGGCCGATCGCCATGACTTCTCCAACCGATTTCATCTGCGTACCCAAGCTATTTTTAGTATTCGGGAATTTCTCAAATGTAAACCGCGGAATCTTCGTCACGACATAATCAATCGTCGGTTCAAACGATGCCGGCGTCTTGCCGCAAGTAATTTCGTTCGCCAGCTCATTCAAGGTATAACCGACTGCAAGCTTGGCGGCAATTTTTGCGATCGGAAACCCGGTCGCCTTGGATGCAAGCGCCGATGAACGCGATACCCGCGGGTTCATTTCGACAATAATGAGTCTGCCGTCGTCGGGATTGACTGCGAATTGCACATTCGAACCGCCGGTATCAACCCCAATCTTACGCAAAACCTTCAGCGATGCATTGCGCATCATTTGGTATTCCTTATCGGTCAGCGTTTGCGCCGGCGCCACAGTAATCGAATCGCCGGTATGTACCCCCATCGGATCAAGGTTCTCTATCGAACAAATAATAATGCAGTTGTCTTCTCGATCGCGCACTACTTCCATCTCGTATTCTTTCCAGCCGAGTAAGGATTCTTCAAGCAAAATTTCATTCGTCGGCGATAAATCCAAACCGCGCCGCGCAATGTCCTCAAATTCTTCTTGGTTATAAGCGATCCCGCCGCCGCTGCCGCCTAAAGTGAATGATGGCCGCACTATTAATGGAAAGCCTATATTTTTCTGCAATTCAAGAGCTTGGCTATCGCTGTGGGCAAGATAAGACTTTGCCGACTCCAAACCGATTTTGTCCATAGCGGTACGAAATCGTTCGCGATCTTCGGCGGTGTCAATCGCGTCTTGACTCGCGCCGATCATTTCAACATTGAATTCATCCAACACCTTTTCACGCACCAAATCAAGCGCGCAATTCAGCGCGGTTTGCCCGCCCATCGTAGGCAACAGCGCCTGCGGGTGTTCTTTCTCAATAACGCGCTTTAAGGTGCGCCACTCGATCGGCTCAATATAAACTACGTCGGCGCTGTCGGAGTCGGTCATAATCGTTGCCGGATTGGAATTAACCAAAATAACCCGATATCCTTCTTCACGCAGAGCGCGGCATGCTTGCATTCCGGAATAATCAAATTCACATGCTTGACCGATGACTATCGGACCTGCGCCGATAATCAAAACACTCTTTATGTCCGTTCTTTTCGGCATCGTTATTCCATCATCCGAACAAATTGCGCGAACAGACCGTGAATGTCGTGCGGCCCGGGACTTGCTTCGGGATGTCCTTGAAAACCGAACGCCGGTTTTTCACAATGCGCGATACCCTGCAATGTGCCGTCAAACAAAGACCGATGCGTTACGCGCAGATTTTCTTTCAGACTGTTTTCGTCAATGCAAAATCCGTGATTTTGACTGGTAATCATCACACGCTTGGTCATCAGATCAATGACCGGATGATTGGCGCCATGATGACCGAATTTCATTTTGCTTGTCTTTGCGCCGCAGGCAAGTCCTAACAATTGATGCCCGAGACAAATGCCGAAAATCGGCACTTCGGCAATCAGCAATTGTCGAATCGCATCAATCGCATACCGGCAAGGTTCGGGATCCCCCGGTCCGTTGGACAAAAAAACCCCGTCGGGCTCATAGCTCAGCACTGCGGCAGCGGTTGTTTGCGCCGGAACTACCGTTACTTTGCACCCGGCGCCGACCAAATGACGCAAAATGTTGCGCTTGATTCCAAAGTCATACGCGACAACCGAATATTGTGCCGGCGGCTTGCTTGAACGCCATACTTCTCGCTCCCAAACATACGGTTCTTGCACACTAACTTTTGCCGCAAGGTCAAGACCTTTCAAGCCGGCAAAATCTGCCAATTCACGCTTGGCTTGCGCCATATCGACATCGGATGAGAACAGCACGGCGCTTTGAGCACCGTGGTCGCGCAGGTGGCGTGTTAGCCAGCGGGTGTCAACATCCGCTATCGCAACGGCATCGTAACGCACCAAATAATCGTTGAGCGAATATTGGCTGCGCCAGTTGCTCGGCTGCGCCGGCATATCACGCACCACCAAACCGGACGCATACACTCGCCGTGATTCATTGTCTTCATCATTAGCACCGGTATTGCCGATATGGGGATACGTTAGAGTTACGATCTGACAGGCATAAGAGGGATCGGTCAAAATTTCTTGGTATCCGGTCATTGCCGTATTAAAAACCACTTCGCCGACGCTGCAACCATGCGCTCCCATCAAGTTTCCGCGGAAAACCGTTCCGTCTTCCAAGAGTAACGTAGCAGTTTGCTTCATCTCACTCAAATATATTTCTTGAGAAGCGGCGAGAAACGCCGTTCAGCCAAACGGCAATCATACCAAAAATACAAAGCTTCCGTTAATAATATCCGCAGCTATCACCGTAATCTTCTCTATCGACGAATCCGTAAGAGGAGAGGCCAAAAAGCACCTCAGCGCCTGCGGAATCGGCTATACTTATGGCATCATGAGCGCTTTCGCATCCTTTATCCATACTATAATACTTCCAATCCCCTGAAGCGCTCGGGGTCGGGACAAAAGAAACTTTCGAGCTTGTAATTGTCTGAAACCGTTTTTAGCAAAATTATCCGCCGTGAATTGCCCGCGGATATCGTCTACGAGGACCACTTGTGTCTCGCGTTTAGAGATATCAATCCTCGCGCGCCGACGCATATTTTGATTATTCCTAAAAAGCCGATCAGGAAAATGGTCGATGCCGCTAGCGAAGATAAGGAGCTACTCGGACACCTGTTGCTCAAAGCCGGAGACATCGCCCGTCAGCTCGGTTGCGAAAACGCATTTCGCTTGGTCTGCAACAACGGATCGGATGCCGGGCAGGAAGTGTTTCATTTACACTTGCACTTACTTGCCGGCAGAACGTTTACTTGGCCACCGGGCTAAGCGAAACGAAATCATATTTCACATACATAATTTATCGCCGAGCATCTCGCCCGCAAGCAATGCCGGGTCTAGCCGCGCATTCAGCCAATTAATCCGCCAATCAAGATGCGCGCCGGTGGAACGTCCGGTAGAACCGACTTTTGCGATCGCATCTCCTTGCTTGAAAGCATCTCCCTCAGCAACCAGCATCTCGGACAAATGCAATAATGTCGAAGAAATACCATAGCCATGAACCAGTACCATCGTCATCCCGGTAAAATACATGTCGGGGCGCGCAAGCGTCACAACTCCGTCTGCCGGCGCTCGCACGACAGTTCCCGTCGGGCATGCGATGTCCACTCCAAAATGCGGTTGCCGCGGCGCACCGTTTAAAATACGCCGGCTTCCATAAACGCCGGTAATCGTTCCATGCACCGGCCAAATAAACCGCAGCGGTATTCCGTCCGGGAACGAACGCCGCATGCGCGCTTGGCGAATCAACTTTGCTTCTTCACGAATACGTTCCGACACTCCCGCCGGAGGCGTAACCATTTGCGGCGGCAAACCATCCACTCGTTGCATCGTATATTCGCGCCGACGCACTTCTAAAATACGCCGTGTCGTATCTTGTCCTCTACTCACCCGCAATATCGCTTGCGCCGGCGCATCGCGACCAAAACCAAAAACGAATCGGCCGTTCCGCGATAGAGTCAATCGTTCGCCATTCAAAAATACCTTTGCATCGGGACGAGTCGCGCCATGCGCTAATCCGCCTTGTATCAATTCGCCATATAGCTGCATCTCTATCGCTTGAGCATAAGCGGTAATCGACAGCAATATGTTGAACATCAAACTTAAAAAAACGCGATGATACATCTTTATATACCGCATACTCCCATTCTTTGCTTGAGAAAAAATTCCATTATAAACATCAATACGACCGTCACTACAGTGGTCGAGTCGCCGGTAAGATTGCAGTCGACGCAACTTCGATTCCGGCAGATAGGAATGCTTCTGTATAATGGCATATTCATAATGGCGCTCCCGGCACCGCCCGACAAAATCCGGCGCTAAAGCAAGCAAATATTCAGGGCATATACTTCCATGTCAAAAGCAATTAAACAATCTTTACAAAACTTGTGCCGAGATTTCAGTATGGAAGTGACACCTGCCGATTTACCTGACTTGTCGGACTTGAAACGCATTGTTGCCGCGACACAATATCCGAAGATTCGCTTGTTTATTTCCCATTTAAGCAACGACAGCATTGAACGAACCTTGGCGATTGCCGAGTCTGCCGCTACTGAAAACTTACAGCCCGTCCCCCATATCGTCGCGCGGCGTTATAAAAATATCGCTCAGATAACCCAGACCCTGTATCAGTTTCATGCCTGCGCCGACATTCGCGAAATACTCATTTTAGGAGGCGATGCGCCGATACCTGCCGGAAAAATCCATAGCAGTTTGGATTTACTGCGTTCCGACGCTTTCCGATTCACTCTATTTGAGATCGGTATACGACGCTTGTGGTTTGGAATCCATCCTGAGGGGCACCCTACGATCAACTCTGCCGCATTGCAATCCGCTTTGGAGGAAAAGTGCGCTTATTCGGCAAAAACTAAACTGCCGGTGCGGTTTATCACTCAAATGACGTTTACCGCGAAGCCATTACTGCATTGGTTAAACACACTCCCCTCTACGATGCCGCATATCCATCCGAGCGTCTTTGCCGACGGACAATACGCTAGCCTCGCACGGCTGGCACGCTTGACGCAAACGCCTTCCGCTCGACAATTTCTGCAAAACACCGTGGGTTCGACTGTTTCTTACCATCCGCAATTGTACCGCATCGCCACAGTTGAACGGTCACTCGGTGGTTTGCATTTTCTATCGCTCGGAAAATTTGCCGAGACACTGGAGTTTGCAGTCCGATTGCGACAAGGAAAATTCCGCATTGACGATCAAAACTTGTATATAATGACCGCCTAAATACATTTTCAAACAATCCGCAATTCAAACAATCAAAGCGAAATTCATGGGGCAATCAAGTCATTCTCAACAAGGATTCGGCACGCGCACGGTGCATGCCGGCGCCGCGCCTGATCCGTCAACCGGCGCGCGCATCACTCCGATATATCAATCAACCGCGTATGTTTTCAAGAACATTCAACACGCCGCGGCATTGTTCGATTTGCAAGAAGAAGGCTATATCTATTCGCGCCTCACTAACCCGACGGTTGATGTGCTGCAAAAACGCATTACCGACTTGGAAGAGGGGCTTGCCGCAGTCTGTAGCGCATCCGGACATTCGGCGCAACTGCTGGCATTATTCGGATTGATGCAGGCAGGCGATGAATTTATCGCGTCAAAAAAACTGTACGGCGGCTCCATCACGCAATTCGGGCATTCTTTTAAGCGTCTGGGCTGGAACGTAACTTTTGCCGACCCCGACAATCTAAGTGACTTCAAATCCGCCATCACCGACAAAACGCGTCTGCTGTTTATAGAAAGTATTGCCAACCCGAGCGGAATTATCTGCGACATTGAAAAAATTGCGCAGATTGCACACGACGCTTCTCTCCCGCTATTGGTTGACAATACAATGGCAACACCGGCATTAATCCGTCCGATTCAATACGGCGCCGATATCGTCTTGCACTCAACCACAAAATATTTATCCGGACACGGCAACGCAATGGGCGGCGTCGTTATCGATAGCGGCAAGTTTGATTGGAAAAAAAGCGGTAAATTTCCGGCGCTGACAGAGCCTTGCACCGCATATCACGGTACGAATTTCTATGAAACTTTCGGCGCGATCGCTTATGCGGTTTACACTCTTGCGGTTAGCTTGCGCGACTTGGGGCCATCCATGTCGCCACTGAATGCTTATTTAACAATTACCGGCATTGAAACGCTCGCGCTGCGAATGAAAAAGCACTGCGAGAATGCGCTTGAAGTGGCGCAGTGGTTGGAACGAAACCCATTGGTTGATTGGGTATCTTATGCGGGATTACCGTCCAGCCCTTATTACCGTTCGGCGCAAAAATATTGCCCGCAAGGCGCGGGATCGGTATTTACTTTTGGCTTAAAAAACGGTTATGAGGCCGGAGTAAAAACCGTAGAGAATTGCAAGCTATTTTCTCATCTTGCCAACATTGGAGATACACGTTCGCTGATTACTCATCCGGCGTCAACCACTCACCGGCAACTAAGCGACAAACAAAAAATCGCGGCAAATGCGGGGCCTGAAGTCGTACGCATTTCGGTCGGTATTGAAGATGCCGCCGATATTATTGCGGACTTGGATCAAGCGCTGCGCGCCGCCACGCAATCATAACAATATATGATGCCTCCCGGCCGTTGAAATAAAAGTTACTTCGACTTGAAATATTTGACGCAAATTGTCCGCAGTCATCACTTCGGCGGTAGACCCGGAGCAATAAACGCTTCCCGACCGCATCAAAACGACACGGTCGGCATGATGCAACGCAATATTGAGATCGTGTGTGACCAAGGCAATGCCCGCACCCTGTCCGACGCTGTCGTGCATATACCGCAATAGCTGATTCCGGTGAACGATATCCAGAGCGGTCAAAGGTTCGTCCAATAAAACGTAAACCGGATTATCCATCAGTCCCAACATTGCCTGCAAAAAAATCCGTGCTAACTGAGTGCGCTGCCGTTCGCCGCCCGACAACGACGCATATCCTCGTTCACGTAAGGCGATCATTTCAAACCGCGCCAATATTTCACCCGTCATCATCCGTATTTGTTCGGGCAACACCTTAGCTCGATGCGGCACAGCGCCAAGTGCGACAACTTCCTCAACGGAAAAATTAAATGCTAGCATGTTTGACTGCGTCAGCATACTGCGTCGCCGAGCAATTTCGTCCCACGGCCACTCGCCCAGAGGGCGGTCTTCAAGAAACACTTGCCCGCCATGCGACTTAGGACAACCCGCTAGAACATTCAGCAATGTTGACTTTCCCGCACCATTCGCTCCCACTAGCGCAACAATTTCACCGGGATTAAGCAGAAAATCCACTGCGCTTAACAAGCGGCAATCGCCGATCCGATAAGTTAATGCTTGCGCCGATAGAGACATGGGTTATTTAATGTGACTTAAAAGAGAAATATTGCTTATTTCGGAAAGCGTTTATAGCGGTTAAAAGCTGCGTTGAAACTTCATTTTGCCGCGTCTCTTTTCGGATTATTAAAATTTGCCGTTGCAAAACGCTTAGATTTACAAGCACACTTCCCCAAGATTAAAACATTGATCACGGCCGCCGCGGTTCCGGTCGGCTTTTATATTTTGTCCCTCTTCCCACAAAAATACACATCGGTCGGGATAACGAAGGAAATCAATTGTATAGTCAAACCCTGCCATAGGAAAAATTCCTTATCAAAAAGAGAAACAACGGCGCCCCAATCAATGCGGTAATGACGCTAATCGGCAATTCGACAGGCGACATCGCCGTACGACTGACCAAATCGGCGATAAGCATAATCAACGCTCCGAGCAGCATAGATGCCGGTAATAATAATTTATGGTTCGCGCCGACGGTAATACGTACCAAATGCGGTGCGATCAACCCGACAAAAGCGATCATTCCGACTACCGCAACCGACGCGCCGACACACATAGAAACGGCAACGATCAACATTAATTTCAAACGCTCGACTCGGACACCGAGATACATTGCGTTGCGCTCACCCAAAGCAAACGTATTTAACGGATACCACACGGCAAAAATAGCGATCAAACTCGGAATAACAAGCACGCTAAGCACTCCGACCTGAATCCAAGAAGCATCGCTTAAACTGCCCAGCATCCAGAAAGTAAAACTGCGTAACTCCGTGTTATCGGCAATCACGGTGAAGAATCCGATCACCGCTGCGGCAAGTGCGTTGAATGCGATTCCGGCAAGCACTAATGTAATTCTATCGGTGTGGCCGCCATAATAAGACAAGAGATAAACCACACTTGCAACCAGCAAACTTCCGATAAATGAAGCGACCGGCAACGACGACAGTTGCGTCGCATACAGTCTATCCAGACCAAGCACGATGACAACGATTGCCGCACTCGCAGCACCCGCGGATACACCCGTCAACATCGGGTCTGCTAAGGGATTGCGAAACAAACCTTGCATTGCCGCACCGCCACCGGCAAGCGATGCCCCAACTAGAATCGCAAGCGTTAGCCTTGACAAGCGCAAGTCCAGCAGAATGATTCGGTTGACCGCGTCCGCAGGTTCGCTCACCGTGCGATCAAATACGCCTAAAATAATGTGTAATAATTCTGCTGGCGTATATACGACCGTGCCTAGACATAAAGCGAGCAAAAAGCAGGCAATAACCAGCAGACCGAGTATTGATAAAGCGCCGCTATGCGAGAACACGCAAATAAATTAGCGGATGAGACACCGCATCACAGAAAAATACTAAAACTACCGCGCTTTGAAAAGTGCTAACATTTCGGCAGAATGTCGCAACCGCGTCTAACGCAAAGCGCCCTGATCAAAATCCACTTTGACGACGACATCGGTTTTTAGGCGCGTCTGACAGGCAAGAATCATTCCGCTTTTTAATTGTTCATTGTCCAGCACATAAGAGAAGTCGCTCAGCGGCTTAATTTTCCCCTCTTTTAAATAACAACGGCAGGTTCCGCAACTTCCGACACGACAGTCATGCGGCCATTTGATACCGGCATTTAATGCCGCTTGCAGTAAGTTAATGCTGCCGGGGACTTCAAATGTTTGACCGGTCGAAGCAATCGTTGCTTTGAACGTCGTTGGGGTTTTCTTAAAAAGTCCGAACATGATTAATCCTCGTTGTTGATTTCCAATGAATTATTCGACAAGCAAACCATCCGCTTCGGGAAGATTGCCGACAGCGGTCAACAATTCGTAACTGATGGTATCACAGTGCACGGCAACTTCCCGCACCGGAACATGCGAACCCCACAATTCTACCGTATCACCGGTTTGAACATCAATATTATCTAAGGAGACGACAATCATATCCATTGACACGCGCCCTAGTAACCGTTGACGACTCCCGCACACCCAAACCGGAGTTTCATTGTTTGCATGACGCGGATAACCGTTTCCATAACCGATTGCGATAATACCCACTTGCATGTCGGCAGAACAAATATACTTGGCACCGTAACCAATGCTGTCACCTTTGCGACACCGGCGCACCGTCAACACCGGAGCGAATACATGCATTGCGGGCATGAATTCTTCGTCATATCGCGAAGCGGATTCGGGCAACGCGCCGTATAACGCGATGCCTGCACGCACCCATTGATAACGAGACTGCGGCAAGTTAAGGCAAGCGGCGGAATTGGCCAAGCTAGCCTGCGACGAATATTCACTGCGCAAAGCTTCAAACAAATCCAATTGTTTTTGATTCATCGCCGCAGCTTCTTCGTCCGCACAGGCGAAGTGCGACATTAAAACCGGCGGATACGCCAAATCATTTAGCCTCGATAAACGTCGCATGACATCCGGCGCATCGCATAGTGGAAAACCCAAACGGTTCATACCCGTATCAAACTTCACCCACAGCCGTAACGAACAAACGGTAGAATGTTGCTCCAAGCATGCTAACTGTTCGGGAGAATAAACAACTAAATCAATGCCGTGCTTGACCGCGATGTGCAAATCATTCGCATCATGCCACCCTTGCATCACAAGTATTTTATCGTCGATATTTGCGTCGCGTAATGCCATCGCTTCGGCAATGGTGGTAACGGCAAAGCCGTCCGCCGACGATAAACTGCGGGCAGTTTTGATAATCCCATGTCCGTAAGCATTGCATTTGACTACCGCCAGCACCCGCGCCGGCGCACAAATTCTTTTCAACCGTTGGTAATTCGCCGCAATCGCATCCGTATCAATAAACTTTTCCACAACCCGTAAAGTCATAACCAATCAAGGGAATAAAAACTGCCGCGGAAACAACTCATACATGAAGCAGAAACGGTCTATATCACATCATTGATATCGGCGCCGTCTCCCGCACCCAGATTTCCTCCCGTACGTATCGAATACGCTTCCTCAGAGGTATAGTTTTCAAACTTGGAGTACTTCCCTAGAAAAGTCAGACGCGTCTCAAATTGCGGCCCGTTACGCTGTTTGGCAACATTGATCTCCGCAATGCCGATGTCTTTGGTGTCTTTGTCGTATGCCTCATCGCGATAAATAAAAACAATGACGTCCGCATCTTGCTCAATTGCGCCCGACTCGCGCAGGTCCGCCATCAACGGGCGTCGGTTACTCCGCGACTCCACTGCGCGATTTAACTGCGACAGAGCGATCACCGGAACTTCCATTTCGCGCGCGAGCGATTTTAACGAACGAGAGATTTCGGAGATTTCAACCACTCGGTTATCAGTGCGGTCGTGATGCTTCATTAATTGCAGATAATCAACCACAACCATCGCAAGATCGCCATGTTCGCGCTTAAGACGACGAACACGAGCACGCATCTCAAGCGGCGTTAAATTGCTACTGTCATCAATGTAAATCGCGGTATTTTGCAAGATAGTCAGCGCACTAGTCAGACGCGCCCATTCTTCTTCCCGCCGTAATTGCCCACGCTTCAAATCGAGTTGATCGATACGCGCAAGCGACGAATAAAAACGCATCGCCAACTGGGTTGCCGACATTTCCAAACTGAAAACGGCAATCGGGCCTTTCTTTTCCTGAATTGCGGCGTGAGCGACAAAATTCATCGCCAAACTTGTCTTACCCATGCTTGGCCGTCCGGCAACCACAATCAAATCGCCGTTTTGCAATCCGGAAGTCTGATTGTCAAATTCATAAAAACCGGTGGCAATGCCGGTAATGTGGTCGCCTTTTTCTTTCGCTCTTCGGGTAAGATCGTCAATAAAATCATACGTTTGAATTCCCACCTGCCCTAAGGAAACAAACTCTCTCACTTTGTCGGCGTTGGCACTGGCAATCGCAAATATCTTTTCTTCGGCTTTATCGAGCAATTCCATAGCAGTGATGGCTTTGTCGGGTCGTGTTGCCTCTTCAATGACAGCGTTGGCGGTCGCGATTAAACGGCGACGAATTGATTTATCCAACACAATCTGCGCATAAAACCCAATGTTGGCAGCGCTCGGAGTGTCTTTGGCAAGCGAGGCAAGATACGATAAAGTGCCGCTCGAGGCTTGACCGGTGTCGTGCAGGCGATCCGATAAAGTGACGGCATCAAAAGGATCGTTGCGTTCCGCCAGCGTACTGATGGCATGAAATAAAATGCGGTGCTCTTTTTTAAAAAAATCCTCTTCGTTAATCAAATCGGCAACTTTATCCCATGCCATATTATCAATTAGCAAACCGCCGATAACTGCTTCTTCCGCCTCCATCGAATAAGGCGGAGTCCGCAATATTTTCACAGCGGCAGAGTGATCCGGTACGGGAAAAGGGGGAGGAATCGCTGCCATTATAACACTTGGTTATTCCTCAGCAACGATATTGACTTTGATAACAGCATCAACATCGGCATGCAATGCCAGCGTGATAGGAAACGTGCCGATCTCGCGCAACGCTTCCTTCGGCAAACGTACTTCGCGACGTTGCACTTCCTCTGCGCAATTGTTCCGAATTGCCTCAATAATTTCAGCGCTGCCGACCGAACCGAATAATTTATTCCCGCCGCTCACACGTGCGGTCACATTGATTGAAATCCCGTCTAGCTTTTCCTGTCGCGCACGTGCCCGCGTCAGTTCGTCTCCCGATTGCCGTTTCAATTCGGCCTTCCTCCGCTCAAACTCAGCAATATTCTCAGGGGTGGCAAACTTGGCTTTTTTTTGCGGGATCAAGTAATTGCGCGCATAGCCGGGTTTAACCCTGACGATATCGCCCAAATCGCCGAGTTGCTCAATTCTTGATAATAAAATGACTTCCATTATTTTCTCACCGGTTAATTTATTTCAGCCGACCAAGTCGGACCGCTCCACACGACCACGTAAATCGATAAAGCTCTCCAATATTCCAAAAACTCCCACCAAAATTGGCAGCAGCGGTACGATCGGCGATAACACCAGTGAACCGTAGAACAAAAATAGGAACAATTTCCCTTCATTTAATCTGCTCAACAAAAAATGTACCGTAGCAATGCCTTGAAACAAGAAAATCGTCATCAAAACAATAATCAACTCGGTGACAAAGCTACTTTCTACCAGCGCCGCCGCTGCCAATATCACCAATCCGAAAACAGCAATGGCCTTGCCTAATTTTATCGCAGTAAACGACTTTTTGAAACCGCCCGGTTCGAGCAAGAGAAACTGCCACCAATACGCGAGCAATACGGAAGCAATCCAAACCAGCAGCATTGATGAAACGGCAAATCCGGTCATTAACTCAAGCAAGGCATCATATTGCTTGACGATGTCGGAGCGACTTTCAAGAAACGTATCTATATTGCCTTGCGATGTCCAACGAAAGAAATCCGCCCACATCGCGGCGCTATCCGGAACAAGCAAGAATATTCCCAACACCGCCAGCACAGAAACTACTGCACAAAACTGAAATAACATCGACAATGATTGTGTCGTCCGCACTAATTGCACCAAACCGATGATCGGTAGCCATTGCAGAAACAAGAACAAAAATACATTGCCGGTTTCCGTAAGCATTATCTGAAAATAATCGGTTATCCATAACAGCACGAATAAGATCAATGTCGAGAAAATCATCACGAGCAACGCTCGTTGATAGCCGAATCGGAAAGCAAACAAGCCGAGTGCGGAACCACTAAGTAAACTACCGAAAGGTACGATCAACGCCAGCCAAGCAAAGCCGGCGATACATAAAGCCGCTTGTCCGTAGCCGGAAATCACAAATGCGGCGAGTTTCGTCATTGTCGGCGATGTGTCGGAAAATCCGCCGGAAAATTCGCTTTAATGTTTATCGCAATAGGGCAATAAAGCCAAATAACGCGCACGTTTAATCGCCCGCGCCAACTGACGTTGATAACGCGCTTTAGTTCTCGTTACTCGGCTGGGGATGATCTTACCGGTTTCAGTGATAAAGTCTCCAAACAAGTGAATATCTTTATAATCAATCTCCGTAATGCCCTCTTCAGTAAATTTACAGTACCTTCTGCGTTTCGGATAATAAACCATTGCTTTACTCCTGAATGACGGCGGGTTGTACCGCATCCGACTGCTCCGCCGGAGGGAAACTTTCGCCCATCGCATTGCCGTCAAGCATTGAAGACGGAGCATACGCTTGCTTCTCTTGCTTCTCTTGCTTCTCTTGCTTCTCTTGCTTCTCTTCTTCTTCTTTCATCGTCAGTATCGGCGAAGCAGCAGTAATTGCGCGATCACGCTTAAGGATCAAGTGCCGAATAATCGCATCGTTGTAACGAAAAATATTTTGCAATTCTTCGAACGATTTGTCATTGCACTCAATATTCATCAAAATATAGCGGGCTTTATAAACTTGCTTAATCGGATAAGCCAGCTTGCGCATGCCCCAATCTTCCAGACGATGAATCTTTCCCTGCTCCGACTCAATGATCAAACGATAGCGTTCGATCATTGAGTCAACTTGCTCCGCTTGGTCGGGGTGAACCAAAAAAACGATTTCGTAATGTCGCATTGTTGTCTCCTTTCGGTCTGAGACTCCCTCGCGCCGCGGTCGGCGAGTAGAATAAGGATTAAAAAAGACGATTATACACGTCTCGCTTGAACAGAAAAACGTTTTCTGAAATTATGCTTCAAACTCCTGAATCTGCCGACGCATTTCATATAACAAAACTGCCGCTGCAACCGATACGTTCAGACTTTCAACTTCACCTCGCATTGGAATTGTTGCCAAATAATCGCAATGTTTTGCGGTTAAACGGCGCAATCCCTTTCTCTCCGATCCGAAAATCACCGCGATCGGACGCCGATAATCAATCGCATCATAACGTATCGTTGCTGTAGAATCAGCACCCACCAACCATACTCCCGCTGATTGCAGGCGTTGAAGCACTCGGACCAAATTCGTCACTTTGGCAACCGGAACGCGTGCGGCGGAACCGGATGCCGCTTTGATGGCAACAGGGGTTAAATCCACCGACTTATCCGCGTTAATTACTACCGCATTGACACCGCATGCTTCCGCCGTGCGCAAACAAGCGCCTAAGTTACGCGGATCGTTGATACAATCAAGCACCAAAAGTTTGGGCGTGGCGACCGTCGTCACCAGATCAATCAGCTGCTTTTCATTGAGGTAATCAGGCACCTCACACAAAGCGGCAATGTTTTGATGCGCGGCATTGCCGGTGATCCGCCGAATCTCATCCGATGTTTTTTGCCGACAAAAAATGCCGGCTTGCTTCACTTGCTCAATCAATATCTTCACGCGCCGTCTATTTTGCAACGCGCCAATCCAAATTTCGTGCACTGTTTCAGGCTGCGCCCGCACTGCTGCAAGTACACTATTCATCCCATAGATCCAGATCGAACTCATTTATTCACGGCATCACCGACACGGCGACGTAGTCGGCGGCGATCACGTGTTTCAGGCAATACCAAATCTATGCGCCGCAATTCGGCATCAATTTGCGCCAAAATGACTTTGATTTTATCCCCCTGCCGATAAGTTGTCCCGGTCCTTTCGCCAACCAAACTGAAGTTTACCGCATCAAGTGCATAAAAATCGGACGACAAATTCGTAACGTGCAGAAGACCCTCAACATAAATATTGTCCAGCGCGACAAACAAACCGAAAGAAGTGGCCGAAGTGACCACGCCGGAAAAGGTTTTTCCGATATGTCGCTCGGCATACACGCACTTCAAGTATTTTTCAACATCGTGCGCCGCATCATCGGCACGCTTCTCGGTCATCGAACAATGCGCTCCCATTCCTTCCAAACCTTTCTCGCCATATTCCACGCCTGCCGTAGAATCCAACACCGAATGAATGGCGCGATGCACCAACAGGTCGGGATAGCGCCGAATCGGCGAAGTAAAGTGGGTATATTCCTCCAATGCAAGCCCGTAGTGCCCGATGTTTTCAGGTTGATAAATCGCGCGTGTCAAACTATGCAACACGACCGATTGAATCAGATGGCCGTCATCACAATCTTTGGCTCGCTTTAGCACTTCCGCCAGCCCTTTGCTGTCACGACCAAAATGAATACCGCATTTATTTAGAAATGATTTTAAGCGGCTGATCGAATCTTGTTTTAATCCGGTATGTACGCGATAAACAAGATTTTTCTTACGAGCAGTAAGAAACCGCGCGGCACAGACGTTGGCACAAATCATAAATTCTTCGATCAGGCGATGCGCCGAATTTCGCACAGCGGGAATAATCGCACGTACTTTGCCGGTTTTATCAAATAAAAATATGGTCTCAAGCGTATCAATATCCAATGTGCCGCGTTCATCCCGGCGTTGCAGCAACACCTGATATGCTTGATATGACGCACGCAACATCCGTGCTATTTCAACGGTAATGCCAGCGGCGCGATGATGCGATAATTTATCATCGTTAAAGAATTGATCAACTTGGCTGTACGTTAGCCGTGCACGAGAACGAATCACACCGCGAGAAAATTTATAGCGGACAATATCGCCTTTCGAGCTAAGATTCAAATGACATACTAGCGCCAACTTGTCTTTCTGCGGACGCAAGGAACACACTTCATCCGACAATACAGCCGGCAGCATCGGCACCACATAGCTAGGAAAATAAACCGAATTGCCGCGATCAAGTGCGGCTTGATCCAAAGCGCTACCAGCGGCAACATAACTAGCAACATCGGCGATGGCAACGGAAATGCGCCAACCGCTATCGGTTTTAGCGCAATGAATCGCATCGTCAAAATCTTTGGCATCCTCGCCGTCTATCGTCACAAAGCAACAATCACGCAAATCTTCGCGCGTTTTACATTCGTCCGCCATTGATTTTTCAGCGGCAGATCTTTGCGCTTCCGCCAACACTCGCTTTTCCCAAATCGTGGGGATATTAAAAGTGCGTAAAACGATCTCGGATTCCAATCGAGCATCGGCGTAATGACTCAAACGGTCAATCACTTTACCGAACACAGTGGAAGCCGGTTTTCTAGGGGTGGTCAGACGCACCAATACAGTCTCGCCGGCCAAGCGCGCTGCTTCGGAAACGACGATGCGGTCAACGCCAATTTCATGCAGAGGTTCCACCTGCCCCTGACGGTTCGCTATGCCGACTACTTCTCGGTCGCGTTTCAACAGATGAATGCCGGTAACTTTGTTGTCGCGGGGTGAGAAACGCACTTCCACTCGATCGCCATCGACCAGCGGCATCGGCATCAAATGATGTGGCAGCGTCATGTCATCATATTGCCGGTCATCAGGCGCAAATATACTTTCGCCATGCGCCGCAAGGAAAGTTCCGATCAGCTGTTTCTTCATATCAAATTGCAAATTGAAGTCAATGCCAAGAATAAAGAATTATATCCTTTAATCCGCACCTCTAACCGCGGATGCCGATATAGTTTACGAATTTATACGCTTCTTCAAATTATCCCGTGATGATTCAAGCAATATGTGGTGGACCCATACAAATATTTGACACATCACACACAAAAATATAAAGTCATTGCCGGTCCTTATTGTATCCTTTGCCGGGGTGGCGGAATTGGTAGACGCGCTAGCTTCAGGTGCTAGTGGAGGTAACTCCGTGGAGGTTCAAGTCCTCTCCTCGGCACCAACATCAATTTTAGGCTTAAGTCGCCTGAGTTCATCACGAATACCCAACGGCTTAAAGGTTTGCAAGCTCGTTATCAGTCACTCAAAAACTCTACAAACCTCCTCGGTAAATCTTCTTGCGGGCAGTATAGGCATGCCACTCTCATTTACTTAACACTGTCTGGCGCTCGCACACTCACACTCTATAGGTATTGATATTCTACACGCGGGAATCGCTTTGGTACGTTTTTTAATGTGCCGACAGAATACGCCGAGCGCATGCTAATAAAGTAAACAAGCGGCGAATAAAACGGTTGATCAAACTTCTCTTCACGTCCGGCAACTTGTTAGACCTCGTCCGCTCACGTCGCTGATCAAAACACGGATGGTTGCAAAACGATATTCCCGGTACGTTCCGGGTTTACCGAAACGATACTAATCGGAACGCTCAAAAAGCTTTCAATGAATTTAATAAAGTTTCGCGCGTCATGCGGCAAATCTTCATATGATCGTATCGATGATATGTCTTCCTTCCAGCCGGGAAATTCTCTATATATTGGGCGATAATTCTCACACATATACGACGAATAATTACATACTCGGCCGTCAACCCCTGCATAAGCCACACAAACTTTTATTTTGTCCAAACTACTCAATACATCCAGCTTCGTCAAACACAGATTGGTGATTCCATTCAGGCGTACCGAGCAGCCGAGAACAACCATATCCAGCCAACCGCAACGACGCATTCTGCCGGTCGTCGCACCAAACTCATTGCCTAATTTACCCAGATGTTGCGCCACCGGGCCACTGGCTTCGGTGGGAAACGGGCCGTTGCCAACGCGGGTAGCGTAAGA
The DNA here is from genome assembly GCA_965218975.1 of Candidatus Oxydemutatoraceae bacterium. Lineage (GTDB taxonomy): Bacteria > Pseudomonadota > Gammaproteobacteria > Poriferisulfidales > Oxydemutatoraceae. Next base: position 1,896,802 of record OZ244717.1, read on the forward strand.
TTTGCTCACGCCGATGACCTTATCCAAATAAAAAGGCGGCACTCCGATGCCGACACTGATGTTCCCTGCAATCGTATTGGACGAAGTCACATAGGGGTAAGTTCCGTGGTCGGCATCCAGCATTGTTCCCTGCGCGCCTTCATATAAAATGCCTCCGCCTCGTTCATGCACATCCGAAAGATCTGCGGAAATATTCTTCATCATTTTTAACAACGCATCGCGTTTTGACCATAAGTTTTCTAATTCGGAGTGAACATCGGCAAGTCGTAAAGAATGATAGTAATTCTTCAGAAGGAAATTGTGGTATTCAAATAATCCATGCAATTTTGGCGTGAAATATTTTTTATCGATTAAATCGCATAAACGCAGACCGCGCCGCGCGGTTTTATCTTCATAAGCGGGGCCGATACCGCACTTGGTGGTACCGATAACTCCGCTGTCGGCTTTTTTCTCACGCGCTTCATCAATCAGTTGATGGCAAGAAAACAATAGAGGGCACAATGGCGATATGCGGAGGCGCGAACGTACTTCAATTCCTTGCGCCTCTAGTGTGTCAATCTCTTGAAACAGATGCGGAATCGAAAGCACCACACCATTGCCGATAAAGCATTGCACTTCCGAGTGCAGTATTCCCGACGGCAAAAGGTGCAGAACAATCTTTTTATCACCAATCAGAATAGTGTGGCCGGCGTTATGCCCTCCTTGGAATCGCACCACGGCATCTGCCTTTCTAGTGAGATAATCAATAATTTTACCTTTGCCTTCATCACCCCACTGCATTCCAAGCACTGCTATCGACGGCATCTTATAATTTCTCCGCCTGCCATTGATTTTTCCTCAATACCAAAGCTCTGCTACAGGCAAGATCCTGCGCCGTTTCATCCGCGTTCAATTGCTGTACGACGCGGTAGCCTTGACGACGTAACTCAGCCACTTTCTTGTACAACATGCTGTCATCGCTTTGCGGCGCAAAGATGCCGTCACGTTGAGCGGGAAGGATAGCCGCCAATTCCGCCAGTCGCTTCAAGTCGCTGCTGAAACCAGTGGCAGGACGGTCCTTACCGAATGCCTTACCAACATTGTCGTAACGACCGCCGCGGGCAATTTCCTTGCCTAAATTTTTAGAAAAAGCGGCAAACACGACTCCGCTGTTATAGTGATAGCCGCCTAAATCCGCGAGATCGTAATGCGGTCGTTCAACAGCACCCAACGCATTCAAGCGCTTTGATACGGCATCCAACTCCCGTAACACTTGTTCGATATCGACGCCATCGAATATCCTCCGCGCTTGTTCCAATATTTCAACACCGCCATGCAAACCAACTAGCTGTACAAAATAATCAATATATGTGCTCGCAATATTACGGTCGCTTAAATAAGTCTGCACTTCATGCGCCGCCTTCATTTGCACCAGATCAAATAAATCGCCTTCATCTTGAACGCTCAACCCTGCCGCTTGCACCAAGGCGGAATAAATGCCCACATGCCCCAAATCCAATTGCGCATCGCCGACACCAAGCGTACGCATTGCTTCCAGCATTAAACTAATAATCTCAACATCGCTCTCAATACCGGTATGCCCGTACACTTCGGCACCAAACTGAATCATCGAACGTATGCCGCTAATGTCAATCGGGCGGGCATGAATGACCGTACCGATATAACATAGCCTGTTACTATGGCTTTTACTCAGACTGTGCGCGTCGATCCGCGCAACTTGCGCAGTCATGTCGGCGCGCAACCCCATCGTTTTACCATTTAATTGATCAGTGAGTTTTAGCGTTCGCAGATTCAAGCTTTCATCGTTGGTAATCAATAAAGATTCCAAGTACTCAAGCATCGGGGGGATAACCAGATCGTATCCCCACGCATCAAACAAATCCAAGATCTTTTCCCTCAGATTTTCAATACGCAGAGCGCTATCCGGAAGCTCTTCTTCAATTCCAGCAGGTAGCAACCAATGTTTTTGATCGCTCATCACCAACGTGCCGCATAGACAACTAACAGTCCGACAATCATACAACCCAACCCGACAATACGGAATGCACGATCATTGAACGATAAAAAATCTTCCAGAAAACGCCGCGCTGTTTGAGGTCTGATAAAAGGCAGGATACCTTCCAAAATCAGCACTAAACCGAGCGCCGTCAGAAAATCAGACCATTGCATAAAAAATTACTGTGCCGGAAAGAAACTAATTCTTATCAGAATTTCCGGCCATGAGGATTTGAAAAGTAACGGAAAAAAACAGAATCAGGCTCCAGCACCAACATATCTTCTTTTTGCTTAAAAGTGTTCGTATAAGCGGTGATACTACGTGAAAACGAATAGAATTCAGGATCTTTGTTATATGCTTTGGCATAAATATTGGTGGATTTTGCGTCACCTTCACCTCGAATACGTTCGGCTTCACGGTAAGCACCGGCAATAATCTCAGTCCGCTTGCGATCAACTTCGGCGCGAATGCGTTCGGCTTTCTCTTGTCCTCGCGCACGAAAATCACGGGCGACACGTTGCCGTTCGGCACGCATTCGCTCATAAACCGAACCGCTCACATCATCGGGCAAGTCAATCCGACTGATCCGAACATCAATGACTTCCATCCCTAAAGTGGCGGCGAGTTCATTGGATTTCACTTGCAGAATATTCATGATCTCACTGCGCTCACCGGATACGACTTGTTTAATCGTGCGCTTGCCAAATTCATTTCTCAAACCGTCTTTCATAATCTGTGAGAGGCGATTTTGCGCATTGCGCTCTTCGCCAAGCGTCGCGCGGTAGTACTGCGTAACATCTTTAATCCGCCATTTGACAAAGAAATCCACCGTAACGTTTTTCTTCTCAACGGTTAAAAAACTTTCCGGGCGCGCATTTAAAGTCAGGATACGCGCATCAAAAGTGCGTACATTGTTGACAAAAGGGTATTTGAAGTGGACCCCGGGAGCAACGTTGGGGTTGATAATTTCACCAAGACGAAAAAGCAATGCTTTTTCACGTTGATCGACCGTATAAATGACTGTGGAAGCAAATACCAAAATTACCGCAGCAACCGCCAATAAAATTTTACCGCTCATTAGAACGCCCGTTCTCCCCGCGCATGCTACGATTGCTTGAACGCGAACGGCTATTTGACCGCGTATCGCTCTCGCCGCTCAACGCACCCGAACCGCTTTGACTACCGCGGCGTTCCTGAGACGTAGCATCCCCGCGACTAATCATCTTATCCAGAGGTAAGTAAAATATGCTATCCCCTCCTTCGACATCCATCATCACCTTGCTGGTATTAGACAACACCGACTCCATCGCTTGCAAATACAAACGTTCGCGCGTTACTTCCGGCGCTTTGCGGTACTCCTCATATAACTTCAGAAAACGCTCCGCTTCGCCTTCCGCATTGGCAATCACCTTCTCGCGGTAAGCAATCGACTCTTCATTCATACGCGCCGCTTCACCTCGCGCTTTCGGCAAAATACCGTTGGCATAAGCTTGCGCTTCATTGACGAAACGTATCTCATCCTCGCGTGCCTTAATCGCATCGGCAAAAGCATCCTGCACCGCCGGCGGCGGTTGCGATTGCTGCAAATTTACGCTGATGATTTCCAGCCCCGATACATAATCATCCAACGTGTTTTGCATCAAATCTTTGGTTTGTAACGCAATCTCCGCACGTCCGGCGCCGAGAGTGAAATCCATTTTGCTTTTACCGACAATTTCGCGCAACGCACTCTCCATTACTTGGAAAACAGTGCCTTCAGCAGGATTTTCAAATGCTTCGGTATCGGGCTTACGCACATTGAATAGATAATCCCCGGCATTTTTCACCCGATACTGTACCGCCAACTCAACCTCAACAATATTTTCATCCTCCGTCAACATCTGCGCTTCATTTTGCACCGAGCGGATGCTGTCGATATCCACTTTTTCAACCGCTTCTATCGGCAAGGGTAAATGCCAATGCGGTCCGGGTCCGGTAGTCGTTTGATAAGCGCCGAAACGTAGAACCACACCGCGCTTCCCTTCATCGATAATGTAAATACCGGATAATAGCCATGCGGCTACAACAACGATAGCAATTAAAGCGGCGCTGGTTGAACCGGGCCCGATAATGCGGCCACCGCCTTTGCCAAAGATACGTCCGATTCCAGCTGTCATTTTCCGAAATAAATCGTCTAAATCAGGAGGTCTCTGCTTGTCACCGCCCCAAGTACCTTTCCCTCCGCGATCATTGTTTGATTGATTCCAAGGCATGTAATGAATATTCCTTATGATTCCGAGCTGGCATTCTAGCATAAATGGTTGAGGGTACGCATATTATTGTACGATGCGACAAGCAACTCTTATGATGGCCGAAACATCGAAAAAATCTTAACAGCCTACGACGGGCTCAATGCGGGACTTATATACAAAAGCGTACCAAACTGAGAAAACTACGATCATCGGTGTATAAGGAAATGATACTTGCACTTGTTATTTAATTGCGAAGTATTTGCTTAGGGTGATTTTTATAGGGAAAAGACATAAACGATATAATCCGAAACCAAAAATAAGAGGGTTAATATGGCAAAGTGTACAACGAAAAAACGTCAGGTGAGAAACGGTAATAAACCTGGCCGAAAGACTGTTTCTGTAAAACATCACAGGCGATCTAAACCAAATAAGTGTAAATAATTGATGTGTTAAAGTATACACCACCTTGTTAGTACCTCATTGATCCTTGTGTTGATTTCAGTACGAATGCACTATGCACTCTAGTAAAAGCCAGATGAATTTTCCCCATCTCCGAGTTCGTCAACGACATTCTGGGGAAGAACGATGACTCCTAAATTACCGCCAGAAGTGGCCGTTGCGCCTTGATCAGAAAGTACTTGTTTGCGGTCCTTCATGCGATAGATACGCGATTCGGTCTGAGAACATTTTTGATCGGGTAGTTCGGCGGTCAGATTCGTGATTGCTTCGTGTTTCGCTTTTTTCTGCATATCTGAAAATGGGAACCGGTATATGTCAATATCCACTTGTTCCGGTGTTTCGCAGGCAAGCACTATCGGAAACATCGCCGTTGGGTTCGGTTCAACTTCTAGAGGAACAATAAGTGATGCAGGATTATAAAAATAGACCACAACAAATACAGCTAGCGCTCCCCCCCAGCACGAAGCCAATTTGACACACTTACCGCTAAGAACCCCGGAATCATCGCCGCTACACCAGCCGCAGCGATGGCTAAGAGAATCCGGAAAACAAGGTACTGGAACGACGTCGGATCGTCCACCACTAGTGATAACACAGCCAATACAACCAGGAACACTGCACCGAGTATAAAAGCGGGTAGTCGTTGTATCTTTTTCAGCATACCAAGTCTTTATAACGTCTAGCTCTATCACTGCCAACTGATGTGCCAGGGAAGCCGCACAGCGAATTTCCCGGTAAATCTGTCGGTCAGTTGATTATGCACCATGTATTTCTCTCCATTAAAATGAAATGATCCGAACCGTTAAACATAACACGGCACACTAACGTGCCTAAAGTAGCAAAAGGTATGCCAGCACAAAAGTGTCCGCATGAGTCAGGAGGTTAAACAAAAGAGAGAAGCATACAAAGGACGGTTCATCGCAACTTCGGCACCGGCGATTGTGGAATCGTCAAACAGGCTGACGATCAACAATGCCGGAGGAACCTCCTCACTTTGAAGCGCGACAAACAGAACTTGACGAAAAAACAAAACGCACGAAGAAACATTTTATTGAATTGCATATTAGGTCAGGTTTCTCTCGCAAATCGCTTGACGCAAATAGTCAATTCCTTCCCCGGTACGCGCCGATAAGAATACGGTTTGCGGAACACCGTTCGCGTCGCGGATCAATGCGGGCTCATGCTGCGCCAAGTCGCTCTTATTCAATACTTCGAGCCATGGAATATGCGCGGCATCAAGCGTCACCAACACTTGCTCGACTTGCTTTCTTTGCGCAGCATAGTCCGGATGCGACACATCCACAACGTGGAGCAATAAACTTGCATCGCGCACTTCCAACAGCGTGGTATTGAATGCCTCAATCAAAGCCGGAGGTAAATCGCGCATAAATCCCACCGTATCGCTCAAAATAAAACGTTTTGTACCGTTAAACGTAACCCGGCGCATTAACGTATCCAAAGTGGCAAAAGGTATGTCGGCGACAAAAGTGTTCGCATGAGTCAGAAGATTAAACAAAGTGGATTTGCCGGCATTGGTATATCCGACCAATGATACAACCGGTATTTCATTTTTTGCCCGGTGGCGACGACTGAGATCATGACAACGTCGAATCTTTGCCAAATTCTTATTGATGTGTTTAATTCGTCGGCGACACAGGCGACGATCGGTTTCTAACTGCTTTTCACCCGGGCCGCGCAAACCGATCCCGCCTTTTTGCCGTTCCAAATGGCTCCAACCACGCACTAAACGCGTTGAGAGATACGTTAACTGCGCCAACTCAACTTGCAGCTTCCCTTCATAAGAGCGTGCGCGATGCGCAAAAATATCCAGAATCAACCCGCTGCGCCCCAACACCCGTGCTTTGCATAAACGTTCAAGATTACGTTCCTGAGCTGGTGAGAGGTTCTGATTGACAATCAATAACCGTACGTTTTCACGTTCGATAGCTTGACGTATTTCCTCCGCTTTACCGCTGCCGATAAAATATTTGGGGTCCTGTTTTTTCCGGCTGCCCCGAATCACCGAACGGACTTTGGCGCCCGCCGCTCGCGCAAGACCGACAAACTCGGCGATTTCGTTTTCAGTGGAATGTCGCCCGATATCAAAACATAATAAAAACGCATCATTCTGCCGAGATGCGAACATATCAGGCATTTTGAAAACACCGAATGCCGGCAACGCCTTGCCCGCCCTGCCGACGGACATATTCCACATCACTTGGTTGCATTCCGCCCAAAGCAAACACCGGAATGTTTGCTTGATCAACAATCTCGGCAAAAGTATCGAATCCCAAAGAGGGCTGTTGCGGGTGAGACGAGGTGTCTTTCACTGGTCCTAACACACAGAAATCGGCGCCTTTTTCAGTCGCTTGCGTAATTTCGGCAAGATTATGGCAGGAAACGGCGAACCATCGATCTGACGCAACGGGACGTCGTAAAACGCGCTGAAATGCGGATTGGCTAAGATGCATGCCGGCAATTTTATCGCCGAATTTTTTCGCCAAGTCGCATTGATCATGTAACATTAATTGCGCTCCAGACGCTTCCGTCATCGGCAAAATACGTTCAGCCACCGACGCGTAGTCCGTCAATTGCGGCGCGCGCAATACAATTAAGCGCGGTTTGTCGGATGAGAGGTTTAATGACTTATGTACGCTTTGCATAATCTGCGCGGAATTTTTCAGCGATGGTGTCATCGCATACAGATGCGGTAACTTTAGCGCATTGATTATGGAACGATTTGCCGGAGGAAAATCATCCTCGCGTAATTTTTCCACCGGATACCAACGCAGAAATTGTTTCTGTCGCGCACAAACGGTTTGTACGGATGCCGTTACTTCATGCACGTCCAGCATGACTTTACGATCGGGATAATCATAGCGCAGGCAAATCACCGGCAAACCTAATAGCGCGCGGATACCTATTTCTTCGTACAGCTCACGTTGCAGGGCCTCTGCGAAAGACTCCCCCACACGCACTTTGCCGCCGGGAAATTCCCAACATCCGCCGGCAGGCCGGTGCGAACTGCGCCATGCCGTTAGAACGCGTTTGCGATGGCAAAGCACCCCTATCGCAATATGTATCATGAACGATAGTCGGCGTTAATTCGGACGTATTCGGCGGTTAAATCGGAGGTCAGAATCGTCGCCGAAGCATTACCCGCTCCCAATATCGCGCGAATTTTCACATCATTACCGGACAAAGCGCGAACACCGTCTTCCTCACGGTATAGAGAATGTACCGCGCCATTCTCGACAACACATACATTGCCAAGATACAGACACATTTTATCCGGTATAACCATTGCAGCCGCACGACCGATCGCGGCTAATACTCTCCCCCAATTCGGGTCGCCAGCCGCGATTGCAGTTTTGACCAACGGCGAAAGAGCGATCGTGCGGGCAACTTCTCGCGCATCATGTTCGTTTGCCGCCTGTTCGACACGCACCCGGATAAAATGTGCCGCACCTTCGGCGTCACGAATAATTGCTTCGGCCAGATGCTCAAATACCGCATGCAGCGCTTGTAGAAACACATTTTTACCTGCATCGCTTAAGTCATGAAATGCTGTTCTCGAAGCAGCGGAAGCGGTTAGCACCGCCGCATCATTCGTAGAAGTATCGCCATCGACAGTGATTGTATTGAATGATCCGGCACAAGCTTCGGCGAGTAAACGTTGTGTCGTCGCATGATCAAGTATCATATCGGTTGCGACAAAAGCCAGCAAAGTTGCCATGTCCGGACAAATCATGCCGGCACCTTTGGCAATTCCGGTAATATTGATCGCATGATTGCCGCAATGCACTTGGCGGCTGCTCCACTTCGGTACGGTATCGGTCGTCATAATCGCATGGGCGGCGGATAACCATGCATCCGAATCAAGCGTCGCCAACAAAGATGGTAAAGCGTCGATAATCTTTTGTAGCGGTAATCTTTCCCCGATCACACCGGTTGAAAAGGGCAGCACCGCTTCCGCAGACACTCCTGCCAATTGCGCCAATCTCCGACAATACGCTTCGACAGATTCAATTCCTTCGCGCCCAAGGCCGGCATTCGCATAACCGCTATTGATAATCATGTACCGCGGTGAGACACTTGCCAGATGCTTAGCAGCAACCTCCACCGGCGCAGCGCAAAATTTATTGCGTGTGAAAACAGCAGCCGTTGCCGCTGACGGCGCCAATTCCATCAATACCAAATCTTCACGCCCGGAATAACGCATATTGGCCGCAACCGCTGCCAAACGGATACCGGGAACCGACAAAGGTTTATCAAAAGCTTGCTCAATTGCTTGTATCATGACGCAGGTCTTTGCCGTGACATTTCTTATACTTTTTACCGGAACCGCAAAAGCAAGGCTCATTGCGACCAACCTTAGGGTGCCGGCGCTTGATCGTATGCACTTTCTCAATCGGAGCCTCAGTTTGCGCTTGATCGGACATTGCCATACCGGAACCGATCCGGCGAACAGGCGTTTTTCTCCGCATTTGACCATCGCCGACACGCAGCGTGCCGAGATGCAATGCATCTTCGGCAGCCGAATGCCGATAGGTCACTTTCTCCATTGACGATACGTTTTTCTGTGCGGGAGGCTCTTCGGCTATGCGAATACGCAGTAAGTACGCGATGAAAAAATAACGGATGCGTTCAAGCAATGTCTCAAACATCTCAAAAGACTCGCGCTTATATTCCTGCCGCGGGTTTTTTTGCGCAAAACCGCGCAAACCGATTCCTTGGCGTAAATGATCCATCGCCAATAAATGTTCCTTCCAGTGGTAGTCAAGTGTCTGCAACATCAATATTTTCTCAATGACGCGTATTTGACTTTCACCAAATTTTTTGCTTGCTTCGACGTGCATTCCCCATGCTTGACGAGTAATGCGCTCGGCAACACCATCCGCACTCAAAGAATCGTCATGCTCAATCCATTGACCGACCGAACAATCCATCGCAAAGTTATTTTTTAAATCCTGCTCTAATCCGGCGCTATCCCATTCCATTCCTTCAACCGGAATATATCGCTTAACCATCGAACTGAAGACTTCCGGCAAAATGTGTTGCACATTATCATCGACTGATTCCGAATCAAGCAGTTCATCGCGCTGCCCATAAATCACTTTTCGTTGCTCGTTCGCAACATCATCGTATTCAAGTAAGTTTTTGCGGATGTCGAAATTATGCGCTTCGACTTTTCGTTGGGCGTTTTCAATGGCGCGACTGACCCACGGATGCTCAATTGACTCGCCGTATTCAACACCTAATTTCTCCATCAGCCCGCGCACTTTGTCACCGGCAAAAATTCTCAGCAAATTATCTTCCAAAGAAAGATAGAAGCGGCTTGAACCCGGATCGCCTTGCCGTCCGGAGCGACCGCGCAATTGATTGTCAATACGTCGCGATTCATGCCTTTCGGTGCCTATAATATGCAACCCGCCGGCAGAAACTACTTGCTGATGACGCTGCTTCTGAAGCTCAACTTGAGCAATGTCATCAATCTCCTTGAGTGCGCCGCCAAGCACAATATCAGTCCCGCGTCCTGCCATATTCGTTGCGATTGTGACCGTTCCGGGTTGCCCCGCATTAGCAATGATATGCGACTCGGCCTCATGCTGCTTGGCATTCAAAACTTGATGCGTAATCCTCTCCTTGTTTAACAGCGACGACAAAAATTCGGAAGTTTCAATGGAAGCAGTACCAACTAGTACCGGTTGTCCGCGCGCGACACAATCTTTAATATCCTCAATTATTGCCTCAAACTTTTCTGCGGCGGTCATATAAACCAAGTCGCCCATATCATTCCGAATCATCTTTCGATGAGTCGGAATGATAATCACTTCCAAACCGTAAATTTCTTGAAATTCGTACGCTTCGGTATCGGCAGTTCCGGTCATCCCGGACAACCTTTCATACAGGCGAAAATAATTCTGGAAAGTGATGGATGCCAGTGTTTGGTTTTCACTTTTAATCGGAACATTCTCTTTTGCTTCGACAGCTTGGTGCAAACCTTCACCCCAGCGCCGTCCGGACATGACTCGTCCGGTAAATTCATCGACAATCAACACCTCGTTGTTTTTTACTAGATAATCGACATTCTTCTTAAATAAAGCTTGGGCACGCAATGCCGCATTGACATGGTGCAGCAAGTCAATATTCGTCAGGTCATACAAGCTGCCGCTGCCCTTCAACAATCCTGCCTGCGCAAGAATATTTTCAATTTTCTGGTGTCCCGCTTCGGTCAAAAATACTTGTTTGGATTTTTCATCAAGCGCATAATCGCCGTCATCGCCTTCACGAATTTCCGGCTTTAGTTGCTTTACGATTTGATTGATGCGAACGTACATCTCGGAGGCATCGTCGGAGGGACCGGAAATAATTAACGGAGTCCTCGCTTCGTCAATCAGAATCGAATCGACTTCGTCAACAATAGCGAAATGTCTGCCACGTTGAACGCGATGCTCGGCAGTCAGCACCATGTTGTCACGTAAATAGTCGAAACCAAACTCATTATTGGTTCCGTACACAATATCCGCTCCATAAGCTTGCTTTCGCTCTTCTCCGGTTTGTCCGGAAACGATGACACCGACAGTGAGTCCGAGAAATTCGTAAATTTTCCCCATCCATTCGGCATCACGTTTTGCCAGATAGTCGTTGACGGTGACAATGTGTACCGAAAATCCGCCAAGAACGTTCAAATAAGCGGGAAGTGTCGCAACCAGCGTCTTTCCTTCACCAGTACGCATCTCGGCAATTTTCCCGTCATTCAACACCATGCCGCCGATCAACTGCACATCAAAATGCCGCATGTTTAAGCGGCGATCAGCTGCTTCTTTTATGGTGGCAAACGCTTCGGGCAGCAATGCTTCCAAAACTTCGCCATCGCGCACTCGGTCGATAAATTCCTGAGTTTTAGCGCACAAAGCGGCATCGTCCAAAGCGCGATAATCATCGGTAAGCGCATTAATACGAACGACAACGCTTTGATATTTTCTGATTTGCCGTTCATTGCGGCTTTTAAATAATGATTGCAGAAATTTAACCATGCAGATAGCCTTCCGCACGCATTGTAACTGAAATCAAACAACAAGCAGGCGAAGCGATGATAATTCAATGTCAACGCAAATATTTTGCGGGATCAATTTTGCGCCCATGCTTGATCACTTCAAAGTGTAGATGAGGTCCGGTCGAACGCCCGCTACCACCCATCAGGGCAATAATATCCCTCTGTTTGACCACCTCCCCTTCGTTGACTAAATTAACTTGATTGTGTCCGTAGCGGGTGACGTAACCGTTGCCATGATCAATCTCAACTATATTCCCATAGTTTCCATAATGGCCGGAACGTTTAACAACTCCGCTGCCAATCGAATAAATCTTGTTTTCATATTGCCCGGCGATATCAATTCCCGCGTGAAACTCGCGCCGCCCCGAAAACGGACTGATACGATAACCGTACTTGGATGAAATCCAACCTTTACTTACCGGCCAGCCCTTTGGCAACATCTCGCGTTTGAGCGTATTACGATCAATCAAATCAAGCAAAATCGCCAGCTGCAATTCCGTCTCTTCCAGCCTTGAATTCAAGCGGTCAAACGATTGTGCCAGTTGCGGGGAGTTAATTCTTCCGGTATCCGATATTTTGCCGCCGACCCCCGGGTTATATTGAAAATCAAATTCTTCGGGACTCAAATCATGTACGGCAACCAACCGTTTGCCGATCACTTCCATGCGTATTAAGCGTGCTTCAAGATAGCCGCTTTTACTTGCCAGCAAACGAATCTCGGCCTGCCCCATCTTGCTGATACGGTGATAATGATCGGCAATCTCATTACGCCATTTTGCTAGAGCACTACTTTGTGTAACCGACATACCGAGTAAGTAGCCAACCAACAACATGACTGCCATTATTGAAGCAAAACCCGCGCTAGCAAAAACTTTAACATTGAATGGCGCTCGTCGGAACCGATTCCGGTAACGGAGACTCTCGGCAATTAGCGGCGCTATTACCGGCATAGCCTTAACTGCCAATTTTTGCCCTAAACCCATTATGGGTGTTGTCATTTCAGTCATCCCCTTTCATAATAGAGACACTTAAGCAACGGTACGCTTTTGCCGCCATTTAATAAAACAATCATGCCTGAACGATGCCTTTCAAGAATGTTAACAGCCTAATTGATGATAAGCTTCGTATGCGCTCCGACCTCTTGTCACGTATGACCAGCAGCGCTCGTCGCAGCTTGCCGCAGAATCTTGCGGCACACTGCTGGGTTGCCGATTTTCGTAATGGTACCGTATTTTTGGTGACCGACCAAGCAGGTCTGAGCAACCCCATTCATTATCAACAGATAGAAATCATCAAACGCTTGAACGAGGAATTTCGCGGCGAAATCGACATTTGCTTAAAAAAAGCCGAGATTAGAACTTCGCGCTTCCCAATAGAAATATAATTGCAACCGCGCTATTCAATGACAGGAGTCAGGTTGATTATAGGAATATCCTCTTCGTTCTCAAAAGAGATGACTTCCCATGCCGCGGAATCGCCGAGCAATTTTTTCAGCAGCAAATTATTTAAGTAGTGGCCGGATTTACTCGCGGAAAACGCACCGATGAGATTATGCCCGAGTAAATACAAATCTCCGACTGCGTCCAGTACCTTATGCTTCACGAATTCGTCCCTGGACCTCAGATTATTATCCTCGTTCAAGATTCGGTGTTCGCCCACAACGATTGCGTTACTGTAATTGCCGCCTTTTACCAAATTTTTCTTACGCAAAGCATCATATTCGCTCATAAAGCCGAAAGTTCTTGATCGGCTGACCTCTTTCACAAAAGAGACGGCTGAAAAATCTAACTCAACCTTGTTCGGACAAGCTCTGAATACCGGATGAAAGTTAAAGTCAATCTTAAAGCTGACCTTAAACCCATTAAAGGGGGCGAGCCGCGCCCATTTGTCGTCATTGAAAACGCTGACAGATTTTTTAATGCGAATAAATTTTTTTGCGGCATTCTGTTCTTCAATCCCCGCGGATTCAAGTAAGAAGATGAAAGGGCCGGCGCTGCCATCCATAATCGGGACTTCTTCAGAATCGACATCCACATAAAGGTTATCAATCCTGAGTCCGGCAATCGCAGACAAGAGATGCTCAACGGTGGATATCTTTAAATTTCCGCAACCTAAAGTAGTGGATAACACCGTATCAACAACATAATCCGATTTTGCCGGAATATCGACAGGCTCATCCACATCTACCCGACGAAATATAACACCGGTATCGGGAGCGGCAGGACGTAAAGTTAAATTAACCTTTTCCCCCAAATGCAAACCTACACCTACTGCACCGATAGAATTTTTAATTGTCTTCTGCTTGTACAACGCTGGAATCTTTTATTTAAATGTCGGCTTTATTTATTCCTTTCAGACATCAACCGTCCTTGAGATAGCGGAAATATAACACAATAACACTCAGCAATGCGATAAAGATATACCGATAGACATTTCCGATACCCGATGCGGGCAAATAGAAGGAAAGAAGAAACGAGTTTCAACGAGTCGAGGCGGAGGATTCGGATGATGAGTGAATACTCCCTACCATATTCGTTCAAAAATTCTAAAATCAATGGCTTAGGGGAAATAGGGATAAATTGCTTAAAGTGCCGAAATATAAGTGAGAGGCTTATTTTGACTGAAGTCTAAAGGAAATGATGTCTGCGTTTATACTCGAGTTTACGGTAGGACTGAGGCGTGCAATTCGTTGTTGCAGTCTCATATTCCCCGACACAACAGCATTGCCCGGCAACTTCCCTATGTCCAGGATGAATTGGCATCGTACAACCCGGAGTGCCAAATGTTATGGACCTATACACAACATTGCGTATTCACACTGGAGAAAATATACTATCCAGCTATGTTTTATTTTAAGGAACTATACGATGCCAAAATATATTATTGAAAGAACAATCCCGGACGCCGGTCAGCTATCCGCCGACGAACTACAAGGTATCTCAAAAAAATCCTGTAGTATTCTAAAGAATATGGGCCCTCAAATTCAGTGGATGGAAAGCTATGTTACCGATAACAAAGTCTATTGCGTATACATTGCACCTAATGCCGATATGATCAGGCAACATGCTCAAGAAGGCGGTTTCCCTGCTGACCAAGTATCTGAAGTTAGGACTGTGATTGACCCAACCACCGCTGAGTGACTAAAAAATACAGCCGTTGAAGGTAACGGTTACCGGAAATTCGGCGAGATCACGCATCACTTGAATCGTTCCGCAGCTTTCAAGCATTGCCGTAATCTCGTCGGCATCCATTGATTCGACTGCTTCATCCATGATACGTAAATCGAACTTTCCTTCGGATGATCGGATTGAAAACTTTAACCCGCTGCCGTTATGATTGATCAAACGTTCGGTAGTTTCAATCTGCGCAGCGTAAAGATATTTCCGCAAATAGTTTGATACCGCTTCTTTAGTTACCCGATCGTCGCTCATAATAATGGTCTCTCCGTTGCATGAACGATTGCAATCAACCGCTCAATCATCGCCGCAGAGTTCCAATCCCGCGAACCTACCGCTCGATATAATCGTCGCCCGTCGGGACTTAATAAATAAGTCGTCGGGATCGCCGGTATTCCCCAATCCACCATCATTAACTCTAAATCCAATAATATAGTATAACTAAACTCGCTGAACTGTAGCATTTTATTCACTCTTTCAAGAGAATCACCGGCGTTGATCGCCAACACCGCAACATTAAATTTTCGTAATTGCCGATATGCATATTCCAACCCTGCCATATCCTGCCGACAATGTGAACAGTCCACCGACCAAAAATTAACCAACAAGTATTTACCGCGGTAATCTTTCAAATGATGTAAGTTACCTAGCCGGTCGGGCAAAGTAAAATCGGGAGCAACGTCGTTAGGAGGAATGCGATCAAAACGTAATACATCGTCGGCAATAACCGATGTGCTGATGCCCATTGTCCCGAGCAGCAGACATAACAATAAAGTTCTCAATAAGCTGTGCATGGATGAAAAATTATCATTCCTAAAATCATCGGATCAATAAGCTATTATCATGTCCGTCCGCTTCGCCGATGGGTGCAGCAAACGCATCGGCAATCAATACGGAAATATTATCGCCGGTTAACGTTCGCATAAAAGCAACCAGTGCCAAACGTTCCTCCATAGCCAAACCCAACGGACGTATCAATGGGCTTAAATTCTTATTGGGAATCCCACCCTGATTGTAAAAATCCACCACTTCCTCTAAAGTGGAAAATTCGCCATTGTGCATATACGGAGCAGTCAACGCGATATTTCTAAGCGTCGGAGTGTTGTATTTCCAACGGTCGGCAGGATCTTGGGTAATTTCATACAAACCGAGATCATTTTTCTTTATTTGTCGCGTCACGCCATGAAGTGTGGCACGATCCAACTTTGCAAATACACCGGAAGCGATTTGCACGCGCGTCTCTTCCGCATCGCGCAACATTGAGTCATAATAGCCGATGCCGGTATTATGTAACAGCCCGTCCGTGAATAAAGCTTCTTTGTCGCCGACTCGATGACAATTGACGCATTGCGCTTTGCCCATGAACAGCTCGAATCCAAGTCTTTCTTCGTCGTTTAATACGCTTGCATCACTGCCATAATACCACCGATCGAAACGTGATGCGGCAGAAATCAACGTCCTTTGGTATTGCGCCAACGCTTGCCCGACATTCTCTATAGTCGGCCCGCGGTCGAATGCTTTTTTAAACCGATCTTTATATTCCGGAACTCGTTTAAGTTTATCCAAGACATAACCGATCGATGGATTCGCCATCTCATTATGCGCCAATAACGGACTCCAAACCTGATTTTCAAGAGAACTTTCTCGACCATCAGCAAATAAATGCTTACGATAAGCGACATTTAACAGAGTCGGCGCATTGCGTCGCGCACTACGCCCTTCGACACCAATTGCGGTCTTGATTTCATTATTAGTGAAACCCATCTCCGCGATATGGCAGATGGCACATGACATGGTATTATTAAGAGACAAACGGCGGTCGTAAAATAACTGCCTGCCGAGCGCAATCTTCTCCTCGTTCATAGGGTTGTCCGCGGGTACCGGCAGCGCCGGCAGACCCAACGGTATATTTTGAACGATCGCATATAAATCTGCCGCTTGAGCGTGCCGCTTTTGTATGCTTTTCGATTGTGTACGGTATGCCTTAGTTGCATAGTCGCCACTATAGTCACGCGTAACGGGCGACGTATCCATGTTGTCACTTGGTCCGTCGGCAGTAACACTCCGCAGCATAGGGGAAAAAACGACTATCGCTAATAAAATAAAGTATAGAAGATGCGGAAAGGGGGGCATACTTTATTGCTTAAGCGCAGATCTCTCGCTTAGAGTTATTCCATCAAGAGAGTTTGGATGTCGGCAATCAAAATGTCGGGGTGAAGGAAATCAACCCCATAAATATTACGTATCCGCTGATGTTGATCAATCAAATACACTTTCAACATGTGAGATGAAACACGACTTGTCAAACCTTCTTGCGTATTTTCAAACTGACGCAAAACCGATTGCCCATAGCTTTTTAACGTCTTTTGCATTGCCGAACGCGGATAGCTGACGTCAAAAGTCCCAAACAACCATTCAAACGAATCGCTTTGGAAATCCCGACCGTAAGTTTTCATGACTTCCGGCGTATCGTTCTCCGGATCAAAACTGATGGAAAGCAAACGTAATTTTGAAGTAATGTCGGCATGACTCTGTAGGCGCTGTTTAACCGCATGCATGACAAAAGTGGAAAGCGGACAGCCATTCATGTCGTCGCAACTTGCATAAATAAAACTGAGTACCGTCAATTTGTTGCCGATAAGAATTTCACGCAAGCGGGCTTTACTCCGGTCGGAAAGAACAATATTTGCGTCAGCGGCTTTACCTAACGGCGGCAATTGATAGGCCCCCGCTTGAGGGGGGGGGAATTTCAAATTCCCCCAACCGGGCGCAAGCAGCTGAACTTCAATCTTTTCAGCTGCATTAGCCGTTTGAATCGTCATCATCACGATAACAACCGTCACCATTGTTGCAATCAACGTATTCCGAAAGACTTTCATCACCTGAACAACACTCCTCCGCTACAGGAATTTCGGTAAAATAAGTATAGCATTAAAGAATAAAAAAGACCGCCCGAAGGCGGTCTTTAAGGGGACTTTTCGACGGGATAAGCGCGATTACTTCACAACCGAGACTGCAAACTCAGCAGGTCTATTTTCCACAGGCGCATCGGCGTACAACGAATAAGCACCAAAGCGCATTTGATGCGATCTGCCCAATTTCTCTTTCACAAAATCAATCGCAAATTGCAGCTTCATTTTCTTGCCGTCCCAATGGAACAGTTTCAAATATTGCTCATCGTCTTTGCCGGTTTTGTCCCATCTTGAAAGCAAAGAAGAAGTATAGTACAGACGCGCGCCGTCCCAGCTTTGCGAAATCATGTTGACTTGCGAACCAACTACGTGCTCGTAAACTTGCTTGGCATTAAACGGATCGGATATATCAAAGAATCGAGTCTTGCCGTCCATAAAAGTTTGCACCCAAAGCCCTTGATCGTCGGCGGTGATGGAAATATCTACCGGCAATGGCACTGATGCCGGATCACCGATCGTGCCCACCTCTTTGGCATGCCAATCATTATCCTCTTCATAGATCAACCAAATCTTAGAAGTTAAAGCGGTAGTCGTAAAACAATAGTTATTTGTCGGTTGCCATGCGCAGCGAATTTCCAACGGAGCGCCCGGAACATCAAGCACTTTTTTCGGCTTGCGCGTATGCAGATTCCAAACTACCATCGTATTACCAAAACGCTTCATCGCTTCCTGATCTTTCAACATCTGGCCGAAATCCATCATATAGTTGCTCCAACCGGTAAACGAAGATGTCAGCATCATGTTGCGTCGCGGCAAAGCACGAATATCATAACCAAAACCATCGGCATAGTCGCCGGTTTTATCGGCGCCACGTAAATCTCCGTCGGTCGGCATCCAGTGCGCGGCAACAAATTGACCATCATTGGTGTACTCGGCAAGACCGGTACGTCCGCCATGGTCACGGTTATTGGACAATGCGCTAATCATCATTCTGCCCGGGAGCGCATAGAAAGTATGCGGCCCTACCAAACCTTGCGTTTTCTTCACAAAATTCCGAATCACTTTATGCAACTTCGGTTCGCGTGGATTGGAATGAACATCAAATACAAAAATCTTGTTACTGTCCAAACCGCCGGCCCACAAATAATGACGATCGTCGGATAAACCGGAGTGATGCGCCTCATTGCGTCCGCCGACCGATAAGGTATTCACCACTTTTCCATAAGTTTTAGATTTGGGATTGACATCAATCGTTACCAGCTTATCTTGTTCGTCGCCAAGTCCTTCAACGCCCAAAGTCCAGACATAAACATAATCTTCCTGACCGACAATCTTCGGCATGTATGGCGACATACAGGTTTCATCCGCTTGAACGGCAATCCCCATTAACAGCGATGCAACGCAAATTGCTAAAAACCGAATAATAAATTTATTTTTTTTCATGTTTTCTTGCTCCTTTTAATGAAAAAACGTTTCCTCCCCGTTTGCAAAATTAGCTATCGGACTGTGCTGATTTTATTACTATGAACGAGCAATATCTTGCCGAACCAAGATATTGCAGCCTAACAGATAATCTGTACCGGGGCATTTGAGTATCATAAGTTAAAAAACGTAAGCCCTATATTAAACAAATATACAGAAAATTGCATACTTACTTTAAGGTACAGCGACTTCACTCCTGCTCGTGTGCTAATAACCACCGCTTCTTGTCCAGCATGAATTTCCCTTTGCCGTCGCGGCAAAAACCTCCCAAACTACCATCGGCGGCAATAATCCGATGACAAGGAATAATGATGGGTATCGGATTGCGCCCGCAGGCATTGCCGACAGCACGGGGACCAGTGCGAATACGTTTGGCAAAAACGCCGTAAGTCAATGTTTGACCGGCACGCATCCGTAACAGATTTGCCCAAACTTTGCGCTGAAAATCCGTACCCTCCAGCGCCAGCTTCAAGTCGAAACGCCATCGCGGGTCGCCAAAATAAAGTTCCAATTGTTTGACGGCGCGCTTGGCAATGGCGCTGCTCGGGGTATGGCTTGAAACCGCTGTACCCGATCGAGGCGGAGCAAATGAGACACCGCTCACCGCATCATCCGCCGTCGTAGAAATAATCAGCTTGCCGATAGGGGAAGCCATCACGCAACGGTCAACGGTTTGCTCAAACATCGGTCGGTACCCGCAAGCCGAATGAGCGGGCGAGGGGAATCGAACCCCCCTCGCTAGCTTGGGAAGCTAGGGTAATAACCACTATACGACGCCCGCACGCATCATAGATCGCAATGTTCATCATCCAACAATGGCATTATTATCGGGTATCCCGGCATCGCGATGCAATAGCCCCTTAGTTCATTCTGATTAAAGACCCGTTACAGAATGTACAGCAACCTCTATCACGCTCAGGCGCGGCGCCATGCGTTTATTTTTTCCTAAGTTTCTCTTTGATGCGTGCGGCTTTGCCGGTTAATCCGCGCAAGTAATAGAGTTTGGCACGACGTACTTTACCGCGCCGTTTGACTTGAATTTTCTGAATCAGCGGGCTATAAGTTTGGAAAACACGCTCGACACCCACTCCATAAGAAATCTTTCTGACAGTAAAAGATGAATTCAGTCCGCGATTACGTTTAGCGATTACTTCTCCAGCAAATGCTTGCAAACGTTCGCGGGTGCCTTCTTTCACACGCACTTGCACGACAACGCTGTCGCCCGGTGAAAAGTCGGGAACAATCTTGTCGCCGATCATCTCATTTTCAATTTCCCGGATCAAATTTTCCATCGTTTCTTCTTTATCCGATTGCCTCTCATCGGGTTGCTATACCTTGCTCGTAAGCAATATTAAAGGCCCTATAAGCTACCAGCATTACCGCGTGAGCTTCACAGGCCAACTTGAAAAAGGCAGAATTATACACTCATTTCGGCAAATCTTCCCAGTGTAAATTATGCTGCGCCGCATATTCGCTAAGCAGTCCCCGTTCATACTCAGACAATGAACGACGCTTCAACAAGTCGGGACGCCGCTCAAGCGTTCTGCCTAACGTCTGTTGCAAGCGCCAGCGTGCAATTTCACCGTGATTTCCGCTGATCAGTACATCAGGCACCCGGCTTCCCTGATAATCCACCGGGCGCGTATAGTGCGGAAAATCGAGCAATCCGGTCATAAACGCATCATTTTCCACAGAATCTTTATTACCCAACACCCCCGGACATTGACGCGCTACCGCATCAATTAATACCATTGCCGCCGATTCGCCGCCGCTGACGACATAATCGCCAAGCGAATACTCTTCATCAACTTCCGCTTCAATGATGCGTTGATCAACACCCTTGTAACGCCCGCACAATAGTATGAGACCTTTAAACTGCGCAAGCATATTTATCTTAGCTTGCGTCAACGGCGTGCCTTGCGCGCTAAGATAAATAACTTTGCGCCGATCGGAATGCAGCTGTGCCGCTTTGGCCGCCCGTAGCACGCGACCGATAGGTTCTGCCGACATCACCATTCCGTCCCCCCCGCCGTAGGGACGGTCATCCGTATTACAGTGCGGAGGGTCAGCATAATCACGCACGTTATGAGTGTGTACTTGAATTAACTGTTGCCGGATCGCTCTTCCCAGCACACCAAAACGAATAAACGCGCCGATTATCTCGGGAAAAATAGCGACAACATCAATACGCATTTAAGCAAGCCATTCTTTATCCCAATCCACCGTCATCTTCCGACAGTCAAAGTCTATTGCTTTGATATAAACTTGATGAACATAGGGTATGAAATACTCAGCGCCTTGTTGCGAATCGCTGACAGTAACAATATCGTGAGTGCCGGTTGCCACCATACGTTTGATTGTTCCCAATCGCTCCCCGCGCATGTTTATTACTTCAAGCCCGACCAGCTGATACCAGTAATATTCTTGCTCCGCTAACGGCGGCAAGCTATCTGATGTAATGCTAATAACGCACCCGCGATAAGCGGTTGCCTGCGCGCAATCATCAATACCTTGCAACTTGGCAACCAAGCTTTGATTGTGCGGACGTGCTGCCGCAACCGGAAAAGGCTTTGTCACCGACGATAGATACCATATCGGATATGCGGAGATTTGATTACACGGATCACAATAAGAAAAAATTTTTAACCAGCCTTTAATGCCGAAAGCATCAACAACTTTACCAATTTCCACCCGCTCTGCAGTATGCCCGGTATCGCGCTCAACCACAGTGGTTTACATCCGAAGAGAATTCAGGAAGTATGATTACTCTGTTTCCTAAATTGCTTAATTAAACTTGCGACTCGCGCAGACGCTTTGCCGCCCTTCCGCATCCAGTAGTCTATTCGTTCCCGATTCATCACCAAAGGAATTTCATCGCCTTTGGCAATCGGATTAAAGTGTCCGAGCCGCTCAATATAACCGCTATCGCGAGGTTTGCGCGAATCGGTAACGACGATATCGTAAAAAGGCCGCTTCTTCGCGCCACGTCTTGATAAACGAATTGTAACCATAATGGCGGCATTATACCGATTTCTCCTAGCGTTGACGAATATATATATCTCACCGCATATAAAATATTTGAAAATATCTGTCCGCCGTTAATTAAAGCGTTTTCTTACGATAACACACGATGATATTCCGCCACGCTAATCATACCTTCGGTCAACAGATCCTTACCAACAGCGGTCAAGTTCTTGCCGCCAAGAGTAAAACGCGATAATTCGTCGGGTGTTCCACCTTGCGCGATTCGTTCACGCACTGTGGCATCTACTTCTAACATCTCATAAATACCGCGCCGTTTCTTATAACCGGTATAAGCGCAACGTTCGCATCCTTTGCCGACAAATACCGGTATGTCGCTTCCAAGCAATTTATGTGCGCGACTTATATCTTCAATTTTACAATGCGGACAAATCAAACGCAGCAAACGCTGTGATAAAATCAAACTCAATGCGACGCTGACTAAGTGATGCGGCAAGCCTAGCCCCACTAGACGCAAGATAGTCGTCGCTGCATCATTCGTATGCAAAGTACTGAGCACCAGATGTCCGGTCAATGCCGCTTTGATCGCAATATCAGCGGTTTCATAATCACGAATTTCACCGATGAAAATAATCTCCGGATCTTGACGTAAAAATGCGCGCAAAATATGACTGAAAGTCAATCCGGCATCATCATAAACTTGCACTTGTCCGACACCTTCAATGCGCTTTTCAATAGGATTTTCGATCGTCAAAATATTTACATCTTCACGATTCAAATAATTAATCATCGTATACAAACTAGTCGTCTTGCCGCTACCCGTTGGTCCGGTAACTATGACCATACCTTGACTTGCGTTCAGCGTCGCTTCAATTCTGCTTATCTGGGAGACACTCATCCCCAATGCCGCAAAATCAAATTCTTCCGACTTTTTAATTAAAAAACGCAGCACGAATCGCTCACCGGTCACTGCCGGCAAAATCGATACCCGAATGTCCACTTGTCCATATTTGCAATCGAAAGTAAAACCGCCCTCTTGCATTGAACGCTGATTGGAAATATCTAACGCAGCAAGCACTTTGATACGGATCGCAATCGCCGAATACTGATCAAATAAAAAAACCCCGGTCGCAACCTTTTTTAATAATCCGTTCAAACGATAACGTAACCGCGCAGTGAATTCATAACACTCAAGATGCACATCGCTAGCCCGCAAACGCACCGCTTGTGTCAGCATTTTCTCAACGAATCCGATCACCGATCTTCCATATCCGGTATCCGGTATCCGCAACTGATCACGATCATTTTCCATATCGGTCCACGTATCATTCATGCCGAAATTTTGGGGGCAATAAACACCAGCAATTGTCTGACATCGCGATTTTTCTCGCTTTGACGAAATACTCTTCCAATAATGGGTAATTTGCCGAATAAAGGCACTTCCCCTATCGTCGCAACTTTGGTGTTTAGATAAATACCGCCGATCACGACAACTGCTCCGTTCGACACTTTGAGCTTGGTAGAAACTTGCCGGCGAGTGATCGGCGGATTCGGCACTCGAGTGTCGACTGTGTCTTTATTTACCGTAATATTTAGCAATAATGTTTCCTCATTAATAATCGTCGGCGTTACCGCAAGACGAATTCCGGCCTCTTTAAACTCGGTTTGAGTGCCGCTTTCGGAGACAGTAAAATACGGCACCTCGTCTCCTTGAAAAATAATCGCTTCTTGATTTTCCAATGTGAAAATTTTCGGATTGGAAACAATCCTTGATTTCCCCTGACGTTCCAACGCGGTCAATTCCAAACGTAAGCGACTGCGATCAAACAAAATCTCAATGCCGGAATTGGGATTTATCGTCGCTAAATCCACCCCTAACCCATCACTATCTAACGCGCCTGCCAAGCGAATATGATCCTTATCCGAGGTGCGAAATCCCAACCGCATTCCTAAATTACGTTCAAAATCGTCATTCGCTTCAACAATAAACGCTTCAATTTCGACTTGTCGAACCGGCTGATCAAGGTGTTTGGTCAAAGCGCCTATCAATTGAGTATCCTCTGGTCCCGCCTTCACAATTAACGAACGAGTGCGCCGATCAACACTGAACATCGGTTGATCTTTTTGTCCCTCAAACAAGGGTTCCAAAACCTCTTTCAGCGCCTGCGGTTGGATATAAGCAAGACGAAATAAATCCGCCCGTCGGGACGCAACCGACGCCGCAGTTTGTAGAGGCTGTTTAACGGCTTTATCCGCCGCCGGATTGTCGGGTGAACGATTCAACGCAGTAAACACTATTATCCGGCGTGCTTGCCGCACATCAAAATGATGGGTTCGCGCCACCATCGCAACGGCATCTCGCCATGGCAAATCGTCCAAAGAAGCAGTGATCAAAAGATTCTGCATGTTACTTTCAACGATAAAATTTTTAGCGGTAACGTTCGCCAACATGTCGGCAAACATTTGTAACGGCAACCGCTTAATCTTGACAGTCACAATGTCGCCCCCTCGCAACCAATCTGTCGATTGCGAGTCATTCTTTTGCGGTAATAAAATCGGCTGATGCAAAGTGTCTCTGCTTGGCGGCGGTAAAACTATCCCAGATTGTTGCGTGGTGCGATTGGCGATTGCATTGCGCATATCAGATTCGGTTTGCCGCGCTTGGCGATTATCAATCAACGAATCACTCAGCCTCATCTCATTCGCATGTTTCTGAGAAGAACAGCCCGGCAATAACACGATTACAAACAAAATACTAAATTTGAAAGCATAAACTTTACTCATTGCATACTCACTCGGAAACAAAAAGCCGATGATTTCCCAGCGGGTTTTGCAAAACAACTTCTTGCCTGCCGATACTCAAAACTGTCATCTCGTTAAAAGTTTCACCCGGTTCAATCGTATGAAAAGATTTATTAGGCAATTGCAGAACAGCAACGTTTTTTTCTTTAGCGGATACGATCCCGGCAAGGCGGTACCCTATTAGAGCGACGCTCCCGTGCTTGCTTTGCGGATGACGATCTTTCATCTGCCCAATTAATCCCGTAACCGGCGCAAACGGATTGCTGATTTTTTCTTTAGACGGCATGTCTTCCGAGTACACTTGAGCGGCAGGGTCCGGATTGACTTTCGGATTAGACTCTATCGGCGACACCAGCAATCCCGCAATGTAAACAAACCATATCACCGTCTGTCTGCAAAAAATACATCCGCGCGGAAACTTCATTTCACGAATTCACCGACCGTCGTTTGCGGTTGCAAAACAAATAATGACAAATCGACAGCGACATTAAAAATGTCTTGCGCCGCGCGAATCCGTTCGGATATGGTCTGTAATAAACAAGAACTTGCCGCCAATTCATTGCGAAATCGTAAATAGTCGTGCCAATCGCCGACAAATTGAAATGCCGTTTCAATACGCGACCATGACTGCTGTGATTGCGGCAACATCAGCTCCTTTACCGGTTGATGTTCTATTTTACGGATGCTGATATTATGTTTGTCGGCGAACGAGACAATTTCCGCAGTCGCGCCATTTGCGCAATTTATATGTTTGAATCCCCGCAACCGGGTGTGATATTTTTGCTTCGCTTGTTGCGTACTCTGTTTAAGTTGCATCAATGTTTGCCGCGCGCGCGATAATCGTTTCTTTATATCATCAATTGTAGAAATCTTAATCCGCATTTGCGCATTGGTGTTTTCGTGCAAAACGAAAACAGTAAACGCATGAGCAATCGATGCGCAACAAATGACAACCGTTAAAATCATCAGTACAGATTTCTTGCGCATCATATTTCTATCGACTCGGCGAATTCCGCTACCTGACAATCGATCGTGAACCGCTTCATCCTACTTTCCGCCTCGGTAACCAAACTTTTGATGACCACATGCGGTATTATCTCGTAACGACGCAAGGTATCGACATAACGCACTACCGTTCGATTGCTTAAAGCATTGCCTTGAATGCGGAATACCGACGGCGCGTAAAACTCGGTTTCATGAACCGATAAATCCGGCATTGCGGCAACAGCAATGATCTCAAGCAAACGCGGGTACACAGCGCGAGCGACACGGAGGCTGCGGATATCGGCAACGAATGCGGCATAACGTTGTTGCTCTTGACGCAATGACGTAATCATTTGTAAATGTTGCGCATGTTGCTCGGATAAGTCAGCGTAGTGAGCGAATTTCAATTGCAAAATATTCCGCTCTCGCAACAGGTTCCAGTGCGTGTATCCGCTAACGGCGAATAACAACAAACTGCAAAAAAATACACTTAATACGCAATGTCGAACGAAACGTGTACGCTGACTTGCCGATGTGTCGCTAAAATCCGGATATTGCTTATGGCGCTTCTGCGATGCCATAACGATACCTGCGGCGACCAACGACAGTGATTGGTTTTTATGACTGATGTCAGTCGCACCGGCGGCAACCGAAATATCACGTTGCATCACTTCTCGGGTCGCTATCAACCGCACGGAAAATTGTGCCGGTAAAAGCGTCGGCAGGTTCTCAATGACTTGTCGGTTGAATGCCCTTGCTTCCGGACTAACCACAGACACGGTTACCGGCTGATTTTCAGTCGCCGCTTTTTGTCGATCAGCAAATAACTGCCGTATGGAAACCGCCAATTCGGATAATAGACGAGATAACGATGACTCATCCCAAACATCGCGCATACCGATATGGTCCAAGCGTTGAAAACAGATGCCAAAGCTACCGACAGCAATTAAATAAACTTCACTATCTAATACAACTGCACAATGACATGCGCCAGTTTGGGTGGCTGACAACCAGTCAAAACAAACCAAACTTTGGCGCACGACATGCAATTTTGCGCGAACAATCGGGGCAAGATAAGCCATCCGCCGGCGTTTCGGTAAAGCGGACAATAAAACCGAAATTTGATCCGATTCGCGACTCGGCAATAATCGCCACCGCAAATCAAACTCGTCAGTCGCAACACCTAACGATTCCTGCCAAAAATAATCTTGCCGAGTCATATTCCGCAACTCGCCAGCACTGACCCGCGCTAACATAACAGTCTTCACCCGACAGTGTGTTACCGGCAATGACACAGTACACGCCAGCCCTCGCAAATGTTCGGACTGCACAAAATCAATCAACCGATCGGGCGCGCAGGAATGCAACATATCCTCATGCCCGCGCCGTTTGATGCGGATAAGTAATCGGTCTTTGGAAAAACCAATCGCGATATTGGGTTTACACCACACGATTTTTTATTTTCCCCGCCGCATACAACTGTTTTGAGAACATGTGCATCGCAATCATACCGTCTGCCTGAGAAGTTTCGATCACTCCCGGCAAATGGAAAATTTTACCGTCGCGAATCAAATGTCTGACTGCGTTAGTGGCAACCATGACTTCATAGGTCGCCACTCGTGCGTTTCCATCGGCGCTCTCGAGCAACTTCTGACTGACAATCAATTGCAAACTTGCTGCAAGTTGATGACGTGCCCGCTCCGCTCCGGCACCGAAAGCGTGTATTACGCGCGCGACCGCATCGGCGCAATTACCGGCATGCAACGTGCCGATTACCAAATGCCCGAGCTCGGCGGCAATCAAAGCCAAACCTATGGTTTCGGCATCGCGCATTTCACCTAATAAAATCACATCCGGGTCTTCACGCAATGCGGCACGAAT
The DNA here is from genome assembly GCA_965218975.1 of Candidatus Oxydemutatoraceae bacterium. Taxonomy (GTDB): domain Bacteria; phylum Pseudomonadota; class Gammaproteobacteria; order Poriferisulfidales; family Oxydemutatoraceae. The sequence goes on from OZ244717.1 coordinate 1,924,767, forward strand.
CGCCGTTGTGAATGAATCAACATCCATCCCCACTTGTCTTTGCGACACGAGCGAAAATTCGGATTGAAAATGAAATTCAATCGGATCTTCAATCGTAACTACATGAATCGGATGACGTTCAAGCAAATAATAAATCATTGACGCCATTGAAGTTGATTTACCAGCGCCGACCGGACCGGTAACTAAAATCAAACCGTTTTCATTGTGTAGAGTTTGCGCGACACTTGCGGGAAAACCCAACATATCCATTGACGGCACTACGTTTTCAATTTTGCGTAAAACGCATGCCGGATTGCCGGATTCAAAATAAAAGTGTGCGCGAAAACGTTGCCCGGCACACTCGATGCTAACATCAATGAATTTATACTTTCTCCAACGTCGCAATAAATCCTCAGCTAAATACCGATCGACAAACGTCTGAAATTCACGTTTTGATATGGCTGCTTCGCAACAACGAATAATTTTTCCATTCACGCGCAATGCTGGCGCAATCCCAATATGAATATGGATGTCCGATAAACCTGAGTATGCTAAATAATTCGCTATCCTTTTTTCCAGTGCGCACATAATGCTTCCTTTGTCGCGATGGTTTACAATGCGTCTGTTTTTGCCGAGGTGGCGAAATCGGTAGACGCGCCGGACTCAAAATCCGGTGGGGTTAAACCCGTGCGGGTTCGAGTCCCGCCCTCGGTACCAACCATCTAAACATAAACCGAATGAAGCGGCGCAAAATCACTATCCGATGAACGGCGGCAAAAAACCGACGAATAGATAATAAAGCGGGCTATACTCGTGTCTGTAAATGTGACTGCCCCGGTGGCACAATCGGATAGCGCGTCTCCCTCCTAAGGAGAAGGTTTCAGGTTCGAATCCTGATCGGGGCGCCACGAACAAAACTTTTCGGTTTTTGGGGAACCGGATTGCGGACAGCGCAGGAAAGGAAAATTTCTACCCAGTTCTGTTCTCCGGGCATTCGGACGAAGTGACGAGGCTTTGATGTTCGGATAGATTCGGCGCCCCCGGCATCCTCCTGCCGAACCATCTCCGCTGCGACCGTCAGGCTTCGGATTCTAAACTGCCGAGAGATGCAATCATTGGGAGCCAGGCTAATGACACAGCCTCTGTCAATCGTGAAATTTGGTCATACACAGACGATTCATCTCCATTAGAATCATCGCCGTTGTCTGTTCTGTTCTCAGAGCAATTCTCCTCAAAGTGCAGAATAGATATACCCAACAAAACCATTCCCGCACAATATCTTTCTTCTAAGATTACCGGGTTGGTTTGGGTGTTATTCTTCATCTCGGTTTTAAGATGTACGTTATCCACATTGATAAAAAAATCATAGCTTCTTCTCTCTTCTGCGGACTTAACTTTCAAAGCGCTGCTCTGATTAAATCCAAATTCTTTATATTCGTTTTTATCCCAATCTTCCCGCTTTATCCTGCACACATTGGGAAGATCGTTATACGACTTTTTCTGTCTCGGTGTTGGTTTAGGAGGATTTGGGCCTGGTGGACCCTTAGGTTCATTATCAGGGAGAATATAGAACTTATTGGTAAAAGGCTTTGTTTGACAGATGTCGCTTACCTTTGTCTCAAAACACAATGTTTCTCCGGATTTTGCGCTCTTCGGAATGCTGATCGTTAGGGCTGAACGGCCGTTCCACAAGTTGTTGGAATAATCCGGATACGATCCGTCATCGAGCTCCAAAGTCAACTCGCCGGGATCTCTATCGCGATTGAAATAATCATTCTCCGCATCGGTTTTGTATTCAATACGGAACTTGCGATGGTTGATTGAGCAATGTTTTGGTTTTTTCTCCGTATATTCCTTAACGGAATTAAAATAGGTAGGAAACTTTTTTCCCTCAAATTCCTCCTGATGAGGGACCTTTCTGCCGAACGGATCGGATACCCTTGCCCCAGGAGAAAAAAGATTGGACAAGGCCGGTTGCTTTTTAATCATGTCTTCCAGAACGTCCGCAATCGGTTTTGAGTCTCGGAGCTTATCTCCAATCGCTTCTTGTCTTCTCCTATTCTGTAACTCCTTTAACCCGCTATGATTCTTGATAATATCTTCCAACTCTTTTTCTATTGAATTGCGAATGACTGCGTCAGCCAATCTATCGCGAGTCGGCATAAAAAGTTCTTCCTGCTTTCTTCTTGAGATGTTTGAACAATCAATGGTGACTAGGATGCTGTCAGACAAATAAGATTTCCCGACCGCTTTTCTTGTAAAAAATGCCTTTGGCAAAAATCCGTGAGCCTGTCCGTTGATTGAAAAGACAACCCCCTCGTTTTTTGCATAGCTTTCTTTTTTGCCTTTCTTAAAAACATAGATCAAGTAATCTAATTTCTGGCCCTCCACGGTTATTCCTCCGCTACTGGGCGTTCGAAATTCCGGCTCAAGATTTTTATTCTTATCTTCGTCTAAGCGTACACTTAAGCCTGCAAGTGTTTTCTCGTCGGAGTGCGGATACTGCTTTCGGTGCTCTGCTAATTTTATCGGCAACGCAACATCCGGCATTAAAAGAGCGAGGCGGTAGTAAAGATCAAATCCAATATGTGTCTTTAACCTGGGGGGAAGATCATATTCATAGAGTTTGATGAAGGTGCCGGATTTTAGTGACTCTGGTAAAAGGGGCAACTCATCTGCGCCAAAAGACAAAATTTCTTTATTTGGCGCTAAATATGTGTAGCGGGAGCTTTTCTCCCCTCCTTTTGGATCCTCACGTCTTACAACAGTAACTCCCCATAAGTCTCTCGTTTTATCTTCCCCATATATCTTTTGGTCGGTTTTGGCGTCTATCTGATGATTTCGTTTAGAAACTATAAGCAGCATACTATTTTTAGGGCTGCAAAAACGCAATACACCGGTTCCACCCATGCCAAATTTTCCCTGAACGAAAGGAATTTTAATTTTGTTATTTTTTGTAAGAGATAGGATTGTTCCCGGCATCCGTTGCGGGGATTGTCCCTCGCCTCTGTCTATAATGGAATAAGAGGGCTTAGTTTTGCTGCCGGTTGCTACAAGCCATATATCCTCTGCAAGCGCTGTTCTTTGTTTGCTATCAAAACCAGACAGCTTCCCATTGTGTATGTTAAAAAATTTCTTTTGCGCCTCGGCAATATTTTGTGGTGCTTTATTGCTGCTTGGATCTATCTCTTGCTTTAGGCATTCTCGCATCAGCACGGCATCAACTGAGTTTACCAACTTCTCAACCAATGCGTTATCGGCACTGCTTTGTTGATTCCCGATTGTGGAATAGTTCATAGGGTTATTTCCGTATTCACGCCACGCAGAGTCTTCATCCCAATATCCCGCTTCCCTTAGGAGATCAATAACCTCCCTTTCCGTATCTGCTTGCGCAAGGGCAAGAGCAAATTTTTTAGCGTCGACATTCGTCATAGTTTGAACTCTTCCTTTTTAAGAAAATAAAACTTCGATTTTGCTGCTCTTACGTGTTTCTCGATCTCCGAAAAAATTTTGTTGGCTTCTTCCTCGGTGTAGTCATACATACTCCTGTTTGCGCAATTACTCAAAATCTTAAGCTTTTTTAGCACGGCAATTAGTGCGCTGGGAACCCAAACGTTTAAATCTTTCTCTTTTTTGTGATTTATTTTCTATATTACGTATATATTTAGCTTATATGCAAATATATTTATTATTTACGAAATATCAACAATATGTACGATGCCATCCTAAATGGGATTCTTGAAGGGCTTCTGGGGAAGCATTCGGCAGCAACATTCGGATCGGCGCTTTCTGTCCGTTGCCGGCATGAGGGCGGCGTAGGGTGAGACGCGCCCGGAAAACCGATCGGTTTTCAGCGGCGAACGACCCGACAAGGATGTCGGGGCTGGCGCTCATTGACAGAACCAAGTCGCGTCATGGACGACAGGCACTTTGCCGAAAATCCACCAACAAACACAAAACGGTTTCATAACCGATCATTGAATGCTTCCGTATCGGTAAATAGCGGGTTTTCCGCATGATCGATACAATCCTCCTGGACGGTACGATTGAAGCGCTCGATGTGCGCGTTCATTTTTGGACACTTGGGATAGGTCAGCCACTGCTCAATCACGGGTGATTCCCGGATGAGCCGGGCAAACTGTCTTTGAAACTCACTACCGCCGTCCGTCAGGATATATTTTACCGGTCGCGGCAGTATTGCCAGGGTGTACATGTCCAATACATTCCAGACAAATGAGGGAGTGGTTGGACAATGACTTGATACCGGGTTATGCCGTTTAATCCTCGACGGAGGCGCTCGCCGCTGTAGCGTTGTAGGTAATTGATCATCTACCGATTAAACACACCGATGTCTTCAAGCAGTAATACTTCCCTATAGTCGATAAACTCTTTTCCGCTCATTATAAGCATTCATTTTGGGGCATTCATTTTGGGGCATTTCGGATCAGTATAGCACCGGCGGATGTTCTGTCGGCGAAGATATATTGATCGAATGCCCCTGAAACTCGCTGTCGTTGTCGGTCAACACTTACTTGATTTTGCCCGGCAAGACCGTTTGCACCAAAGCAGCAAACCGAGCCGCTTGCGTGCTGTTGCCGCGTGGCACTTGCCGATGCAAAGGTAAAACGGGCTCGTATAGAAACCTTTGATGCGGTGACCGATATGCTGATATTGCATGCCGGTCACCTTTTTATTGACGTCCGAGAATCCAGTATGTATCCGGATACGTACACCTGAAAGGACCGCTGTTTTAACAATGATAAAACAGCTATCAGCTTGCCGGAAACGTCATCTTTCAACATATAATCGCGACAAGCCGATGCGTGATCATCTTCAATATCTACGATATCTTATCGTTGCGACTCTTGTTTTATTTGTCGGCGGATGCGGTGATATCGTATTTGAAAAGCTCATGTTTTCCCCGGCAATGCAATTGCCGCAAGACGAGAATCCTTGCGATCATTTCCCTGCAGGTTATAGCTGTGAATTAACTGATTTCGACGAAACCTTTTTCAATTCGCTTGACAATCAAACACGCTTACATGCACTGTTTTTCAAAAATCCGGAGTCGGAAAAACTGATCATTTATTTCCATGGCAACGGCAGTCAAATTTACTTTAGAATTCGTTATGCACTAAAACTTGTAAAAATGGCCAATGTGTTGCTTCTCAGTTACCGCGGCTACGGTAAAAGTGACGGCAATCCTTCGGAAAAAGGCTTATATGAGGATGCCGCGGCGGCGATTGATTATGCACGTCATACATTACAATTTAAGGAAACGAATATCTATATTTACGGTAGATCGCTAGGTGGTGCAGTTGCGATTGAAGCAGCGCAAAACCGTAATTTCGCCGGTCTAATCTTAATCTCCACCTTTTCTAGCGGCTACGATGTCGCCGCCGACCGCGGTTTGGAAAGTTGGTTGGGTTCCAGCCGACCATTCGATTCGATCAACAAGCTTCAGAATATATATATCCCGATGCTAATCATTCATGGTAATCGCGACGGACTGATTCCCATCGCGCACGGAAAAAAACTTTACGCGGCGTACTCGGGTGCGGATAAAAGCTTCTACGAAGTCAATGGCGCCTCGCATTGGGGAATTAGCCGCAATCCGGAATTCTGGACAACGCTAGACATATTTGTCAATGAGCGAACCGAAGAAGCCGACACTGAAATAAAAGCGACTCGGGAGATTGAAGCAACTCCCAGCGAATCGCTACGGTGAACGCAATGTTCCGATCAAACTGCCGCTGCGATCATAAGCGCTGACGCCCTCGTTATCAATACGCAGATGCTCGACATAGCCTGTCGGTGACGGCAACATGGCGCTGACCCCTTCGCCGGTCAAATGCAGACGCACATCATTATGGCTATTGAGCACCAATTGTCCGCCTTCCTCATCGGCATACATGCGTATTTGCTCCCGATTCTCGCTATCCAAAATAACCAACTCTTTTAGTTTCACGGTATTCATCACGCGCAAGTCGCCTTTGCCCAAACCGGAAGGCGCAATGGTTTCATACAGAAAGAATGCGGCAATAATGATCACTGCGATCCGAATATTGCGCACGTTCTTTTCAAGCGCTTCCATACGATCAGGGAAATCTTCCTCCCGCATACATCAACTCCTTCGGTATCGTTGATTAAATAATGTTTTATATTAACCGAAACTACCCGCCGCCATCATAAATGGGTCTACCGTCTAGTGTATTCGCCCTCAGATAAAAACGAAACTAATCCGCTATGCCAAAAAACTTTGTACACTGACGGTTACTTTACGCGTATGCGCCGCCAGTCGATGCTCCCACAAGTAAATCCCCTGCCACACGCCTAATGCAAGACAACCTTTGGCGATCGGAATGGACAAATGGGTTTGGGTTAACGCCGACCGAATATGTCCCGGCATATCATCAATACCTTCAGCGGTATGTCGAAACAACCTATCGCCGTCCGGAACTAAGCGGGAGAAAAATCGTTCCAAATCGCGATGCACTTCCGCATCGGCATTCTCGGTAATCAGCAAAGACGCACTGGTATGGTGAACGAAAACGTGGCACAAGCCGTCGCATTGTCCGGAAATACAACCCTGCGTTTGTTGCGTCAGGTCATACAATCCGCGTCCTTTAGTTTTATATTCAAGCTGCTTTTGATAGTGTGTTGAAATCATAGTCATATTATAATCGCTACATGTCCGAATTCCTTAAACCGCGCCGACAATCGGTCATAATAAAAGTCGGCAATGTTCCGATCGGCGGCGATATGCCCGTCGTTGTCCAATCAATGACTGATACCGATACCGCCGACATTGAAGCGACCTCCAAGCAAATTGCCGAACTTACCCGCGCCGGAGCCGAAATCGTACGCATTACCGTCAACAATGAAGCCGCAGCGCACGCAGTGCCGAAAATTGTCGAGCGAATCCAAGCCTCCGTAGACCGAGTTCCGGTAGTCGGCGATTTCCACTTCAACGGACATCGCTTGTTAAAGAAGTATCCGGAATGCGGACGGGCGCTTGATAAACTACGTATCAATCCGGGTAATGTCGGTAAAGGGCGCCGCCATGATCAGCAATTTACAGAAATCATCGAATTTTGCTGCAAGTATCAAAAGCCGGTACGCATCGGCGTGAATTGGGGAAGTTTGGACCAGGCGCTGTTGGCAAAACGGTTAGATAAAAATAACAAACTGACCAATCCGCAACCTTTAGAAAACGTTATGCGCGAAACAATTGTCCAATCGGCGTTGAGCAGCGCAAGCTTCGCCGAGCATATCGGTTTGTCTCACGACCGGATTATTATTTCATCGAAGCTTAGTCATGTCGGGCAAATGGTAAAAACTTATCGCCTTCTGGCCGCTCAATGTGATTACCCTCTGCATCTCGGACTCACCGAAGCAGGTTTGGGACGACGTGCGGTGGTCGCATCAACCGCTGCATTAACGCTCTTACTGCAAGAAGGTATCGGCGATACCATTCGCATATCATTGACACCGGAACCTGCGACCGGACGTGCGGAAGAAGTGCGTGTTGCATGGGAAGTACTTAAAAGTCTTGGTCTGCGCGCCTATTCCCCCGAAGTCGTCGCATGTCCCGGTTGCGGACGAACGAATAGCGATTACTTCCAGCGCCTAGCGCGTGAAATACAAACTTTTATCGAGCAAAAGATACCCGAATGGAAAAAGAACCACTGCGGCGTGGAAGACATGACCGTTGCCGTAATGGGATGCGTGGTGAACGGACCCGGGGAAAGCAGCCATGCCAACATCGGTATCAGTCTGCCCGGCTCGGGCGAACGGCCAGTCGCACCTGTTTACATTGACGGAGAAAGACACATTACTTTGAAGGGCAATACCATTGCCAAAGACTTCAAAGCCTTAATTGAAAACTACGTAGCAAGTCATTACTAAACATCGCTTACAAAACTTTGCGCAAGGTCGCCCCATAAAGCCTGCGCCAACACAATCGCCGTTAGCGCCGCAGTTTCGACTCTTAGAATATGTCGCCCGATATGCACCGGAATGAAACCAAGGCGTGTAATAAGCGCTTTGTCATGTTCGGAGAAATCCCCTTCAGGCCCAATGAGCAATACCAACCGCGACGGCGGCTGATCTTGCAATGACTGAAGTTTTGTCACCAGACTTTCCGCCGCACCTGGAATCAACGCCAATAACACCGCTTCGTCGGGAGGCGTGATATCAGATAATGGCACGGGGGACCGAATAGCTGGCACTGTAACTCGCGCGCATTGCTCGGCGGCGCTGATTACCACTTCTTGCCAATGCCTACGCTTTTTTTCAAAGTCGCTTCGTAGATTGTGTTGTGAATATTCCGTAATCACCGGTTGCACATTACAAACCTCTAGTTCGGTCGCTTTTTGCAAAGCAAGATCCATGCTATGGCTCTTGGCAACCGCAAGAAATAATTCAATAGCAAGCGAAGACTTCAATCCGTCCGCGCCGCAACGAACCGACTCACATGATAATTCGGCGCGATGACGCGTTATGACCCGCAGACGACTTTGGTATTCCTTCCCGTCACCATTGAAAAGGTACACGATATCCCCCGGCAGCAAACGCAAAACATGAGCGATATAATGATGCTGCTTGCCGGTTAAGCTGACTACACTATCGCAAGCTAAAGGTTTACAAACATAAATACACGGCGCTCTCATGGCGGATTTCCCGTTGGGGAAAAATGACGATCATATCAACTCGCGCGATCAATACCTATAATTATCGGATTTATAAGGACCTGCAACCTCAACTCCGATATACTTGGCTTGTTCGGGTGTAAGCCGGGTCAATTTCGCACCAATCTTGTCGAGGTGCAACCGAGCAACTTCTTCATCCAAATGTTTGGGCAAGATATAAACGCCAGTTTGATACCGTGCATAATTCTGCCATAGTTCCATCTGCGCCAACACCTGATTCGTAAATGAATTGGACATGACAAAACTCGGATGTCCGGTCGCACAACCCAAATTGACCAACCGTCCTTCCGCCAGCAAGATAATCCGTTTTCCACCGGGAAAAACAACATGGTCAACTTGCGGTTTGATATTTTCCCAAACGTAATCTTTCAATGAGGAAACGTCAATTTCATTATCGAAGTGGCCAATATTGCAAACAATTGCCTGATCCTTCATCTCACGCATATGATCGCGGGTAATAACTTGATAATTACCGGTAGCGGAAACAAAAATATCGGCTTTTGCCGCCGCCTCTTCCATAGTTACCACCGCATAACCTTCCATTGCCGCTTGTAACGCGCATATCGGATCAATCTCAGTCACCCAGACAATACAGCCCTGACCGCGCAACGATTGCGCGCAGCCTTTGCCAACATTGCCATAACCGCAAACTACCGCAATTTTCCCGGCAATCATCACATCGGTGGCACGTTTAATACCATCAAGCAGTGATTCCCTACAGCCGTAGATATTGTCAAATTTTGATTTGGTCACCGAATCATTCACATTGAACGCGACTGTTTTCAATGTACCGTTACCCTGCATTTCATATAAACGTTTCACGCCGGTTGTAGTCTCTTCCGAAATCCCACGTAAATTTTCGAATAGTTCGGAATGACGATCGTGCACCCGCTGCGTCAGATCGCCGCCATCATCAAGCAATAAATTCGGCCGCCAATCATCGCGCCCAAGAATTGATTGCTCAATGCACCACCAATACTCGCTCTCTGTCTCACCCTTCCACGCAAACACCGGCACATCCGCCGCTGCCATTGCCGCGGCAGCATGATCTTGGGTGGAGAAAATATTGCATGAAGCCCAGCGCACTTCGGCTCCCAACGCGACCAAGGTCTCAATCAACACCGCAGTTTGCACGGTCATGTGCAAGCAGCCTGTAATGCGTGCACCGCGCAGCGGTTGATCCTTGGTGTAGCGTTCGCGTAACGTCATCAATCCTGGCATTTCGGTTTCGGCAATGGCGATTTCCTTGCGTCCCCATTCGGCGAGGCTTAAATCCGCAACTTTGTAATCCGCATGCAATTGGGTGGCTACTTGATTCATTTTGCTCCTAAAAATTCTTGAATTACCGATAGATAATTATTGTCGTAGATGATCAATTTTATCACACTGCTCCCATGGAAAATCCGCTCTGCCAAAATGTCCGTAAGCGGCAGTCGGCTGATAAATAGGCCTTAACAGATCCAGTTCGCAAATAATCTCCTGCGGACTTAAATTAAAGTGCCGATTGACCAGCATTTCAATATCAGCGTCGGAAATTTTTCCGCTGCCGAAAGTATCAACCATTACCGAAACCGGTCGATCAATGCCAATTGCATACGCAATTTGAATCTCACATTGCTTTGCTAGCCCCGCAGCAACGATATTCTTTGCAATATAACGTGCCGCATACGCTGCTGAGCGATCGACTTTTGACGGATCCTTCCCGGAAAAAGCCCCGCCGCCATGACGTGCCATACCGCCGTAAGTATCAACAATAATTTTTCTTCCGGTCAGACCGCAATCACCTTTCGGACCGCCGATCTCAAAACGACCGGTAGGGTTAATATAAATTTGCGGATTTGTGCGCAACCATCGTTGGGGTAATACCGGAAGTATCACCGTTTCCATTACCGCTTCTTTCACCTGTGCCTGTGTTGCGTCAGGTGTGTGCTGCGTTGACAAAACAATCGTTTCAATTGCCACCGGCTTGCCGCCGCGGTAACGAAAAGTCAACTGACCTTTAGCGTCGGGACGGAAAATACCCACACTTCCGTCTTTACGCGCTTGGGCTTGGGCTTTAAGCAGCCGGTGCGCATAATAGATCGGCGCCGGCATATATTGATCCGTCTCATCGCAAGCATAGCCGAACATCAGACCCTGATCCCCAGCGCCTTGCTTTTTCAGAGCGTTACTATCCACTCCGTCGGCAATATCTCGCGACTGAGCCCCGATCCGCAACATAATTTCACAACTATCGAAACAAAATCCCAATGCTTCGTCGGTATAACCAATCTCACGGACCACGCCGCGAATAATCGCATCATAGTCTATTGAATTTTTCGATGAGATTTCACCGGCACATACAATGTAATTGTCTTTCACCAAAGCTTCGCAAGCACAACGAGCATAAGGGTCCTTCATCAGGAGCGCGTCAAGCACCGCATCGGAAATTTGGTCGCAGATTTTATCCGGATGCCCTTCGGACACCGATTCTGAAGTGAAAAGGAAGTCTCCCCGCCCTGCGGCGCTCTGATTGATTTTCGTCATCCGATTTTCGTCATCCGATAGAACGATTTGGAAAAATTATAGCACACATTCGCAATAAGAGCCGACAATAGCAACAGGCGCTTTGAAAAAGTATAATACTTTCCAAATAAAATTCTTCAACAAACAACGTCGGAATATTATGGTAAAAAAAGCATCTCCTATCTGCAATTTCGGTGAGGCGGCAAATGATTTTAGTTTGCCCGGCACCGACGGCAAAACTTACACGCTCGATAGTTGCCGCGGTGCAAACGGCACTCTAGTGATGTTCATCTGTAATCACTGTCCCTTCGTCAAAGCAATTCGAGAAAAATTGGTGCGCGACACGCAAGCGCTTGAAAGTTATGGTATCAAAAGCGTGGCGATTATGTCCAATGATCCGACCGACTATGTTGAAGATTCGTTTGACAATATGCAAAAAATCGCACGACAATTCAATTATACTTTCCCGTATCTGTTTGATAAAACTCAAGCAGTCGCAGAAGCGTACGGCGCAATATGCACGCCTGACTTTTTCGGCTATAACGCCGATTTAAAACTACAATACCGCGGACGTTTGGACGATAGCGGTATGGACAACAAACCAAATGCCAAGCGCGAATTGTTTTTAGCGATGAAAATGGTCGCACAAACCGGGAAGGGACCAAAAGATCAACATCTCACAGTCGGATGCTCAATCAAATGGTTGACCCCATAACGATTGCGTATGGGTGATATCCCATTGAAGTATTTGTGGCCGCTGTTGCTTGTCGCATTGAATCTGAACGGATGCGCCGGTAAACAGATTGATTTAATGAGTCTGTTTCAACAGACACAGATGCAGCAAAGCTATGCTCAAGCGGAAAAACTCTTAATAACAAATAAACCCGTTTCTGCGGCAAAGCTGTTATGGGAAAATGCGCCGAAATTGCCGCCGCCTCATCGCCAGGAAATGCAAATCCATGCTGCTGAAATTTTGCTTGATCACCGCTATCCCCTAGCAGCTTATCACTATCTGACACAGATTGACGAAACGGAGATCAAAGATAATCTGCTGCTTAGAAAACGCATTGTCGATGCGCGTTTCTATGACGAAAGCCGGCAATATGACAGAATTTTAACTTCACTGCCGAATACATTGATCGCAAACGTTGATCGTGCAAACAAAATTATCGCGCTGCAGTTGATTGCCGCCGCGCTTCCTCATACTAATCAAATCATAAAGGGCATCGGCACACGGCTTGAATTGAATCGTTTGCTTGAGAAGAAGCAACGTGATGACAATATCTTATCCTTGTGGCGATTGGTTGCTCTGATCAATCCGCATGAGGCACAACGCGAACTCGACAAGCAACCGCCAAAAAATACAGCGGCTTGGTTAAAACTCGCACTCTTGGCAACACCCAGTGCGGTTGACATCGCACAATTAAAAAACGAATTTATCAGATGGAAAGAACAAAATCAACATTGGCAGTTGCCTAAATCAGTCGACCGGGAATTGCTGGAACGCTGGAAATATTTGAGCTTCGACCCCGAAAAAATCGCGGTCATACTGCCGCTAACCGGACCGTATGCAAAATACGGCAAAATGGTACGTGACGGACTATTGTTTGCTCAAAAGTATCAGGAACAATCAACTCGAACTTTGCAGTTTTACAATACTGATATTGAAGAGAACACTTCCACTCTTTACCGTACCGTCATTGCGGATGGAGCTGAATTAATTATCGGACCGTTGATTAAACAACGGGTTCAAGAATTGCTTAATATTGCGACCGATGAGGTGCCGATTATTACTTTAAACTACTCCGCCAGCCCTGCCCAACAACAGCAGGAGATCTTCCAGTTCGGCTTACTGCCCGAGGATGAAGCAATACAAGTTGCTTTGAAAGTTCGCGATACCGAACATCGCTTTGTGATAGTTCTGACTCCAAATAACGCATGGGGGGAACGGCTCAGCGATGCATTTGTTAATCAATACCTGGAACTCGGCGGGCAAATCAGGCAAATAGTTCATTATGATCCGTCATTGGTTGACTATACATCCGTGATTGAGGATATTTTTCAATTGACGGAAAGCCGTCAGAGACAGAGGCAACTGAGCCAAGTTATCGGTTATAAACCGGAATTTTCTCCACGTATCCGCGATGATTTGGATGCCGCAATTCTGTTTGCCGACGACCGCAGCGCGACGATACTCTACCCGCAGATGAAATACTATTACGTTGACAAACTCCCCGCTTACGCCACTTCGCATGTCTACACTCCGACATCCAATCCGAAAAATAGAGATTTGGACGGACTAATCTATTGCGATGCACCGGCAATCATCGGCCAACATCACGATATGTTTGGTGGCAAAGAAAAAGACCCCAGATTTCGTCTCTTTGCTTTGGGGGTTGACAGTTACAATCTCATTACAAACTTTCGCCGCATGAATATTACGCACATTGCATACCCGGGTTTAACCGGCAAACTAACCATCGGTAACCATCGTCGCTTATTCAGAAAGTTGCGTTGGGCAAAATTCAGAAACGGTAAACCTGAACCGCTCAATCCGCTACAATAATGCAAACTGCCAAAGACAAAGGACGCCAAATTGAACGGTTAGCAAAAACGTTTCTTGAAAAAAAGCGATTGAAAACCATCCGCTGTAATTACTTAACGCGCGGCGGGGAAATTGATTTAATTATGCGTGACCGTGATACATTGGTGTTTGTCGAAGTCAGATATCGTAAAAACACTCTGTGGGGCAGTGCGCTTGAAACGGTTGATATTTACAAACAAAAGAAAATTATTTCAACGGCAGAAATGTTCTTAAGCGAACACCCGCATCAAGGACCGATACGGTTTGACGTGCTTACTTATGAAGGGCAAAACCCAAACCCGCAATGGACACGGAGCGCCTTTGATGCCAATTAATTCGGCGATGATACAATATGCGTCACCATGAATAACGCAGATTATGTAAAGACGCTGTTTGAAGACAGTATCCTAATCAAGCAGCGCGCGCTCACAGCATTGCAAGGCTCCATCATCAATGCAGCTCAACGCATGATTTTGTGCTTGCAGAGGGGTGGAACCATTTTCAGCTGCGGCAACGGCGGGTCCGCCGCCGATGCGCAACATTTCTCTTCCGAGCTCATTAATCGGTTTGAAACCGACCGTCGCGGACTCCGCGGCATTGCATTGAGCACCGACACATCAACATTGACATCTATCGCAAACGACAACAATTTTGAAGAAGTTTTTGCTCGTCAACTACAAGCATTAAGCAAAGAAAACGACCTCCTTCTCGCAATTAGTACCAGCGGAAAATCAAGCAATGTGAATCGTGCCGTACAGGTTGCACAGCAACGCAACATCGGTGTTGTCGCATTGAGCGGCAAAGACGGGGGCAAGCTGGCATCATTGCTGAAAGCGGACGACATTGAAATTCGCGTGCCGGCGGAAATTACCGCACGCATCCAAGAAGTGCATTTGCTTGTCATACATTGTTTATGCGGTCTGCTCGAAAACCACTTTTGCGATGCCTAGATCGCTGGTTGACAATCATAAAATAATTAATGCGCTGCGCCGAACAAACGCAAAAATTCTCACTAATGTTTCGGATTGCTGGTCTTACGGCTCCGACAATAGCCGTCTGCATGAAACTCCCGCGGCGGTTGCTTTGGTCACAAGTCACGAACAAGTCTTATCCATTGTAAATATCTGTAACAAAGCACGGATTCCAATTACCGCGCGCGGGCGAGGCACCGGAACGACTGGCGCCGCAGTTCCTGATCGCGGCGGATTAGTCATTTCATTTGAACGTATGCAAAACATTTTGGAAATTGATCCCAAAAGCAGAACTTTGCGCGCTCAAACCGGAGTTATTAATCAAAAAATTCAAGACTATTGCAAACCCTATGGATTCTTCTGGCCGCCGGATCCCGGGAGCGCCGAATTTTGCACTTTGGGCGGCAATATCGCTTGTAATGCAGCTGGTCCTAAAGCAATTAAATACGGAACCGTCAGGGAGAACACTCTGGGGTTAAAAGCGGTAAGCGGCGGCGGTAAAGAAATTATTGCCGGCGTGCAAACCACTAAAGGCGTAGTCGGGCTTGATCTGACGCGTCTACTAATCGGATCGGAGGGAACATTGGCATTAATCACCGAAGCGGTTTTGAAGCTGACACCTTTGCCAACGCATTACAGAACCATGCGGGTACTTTATCGTCAGCTTGAATCTGCCGCCGATGCGGTTGCCGCGATTGCAGCGCAAACTTTCACGCCATCCGCATTGGAGCTAATCGACAAAACATCTCTTCTGTTAGTCAAAGAGCAAGCCGGATTTGACCTGCCTCGGGAAGCGCAAGCGATGTTGTTGATTGAAGCTGACGGCGACGAAAAAACTATTGAAGCGGCTACAATAAACATTCGACGAGCGGCCGAAAATGAGAGTCTATTATGCTTTGATATTGCGTCAAACGAAGAAGACGCAATGATATTGCGCGATGCTCGTAAGAAATTGTCTCCGGCTCTGCGACAAATTGCCGGTGGAAAAATTAATGAAGATATCGTGGTACCGGTATCAAAAATTGCCGCTTTTATTCGAAAAGTTGAGGCTTTATCAAAATTGCACCAGCTCACAATCGCAACATTCGGTCATGCGGGTAATGGCAATTTGCACGTAAATATTTTATTCGACCCTGAAATTGACAAACAAAAACAGGCAGCGCAAGAATGTTTGCTACAGGTGCTGGATGCAACTCTCGTGCTTGGCGGAACGCTATCGGGCGAACATGGAATCGGGCTGGTAAAACGTGACTATGTTCGCAATGAAATTCCTAAAAATACTTTGGATATAATGCATGCAATCACCCGTTCATTCGACCCAAACAATATACTCAATCCCGGCAAGTCATTGCCTAGCCGCGACTAGCTAAAATGCTTCGGGGTTAAGATCAAGCTCTTCTTCGGTAAGACTTTGCCGGAAACTCGGACGTAAAAACATGCGTTTCTGATACTTCAAAACCGCTGTGTGACGAACGTGAATGCCAATGGACGGCAAACGCCATAAAATCGGCACAAGCGTGCAATCAATCAAAGTGATTTCATCACTCATAAAAAACGGTTTCTGTTTGAAAATGTCTCCATAGAAATCAATTTCTTCTTGCAAAAACTTAACCGAGTTTGCAACGGTTTTTTTATTTGGCGAAGCAGTTTTTTTCAGCGCCTTAAACCAATTTTCTTCAATATGCGCCAATGCGATCTTGAGGCGCGCACGCATCATCGGCTCAATCGGCATCAACGGCGGATGCGGAAATCGTTCATCCAGATACTCACATACGATCAACGGTCGAGTTAATGCCAAGTCGCGATCTGAAAAAAAGGGTAAATGCCCGGTAGGATTAATGATCGTGAAATCTTGCGGGAGCTCTTTCGGATTTTCGATTAGAATGGATTTGTACCCGACATCTTTTTCCGAAAGCACCATTTTGATACGATGACTTTGAGGACATAAAGGCTCTGAATATAAAAAGATTGACGAATGATCGCCGGTAAGAAAACTCATTAACCCCCCCCCGCAACTAAATTAAGATTTTTATCGAATATCTTTCCAGTATTCATACTTCAGCGCGTAAGTCGTGCCAAGTAAAATAAATAAGAACAAAAGAACCCATATTCCCATTGATTTGCGCTGATTAGCAATCGGCTCGGACAAATACGTCATAAAAGCAACTAAATCCAGCAACATATCGTCATACTCTTCCGGCGTTAAAATACCGTCAGTGATTTGTTTGAAACCGACTACTCTACTAGCATCAGACCCGTCGGAATGTTTGAATGTTTTATAGACCGGCCTCTGCCAGCCTTGTAATTCCCAAAGCACATGTGGCATTGCAACATTTTGAAATAATGCGTTATTAACTCCCATAGGCCTTTTTTCATCTATATAAAACGATCTTAAATAAGTGTACAGCCAGTCCGGACTGCGTGAACGGGCAACTAAAGTTAAATCGGGAGGCGCCGCCCCAAACCACTGCAGAGATTCGTCATCGGTCATTGAAACCGTCATTAAATCACCAATCTTTTGCTTGGTAAAAATCAAATATTTCTCGACATATTCCTCAGAGATATCCAGATCGGCTCCGATGCGGTTGTAGCGGCTGTATTTGGCGCTGTGACAGCTCAGACAGTAATTGACAAAATATTTCGCTCCGCGCTGTAAAGATGCCTTATTATGAGAAGCGATATTCGCTTTCTGCAAGGGGAAATCGGTCGTCGCCGCACTCGCCGATAGAACATAAATCGCGCATAAAATCACGACCGTCCGGCACAAAATACGCATCAAAGCGTTTCCGGTTCCGGTTTATCTTCCGCCAAAGTAGTGAATACCGGAAAAACGAGCATGACGATAAGAAAAACGATCGGCAGAAACCAACCCATCATGACTAAATTTTCAATCTCATGATTAACCCGCAATAGATCGTAAGCGGTAATCAAACCGGCGAATGACAGAAACATGCCATAACACGTTGCATTGCTGCGTTGTTCGCTAAAAAACCATAGCGCAAGAAAGAATAAGAAATATAACTCGCTGAATCTAATTGCCATCTCCGTATACAAAGGACGTACCGGCTCGGTGCCGAGATAGCCCAGCACAAGAAAAACAATAGCAAAGAGCATCAAATTCAGCTTGAACAAAAAACTGCGGTAGCGAATTGATTTTATCGGGTTTTTATCAATCCATGGTAAAAAGAACAATATAAAGATGGATAAACTCATTGCCAAAACACCGTACCAAGGATCCGGAATCGCCCGCAGGATGGTATAAAACGGCGTGAAATACCACAATGGCGCGATATGCTCAGGTGTCAACAGAGGATTCGCCGGAACAAAGTTTGCGTGTTCAAGAAAATATCCGTCCATTTCCGGCAAGTAGAAAATGATTGAGGCGAAGAAAATTAAAAATACGCTAACTCCGACAATATCTTTTACCGTGTAATACGGATGAAATGGTATCCCATCGATCGGAATTCCGGCGGCGTTTTTATTATTTTTGATTTCAATCCCTTGCGGATTATTTGAACCGACTTCATGCAAAGCTATAATATGGATCGCCACCAATGCGGCAAGGATCAAAGGAACCGCAATCACATGAAATGCAAAAAATCGATTGAGCGTCGCATCGGAAATAACATAGTCGCCACGGATCCAAGTCGCCAAATCAGGGCCTATATACGGGATGGCGCCGAATAAATTGACAATCACCTGTGCCCCCCAATAAGACATCTGCCCCCACGGCAGCAAGTAGCCCATAAATGCTTCCGCCATCAACGCAAGATAAATACACATCCCGATGATCCATAACAATTCGCGTGGCGTTTTATATGAGCCGTACATCATTGCGCGAAACATATGCAAATACACAACGATAAAGAACGCCGAAGCGCCGGTAGAATGCATGTAGCGTATCAACCACCCCCACTCCACATCGCGCATGATGTGCTCCACCGAAGCAAACGCCAACTCAGCGTCGGGTTTATAGTGCATCGTGAGAAAAATACCGGTGAAAATTTGTATGACCAATACCAGTAGGGCAAGCGATCCGAAGTAATACCAGAAATTGAAATTTTTCGGCGCATAATATTCGATAAGATGCTCGCGCATGAATCTGCTAAACGGAAAACGCGCATCAATCCACCCCAACAGACCAGCAGTCTCTTTATGGCCTGTCGCCATTACGTCTCTTCCGTCTCGCCGACGATAATCGTATCGTCATCAGCGAATCGATACGGCGGCACTTCCAGATTCTTGGCAGCGGGAACATTTTTGAAAACCCTGCCCGCAAGATCAAAACGCGAACCGTGACAGGTGCAAAAAAAGCCCCCTTTCCATGATTCACCCAAATCTTCCGGCTCCCGGTCGGGACGAAATGTCGGCGAACAACCGAGATGAGTGCAAATGCCGACCAAAACAAGGTATTCGGGTTTTATAGAACGATACTCGTTTTGAGCATATCGGGGTTGAACTGAAGTTTTTGAGTTAGGGTCGCGTAAATCAGCATTGTCTTCTTCCAAGACCTCAAGCATTTTTTTGGAACGCCGCATCACCCAAACCGGTTTGCCGCGCCACTGTTCACGTAACATTTCACCATAGCTTAGTTTTTTTAAACTCATCTCAACCGGTGCGCCGATCGCTTTAGATCGCGCGCTGGGGTTCATCGAGGATAAAAAAGGCCAAGCGGCGGTTGCCATCCCGATTCCTCCGACGACGCTAACCCCGCCAATTAAAAACTGACGGCGCTCATTGTCCGCATTATTGTCATCTGACATTGAGCACTCCTAAAGGATCGTGTAATAAAGTATCTAGAGTGTCGGCAAATTGCAAAATATATCAGTTTATGCAAGGCTGTGACAGAATCGGGCATTATATCCGAACCGGTAATTTCGTCAATTAACTACAACAACACAATGCGCTTCACGTACCGCCTCGACTTCTAAGAACCACAAGAAATGAGGCCCCTTACACCGGGTTGTTGATCTCGTGAAAATGGTGCTGTAAAGAAAATCGCCCGCAAAGATGCGCTCCGAGCGCTTGAACACCATAGCGTTCGGTGGCATGATGACCCGCCGCGAAATAATGAATCTTTTCTTCACGCGCAATATGCGTAGTGCGTTCGGAAATTTCTCCGCTAATAAATGCATCAAGGCCTCGGGCAATCGCATAGTGAATATAATCTTGTGCCGCACCGGTGCACCAACCTACTTTACCGATACGCCCGTTCCCTCCGTCAATCCATAGAGGCTCACGATCCAGGCTTGCGGCAATATGTCGACACAGAGATTCCGGAGTCATCGGTGCGGACGGTTCCCCCCACATCGCTAGCGGCGGATTATGTCCGTCTTCTAACATGCCGCACAGAACGAATCCCAACCGCTTTGCCAACTGAGCGTTATTTCCCACTTCAGGATGCGCATCGAGCGGTAGATGATAAGCAAGCAAGCTAATACCCGCTTCAAGTAAAAGACGTACACGTTGCGCTTTCATGCCGACCAAACCGGCAGACTCTCCCTTCCAAAAATATCCGTGATGCACCAAAATCGCATCGGCGTCAACGGCTATCGCTCGTTCAATTAAAGCTTGGCAAGCCGTCACGCCGCTGAGGATGCGCCGGACTTGCGCCCGTCCTTGCACTTGCAAACCATTCGGACAATAATCACGAAATTTTTTGACCTGCAAAAAGTCATCGATATAGCAACAAATCTCTTTTAGTTCCGCCATGCCAAAAAATCTCCAATCAGCACAAGTTTGTTCGATGAAACCACAAAACTTGCCGGATAATCGTGTTTCACAACAGCTTCATTTGCCATTTTAATCATCATCCAACCTCGTTTTTAGTATTTTGCACAAAGCATCAACAAAAGTGCGGTTTTCCTGATCGGTACCGACCGTCACTCGCAGGTAATCCGTTAATCCGGCGGTTGCGGAAAGGTCCTTCACTAAAATACCTCGTTGTTTCAGATGGCTAAAGACCGTAGCGGCGCAACCGTTCGCTACCCGCAGCAAAATAAAATTCGTATGGGAGGGGAACGGCGTAACGCCCGGTATGTCCCGCAGCGCTTCAAACAAAATGGCGCGCGACCGACAAATCCGATCAATCTGGTATTGTATCGGCGCAAAGTTATCTAGAATAAATTGAGCGCCGCACTGGGTGAACGCATTGATGTTATACGGCAAACGTAACTTGTTCAGGTGTTCTATAATTTCATCATGTCCAACTAAAAAACCCAATCTCATACCAGCAAAACCTATTTTGGAGAAAGTACGCAGCACTAGAAGATTCGTATATTTCTTCAATAAAAACATGCGAGATTGCCCGGCAAACGACACATACGCTTCATCTAACAGAACATACCCCGGCGCACGACGAATAATTGCTTCAATGTCGTCGTAACTCCATAAATTACCGGTCGGATTATTCGGTTGCGCAAAACAAATCAACGCCGGTTCATACCGCTCAACTTGCCGCAGAATCTGTTCTTTATTAAGAGAGAAATCCTCACGATCAAGCGGCGCCGCCAAATAATTCATGCCGACAACCGTTGCCGCCATTCGATAGATGGCAAAACTAGGCTCCGGACTAAGTAAATATGCCCCTTCACGCGCAAGCGCAAGCGCAAGTAATTGGATGAGCTCATCCGAACCATTGCCCAATAATAACCGACACATTGACGGAACTCCAGCATAAGCGGCAAGCGACTTCTGTAATGGCGAGGCAGTCGCATCCGGATAACGGTTGACTTCGCAACCGGTTAGCGCGGCATTCCATCCCTCGCGTAGTGCTTGCGGCAAGGAATAAGGATTCTCCATCGCATCTAATTTCACGACAAACCTGGCCGAGGATGGTTGATAAGGCATCATCTCGCGAATTTCCTTACGTACCCGGTGCAGATAAGATTCACTCATACCGGCATATACTAACGTATCAAAAATGATCGAACTGTCGCAGACGTGCCGACTCCGCATGTGCAAACAAACCTTCGCTTTCAGCAATACGTTGCGCGATCACGCTCAATTCAGCAGCGCCCCGCGCAGTGCAATTGACCACGCTACTGCGTTTTTGAAAATCATCAACGCCCAAAGGCGACGCAAAACGTGCCGCGCCTGCTGTGGGAAGTACGTGACTTGGTCCGGCACAATAATCTCCTAACACTTCACACGCGTAATGTCCCAGAAAAATTGCCCCGGCATTACGGATTTTCAGCAGCAAATCATCGGGATTCAACACCATCAACTGCAAATGTTCGGGCGCTATTTGATTCACAAGTTCTGCCGCTTCTTCAAGATCATTTACTTTGATGATTAAGCCTCGATCGCTCAAGGAGCGGCGAATAATCTCGGCGCGCGGCTGACGGACAATCAACCGCTTCATTTCATCCACCGCCATATCAAGACAATCATTTCGGTCGGCAATTAAAATTGCGCGCGCTTGTTCGTCATGCTCTGCTTGAGAAAATAAATCAGCGGCCAACCAACCGGCATCGCCGCTGCCATCAGTCACAACTACGATCTCAGAAGGTCCGGCAATCATATCAATCCCCGTATGTCCGAATACCTGCCGCTTGGCTTCGGTCACATAACGATTACCGGGACCGACAATTTTGTCAACCGCGGCAATCGTTTCAGTACCATGCGCCAATGCGGCAATCGCCTGTGCACCGCCGATTCGATATATTTCATCCACACCGCATATTTGTAGCGCTGCCAGCACCACCGGATTAATAATACCGTTTGGTGCAGACGAAACTGCCGCGATTCTCGGTACATCCGCAACTTGCGCAGGAATCGCAGTCATCAGCACCGAAGAAGGATACGTAGCTTTGCCGCCCGGAATATACAATCCGACCGAGTCAATCGGTGTCACCCTTTGACCCACTCGAACACCGTTTTCCTCCCAACTCCATGCAACAGACTTTTGCCGCTCGGCATACTGCCGAATGCGCCTCGCCGCTTCTTCTAGAGCCGCCAGCACGCCGTCTGAAACCTGCTTTACCGCATCATTTAATTGCGCCTTGCCAACGCGCAAAGCAGCGCCGTCACGCGGATTAAATTGATCTAGTTCACGGGTATATTCAAGCAATGCACGGTCACCCTCACAGCGCACACGATGAATAATCTGTCGGACATATGTCCCTAGCCCCTCATCGGATTCAACCGCTTTTAGAAACCGGGCAAAACACGTGGCAAAATCAGCATCGGAACTATTCAATCGGTTAATTTGCAACATAGCGCTATCATGTATCGCAAGATGTTTAACCTTGATGCAAAATGCCTTCATCAACCGCTTCGGCAAGCTGATGCAAAAGTACTACCGTATCATCCCACGCAAGACATGCATCAGTAATGCTTTGTCCATAAGTCAGTTCAACTCCCGGAATCAAATCCTGACGTCCTTCAACTAAATTACTTTCAATCATGGCACCGATAATTCGATCATCTCCTGCGCGTAATTGCTCACACACCGCTTCACAAACAATTTTTTGCCGGGCAAATTCCTTGTTGCTGTTCGCGTGACTAAAATCAATCATCATGAAAGGCTTTCGTTGTGCTTTCTCAAGCAAAGCGGCCGACCGATTAACGCTTTCTACATCATAGTTGGCTTTCGACCCGCCACCGCGCATAATAATATGACAATCCGGATTACCGGTTGTTGAAAAAATTGCCGAACGCCCTTCTTTGGTCAGCGATAAAAAATGGTGCGGACGAGAAGCGGAACCTAATGCATCCACCGCAATTTGCAGATTTCCGTTCGTTCCATTCTTAAATCCGACCGGGCACGATAATCCCGAAGCCAATTCACGATGCACCTGGCTTTCTGTCGTGCGCGCACCGATCGCACCCCAGCTAATCAAGTCTGAAATATATTGCGGGCTGATCGGATCAAGATACTCAGTGCCGGCGGATACTCCCATTTCATTCAGATCGAGCAATAAACCTCGTGCCAGATGTAAACCTTGATTGATATGAAAGCTATCATCCAAATCAGGATCGTTAATCAACCCCTTCCAGCCTACTGTCGTGCGCGGTTTTTCAAAATACACACGCATAACGATATGTAAACTGCCGGCAAGCTCCTTAATCAAAAGTTGCAGCCTCTGCGCATATTCCAACGCAGAATCAACGTTATGAATTGAACAAGGTCCGACGATGACGATAATGCGCCGGTCGCGTCGATGAATAATATCCGCTGCCGCCTGACGTGAACGATACACCGTTGCCGAAGCTTTCTCGCTAATCGGCAGTGCCGCCATCAGATTTGCCGGCGGCACCACTTCCTTCAACTCTTTAATTTTCAAGTCATCGGTTTGATACATCATATTTTCATCTCCCGCAACGGTTACTTCCTCTATAAATTACTCAACTGCTTTTCGCAGCAAATTTACCATATTTTGTATTTGCTCACGCTGCATTTTCATCGCCGCCTTATTCACGATCAGGCGGGCGCTAATTTTAGCAACTTCCTCTTTAACAACCAAATGATTCGCACGCAGCGTGCTACCGGTATCGGTCAGATCAACAATCAAATCCGACAATCCGACCAGTGGCGCAAGCTCCATTGAGCCGTAAAGTTTAATAATTTCAACTTGCTCGGACTTCTTAGCGAAATGGCGACGAGTGCTGCTAACATACTTGGTTGCAACTCGCGCCCGGTTGCCGGAATTCCGTTCGCCCGCAGGACCTGCCACGACCAAACGGCAACATGCAATTCTCAAATCGAGCAGTTCATAAATATCGCCCGCGTCGTACTCCATCAAAATGTCTTTGCCGACGACTCCCAATTGTGCGGCGCCATAAGCAACATAGGTGGGAACATCCGTGCCGCGGATAATAGCAATCTTCACATCGTCCCGTTTGCTTGCCAGAAATAACTTGCGGTTTCTCTCAAACGATTCCACCGGCGACAAATCACTATCGACCAGAATTGTCCGCATTGCTTCAAAAATGCGCCCTTTTGAAATTGCAATATTAATCGTCGGTCCCACTATTAAAACCTACATGGACACACGCTGAATATCTGCTCCTAAACGCATTAGTTTTTCCTCAATACATTCATAGCCACGATCAATGTGATACACACGGTCAACAATGGTCTTTCCTTCGGCCACGAGCCCTGCCAGAATTAATGATGCCGAAGCACGTAAGTCGGTCGCCATCACCGAGGTTCCCGTCAGTTTGTCCACCCCGTTGACAATAGCGCAATTACCTCGCACTTGAATATCGCCCCCCATTCTTTGTATTTCAAATGCATGCATAAACCGGTTATCAAATACTTTCTCGGTAATAATGCTCGAACCGCAAGCAATCGAATTTAGACTGGTAAATTGTGCCTGCATATCCGTTGGGAAAGCCGGGTACGGCGCCGTCATAATATTAACGCCATTGGGCCTCTGCTTCATCTCTAACTCGACATAATCATCTCCGGTGTTGATATACGCACCGCATTCCTCAAGTTTAAGCAGCACCGCTTCCATCAATTCGGGGTATATTTTATTTAGGCGAATTTTGCCTCCGGTAATTGCCGCAGCCACTAAAAAAGTACCCGCTTCAATTCGATCAGGCAATATAGAAAAAGCACATCCTTTGAGTTTGGAACAACCTCTGATTTTGATCACCGAAGTTCCCTGACCGTTGATATCTGCACCCATTTTGACTAAACAATTTGCCAAATCAACTACTTCCGGTTCCCGCGCCGCATTTTCAATAATGGTTTCGCCTCGCGCTAAAACCGCAGCCATCAATAAATTTTCGGTGCCTGTTACTGTCACATTGCTCAACACAATTCGTGCGCCGCGCAAATGCCGGCCAATTACTTTTGCTTTAATATAACCGTCCCGAATAACAATATCAGCACCCATTTGACGCAAACCGTCAAGATGCATATCAACCGGACGAGCACCGATCGCGCAGCCGCCCGGCAGAGATACTTCGGCAGTACCATAGCGCGCAAGCATCGGCCCCAACACTAAAATCGATGCACGCATCGTTTTAACGATATCATACGGAACAAATAACGAACGCACTTCATCGGCTTGCACCTGCAAAACCATCTGATCGGATACCACAACCGATACCCCTAGCTGTCTCAGCAACGTATTAATCGTAGTCACGTCATGTAAATGCGGAACATTCCGAATCAACATACGATCTTCGGTAAGCAATGTCGCAGCAAGCACCGGCAATACTGCATTCTTCGCGCCGGATACGGATATTTCTCCCTGAAGAGGCTTGCCGCCCTGGATATATAGCTTCTCCACTACGACCTATCAATCGCTGTCACTTTGCACCGTTTTGACCGAAAAATTACACATCAACGCTATCGAACCTCCGAATTAATGCCTGAAGACCGGTCTCGCGAATTTCCGCATCAAAATTTTGGCGAAACTGGCTGAGGATACTGACACCGCCAATAATAAAATCAAATACTTTCCAGCCATCACGATTAATCATTGAATAATTGACTTGCAGCGGCGCTTTACCGTCCGCGGTGATAACTCGTGTATGAATAATCTGATATTTACGCGGCGGCGTTCCCTGCGGCTGAGGTAGAAACTCAATTTCAATGTCCGCTAATAACGCTACTTGCTTGGCATAACTTTTGATCAACATTTTTTCAAATCCGCGAATAAATCTCTGCTTTTGCATCTCATCGGTGCTATTCCAATATTTGCCCAGAGCCAGCTTGCTCATCAGTTTCATATCAACCACTTTCAAAAGGTTTCTTGCCAGCCCATAATAAAACTGATCTTCCCGCTTTTCGTCTTTCACCGTAGCCAGCTTGTCTTTCAACACCTCAAGCAGTTCATTTAGCGTTTGTTGAAGTGTCGTACGCGCCTCGTCATAATCATTCGCCAATGCATAACCGCTGCCCATTATCAGTAGATATAGCAATACAAAACATTTCATTTCAAGTTCCTCACAGTATGTGACGGGTAAGAAAGATAATCATAGTACTTTATCAAAAGCCTAGTCTTCCCTATTGTAAATCCCCTTTAAGGAATACGCGAATACATATATTGAGTATCGTCTTGTCGTTACCAGAATAATACTCCAAACTTTTGCTTTTACGAAAATGAAAATCTATATTCAATCGACAGAATCTGCGCCTCGCTTCAAACAATAAAACGATTCCCCGGTAATTCTGTATAATTCTCTCACTCATGCTTGCTGTTTACTCCATTGCTTTTGTCGCTGCATTAGCAGTAATTTTATATTCGGCCGACCGTCTGTTGATTGCTGCCATCGCACTATCACATCGTTATCGGGTTCCGCCATTAATCGTCGGCGCCGTGATTATCGGATGCGGCACTTCAAGTCCGGAGCTTGCGGTATCGATATCTTCCGCGTTGAATCATGAATCGCTTATGGCCATCGGCAATGCATTCGGCTCTAACATAGCCAACTTAGGATTGGTCGCGGGTAGCGCGGCATTGTTCACCGGCATCCATACCGATCGCAACGTTTTAAAATATCGTTTCCCGCTTGTGATAGCGGCAAGCTTGCTTCCCGGACTGCTAATCCTGAACTTTACTCTGAGCCGAATGGACGCAGCTTTAATGTTGTTCGTTCTAGGCGGTATTTTATATGCGCTGATACGTCCGTTTCCACAATCAATAGCCTCATCTTCAGAGATTGAGGATGAAAGTGTGCACCAAGCCGCCGATCGCATCAACCAACCGGAATTGCGGTTACTGATTAGTCTCGCCGCTTTGTTAATTGGTTGTGAAATTGCGGTACGGACGGCAATTACGATTGCCGAAACTTTAGATATTAGTAAATTGATTATCGGACTAACCATCATCGCCATCGGCACTAGCTTGCCCGAACTCGCCGCGGCATTGGTTAGCGTTTACCGCAAACAGCATAGCATTGCGATTGGCAATATCATCGGTTCTAATATTTTTAATAGCCTTGGAGTACTTGGATTTGCCACATTGATTCACCCGACAAATGTACCCGCAGAACTTCTCTATCGCGACTTCATCGTCATGTTCGGTATTACGCTACTTGTGTGGCTATTTTTCGCCCTACCTCAAAAACACTGCATGGGCAGGAAGGAAGGGGTATTATTGCTAGCCGGATTTAGCGCATATCTTGTCTGGTTATATTTTTCCGCAACGGCATAATACATAAAGCGCGATCAATGGATAATTTCAAAAAAAATAAAGAACTCGCATTAGAAGTTCTGAAAACAGAAGCGCATGCAATTTTAGCTTTGGAACCCTCATTAAACGAAAACTTCTTTCGCGCATGTGAAAAGCTAGTTGCTTGCGAAGGACGAATTGTTGTAATGGGTATGGGCAAATCCGGCCATATTGCCGGTAAAATAGCCGCAACGATGGCGAGCACCGGCAGCCCGGCATTTTACTTGCACCCAGCGGAAGCGAATCATGGCGATTTTGGTATGCTCCGACGTCATGATATCGTCGTGTTATTGTCACATTCCGGAGAAACCGGAGAAATTATTGGGCTACTACCGGCGTTAAAAAGAATGAAAATCACTATCATCGCCATTACCGCGGCGCCCGATTCGACATCGGGACAGGCGGCGGATATTCATATCGATACCGGCGTGCGCGAAGAAGCATGTCCGTTAGGATTGGCACCGACAACCAGCACTACGGCAACACTAGCAATCGGCGACGCGCTTGCACTTGTAGTTTCGCAAATGAAAGGATTTACTGCCGAAGACTTTGCTAAATCGCATCCGGGCGGTCAATTGGGAAAACAGCTACTGCTCAAAATCAAAGACATCATGCATACAGGGGGGGGGATACCCACAGTTTCGACAGAAACTTTACTAGCGGATGCGCTATACGAAATGTCAAGCAAACGATTGGGAATGACGTTGATTGTACAGAACTCAGATCAGGTCGTCGGGATTTTTACCGACGGAGACTTACGTCGTGCGCTTGATCGCGGAACAGATATTCACGCTACCCCAATTCATACCGTAATGACCAAGCAATTTTATACAATTCCAGCCGACGCGCTTGCGGTTGAAGCGTTGCATTTGATGGAGCGGCATTCGATCAACGCAATACCGGTACTGGATACGCAACAACGTTTAGTCGGCGCATTAAACATACACGACCTACTTAACGCCGGAATTTAGACCTTAAACTCGCTGCCCAAATAAACGCGCCTTACATCATCGTTTGCCGACAAAGATTCGGAATTTCCCTCCGCGATAATTTTGCCATGATTCATGATGTATGCTCGGTCACAAATGTGCAAAGCGGCGCGTACGTTATGATCAGTAAGCAATAAGCCGATACCTTTGGCGCGTAGCTGCACCATCAATTTTTGAATCTCGAGCACTGAAAGCGGGTCCACATTGGCAAACGGTTCATCAAGCAGAACAAATAATGGTTCGCGCGCAAGCGTACGGGCAATCTCAACTCGCCGGCGTTCACCGCCCGAAAGCGACAATCCGATATTATCACGCACTTCTTGCAAATGAAACTCATCAAGCAACGCTTCAAGTTTTTGATCAATTCCTTGTTGATCAAACTTCGGATTCGCCTCAAGACCCACTCGAATATTGTCGGTAACACTCAACCTGCGAAACACCGACATTTCCTGCGGTAAATAACCGATTCCATGATGGGCGCGTTGATGCATAAACATTGTTGAAATGTCGATATCGTCCATCAGAATTTTCCCGGTATCAGAAACTATCAAACCAATCAGCATGGAGAAAACCGTAGTCTTCCCCGCACCATTCGGCCCGAGCAAGCCAACAATATCGCCGCTATTCAGATATAAGGAAACCGCATCAACCGCTTTTTTATTAAAATACTCTTTACTCAGATTAACAACTTTGAGAGTGTGGAACATAAATTGATTATCTTTCCGTTCCGCGCTCGGGATCAATCGTCAAACGTACTCTTCCTCGCCGTTTAGGCGCTTGAATAAACTCTTTGTCCATATCGTACACGATATAGTTGCCGCGAAAGATACTCCCGGCATAATTAACCACAACGTCATCATACATACGAATAATCCGATTGCGTCCGTCATAATCAATTTTTTTTGCTTCCATGTAGATATCGCCTTTTGACAAATGATCCTCGAATGTGCTTGGCGTGCCGCGCAAAATAATTCGTGCCGGATTGTCTCCGTCAAACGTTACTTCCATCATATTCCCGGTCAAATACAAGGAACCTTTACGGATCATTACTTTACCGCGGTAGATGCTTACCCCGGTCTCATAATCATATTCGGCGCTATCGGCTTCGACCTCAAATGCTTGTTTCGATTCCGCGGCGGAAACTGTAACAAAAGCGCCGCATGATAAAGTAATAAGAACGGCAAATAAATGCTTAATTCGCATCTCGCATTTTCACGTTGCGCAACAGTTTCATCTTAGCCTGAACCAAATCAACTTCCAAACCGTCACCGGCGAGCACCTGATTCTTCCGTTTAATAATGGTATAAGCGTCAGTCTCGGCCATTTTAGCCGGAGTGTCAATAATGATGTCCCGCGTATTAGCGGATTCATCAACTTCCACATCGGATAACCGGCGCCGGATAATGACTTCTCCGCGAAGTTCGATAGTATTGCCACCATCCAGTATTTTACCGGAATCAGAGGCCAACATAATCGTCTTGCCGCCCGTTGCAGTATAAAGCAGACGTAAAGACCCTAAATCCACCCGGCTCTCATCAGTAAAATAGTTAAACCGGTCGCTTTCTAAAAAATAAAGTCTTTTACCATCGGAAGTGAAAAACACCGACTTGACCCGGCTTAATTCGCCTTCAATCGCACGAGTTTCCGCCGTATGATCCGTAACCGTTTCCTTGCGTTCATCCATAATCTGCCACATCATCAAGCCGGTCAGCGTCAAAATGCTAAGAAGGTACACTTTCATGTCAAACAATACCGCATCACTTGATTCCACTGCGATTGTTGTTTGAGAAGCATATCTGCGAATTCGCGCACCGCACCGCAACCACCCGCTGAAGAGGCGACCCAATCGACATAACTCAGTATTTCAGGATGCGCATTCGCCGGTGCGCACGTCACACCGCTACGCACCATCAACGGCAAATCGGGTAAGTCATCTCCCATACAGGCAATATGTTCAGAAGCGATTCGCGTTTCATTCAATAACTGCGCCAATGCTTCGGTTTTATTCCGAAACCCTGGGTAATAATACCGAATTCCCAAATCTTGCATCCGATTCTCAACCGCTCGCGAAACTCGTCCCGAAATAACCGCTACTTGAATACCATAGTGCAGCAGCAGACGGATTCCATGACCGTCCTTGACGTCAAAGGATTTCCACTCTAACCCTTCGGCGGTATAATAAAGCCGCCCGTCGGTCAAAACACCGTCCACATCCAAAATAAGCATGCGAACGGCGGCAATCCTTGCCTGTAACCATTTGTCCATTTGATCCGAATATCCTAATTGATAGCTAGTCAACCGTGGCATAAGTATAGCAAGTGGCTTAGAACATTATATAATTTAAATTAAAGAATGAATTTAATCGCCCTTAACTAGGAGGCATTATGGAAATTCACCTTTCAGGACAACACATAGAGATAACCGATGCATTGCAGAATTACTTGAAACAAAAGCTGGAAAAAATCCAAAAACACTTCGATCACTTAGTCGATATCACAATCAATATCCGCGTAGAAAAAAACCAGCATCTTGCCGATGCGACAATTTTAGTTAGCGGCAATAAAATTTTTGCCATGGCAAGTTCGAATGATATGTATGCTACTTTCGACAGCTTGACACATAAACTGGATCGTCAAATTATTAAACATAAGGAAAAATTAAAAAGTCATCATAGCAAAGACGTCACACATCACATACCGAACAAATAATCCACCGACAAACCGATTGATGCCCATACATATTCTGCTCTCCGTTGACCGTATTCAATTAATCGAAAATACACTGGCCAGTCGCAAACGGGTGCTGCAAGCGCTTGCTGGTATGCTCGCTAACCCGGAAGACAAGATTTCCGAACAGATGATATTAAATCAATTGTTAGAACGTGAAAAGTTGGGCAGCACTAGTCTTGGCGACAGTGTCGCGGTGCCGCATTGCCGAATACCTAATTTACCGCAACCCTGCGCTGCACTTTTACGCGTGGTGCCGGGAATTGAATACGACGCACCCGATAATGTGCCGGTCAAACTATTCTTTGCGTTGCTGGTCCCGCAGGACGCAGCCGAAGAACATTTGCAGTTGCTTGCCAATGTTGCAAAAATTCTCACGCAACCCAAAGTGAAAAATGATTTGATGGAAACAAACGACGCGACACAAATTATCTCAATACTAAAAAATGCCGATGAACGAACATCCCACTTTGCATAATTTTTATAAAACACAAGCAAATGCCCTGCATCTGAAATGGGTTGCTGGAAAAGGCAATGAAAATCGCACTTTTGTCAAAAACCTAAGCAATTCCAAAACCGGCGTGGTCGGTTATTTTAATTTGATTCATTCGAGCCAAGCGCAGATACTCGGTAACACCGAGATGCAGTACCTGCAATCTCTAAAGAAACAAGCTTTGGAAGAAAGCCTAGACCGATTATTTGATCAGGAAACCGTACTCGCAATTATCGCCGACAATCGCATCCCGTTCCCCAAGATGAAAGAACTAGCAAACCGACGTCAAGTTGCCCTGTTTACATCAGATCTTCCGGGCGAACAGCTGCTTGATGAGCTACGCTACTACTTTACACAGCTACTTGCAAACAAAGTCAACCTGCATGGAGTGTTTATGGAAGTTTTAAGTATTGGCGTACTGTTGACCGGCGATAGCGGTGTCGGCAAAAGCGAACTGGCCCTGGAACTAGTCACCCGGGGGCACCGCCTCATTGCAGACGACGCTCCCCTATTTGCCAGAATTGCACCGGACATTATTATCGGCACTTCACCGCCGGTAATACAAGATTTTCTTGAAGTAAGAGGATTAGGTATCCTCAATATACGGCATATGTACGGAGACAGCGTGATTAAAATGAGCAAATATTTAAAATTGATTATTTCTTTACAGGTGGGTAAAGATGGAGTAACCGATAACAACCGTCTGATAGCTCCGAAACAGACACGGAATGTTTTAGGTATGGAAATCCCCGTATCGATCATCCCGGTTGCGGCCGGGCGTAACCTTGCAGTGTTGGTTGAAGCTGCGGTGCGCAATCACCTTTTGCGGCTCAGTAATTATTATGCCGATACCGACATTATCTCACGTCAACAAGAAGTCATGCGAGAATCATGAGGTTCATCGTTATCAGCGGCTTGTCAGGCGCCGGCAAGTCGGTCGCATTGCACACGCTTGAAGATGAAGGATTTCAGTGCATCGATAATTTGCCGGTGGAAATCTTTGAATATATGGTCAATCGCATCATACAAACCATTTCAGCTTCAGGCCAAAAGATTGCAATCAGTATTGATGTGCGCAGCCTTAGACATAGAGGAAACCATATCATCGAATTGCTAGATAGGCTGAAAAATAAAAATATAGAAACGAACTTAATTTTCGTTGATGCAAACACGGAAACTTTAATCCGCCGCTACAACGAAACTCATCGTCCTCATCCGCTAGCTACCGATGGGAGAACCTTGCAAGAAGCAATTGATGCCGAAATTGAATATTTAATGGGAATTTCACAATATGCCGATACTATCATCACAACTACCGGCTTAAATCAGCATCAATTAAGATACCAAATCCGCTCGCAAGTATGCCATTCGCCCAACCGTTTCTGCTTAACTTTACAATCTTTTGGATTCAAGCATAGTATTCCGCCCGACTCAAACCATGTGTTTGACGTACGTTGCCTTCCCAATCCCTATTGGGAACCGCAATTGAGAGAACTCACCGGCACAGACGAACGAGTTAAAAAGTTTTTGGAAAGCCATCAAGAATGTGAAAAGATGTCGGAGCAAATTTATACATTTATTAATTTCTGGCTACCAAAGTTTGCGGCGGCGGGACGCAAGACTCTGGCAGTTTCAATCGGCTGCACCGGCGGGCAGCATCGCTCGGTATACATTGTCGAACGTCTCTATCAATCTCTGCAGAATCATCCGCGTTGCACCATTGAAAAACGCCATAACGATATTTAACCGGCAATGGCTGTCGGAATTTTATTGATCACTCATCCGCATGTGGGAAGGATACTGCTGGAAACAGCGGTGTCGCTGATCGGAGATTTACCCGTTTCGATTGAATACTTGGATGTTCCTCTTGCCAACGATACTGAAACTGTTTTCAAACAAGCCGATGCGTTATGCGCAAAACTTGATGACGGTGCGGGAATTTTAGTGTTGACGGATTTATACGGCGCGACCCCGAACAATATTGCCAAGCGATTGACCGACAAACGCAACGCCCGTATCGTCAGTGGTGTTAATTTACCGATGCTAATGAAAACATTGAACTACTGCCGGTTGCCCCTTGCCGAACTAGCACGCAAAGCGTATTCCGGAGGACGCGACAACATTATAAAACACGGAACATAAATTTCGTCTCAGTTATACGATGCCACCCTAAATGGGATGTTTGAAGGGCTTCGGGGGAAGAGTTCGGCAGTAACATTCGGATCGGTGCTTTCTGTCCGTTGCCGGCATGAGGGCGGTGCAGGGTGAGACGCGCTCGGAAAACCGATCGGTTTTCAGCGGCGAACGACCCGACAAGGACGTCGGGGCTGGTGCTCATTGACAGAACCAAGTCTCGTCATGGACGAGCAGGGTGAGACGCGCCCGGAAAACCGATCGGTTTTCAGCGGCGAACGACCCGACAAGGACGTCGGGGCTGGCGCTCATTGACAGAACCAAGTCTCGTCATGGACGACAGGCACTTTGCCGGGTTGCGGCCAGATCCGCCGACGCCTCTTGCGCGGCGCTTTGCCGCGGTCATGCAAGGCGCTGAGCCCAGTGCGGCAATAACGTCGGCGCCAGCGGTACAAAGTGCTGCGACCGACCTTGAATGCATCCAGGGTTGCATCTAGTCCGTGTTTCTCCCAAAATAACAGGGCATCGTGTTTCTGTTGAGCCGTTGTGTTCATAATAGCCTCTATTTTTGAAGCAAAATTGGCTCATATAGAAACCTTTGATGCGGTGGCCGATGTGCTGATATTGCATATCGGTCACCTTTTCGAGTCGTGCCGTGAGTCCCATATGTATCTGGCACTATACATCAGTAATATAAAATACTAAAAAAGACACAGCCCCTTGATGTCAACAAATAAACAACAAACTATTCTTGAGCAATTCTCCGGCTTATTAAGCTCCGGGAAAATGGCATCAACCAGGCGAACCTTGAACAATTTACATCCGACCGAGATTGCTCGGTTGATTGAATCTTTGCCGATTCAAAAACGCCGGATTCTTTGGGGGTTACTGCATCCTGAAAATGCCGGCGAAGTACTTTTGGAAGTCAGCGATGACGTACGCGACGATTTGATTGATGTCACCGATGCCGATGAATTGATCCGCGCGCTCAAGGACCTGGAAACCGATGAATTGGCTGACTTGTTTTCCAATTTGCCGCAAACGGTGACCGACGGGATTTTACAACAGCTTGCCGATCAGGACCGACAACGTTTGGAACAAGTTATCTCTTATGCCGAAGACAGCGCCGGTGGGCTGATGGATATTGACACTATCTCCATACGGGAAAATATTAGCTTGGATATTGTGCGCCGTTATCTAAGAATGCGACAAAATCTTCCTGAGCATACCGACAGCCTTTTTGTCGTCGACCATAAAAATCATTATCTTGGAATCCTATCGCTATCTAACCTGTTGACTAAAAGCCGTAGTACTCTGGTGCGTGAAGTTATGAACACCGAGATCCGAGGGATCGATGTCAATACACCCGATACCGAAGTTGCCAATTTGTTTCAAGACTTCGACTTAGTATCGTCACCGGTGATTGATGTCGATGGCACTTTGGTTGGTCGTATCACCGTTGACGATGTCGTTGATGTGATTCGTAAAGAAGCGCGCCAAGTGGAATTTAGCGCCGCCGGATTACCCGCGGATGAAAGCTTGTTTAGTGCGACGACTACTTCGGCACAACGACGCGGGGTCTGGCTCGGAATCAACTTGATCACGGCATTCCTTGCCGCATGGGTTATCAGCTTATTTGAAGGAACGCTGGAAAAATTAATTGCGCTTGCAATTCTACTTCCGGTCGTTGCAAGTATGGGAGGCATTGCCGGCACACAAACCTTAACTTTGATTATCCGTGGTATTGCGACCGGTCAAGTAGGACAGAGTAACACCTTTCTTATCTTATTGAAGGAACTGCGTATCGGCGCATTGAACAGCCTTGTTTGGGGACTAATCGTCGGACTATTAGCCGCATATTGGTTTGATAATATATTTTTGGGAGTCATGATCACCATAGCGATGATTGTCAATTTAATTTCTGCTGCTTTGGCCGGTGTTTATATACCGGTACTGATGAAAAAACTTGGAATTGATCCCGCGGTTGCCGGCGGTGTCGTTCTGACCACTATTACCGACATCATTGGAATTTTTACTTTCCTTGGTTTAGCAACATTATTCTTGTTATAATTGTTCTGAAATTTGATTTAACCTAACCAATATCCAACCCAAACGACCGAAACGACATGGCTGACGCACTTGTCAAAGAAGCTTCACAGCATCCATTTTGGGTGCTGAATCAACGCCAACTACATGATATCGAACTGATTTTGAATCGCTCTTTTGCGCCTCTGAACAGTTTTATGGGCAAACAGGATTATGACTCCGTTGTCCATAATATGCGGCTTGCGGACGGTACATTATTTCCGATTCCGGTTACATTGGATATCCCCCCAAGACTCGCGGAAATTATATCCGTCGGCAAAAAAATCACCTTGCGGGATGCCGAATTATTCAATATCGCAGTTATGACTATTACTGACATCTGGGAGCCTGATCTCATGCTCGAAGCAGAAGCCGTCTACCGCACAACCGATGATCAACATCCCGCGGTCAATTATTTATTACACGAATCCAACTCGGTTTATATCAGCGGCACGTTACAATCTATCACGCCGATGCGCCACCATAGTTTTCAATATCTACACCATACACCGGCACAAATTAAAGAAATTTTCAAACAAAAAAACTGGCGCTGTATTGCCGCTTTTCAAACAAGAAACCCACTGCATCGCGCACATCTTGAGTTGACACTACACGTGCTACGCGAACATGATGTAAAACTATTGCTGCACCCCGTTACCGGTCCTACCAAACCCGGCGATATCGATTATTACGTACGGGTACGTTGTTATAAGGAAATTATGCGTCACTATCCGAAAAACTCGGCGATACTGTCTTTGTTACCGCTGGCAATGCGATTGGGCGGCCCGCGCGAAGCATTGTGGCATGGGATTATCCGCAAAAACTTCGGCTGCAGCCATTTAATTATCGGGCGAGATCATGCGGGACCGGGGCATAATAGCCAAAACCAAGATTTTTACGGTGAATTTGAAGCGCAAGAGTTATTCGCACAGCATCAAGAAGAAATTGGTATAAAAATGGTGCCCGTTGAGAAATTGGCTTATTCAATGCAAAAAAAAACGTATGTTTTCACGCGGCAGAAATCCGCAGAAGAAGATACAGCATATATTTCAGGAACAAAGTTGCGCACAATGTTAGCGAATAATGATTCGATACCCGAATGGTTTTCTTTCCCGGAAATAATCGCGGAATTAAAGAAAGCTTATCTGCCGTTGCACAAACGCGGCTTTACCGTATTTTTTACCGGACTCTCGGGCGCCGGTAAATCGACGATCGCCCACATACTCGTATCTAAACTTAAGGAACTCGAACATTTTAACGTTACGCTGCTTGACGGTGATATCGCACGCCATCATTTATCCAGCGAATTAGGCTTTTCAAAAGAACATCGCTCTATTAATGTTCGACGCATCGGTTATGTAGCAAGTGAGATTACCAAGAGTAACGGCATTGCAGTCTGTGCACTCATTGCACCATACGCAGAAGATCGTCTGGCAAACCGCAAATTAATTTCTGAATATGGCGGTTACATCGAAGTTTATGTCAACACGCCTCTGAGCGTATGTGAAGAACGCGATGTGAAAGGCTTGTACCTGAGCGCACGCGAAAATCTCACCCGGCATTTTACCGGCATTAGCGACATATATGAAGTTCCGGAGAACCCTGAAGTGACAATTGAAACCGAAAGCACCGCCACTTCAGAAGCGATAGCAATTATCATCAAAAAGATTCAATCTATGGGGTACCTAAAATTCGTCAACGAATCAACGCCGCGAACCTTGTGAAAAAACCACGTCCCCGGTCATTCCGCAAAATCCCTATCGTTTCGTTGTTGGCGACGGGAAGTCAAATATCCTTTTTAGCTTGCTCCCACGCCACCTGCATCTCCCTCATTGTCGCATCTTCGATACTACGTTGGTTTTGCGCAAGCAATTCTTCCATTTTCTCGAAACGCCGCATAAACTTACGGCTGGCGCTACGTAATGCAAACTCGGCGTTTAACGAAAAATGACGCGCCAAATTAACAACGGTGAATAATAAATCGCCAATTTCTTCTTGAACACAATCATTATCGTTATGCGTTTTAGCAGCAATTATCGCCTGTTTGATTTCCGCCACCTCTTCGTCAATTTTTTTCAATACAGCTGTGGCGTTCTCCCAATCAAACCCGAAATAAGCGGCACGCAATTGTAGTTTTTGAGCAAAATGCAGCGCCGGCAAGTTTGTGGTCAAACCGTCCAGCGAACCGACAGATTCTCGAGTCTGTCGTTGTTGCTGTTTATTGTATTCCCAATGCCGCTTTCCGGCTCGATCAGCTTCATGCGTTCGCTCTTGACGCAAATGCGGATGACGCTGATTCAATTTCTTGCGAATACTTGAGACGACATCATTGAAGTTAAATAAGCGGTCTTCGGAAGCGATTTGCGCATAGAAAATAACTTGCAGCAGTAAATCCCCCAACTCATCTTGTAACGCGACGTAGTCATTGCGCTCAATTGCGTCCAATACTTCGTATGCTTCTTCTAACGTGTAAGGCGCAATGCTTGCAAAGCTTTGCCGGCAATCCCATCGGCATCCGTTTGCCGGGTCGCGCAAATATGCCATTGTATTTAGTAATTCGGTTAACTCCCGCATAAAACGTTACTCGCTTAACCGGCAGAACCGGAAACAGCTTGCTTGAAAACCAACTCTCCTTCGGCAACATCGGCATGAATCGTGCTACCACCAATAAAATCTCCTTGTAGCAATCGCCTCGATAGCGGATTTTCGAGCATTTGCTGTAAAGTACGTTTCAAAGGACGCGCCCCGTATAACGAATCAAATCCCCGTTCGGTTAACAGATCCGTCGCTTGACCCGAAACCTGTAGCGAGAGATCATGCTCGGCAAGGCGCTGATTTAACGCACGCATTTGAATCCGGCAAATCTGTCTTAACTCTTCCTTGCGTAGCGGATAAAAAATCAATGTTTCATCAATGCGGTTAATAAACTCCGGACGAAAACTTCCACGTACAACTTCCATGACTGCCGTCTTGATTTGATCGTGCGAATTTGTGTCAGCCATTTCACGAATTAATTCATTGCCGAGATTAGAGGTCATCATAATGACACTATTGCGGAAATCAACCGTCCTACCCTGTCCATCAGTCAAACGTCCGTCATCTAAAATTTGTAACAGGATATTGAATACTTCCGAATGCGCTTTTTCAATTTCGTCAAGCAATACAACGGAATACGGTTTACGGCGAACAATTTCAGTCAAATATCCTCCTTCTTCGTATCCGACATAGCCGGGCGGTGCGCCTATTAGCCGCGCGACCGAATGTTTCTCCATAAATTCCGACATATCCACTCTCACCATCGCCGCTTCAGTATCAAATAAAAATTCCGCAAGCGCTTTACATAACTCGGTTTTACCGACACCGGTCGGGCCTAACAACAGAAACGAACCGTTCGGACGATTCGGGTCCGACAGTCCGGCACGCGCACGACGAATCGCATCGGAGATAGTGGCAATCGGCCGTTTCTGACCAATCACACGTTTACCGATTTCCTCTTCCATTCTAAGTAGCTTTTTACGCTCACTCTCTAACATCTTATCCATCGGTATTCCAGTCCATCGCGACACCACTTCGGCGACCTCTTGTCCGGTAACGCGGCTACGACATAAAGTCGCTTCTTGGTTCCGTACTTCCTTACCGGCGCTTTCGGCAATTTGTTTTTCTAACTCCGGAATTGTGCCATACTGCAGTTCGGACATACGATTTAAGTCGTTTGCGCGTCGTGCAGTTTCCATCTCAATTCGCGCCTGCTCCAAGCGTTCTTTCAAGCTGGCAGTGCCTTGAATCACCGCTTTTTCGGCTTTCCATATCTCATCCAGGTTTGCATACTCGCGCTCAATTTCAGTAATTTCTTGTTGTAAATCTTCACGTCGCTTATTTGATGCTTCATCCACTTCTTTTTTCAGCGCTTCCAGCTCGATCTTCAATTGGATCAATCGTCGCTCCAATTTATCCATCTGTTCGGGCTTTGAATCCATTTCCATACGAATGCGTGCCGCCGCCTCATCAATCAAATCAATCGCTTTGTCGGGCAATTGTCGGTCGGTGATATAACGGTAAGATAACTGTGCCGCCGAAACGATCGCCGGGTCGGTAATTTCAACTCCGTGATGCACTTCGTAACGCTCTTTTAAGCCGCGTAAAATCGCAATCGTTGCTTCAAGCGTCGGTTCATCTACTAAGATTTTCTGAAACCGGCGTTCCAAAGCGGCATCTTTTTCTATGTGGCGACGATACTCGTCCAATGTAGTTGCCCCTAGGCAATGCAATTCTCCGCGTGCCAAAGCAGGCTTGAGCATATTGCCCGCATCCATGGCACCTTCCCCCTTACCGGCACCGACCACCGTATGAATTTCATCAATGAATAAGATTATATTTCCCGCTTGCCGAGAAATTTCCTGCAAAACGGATTTTAATCGCTCTTCAAACTCGCCGCGATACTTCGCTCCGGCAATCAGCATTCCCATATCTAGCAACAACAGACGTTTGCCAATCAATCCTTCGGGTACTTCGCGGTTGACGATTCTTTGGGCAAGCCCCTCAACAATGGCAGTTTTACCGACTCCCGGCTCACCGATTAATACCGGATTGTTCTTGGTGCGCCTTTGTAGAACCTGTATCACTCGACGCACTTCGTCGTCGCGTCCGATGACAGGGTCCAATCGGCCTTGTTCGGCGCACTCTGTTAAATCCAACGTATATTTCTCTAATGCTTGATGCTGATCTTCAACGTTGCCGGAATCGACGGTTCTACCTCCACGTACTTCATCAACAAGATCATTAAGCATCGCTTCATTCAAACCAATGTCTTTGAGCAATTTTGCGGCGGATACATCGCTCTTCAGCACCGCCAATAAAAACAAGTCGGAGGATACGTATGAGTCCTTGCGCTCCTGCGACAATCGATCACAAATATTCAAAACCTTGCTCAAATCGGGAGACAAATGCACTTCTCCTTCAGCGCCCTCCACTCGCGGAATATGTTGCAACGCTTCATCAATCCGACCGTTCAATTGCCGAAGATCAATTTCCGCCTTGCGCAACAAACTGCTTACCGTACCAGCTGCATCCGAAACGAATGCGGATAATACATGCAGCGGCTCAACATACTGATGATGCCGACCGATTGCAATCGAGTGGGCATCATTGATTGCATCAATAAACTTTTTAGTTAACTTTTCAAGTCTCACCAGCAGGTATCCCCTCGCAATGGTTTGTTTACTATAGTGTTTGGAAATTCATAAAAATTTAGGGCCACTCTTCATATATAAGGGAACATCCACGTTTTTCAATATGTCCCGCGACTCAACCAAATTAAATTTGCCATTCGTCCTGTTGTACCGTCACGACGAAAAGAATAGAAACGACGTTGATCGGTATACGTACAATAAAAACTACCGGATACTCGCATTACACCACAACGATGCAGCTCGGTGTGCGCAATTTGGCATAAATCAACAGCCCAAGTGCCATTATGATCAGGTAAAAAAGCCAACAGATGATCTTTATTTTGTTGTAGAAATGCGGTGCGCACCGCATCATCAACGCTATAGCTGTGTGCGCCTATGCACGGTCCGATCCATGCCGCGAGCTGCGCCGGGTCGCATTTTAACGCTTGAACAGTCGCTTGAATAATCCCGCTGACCAGACCACGCCAACCCGCATGAGCAATGCTGACCCGATCACCTTCACAATTACAAAAAAATATCGGCAAACAATCGGCAGTTAAAACAACGCATACTTTATCCGGTACAAAACACACTGCCGCATCGGCACGTAAATCGGATGACTCGGATATGTCAATCACGCGATTGCCATGGACTTGTTCCAACCAAACCGGCGTGTCGGGAAGCGACAGAGCCGCCTTTAACCGATTTCGATTAGCGATGACATTTGCCGGCACATCACCGACACGAACGGAAAGATTACAGCTTTGATAATCTCCCTGACTGAAACCGCCAAGACGCGTCGTCGTGCATGCTTTAATTTGTGCAGGCACTTTCCAGTCCGGGAAAATAAATTGCACGGAACTCATCTGCCGATAACAGCAAGCGCATCAAGCACGGCTTGCATATCTTGGGGAAGCGCACTATGCCACATACAGGGTTGTCTCGTTGTCGGATGCAGCAACTCAAGTTCACATGCATGTAATGCTTGTCGATTAAAATCCTTTAATATAGTCGCAGATGATTTAGTTCCGGTACGGGACGGCTTCCGTTTACCATAAACCGGATCACCAAACACCGGATGACGAATAAACGCCATGTGCACACGTACCTGATGAGTGCGGCCGGTCTCAAGACGGACTCGCAGCAAAGTGTAACCTTTAAATCCAGCGACTACGCGATAATGCGTGATCGCTGTTCGACCATGGGACACAACTGCCATTCGCTTACGATCTTTCGGATGGCGGCCTATATTAGTTTCTATTCGATCGTCGGCAATCACTTCCCCATGCACTAAACAAAGATATTCTCGACGTATTTGACGCATCTGCATTCGGCGAACTAAATATTGATGCGCAGTACGCGTTTTGGCGACCACCAATAATCCCGTCGTATCCTTATCCAAACGATGCACAATACCCGCTCTCGGTAACTGACTGAGTTCCGGACAATGATAAATCAACGCATGGACCAATGTGTCTTTACTATGACCAATAGCAGGATGTACCACTTGTCCCGCCGCCTTGTCGATAACCAACAAATCGTCATCTTCATGTATAACATGGATCAGTTGCGCCGGCGCACTCCATTCATCATTAGTGTCAGACGCATCTTTCCGAATAGTAAAAACGATACGCTCACCGCCCATAACCTTATCCCGGGGACGCGGGATTTTCTCGTTAATGACAATCCATCCCCGCCGAATAGATTCTTGAAGAAAAGAACGGGAAAAATTAGTGAATAAATCTGCAAGCGCTCTATCCGTCCGCTTGCCGACATGTTCCTGAGTGAAAGTGGCCTGCAAAATTTCTGCTTTCATGCGCTACTTAGTCCGGTCTTTTGATTCAAGCCAATCAATTATATTCCAACCATTGAACGGCATATAAATTGATTAAACTGCATACCGACGACCAAGTATAATAGGCTTGTCCAATGCCACATTCGATACGTCAAAATTTTAGTACATTATTACTCGGATATACGCTAATCGCTCTGCCGACGGGGTGCAGTTTCCTGGAAAGCAACGAAGAAAAAAGTGAACAGCGAGCCGAAGATTTGTTTATCGCCGCAGACAATGCGATGCGCCAAGGTCGTCGACAACAAGCGATGGAGAATTTCGAAACACTTGAAGCAACATATCCTTTTAGTCCGCACGCACAACAAGTAACATTGGCCCTCGCTTATCTCTATTATAAAAGTTACAGATATACGGAAGCTGAAGCAGCGCTGGAAAAGTTTATCCGCTTAAATCCCAAAAACCTCAACTTAGATTACGCCTACTATCTCAAGGGGCTTACACATTATAACCACGCAAAAGATACTATTAACATCATCATTAAACGAGATCGCAGCAGTAAGGATCCGACTTTTATGATTAAGGCTTTTAATGCTTTCAAATTATTGCTGGAGCAATATCCGCAAAGCAAATA
Source organism: Candidatus Oxydemutatoraceae bacterium (assembly GCA_965218975.1). Taxonomy (GTDB): domain Bacteria; phylum Pseudomonadota; class Gammaproteobacteria; order Poriferisulfidales; family Oxydemutatoraceae. The sequence goes on from OZ244717.1 coordinate 1,968,670, forward strand.
TGCGCAAAGTGCGCATGCTTATATTATCGTACTGCGCAATATTCTCGCAGTTTATGAAGTTCGTATCGCGGATTTTTATATGCGCCGCGGCGCGTATGTCGCCGTGGTGAATCGTTGCAAGTATGCCCTTGAGCATTATCCGGGAGCACAGCATACCCCACAGATAATCACATTGTTAGCGGAAGCGTATCGTCAATTGGGTCTGGAAAGTTTATCGGTAGACGCCTTGGAAGTACTTGCCTTAAATTATCCTGAGTATTATCAGACAAAAATTGTCGGGGAAGTCACCGCAGCGGACAAAAGGAATTGGTTTGAAAATTTACAAGACCTTGCCGACACCATTGCCGAAAAACTAAAAATTAAGCCGCGCTATTAATCTCGATACCCCGAAGAAATCGGGTAGCGCCAGTCCTTGCCGAAAGCGCTGCGAGTAATCTTAGTCCCGACCGGCGCCTGGCGACGTTTATACTCATAACGCATTACCATACGTTTAACTTCTTCAACCGCCGCCGGATCAAACCCTTGATCAAGTATCTCTTTACTTGAAGCATTCATTTCAATAAATTGCTGCAAGATCGCATCCAATTCTTCATACGGCAACAAGCGATCTTGATCAATCTGTCCCGGCGCAAGTTCGGCGCTGGGAGGGCGATGCAAAATTCTTTCGGGAATACGCATATCATTGCGATTGCAAAACCGAGCAAGACGATAAACTAATGTTTTAACAACGTCTTTCAACGGAGCAAATGCGCCGGCCATATCACCATACAAAGTGGCATAACCAACTGCCATCTCGCTCTTATTCCCGGTTGCGAGCAAAGCAAGTTTTAATTTATTTGAAATCGCCATCAACAACAAACCGCGGATACGGGCCTGAATATTTTCTTCGGTCACATCGGTTCCGGCGCCGACAAACACAGGCGCCAATTGCTTAAGAAAAAGATCAAAAATTTCGTCAATTGAAATTTCATGCAACCGCACTCCACAACGGCCTGCAAGTGTGCGTGCATCCTCAATACTTGCCGCTGATGTATAACGCGACGGCATCATTACCGCCGCAACATTTTCCGCACCTAACGCTTCCACCGCAAGCAATAGAGTCACCGCAGAATCAATCCCGCCGGATAAACCAACCACCGCTCCGGAAAATCCGTTCTTCTCAAGGTAGTCTTTTACCCCCACCCATAACGCTCGCCAGATTAACTCGTCGGACTCCAACGGAACTGCCGGAATGTCGTCGCACTGTAAACGAATACCCGGTTCTTCCTTAGCGATTCGGCAACTATAAATCCCCGCTTCAAACTCCGGTGCGACAAACAGAATTTCACCATTGGCGTCAATAATAGCGGAAGCGCCGTCAAATACCAACTCATCTTGACCACCCAACTGATTGATATATATGATCGGGAGGCCGGCCTCATGGACACGTTGACGTAAAACTTCCATGCGTTGCTGCCGTTTACCAATGTGAAAAGGCGAAGCATTGATATTAATGACGATATCGACACCGGCAGCACGTAATGCACGAATCGGCTGCGGTTCCCAAATATCTTCGCAAATGGTAATCCCAATCCTTAAATCCTCAAATTGAATCACGCAAGGTCGATGACCTTGATTGAAGTAACGGGCCTCGTCAAATACCGCATAATTAGGTAGTAGCATCTTATAGTATTCATCTGCCAATTTCCCTTTTTCAAAATATAAAGCTGCATTGTATAGCTTGCCGTCGCTTTGCCGCGGTGCGCCTGCAATAATTGCAATGTCGCGAGAAGCATTCGCTAATTCAGAAATTCCGCGCCCGGTTGCATCAAGAAAATCTTTGCGGTGCAGCAAATCTTCCGGCGGATAACCGGTTACGGATAATTCGGAAAAAATAATCAATTGAGCGGATTTCTCGCGTCGCGCCTGCTGTGCCGCAGAAATCATCTTGGCGACATTGTCGGCAATATTTCCGACGCTAAGATTCAGTTGGGCAAATGCGACACAGATAGGCTGGCTCATAAATATTTTTATTTGCTTATCATGAATTTGATACCGTTCATCTGTTGCTTAGAGTATAGGTGGTAAAAATATTTTATGCTATGGATGTTTTAATCACAAATACAGAACAGTGACCTTTATAAGATATGCCCGGCTTGGCGGATTTAGCCTTTTGGAACTGATGATTAGCATTACCATCGTTGGTATTCTAGCGGCGATCGCTATCCCTAACTATCAAGACTATACGATACGTGCAAAAGTCAGTGAAGCCTTAAACCTGACCGGCGCAATGAAACTTGCGGTTTCCGAGTATTACATCGCCAACGGAAACTTGCCAGCAGATGCAACGCAAGCCGGCATTGATAATATAAGCACTGATTATGTTGCCAGCACCGCTTATACTGGCAATGATACCACAGGAGATATTATTATCACCTTAGGTGAAGATATTAATCCCGCCGTCAACGGAAAAAAAATGATGCTAAGAGTAACCGTTGTCAACGGGTTTTTAGACTGGGACTGCAAATCAGCCGATGAAGACGGTCTGGCTGCAAAATTTCTTCCGGCGAGTTGCCGATAACACCATGGCGACCTTATTTGAGTGGGAAGGTGTCCAAAACAATTCCCGAATACGTGGAAAATGTTTTGCCGAGAGTATGACCGACTTGGCAAATCAACTAGGTGAACGGAAAATTCTCCTGTGTTCAGCGCGTCGACGTATCACAAAACATAAGCTATCCAATAAGCAAGCCAACTTTGTGTTGGAACAATTGTTCGCACTGTTACGTGCGGGAATTCCAATACTCAAAACACTGGAAATCATAACAAGTAACGAAAAGTCGCCCCGTTTAGTCAATGCTTTGGAGCAAATTAAACAAGAAATTTCAGCCGGCAGTAAACTGTCCGACGCCATCGCAATGCAATTACCGGACAGAGAAAAAACGACCGCCAAAATTTTAGCGTTGGGAGAACACAATGGTTGTTTAATTATAACGATGGAACGTCTGTTAAAACAGAAACAGAAAGAGAGGGAAATTCGTGATCAATTTGTACAGGCGACGATTTATCCGCTGTTCCTCGGCATCGTATCCTTCAGTGTCATGTTGCTGTTGACGGTTTGGGTCGTTCCGGAATTTAAGCAAACCTATTCCGGAATGGGTGCGGAATTACCTTTTTACACCCGCGTAACAATCGCTATTTCAGAAATAATTGTGGAGCGATGGCTATTCGTCGTGACTATCATCGGCATGGCAATTATGATAATTATGGCGCTATTACGCTATTCCAAATCGGCAAAGTGGTTCCTTTCACGGCTGCAGCTTCAACTACCAATCCTAGGCAGCTTGCTAAGCAGCTACTTCTGCCATCACTTTGCCAGTAATATGCGCACCGCGTACCAATCCGGTATGCCACTCAGCGATTCATTAGCATGGCTGCCCCAGACAAGTGCGCATCCCGGATATCGTGCTGCCTTAAAATCAATACAAGCTGACACACATCGCGGTGTCAGCTTACACCAAGCGATTAAAAATAGCGCTTTTTTCCCTACGATTGTCGAACAATTTATCAGTATCGGCGAACATAGCGGTTCATTGGATGATGCATTGAAGCGTATTGAGCAACATTTTGCCGAACGTCTCGAAATTACGACCAAACACTTCTTGAAAATATTTGAACCCGCAATGATTACCTTGATCGCATTATGTGTGGGATGGATTGTGATTACAATGTACTTACCCATATTTAATTTAGGCTACGTCTTATAATAATCAAGCGCTAGAAATATTTGTTTTCGAATGACTGATTTTTCACTATTTTCTGAGAACCCTTTGCTGCTGTATGTATTGATTGCAATCATTAGTCTTATCGTCGGCAGCTTTTTGAATGTCGTGATTTATCGCTTACCGTTAGTCTTGCGAGAACAATATAACCCCGGCAATTCTACCGCTTCCAGTCTATCCTTGGTTCATCCACGCTCACACTGCCCGCACTGCGGACAAACGCTACGTGTCATTGACAATATTCCGATTATCAGCTACTTATTGCTGCGCGGGAAATGCGCTTTCTGCAAAGCCAAAATTCATTACCACTATCCGTTGGTCGAGATGCTAAGCTTAGTGCTGTCACTTGCGGTTGTGGGGCATTGGGGGTTTAATTTTACTGCGGTTGCCGGATTAATCTTCACTTGGACTTTGATCGGACTGACTGTCATTGATCTCCAAAAAATGATTCTACCGGATGAAATGACGTTGGGACTGTTATGGACCGGGATGCTACTTAGCTTAAACAAGACATTTTCGGATCCGGCATCCGCAATTATCGGCGTTATATCCGGGTATGGATTTTTCTGGATGCTCAATCATGTTTTCTCACTTGTCGCAAAAAAACACGGGCTCGGAAACGGCGATATGAAATTACTTGCCTCTTTCGGCGCTTGGTTCGGTTGGCAGGCGCTACCGGCAATTGTAATACTTGCCTCCGCTAGCGGACTATTGGTAGCAGTTCCGTTACTACTTGCAGGAAAAATAAACCGTGGACAACCGATTCCTTTCGGGCCTTATTTATGCTTGGCCGCATGGATTGTAATGATGTCACCCAACTTACTAGAACTTATTTACGGCTAGCCTTAACGTGTTCAAAGTCGGATTGACCGGAGGCATTGGTACCGGCAAAAGCCGGGTCGCAAAAATCTTTCAGCAAATGGATATACCGATCGTCGACACAGACTCCATAGTACGTGATCTATCAAGACCCGGCACTGCCGAGTTTAACCGTATCCGACAGGAATTCGGCGATCAAGTTATTACCGACCAAGGACGACTGAATCGTGAAAAAATGCGTGAAATCGTCTTCAATAGCGCGATAGAGAAAAAAAAACTTGAATCAATCATACACCCGGCAGTCAGACACAAACTACTGGAATGCGTTCAAGCGATTAATGCGCCTTACTGTATATTGGTCATACCATTACTCCTCGAAGCACGAATGTCGGATTTAACGGATATAATCATCGTTGTTGATTGCCAAGAAGATAAGCAACTTCAACGCATCATGCAAAGAGACCATTGCGATGAAAAACATGCGCTAAAGATTATACGTAACCAGATTGATCGTAGACAGCGCTTAGCGGCGGCGGATATTGTGATTGAAAATAACGGTACGTTACAGCAGTTGAGAAAAGCAGTTGAAATTGCATATAGCGATCTAAAAATAAAATTTGAACGATAGGTTCCACCGATACGAAGCAATTGATAAGTTCCCGTCGAATAATCAGGTGGGTGACTTTTTACGCGGCGAATATTGAATTCAATTTTAATGGTTTACACGATGATTCGTGCCGGGCGGCTACGAAAATTGGATTTATCGTATGCCGAAATTCGTGCAAATAAACAGCATCTAAGAGTAAATTTTCTCCGGAGTAGCAGGATTGAGCCATGCCTTAATCAGGCACAGAGAATTTTGACTTCCGACCGACATATTATGATTCGTAACCGAGCAATCCGGCATACTGAATCAATCCAAACTCGAAAACTGCTTCAGCTTAATTTTCTTAAATTTGCGTTTGCCGATTTGATAAACATGTTCACTATTGACCGCAAGACATAAATCTCTGTCGGTAATCTTCTCTCCGTCAATTCTAACACCACCTTGCCGAATCATACGTATCGCTTCCGCTGTCGAAGGAGTCAAACCACTCGTTTTCAATAATTTAACCAAAGGTATCCTGCCGGAATCGATCACTAACTCAACTATCTCAACATCATCAGGTATTTGCCGGCCTTGAAATCTAAGAACGAAATCCTGTTCAGCCGCATTCGCAGCTTGCTTGCTATGAAAACGTCCGACTAGCTCCTTTGCCAACAACAGCTTAACATCGCGCGGATTCATTCCTTCGTCTACCATCCGCTTTAATTGCCCAATATCCCGTTTCGACTTAAAGCTCAACAAATCAAAATACCGCCACATTAAGTCATCCGACAAAGACATCATCTTCCCAAGCATTTCTTGCGGAGGGTCTTCAATTGCGATTGTATTGCCTAGCGACTTTGACATCTTCCGCTCACCGTCTAAGCCTTCAAGCAAAGGCATCGTCATCACAATTTGGGGGGGGTGACCGTAGTCTTTTTGCAATTCGCGCCCGACAAGCAAATTAAATTTTTGATCGGTGCCGCCAAGTTCAACATCTGCTTGCAGTTGAACGGAATCATACCCTTGTATCAAGGGATATAAAAACTCATGGACGGCAATCGGCTTATTGGAGAAATATCGCTTGCTGAAGTCATCTCTTTCAAGCATTCTTGCCACTGTATACTTTGCCGAAACTTTTATGAGATCTTCAGCGGTTGATCTTTCCATCCATTCGGAATTAAATCGAATCTCGGTCTTTTCAGGATCCAGTATTTTATAAATTTGCTCTTCATACGTTTTAGCATTGGCAATTACTTCATCACGGGTCAACGGAACGCGCATAGCGCTCTTGCCGCTAGGATCGCCAATCATGCCGGTAAAATCACCGATTAAAAATATGCCGCGATGACCTTGATCTTGAAATTGGCGCAGCTTATTCAGCAAAACTGTGTGCCCGAAGTGCAGGTCCGGCGCGGTGGGATCAAACCCCGCTTTGACCACTAAAGAACCTTTTTCATTCAGACGTTGCTGTAAATCCTGCTCGCGAATGACTTCTTCAGCGCCACGGATCAATTCCTCAAAGTTGAATTTCATCGTATTGTGATAGAATATTGTGTTTGAGTATTGTAATGAATTTCATTCAGGCGTATTAAAAAATATTGTAGCAAAATAATAGCAGTATCAAGGAATGAAAGCTGATACTAAAATAAAGACTGCGGTTCAACTTGGCATACAAAAAAAATACCAAGAATATGGCACCGACGATAATCTTCAGATAGAACGTATCAAGTTGCGCTGGGTCGGATTACTTTTCTTTTCAATACTCACTTTTATACTGCTTTCTAATTCGCACTATATACGCCTTCAGAGCGAAGCGGCCGCCATGGAAAAACCGGATTCAATCAAATTGGAGCCGCCGCCGCGGAACAATGTGGCATTGCTCGAAAAATCGCCCGGCGTGAATGAAACATCTGCTGCTACAGAGTTAACCAACAACGTACAGAACAACAACCATCTTTTGCCCGAACAAACGCTTGCGCTCCATACGTTGTTGCCTAATAAAATCACTTCAAATACTTCCGCCGATACTTCAGATCTTAAACAACACTCATGGGTGGTACGCTCCGGAGACACACTCTCCGAAATTCTTAGCCGTTTTGGTGTTTATGCATCGTTAGGCTTGATATTGGAGCTTGGCAGACAAGCAAAACCCCTACTCTACCTACGCACCGGAAAACAAATGCACTTGGATATCGAATCAGGTATCTTGCAAAAAATCACTTATGAAGTCAGTCAGACAGAGCATTTTATTGTAAAACGCTCTGCCGATGGCAGAATCTCAACCGAGCATTACCATTTGCCGATTGAAAAACGCGAAGCGTTTACGGCTAGTTTTATTGACGGTTCTTTTTATCATGCCGGACTAAAAGCTGGCCTATCGGACAAGTTGATCGTTGAAGCGGCATATATTTTAGGGTGGGATATTGACTTTGTGCTTGATATTCGAAGCGGTGATTTCTTCAACGTAATCTATGAGGAAGAGTTCTTAGACGGTATAAAAATCGGTACCGGTGATATTCTCGGCATTGAGTTAATCAACCGCGGAAACTCTTACCGCGCAATTCGCTACACCGATGCAAAAGACAAAGTCGGGTATTTTTCTCCCGAAGGCAAAAATGTTAAAAAACCGTTCCTCAGAACACCGTTAGAATTTACTCGCATTAGCTCAAAATTTAATCCTAAAAGACTCCATCCGATATTAAATACGGTGCGCCCGCACCGCGGCGTCGATTATGCTGCCGTAAGCGGTACTCCAGTCCATGCTACCGCCAAAGGCAAAGTGATTTTTCGCGGATGGAAAGCAGGTTACGGAAATGTCTTGATCCTACGCCATCACGGGGCTTATACGACACTGTACGCGCACTTGTCAAAATTTGCACGAAGTATCAAAGTTGGCAGTTCGGTGCAACAAAGACAAGTCATCGGATATGTCGGTATGACCGGATATGCAACCGGTCCCCATTTGCATTACGAATTCCGCATTAACGGCACGCACAAAAATCCGCTGACAGTCGCCTTACCGGACAGCCGACCGCTACCGCAATCTCAACTCACCGCCTTCAAACAAAGCATTCAACCAACACTTCAAAAGCTTAATTCTTTAAACAGAAGCTACATAGCTGCAAAGTAGAACAACTATGGACGATGTTTATATTGGAGTCCTATCGGGAACCAGCGTTGATGCTATCGATGCTATTGCCGTCTCTTTCGAACAAAAACGAATTAATATTATCGAATGGCATACCGAATCGTTACCGCATGAAATCAAACAATCAGTCATAGAACTACAAAACCACTCAACCGATATTGCGCAACTTTCCAAGTTAGATGTACAATTCGGCAATCGCTTCGCTTTTGCAGCCAACCAACTACTGAACAAGGCGTCATTATCCGCTGACCGAATCAGCGGCATCGGACTACATGGTCAAACAATTTTACATCAACCGTCGGTAAACCCAGCTTTTACTCTACAAGTCGGCGACCCAAACATTGTTGCAGTGAAAACACACTGCACAACCGTCGCAGACTTCAGACGAGCGGACATGGCGGCGGGAGGTCAAGGCGCTCCTTTAGCTTGCGCTTTTCATGCCGAATTTCTATCGGTACCCGATAAGAACCGCGCCATTGTCAATGTCGGCGGCATTTGCAGCATCACAATTCTTATGCCCAATAAACCAACTATAGGATTTGATTGCGGTCCCGGCAACACTTTGATGGACAATTGGGCGCAACGGCATATCCGCCAGCGTTACGATCGGAATGGCGCATGGGCAGCCAGCGCATCAAAATACAATGAAATGCTACTTGCAGAATTTTTGAAAGATGAGTTTATACAACGAATCCCGCCAAAAAGCACTTGCACCAGCCACTTTAACTCGGCATGGCTAGATGGAAAGCTTGCGCAAAACCAATGCTATGCAAAACTTGAACCTGCGATAGTGCAAGCAACTTTAGCTGAACTGACCGCAACTTGCATTGCTCAAATTGTACAAACTTATGTCAAAAATACACCAGAAGTATTTGTTTGCGGCGGCGGCGCGAATAATGATCACTTGATGCGCCGTATCAAGGCCAATATTAATGTCCGTACAGAATGTGCTCAGGTAGAAAAAATCGATGCACTTAATATTCACCCGGATTGGGTTGAAGCGTTGGTATTCGCTTGGTTGGCCAAACAACGATTATCAAATAAACCGATGCATATTCCAGAAGTAACCGGAGCTGACAAAAAAGTTGCTCTAGGCGCGATTTATCAGCCGGTTAGATAATGTTCGAGTCCAATCAAGGAGAAAAGGAAGAACCGCAACCGCAAGTTGTCGTCGCATTAGGATTACGAATAACAAACTGCGCCCCCTCAAGCCCTTCGCTGTAATCAATCTCGGCCCCAACTAGATACTGATAACTCATCGGATCAATTAGCAGTGTAACACCGCCATTTTCAATTTGAGTATCGCCTTCTTGAATCGTTTCATCGAAAGTAAAACCATATTGAAACCCCGAACAACCGCCACCACTGACAAACACGCGCAGCTTGAGATTCACATTCTGCTCTTCTTCAATTAAAGATTTGACTTTCAGTGCGGCGGCATCGGTAAATAATAAGCTCTGTAGTGCATTCATATCAACTTCCTCATTGGTTAATAATAAGCATTTAACCGTCTGAAAGTATTATATCAGAAGCGACCTCATCCCATGCGTACGTTTTAATCAATGGTGCAAACCGACTCGAGACCACTGTCACGGTTAATCGTTGGGGGATAAAATCCTCTTGCAGACGCACAATGCCTTTTACTCGTTGAAAATATTTAAAAGAGAAATCCATATTTCCATCAGTCAAGCCGATTAAATCCTTCTTTTGCTGATGCATTATGCCGGACACAGATATTTCAATATGCCCGTTCATCACTTGCTTAGGCTTGCCTATCTTGCGCAAGATAACCTCAATAGGGTACTCACTGGGCTGAGTCGGCATTGAAATAGCCGTTGAAAAAATAACAAGTCCTTCTCCTAGTTCTTCAGGAGCAACAACACTTTTGTAGAAATAAATCTGCTCTTTCAAGTCTTCAATGGTGAAAAAATTATCGTCTAATAAATTTTCCAATTGCCAGACTTTTTCATGCACGACGTTCACTTCCTGCTTCAACATTGCAAAACGCATGTGCCATGAATCATCTTCTCGCCACTTGATGTCGAGGTCTTGCATAAAATCTCCGAATGCAATTTCAAACTCGCGGTAAGATGACTTCACAGAAAAATAACCTATGCCGAAAAATAGCACTGCTACTAAAACAATCCCCCATCCGACAACCAAAACTTTGCGATTAATGTTTGAAAATAAATAAAACCAGGCAAGACTCAACCATGCACTGATTTGTTCTTTGCAATAATGCAATCGGTGAAACCGTATCATGGCAATGGCGCGATCGCTTGAAGACCTGCGGTCTCTTTTTGCTCAAATAGCAAATTCATGTTCTGAACCGCCTGTCCGGCGGCGCCTTTGACTAAATTATCAATCACTACTAACACCTTGGCAATCGGACTCTCCACCGATCGATGCACTGCAATATGGCAGTAGTTGGTTGCACGCACATCATGTGTCTGCGGATGACTCCCTAGCGGTAAAACCCGGACAAATGGTTCGTTTACATAATAATCTTCAAAAATGCACTGTAACTCAGCTTGCGTATACTCGCTAGTAAAATAAAGTGTTACAAAAATTCCCCTGTTCATCGGCGCCAGATGCGGAGTAAAGCTGAAAGTAAGATCATCGGCAAACAAATGATCCTTGCCAAAGGCTTGCAACTGCGACATAATTTCCGGAAAATGCCGGTGGGCGGTAACTTTATATGCCTTGAAACTATCACTAATTTCAGAAAAAATCAGTCCGACATCTTCCCGCCTGCCGGCACCGCTAACCCCCGATTTTGCATCGGCAATCAGAAACGAGTTTTGTATTGCCTCCTCTTTAACCAAAGGATAACAGGCTAATAACACCGCCGTCGGATAACATCCGGGGTTTGCAATCAGCTGCGATTGCTTAATAACCGTACGGTATACCTCCGGCAAACCATAAACCGCTTTAAGCAAAAGTTGCGGACAAGCATGTTTGGTTTTATACCAATGCTCCCAAACGGATATATCGCGTAGTCTAAAATCCGCAGATAAATCAATTACCTTCTTTCCTTCATTAAGTAAAGCGGAAACTTGTTTCATTGCCACACCATTCGGTGTTGCAAAAAAAACAATGTCGCAATCATGACCTAACTCAGCATCAAAGTAAATTTCACTGCCGCCTATAAAACTTGGGAAAACGTCACTCAATTTTGAGCCGGCATGAGTCCGCGAACAAATCGCGACTAATTCTACCGCCGGGTGTCGCAACACCAAGCGAATCAGTTCTAATCCGGTATAACCGCTACCACCAATAATCGCTGCGCGAATCATAGCGTGCCTCCACACTGATCTCGTAAAAAGTACACATTATATAAAATAATCCGAAATCTCTTGTTCGTTACATTTGTTCCGGATCGCAATTCATCTAAAACAGGTCAAGAATGAGCAGCATCGTACAGTAAGATGTTTCACCGAAAGTTTAATGCTATCATTGATTCGTCATGCTTTGGCTTCAATCTTTCCACATTATTTTCATGGTGACCTGGTTTGCGGGATTGTTCTACCTGCCTCGGTTGTTCGTATACCATGCGATGGCAAATGATGCGGCCGGCATCAAGCGGCTCCAAATAATGGAACACAAGCTGTTTTGGGGAATTATGACACCCGGCGGCATATTAACCTCGCTATTTGGATTCTGGATGCTAATCCTAAACTGGGGAATCTATATGCAGCAAACATGGATATACATCAAACTAGGATTGATCATGCTTTTAGTGATCTACCATATTTGGTGCGGTATGATTATGATACGATTCAAACATTGTGCCAACCGGCATAGCCATACCTGGTACCGCTGGTTCAACGAAATACCGACAGTTGCTTTAACTGGTATCGTATTGTTAGCAGTCTTAAAACAACCGAACTAATGCCAACCGGAATCAATCAACTTGCACATGCACTTTTTCATCCGGTTCTTTCGTCGCTGAATCGGCAACAATAGGATCATGCTCTTTCACCTCCTTTTCCGGAGAAAGATCAAACTGTGGCATTGCATGCGCTGATCGCTGTTCGTGTGCCACGCGACCGGTTCCCGCCGGAATTAAACGCCCGACAATCACATTTTCTTTCAGCCCGTATAAACGATCTTTTTTGCCGCGCACTGCCGAATCGGTTAGTACCCTTGTGGTTTCTTGGAAAGAAGCGGATGAAATAAACGAATCGGTTTCGAGAGACGCTTTAGTGATACCGTATAAAACTCTTTGGTAAGAAATCGGTTTTTTATTCTCCTTCTCAGTCCGGGTGTTCTTTTCACGCACATCACTATACTCAACAATCTCATCAACCACGTAGCTACTGTCTCCGGGGTCAATTACTCTCACTTTACGCAACATTTGTCGAATGATAGTTTCAATATGTTTATCGTTAATCCGCACGCCTTGCAAGCGGTAAATATCCTGAATGCCTGTAACCAGATACTCAGCAAGCTCCTCAACACCACGCAGCGCTAAGATATCATGCGCATTAAGCTCACCATCTGATATAACATCGCCTTTTTCAACATACTCACCGTCAAACACATCAATCCGTCGCGACTTTGGAACCAACAATTCAGTCGTATTCTCTTTGGAGTCTTCAATAATTAATCTCTGCTTTTGTTTGGTCTCCTTACCGTACCGGAAAACTCCGGACCGTCCGGCAAGAATCGCGTTATCCTTAGGTTTTCTCGCTTCGAATAAATCAGCAACACGCGGCAAACCGCCAGTGATATCGCGCGTCTTAGACGATTCTTGCGGCACTTTCGCGATCACATCACCCGCCTTGACTTTGGATCCTTCGTTTAAGGTAATAACAGTGCCCACATTCAGACGATAAGAAGCGGGACGCTCGCCCGCAATCTTAACTATTTGCTTTCTGGCATCAAGTAATTCAATTGTCGGCGGGTTGTCTCCCGAGTCTTTAACGACATATGACTTAATTCCGGTAATTTCATCGGTTTGATCGGTAATACTCCGGCTGTCAAAATTTCTAAACACGACACGCCCCGCCACTTCAGAAATAATCGGGTGCGCATGCGGGTCCCAGCTGACAATCAGCTGTCCGTAAGACACTTTATCTCCTTCTTTAACACTCAAATAGGCGCCATAATCAAGCTTATAACGCTCGCATTCGTTGCCGTGATCATCGGTCATAATAATCTCGCCTGTTCTTGATACTACAACCGAAGTGCCGTCGCTACGCTCAATCGCTCGCACATTATACAGGCGCACTTTACCTCCGATTTTAGTCACAATGCTACTTGCAGCAACCGATCGACTAGCGGCACCTCCGATGTGAAAAGTACGCATAGTGAGCTGAGTTCCCGGTTCGCCGATTGATTGTGCCGCAATCACGCCAATCGCTTCACCAACATTAACCTGATAGCCTCGCGCAAGATCACGACCATAACACATACTACAAACACCATGTAATGTTTCACAGGTAATCGGAGAGCGCACTTTAACTTCGGTAATGCCGTACTCTTCAAGCAGATCTACCAGCTTCTCATCAAGCATTGTGTTCTTATCAATCAGCTTTTCATCGCCGTTCGGAATAAATATGTCTTCAGCATTGACTCGACCCAGTACCCGAGCTCTGAGCGGTTCAACAATATCGCCGCCTTCAATATGCGGGCGCATCGTAATACTCTTGTCAGTGCCGCAATCTTCTTCGGTAATAACCAGCCCTTGTGTCGCATCAACCAAACGCCGTGTCAGATAACCTGAGTTTGCCGTTTTCAATGCGGTATCCGCCAAACCTTTACGAGCGCCATGGGTAGAAACAAAGTATTGCAATACATTCAGCCCTTCACGGAAGTTAGCGGTAATCGGCGTTTCAATAATAGACCCGTCCGGCTTTGCCATCAGACCGCGCATCCCCGCCAACTGCCGTAACTGAGCTTCCGAACCGCGCGCACCCGAATCCGACATCATAAATACCGGATTAAACGACGCTTGAGTGATTTTCTTGCCCGATTCATCCTCAACTTCTTCCTTACCCAGCTTGTCCATCATTGCCGCAGCAATTTGATCGTTCGTATGTGACCAAATATCAACTACCTTGTTGTAACGTTCGCCGCCGGTAATCAATCCCGAAGAAAACTGTTGTTCAATTTCTTTTACTTTGCGTTCGGCATCAGCAAGAATTAACTCTTTGTCCCGTGGCACGACCATATCGTCAACACTGAAAGAAATACCACCTTCCGTAGCGTATTTAAATCCTGTGTACATCAGCTGATCGGCAAAAATAACGGTTTTCTTCAAGCCGCTGCGTCGATAACAAGCGTCAATTAATTGCGACACGCGGCGTTTGTCCAATGTCTGATTAATCAGGCCAACCGGTAATTCCTGCGGTAATATCCGTAGCAATAAACCGCGTCCAGCGGTCGTTTCAATAATGGTTGACCGTGTCGGCTGCATATCCTTAGTTTTAAGAAGTCGGTCTTTGATACGAATCTTCACTCGTGTATGCAACCGAACAATACCTGCCTGATAGGCACGCTCCAACTCATCAACATCGGCAAAAATTGTCGTAAAATTGTCACAACTAATCCGCTCACGAGTCATATAGTAGAGACCGAGCACAATGTCCTGCGACGGAACGATAATCGGATTCCCGTTTGCCGGCGACAAAATATTGTTCGTAGACAACATTAAAACACGCGCTTCCATTTGAGCTTCAATTGATAATGGAATATGCACTGCCATTTGGTCACCGTCAAAATCAGCATTAAACGCAGCACATACCAACGGATGCAATTGAATTGCTTTACCTTCGATCAAAATCGGCTCAAATGCCTGAATGCCTAAACGATGCAGCGTCGGTGCGCGATTGAGTAGTACCGGATGTTCGGTAATCACTTCGTCAAGCGCATCCCAAATTTCAGGCCCTTCCTGTTCCACCATCCGCTTGGCAATTTTAATGGTGCTTGCATAACCTCGCGCTCGCAACTTACCGTAAATAAACGGCTTAAATAGCTCCAATGCCATTTTTTTAGGTAGCCCGCATTGATGTAATTTTAGTGTCGGACCTACAACAATGACCGAACGTCCCGAATAATCAACGCGCTTGCCGAGCAAGTTTTGACGAAATCTTCCTTGCTTGCCTTTTATCATATCGGATAAGGATTTCAGATGACGCTTGTTACTGCCCGTAACGACTCGTCCGCGACGACCGTTATCCAGCAACGCATCAACCGCTTCTTGCAACATTCTCTTTTCGTTGCGCACAATAATGTCCGGAGCGCTGAGTTCAAGTAAACGTTTTAGGCGTTTGTTGCGATTAATGACTCTACGGTACAGATCATTCAAATCGGAAGTTGCAAAACGTCCGCCGTCTAACGGTACTAAAGGTCTCAAGTCCGGCGGTAAAACCGGCAAAACGGTCAAAATCATCCACTCCGGCTTATTTTTTGATTCGATGAATGATTCGACCAACTTTAATCTTTTATTTAATTTCTTACGTTTCGTTTCAGATTTAGTCGCAGTAATATCTTCTCGAATCTGCACCGATGTTTTTTCCAAATGAAGGTTCTGTAGCATTTGCATAAACGCTTCAGCACCCATCTTGGCAGTGAACTCGTCGCCATATTCCGACAAAGCTTCATAATATTCCTCTTCATTCATCAACTGACCTTTCTCAAGATCGGTCATGCCCGGATCAATAACGATGTAGTTCTCAAAATATAGGACCCGCTCGATGTCACGCAGCATAATGTCTAGCAACAACCCAATACGTGAAGGTAAAGATTTGAGAAACCAGATATGCGCAACCGGGCTAGCCAGTTCAATATGGCCCATACGCTCTCGTCTGACTTTAGCAAGTGTTACATCCACCCCACATTTCTCGCAAATTGCACCGCGATGTTTCGGGCGTTTATATTTGCCGCATAGACACTCGTAGTCTTTGATCGGACCGAAAATTTTGGCACAGAACAAACCGTCGCGCTCTGGCTTCAAAGTGCGATAATTAATCGTTTCAGGCTTTTTCACTTCCCCCCACGACCATGATCTGATTTCCTCAGGCGAGGCAAGACCGATACTAATATAATCAAAGTTACCGCTTTGTTCTTGTTGCTTATGATAATGCCATAATTCCTTCATGCATCTACTCCTGACTTAATTACCGAAACGAATATCTTTACGCGATTCCAGCTCAATATTGATCCCCATTGATCGCACTTCTTTAACTAAAACATTAAAGGATTCCGGTATGTTGGCTTCAATACTGTAGTTGTTGTTCGTAATGTTCTTATACACTCGGCTACGCCCGCTCATATCGTCCGACTTAACGGTCAGCATTTCCTGCAATAAATACGCCGCGCCGTACGCCTCTAATGCCCACACCTCCATTTCACCAAACCGCTGTCCGCCTAATTGTGCTTTACCGCCTAACGGTTGCTGTGTGACCATGCTATAAGGTCCTGTGGAGCGTGCATGCATTTTGTCATCAACAAGATGATTTAATTTCATCATATACATGTAGCCGACCGTCACCGGATGATCAAATGGCTTACCTGTTCGCCCGTCAAACAAACGAATCTGACCGGAAATCGGGAAACCCGACATTTCAAGCATTTTCTTGACTTCTTGCTCATGCGCACCGTCAAACACCGGTGTCGCCATCGGCACGCCAGCCACCAGATTCTTTGATAAGGTGATCACTTCACGATTCGTCAACGTATCAATCGCTTCTTTTCTACCCTCGCTCGTGTTATATATTTCATTTAACAACTTGCGTACTTCAGTCTGCCGTGTATTCTCGTCAATAAGCTTTTTAATTTTCTTGCCAAGATGTTTTGCAGCCGCACCGAGATGTGTTTCCAACACTTGCCCGACATTCATCCGCGAAGGCACTCCCAAAGGATTCAGTACAATATCAACCGGTGTTCCATCTTCCATGTGAGGCATATCCTCAACCGGAACAATCATTGAAACAACCCCTTTATTGCCGTGGCGTCCGGCAAGCTTGTCACCCGCCTGCAGGCGACGCTTCACCGCAAGATGAACTTTAACAATTTTGATTATTCCCGGCGCAAGATCATCCCCCGCTGTAAGCTTTTCTTTTTGCGCTTCGAGTTTCTTCTCAAATCGCTGACGCTGTATCCTGATCCGTTTGATTAAAGCTTCAAACTGCTTGCTGATCTTCTCGCTCTTCATCCTGATTTTGAGCCATTGAGCGCGCTCCAACCCATGCAAGTACTCACGAGTTATTTTGGTTGAGGCTGACAAACCTCCAGGCCCTCCGGCAGCAATTCGGCCAACAAGCAATTTTTCAATCCGGTCGTAAATATCGTTCTCATAAATCCTTAACTCATCATTCATGTCCTTACGAATTCTTTCGATTTCCACCTCCTCGATATTCAATGCACGCGAGTCTTTCTCTGTTCCTTCGCGAGTAAATACTTGAACATCAATCACTGTCCCTTCAACTCCGGACGGGACTTTTAAAGAGGTGTCTTTCACATCGGAAGCTTTTTCGCCAAAAATGGCACGCAGAAGTTTTTCTTCCGGTGTCAATTGACTTTCACTCTTCGGCGTAACTTTCCCGACAAGAATATCGCCGGTTTTAACTTCAGCGCCGATATATACAATTCCGGATTCATCCAGCTTCTTCAAAAACCCTTCGCTGACATTAGGAATGTCGGCGGTAATTTCATCCGGACCAAGCTTAGTGTCCCGAGCAATACATGTCAGTTCTTGAATGTGGATTGTCGTAAAACGATCCTCTTCAACTACTCGCTCAGAAATAAGGATGGAATCTTCAAAATTGTATCCGTTCCATGGCATAAACGCGACTAATACATTTTGCCCCAACGCAAGCTCGCCCAAATCGGTTGCCGAACCGTCCGCAAGCACATCCCCGGTAACCACACGATCACCTCGACTGACCAAGGGGCGTTGATTGATACAGGTGTCTTGATTGGACCGCCGGTACTTAGTCAATTGATAAATATCCACCCCCGAATCATCGGCAGTATTCTTCTTTTCATCAACGCGTACAACGATGCGTCCCGCATCAACCATATCCACCACACCGCCACGATGAACAATCACAACGGTTCCCGAGTTTACTGCCACCGCACTTTCAATCCCAGTGCCAACTAAAGGTTTCTCCGGACGTAGTGTCGGTACCGCCTGCCGTTGCATATTGGACCCCATCAATGCGCGGTTGGCGTCATCATGCTCAAGAAAAGGAATCAATGACGCGGCAATTGAAACAATCTGCTTAGGCGATACATCCATGTATTCGACACGTTCCGGCGGAAGTAAAGAAAACTCGTTCTTATGCCGGCAAGAAACCAACTCGTCAACAAGTTTGCCTTTGTCATCAACAATGGCATTCGCTTGAGCAATCACATAATCGCTTTCTTCAATTGCCGAAAGATACATGATTTTATTAGTGACTTTGCCATTGGAAACTCGTAAATAAGGTGTTTCTAAAAATCCATATCGATCTGTTCTTGCGTAAACCGCCAATGAATTGATCAAGCCAATATTCGGCCCTTCAGGGGTTTCAATCGGGCACAATCTGCCGTAGTGCGTAGGATGCACGTCACGCACCTCAAAACCGGCATGTTCGCGCGTCAGCCCTCCAGGCCCCAGCGCTGAAATTCGGCGCTTATGAGTCACTTCCGACAACGGATTATTTTGGTCCATAAATTGCGACAACGGACTGGAGCCAAAAAATTCTTTGATGACGGCGGAAACTGGCTTCGGATTAATCAAGTCTTTCGGACTCAGATCTTCGGTTTCCGCCAGCGTCAGACGCTCCTTTACCACTCGTTCAATCCGCGTCAATCCGTTTCTGAAAACATTTTCCACCATCTCACCGACACAACGGACTCGGCGGTTGCCCAGATGATCAATATCATCAACCTTCCCCTCTCCGTTACGCACCGCAATAATCTTTTTCATCACATCAATAATGTCTTGCTTATTCAACGTGCTATTGCCGGTTACTTTCTTATAGCCTACTGCCGTATTGAATTTCATCCTACCGCAAGCAGATAAATCATAGCGTTCCGGATTTTGAAACAAATTGTAAAATAAAACTTTAGCGGAATCTCTTGTCGGCGGTTCGCCCGGTCTGATCACACGGTAAATGGCCTCTTGCGCTTGCTCCTCATTTTCGGTTTTATCCAGCCTTAGAGTGTTAGAAATATACGGCCCTCGATTGATCTCATTCACGAAAATCGTGTCAATTTTCTTAATTCCCGCCGATTGTAAGGCAGTCACTAAAGCTGCGGTGATTTCAGTATTTACCGGAGCTAAAATTTCACCGGTCTTTTTGTCAACAATCGCACTGGCAGTTACTCTCTCATATAAATACTCATACGGTACTTCCAAAACTTTGAGGTGAAACTCCTTCATCCGTTTGACATGGCGCTGGGTGATACGATTACCGGATTCAACCACAGTTTTACCTTTGATCTCAATATCGAACTGCAACAACTCGCCCAGCAGACGATCAGGGCTCAATTCCATTTTGCAACTATCTTTGCCCAGCCTGATACGATCCTTTTCAAAGAATGTATCTATGATTTCGTCGTTGCTCATACCCAAAGCATGTAACAGAATTGTTGCCGGTTCTTTACGTCGTCGATCAATGCGGATGAATAGGTTGTCGTTGATGTCAAACTCAAAGTCTAGCCAGGAACCACGATAAGGAATAATACGTGCGGAGTAGAGTAATTTTCCCGAAGCGTCGGTTTTACCCTTGTCGTGCTCAAAGAAGACTCCGGGAGAGCGATGTAACTGTGAGATGACTACCCGTTCAGTGCCGTTGACAATGAACGTGCCGGTCTCAGTCATCAGCGGAAGATTACCTAAGAATACTTTGTCTTCTTTAACTTCTTTCACTTTCTTGACATCGTCTTTCTTCGTTGACTTCTCATACACAACCAACTTCAATGTCACGTATAATGGTGCTTCATAGCTTTTGCCCCGTAGCTTACATTCCTTCACCTCAAGTTCAGGTTCGCGCAATTCATAACCGCTATAAAGCAATTCAACATTACCCGAATGACTGACAATCGGAAACACGGAATGGAATGCGTTGTTTAAACCAACTTTTCCTCGTTTACCGGGTTCTTTATCCGCTTGTAAAAAATGTGCAAAAGAATCTGTTTGAATCTGTAAAATCGGAGGTATTGCAAGCTTCTCAACCCGCTTGCCAAAATTCTTCCGTATCCTTTTTTTCTCAGCATAAGTATATTTCATAGGTCACTATTGGGTTATCAATTAAAAATAAGCGCCCTTGCCGGATATTTGCCGCAAATGCACAATAATTTAACATCCGATCCGGCGATGCCTTTATTACTTTAATTCAACCGTCGCTCCGACTTCCTCAAGTTGCTTCTTAACCGTCTCCGCTTCTTCTTTTGCAACACCCTCTTTGATTGTAATCGGGACTCCTTCAACCATTTCTTTAGCCTCTTTTAGCCCGAGGCCGGTAACAGTACGTACCACTTTAATTGCTGCAACTTTATTATCGCCAAATGCGTTCATTACGATATCGAACGCATCTTTTTCTTCAGCAACGGCGGCAGAATGATCTCCGGCAGGGACAGCCGAGGCAACCATCGTTGCAGCTGATACTCCAAATTTTTCTTCCATTGAAGAAACAAGATCAACAATATCCATTACCGACATGTTTGAAATCGTTTCAATAATTTCCTCTTTTGACAAGGACATAACAACCTCCTTTAGGTAAATGTTTAAAAACAATAATTATTTTTCTGGTAAGGCGCTTTGCTCTTTTTGTTCCTTGACCGCCGCAAAGACACGTACTAACTTTGATGGCACATCTGTTAAGACGCGAACGAACTGCGTAATAGGCGCTTTCATAGTCGCCATCAGCATTGCAATAGCCTCATCGCATGTCGGCAAATTAGCCAAACGGTCAACCATGGATATATCCATCAACATCCCTTCGACAGCAACCAACTTGACCTCAATGCTATCGTGTTCTTTAGCAAATTCTTTGAATAATTGAGCCGCCGCACCAGGATCTTCTTGCGAAAACGCCCACACTAAGGGACCAGTCAATTTATCACTCATGCACTGGTAACTAGTGCCGCTGAGACCGCGACGCGCCAAAGTATTTTTTATCACACGTAAATATATATTTTGCTCGCGCGCACGAGAACGTAATTGGGTCATTTCAGAAACAGTGAGTCCCCTATAGTCAGCCGCAATCGCCGAATGCGCATTTGCCGCGATTTCATTGAGATCCGAAACAATCCGCTGTTTCTCTTCCAGAGTCTGTGCCATTAAATTGTCCTCCTGAGCGTCAAAAACAGACTATCCGGGCTAAAGAGCGATGCCTTGTCACAAGACACAACTTGTAGCAAGTAATACAGCGTCTGCGCAAGCATGAAGTATTAAGCATCAAATAGCATGCGGCTTTTAACAACTCCAGAGCCTAGCCTCCGGAGAAAAAGTCTGTCATTTTTTTGGTGTTGCTGATCCACTGTCGTACCGGCTTCTTATCTCAATAAGCTAATGCACTGCGATCAATCGTCAAACCCGGTCCCATCGTCGATGAAACTGTAACTTTCTTAAGATAAACCCCCTTCGCTGTCGCCGGTTTTTCTTTTAATACGGCGCTAAGCAGTGCATTTAAATTGTCGACGAGTTGGTCGGTCGCAAAGCTCAACTTACCGATAGTTCCATGAACAATACCGCCTTTATCGGCACGAAATTGCATCTGCCCGGCCTTAGCATTTTTAACCGCAGCAGATATATCGTCGGTCACCGTGCCGATTTTCGGATTCGGCATTAATCCTTTCGGGCCAAGTATTTGGCCAAGCTTTCCAAGCGTAGGCATCGCATCCGGTGAAGCAATAGCCACATCGAAATCAAAGTCACCCGATCTTACACGTTCGGCGAGGTCCTCTAAGCCGACGACATCAGCGCCGGCTTCTTTGGCAAGCGCAACTCGATCACCTTCGGTAAATACCGCAACTTTCACAGTCTTACCTAAACCATGCGGAAAATTGATAGAACCGCGTACCGTTTGGTCGCCTTTTTTCGGATTGATGCCTAAATTAATACTCGCATCTACTGATTCAATAAATTTTACCGCTCCGCATTCTTTCAATAAATCAAAAGCTGCGACTGGCATATATGCTTTTTTTGCTTCTAATTTCTTAGAAATATTGCGCATTCTTTTCCCCGATTGACTCATGGTTTTATCCTTCCTCAACATTAAGTCCCATACTACGAGCGCTACCGGCTATGGTACGAACTGCCGCCTCAAGATTAGCAGCAGTCAAATCCGGCTTTTTTGTTTTAGCAATTTCTTCAAGCTGCCGCCGGGTAACGGTACCAACTTTCTCGCTGTTCGGTTTGCCACTGCCTTTGTCAACCCCTGCCGCTTTCTTTAACAACACCGATGCGGGCGTTGTTTTGACAACAAAAGTAAAACTCTTATCTTCATACACGGAAACTACCACAGGCACCGGCATTCCTTTGTCAAGCGTCTGAGTTTGCGCATTAAACGCCTTGCAGAAATCCATGATGTTTAAACCATGCTGCCCTAATGCGGGGCCGACCGGCGGACTTGGATTGGCATTGCCTGCCGGAACTTGCAATTTCACGTATTTGTCAAACTTAGCTACCATTGTAATCAGCGCTTTCCATATTGAACGTCAAATCTTTTCAACCTGACCGAATTCAAGCTCGACCGGGGTTGAGCGTCCGAAAATTTGAACAGACACAAGCAACTTATCTTTTTCATAGCTCACCTCTTCAACCACTGCATCAAAATCATTAAACGGACCGTCTATCACCCGTACCGCTTCACCTGCTTCAAAAAGGACTTTGGGCTTGGGTTGTTCGGCGCCAGCCTGAATGCCCTGCAGGATCGCTCGCACTTCCGCCTCCGAAAGCGGTATCGGCTTATCCCGGTTACCGCCGATAAACCCTTTAATTTTCGGCACACTATTCACCAAATGCCATGTTTCATCAGTCATGTCCATATCTACCAAAATATAACCCGGAAACAACTTGCGCGTCGTACGTCGTTTTTTACCCGAACGCATCTCAATTACATCCTCACAGGGCACTAAAATGTCACGGAACCGATCGCTCATGCCTGAATTGGCAATTCTTTGCTCAAGCACGGTTTTCACCTGTTTTTCAAAACCAGAGTATGCCTGTACTACAAACCATCCGAATGCCATCATCCATACCCTCAGTAAATAACTAAACCCATGAACCAACTTAAAAACAAATCAACCATCCACAAAAATATCGCAACAACAATGACCGCAACAAACACGATCAACGTTGTCTGCAAAGTTTCGGTCTTAGTCGGCCATATCATTTTGCGCAACTCAAGCCGTGCCGCCTGCAGAAAATCAGCGGCGAATTTGCCTTTCTCAGTTGTAAAAAAGATGCTTGCGGCAACTACAAAAGCAGCAACCAAACCCAACACGCGGAAAAGAAAAGAAACTTCACTAAAGTAATAAAATAATACAGTGGAAACCGCAAGCAAACCGCTCATGGTAACCCACTTAATTCTATCTACCGCCGATATCTTTTCCGCTTGCGCCATTTTGGTTACCTCTTAATTAATCTCTACAAAAGCGCTGACATCAACTCTATTGCGGCAGGCCAGGAGGGATTTGAACCCCCAACCTGCGGTTTTGGAGACCGCTGCTCTGCCAATTGAGCTACTGGCCTTCGTCACGACACTTACCTCTGCCACCCTTATTCGATCACTTTTGTGACAATACCCGCACCGACTGTGCGGCCCCCCTCGCGTACCGCAAAACGCAAACCCTCTTCCATCGCAATCGGCGCGATCAGATTCACTACCATCTTGATATTGTCTCCCGGCATCACCATCTCAACATCCGACGGTAACTCTACTTCACCCGTTACATCCGTTGTCCGAAAATAAAACTGCGGACGATAACCCTTGAAAAAAGGTGTGTGTCGCCCCCCCTCTTCTTTCGACAAAATATAAACCTCCGCCTCAAACTTCGTATGCGGCGTAATACTGTTCGGCTTACATAATACTTGACCGCGTTCCACTTCATCGCGCTTCGTGCCACGCAATAATATCCCAACATTGTCACCCGCTCGACCCTCATCCAATAACTTCCGAAACATCTCGACTCCGGTACACGTCGTCTCTTGAGTCGATTTAATTCCTACGATCGATACCGTATCTCCAATCTTTACCATGCCGCGCTCTATACGCCCCGTGACAACCGTCCCGCGACCCGATATCGAAAAAACGTCTTCCACCGGCATCAAAAAGTCTCCGTCTATCGCACGCTCCGGTTCCGGAATATAACTGTCCATCGCCACCACCAACTTCTCGATTGATTCCTCCCCCATACCGTCGCCTACCAAAGCCTGCAATGCCGAACCGGAAATAATCGGCGTCTCATCTCCAGGAAACTCATAACGGCTCAATAAATCACGCACTTCCATTTCCACTAACTCCATTAACTCCGCATCGTCCACCATGTCCGACTTGTTCAAATACACGACAATATACGGAACGCCAACCTGACGCGCCAACAAAATGTGCTCACGCGTTTGCGGCATCGGACCGTCCGCAGCGCTTACAACCAGAATCGCACCGTCCATTTGCGCCGCACCCGTAATCATATTCTTGACATAATCCGCATGCCCCGGACAATCCACATGCGCATAATGACGCCGGTTCGATTCATACTCAACATGCGCCGTCGCGATTGTAATCCCGCGTTCGCGTTCTTCCGGCGCATTATCAATATCTTCATACGGCTTGAATTCACCGCCTTGCTTTGCCGACATCACTTTCGTCAGCGCCGCCGTCAATGTTGTTTTGCCATGGTCAACATGACCTATCGTGCCTACATTAATATGCGGCTTCGTTCGTTCAAATCTCTCTTTAGACATTACGGTTCTCCTTGTAAAACTTATTTAGTAAACTTATTCTTTATGACTTCTTCGGCAACATTGTTTGGCACCTCAACATACTTGGAAAACTCCATCGTATAGGTTGCTCTACCTTGTGTCGCCGAACGTAAGTCAGTTGCGTAACCGAACATCTCTTTTAGCGGTACTTCTGCGGCGATAACTTTACCGAGTTGGGCATCCTCCATGCCGTTTACTAACCCGCGACGGCGATTTAAATCGCCAACGACATCTCCCATATAATCTTCAGGCGTAATCACTTCAACTTTCATCATCGGTTCAAGCAAAACCGGTAATGCCTGTATCGCACCCTGCTTAAAACATTGAGCGCCGGCAATTTTAAAAGCAATTTCAGACGAATCAACCTCATGAAAGGAACCATCAAATAAAGTAACCTTAACGTCAACCAGCGGATAGCTTGCAAGCACGCCGTTTTCCATTTGCTCACGCACACCTTTATCAACCGCAGGAATATATTCGCGAGGGATAACACCGCCTGCGATCTTATTCACAAACTCATAACCAGCGCCTCTCTCACGAGGTTCAACTCTAAGCCAAACATGCCCATATTGGCCACGCCCGCCGGATTGCCTAATGAACTTCCCTTCGTTCTCAACTGTTTTACATATTGTCTCACGATAAGCAACTTGCGGCGCACCAATATTGGCATCCACATTAAACTCACGTTTCATTCGGTCAACAATAATTTCGAGATGCAATTCGCCCATACCGGAAATAATCGTTTGCCCGGATTCCTCATCCGTCGCAACTTTGAAAGACGGATCTTCTTGCGCCAACTTCTGCAAGGCAATCCCCATCTTCTCCTGGTCCGCTTTAGTCTTCGGCTCCACTGCCACGGAAATAACCGGTGCGGGAAACTCCATCCGCTCCAATACAATATGATTGTTAACGTCGCATAAAGTCTCGCCGGTGGCAATATCCTTTAATCCGACTGCCGCTGCAATGTCGCCGGCACACACTTCCTTGATTTCTTCGCGTGCATTGGAATGCATCTGCAACAGTCTTCCGACCCGTTCTTTTCTTTTCTTATTTGGATTGTATATTGAATCACCGGATTTCAACACACCTGAATAAACCCGGAAAAAAGTTAATGAACCGACAAAGGGATCGGTGGCAATTTTAAATGCAAGAGCAGCAAAATCTTCATCATCGGATGATTGTCTTATGGGAACTCTCTTACCATCTTCGGCAACACCCTTCACCGGCGGAATATCAATTGGGGAAGGAAGATAATAAACAACCGCATCAAGCAACGCTTGCACGCCCTTGTTTTTAAAAGCCGAACCGCATAGTACCGGAACCACCTCATTTGCCAAAGTACGTAACCTCAAACCTTGGCGAATTTCATCCTCAGATAATGTTTCCGATTCAAGGTATTTATCCATTAAGTGCTCATTAGCTTCAGCAGCAGCTTCTATCATCAGATGCCGCCATCGGCTACATTCCGCTTGCATCCCTTCTGGAATATCCTTTGTTTGATAGCTGACGCCTTTGTCACTATCATTCCATAAAATCGCTTTTTGGCCAACTAAATCGACAACACCCACAAAATCACTTTCTTTGCCTATCGGCAACTGCACCGGAACGGGGTTAGACCCGAGACGATTCCGAATTTGATCAACCACCCTTAGAAAATCAGCGCCCGAACGATCCATTTTATTGACAAAAGCAATGCGCGGAACATAATACCGCTCCGCTTGCCGCCAAACTGTTTCGGATTGGGGTTCAACGCCGCCAACTGCACAGAAAACGGCGGTCGCCCCATCCAATACACGTAACGATCGTTCAACCTCGATAGTAAAATCAACGTGTCCCGGCGTGTCAATGATATTAATCCGATATTCCTTAAACTTCTGATCCATCCCTTTCCAAAAACAGGTCGTTGCGGCGGAGGTGATAGTAATTCCACGCTCCTGTTCCTGTTCCATCCAGTCCATTACCGCAGCCCCATCATGCACTTCACCAATCTTATGCGAGATGCCGGTATAAAATAAAACGCGCTCGGTAGTAGTGGTTTTACCCGCATCAATGTGTGCCATAATGCCTATATTGCGGTAATTATCTATGGGGGTTGTTCGCGCCATTGCTTAATTTCTTAATTTGCAGTTTGTATTGTCGAGCCAAACGGTAAATCTACCAGCGATAATGTGAAAACGCTTTGTTGGCTTCGACCATTTTCATGGTATCTTCGCGCTTCTTAACAGCCATTCCTTTATTTTCCGCCGCACTCATTAACTCTTGCGCTAATTTTAAACCCATAGACTTATCGCGACGTTTGCGTGCCGCCTCGATCAGCCAACGCATCGCTAGAGTACCCTGACGGGTAGGACGCACCTCAACGGGTACCTGATAAGTTGCTCCGCCAACTCGTCTTGACCGCACTTCAACTTTGGGCTTCACGTTATCCAACGCAGCATTAAATGCTTGTATAACTTGTTCATCGGTTTTACATGTTTTCAGCATGTGGTCAAATGCTCCATAAACGATGCCTTCTGCGATCGATTTTTTGCCGTTTTTCATCACAATATTGATGAACTTGGCAACCGTTACATTCTTATATTTAGGGTCATGCGTGACCTCCCTCTTAGGGACTTCTCGACGCCGTGGCATACTCTCTATCCTTTACGCCTTTGTTCTCTTAGTGCCGTACTTAGAGCGTCCCTGCTTGCGATCTTCGACACCTTGCGTGTCAAAACTCCCGCGTACAGTATGGTACCGAACTCCCGGTAAATCTTTGACTCGACCACCGCGAATCAACACTACCGAGTGCTCTTGAAGATTATGCCCCTCTCCTCCGATATAAGCAGTCACTTCGTAACTGTTTGTTAAGCGAACACGCGCAACTTTGCGTAAAGCCGAATTTGGCTTTTTAGGCGTCGTCGTATAAACGCGGGTACAAACGCCCCGCCTTTGCGGACACCCCTCTAATGCCGGCACATTACTTTTAATAGTTTTTTGTTTCCGCGGTTTACGCACTAACTGATTAATAGTTACCATATTGTCATATCATAGTGGTAGAGGTATTTTCAGTGGCTGAACCCTACGGGCAAATCCAACTCCTTAAGGTGCCAAATTCAGGACCACCTCTGTCGATAAATAAAAGCAGAATATTCTATTAAAAAAAAGTTAAACAGTCAATATGCTTGTACGATGCCACCCTAAATGGGATTTCTGAAGGGCTTCGGGGGAAGCGTTCGGCAAGTAACATTCGGATCGGTGCTTTCTGTCCGTTGCCGGCATGAGGACGGCGCAGGGTGAGACGCGCCCGGAAAACCGATCGGTTTTCAGCGGCGAACGACCCGACAAGGATGTCGGGGCTGGCGCTCATTGACAGAACCAAGTCTCGTCATGGACGAGCAGGGTGAGACGCGCTCGGAAAACCGACCGGTTTTCAGCGGCGAACGACCCGACAAGGATGTCGGGGCTGGCGCTCATTGACAGAACCAAGTCTCGTCACGGATGACAGACACTTTGCTGATAACACACCAACAAACACAAAACGGTTTCATAACCGGTCATTGAATGCTTCCGTATCGGCGAATAGCAGGTCTTCTGCATGATCGATACAATCTTCTTGGACGGTGCGGTTGAAGCGCTCGATGTGCGCGTTCATTTTTGGACACTTGGGATAGGTCAGCCACTGCTCAATCACGGGTGATTCCCGGATGAGCCGGGCAAACTGTCCTTGAAACTCACTCCCGCCGTCCGTCAGGGTGAGACGCGCCCGGAAAACCGATCGGTTTTCAGCGGCGAACGACCCGACAAGGACGTCGGGGCTGGCGCTCATTGACAGAACCAAGTCTTGTCATGGACGACAGGCACTTTGCTGAAAATCCGGCAGCAAACACAAAATGGTTTCATCAGCTCAAAGACTTTACTGCTGCCGAAATTCTGCCAGGCGCAGGAATGCGGCTGCGTTGCGGCTGTTACAGCGGTTGGTTGCCACTGCTATTGCCATTCGGGTATAGACATCAATGGCCATTAAGACGTAGCGGCGCACTCCGTGCTGATAACGCACAATCGTATCCAGGGCGATGCAATGCCCCGGATACTGTGCTTTGAAGTGTTTCGGCTTGCGTGCCCTGCAACGGCGCTTGAACAATCGTTTTGTTTGTCCTTTGGCATTCAGCCGCTGCGGAATACAGCGCATTTCATCCGGCGCATCCGCGATCAGGCGCGCAATCGCGCGGACACTCGGGCAGGGTGAGACGCGCCCGGAAAACCGATCGGTTTTCAGCGGCGAACGACCCGACAAGGATGTCGGGGCTGAGGTTCATTCGCAGAACCAAGTTTCGTCACGAACGACAGACACTTTACTGACAACACGGCAACAAACACAAAACGGTTTCATCAGCTCAAAGATTTTACTGCTGCCGAGATTCGGATAAGCCTGGCACAGGGTGAGACGCGCCCGGAAAACCGATCGGTTTTCAGCGGCGAACGACTCGACAAGGACGTCGGGGCTGGCGTTCATTGACAGAACCAAGTCTCGTCATGGACGACAAGCACTTTGCTGACAATCCGCTGGCACCTCTTACGCGGCACTTTGCCGCGATCATGCAAGGCGCTGAGGCCAGTGCGGCGATAACGCCGGCGCCAGCGGTACAAAGTACTGCGACCGATCTTGAATGCGTTCGGGAGTTACAACCCTCCCAAAATAATAGGGCATCATATTTCTGTTGAGCTGTTGTGTTCATAATAGCCTCTATATAGCCTCTATTTTTGAAGCAAAATTGGCTCATATAGAAACCTTTGATGCGGTGGCCGATGTGCTGATATTGCATATCGGTTACCTTTTTGAGTCGTGCCGTGAATCCCACATGTATCTGGCACTGTACACTGGATAAAAATGGGCTAAAATTAAGGTTTTAATCCGGTTATCCGTACATTTCCGGAGATCAGATTGGATGGAATATGAGAATTCAGCATGTAAATCCGAGCACTACCCCGATGCAGAGACAAGCCAATCTGGTCTTATTCGACTTAGACAATACTCTGTTGGATGGCGATAGTGACTACGAATGGGGGATATTTCTCTGCAATCATCAATTAGTGGATGCGGATGAGTACCGGAAACAAAACGCGATCTTTTACTCGGAATATTCCTCAGGAAATCTTGATATTCATGATTATCTACGGTTTGTTCTGAAAACTTTTACACAGCATTCGAAAGAACAATTATTGGAATGGCGAAAACAATTTGTCAATGAGGTTATTGAACCCTTAATCTCACCGGCAAATAAAGCTCTAGTGAGCCGGCACAAAGAAAACGGTGATATAACAGTAATTATTACTGCGACTAATCAATTTATCACAGAGCCTATCGCAGAAATCTTTGGCGTTGACGATTTGATCGCGACAGAACTGGAAATAGTCAATGGGCAGTTTACCGGCCATCCGCAAGGAACGCCCTGCTTCAAAGACGGTAAAGTCATTTGCTTCAAACAATGGCTAAAACGAGTCCGAACACAGTTTAGGCAACTCTGGTTTTACAGCGACTCAATAAATGATCTGCCTTTACTTGAATACGCGGACAAACCAATTATAAAAAATGGCGAGGCGGATATCGTTGCGATTGCCAAGCAACGTAATTGGTCTGTCCTGAGATAACACCATTATTAAGAAAATCTCCTATTTAATATATAAAAAGAACTCAAGTGGCTATCTGTGGAAAACGAGGCAAAGGTTTTTTGTCTTTGACAGAAATTCTTCGGGCAAAACATGACGGATTTCATTAAACATTGATTTGCTCTTAAAAAACTGTCGTACTGAACAATATCGTTTAGACACGATATACCACCAAGAATTAATCGAATTAATTATCCCGATATCGGACATAACCCATAAAAAAAACAGGAAGCTATCAACAGAAATCATAGCCAAATGCTTTATTGAACTGCGTAAAAAAATCTTCTTGCAAGAAAAAATGATGTTGCGTTCCTTTGCAGCTTACTTTGATCGCACCCATCAGGGAGGCAATTCGTCCGGTCGTTTCCCAATCCAAATCTGCAAGTAGACCATATATCAAGCCGGCACGATAAGCATCGCCGCAACCGGTGGGGTCCACTACCGCCGTCGGCGTTGCCGGTGGAATCTCCACTTTTTTCCCTTCTATATAAATTGCTGACCCTTTGCTACCATAAGTAACAAATACTGCCCTTACCCGTGTCGATAGCTGCGTTAAAGGTAAACCTGTTACTTTCATAATTACATTAGATTCATAGTCATTGCATGCCAGCCAATCGGCGCCCGCAATCAGCGTATCCATCTCAACGGGATCAAATAGCGAAACCCCTTGTCCCGGATCAAATATGTAAGGAATTTTAGCATCTCTAAGTTGTCGGGCATGAAGCAACATCCCTTGGCGCGCTTCAGGAGAAACTAACCCGATACGGATGCCCACATCAGTCGGCACATCCACCAAATGACAATACTTCATCGCACCGGTATGAAATGCGGTAATCTGATTGTTGTCCAGATCGGTCACAATGAAGCTACATGCCGTAAATTCATCATTGATTTGTTTAACATACTTACGACAAATTAACCGTCGATCCAGCCATCGTGCATACTCGCTGAAATCTTTACCGACAGTCCCCATCGGATATGCTTCTATCCCCAATAAATTAAGATTATAGGCAATATTTCCCGCACATCCGCCAAATCCTCGGTGCATTTCCGGAACTAGAAAAGAAACGTTTAAAATGTGTGATTTTTCCGCGACAATATGGTCCTTAAACTGGCCCGGAAAAACCATAATATTGTCGAATGCCAATGAACCGCAAATCAGTACAGACATCGCCCTTACTCTTCATCAAGCTCAACCATATCAAAGTCAGTTTTGCCTGCACCGCAATCCGGACATACCCATGTATCGGGGATATCCTCCCAATAAGTGCCCGGTGCAATTCCTTCGTCAGGAAGGCCTTGCTCTTCATCATACACCCAGCCGCAAACCAGGCATACATATTTGTGATATTTACGAGTTTCCATGCCTCGATTTAATTATGCTCTTATCGGGTCTCTACATCATTGCCGACACTTCTTTCCCCGTGTTACAGCCATTCACTGAAAAAGCGGTTTCCAATCTACTCCAGCCTGGCGTAAAGTTGCTGCAATACCGTGACAAGCATTTATCTATGCGGGAGCGCAAGAAACACGCAACCGTACTCCGATCTTGTTGTAGGGAACATAGTATACCACTGATTATTAATGATGACATCTACCTAGCGCAAGAAGCCGATGCCGATGGAGTACATCTTGGCAAATTCGATATGCCGGTTGCGCAAGCGCGTTTATTACTAGGTAAAGAAAAAATTATCGGGGCATCTTGCTATCAATCATTGAAGCGAGCGCAAGCGGCGCAAAACGATGGCGCCGACTATGTCGCATTCGGTGCGGTATTTCCTTCCTCGACCAAACCCGAAGCAAAAGAAATCTCACTCTCAACAGTTACAAAGTACCAATGCCATCTAAACTTGCCTATTTGCGCAATCGGCGGCATCACATCCGTTAACATTGCCAAAGTCTTCAATACGGGCATTGATATGGTAGCGATTGCAAGCGATATTCTTGCAGCGCCCGATCCAATCCGGCAAATAAATCTATGCCTGGAAGCGATTAAAAAGATGGAAAATTAATGGCGATACGCTTGTACCGCGGCTATGACTTCCAATGTTTGGCGATGTTCAAATATGTCATGGACTCGAAAAATATGCACTCCCGCGGCCAAACCGATTGCTGTCGTTGCGCAACTTCCGGCAACTCGTTTTTTGGGGTCCGACGACTGATAAATAGAATCAATAAAACGTTTGCGGCTAGCGCCTATCAAAACAGGAAAACCAATCTCAACGATACGCTTGAGATTGGCCAACAGCAGCAAATTATGTTTCAATGTCTTGCCGAAACCGATACCCGGGTCCAGAATAATCCGGTTGGCTGTGATTCCAAATTGTATCGCAGCCTTGGCACGTTCGCGTAGAAAATCGCACACTTCAACCACGACATCATCGTAGTGGGGGCGATCCTGCATCGTCTGCGGATTATTCTGCATATGCATTAAACAAATCGGCGCTTCTCTATCCGCGACAAGACGCAAAATCTCAATATCATCACGCCCTGCGGAAATGTCATTGATCATTTCGGCGCCAGCATCAAATGCGGCAGTCGCGACTTCACATAGTGTCGTATCGACACTAATCAATGTGTCGGGCAATGCCGTTGAAATCGCTTTAATAACCGATACGACACGCCTTTTCTGCTCAGTTGCCGATACTCGCTTCGCCCCGGGGCGCGTTGACTCCCCGCCGACATCAATGATATCGGCTCCTTGCCGAACTAACTTGATTGCATGCGCCACGGCACTTTCATCATTAATATAATCGCCGTCATCGGAGAAACTATCCGGAGTCAAATTTAAGATCCCCATCAAACGAGGTTTAGAAAAATCGAGTGAATTCATCTGGGGCGTTGATACTCGACAACCGT
Organism: Candidatus Oxydemutatoraceae bacterium; assembly: GCA_965218975.1. Taxonomy (GTDB): domain Bacteria; phylum Pseudomonadota; class Gammaproteobacteria; order Poriferisulfidales; family Oxydemutatoraceae. The sequence goes on from OZ244717.1 coordinate 2,002,416, forward strand.
GTCGCCGATATCGAATGCCATCAAATCACGACCCACTTTCACCGGAACTCTGTGTCCTTTGGAAACTCTTTGCAATAATTCCTCATCCGACGCATCGAAGACAATTTTGTGTGTGAGAACGACTTGCTTCGGCTTTGCTGCTGCTAAGATAATTGCCAAATCTTCGGGATGGGTGTGATAATGCAAAATATCTCGTAAGCGCGGATTATTTTTTTTTAAAGATTCGTTAATTAAAGCAACCTCATGGATTAGTAAATCGGCGTCGACAGCATGTTTCAGCACTGCCGGCGAATATCGAGTGTCGCCTGAAATAACCACCGATCGCCCGGCATATTCAATCCGAAATCCGAACGCATGTTTGACCGGTTGATGATTGACCGAGAAAGCAATAACTTTGAGTCCGTCACGCTCATAAATAATCCCGCCGGAGATTTCATATACTTGATAAGTAATTCCTTCAGGAGGTAGCTTACTGTAATCTTTGCGTAATTGAATATCAACCTCATAAGCGCGGGTTAAATAATCAAGATGCGCCGAAATTCCAACCGGCCCCCATACCTCCAACGGTTTTTTGCGCTGAAATTCCCAGCCGGACAACATCAAATCCGGTAATCCGATCAGATGGTCATAATGTAAATGTGTGATAAAGATTTTTGTCACTTCAGGGAAAGGAATATATAACTGATAAATGCGTTGCGCTACACCTCGCCCGGCATCAAATACCAACTTTTGATTTCCCGCTTCAACCAATACCGCAGGTCCGAAACGTTCCACCTCAGGCTGAGGCATTCCGGTACCGAGCAAAGTAACGCTTAAAATCTGCGCCGTAAGCACTGTGGGAAAGATACAGAACAACAACGCCATAGTTCCATAAAGAAACAAATATTTCTTCATTGCTGTACTTTCAGCATTGAAAGAAACGCTTCTTGCGGAACATCAACTTTACCTAATCTTTTCATGCGTTTTTTCCCAGCCTTTTGTTTTTCCAAAAGTTTACGCTTGCGTGTAACGTCACCGCCATAACACTTTGCAGTGACATTTTTTCTCAATGCTTTTACCGTAGCGCGTGAAACAACCTGTGAACCAATTGCCGCTTGGATTGCAACGTCAAACATCTGCCGCGGAATTAGGTCTTTCATTTTCTCAACAAGGTCTCTTCCTAGCGCATGTACTTTATCACGATGAATAACTGCAGCGAGCGCGTCCACCGTATCGCCGTTGATTAAAATATCCAATTTGACCAACGATGCGCTCTGGTAATCCGATAAACGGTAATCAAACGAAGCGTAGCCGCGAGTTACAGAATTGAGCCGATCAAAAAAATCAAAAACCACTTCATTCAGAGGTAATTCAAATTCAATTGCGACTTGCCTTCCGGTATATCGAATCTTCTTTTGTTGCCCTCTCTTGGAAATGCACAATTGAATCACACTGCCAAGATAATCCTTTGGGAGCAAAATCGAGGCCTCTATCATCGGTTCATAGACTTCCGCCAACACGCCGGCCGCCGGAAAATCCGACGGGCTATGCACTTCAACCTCTTCACCGGATCGCGTCACTACCCGATACACCACCGTCGGGGCAGTAGTAATCAAGCTCAATCCATACTCCCGCTCAAGTCGTTCCCGAATAATTTCCATGTGCAAAATCCCTAAAAAGCCGCAGCGAAAACCCAAACCTAAAGTTTGCGAAGACTCCGGCATGTAATGCAGCGACGCATCGTTCAAACTCAATTTATCCAATGCATCACGCAGGGAAGCATATTGATTGACATCAGTGGGGAAAACTCCAGCAAACACCCGAGGCTTCACCGCTTTAAATCCCGGTAGTGGTATCTGCGCCGGGACTGTAGCTGAGGTCAGCGTATCGCCGACCCGCATCGCATGTATATCCTTTACTCCGGTAATCACAAACCCCACCTCGCCCGTTTCAAGCACTTGCTTCTCAAGCCGGTCCGGAGTAAAAATACCGACTGCTTCAGCCGCATAAACTTCGCCGCTTGAAATCAATTGTATCTTTTCTCCTGAAATAATTCGGCCATCAAATACCCTCACCAAAGCAACTATGCCGATATAATTGTCAAACCAAGAATCAATTATCAATGCGCGCAACGGTTGATCTATACTACCCCGCGGAAAAGGCACTTGCGTCACAATATTTTCTAGCAATTGAGAAACTCCCGCACCTGTTTTTGCACTGATCGCAACTGCCGCGGAAGCATCAATTCCAATAATATTTTCAATCTCACGCTTTACTCGCTCCGGATCGGCGGCAGGCAAGTCGGTTTTATTCAGTACCGAAATAATTTCAAGCCCTTGATCAATTGCCGCATAGCAGTTTGCCACGCTTTGCGCTTCGACTCCTTGCACTGCATCAACGACTAACAAAGCTGCTTCACAAGCAGACAAGGAACGTGAAACCTCATAACCGAAATCAACATGCCCGGGAGTATCAATGATATTGAATTGATATTCTTGACCATCTTTTTGATAACGTAGCGAAACAGATTGCGCTTTGATGGTAATGCCCCGTTCGCGCTCAATATCCATGGAATCTAAGACTTGAGATTCCATCCTCCTTTCACTCAATCCGTTACACAGTTGAATAAAACGATCGGCTAAAGTCGATTTGCCATGATCAATATGTGCAATAATGGCAAAATTACGGATGTGTTGCATGGATAGTTGCAAAAAATTTAGAGGATGCAGCTACTCTTCATTAAGGAATTTTAATTGCCAAAAAACGCGTCATACCATCGCGCATGATTAAAACAGTAAGAAATTTCCCTCTGGGTAAATCTTCAACAATGTCAACAAACTCGCCAAGGTCATCAAACTTGCGATTATCGATTGACTGTATCAAATCGCCCGACCGTATGCCCGCCCTGTATGCGATACCGTTTACCGTAACTTTTTTAACCCTCAATACCGTATCTTCAATCTCCATCCGCTCATATTCCTCCTTGATCAATTCCTCTACAATCATTCCTAAATCTTCCAACTCCGCAAGTCTATCTTCCTTCGGAAATTGTGAATCTTGCGAGGATTCTTCTTCTGACGGCAGTACGCCAACCTCCAAGGAAAGCTTAATGACTTCCCCGCCGCGCAAAACCGAAACCGATACTTTTTTACCGGGTTTAGTCCGTCCGACAATCGGCGGCAATTCGCCGACGCGTGTAATCGTATGACCATCAAATTCCAATACCACATCGCCAACTTTCATATCGGATTCTATCGCCGGGCTATCGGGCAACATGCCGGAAATCAAAGCACCCTGAGGCTTATCCATACCTAATGATTCGGAAAGTTCTCGGGTAATCTCCTGAATATAAACCCCAAGCCATCCGCGTGTCACAAGCCCGTCGGTTTTCAATTGATCAATCACATGAACCGCCAACTCAATCGGAATTGCAAACGATAACCCCATAAATCCGCCGGTTCGGCTGTAGATATGCGAGTTGATTGCGACAACTTCGCCTTGCATATCGAATAAAGGTCCTCCGGAATTACCCGGATTAACCGCAACATCGGTTTGGATAAAAGAAATGTAGTTTTCAGAAGGTAAAGTTCTGCCGATTGCACTGACAATACCGGCGGTAACCGAATGCTCAAAACCAAACGGAGAGCCGATTGCCATCACCCATTGACCGACTTTTAGCTTTTCCGAAGAACCGATCTTGATGACCGGCAAGTTATCAGCATCTACTTTTAGCAGCGCAATATCCGCTTGTTTATCCAATCCGATGACCTCCGCAGGTAGTTCACGACGGTCACTTAGCTTTACAAGAATTTCCTGTGCTTGATCCACTACATGCGCATTGGTCACGACATAACCATCCGAAGAAAAAATAAATCCCGAACCAACCGTCTGGGTATCAAAAGGCGGCGGCACGCTTTCTCCATGTTCTTCAAAAAACTTTTTCAAAAAATCAGACCACGGACTATCTTCTGGAATCGGCCAATTCGGTAGAACCGGAATACCATTTTTACCGGATGCCTTCGGAACAATACTAACATTCACTACCGCATCCGAGATTTGAGTAACAAGATCGGAAAAATCCGGCAGATTGCGTGCCATACTTTCGACCGGAATATACAGCAGGCAAATCAATGAAAGAAATAAGCGAAATTTCATTTAGGAGCACTCCTTTGTCAAAGCAAATCGATCGCTTAAACACTTCATTCTGCCCGCAGCATAAACTTGACACAAAAATAGCATAGCGAACCCGATTGCAGCACAAATCATATCGCTATACCCTGCGAACATTGCTCCCAAACTACCGGCAAATAGCGCAAATAATGGCAGACCATAGCAATAAAATGCCATACCAATCAAAGTAGGTTCGGAGACTATTATGGTTGCTTCTTGCGGAACTTGCGCGCTACAGGATATCGAATAGCTTATTTTATTCAATGCATTCGGAATGGAATAGTTTGGGGGCATGAAAATTTTTTGTGATAATGCGCACTGATTTTTGCAGACCGCACAATCCGATGCTATAGAACAAAACTGAATAGCCTCCGGAGTGTATTGAATGATTTGGACACGTTTCTGAATCATGAATTAGTACTTACATTAAAATACAGATAATAACCTAAAACCGAAGTGATAAGAGAAAAAGAAACAGATGAGTACAATAACTAAATTCGGTAGTTCCGCAGAGTATCAATTTGACGTTTTAATCATCGGTTGCGGCGCTGCAGGGCTTAGTTTAGCGCTTAAACTACCCGACACGCTGTCAATCGGCCTGTGCGTTAAAGGAGACCTGAAGCAAAGCAGCACATACTTAGCACAAGGCGGCATTTCCGCGGTTGTCAGCGATGAAGATTCGCTTGAATCGCATATCGACGACACCATCAATACCGGCGCCGGTTTATGCGATCCTAAAGTGGTTGCAGCGGTAATTAGTCAAGCGCCATCCACAATTGATTGGCTATGCAAAATCGGAGTGCCTTTTACAACATCACAGGACCAATCCGCCACACTGCATCTGCATCAAGAAGGGGGGCACAGCCGAAGGCGCATTGTGCATAGCTATGACCGAACCGGCAAAGCAGTACAAACAGCTTTATATGATTGTGTAGGTAAAAAAAATAATATCCGCATCATCAATAATCATATTGCCGTCGATTTAGTATTAAATGAAAAAAATGTTTGCGTCGGCGCCTATCTATTCAACTCTGTTGAACGACAAGTAGAATCGGCGATTGCTCGTATTGTCGTTCTTGCAACCGGCGGCGCGGGCAAAACATATTTATACACGAGCAATTCCGACGGGGCGTCGGGTGATGGAATCGCAATGGCATGGCGGGCCGGCTGCCGTATCGCTAATATGGAATTCATGCAGTTTCATCCGACTTGCCTCTACCACCAGAAAGCAAAATCTTTCTTGATCAGTGAGGCATTGCGTGGGGAAGGAGCAAAGCTTCTATTGCCGAACGGCGAGAAATTTGTGCATAAGTTTGACTCACGCGGTGAAACAGCGCCACGCGACATTGTCGCACGTGCAATCGACTTTGAAATGAAACGACTTGGGCTAAACTATGTTCTCTTAGATATCTCTCACAAAACAAAAGTTTTTCTAACCGAACACTTCCCCGCCATTTACCGCCGTTGTCTTAAATTCGGTTATGACCTTGCTAAAGAGGCAATTCCGATAGTGCCCGCAGTACACTATACCTGTGGCGGCATTATGACTGACCTTACCGGACACACCGATGTTAAAAATTTATATGCGATCGGTGAGACTGCGCATACCGGTTTGCATGGAGCAAACCGAATGGCTAGTAATTCTCTGCTGGAATGTATTGTTTTTGCGCAATTTGCCGCAGAGTCAATTGCTCACAATATTAATCGGACAAAAACAGCCGGCAATTTCGTCGCCTGGGATGAAAGTCGCGTTACCTCATCTGAGGAAGAGATAATGATCACACAAAACTGGTCTGAACTCAGACAAATCATGTGGAACTACGTTGGCATTGTACGCACGCAACAACGCTTAACCCGAGCCCGGCAACGAATCGAATTGCTGCATGCCGAGGTCAACGAATATTATAAAAATTTTCGTCTTAATAAAAACTTAATTGAACTAAGAAACTTGTGCTTGGTTGCAAGCTTGATCGTTCAATCGGCACTGTCCCGGCATGAAAGCAGAGGATTGCACTATGTCAAAGACTACCCCAATCTCAACTCGGAACTAAACGGTATTATCACAATATTGAAACCACCTGCTCGCTAAAATCAATCCGATAACCGACGCTTTAGAAAGTGTTCCCGGTAATATTTCAGTTCGGCAATCGAATCGCGAATGTCATCCAAGGAACGATGCTTGCTTTTTTTGCTGACTTGCAATTCCGGCATCCAGCGTTTTACCAACTCTTTCAGAGTACTAATATCTAAATTTCGATAATGAAAAAACCTTTCCAGATTCGGCATCAAACGTGCTAAAAATCGGCGATCTTGACAGATACTGTTACCGCACATCGGCGATTTCATAGGCAATACATAGGAATTTAAAAATTCCAGCGCATGTCGTTCGGCTTGCTGACAATCCAACACACTCTCACGTACCTGCGCAAGCAAACCGGATTGGGTGTGATGGGATTTATTCCATTCATCCATCCGACCTAAAACGTCGTCCGTTTGATAAATCACAAAAGATGGGCTCTCTGCTACAATTTCAAGCGCATTATTCGTTACAATTAACCCCACTTCTAAAATGACATCGTTGACCGTATCAAGTCCCGTCATTTCCAAGTCTATCCAAGCAAGGTTATTTTCAATATTATTGCGCTGCATTTCAAACTTAATAAGACCTTATGATAAAGTTACTGAAAATCATTCTAACAGTTTCCGACAAACAACTGTACGATGCCGATACATTCCGGATTTTTTAGGGTTGTTTGGGATCAACATCCGGCACGGCGGCTGTCAACCTAAACCGGCATGCGGTCGGCGCATATTGTACCACTTCGAATATGACCATAAACACTGTCCCGTCCTAGTGGGATATCTTAGGCGCAGACGACGGATTTCCCTAATCAGGTTTGCGGCCGGATAAAATGCGCTGTATTCCGCAGCGTCTGAATGCCAAAGGACAAACAAAACGACCGTTCAAGCACCGTTGCAGGGCACGCAAGCCGAAACACTTCAAAGCACAGTATCCGGGGCATTGCATCGCCCTGGATACGATCGTGTGTTATCAGCACGGAGTGCGTCGCACCATCTTAACGGCCATCAATGTCTATACACGTATGGCAACAGCAGTGGCAACCAACCGCTGTAACAGCCGCAGTGCTGCCGCATTCCTGCGCCGGGCAGAATTTCGGCAGCAGTAAAGTCTTTTGAGCTGATGAAACCGTTTTGTGTTTGTTGCCGGATTTTCGGCAAAGCGTCTGTCGTCCATGACGAGACTTGGTTCTGTCAATGAGCGCCAGCCCCGATGTCCTTGTCGGGTCGTTCGCCGCTGAAAACCGATCGGTTTTCCGGGCGCGTCTCACCCTGCACCGCCCTCATGCCGGCAACGGACAGAAAGCACCGGTCCGAATGTTACTGCCGAACTCTTCCCTCAAAGTGCTTCAAAAATCCCATTTAGGGTGGCATCGTACAAAGACGATAACCTGTCGCGTTCGTGTGATATAATGTTGATCTGATTGTTACCCCATTCCTAGCGGTGTGGTTGTACACAATGAAACCGACCAAGCCTATGTCGCATCCTGAGCTGACAGTTTTGATTCCTTGTTTGAACGAAGAGGGCGGAATTGCCGAGTGCGTACTTAAAGCACGGAAGTTTATACAGAACAATGCAATTAACGGGGAGGTTTTAGTAGTTGACAACAACAGTGACGACCGTTCTCCCGAACTGGCGAAAGAAATGGGAGCAAGGGTTATTTATATTGTGGACCGAGGTTATGGGAGGGCTCTCATCGGTGGCATTGAAGCGGCTCAAGGACAATTCATCATCATGGGAGATGGCGACGGAACATACGACTTCAATGCGCTGGAGCCATTCCTGGAGAAGCTGCGTAACGGCTATGACTTTGTGATCGGCAACCGGTTTAGAGAAAAAATGCATTCCGGCACTACAATGTCGTTGCTGCATCGTATCGGCAATCCGTTGTTGTCGGGTATCGGGAAATTATTTTTTCGTTCGCACGTAAATGATTTTCACTGCGGGTTGCGCGGATTCAGAACAGCAAGTGTGCGCGCTCTTGCATTGCAGTGCCCGGGCATGGAATTTGCCAGCGAGATGATCATTAAAGCCGTCTAAAGAAACATGCGTATCGCTGAAGTACCGACTGTGCTGCACCATGCAACCGATACTCACCGCACCGCTCACTTGAGGACTTGGAGAGACGGATGGCGTCACCTGGTTTTGATGTCGGTACTGTCTCCCCGCTGGCTGTTTTTATATCCCGGTTGCATCTTATTCTCGATGGGCGGTTTAATAGCGACGGTTGCTCTTACGGATACTGCAGAAAACAGGTTCGGGGAATATACCCTGATATTCGGACTCGGGGCTATGACCGGCGGATTGCAAATCGTGGTTTTTTCATTGATAGCAAAGGTTTTTTATGAACGTATCGGCCTGGCCGTTGAAACACGGTGGCTGAATAGATTGCAACAGTACCGCACGCTTGCAATGAGTCTGTTGCTGGGTTTGCTGCTGCTGCTGCTTGGAGGAATAGGCAGCGCATGGAGCTTTTTTATATTGACGCAACTCGTGGAGAGCGATTACGAAATAAGACGGCGTGTTTTAGCTGTTTCCATTATGCTAATGGTCGCTGGCCTGCAGATTATTTTTTCCAGTTTTCTGCTGACTTTATTGGCGACGCAGAAGCCTTTCAAGAACTAAGTCCCCCGTCAATCGTTATCGTAGCGCTGCTTTATTTATGGTATGAAAACAATCAATTATTTTTATCTGGTTTTACTTCCCCTGCTCTTATCGGGGGGACAGTTTTGCTTCAAGAAAGCGTCAATGTCCGTCGTCTTCCACTCCTTTACGCGTTTTCTGATCTCGGTCGTCACTAACCAGTATTTTTGGATCGCGCTGTTTATCTATGGCATGGCCACATTATTGTGGTTATTTATTTTGTCGCGCGTTCCCCTGAGCAAAGCCATTCCTTTTATTGCGTTGACATACGTGATTGTGCCCGTCATGGCTGCGGTTTTTTTTGACGAGAAGCTACATTTGATGTACTGGATGGGCGTACTGATCATCATAGCTGGAGTTTATATCGCGGCGTCAAATGTATCTGCCGCCTAAACTTGTACGATACCACCCTAAATGGGATTTTTGAAGCGCTTTGAAGGAAGCGTTCGGCAGTAACATTCGGATCGGTGCTTTCTGTCCATTGCCGGGTGAGATGCGCCCGGAAAACCGATCGGTTTTCAGCGGCGAACGACCCGACAAGGACGTCGGGGCTGGGGCTCATTGACAGAACCAAGCCTCGTCATGGACGACAGACGCTTTGCCGAAAATCCGGCAGCAAACACAAAACGGTCCCATAACCGGTCATTGAATGCTTGCATATCGGCGAATAGCAGATCTTCTGCATGATCAATACAATCTTCTTAGACCGTACGGTTGAAGCGCCGATGTGTGCATTCATTTTCGGACACCTGGGATAGGTCAGCCATTGCTCAATCACGGGTGATTCCCGAATGAGCAGGCAAACTGTCCTTGAAACTCACTACCGCCGTCCATCAGGATGAGGCGCGCCCGGAAAACCGATCGGTTTTCAGCGGCGAACGACCCAACAAGGACGTCGGGGCTGGTGCTCATTGACAGAACCAAGTCTCGTCATGGACGACAGACGCTTTGCCGAAAATCCGGCAGCAAACACAAAACGGTTTCATCAGCTCAAAGACTTTACTGCTGTCGAAATTTTGCCCGGCGCAGGGTGAGACGCGCTCGGAAAACCGACCGTTTTCAGCGACGAACGACCCGACAAGGATATCGGGGCTGGGCTCATTGACAGAACCAAGTTTCGTCATGGACGACGGGCGTTTTACCGGGTTGCGGCCGGACGCGCTAGCGCCTCTGGCGCGGTGCTTTGCCGCGGTCATACAAGGTGCGCTGAGTCCAGTGCGGCGATAACACCGCCGCCAACGGTACAAAGTACTGCGACCGACCTTGAATGCGTTCGAGATTACACCCCTCCCAAAATAATAGGGCATCATATTTCTATTGAAGTTTAGAGCGCTCATGAGCCTCCATTTTGTTAGCTGAATTGGCTATTTTATAGAAACCTTTGATGCGGTGGCCGATGTGTTGATATTGCATATCGGTCACCTTTTTGAATTAAGCCGTGAGTCCCATATGTATCTGGCACTATACAGTTAAACAGGCTATTCTATAGAAACCTTTGATGCGGTGACCAATGTGCTGATATTGCATATCGGTCACCTTTTTATTGAAAAGTATTTGTCCGGTATGTATCTCACTATGCACCGGCCAAGGTTATGAAATACTTATCCGCCATACTAATATACATTTTTTTTACAGCAACCGGGTGGGCTGAAAAATTACCTGCACCGCTACACTATACACAAAACTGCATCGCCTGCCACGCACGTATGACCGGTGGCGACGGGAGCATTCTGTACGGCAGAAAAAATGGGCGAGTGCATAACTTGCAAGCGCTGCGTCAACAAGTTAATTACTGTCGCACATCGCTGAACTTAGATTGGAGTAAGAGCGAAGAAACGCAAGTCATTAATTATTTAAATCAAAATTTCTATCGGTTCCGATAGTCCTCCGAGTCAAACTAGGATGATGAATAATCGCGACGTGTGTCAAATGCCCATGAAAGAGTTGTCGCATCAATAAACTCCAGATCACCGCCAATAGGCATTCCTTGTGCCAACCGAGTTACTTTAATTTTGAATCCCGCTGCTAACTCACTAATGACATGCGCCGTTACATTCCCTTCAACTGTTGATCCGGTCGCAAGCACTAGCTCTTGAACTGCATTTTTCTCCAAGAGAATTTTTAACATGTCCAATTTAATTTCTTCCGGCCCAATGCCATCAAGCGGCGACAAACATCCATGTAACACAAAATAAATTCCTTGAAAATTCGTACTGGACTCTATTGCCGTTAAACTTGCCGGGGTTTCAACAACACATAGCAATTTCTTATTACGTGATTTATCGCAACAGATTGAACAAATTGCTTCTCCGCTAAACATTCGGCAGTTTTGGCATTCGACAATTTTCTCTAAGGCAGTTCGAATTATCAGTGACAAATGATCTCCTCCTTGACGATCACGTTCAAGCATAAAATAAGCAAATCGCTGTGCAGTCCTACGTCCGACTCCCGGTAAAAAAGTAAACGCCTTTATTAACTGTTGCAATAAATCATCTTTCATCGCTGATCCGGAGGCTTCACTTAACCGGCATCGGACTTGGAAGGCTTAATTGAGCCGGGTACGATCGTCGCCCCCATCTGTTTTTGCAACTCTTTGATCTGCGGATTGCTTTCGATTAATTTACGTACTTGCATATCTTGTTCATACGCTTGACGTTGGTACCGCTGCGCCGGAATTTCTTCTTCAGAAACTCCAACTTTGATTCGTATTACAATCTGCCTGCCAAAAAACCGTTTGAACGCTTCCTCAATTTCAGCTTCGCGTTCGCTAGAGCAAAGAGATTCAAACTGAGGATCAACGGTTAAACAAACTTCCGATGGCGAATTTACCGTAAGCGACGCCCCATAGCATAATTGACGCACCGAATCCTGTAATTGTAATAAATCAATCAATCGAATCCACCCTTCCACGCCGACAAATGCATCCAATTGCATTGGTGTAACGTTCGTTGTCTTTATTTCGACTGCTTCTTCGGGGGAAGCGGCAGCAGAAGCTGTTGTCGGCGCTTGCGTCTGCATAACACTCGAAGTCACTACAGGCTTACGATCAGTACATTCGGCACTGCTCTCAGCCATCAATGGGTTCACACTATTTTTAGACGAAACCTGCGACACTTTCGAAGTTGACGAGGATGCATTTTCGGTATTGTCTGCATTCGTCAATGGTTTAAAACTAAGCATACGTAACATTGTCATTTCAAAGGCATCCTTAGGATCGGGTAAAACCGGTAAATCACGCCTACCTTGAAGAGCAATTTGATAAAATAGTTGCACGTCTTCGGGTGTCAACATTTCAGCAAAGGCAGTCACCTCTTCCGCTTTGAATCGACCGCTTAAATCAGTCACCGAAGCGGCTTGATAAACAGCGATCTCATGCAACAAAACGATTACATCTCCCAGCAGATTTTCGAAATTCACTGCACGAGCGTACAACATTGCAATTTTCTCGAGCAAAGGACCTGATTCATTCTGCACGATCCGACGCAATAATTCCGTCACACAACCATGCGAGGCGATGCCTAGCATCGCTTCAACTTCAGCAAGCTTGAGTTCACCGTCACCGTAAGCGATCGCTTGATCAAGCAGACTCAATGCATCGCGCACGCTTCCTTCGGCGGATAAAGCAATTTGGTGTACTGCTAATTCTTCGAATGGCACCGATTCGGATTCGAGTAGATGCATCAAATGCTGTTTTAATTCTGATGGAATCAAGCGAATCAGGTTAAATTGCAAACAGCGCGATAAAATTGTTACCGGTAACCGCTGCGGATGTGTTGTCGCAAAAAAGAATTTAACATGCTTCGGTGGCTCTTCAAGTGTCTTAAGCAGTGCATTAAAGCTGTTAGTTGACAGCATGTGAACTTCATCGATTAAGTAAATCTTGAATCTTCCTACCGCCGGAAGGTACTGAACATTGTCCAACAGCTCACGCATATCATCAATTCCGGTTCGCGAGGCGGCATCCACTTCAACCAAATCTACAAATTTTCCTTGGTCAATATGGGTACACGACGAACACTGACCGCAAGGTGTAGCGGTAAGACCTTTCTCACAGTTCAAACACTTGGCAAGAATGCGTGCAAGCGTGGTTTTGCCGACACCGCGCGTACCGGAAAACAAATATGCGTGATGCAGGCGATTGAGCTGAAGCGCATTGCTTAATGCACGCACCACATGTTCTTGCCCGACAACGGCGTCAAACGTTTTTGGTCGCCACTTTCGCGCTAATACTTGGTAACTCATCCGCACCGTTTATTCGCTGCAAGCTGCTTATAAGCCCAACACATCTTCCATTCCATATAAACCCGCAGGTTTATTATGTACCCATTGTGCCGCACGTGCCGCACCTCGGGCGAAAGCAAGGCGACTCAACGCACGATGTGTAATTTCAATACTTTCGCCATCTAAAGTAAATGCAACGGTATGTTCGCCGACGGCATCGCCTGCTCGAATGATTTGGAAACCCAATTTATCTTTCGTTCGCGGAATTGGCATATTACGCAAATCATAAACCGCCGCGTCCGAGAGGTTTAATCCTAACTGCTCGGCAACAATGCCCCCCATTTTCAAAGCAGTCCCGGACGGAGAATCAACTTTGTTGCGATGATGCATATCGCTAATGTCAATGTCGGCAATACCTTTTAATGCGGCAGCGGATTGTTCAATCAGACGAAAGCATAGAGCAACTCCCAAACTCATATTCGGCGCAAATACTATCGGAATTACAGTCGCGGCAGATTTAATTTTTGCTTGACCTTGCGCAGAGAAACCGGTCACACCAATAACCATTGATTGGCAATTATCATAGCAAGCACTTAGTGTTACGAGTGCGGATTCCGTTAGCGAGAAATCAATTAGTACATCAAAATCCTTATGGATAATTGTTGATGCTTCCAATCGGACATTAGGCATCGTAGTTTCTGATCCTAGTTGTTGCGAATCGGGGCGGTCATAAGCATGAACAAGCTCGATACCGTCAAACTCTGTCAAAACTTCAATAACCGAACGGCCCATTCGACCGTTCGCACCATTCACAGCAATTTTTATCACAGCATATTCGTATTAAAACGAATGCAGACTGGAAAAAAAACTTTTCACATTATCAAACCAGCTCTTATTTTTAGGGGAATGCTTTTGCCGATCTTCTTTTAATAAAGCATTAAGCTCTTGTAACAATTTTTTTTGTTTTACAGTTAAATGAACCGGCGTCTCAACAACTACTCTGCAAATCATATCACCAACGGCGTGATCGCGCACCGATTGAACTCCTTTCTCGCGTAAACGAAACTGTTTGCCGGTTTGGGTTCCTGGTGGAACCTTCAATTTCAAGCGACTGGTAAGAGTCGGCACACTTATTTCATCTCCCAGTGCCGCACTGGTAAATGAAATAGGAATTTCCAACAATAAATCGTTGCCGTCACGCTCAAATACCGGGTGGCGTTCAACCTCAATTAAAATATATAGATTGCCGGCAGGACCGCCACCAAATCCCGCGCCTCCTTCATTCCTTAAGTTAATCCGATCACCGGTATCAACTCCCGGTGGAATTTTAACTTCGAGCTTCTTATTCCTGTTCACTTGTCCGCTACCACCGCAATCCGGACATTGTTCAGCAATAATCTTGCCGCCTCCGTGGCAAGCGTTACAAGTCTGCTGCACTGAAAAGAAGCCTTGTTGAAAACGCATTTGACCGGAACCGTTGCAAGTTGTGCAAGTCTTATAGCGGTTATTTTTAGCGCCTGAACCGTTACATGCCTTGCAGGCACAAGGTAAACGAACATTAATAATACGTTCGACACCTCGAACCGCTTCTTCAAGCGTCAATTTAAGATGATATTCGTAATTCCGCCCTTGGCGAGCTGAACCATGTTGCTTCCCACTAAAAATATCGTTTCCGAAAATGTCATCAAACACACTGCTGAAATCGCCGAAACCACCGAAACCGTGGGCATCGCTTCGGCTAGAATAACCACCTCGGACTTCATCATGACCATATTGGTCATACACGGCACGTTTCTCATAATCCGATAAAACTTCGTATGCTTCTTGCGCCTCTTTAAACTTTTTCTCAGCGCTTTTATCAGCCGGATTGCGGTCCGGATGATATTTCATTGCAGATTGACGATATGCTTTTTTAAGTTCCGCTGCAGTTGCATTTTTGGAAACACCTAATACCTCATAGTAATCTCTCGGCATGCTCCTTCCTGCTTATTGCACAATTTACGGTACGACCCTACGCTACTCCTTAGGCTTTGAGTCATCATTAACTTCTTCAAATTCAGCATCAACAACTTCCGCACCTTGTTTTTCACTATCACCGTTGGCTTGTGACTGACCACTGTCACCATCAGCAGATGCTTGTTGTTGCTCTTTATACAATTGTTCGGCAACTTTTGCCGAAGCTTGAGCCAACGCCTCGGTTTTTTTCTCGATAGCGGATTCTTCATCATCCTTTAATGCCGTTCGCAAGTCGGAAACCGCAGTTTCTACCTGCTGCCTGTCTTCGGCGTTGACTTTATCGCCCAAGTCTTTCAAACTCTTTTCACTCGAGTGAATCAATTGCTCCGCTTGATTGCGCAGTGTCACTAATTTATGGAACTTACGATCATCCTCAGCATGCTTTTCGGCATCACGCACCATATTATCAATTTCTTTATCCGATAAACCGCTTGATGCTTTGATAACAATCGACTGTTCTTTACCGGTCGCTTTATCCTTTGCGTAAACATTCAAAATACCATTAGCATCAATATCAAAAGACACTTCAATCTGTGGCATACCACGCGGCGCCGGGGGAATATCCGCCAGATTAAACTGCCCTAGCGATTTATTTGCCGAGGCCCGCTCGCGTTCACCTTGAAGCACATGCACTGTAACCGCAGTTTGATTATCCTCAGCAGTTGAAAAAACTTGTGAGGCGTGAGTCGGAATCGTCGTATTTTTTTCAATCAATTTTGTCATCACTCCGCCTAGAGTTTCGATGCCTAAAGATAAAGGTGTCACATCAAGCAATAACAAATCTTTGACATCGCCACCAAGCACACCACCTTGCAACGCGGCGCCAATCGCGACTGCTTCATCGGGATTCATATCTTTGCGCGGATTCTTGCCGAAAAAGTCGCTAACTTTCTGTTGCACCTTGGGCATCCGGGTCTGTCCGCCGACCAAAATCACATCATCGATGTCCGACGTATGCAACCCGGCATCTTTCAGGACCTGCTTGCATGGTCCGATTGTTTTATCAATCATATCTTCGACCAGCGACTCCAACTTTGCTCTGGTGATTTTGATATTCATGTGCTTGGGCCCCGCCTGATCCGCCGTAATGTAGGGCAAATTTACTTCAGTCTGCTGGTTCGACGACAATTCAATTTTGGCCTTTTCCGCCGCTTCTTTCAATCTCTGCAAAGCAAGCGGATCATTTGCCAGATTCACCCCTTGCTCGCGTTTAAACTCATCAGTGAGGTAGTTGATCAGCTTCATATCAAAGTCTTCACCGCCTAAAAAAGTGTCGCCGTTGGTTGCCAACACTTCAAACTGCTGCTCGCCGTCAATTTCAGCAATTTCTATAATCGAAATATCGAAAGTACCGCCGCCTAAATCATACACAGCAATTTTGCGATCGTCTCCCTTTTTGTCGACACCGTAAGCCAAAGCAGCGGCAGTCGGTTCATTGATAATACGCTTTACTTCCAATCCGGCAATCTTTCCGGCGTCCTTAGTTGCTTGCCGTTGTGAATCGTTGAAATAAGCCGGCACAGTGATTACCGCTTCCTTAACTTCCTCTCCTAAATATTCTTCGGCAGTTTTCTTCATCTTCATCAACACGCGCGCCGAAATTTCAGGAGGAGCCATTTTCTTATCTTTTACTTTGACCCACGCATCACCATTGTCTGCTTTAACGATTGAATACGGCACCAAGTCAATATCCTTTTTAACCGCACTTTCATCAAAACGTCTTCCTATCAAACGCTTTACCGCATACAAAGTATTGTTAGGATTAGTAATTGATTGACGTTTCGCAGACTGGCCAATAAACACTTCATCACTATTTTGGTCAAATGCAACAACCGAAGGTGTTGTCCGATCGCCCTCAGAATTTTCCACCACACGGGGGGCATTGTTTTCCATGACTGCGACACAAGAATTTGTCGTGCCAAGATCAATCCCGATAATTTTACTCATTATTTAGCGCTCCTAGTTTATTCGCGTTATTCCATATACATATATGGGAGTTTTTTAGTTTTTCAAGACTGCGAGTTTTCATCGTCGGATAAAGACTTTGATATCGTCACCATCGCCGGGCGAAGTAGTCGATCATGCAGCAAATAGCCTTTTTGCATCACTTCAATTACCGAATTCGCCGGATGTTCGGAAGATTCCAGCAAACCCATTGCTTGATGTAGTTTCGGATCAAAAATTTTACCGCTCGGATTAATTTCCTTGATGCCAAATTGATCAAAATTTTTTGTCAACAATTTTAGCGTTAAACTGACACCTTTATGGATATCTTCCAGCGAAGATTCTTCAGAATTACACGCGGATAAACTGCGTTCCAAATTATCTTTCACTTCCAACAAATCGATGACAAAACTTTCCAATGCGTACATCCTTACGCTATGGATTTCACGTTCGGCTCTCTTGCGTGCATTATCAGCATCAGCCTGCGCACGGGCGGACAAGTTAAAATATTTTTTAATTTCTCCTTCCAATTGTTCAACTTTTTTACGTAATAATGCCAATTCATTGTCGTCGGCGTTCTCTTTGGCAGTATTCGCTTCGGCATTTTCCGCTTCCGCCACGGAGTCCTGCGACGGAGAATCTAAAGCTTGAGAACTTAACTCTTCGGATTGTGCGGCCTCAGCCGAGGATATATTATTTATGTCATTTTGCTTGTCGTTCATTTGGAATTACTCTTATTCGATTGATCAATGCATGCCAAACTATAAGGCCAAACTATATCATTTCAACCGCAATCAGCGCCGCCTCTACGCCAAACGCGGAATTGCCCTGAATTTCGCGACGCACGAGCGGAACCTCTAGTTCGGCTATAATTTTATCTTAATCAAGGCATTCATACTAAGCAACCATCGTTAAAAACACCCTCATATTTGAATGGATATCAAAAATTCTCAAAAAATAGGACTCATCATAAAGCCAAATGATGAACGCAGTATCAAAGTTACACAGGACCTAGTTTCTTATCTGCTAAGTCGCAAGAAAAAAGTTTTTATAGATGAAGAAGCTAGGGTTGATTTATTGGAAAGAAGTGTCGAATCGGTTCATCGTAAAGAGCTGGCAACTCTGTGCAATTTAATTGTCGCACTTGGCGGTGACGGCACTTTGCTCTGTGCGGCACGTGCAATTGCTCACAGGGAAGTGCCGTTAATCGGCATCAGTCTCGGAAACTTGGGATTTTTAGTTGAAATCTCTCCACAACAAATGGTCAGCAAACTAGATCAAATATTTGACAATCACTATCGCCTTGAGGAACGCACGATGCTAGCCGCAACCCATCTTCGAGGTAATAACACATTGGAGGAATATAACGCTTGTAACGATGTCGTAATCAAACATCATGGAACGGCGCGCATGATTGAACTTAATACTTCAATTGACGATTCGTTAATCAGCAGTATCTTATCGGACGGCTTAATCGTTTCAACGCCGACAGGGTCGACCGCCTATGCTTTATCTAGTGGCGGACCTCTCGTCGAACCCATTCTTGAAGCAACATTAATCGTTCCGATTTGCCCCCATACATTGAGCTATCGCCCATTGATCATTGATGCAAATAAAACTATTGAGATTGAATATACTCATTATAATGAAGACCCCGGACTGATATCAATCGACGGTCAGATTAATACGATGTCACAACCCGGCGACCGAGTAACAATTAAAACTTTGCCGCACAAATTAAACCTCATCCAACCGCCAAAGCATGACTATTTTCACACTTTAAGAACCAAGTTACGTTGGAGTGAGAAATTATAGATTCCTATGCTGAAATCTCTGACCGTAAAAAATTTTGTCATTGTCCGACACGCTCAATTGGAGTTTGAACAAGGTATGTCAGTAATCACCGGTGAAACGGGGGCGGGGAAATCCATTTTGATCGAAGCATTGATAATTGTGCTCGGACAACGCGCTCCAAACCGGTTAATACCGCAAGACAAAAAACTTTCCGTCAGCCTCAGTTTTGATTTGTCAAAAAACTCTACGGCAAAAAAATGGCTCACAGCACACAATTTGGATAGTGAAGATGATTGCATTCTGCAACGCATTATTGAGAGCGGTGCACGTTCCCATGCATATATCAATGGAATACCGGTTACATTAAATCAGCTTAAAAAGCTCGGAGGAATGCTTGTCGACATTGTCGGACAAAACGCGCACCAACAGCTATTACAGCCTAAAAAACACCTTGAAATTTTAGATTTACATTGCGGAAATCAAACCCTGACAAAAGAATTACATAAGCTTTGGCAGAAATGGACCTCTTTATCTCAACAAATCGAGAAGTGTCAAACTCAACAAGAAAAGACAACCGGATACATTGATTTGCTCCGCTATCAGGTAAAAGAACTTGAAGAATTCTCACCTGAGCAGGATGAATTTGAACAAATCGAAAAAGAACATATCCGCTTGGCACAGATTGAGCAATTAAGAAAACAAACCGAGCAAGCATACAACACGCTATATAAGGCAGATGAACATAGCATTTATGCACAGATTGCGCAAATAAGCGGCAAACTGGAAAGCTTTTCCACTGCTGATGAAAATCTTGCTAAAGTAAGAATTGAACTCGAGACCGCAATGGAATGTATTCAAAATGCGAACGATGAAATGAAAATCTGCTTGGAGAAATCTTTGGTATCGAATGAAGAATTTGACAAAATTGAAAGAAGGCTATCCGGCTATATCGAACTATCGCGTAAACACAAAACTGCACCGGGGCAGATTGCCAAACACTACCAAAAACTAAACGAAGAACTGAATCGCATTGAAAATCCGGAATGCGATATCGAAGGTCTTAAACAGAAACGCACCGCTTGTGCCGAAACGTACAATCAGTTGGCTTTAAAAATCCGGCAACGACGGCATGAAGGAGTAAATGCTTTGGAACGTGAAATCAACCAACTGCTAAACCGGTTAAATATGCCGATGGTGCGTTTTGCCGTTCGCTTTAAAAAATGCGACGGAACCCCAAAAGCCGAAGGACTAGATAATGTCGAGTTTATGGTACGAACCAATCCCGGGCAACCGCTTGCCCCCGTGCGAAAAGTCGCTTCAGGAGGGGAACTGTCTCGGATTAGCCTTGCAATACAAGTTGCGTTTGCAAAAAATCATCCGATTCCAACTTTAGTTTTCGATGAAGTCGACGCAGGCATCGGAGGCAAAACCGCCGAAATGATTGGAAAACTACTACGCCGACTCGGCTGCAAAACACAAGTCTTATGTATCACGCATCTTCCGCAAATCGCGACATTTGCCAACCACCATTATTTTGTGAAAAAGCAAAGTTACGCTTCCGCAACGACAGTCGATATAAGGAAATTAAGCACTACTGAGGAACGTAAGCAAGAAATTGCGCGTATGCTCGCTGGTACAAAAATTACCGATCGCACCCTAGCACATGCGAAGGAAATGCTTGCGCTCAGCACACCGGCACAACCGTCAACCGACATCAATGCAAACGATTAAATCTCTCTTAGGCTAATCTAAGACTTTTACATTTCTCGCACCGAACATACATCGTAAGCGTATACTCGACGATGGCTACTTTATAACTACTGGCTATTTTTTCCATTTGATCAAAGACAATCGTATCGTGAAACTCCAAAATCTTGCCGCATCTTACGCATACAATGTGATCGTGGTGTCCTCCATCCTGAATCAATTCAAACACCGCAGCTCTGTTATTGAATGAATGGCGAATTACCAAACCCGCAGTCTCGAATTGAGCAAGCACACGGTAAACTGTTGCCAGACTGATTTCCTCATCTTCGTCCAGTAGCTTTTTATAAATATCCTCAGCACTAACATGCTTACTATCGACTCTTTCCAGAATCTCCAGAATTTTCTTCCGCGGAATCGTAACTTTTAGTCTAACTCTTTTAAGGTCTGCTGTTTCCATATTTCTTTACCATGCTGTATGGTACATGCAAATCTTACACTAACAATGCTACTTAAGGAATGCTTCGAAAATCTTTACGGTATAGCTCATTGTACCTCATGGGGAAAACCTTTTTAGTCGCAGCGCTACTAACCGCTATTTGTGCGTGCTCAACAAAAAAAATTACTGCCGGCGAAGGAGGCGATTTCTTCAAAAGAATCTTTTCCAAAGACACTTACAAAATTTATCGTATTGACATTCAGCAGGGAAATAACATCACCGCAGTCCAGTTAAAAAAATTAAAACGGGGGCTGAGCAAAGAACAAGTCCGCTATTTACTCGGCACAACCATCACTCCGACATTATTTCGCCAGAACCGTTGGGACTACACTTATTATTTCATTTCAGGCACAAGCTCCAAACGAAAAAAATATAGCCTATCGCTATTTTTTGACGACAACGTCTTAGTGCAGATTTGTCAGACAAAAAAAGACTCACGTTGTTGAACAGAACCTAAAGCAGGAACATTGAGCAGACGCATCTAAGAAATGCGCACGTTAACATGCTTCCGTCGGGAAAAGTTTATAATGAACTACTATCCATCAACAAATCAACAGTAACAAATGATTAATAAAAAAGTTATTATCGGTAATAAATTGGGCTTACACGCCCGCGCCGCAGCAAAGTTTGTTGCACTCGCATCTCGCTTTGAAAGCTGTATTAGGCTAAAGAAAAACAGCCAGACTGTCAATGGCAAAAGTATTATGGGAGTCATTATGCTTGCCGCCTCGCGGGGCACCGAACTCCAATTATTGATTGAAGGGGCAGATGAAATTGAAGCGGAGAAAAAGATTATCGGGTTGATTGATAATCGTTTTGATGAAGAAGAATAAGCCATGAGTTTGATTCTAAATGGTGTAGGGGTATCTCGCGGTATTGCAATCGGGAAAGTCCACATACTCAATCGGGGCGAGTTTGATTTACAAGAAGCTCACATTCCAAAAGAAAGTATCGGAAATGAAATCAAACGGTTCAAAGCGGCATTGCAAGCCGCCGATCAACATCTACAGGAGATCCGTAAATCAATTGAAAATAAGTTTCCATCCGACATTGTCGGCTTTATTGACTCGCACCTACTAATGCTCAACGACGAGCTGCTTGGCGATGCGGTCGTTGATATCATCAAACAACGCCAATGTAATGCGGAATGGGCATTACAAATACAACAAAATCAACTCACTGCGGTCTTTGATGAAATGCAGAATGATTACCTAAAGACACGACGCGACGATGTCGAACATGTCATTCACTTAATTCATCGATTCCTCACCGGGCACAACGGACGCCGCACACTTAGAGTGACACATATCAGAAACCATATTATTATTGCCGACGATCTGACGCCTGCCGATACTATCCTTTTGCAGCACCAAAATATCAGTGGATTTGCCACCGAATTAGGCGGGCCGACTTCACATACTGCGATTCTCGCTCGCGGAATGAACATTCCCGCAGTTGTCGCGGTCAATAACATCCGCACTTTGACCGCTGAAAATGAAACAATCATTTTAGACGGAAAATCCGGCATAATTATTGCCGATGCGGATACGACATTAATTAATGAATATTATTCCAGACAAAGAAAGGAAAAACAATACGCCAAGCAATTGCTATCCTTAAGCGATAGAAAGACAATTACCCGCGACGGAAGAAGCATTACTCTGATGGCAAATATAGAACTTGCCGACGAAATTAAAATTTTGAAAAAAATCAAAGCGAGTGGCATCGGTTTGTATCGAACCGAATTCTTATACTTAGACCGAGAATCCGCCGCGATGGAAGAGGAACAGTACCGTACTTATCGTCGCTTGCTTAAAGCGATGGATAGCAAACCAGTGACAATCCGTACATTGGACCTTGGCGCCGAGAAAGAATTTGACCCGAAATACAAAGCGCCTCTTACCTTGAATCCGGCATTAGGCTTACGCGCAATCCGCCGTTCACTGAAAGACCCGGAGTCGTTTCTCCAACAACTGAGAGCGATATTACGTGCATCCGCTCATGGGGAAGTACGCATTATGCTTCCGATGCTAACTAACATTCATGAACTTGACCAGATTAAGCAACTGATTGAAACCGCAAAATCACAATTACATAACGACAAGAAAGCGTACGACAAAAATATTCGTGTCGGCGGTATGATAGAAGTTCCGGCCGCCGCATTGTCAGCGGAATATTTAGCAAAACATCTAGACTTTCTTTCTATCGGGACTAACGATTTGATTCAATATACTTTGGCGATCGATCGCATTGACGAACAAGTCAACTATCTGTACGACCCGCTACACCCAAGTATATTAAAACTAATCAAACTAGTGATCCGTGCCGGAGAAAATGCCGGTATACCTGTTGCAATGTGCGGTGAAATGGCAGGTGATCCTAATTACATAAAACTGCTGCTTGGAATGGGGCTCACCGAATTTAGTGTACATTTGTCCACTTTGCTTGAGGTCAAAAAAATCATTCTGGAAAGCGACACTAAAAAGTTAAAAAATAAATGCCGTAAAATATTCAGCGTTGATCCGAAAAAGATTCCGGATATTGTCGCAAGTCTCTAAGCGTTTTGTTTCCGGCAATAAACGCCATAACATACAAGAACTTTTTTCAGTGATGATATTATTGATACTCTGCCCGTGCTCGTCGTGCTGCCGTCGGAGATTGCTGTAAGGGACGCAATACTTCAATTCGGTCACCGTCATTTAACTTTTGATCCAAATTAACCTGCTGCCCGAAAATTCCAACCGCGAGCCGAGTCAAGTCTAGATCAGGAAAGCGTTCGAACAATTGTGAAACTTCGAGCGCTTCGATCAAACGAGAACCGACAGGCACCCTCAAGGCTTGATCAAAACATTGGTTCGAATCGTTGTAGACAACTCTGATCCTTATATGCCGCTGAACTTCAACCATAAATTTCTCGCGCTCGATTGAGAAACGCTTTGACTAATGAAGCGACAACACGTACGAATATCGGATTAAGCAATTTATCGTAAATAAGATTAGAAAACCGATAATCAAAATCCAACGAAACCTTGCATCTTTCTTCCCCCAACGCGTTTAATTTCCAGACCCCTTGCAAATGTTTAAACGGCCCCTCTACCAGACGCATAACGATACTTTCATCTTCAACACTACGATTCAGCGTTGTAAAGCTGACACGGATACCTTTGTGGCGAACCTCCAAAGTCGCAAGCACCGAACCATCCTCATTTTCTTTCTCGATTTTAGATTCTTCACACCATGGGAGAAAGTTTTTATACAGGTTTATATCATTAATCAAAGTGTAGATTTGCCGACAACTATATGGAACTACCGCTTCGCGATGTAATCGGCTCATGCAAACTTAATAACTTGATTCAATAAGATAAGAAAAATAACAACCGGACAAACGTAGCGTAACATAAAATGCCATAGCCTATAAAACAACGGATGCGATATATTCAGTTCTTCCCTCAACACAACTGCAGGTAATTTCCAACCAACAAAAATAGCGATAAATGCCCCGCCGAGCGGCAAAATGATATTTGCCGTCAAATACTCTAGCGCATCAAATAAGGACACACCTTTAATCGACCAAATTTCGGTATGGGTAAAAGAAAATATAGTGCCTAAACCCAGCAACCAAGCGGTCAACCCAACTAGCCAGGCAGCGGTTTTTCTACTATGGTTACGTGTTTCGCATAGCCAAGCAACTGCCGGTTCAACCAGAGAGATTGCCGAAGTCCATGCGGCGAGAAATAGTAAAACAAAAAAAATCGCCCCGATGACGTCACCGGCGGGCATACTGCCAAAGGCTAAAGGCAACGTTTTAAATACTAACCCGGGACCCTGTGCCGATTCCAATCCGTACTGAAAAACTAATGCAAACACGATGAGTCCGGCAAAAATTGCAACCAAAGTATCCACAACTACAATGATCGCGGTAGTACGCACTATCCTGACATTGCTCGGCAAATAAGATCCATAAACCATTACCGCCCCTAATCCGATGCTTAGAGAAAAAAATGCCTGCCCCAATGCATGCACCGCCGCTTTAGGAGTCAGCTTTGTCAAATCAAAGGTAAACATGAATTGCACACTTTCTTTGAAAGCGCCGCCAAACATCACGTAGATTAATAAAAATACTAACAGACCAAAAAATAACGGCATTGAGTAGCTAATGACACGTTCAATGCCTAATTTTACGCCATTAGCCACAACCATAGTGGTAATCAGCATAAAAATCGTATGCCATGCCAGTAATTTTTCGGAATCCCCCACCAAATTGTCAAATACGCTGCCAACGCCATCCGCTGTTATATTTTCAAATGCGCCGGAACCGGCTCGGAAAAAATAAGCCAGCGTCCAACCGGCAATGACACTGTAATACGATAGGATTAAAAATCCGCCGATAACTCCGAACCACCCGAGTAGCTTCCAATTAGGACTTAAACTAAAATCGCTGGCAAGACGGTCCATAGTGTTGATAGGACTTCGGCGTCCGCGGCGTCCAAGCAGAATTTCCCCCGTCATCACGGGCAAAATCATCAGAACCGACAGGATATAAATAAGAATAAAAATGCCGCCGCCAAACTCGCCGACAATGTAAGGAAATTTCCAAATATTTCCGAGGCCAACCGCTGAACCGATAACAGCCAATATAAAAGTAAGTTGAGAAGTCCATTGACTATGAACTTTTTGATTTAGCGGCATTGCTTTTTATGCTATAAGTCTTGATTAACTTGCCAGTAAGCGGCAGTATAGTAAATAACTATTTTAGGAAAATCAAACTTAATTACTTCACGTCAGAGGACGGATGTGATCCAATGAGGCACACAAATAAAAAATCTCCCGCGATCGCCGCCAATCCAAATGCCGCACGCAATTATTTTATTGAGTCACGTGTTGAAACAGGCATCGTACTGCAGGGATGGGAAATCAAAAGCCTAAGGAAAAATCGCCTCAATCTGAAGGACGGACATGCACGCCTGATAAATAATGAAGTGTGGTTGATTGGCGCTCATATTTCACCCTTGTCCGACTGTGACCAAAGCGGCAGCGGAGTCAGTCCGACCCGAACACGAAAGCTTCTACTAAGAAAACATGAAATCGGCCGGCTGGTCGGAGCGGTCAATCGCAAAGGATATTCACTAGTCCCAACTCGAGCATATTGGAAAGGAAACTTCGTTAAAATCGAACTCGTTTTGGGCAAAGGCAAGCATGTACGCGATAAGCGCGCCGCTGAAAAACTTCGTAGCTGGAATCAAAATAAAAACCGCTTGCTAAAAAAACAACCTAACTAATGTCAGCCCAGATTATATTTCGCTTTTAGCGTTGCAAGCATATATTGCTCGGCGCATATTTTTTTCTTTAATGTGCGCCATCGCAGCTGTAGCGCACTCATCCCGCGAGGAAAAAATCCCAACCGATTTCCCTTGAACATTGCTGCCTGGCTTTTTATAAACAATACTGTGCCAATCTACGTCCACTTGGGTAGAGTGACGGCGTTCTCCTTCTTCGGTAACACAAGCCACTAACAGCGGTAATAGTGCCATTGCAAATATTAACTTCATAGCATCTCCCAATAAATTAAAAATAAACAAAATATCCGGTAGTAATAACAGTGTATCAAAATCACCCCTCATTTGCTCGCGCATGTACGTGTCCAATACATTCCGGACAAATGAGGAAGTTGCCGGGCAATGACTTGATACGGGGTCATGTAGTTTAATCCCCGGTGGGAGCGCTCATCGTTGTAGCGCTGCAAGTAATCAATTATCTGCCGGTTAAACTCACCGATGTCTTCAAGCAGTAATGCTTCCCGATAGCCGATAAACTCTTCCCGGATCGTACGGTTGAAGCGCTCGTTATAAGCATTCATTTTGAGGCATTTCGGGTAAGTATAGCAGTGGCGGATCTTTCGTTGCCGAAGGTATTGATCGAATGCGCCTTGAAACTCACTGCCGTTGGCAGTCAATACTTGCTCGATTTTGCCCGGCAAGATCGTTTGCACCAAGGCGGCAAACCGAGCCGCTTGGGCGCTATTGCCGCGAGGCACTACCGACGCGAAAGGCAAAGTAGCTTGAATGATCCGTTGCAGTCGGAATATAGCGTCGGCTGCCTTCGATAAAACGGATAATAGTATCGAAAGCAACACAGTGTCTGACATGCCTCGCACCGGCTCTGCTATTCAGACGCGGGCGCGGCGACTTACGTCACAACGGTTTAGCTCGACCTTTGCGGTCCAAGCGCTGCGGTGAGCAACGCATCCGACCCGGCGCATCCGCGATCAGGCGCGCAATCGTGCAGACACTCGGGCAAGGTGAGACGTACCCGGAAAACCGATCGGTTTTCAGTGGTGAACGACCCGACAAGGATGTCGGGGCTGGGGTGCATTCGCAGAACCAAGTCTCGTCACGGACGACAGGCACTGTGCCGACAATCCGCCGACAAACACAAAACGGTTTCATCATCTCTTCATCATCTCAAAGACTTTACTGCTGCCGAAATTCTGCCCGGCGCAGGGTGGCATCGTACACTTATGGAAAGAAAAAGACCAGCGATATCCGATATTGGTCGTAACTGTGACCTTCCCCTCATAAAGACGACCAAAATGATTGAGAGGTTTCCGTACATTTACAAAATAAAAGGCAACTATTTGCACCCTGTAAGAGAAAATCAAGGAGTCTGGGGTTCCTCTTCTTTTACTCAAATTTTATTAACGTTTAAGCCATAACTAGAATTGCTGTAGTCTTATACAAGCAATCTATTTTCTCAGGAAGCATCATAAGATATGATTTCTTCTCGAACTTGGTTCATTCTTTGACGTTTTTTTTGTTTGTTACTGATTTCGCACTGCCAGATTATCAGCACATGCCATCCTGCTTTTTCTAATTCTTTGAAGTTCTCCAAATCTCGTTGCTTATTTCGGTTGATTTTCTTACGCCAAAAATCCCTATTCGTTGTAGGCAATTTTCCTCGCGGGCAATCGTGACCATGCCAAAAACAACCGTGAACAAAAACAACAGTTTTATATTTAGGTAACACGAGATCGGGATTTCCAGGCAAATTGCCGACGTGTTTTCTGTATCTGAATCCTCCGGAGAACAAATACTTGCGGACTACGGATTCCGGTTTCGTATCCTTGCCGGATATATGCGACATGATCTCGCTGCGTTTCCGGGCGGAATAAATATCATTCATTTTGCTGCCCGGATGCCCTCTAATTTTTTGTACTTATCTATGAACTCTTGATGGTATTTTCTCGCGTTCTCTAGTAGTTCAATATAAGTTTTAACATATACCTCCCCGGACGTTTTGTATGTCTCTATTTTCGATTGAGCAAGTCGTTCGCCGGATGGTTTACCGCCGACCACATAAGCAACTACCCGACTTGTTGACTCTGGCGCGCTTCCGACCTGTCTTTCCAAAAACGAACGATAATCAGCCGCCTGATCTATATCGTTTGCGCTGATCGCGTGATTAGGTCTTTTTAACTCAATACTGTTGGAAACACTCGTGCACACAAAATCTATTCTTCTGTTGGGTTCTTCCAATTCTTCATCCGGGTATTTTTCTTTGAGGAGGTTTGAGTAGGAAACCTCATTTCTAAATTCAATGATTCTGGGATCAAGCAACCAAGGAAATTTCTTGAAAAACTTATGCAATGCAGGTACTTCCTTGGAATCTTCTCTTATATGTCTATCAAGCTCGTCAATGGTGGAAATTCTGCCCAGGGAGAGGCGATATAATTCTTTCGCTTCGACAAGTTCCCATTCTTTGAGCAATTCTACAAATTTACTGCTGTCAACCTCATCTGCCTCGGCAATGTCCGCAGCAAAATCTTTGAACGCTTCAAACTGAAAAGCATCTTTTACATAGTTAACCAAGCTGCCCGATTTCTCTGTGTCTATACCTTCGTTTCCAATGATTTGATCAACTATTTTTCGCGCCTGCGCCTACTCATGTTTCGGCAAAGTCTTTAGCCATTCATCAACATCTGTCCCGGTTTTTTCCTTGATTTCCTCACGCCGCTCCGAATAAATTTTTTTAATAACTTTCTTTAGATAATCTCTAAGCTCTGAAGCAACCTCGTTTTCCCAGATCAATGTTTGCCTGTTGGTTCCGATAATGTCTTGTCCCAAATCGTCGATAAAATTTACGTTCAGCGACCCGGTTAAATACGCATATCCGTGACTGGAAGCTTTGTCCCCATAAAACTCATGCCTATTTACTAATTTCCCTCTTGAAAACAAGGCTATTCCCTTCATTGACGATACAACCGGCTTCTTTGCCGATATGATTTTGCCGGTAATTTGCCCGGCACAATCATATTCAAAATTAACTTCCGAATAAGGAAAAATCCATTCGCGCTCCGTATCGATACCGTCGTACTTCATTTCATTGGTTACTTTTACAGGCCGCTTATCATTGTGAATAATCTCCGCCTCGAAATCTTTTTCATTAAAGACGGAAAATACTCTGGCCAAACTGACGGCTAAAGCATCGGGATCAAAAGGAGTTTTTCGTTTGAAACCGGTTAGCGTGACTCTGGTTCCGGACTGTTTTTCAGCACAAGGGACATTATGCTGCGTTACAGGAGCATGATACTCTTTGTTTGATTTTTTCAACTCACTCCAATCCATTTCAAAACTATTTTCTTTACTATCTCTTCGGGTAACAATCTCCACATGATCGGCAACTCCGAAAAACGACAACTTTCCGATGCCTTTCTTCCCGATAACCTTTCTGTTCCCGGATTCCGAGCGTTGTCCGTCACCTCCTCTTCTATTGCGTCCGATCTTCAGAAATTTAGACTCCAAATCCTCAAAGGACATTCCGTGCCCGGTGTCTTCGATAATGATTCTTTTCTCTCTTCGATCCTCCAAAAATATTTTCACGCTCGAAGCATCGGCGTCGTATGCATTCGCTACCGACTCCGCTATCACCGGCGGCAAGGTACTATACGTCCCGACCCCCAGATGTTCGATGGTGTTGGGATCAAAACTCATCTTGACTGTTTTTTGCTCTGTCATAGTTTGCTTTTTACCTTGTCCTGTAATGCCAATCCTATTCTTCTTGCCAACTCAGGCGGCACGGCATTGCCGATTAGTTTGGCTATTGTCGTCATACTATCCGAATAGAACATGTAGCTACGCGGAAATGTTTGTAAAACAGCGCCTTCTCTCAAAGAGATAGCTCTATTTTCCTCCGGATGCCCGAACCTACCGTTAGACAAGCTGGTAAAGCGGGTGGTTATCGTAGCAGCAGGCTTATCCCAAGACATCCTGCCATATACATCCCTGAAACAACTGTCTTGCCCCTTGTAGGCATTGATCTGCAAATCCCTGCAGTTACTCCAAGATTTTCTCGTGCCTCCGTCTTTCGGAGTCAAGGCAAGCCGCTTGAGCATGGTCTCCGATAACCCGGCACAACTGTGCTGAAAATTTGTTTTGTCTTTATGCCCTGCGGTAATTTTTTTGAAACCGTTCTCAAGCCCTATAAAGCTTCTCACAACAGGACCGGAATTATCCGGCAGCGGTAATTTGATGCGTTTCTGTACGCGAGAGGCAATCAGGACAAACCGTTTTCTACTCTGGGGAACACCATAGAAGTTAGTGTCTATAACACCTTCATCATAACCGTATCCGCATTTCTTCAGGAAATTGACGAAAGTGCGCAATTTACTTTTGGCGGCATTACGTTTTATTCCCGGAACGTTTTCTATCACGACATAACCGGGGTTATAGTATTCAACGAATTTCTGAAAATAAGCTAGGAGGTTCGTACTTTGTTCGGATTTTCTCCGATCGGTATTAATAATGCTCCAATACTGACACGGGCTACAGCCGATGAAAACAAGGTTGTTGTCATTAATCTTAATTCCTATATCCGAGAGGACTGTCATTTTTGCCTGAGTGATATCAACCGGAATAAATCGAGCACATGGGTTATTCTTAAGATATGTCTTCGCGCAGTTTTTTTATTATCTAAACCGGCCAATACGTTGATGCCCGCTCGCCTCATACCGCAAGTCATTCCGCCTCCCCCGCAGAAAAAATCAATGGCTTTCATTCTTTTCATCTTATAAATTTATTCCTTCAACATGCTTCATTTGTTTGGAACAAACTCTTTTTTTATTGGCCTCTGTCATTGTTTTTATCTCTCATATTTTATCAAAATTAAAATGAAGGTTCATTTGAGTAAAGGAGCCTTCGTTTACTGTATCGACAATTTTCTCTAACTGTCTTTGTATATATTGTCGTTCCTTAACGTCTATTATGAAACTAATGATAAAACCGAGAATGAATGAATCTGAGGATGACGCCGAATCAGCCCTTTTCAAACTTATAAAGTCTTTTAAAATAGGGAAAATAACGTATTATTGTCGTGTATAGCATGATTCTCCAAACAAACTTTAATCTTGCTAAACTGCTGAGTTGACCGCGTAGAGGCAAAATCCTATTTTTACTCATATCTTTTGACGACGGATTACTGATTTGAACTAAGAGTAAACACACTTTATTCAGTAATAAACTTATTTTCTTTTTTTTGCCATATAACCATTTACTATCATTTTTTTGCGACTCCATAGTAGAAACAATCATATTCATTGCGGTGGATTGTTCAATTCTTTTGCGGGATTCCTCAATACTAGATTCGGATGGACTATCGTGGATGATAATTTGCTTCCCTATCAAAGCGTAGAAGAAACTCATTGACATAAAAATATCAAATAATCGGTGATCGATCGGAGTAAAAATAGGCCCGGATTTTCTTAGGAAACACTCGCAGAATCTTTTTTTCACCAAATATCCTTGAGTGCCATAACTGACAGGAAATGGTATACCGATTCGATATTTTTTATAAATCGTTTGAGGTCCTCTATAATGCGCGGGACGGCTGCAATTCGAACGGATACGGTGTTCTCTATAATATAAGG
The DNA here is from genome assembly GCA_965218975.1 of Candidatus Oxydemutatoraceae bacterium. Lineage (GTDB taxonomy): Bacteria > Pseudomonadota > Gammaproteobacteria > Poriferisulfidales > Oxydemutatoraceae. Next base: position 2,034,384 of record OZ244717.1, read on the forward strand.
AGGAACACACGCCTGTATTATACGCATTTCCTAACTGAACTATTGACCAATATTTTGGAAATCGGTCCTGATGCTTGAAGAAAAAAGTAATATCCTCACTGATAAAAACATCATCTTCTAAAATAATTGCTTGCGGAATATTCTCTTCACAAATATATCGCATCGCTTTCAAGTGACTTAAATAGCAAGCAATCTCCCTGCGCGCCAAGCGCCGACCTACATAGATTTTTGCCTTATCTTCATCATAAACCCGTTTTAAATCCCGCGCGGTTAAATCATCAGAACATATTGCTTCAATAAACTCATGCCGCACCGGTAGTTTTTCCAATTGCTTCTGCATACGAGAACGTTTTTCAATCTCTGTTGCCAGATTGATAACAAATATCGGGGGAATCAATGAGCTAACGGCTGTCATGAAAAAATTGGGCGGGGTGAGCGATGGGGATTGAACCCACGACCTCAGGAGCCACAATCCTGTGCTCTACCAACTGAGCTACGCCCACCACTAGTAATTGAACCTGCTACTTTACAGTTCACTCTAAATAAATTTCTGCAATAAAACAACCGCAACATTATGCCAATAATAAAAGATTATGGCGCGCCTGGCAGGATTCGAACCTGCTACCCTCGGTTTAGAAGACCGATGCTCTATCCGAATGAGCTACAGGCGCATACCGTTGCCACATTACCTGGGAAATATCATTGTCAAAATTGGTCGGGGCAAGAGGATTTGAACCTCCGACCCCCTGCTCCCAAAGCAGGTGCGCTACCAAACTGCGCCATGCCCCGATCAACTTATAATATCACGCTCGCGCCGTAGGAGTGAAAACATCCAACTACGTTATAGTCTATAATTACAAACTGTAATCTGGCAAAAAGGTCACTTAAACAATTACTCAAACCAATGAAATCATTGACACATTCTCTATTCCTAAAAACTTTTCTCATCTTGGCAGTCTATTGCACCGCTGCTAGTGCGGGGGAGAAAACAAACGTGATAATAAATACAACTCTGGGAAAGATAGAGCTAGAACTATTCCCCGAAAAATCACCCGCTACCGTGAAAAATTTTCTTTCCTATGTAGAGAAAAATTATTATAGCGGCACGATTTTCCACCGCGTCATCAGCGAATTTATGATCCAAGGAGGCGGATTTACCCCGGATATGACTCAAAAGAAAACTGATCCGCCAATTAAAAATGAATCATCGAATCAACTAAGCAATGAACGCGGAACGATTGCAATGGCACGTACTAATAATCCGGATTCGGCAACCAGCCAATTCTTTATTAACCAAGTTAATAACTTTTCTTTAGATGCAAAACAAGGGAAACCGGGATATACAGTTTTTGGAAAAGTAGTGAACGGAATGGATGTCGTTGACAAAATTGCCAAAGTAGAAACCATTACCGTCCAACAACATCAAAATGTCCCTAAGAAACCGATCATTATCAAAAAAATCACTCTCGAGGAACCTATCAAAGGTGGTTTTCGCGGGTACATTAAAAGCAGATTACAGCGATTCTTCAAAAAAATATACGGTACTGCATAAAGTGAAATGGAAGTAGCGCATACATTATTCATATCCGACTGTCATTTGGAAAAAACAAGACCTCACATCATCCGCCGTTTCCAAACATTCCTGACCGAACAAGCGCCGCAAGCCGATGCTTTATATATTCTAGGCGATCTTTTTGATTATTGGATTGGAGACGATGACGGTATTATAAGATTTTCAGACAGTATCAAAGCGCTGCGTAAATTAAGCCGGCAAACTCACATTTACTTTATGCACGGCAATCGGGATTTTTTAATCGGTAAAGAATTTGCGCGACAAGCAAACTGCACATTGCTTAAGCAACCAAAAGCCATTGACTTGTACGGTCAACGCACTTTGATCCTACATGGCGATATGTTATGTACTCAGGATCGTGCGTACCATCGTTATCGACGCATTGTACAAAATCCCGTTACAAAATGGTTGCATCAAAAATTAAGTATTAAAATGAGGCTGAAAATTGCACAACAGTTACGCAACATTAGCAAAGAAACTGTACAGAATACTCCGCCCTCGATTATGGATGTACACAGCGCTACCGTGATCGCTTATTTTCAACGTTACAACGTGAATCAAATGATCCACGGACATACTCACCGGCCAGCGACTCACACGGTAAACCTTAACGACCAGATGGCACAACGCATCGTCCTCGGCGATTGGTACCAACGGGGTAGTTACTTGCGTGTTGAGAAAAACGGTCTGAGGTTGGCTAACCTACCGGCATAATCCCAAGAGTACGAATCGGCTTACCTTGCTGCTCCGGCATTAAAACCTAGCACCAAATCCATTACATTCGTGCCGGTCGGTCCGGTTTCGATCAAATCATTAGTAGCGTTAAGAAATGTTCCGGCATCGGCACTACGAAGATGATCCTCGGCATCCAAACCGGCATCACGACCACGCCAAACAGTACCGCTATCTACCAATCCTCCTGCTGCAGAAGTCGGCCCGTCAGTACCATCGGTTCCGGCAGCAAGCAAATAAACTCCTTCCATTCCTTGTAATGCAATTGCCGCGGATAATGCCAAATGTTGATTTCGCCCGCCGCATCCCGGGTGTTCGGGCAAAGTTACAGTGGTTTCCCCACCCCAAACGAACAATTGACCGGGGTTATTACACAAAGTACGTGCCAATTCGGCGCCCGCTTCCGCCGCATCACCGGCAAGAAATTGCGACACAACTTTTACTGGGAAACTCCGTGTTTTTGCTTTAGCTGCGGCGGCTTTTTTCGCATCGTCAAGACAGGCGATAATATGTGTGTTGACGTTTGAAAAGTATTGCACATCTGTTACCGGAGCACAATGGTAGCGGTCGAATATTTCACATGCCGACTGCGAATAAACTGACCGGTCAATCGGGTCGGCGGAATATGTTAACAAGCCTGATCCAATAACCGCCGGATTATCACCGGGCACGTCTGAAATGAGCAGGTTTAACGTCGGGCAACCTTTTAAATATATGGCAAGTCGTCCGGATTTTATTCGAGACAATGCACAGCGCATCCGATTCATTCGTCCGATATCCAAACCATCGGCTAATAAAGTTTGATTCAGCTTGCGTAACTCATCCAACGACATGCCGTTCGGCAAACTTTCAACCAAACTTGAGGCTCCACCCGACAACAAAAATAAAAAATGTGTCCCACTTCTTGCTCTGGTTTCCAAATAATTTAACAATGCGGCACCGGCTCGGAGCGTATCCTCGCCGGGTAACGGATGGTCGGATTCAATGCATTCAAAACGGTTGTCACGAACCAAATCCGGCAACAGGTGGTTATGTTTAGTAATTACCAGACCATCCCGGATGAAATTGTCACAACTTGCCACCGCACCAAGCGTCATATCCGCCGCCGCTTTCCCGATTGCAACTAAATTTAACGGCCGGGTCGGAGGATGCTGTGTCAGATATGCCCGAACTGCATCATGACCGCGCACTCTTGCAACACCGGAAAGATAACACTGCAACAAAACTTCGCGGATAGCTTTCATTTCATAATATATAGACCAAGGAATTCACCGACAGTATATCAAACACTTTACACACCTCAATATTGCTCATCCGCACACAACCGCAAGACGCCACCCTGCCAATTCTCTGTTCATCAACCGTGCCATGAATATAGATATAGCGATGCATTGTATCGAGAAAATGACCTTGATTACGACGGTATTCTAGCCCCGCAAGCCACAAAATACGTGTACAAATCGTATCCTCAGAGCTAACCGTCGCCAGCGGATTAACTTTTGCCGTGCCACGCCGGACCCTACCGACAAAACATGTCATCAAAGGCGCCCGATCGCCTATCTTTGCCGCAACATAATGCATGCCCAACGGAGTCCAACAGGAATGGAGGATCGAACCGGTGCCAAACCGCGAAGTAGAAACCGGATATGCCGCTATTAAACACAGATTTTCAATCAAATAGATCGTTTGGTAGCGGATGCTGACTAGCGCTTGGGGAAAACGGGCATATTGCGGGTAATGCTTAATCAACAGCTTGGCAAACTTTTGCCATGAGAACGGCGGACGGCGCATTTTGGTATTCGGCGCTATCAAGCAATCACTCAACGACTTTTAATCCACCCATTAGTCCCGAGATTGAAGGTTGATGCCGACCAATAATTCGCCGCGGCTATCGTGCCGAAATTTAATGGTCAACCGACAGCCTTCGTGCGACGTGGCCATAATGAGACCGGGTATATAATTTTGCTCGCGACGACATATCCGGGTAGCAAGACAGACAATAAGATTGACATTGCCGGAAGTTTCTTGAACATGACTTCTCTCTCTTATGAAGATGAAAGCAACCCCGACTAATCATACAGACAATGCTCAAACCTGCCGGAGCGCAACCGAGCTTGGTTTGAAGCAATTAAGTAAGACATGACACATCATCCTTTACCATCCGACGTGTCGCATTATTACGCCGCTCGCTCAGCTTTCGGAAATAATCTTTACTCAAGTCATGCGCATACTTCCCATCAAAAACCGAGCATTCAAATGAGCGCAATTTTTTATTCCAAACCTGCACTGCTTTAATCAGGTCGCGGAGGTCCTGATAAATAAGAAAATCCGCGGCAATGGCATCGCAAACTTGCTGAGGACTTTTCTGGTAAGCAATCAATTCATCCAGGCAAGGCATATCAATTCCATAAACATTAGGATAACGCACAGGAGGAGAAGCCGACGCAAAATAAACCTTTTTAGCTCCTGCATCCCGTGCCATCCTGACAATCTCACGCGATGTCGTGCCACGCACAATGGAGTCATCAACCAGCAATACATTCTTGCCCTGAAACTCAATGCCTAAAGGGTTTAGCTTCTGACGCACCGAACGGCTACGTTGCTGCTGTTGCGGCATGATGAAAGTCCTGCCGATATAGCGATTTTTAATAAACCCCTCACGACATGCGACACCCAAATCGCTTGCAAGTTCGAATGCGGCGGTGCGACTAGTGTCGGGTACCGGCATCACAACATCAATATCATAATCGGCCCATTCTCGCTTAATTTTCTCTGCCAAACAATTCCCCATATGCATCCGAGCTTTATGCACAAATACATTATCAATCATCGAATCTGGGCGCGAAAAATATACGTACTCAAAAATACAGCTGCGATAACGCCCTTTATTATATTTTTCAGTATAAAAATCGCCCGTTGCGGTAATATAAACTGCTTCGCCGGGTTCAAGATCGCGCACTTTTTCAAACCCGGCGGTATCCAACGCAACACTTTCCGAAGCGATCATATATTCAACCCCCTGAGGTCCCTCTTTTTTTCCATAAACAATCGGGCGAATTCCGTAAGGATCACGAAACCCAAACACACCGCCGGCTGCTATCAACCCCACCACCGCATAAGCGCCTAGGCAACGCTCGTGCACTCTTCTAATCGCACGGAAGATTTGCTTGGGGTCTAACATCAAAGAACGACTCATCAGTAATTCGTGCGCCAAAACATTGAGTAAAATCTCAGAATCGGAGCCAGTATTGATGTGCCGTAAATCTTGAGCAAACAACTCATTAACTAAAGTATCCGAGTTTACTAAGTTGCCGTTGTGCCCTAGGGCAATGCCATAAGGACTATTCACATAAAAAGGCTGGGCTTCGCTAATCTCGTGAGTTCCGGCAGTCGGATAGCGCACGTGCCCGATACCAAAATCGCCGCGTAATTTCTCAATGTGACCGGCATGAAACACATCGCGCACCAAACCATTTCCCTTGTGTCGATAAACATGCCCCGCCTCATCGCAAGTCACGATCCCGGCAGAATCTTGTCCACGGTGTTGCAGCACTGTTAGCGCATCATATAGCTGCACACTGACCGGGGGGTGACCACAAATTGCAACAATACCGCACATGATTAAATTTTTTCCATACCGGATTAGCGATGAACGGAAGGGAATGAGAAGTAATTACTATAATCGGTCGGCAACTGCATCACCGTAAAATGAGCGAATGTTTCAAACATCGGTAGCAATTCGGACCTCTTCCATACATCAGATAACGGCAATTTAGTCAATCCAGCAATGGCAACCAATAATATAATTACGACACCGCCGCGCGTAATTCCGAATACCAGGCCCAGAAAGCGATCGATATTGCCCGTGCCACTCATCACAACTATCCGACTGATACCGGCGCCAAGCAGGTGACCTACTATCAACGTGCCTACGACAATCGTGATGAACGATATAATAAAACTCACATCATGACTGTCAACCTCTTGATTGAAAAAAAACCACTGCATTGCGGGCACCCATTGCGCAGGAACCGAAGAAAAATAAAATGCTAAAACTAATCCTCCGACTAACGCGATAATTGCAACTAGTTCTCTAACAAATCCCTTAATCAAACCAATCACCGCAGAAATAATAATGATTAGCAGCACTACGGCATCACTGATTTCCATACCGTCAGCCTATTTATTGCTTTTTAAGCAATACATCATCCAACCCTAAATTGCTTTTCAACTCTTCTGCCGCTTGTTGCATCTTTTGCTTATTATCGGGCCCGATTTCAACGAAAAACTTTTGCACACCCGCTTGAATGAGGCTTCGGTAGCCAGCAGCATAACCTTTTTCTTCCAGCATTAGAACTTGGTATTTTGCATTTTCCTCATTGGCAAATACACCAACTTGAACTTTCCATTGCCTTTCCGTTACAGATTCAAGCGGAGAGTTCTTAGTCACCGTATTGAGATCAATCTTCTCACGCAAACGTTGTAGCCCAGCTTTCCCTGGTGCCGGCAACATATCAAACCTCTGATCAATCGTAATTTCCGGCTGCGCTGGAATATCCAGATTCATATCCGGTAGTTGTTTGTAGCCGCTGCCGTCAAAAATCAACGGAAGAAAAATTATAGCCAGCGAAACAATTGTAATAGCGCCGGCAAGCCTTTGCTTAATTTCCCGCTCCATCAGTCGCTCGTGTCAAACAGCATTATACGCCTGCGGCGATTGCTTCGGCTACTGTAACCATAGAGCCGAAAACAAGCAACCTATCTTCACTCTTCATCATCGCAAGTGCATTATGACAGGCATCAGATACCGAAACTGTGTCATAAACCGGAACCCGGATTTTGTTTGCCTCCACAATCTCTTTCAGAACATCCAATCTGAGCGCTCGACTGGTATTGGGTTCAGTCAAGTACCAAACATCAACTAATGGAATAGTTTCACGTAGTATGCCGTGCACATCTTTATCCGAGAGTAACCCGAACACTGCATAAGTGCATCCTTCACATGGCAGATCGCGCAGGTTGTTTGCCAACACCGCTGCGCTGTGTGGGTTGTGCGCGATATCAAAAATCCGTAATTTCGCTCCTTGCTTAATCTCAAAACGGCCCGCCAATCGCACTTGTTGCAAACCATCAATAGTTGCTTGCCGAATGACCGGCAATTGATCACGGATACAATGCAACGTCATCAGCGCAGTGGCAGCATTACACAATTGTGCACGACCAAATAGCGCAGGTTTGGGAACATCCCGAACGAGTTCTTCGCCTAAATGAAAATCGCATTTTTCTCCGACGGATATACAAGAAAAATCAGTCCCTTGACAATATAGATTCGCACCTTTTTTGCCGGCCACCTCGACAATCGTTTGCGGCAGGTCCGTATCACCGCATATCACCGGTTTATTGCGTCGCATGATACCGGCTTTCTCGTATGCGATTGCTTCCCGGTCATGCCCCAACCACTTGACATGATCAATCCCTATACTAGTGATAACCGATGCCACCGGTTCAACAATGTTGACCGCATCAAGCCTTCCGCCTAATCCGGTTTCTAAAATCATCATATCGAGCGGGAAACGCTTAAAACAATATAATGCCGCCAAAGTGCCAAATTCAAAAAAACTTAAACTAGTGCCATAGCGTTTACGATCAATAAAATCAAATGCTTCACATAACAAATGATCTTCAACCGCGCCTTCGTCAATACAAATGCGTTCGTTGTAACGCAACAAATGCGGCGATGTATAACTTCCCACATGATAACCGTGGGCGCACAAAATAGATTGTAAAATTGCAACGGTTGAACCTTTTCCATTAGTCCCTGCAACCAGAATCACCGGTGTCTCAACCGGTAAAAGCCGGCAATTCTCGGCAACTGTACGAACGCGTTCAAGACCCAAATCAATAGCGATCGGATGCAATTTTTCTTGCCACGCCAACCAATCAGATAATCTTGCGTGTCTCACAACCGTATCACCAACGCTTTACGGATCACTAATCCTTGCAAAATAAAATTATCTTAATGGAACATGAAGCAGTGAAAGAATGCTACCGATGCGATCCTTTAGTTCATGCCGCGGCACGATCATATCAATTGCGCCATGTTCAAGTAGAAATTCACTACGTTGGAATCCCTCAGGCAAGTTCTCTCTCACGGTTTGCTTGATAACTCGAGGGCCGGCAAAACCAAGTAAAGCGCCGGGCTCGGCAATAATCACATCTCCAAGCATTGCCAAACTTGCCGAAACTCCCCCCATTGTCGGATCAGTCAACACCGAGATAAACGGCAAGCGATGCGCCGAAAGTTTTTCCAGCATTGCGGCAGATTTCGACATTTGGAACAGCGACACCAAAGACTCTTGCATCCGGGCGCCACCACTAGTCGCAAAACAAACAAGGGGTAATTTCTTAGCGATACAATGATCAACCGCACGCCTGAAACGTTCGCCGACTACTGCACCCATTGATCCCCCAATAAACGAAAATTCAAATGCGGCAACAACCAGCAGCCGACCCAATAATTTGCCTTCCATTATTATCAAAGCGTCATTCTCGCCAGTCTGCTTCTGTGCTTGACTGAGACGATCGTTATATTTGATACGATCTTTAAATTTCAGGAAATCAAGTGGTTTAATTTGTGTGCCCAGTTCTTTTCTGCCATCCGGATCAAGAAAAGTATCCAACCGCTTACGTGCGCTAATCCTAGTCATGTGATGACACTTGGAGCAAACGTACAAATTCTGCTCTAATTCGGGTTTATACAGCATTGCACCGCAAGCATCACATTTCTGCCACAGTCCTTCGGGTACCCGGCGCGTTGCCGTTGATTTTCTAATTCTTGATGGAATTAGTTTCTTATACCACCCCATATTGAAACCTGGTTTCAGTCATAGTTGCATCGATTGTCTGACGAATCGCAGACAATGCCACTAAAACTTTTTCGCGACGGGCAGCAATACTCAACGCCGGATTGCTAATAATCTTTACCAACGCGCTCCCAATCACAATACCGTCGGCAAAGCTTGCAATCTGTGCCGATTCCGTCGCGCTCTTGATACCAAATCCAACACTAATCGGTAGTTTGGTATGCCAGCGAATCATCTGCAGGTGTTGGCTCACATCTTGTATATCCAAATGCCCTGCGCCGGTTACGCCTTTTAATGCGACATAATAAATAAATCCCCGACTCACGTTGCAAATTTCCACTACTCTTTTTTCGGAAGTAGTCGGTGACAATAAAAATATCGGATCAATCCCTCCCGCCAGTAATGCCGCCCGACTTTCGGCGGATTCTTCCACCGGCAAATCAACCGTCAACACCCCGTCAACCCCTACTTGCTTGATCTGCTCGACAAACTCTTTCTGCCCGATCGCTTCAATCGGATTCTGATAACTCATCAGAATAATAGGAGTCAACGAATCGCGCTGACGAAATTCACCTACCATACGCAATATGGCGGAAAGATTAACCTCGTGGGATAAGGCTCGCTCATAGGCTCGCTGTATTACCGGACCATCGGCGATCGGATCGGAAAAAGGCACACCGAGCTCGATCATATCGGCCCCCGCTTGCACCAATGTATGCAGCAAACCGACAGTTTCTTGCGGATGCGGGTCACCGGCGGCGATATAAGGAATCAAAACACGTTTGTTATTTTCTTCAGCAGCGGAAAAACAATCGCTGATACGACTCACAGCTCCATACCCTCAATTTTTGCAACTGTCGTCAAGTCTTTGTCTCCACGACCGGATAGATTAATCACAATGCTTTCATTTTTTGGCATTCTTGCGCAAAGCTTTTCCGCATAAGCAATCGCATGACTAGTTTCCAATGCGGGGATAATCCCTTCGCAACGCGTTAGGCGATGGAATCCCCGCAATGCTTCTTCATCGGACACAGCGACATATCGGGCGCGCTTGGTATCTTTCAAATAAGCATGCTCCGGCCCGACACCGGGATAATCCAAACCGGCGGATACGGAATGCGTCGATAAAATTTGCCCGTCACGCGACTCTAATAAATAGGTGCGATTTCCGTGTAACACTCCGGGTGTTCCCGCTACCAGCGATGCCGCATGTTTTTTACTATCCAGCCCCTCGCCTGCCGCTTCAACGCCATATAACGCAACACTCTCATCATCAAGAAACGGATAGAACAATCCCAATGCGTTCGAACCGCCACCGACACAGGCAACCAGAGCCTGCGGCAAATTCCCGGTCATCTCCAAAATTTGCTGTCGAGTTTCCCGACCGATAATCGATTGAAAGTCACGCACAATGGTCGGATACGGATGCGGACCGGCAACCGTCCCGATAATATAAAACGTGTTATCAACATGCGTCACCCAGTCACGCATCGCTTCATTCATCGCATCTTTCAAAGTGCATGAACCTCCGGTTACAGGCACCACTTCGGCCCCTAACAAACGCATGCGATATACGTTGGGACTTTGCCGTCGGATATCTTCGGTCCCCATGAACACCACACACTCAACCCCTAAACGCGCAGCAACGGTCGCCGTTGCAACGCCATGCTGTCCGGCACCTGTTTCGGCAATTAAACGAGTCTTCTGCATACGCTTTGCCAACAATGCTTGTCCTAAAGCGCTGTTGATCTTATGCGCACCGGTGTGGTTTAAATCCTCTCGTTTCAAATAAATCTGCGCTCCCCCGATTTCTTCGCTCCAGCGCTGTGCATGATATAAAGGACTGGGACGCCCAACATAATGTTTAAGTTCATAGTCAAGTTCCGCATGAAATTCAGCATCATTTTTATAACGTTGGTAAGTCTCTTCCAGTGCATACAACGGATGCATTAAGGTCTCGGAAACGAACCTCCCGCCATAAATGCCAAAATGACCATCTGCGTCAGGCATATTCTTTGTTTCATCCGACATGCATTGAATCCTCATCAATCTTGCGCACCACGCAAACAAATTGTTTCATCAACTGCGGGTTTTTAATACCTTTTTTTGCTTCAACACCACTTGAAACATCTACTGCATACGGATGTAGACATCGAATGCTATCGGCAACATTATCCGCTGTCAGACCACCGCTGACAATCAACGGTACTTGCGTGTTCGGTCGGCATTTCGACCAGGCAAAAGTCTTACCGGTGCCGCCGGCCTGTCCTACTTGATTCGAATCAAGCACAAACCCACTGGCGGTCGCAAGATACTCGTCAACATACGCGGCAAAATTGCCGACGGTTCCCATTGGAACCGACTTCCAATACGGCATAGCAAATGAAGCACAGAAATTCTCATGCTCCGACCCATGAAACTGCAAACAATCAAACGGTACATTTTTGACTATCCGCATAATGTCATCGTACCGCGCATCCATAAATACGGCGATAGCCGACAATGACGGCGGTTTGCGTTCCAATAACTTTGCCGCATCTTGCGGCGTGATATACCGCCCGCTAGAAGGATAAAACACCAAACCGATCGCGTCCACTCCGAGTTGCGCCGCAATTTCCATATCTACCTGACGGGTAATGCCGCATATTTTGATCCGTGTGCGCACCACTTCATTATCCGCTTTGCGATATATCCTTACGGCAAGGAAAAGGAAACATACGATCAAACATTGTTACTTCAGGCAAATTACACCGCATATCATACTGCACGCCGATTAAATAAAGGCCGCTAGCCGCTGCGGTAAACCCGCCGTAGGTCCGATCACGCCGTGCAAGTAACTCGGCAAGCCATTCAACCGGCATTGTCCCATTACCTATTAGGATTAAATTGCCAACAATGTTACGTACCATATGTTGAACAAAAGCATTAGCGCAGATATCAATCACGACAAAATCGTCCCAACGTTTGACCCTCACCTCAAATACACGACGCACCGGGCTTTTGGAATGACATCCTGCCGCACGAAAACTGCTGAAATCATGCTCGCCAACCAGAATCTGAGCCGCTTCATGCATCAAAGCAGCAGATAAGGACTGGTACACATGCGTTGTGAAATGGCGTATCAATGCATGTTTTTCATTGCAGTTCAATATTATATAACGATAATATCGGCGCACCGCGCTATAACGTGCATGAAAATCATCACGAACATTTACTACCGTTGAAATTGAAATATCTTCCGGCAAAAAAGATCCTGCACCACGCTGCCATTGATTAATACTGCGTTGCGCCTCGGTCGAAAAATGAATCACTTGCCCAAGCGCATGCACACCGGCATCAGTTCTCCCGGCACAAATCAATGTAACCGGATGGTTAGCTACCTGAGAAAAAGCATTTTCAACGCAATCTTGGATATTACGTGCGTGGGATTGGCTTTGCCAACCGCAAAATTTTGTTCCGTCATACTCAATGACTGCGGCATACTTCATTATTCAGACTCATGCCGTCTGTTATGAACGATATAACGTCCGATAACCATCAAAAAACCAACACCGCTTACCATTGCCAATCCCCACCAGAAATAGGGTAATGCGACCCACTGATAAAATTTCGCTTTCCAAGTGGATTGCTCATGCGGTCTCGAAACTATCGGAATCTCCTCTGATCGAACTGTTTCGCTTTGCGCGTATGCCAACTGATTTTCCAATACCGATAACTGACGTTGTAACATTTCCGCCGAAACTGCCCCGTCGTCTGTAAGCCGCTCGGTCAAACCTTCCTGCAGCAAACGATTCAGCAGAGGCTTTCCCGATACCGAAAACAAAATGTTGGTGACCGCCGCGGTCGCACCGCGTTCAAGTTTTTGTGAAAATAGCTGCTCCTCTTCAAAAGTCATTAACGCACGTAGCCCTTCCGTAAACTCCTTATCAACGCTGTTTTCTCGTAAAGCGACAATCAGTCGGCGCTCACCTGATCGCATAAAATCATCCGTTTGCAAAGAACGTAGTTCCGCCATAACTTCAGCATGTGTTAAACCTTGATCAGCGCTTAACAAAACCAACAACTTCGATAATATTTCCGGCGCTGTTAGCGTTCTCTTCGGAGAAACTTCCGGCTCAATAATCGGCGCTCGCGTCAAGCGGATATGACAGGGCTCAAACCGCACTGCTTCTGCAGTATCGATCTCAAGTAAAACTGTTGACATCTTTTGATTGAGCACGCCGATCGAACTGATAGCAACATAGGCGGGAACGGCGGAAAGTACGGGCTCCACCAAAATACGCCGATGCAAATCAGTGTAGGGAAGATTACGCTCTTTGTAATGCGCCGACGAAGCATGACGAAACCTCATCTCCGCCAGCTTATCGCCAGCCGCATCAAGCACCCATCGCGCATCAAGGGTCTGCCCGAGATAACTATCAATTTTTAAGCGGCAGGTCTCAGCGACAGACAATTGAGGGATTACCGACCATATCAGCAGGCATCCTGTTGCCAATATTCTTGCATGCCGCTTCATTCCATTTACAGATAGTCTCGGATTAAAACTTCTGCAATCTGAATGCTATTAGTAGCGGCCCCCTTGCGCAAATTGTCGCTCACAATCCATAGATTCAAACCATTCGGATGTGAAATATCGCGACGAATCCGTCCGATAAACACCATATCACTACCTTGCGCCTCACTAGCCGCAGTGGGGTAACCACCATCACAACGCTCATCAATCACTTTAATGCCGGGCGCTTCAGACAATAAGACCGTTGCGTCATCAATATCAACCGGTAAGGCAAATTCAAGGTGTACCGCTTCCGAATGACCATACAGCACCGGAATACGCACCGTAGTCGGATTTACTCTAATCGTATCATCGGCAAGAATCTTCTGCGTCTCCCAGACCATTTTCATTTCTTCTCTGGTATAGCCGTTTGGCATAAATACGTCAATATGAGGTAGAGCATTAAAAGCAACTTGCTTTGGATAGACGACGCCCGCAGTCGGTATTTCGTTGTTGAGTAACACACGTGTCTGGGTTAGCAATTCATCAATCGCTTTTTTTCCCGTGCCTGAAACCGCTTGATAAGTTGCAACATTAATCCGCGTGACGGTATAACGGTCATGCAAGGGCTTTAGTGCAACTACCATCTGTATCGTTGAGCAATTTGGATTTGCGATAATTCCTGTTTTAGCGTACGTGGCAATAGCGGAAGGATTGACTTCCGGCACAACCAACGGAATATCTTCCTCATAACGGAACTGCGACGTATTATCAATGACAACACAACCCGCCGAGGTTGCACGCGGCACATATACTTTAGAAACCGAAGCGCCGGCAGAAAAAAGTGCAATCGACACTTTTGCGAAATCAAACGTCGCCAACTCCATTACTCGCAATGTTTGACCCTTAAATCGTATTTGTTTACCAGCAGATTTACCACTCGCTAACAGATATAAATTTCCCATCGGAAAATTACGTTCGGATAGCACTTGCAACATACATTCGCCGACAGCACCGGTTGCGCCGACAATCGCCAAATCAACTTGTTTCTCCACCATAACTTTTAACCCTCTAAAAGATAGTCCACAACCGTGTCGCCCATTTTAGCAGTCGAAACTACCGGCATATCGGAATTAATATCAGCAGTGCGCACTCGCGTCAGTGCGGCACTAATCGCATGTTCAATCCAATCTGCCGCTGTTACTTGATTCAATGAATAACGCAATGCCATTGCCAATGAACTAATCATCGCCAACGGATTAGCGCTACCGGTGCCGGCGATATCGGGTGCCGACCCGTGTACCGGTTCGTACAACCCGCATGATGTTTGAGCATTCAGCGATGCCGACGGCAATAAACCGATCGACCCAGTCAACATTGATGCCAAATCCGACAAAATATCACCAAACATGTTGGAGGTGAGAATCACATCAAATTGCGCCGGATTGCGCACTAATTGCATCGCCGCATTATCCACATATAAATGCGTCAAAGTAACTTTAGGATAGTCCTGCGCTACTTCCTCAACCACTTCACGCCACAACATCGATACTTCCAAAACGTTTGCCTTATCAACCGAACATAAGCGGCAATTGCGTGACATTGCAGTTTTGAACGCAACTTGCGCAATGCGACGAATCTCATCCTCATGGTAACTTAGGGTATTGACGGCTCTGCGTTTACCGGCGTTATCGCATGATACCCCTCGTGGGGTTCCGAAATAAATGCCGCCGGTCAATTCTCGCACAATCATAATATCCAGACCGGCAATCACTTCGCGCCTAAGCGTTGAAGCATTCGCTAAAGCGGGGTGACATCGCACCGGACGCAAATTGGCAAATAAATCAAGTGCGCGGCGTAAAGACAGCAAACCCGCTTCGGGGCGCAGAGCAGGGTCCGGTACATCGTACCGGGGTGTGCCGACCGCCCCCATCAAAATTGCATCACAAGAACGTGCTTGCGCCAACACCGTATCCGGTAAAGGCTTACCGCAATCTTCATACGCCGCCCCTCCTATCAGACCATGATCAACCTGTAGTTTGATTCCCTTTTGTTGTAATGCAGCGATGACTTTTTCCAATTCGGCAGTAATCTCGGGACCGATGCCATCACCCGGCAATAGCAAAATACGCTGTTCTCCGTCACGCATATCAATTTGCAGATTACTTCGACCCTTCAAATAGCCACGCTGCCTGCTTCATCCGTCTGCGCTCATAAGCACGTATGTCATCGGCATATCGCAATGTCAAATCAATTTCATCTAGCCCTTTCAATAAACACTCTTTGGCAAAACTATCAATGTCAAAATTCCAGCAATTAGCATCATCAGTCACATTCTGTTCCGATAAATTGATTGTCAAACGGTATCCGCTTTGCGCTGCACAATTGGCGAACAATATATCCACATTGTTCATACTTAATCGTACCGGTAGTAAACAGTTTTTAATCGCGTTAGTGTAAAAAATATCCGAGTAGCTTGGTGCGATAACAGTATTGATCCCGTAATCTTTCAATGCCCAAACCGCATGTTCACGTGAAGAACCGCAACCAAAATTTTCGCGTGCGAGCAAAATCTCAGCATCTCTATATGCCAGCCGATTCAAAATGAAATCCGGGTTAACACGGCGTTTTGAATGATCTTGCATCGGTTCACCCGGATCAAGATAGCGCCAACTATCAAATAGGTTTACACCAAAACCGCTACGCTCCACCGACTTCAAGTACTGTTTGGGAATAATCACATCGGTATCAACATTGGCGCAGTCCAACGGCGCTACTACTCCGGTATAAGTCTGAAATGCACGCATCATTGACGAACATCAATAAAGTAACCATTGATGGCGGCGGCGGCGGCCATCACCGGACTCACCAGATGAGTACGCCCGCCTTGCCCTTGTCTTCCTTCAAAATTTCGGTTTGAGGTTGAAGCGCAGCGCTCGCCGGCCCCGAGTTGATCAGGATTCATACCAAGGCACATCGAGCATCCCGGTTCTCGCCACTCAAATCCGGCGCTAACAAAGATATGATCAAGCCGCTCCTCTTCAGCTTTCTGCTTAACCAAACCGGAACCAGGCACTATCAATGCTTGCTTAATATTTTTAGCAATTTTTTTGCCGGCAACTACTTTGGCTACGGCACGCAGATCTTCAATTCGAGAATTAGTGCACGACCCGACAAATATCTTATCAATTTTAATATCTTGTATCGCAGTGCCGGGTTGTAAACCCATGTATCGTAACGCACGACGCATCCCATTAGCTTTGACTGCGTCAGGTTCGTTCGCCGGGTCGGGAACTCTTTCATCAACGGACACTGTCATCTCAGGCGTGGTGCCCCAAGTCACTTGCGGCGCAATATCGGCAGCATTGAACCGCACTTCATTATCAAAGACAGCATCATCGTCAGATTTCAAACCGCTCCATGCAATCAACGCCTCATCAAGCAAAGCGCCTTTAGGCGCTTGCTTTTTCCCGCGGATATAAGCAGCGGTCACCTCATCAAACGCAATTAAGCCAGCACGTGCCCCCGCCTCAATTGACATATTGCATACCGTCATCCTCTGCTCCATAGAGAGACCGCGAATCGTACTGCCAGCATATTCCAAAGTACACCCGGACCCTCCGTCAACACCAATTCTCCGGATAATGCTAAGAATCAAATCTTTGGCAGTCACACCGAAAGGCAAATCGCCTTCAACAAGAATATGCATATTCTTGGCGCGGCGCATAACCAAACATTGCGTCGCCAATACATGCTCGACTTCGGAAGTTCCGATGCCTATCGCAAGCGCGGTGAGCGCGCCATGCGTTGAAGTATGCGAGTCACCACAGACAATTGTCATCCCCGGCAGAGTAAACCCTTGCTCCGGACCAATCACATGCACAATCCCTTGTCGTTTGTCGGTCATACCGTAGAAAGTTAAGCGATGCTTCCGACAATTTTTTGCTAAGGTTTCAATCTGCAATTTCGATACTACATCATCAATTTCACGACTACGATCGGTCGTGGGAACATTGTGATCAGGCACTGCAAGGATTGATTGCTTACGCCATATATCGCGCCCGGCCAAGCGCAGCCCGGCAAAGGCCTGTGGTGAAGTCACTTCATGCAGCAAATGGCGATCAATATAAATCAAACAATCACCGCTTGGATTCTGTCGCACCACATGGTCTTGCCAAATTTTGTCGTAAAGCGTTTGTGTCGTCATAGAAGATATTTTAACAGTATCTGCAACTAGATATGCGAAGTGAGCAGACGCTTTACTGCATTAAAATCAGGTTCAACCTTAACTAGGGTATCTTTGCCTTGCTCAATCGCGATTTGGCTATCTTTCAAACCGTGCCCGGTTAAAGTGCAAACAACACGCGCGTTTTTTTTGATGCGGCCGGCTTGAGCATCTCTGATTAAACCGGCCAACGATGCCGCCGATGCAGGTTCACAAAAAATCCCTTCCGAACTTGCAAGATTTTTTTGCGCAGTAAGGATTTCTTGATCACTCACTTCATTAAACCACCCTCCCGATTCACGAGCGGCAGTAACCGACTGCTGCCAACTTTGCGGATTGCCGATACGAATTGCGGTTGCGACCGTCTCAGGATGCGCCACTTTTGCACCGCGCAGAATCGGTGAAGCACCCCTCGCCTGATACCCCAACATTTTCGGCAGCTTATCTGTCACCTTCGGTCCGCCTCGCCATTTACCATTTAAGGCCTGCTGTGCCCAACGAATACATTCACTGTCTTGGCCCGCGGCTTCGGCATACCCCATCCAATACGCAGTGATGTTGCCAGCATTGCCGACCGGCAAACAATGATAGTCGGGCGCTCTCCCTAGCGCCTCAATCACTTCAAATGCTGCGGTTTTCTGTCCTTGCAAACGATAGGGATTCACCGAGTTGACCAACACCAAAGGCAAACTCGCCACTAGCTCTTTAACTAACGACATTCCTTGATCAAAATTCCCGGAAATTTGCAGAATAAACGCACCTTGAATAATCGCCTGCGCCAACTTGCCTAGTGCAATCTTTCCGTCGGGAATCAACACGAATGCTTGCATGCCGGCACGGGCAGCATACGCGGCCGCCGACGCCGAAGTATTCCCGGTCGAGGCGCAAACCAATGCTTGTTTTTTTTCATAAAGCGCCTGTGTGACTGCAACGGTCATACCACGGTCTTTGAACGAACCGGTAGGATTAAGGCCTTCATACTTAACGAATATGTCAAAATCAAGATGGTAGTGTTCAGAAAAATTTTTTAGCCGAATCAGCGGTGTGCTGCCCTCGTTTAAACTAACCGGCGTCACCTCCGCATGCAGCGGCAGCCGTTCACAAAAACGCTTGATCAATCCGGTATCATGCTCATCCATCATATTTCTCTAGCGATCCGGTCCGGGCGCACTCAGCAAAGCGATTCGGCACGCAAACGCACTACTTTTTCAAATACTTCAGGCAGTTGTTCAATCTTATAAATCGCCCGGCGCATGTTTTTCTCGGCAACTTGATGCGTTAGCAACACCACCGGCACCGGTTGATTTTCATCATAAGGCTCTTTTTGCGAAACCGCTTCGATACTGATATTCGAATCAGCCAAAATCTGAGTGATTTTTGCCAACACACCAAGCTTATCTTCAACCATCAAACGCAAATAATAAGCGGTGATCACTTCATCCATATCAACAATACCAATATCGGATAAAGCATCGGGTTGAAAAGCGAGGTGCGGTACGTGATTTTCCGGATCAGCAGTCATCATCCGCACAACATCAACCAAGTCGGCAATTACTGCCGAAGCAGTCGGTTGCGAACCGGCGCCCGAGCCGTAATATAAAGTGGGGCCGACCGCATCACCGGTTACGACTACCGCGTTCATCACTCCGCTGACATTTGCCAATAAACGGGACTTCGGTATCAACGCAGGGTGGACGCGCAGTTCCACTCCTTGGCTAACACGCCGAACAATGCCGAGGTGCTTAACCCGATAACCGAATTCCGCCGCGTGACGAATGTCTTGGTTATCCAAACCGGAAATACCCTCAATGTAGACTTTGTCGAATTGCAGAGGAATACCAAACGCAACCGATGCCATAATTGTCAGTTTGTGCGCAGCATCAATTCCATCAATATCAAAGCTAGGGTCAGCTTCAGCATAACCAAGCATTTGCGCATGCGCCAAAGCATCCTCAATACGACTTCCTTTCTGCTCCATTTCGGATAGTATAAAGTTGCAAGTTCCATTGATAATTCCCGCAAGCCATTGAATCTGATTACCCGACAACCCTTCACGGATCGCTTTGACAATCGGAATACCGCCCGCAACCGCCGCCTCAAAAGTTACCATTGTCTCTCGGTCACGGGCACGCTTAAAAATTTCATTTCCATGCAATGCGATTAGCGCCTTATTCGCAGTCACTAAATGTTTGCCCGCATCCGTCGCAGCGAACGCAAGTTCCAGCGCAGTGCTCACTCCGCCAATTAGCTCAACAACAATATCAATGTCATCGTTCTTCACTGGTGTAAAAGGATCGTCAACCAATTCGATGCCCGTCAAATCAACCGGCCGTTTCTTGCATAAATCACGCGCCGAGGCCTGCACAACTTCTATCTTTCGTCCGGCACGACGAGCAATTTCATCGGCATTACGGCGCAATACCGAAATGACGCCACAACCGACAGTACCCAATCCGAGTATAGCTACTTTGGCAGGTTCCATATCAACTCCTTGTGCACATTATCACTAAAAAAGCGACTTAATATTACGCACCGCTTGACGAATCCTTTGCGGGTTTTCTATTAAACTAAAACGAACAAATTGGTCACCGTGGTGACCAAAGCCGGTTCCCGGAGAGACCGCAACATGCGCCTGTTTCAATAATAACTTTGAAAATTCCAAAGATCCCAGCGCTTGATAGGGTTTCGGTATCGGAGCCCAAACAAACATGGTCGCCTTCGGTTTGTCTACTTGCCAACCGATCCTGCATAAGCTCTCGCACAACACGTCGCGACGTTCACGATAAGTGGCGCGAATATGATCAACGCATTCCTGAGAAGACTCCAGTGCGGTAATCGCCGCAACTTGCATCGGCGTAAATAAACCGTAGTCAAGATATGACTTTATCTTTGACAATGCGGCAACCAACTGACGGTTGCCGCACATAAAACCAATACGCCACCCGGGCATATTATAGGTTTTTGACATTGAATAGAACTCAGCCGCAATGTCTTTTGCTCCGGGCGCCTGCAAAATCGACGGGGGTTGATAACCGTCAAACACAATCTCGGCATAAGCAATATCGTGCACTACCCAAATGCGGTGCTCTTTCGCCAAAGCAATTACTTGCTCAAAAAACCCCAATTCGACGCAATGCGTCGTCGGATTGCAGGGAAAATTCAGGATCAACATCCTCGGCTTCGGCCATGCTGCATGAATGGCCTGATCCAACACATCAATGAATTTCTCTTCCGATTCCAGCGGCAAATAAGTGATATCCGCACCGGCAATCACACAACCGTAGGGATGAATCGGATATGCCAGACTCGGCACCAAAACATTATCACCCGGAGACAGCATGGCAAGCGCAAGATGCGCGATTCCCTCTTTAGAACCGATGGTTACAATCGCTTCTTCTTCAAAATCAAGTTCAACATCAAATTTATCCTGATACCACCGACAAATAGCACGACGCAAACGCGGGATTCCGCGCGACATTGAGTAGCGATGAGTATCAGGACGTTGTACCACTTCAATCAACTTGTCGACAATGTGCGTAGGTGTCGCAGCATCGGGGTTGCCCATGCCAAAATCAATGATGTCTCGACCTTGCAGACGCGCTTGCGCTTTCAGTTCATTGATGATATTAAACACATACGACGGCAAACGATCAATGCGGGTAAATTCACTCATCAAGGATTTATGTCGCGGTCAACGGTAGTAATTCCAATGGGTTCAGCAGACGGTCGTTTAAGCGTATTTCAAAATAAAGCGCCGGATAATTTTTCCGCGTCATACCCATCAATCCAATCTTCTGACCGGCAATAACCTGCTCATTTTCTTCGACCAACAGACGGTTATTGTGCGCATAAGCACTAAAATAACCCTTCTCATGTTGCAGAATAATCAATCCACCGTAGTCCTTAACGCCCGTCCCGCTATACACAACCGTTCCGGCATGTGCGGCAAATACATCTTGCCTGAATTTTCCCTGAATATAGATACCTTTTTTACAAACTCCCTGCTGGAAACGACATATCAATTGACCACGAGTCGGCCATACCCATTGTTGAACAGAAGCAGTATTAAGCAGGTCTTTTTGCACGGAAACTTTTTTCGCAGATGATGGTCGCTCTGCCGACAAATTTTTATCGGGCGCAGTCAATCTTAGTTCCTGATCAGGATAAATAACGTATGGGGACCGAATATTATTCCAATGTGCGACATCCCGATAATCCAAGTCGTACAACCATGCGATTACATGCAATGACTCCCCCTTACGCACGACATGCACTGCTCCGGATTCGGCTGTTGCGCCAGCCATTGACGACTCGTTCGGCTGCCAATATTGATATGAAGAACTGCACCCCGCAATCAGGCATACAATCGTTAGCATAAAACCGTACCGCATCACAGCGCTCCAAGATAATAAACAAGTAAAAATACTACAAACGCTATGACAGTCAACCACCCGAGTTGCTCAATTATTTTTTTCACTTTGGGCAATGCGATCGTACCCAAGTATCTGAATAACAAAGCAATCATTAAAAAACGTCCTCCCCGCCCGATGAAAGATGCCACAACAAACAATGGGAAAGCCAATTGCAAAGCGCCGGCGGTGAATGTAAAAATTTTGTAGGGGACCGGACTAAATCCGGCAATAATGACAATCATAACTCCCCATTGCTCAAATAAATGCTTGGCACTCAGGTACTCGTTCGCCCAGTGACTTGCAAGCAACCATGGTTCAATGGCATCAAGAATGAAAAATCCTAATGCATACCCCAATATTCCGCCTAGCACTGAAAATGCGGTTGTCAACGATCCCAAATACAACGCATCGTGCGGTCTCGCCGCACACATAGGAGCCAACATCACGTCCGGCGGAACCGGAAAAGCTACCGCTTCGACGAAACTCAACCCATACAAATATTTATCCGCACTATCGTACGAAACCCAACGCAGAACTTTCTGATATAAGGGAGTAAAAACTTTCATCTCTCACCTTCAAACCAAAGGCACAAATTTGACCGCTTCCAGGCGGCTTTCCCGGAAGCCAAATTTAGAACGCTCAACTAAAATCAGATGCTGCTCATGAGCCCCGCCCACCGGAACAGCCATTCTACCCCCGATAGAAAGCTGATCTATCAATATTGGCGGGACTCGTGCTGCTGCCGCTGTTACTATAATCGCGTCGAAAGGAGCATATTGCCGCCATCCATTACTACCGTCACCGCAACGAAAGTGCACATTTTGTACATCTAGTTTGCGCAAGCGTTGTCGCGCTTTGTTGTGCAGCGCCCTAATCCTCTCAATCGTAAACACCCGCGCCACCAGTGCCGCTAGTACTGCCGCCTGATAGCCGGAACCCGTTCCCACCTCCAGTACTTTATCGGGCATATCTCCCGTAAGCAACAATTCCGTCATGCGTGCCACAATGTAAGGTTGTGAGATAGTTTGATTGTAACCGATCGGCAAAGAGCAGTTCGCATAGGTAACTTCGGAAAGACTTTTATCCAGAAACAAATGACGAGGTACGGTAGTCATAGTCTGCAAAACACTTTCATTGGCGATTCCCTGTCTACGCAACTCGGAAACCAGCTTTAACCTGTCTTTCTTAAAATGATCGTTCACGCTATATGTTTTAATCCGATACCGCAAACCCGTTTAGCCACTGCTCCACATCTGCAATTGAGTGATGCCTGGTTAAATCAGGATGCAGCGGTGTTACTGAAACGATCCGATTTGCCACCGCATAAAAGTCGGTACCCTCGCCTGCATCCTGTTTGCCGCCCTGCGCACCGACCCAATAAATTGTATTGCCGCGTGGGTCGGTTGAACGAATGACCGGTTCGGACACATGGCGATTACCGAGCCGAGTGCTTTGTATCCCTTTGAGTTCTTTTAACGAGCAATCCGGCACATTGATATTCAAAATAATATCTCCTGGCAATGAGGCATGCCGCAGTTGTTTGACGATTCGACTGGTAATTTCGGCAGATAAATGCAAGCACTGCGGCGTTCCTTCCACCGCCGAAACTGCAAGCGCCGGCAGACCTAAAAATCGTCCCTCCATTGCAGCAGCAACCGTGCCGGAATAAATGACATCGTCGCCCAAATTTTCTCCGTGATTAATACCGGAAATAACCATATCGGGGAGCTTATCCCGAAACAAGCCGGTGATTGCAAGATGCACGCAGTCTGTCGGCGTGCCGTCCACCGTATAAAAATTCTCCTGCAATTCAATCGCACGTAAAGGCCGGGTCAAAGTGAGTGAATTGCTTGCGGCACTGCGGTCTTGATCGGGAACAACAGCAGTAACATCAGCAATCTGATATAAACTCTCAATCAGAATTTTCAAGCCCAAACTTTGGTAACCGTCATCATTACTCACCAAAATATGCATCTCCGTTATAATCCCTGTTGTGATTGATACTATGCTGGTATAAGTTCGATAATACGGTATGAATCAATATGGTAGGATATACTTATGGTGTGTCTATTCCCTGACAGTAAAACACATTATACCGTCTCATTATAACAATACGACAATCAATTATGTCCTCACGCGATAGATCTGGAAAACTCGGCACAGGAAACAAAAGTCCGCAGAATTTTGCCGAGTCCGAATCATCGGATTTCCGCCAAATAATGGAAAGTTTTGAACAGAAAAATAAAACTTCTTATCGTCCATTGTCTATGACCACTCAAATTCGAGCATCGACCGATGCTAAAACAGATGTGGCGAATGAAATGGAACTCGCTCGAAAAATCGCCCTTAGCAAAAGTAACCGCTCCGCGCCGGACATCTACAAAAAGCCGGGACTGCAAAACAGAGAGCTGCAACGCCTTAAACAGGGAAAAATATCAACAGGTAACTCGATTGATTTACATGGCAACACAGTTAAAGAAGCTTTGCCAAAATTAGCCGCCGCCATTCAACTCAGCAGAAAAAATCACTTACGCTGCATCTTGGTAATTTGCGGGAAAGGGTTACATTCACAGGACGGTAAAGCCGTACTCAGTAATACGATTCGCAATTG
Organism: Candidatus Oxydemutatoraceae bacterium; assembly: GCA_965218975.1. Classification (GTDB taxonomy): domain Bacteria; phylum Pseudomonadota; class Gammaproteobacteria; order Poriferisulfidales; family Oxydemutatoraceae. The sequence continues at coordinate 2,059,292 of OZ244717.1, forward strand.
GTTAATCGCCTATCCCGATGCACTCGCTTATTGCCCGGCGAAGCCATGGGACGGTGATAGCGGCGCACTGTACGTACTACTCAAAGCAATTCGGAACGCATAATGCCGCCACAAAAACCGCACCGGCAAAATGCGCATACTGCCGACTGTACGGACGATTATGATCCCGCCTCTATATCAGTTCAACAAGCATCGCAAAGTATTTTAAACGCGACCCAGACGGTGCAAGGTAATGAAATTTGCGCATTAAAATTAGCTCTCGGGCGTGTGCTAAGCGAAGACATCAAAGCGAATATGGATGTACCGGGATACACTAACTCAGCGATGGACGGCTATGCGGTACGTTCGGTTGACATTCCAACCAGTGGTAGCGCCACGTTAAAGCAAATTGGCAACTCTTTTGCCGGACACCCGTTTAACGACACCGTCGCCACCGGTGAATGTGTCCGAATTATGACCGGTGCAGTCATGCCGATAGGTTGTGATACGGTGATCATCCAAGAAAAAGTGATCATCAAAGATGGCGCCATTGAAATTACCGCAGATAATCGTGCCGGACAAAATGTTCGGCACGCAGGTGAGGATATTGCCGCAGGGGCAAAAATTCTCAATTGCGGCAGGCGTATCCTGCCTGCCGATCTTGGTCTGCTCGCTTCCTGCGGTATTACGCAAGTCTCGGTCAAACGCAAACCGAAAATCGTGTTTTTCTCAACCGGCGACGAATTGATTCCTACCGGAGAGGCACTTGCTCCGGGGCAAATTTACGATAGCAACCGTTATACCTTATACGGGATGTTGACGCGGCTCGGAGGAGAAATCATTGACTTAGGCATTGTGCGAGACACACGCAAAGCGTTGACTGAGGCGTTACAAAGAGAAGCGCAATCGGCCGACGCAATTATCACTTCGGGAGGCGTTTCCGTCGGTGAAGCCGATTTGGTTAAAGAAACATTAGAACAATTGGGTCAAGTTAGTTTCTGGAAAGTTGCCGTAAAGCCGGGGCGTCCGGTCGCGTTCGGGCATATCAATCATGCACTATATTTCGGATTGCCGGGCAATCCGGTATCGGTGATGGTAGTGTTTTATATTTTGGTCCAACCGGCATTAAAGAAACTTGCCGGCGAGTCGCCGGTCGCTATGCCACGCGTGTTACGCGCGCAATGCACCGAGCCCTTACGTAAACGCCCCGGTAGAATCGAATATCAACGCGGCCATCTGACACAAAATGCACAGGGTGGTTACCAAGTTAGTAAAACCGGCGCACAAGGGTCGGGGATTTTAACATCCATGTCTCATGCGAATTGCTTTATAGTATTGCCGGTAGAGCGACAGGCAGTTGCGGCGGGTAATTGGGTTGAAGTAATACCATTTGACGGATTAATTTAGCCGCGAATAAAGCGCAGGCTAAAGCTGACCGGAATCACCGTCGGTATTTTAAACAGCTTAGCAATTTCCTGTAACGTTAAAAATCCTTCGGTCATCGCATATTGTGCCGCATCAACCAAGATCGGCTCAACGGTTTGCACCAGCAAACGATCAGTTTGTGTGCGCACAACAACCACCTTCCCCGACACCGTATGCGTAATATCACGCAAAGTAAGCTTTGCTTGCACATCACGAACTTCAACGGTGCCAACCGCCATCTCGTTCAGCAACTTTTGATCCACTGCCGTCGTAACGATGGCAATCGGGTAACGTCCGGATTGAAACACATGCTCGGCGACACGGGTATCGCGGATTGGGATTTTTGTGTTGACGCTTGCTGTATTAACCACTAAAACCAGTTGATTATCGCGGATTTCGCCGCTAACCTGCGCAAAAACGTTACTCTCAAATATCGCGGCAAAGTTTCCGCGCACTAGTTTGCTTGAAAGATATTGCAAAGATGAAGCCTCTCCGTCTAGCCTCCAGTCCGCCGCGACAACAGACGCATTCGCTAATAAGGCGATGATCAGAATTTTCACCCTTGCTATCTTAATCATTGTTTGCATCGTATCCATTAGCAGTGAGTGTTTATTTTACACAGTGAAACCGAACTTATTGTAGCCGAAACTCATCAAAAAATTCAGCTTGGCGTGTTCTTCTCAACCCACCGTTCGGTCAAGAACTCGCCGCCGGCAAGTTTTTCCTTTTTCCAAAACGGAGCGTACGATTTTAGCTCTTCCATTATTTCGCGATTGGCAAGATAAGCTTCGCGCCGATATCGACTCCAGACAGCCACCAGCACAATCGCCTCATTCGGCTTAATTTCCCCGATACGATGAATCAGCAAAACATCGTCTAATTGATATTTCTGTGATATACGCTTCGTTACCTCTTCCAAATACGCCTGTGTCATCTGCGGATAGTGCTCAAGCTGCATGGAAATAACCGCATCACCTTGATTAAAATCACGCATCGTGCCAACAAACACAGTAGTCGCACCATACCCTGAAAGATGTGTTTGCGCTTGATAATCATGCACTAATTGCCAAGGATCAAAATATTCCGTTAATATTTGAACTTTCATTTTCCGCTCCTTATCGTCGCATTCAACATCATTAGGAGTATAACATTTCACCGATGCGAATATTCGATCAAACAATCGTTTAGAATATACCCTATGGATACAATTACAGACCAATTGGACAGGCCACTACGCGACTTACGAATCTCGGTAACCGATCGGTGCAATTTCCGCTGCACGTACTGTATGCCGAAAGATTTCTTCCATCCGGGCTATAAATTCCTTGCTCGAACAGAGCTATTATCGTTTGAGGAAATCATTCGTATAAGCAAAATACTTGCCGCGATGGGTGTGCGAAAAATCAGGCTAACCGGTGGCGAGCCTCTCATACGCCGCAGTATTGAAATTTTAATCAAAAATTTGGCGGCAATTGAAAGCATCACCGACCTAGGTTTGACAACCAACGGATCTTTGCTCAGCACAGAACGTGCGCAGGCGCTTAAACAAGCAGGACTCCAACGTATCACCATCAGCCTCGACTCTCTGGATCAAAACACTTTTAAAATGATCAATGACGTGAACATGTCGGTTGATACGGTACTGGCAGGGATAGAAAATGCGGCGGTGGCAGGTTTGCCGGTAAAAATCAACATGGTTGTGAAGAAAAAACTCAACGCAAAAGATATTTTGCCGATGGCGAAATATTTTCACAACACTCCGCATATCGTACGCTTTATCGAATACATGGATGTCGGCACGACCAACCAATGGCAAATGAACGATGTGGTTTCCGCTAAAGAAATATTTGACATAATTGATGACGAACTCCCGCTAGAACCGACGGCAGCAAATTTCCAAGGAGAAGTCGCCCGTCGCTTTCGTTATCGCGACGGAGGCGGTGAAATAGGTATCATTGCCTCAATCACACAACCCTTTTGCAATGACTGTACCCGTTTGCGTATGTCGGCCGACGGACAACTTTACACCTGCTTATTTGCCAACCGAGGTTACGATGTAAAACGGTGGTTACGCAAAAATACCGATGATAAAGCCATCATGTCTCGACTCAAACAACTATGGAAACAACGTATTGATCGCTATTCGGAAACTCGCGACAAAACTTTACTGCGGCCACAACCTTTGCGCAAAGTTGAAATGTCCTATATCGGCGGTTAATCAGGCAACTCATACCGATGCTTTTTCATCCGCCTCCTGACAATTTGTGCCTAGTGCGCTTATCATCTATCGGCGACATCGTTCACACATTACCGGTTATCAATACCATCCAGTCGCATTGGCAAAAAACAAAAATCACTTGGATTATCGGTACGGTTGAGCACGAATTGGTTAAGACATTAACCAATATTGAATTTATCCCGTTCAACAAAAAACGGGGAATGCGTGCATACTGGGATTTACGCCAAGCGCTAAGAGACAGATGCTTTGACTTAATGCTATTAATGCAATCTTCGTTGCGTGCCAATCTAATCCCCTTATTTGTCCGTGCAAAAACACGTTTTGGGTTTGATCGGAAACGTGCCAAAAATTTACATGGCCTGTTTGTCGACTACCGGATTCCATTTCAAAAAGAACAACATGCTCAAGATACCTTATTGAGCTTCACTGAAGCACTAGGAATGAAAAAAAGATTAATCTGGGATTACTGTCATTCGGAACATGACACGAGTTACATCAAAAGTATTTTGCCAACTCAAAAAATTCTGAAAATTCTTTTATTGAATCCATATTCACGCCATCCTTCAAAAAACTGGTTAATTGAAAATTATGCGGCAGTTGCAGATTATGCGATAATCCGACATCAATTTTATGTGGTACTGACCGGCAGCTGCAATCCGATTGAACGGCGTCATAATCAAAGGGTCAAGCAAGCGATGTCCCAGCCAGTACTAAACTTAACCGGCAAAACAACTATAACGCAATTGATGGCATTGCTGACCCAAGCAACGGTGTTGATTAGTCCCGACTCCGGCCCGGTACACATGGCGAATAGCGTCGGCACTCCGGTTATCGGGCTATACGCAGCAACCAACCCCGATCGCACCGCTCCTTATTTGAATCGACAATGGTGCATCAACCGCTATCCACAGGCAATCCGCGAGTATTTCAATAAAGAAATGACCGCTGTATCGTGGGGAAAGAGAATTCGCAAAGTAGGTGCGATGCAATTGATTATGGTAGATGATGTAACGGCGCAACTTGATTGTTTTTCAGCAAACGTGACACAAACGAATTAAAGTGCTTACGACTCCTTTAACCGCGGCATCAACTCAACTAAATTGCATGGACGAGTTCGATAATCCAGCTGATATTGCAGCAGCTTGTCCCAAGCATCGGCACAAGCGCTTGCGGAACCGGGCAAGCAGAATATAAATGTTCCGTTCGCCACTCCGGCAAGCGTACGCGATTGCAAAGTAGATGTTTGAATGGACTCAAACGAAAGCACCCGAAACATTTCACCGAACCCATCAATCTTTTTATCAAACAGAACTGCCGCAGCTTCCGGGGTTCCATCACGTCCGGTAATTCCCGTTCCTCCAGTGGTAATAATCACTTGCACTTGCGGCTCGGCAATCCACGCCGACAATACCGCGCGAATTCGATAAATATCATCGGCAACAATGCATTTTTCATAGAATTGATGCCCGGCTCGCTGCAAACGATCAACTAATAAGGCACCGGACTTATCGTCCGTCGCAGCGCGTGAATCCGATACGGTAAGTATTGCAATTTTCAGGGGAATAAAGGATCGATCCGCCATTTATACACACTCTAAAATAAAACCGAATTATATCGGTATTAGAAAAACCGCACTAGCCCTTGTACGATGCCACCCTAAACATCATTGCGATTGATGTTCACGTAAAAAAGACTTCACTTTCTCGAAACTAGCCGCCGCCGCTTTAGGGTTATACAAAACACGATGACCATAATATCGCGCATCCAGACCCGGAACGTCAAATGTATGATAGGTATTAGGGTAAACAATTAAATCTAGTCGATGCCGGTTATTATCAATCACGCGCATCCGACGGCATTCATTTGCCGGAGTCCAATCGTCATGTTCACCGATTAAAATTAGCAAATGCATATTTAAAACCGGCAGTGCATCAAGGCAATATGGATAGTAAGCGATCGCTCCTCGGATCCGGGAAAAAACTGCGCTATCGTACATATTAGTCAGTAATACAGTAGTCCCCCCATGCGAATAACCGAGCAAAAATATATTACTAGAATCAAACTGCGGATCTTTTAATATCAGCCGGACCGCATGCGCCACATCCAAAGTACGCGTCATTGGCGCAATCTTAAAAACATCATTGCAAATATTGCTATAACCTCGCCGTGTGAAACTATCAACTTGCAGAACAGCAAAGCCTCGATCAAGAAAAAAAGGCAGCCAATGCCGATCACGTTGTTCCCAAATCCCATTGCACCCGTGTAAATCTATTATTACCGGATACGGCGATTGTCGTTCGGGAGTATGAAGTTTTATATCAAAAGATAAGCCTTCCCGATCGGGTAAAGAGGACATGGAATTCATTTGCTGAGAAATACAGGCGGGTAAAGCAATGGTTATTGCAATACTGATTACAACATTGACAGAGTATCCTTTCATGTCACACCAAGTTTTGTCAAACCAATTGTAGGTTACACGCCTAAAGCCGTCATGCTTAAGTGGGAAATATTACCACTTTTTTTCATATTCCGAGTTTGTTCTAATTATGGAATAATACCGTTAAAATTAAAGATTATAGTGTTGCATGCGCCAGATACTGATTGTCATTCTTATAATTGCCATTGCCTTATTCGGCAGATGGGTTTGGAAACAACCAAACAAAGTGCGTCTGCGCTGGCTAGGATATATCGCAATCACATTGCTTATCGCACTGGCAGTAACCGGCAAACTGCACTGGTTGGTCGCTGCCGGAAGCGCTATTTTGGGTTTTTTACCGATTCTTTTCAAAAAACTGATGGCATTACGCTGGATTATATTGTCATCGCAACGTTTCCGTAACGCATACCAACAAAGCAGACAACATAAACAGCAAGATTACACCGGAAAAAACTTTGCCGACACCACCATGACTCGCGAAGAGGCTTTGGAAATTTTAGGACTCAACACCAATCCGACCCGTGAGGAAATAGTGTCGGCACACAAACGGCTGATACAAAAATTACATCCTGACCGCGGCGGTTCACCGGCTTTGGCAAAAAAGATTAATACGGCAAAAGAAGCACTACTGAAATGATTCCACATCTGAAAAAAATTCTGTACGATGCCACCCTAAATGGGATTTTTGAAGCGCTTCGAGAGAAGCGCTCGGTAGTAACATTCGGATTGATGCTTTCTGTCCGTTGGTGGGTGAGACGCGCCTGGAAAGCCGATCGGTTTTCAGCGGCGAACGACCCGACAAGAACGTCGGGGCTGGAGCTTGTTGACAGAACTAAGTTTCGTCATGGGTGAGACGCGCCTGGAAAGCCGATCGGTTTTCAGCGGCGAACGACCCGACAAGAACGTCGGGGCTGGAGCTTGTTGACAGAACTAAGTTTCGTCATGGGTGAGACGCGCCTGGAAAGCCGATCGGTTTTCAGCGGCGAACGACCCGACAAGAACGTCGGGGCTGGGGCTTGTTGACAGAACTAAGTTTCGTCATGGGTGAGACGCGCCCGGAAAACTGAACGGTTTTCAGCGGCGAACGACCCAACAGGGATGTCGGGGCTGGGGCTTGTTGACAGAACTAAGTCGCGTCATGGGTGAAACGCGCCCGGAAAACCGAACGGTTTTCAGCGGCGAACGACCCGACAAGGACGTCGGGGCTGGGGCTTGTTGACAGAACTAAGTTTCGTCATGGACGACAGGCACTTTGCCGACAACCCCGCACAATCCGCCGACAACCCACCAACAAACACAGAACGCTTTCATCACCGGCCATTGAATGCTTCCATATCGGTGAATAGCAGGTTTTCTGCATAGTCAATACAACATTGCACTTGTTGGCAGGGCTTGATTTGCCCGACGCCGGCACAATTATTGCCGATGGTGTCGTGATTGATACTATGGACGAGAATGCACGTTGTTTATGGCGTCGGGAAAAACTCGGGTTTGTCTATCAGTTTTATCATCTGCCAGCAGAATTTTCTCTGCTCGAAAATGTAATGATGCCGGTTTGGATTGCCGGGATCCGAGACCCGGAAGCACGCAGCCGAGCGGTTGATTTATTGCAGGAGGTAGGCCTGAGCCGGCGGCTCAACCATAAGCCCGCCGAGTTATCCGGCGGCGAACAACAACGCGTCGCGATCTGTCGCGCCTTAGTCACCAGACCCAGACTCGTGCTCGCGGATGAGCCTACGGGTAACCTTGATGCGCACACTGCCGCCTTTGTCGCAGATGTTCTGCTCAGGCTCAATCAACAGAAAGGAGCAACGCTTATTGTTGCGACTCACGATTTAGAATTTGCGCAACGTTTTTATGATATCTATCGTTTGCGCGAAGGCGTGTTGAATCCGGTTTGATCTTGCATTGTGTGAGATTGGCCGTCGGTTGCCAGGGCAGTGTTTTCTCCGGAAATTTTCGCGGCCGCGAGACGAAGCTCGATTCCTGCAGGAGCTTCCAAAGTGGCCAAGACAAACTGATCAGCAATCCTTAAAGTTCTTTTTGACGCATTCGCGGGCAAGTGCTTGCGCTTTAGAGATATCGGCAGAGGTCATTTGTTCTTCCAATTCATCTCTTAACTTTGTTCCTTCTTCATTCCCGTTTGCGGAAGCGATGTTTGCCCACATATAGGCATAGACATTATCCTTTATTAATCCCTGGCCAAAAAGCATACGCCATACCCAGATTAGATTGCGCATCTGCATTTCCCTGTTCGGCAGCGCGTCTGAACCACTCCGTTGCTTTCTGACCATCCCGAGGAACACCTTCTCCGTTGTCATACATCACACCCAGATTAAATTGTGCATCTGCATCTCCCTGTTCGGCAGCGCGTCTGAACCACTCCGTTGCTTTCTGATAATCCTGAGAAACACCGCGTCCCTCGGCATACATCACACCCAGATTAAATTGCGCATCTGCATGCCCCTGTTCGGCAGCGCGTCTGAACCACTCCACTGCTTTCTGATAATCCTGAGGAACACCGACTCCCGCGGCATACGCCAAGCCCAGATTATATTGCGCACTCGCATCTCCCTGTTCGGCGGCGCGTCTGTACCATTCCGTTGCTTTCTGATTATCCTGGGAAACACCGCGTCCCTCGGCATACGCCGCGCCCAGATTAAATTGCGCATCTACGTTTCCCTGTTCGGCAGCGTATCTGAACCACTCCACCGATTGCGGATTGTCCTGGGAAACACCGGGTCTACTCTTGTACTCGAGATTTAGTGGGAATGACCCTTCTTTGTGCTCGACCTTTACTGAAAGTGGCTTTAGAAAGCCTTTCCATTCCTGAGAATCAGCGGAATAGGCAAACGACCCGAACAGGAGTGTGGACAATAAAACAGGAATGACGGGTAGATCTCTCATACTTGGATTATAGTCAAATAACTGTACGATGTTACCCTAAATAGGATTCTTACAGGGCCTCGGTAGGCCTCGGCAGAAGCGTTTGGCAACAACATTCGGATCAGTGCTTTCTGTCCGTTGCCGGGTGAGACGCGCCTGGAAAACCGATCGGTTTTCAGCGGCGAACGACCCGACAAGAACGTCGGGGCTGGGGCTTGTTGACAGAACTAAGTTTCGTCATGGGTGAGACGCGCCCGGAAAACTGAACGGTTTTCAGCGGGGTTTTCAGCGGCGAACGACCCGACAAGAACGTCGGGGCTGGGGCTTGTTGACAGAACTAAGTTTCGTCATGGGTGAGACGCGCCCGGAAAACTGAACGGTTTTCAGCGGGGTTTTCAGCGGCGAACGACCCGACAAGAACGTCGGGGCTGGGGCTTGTTAACAGAACTAAGTTTCGTCATGGGTGAACGCGCCCGGAAAACTGAACGGTTTTCAGCGGGGTTTTCAGCGGCGAACGACCCGACAGGGATGTCGGGGCTGGGGCTTGTTGACAGAACTAAGTCGCGTCATGGACGACAGGCACTTTGCCGACAACCCCGCACAATCCGCCGACAACCCACCAACAAACACAAAACGGTTTCACAGCCGGTCATTGAATGCTTGCGTGTCGGTGAATAGCAGGTTTTCTGCATAATCAATACAACATTGCACTTGTTGGCAGGGCTTGATTTGCCCGACGCCGGCACGATTATTGCCGACGGTATCGTGATTGACACCATGGACGAGAATACGCGCTGTTTGTGGCGTCGAGAAAAACTCGGGTTTGTCTATCAGTTTTATCATCTGCCGGCGGAATTTTCTCTGCTCGAAAATGTAATGATGCCGGTTTGGATTGCCGGGACCAGAGACCCGGAAGCACGCAGCCGAGCGGTTGATTTATTACAGGCGGTAGGCCTGGGCCGGCGGCTCAACCATAAGCCTGCCGAGTTATCCGGCGGTGAACAACAACGTGTCGCGATCTGCCGCGCCTTAGTTACCAAACCCAGACTCGTACTCGCGGATGAAGCGACGGGCAACCTTGACGCGCACACTGCCGCCTTTGTCGCAGATATTCTGCTCAGGCTGAATCAACAGGAAGGAGCGACGCTTATTGTTGCAACTCACGATTTAGAGTTTGCGCAACGTTTTGATGATGTCTATCGTTTGTGCGAAGGCGTGTTGAATCCGGTTTGACCTTGCATTGTGTGAGATTGGCCGTCGGTTACCAGGCAGTGTTCTCTACGGACATTTTCGCGGCCGCAAGACAAAGCTCGGTTTCCGCAGGAACTCTCAAAGCAATCGAGACAAGCTGATCAGCAATTCTTAAAGTTCTTTTTGACGCATTCGCGGGCAAGATCTTGCGCTTTAGAGATATCGGCAGAGGTCATTTGTTCTTCCAATTCATCTCTTAACTTTGCTCCTTCTTCATTCCCGTTTGCGGAAGCGATGTTCAGCCACATATAGGCATAGACATTATCCTTTGTTAACCCCTGGCCCGAAGCATACACCCCGCCCAGTTTATATTGCGCGCTTGCATTCCCCTGTTCGGCAGCGCGTCTGAACCACTCCGTTGCTTTCTGATCATCCTGAGGAACACCGTGTCCCTCGGCATACCTCACACCCAGATTATATTGCGCATCTGCATATCCCTGTTCGGCAGCACGTTTGTACCACTCCGTTGCTTTCTGATCATCCTGAGGAACACCGTGTCCCTTGCCATACATCACGCCCAGATAAAATTGCGCATCTGCATATCCCTGTTCGGCAGCGCGTCTGAACCACTCCATTGCTTTCTGATAATCCTGAGGAACACCGCGTCCGTTGGCATACATCCAACCCAGATTAGATTGCGCACGTGCATTTCCCTGTTCGGCAGCGCGTCTGGCCCACTTCATTGCTTCCTGATCATCCTGAGGAACGCCGTGTCCCTCGGCATACATCCCACCCAGATTAAATTGCGCACTTGCATCTCCCTGTTCGGCAGCACGTCTGTACCACTTCACTGCCGCCTGATAATCCTGAGAAACACCGTGTCCGTTGGCATACATCACGCCCAGACTATATTGCGCACTTGCATTCCCTTGTTCGGCAGCGAGCCTGTACCACGCGGCTTGAACCTTACTCAAGATACTGAACATAATCTTGCATTCCCCTGTCTGGCAGCGTGTCTGTACCACTCCGTTGCTTTCTGATCATCCCGAGGAATACCACGTCCCTTGTCATACATCATACCTAGAAGATTTTGTGCATCTGCATCTCCCTGATCGGCAGCGCGTCTGAACCACTCCGTTGCTTTCTGATCATCCTGAGGAACACCTTCTCCGTTGGCATACATCACGCCCAGATTAAATTGCGCACCTGCATGCCCCTGTTCGGCAGCGAGCCTGTACCACTTTACTGCTTCCTGATAGTCTTGGGGAACACCTTCTCCGTTGTTATACATCCGGGCCAGATTGTACTGCGCGTCCGCATCTCCTTGCTTAGCGAGAGGCATCCACTCTTGCAGAGCAGTCGCAAAGTCTCTCTTATCATAAGCATCCAACCCTTTCTGAAAATCAGCAGAATAGGCAAACGACCCGAACAGGAGTGTGGACAATAAAATAGAAATGACGGGTAGAGCTCTCATACTTGGATTATAGTCAAATAACTGTACGATGTTACCCTAAATGGGATTCTTATTGAATCCGGTTTGACCTTGCATTGTGTGAGATTGGCCGTCGGTTGCCAGGCAGTGTTCTCTCCGGACATTTTCGCAGTCGCGAGACAAAGCTCGGTTTCCGCAGGAACTTTCAAAACGGCCAAGACAAACTGATCAGCAATTCTTAAAGTTCTTTTTGACGCATTCGCGGGCAAGTGCTTGCGCTTTAGAGATATCGGCAGGAGTCATTCGTTCTTCCAATTCATCTCTTAACTTTGCTCCTTCTTCATTCCCGTTTGCGGAAGCGATGTTCAGCCACATATAGGCATAGACATTATCCTTTGTTAATCCTCGGCCAAGAGCATACATCACGCCCAGATTAGATTGCGCGATTGCATGCCTCTGTTCGGCAGCACGTCTGAACCACTCCGTTGCTTCCTGATCATCCTGAGGAACACCGCGTCCCGCGGCATACATCACGCCTAAGTTATTTTGCGCATCTGCATCTCCCTGTTTGACAGCGCGTCTGAACCACTCCATTGCTTTCTGATCATCCTGAGGAACACCGCGTCCCGCGGCATACGCCACGCCTAGATTATTTTGCGCGGCTGCATCTCCCTGTTCGGCAGCGTGTCTGAACCACTCCACTGCTTTCTGATCATCCTGAGAAACACCGCGTCCCTTGGCATACCTCACGCCCAGATTAAATTGCGCTCTTGCATTCCCCTGTTCGGCAGCGCGTCTGAACCACTCCACTGCTTTCTGATCATCCTGAGAAACACCGCGTCCCTTGTCATACATCACGCCTAGACCATATTGCGCGATTGCATGCCTCTGTTCGGCAGCGCGTCTGAACCACTCCGTTGCTTCCTGATCATCCTGAGGAACACCGCGTCCCTTGTGATACATCACGCCTAGACCATATTGCGCGATTGCATCTCCCTGTTCGGCAGCGCGTCTGAACCACTTTACTGCTTCCTGATCATCCCGAGGAATACCGACTCCCTTGCGATACGCCACGCCCAGATTATATTGCGCGATTGCATGCCCCTGTTCGGCAGCGCGTTTGTACCACTCCACTGCTTTTTGGTCATCCTGAGGAATACCGCGTCCCTCAACATACATTACGCCCAGATTAGATTGCGCATCTGCATTTCCCTGTTCGGCAGCAAGTCTGAACCACTCCGTTGCTTTTTGGTCATCCTGAGGAACACCGTCTCCTTTGACATATGCCACGCCTAGATTAGATTGCGCTCTTGCATGCCCCTGTTCGGCAGCGCGTCTGAACCACTTTACTGCTGCCTGATCATCCTGAGGAATACCGCGTCCCCCAACATACATCACGCCCAGATTATATTGCGCATCTGCATTTCTCTGTTCGGCAGCAAGTCTGAACCACTCCGTTGCTTTCTGATCATCCTGAGGAACACTGCGTCCCGCGGCATACATTGCGCCCAGATTAGATTGCGCTCTTGCATCTCCCTGTTCGGCAGCACGTCTGTACCACTCCGTTGCTTTCTGATCATCCTGAGGAACACTGCGTCCCGCGGCATACATCACGCCCAGATTATATTGTGCATCTGCATCTTCCTGCTCGGCAGCGCGTCTGAACCACTCCACTGCTTTCTGATCATTCTGGGAAATATCGAGTCTACTCTCGTCCTTGGGTTTGTCCTCGGATTTTATTGAGAAGTTTTTTGTTGAGAAGCTTTTTATTGAGATGAAGTTGCCTATTTCTATGGACTTGGTCTTCGTTGAGAATGAGGAGAAGCGCGGTCTTGCTTCTACAGAATCAGTGGGTCGGAATATCCATCGCTTCAATAATGTAGGCAATAAAACAGAAATGAGGGACAAAGCTTTCTTTATTATCTTTATTATATTGTACATGTTCAGATACATACTGAATTCTTGGACATCAGTAAAAAGGTGCCCGACATGCAGTATCGGCACATCGGCCACCGCATCAAAGGTTTCCATACGAGCACGTTTTGCTTCAAAAATGGGGGCTCTGAACACAACTGCTTAACAGAAACACGATATCATTAAAGTGCTATTTTAGCACTATACATATTACAGGATTTACAAGGCTGTTTCTCCTGTTGGGATGGAGGGCCAAATGTTTCTGAGCTTATGCAATACACCCTAGAGCACGACAACGGGGTTTTTCGGCGGCGTCCGGGTAACCCTATGATAATAAAGGATTTATTTTTTACCCAAAGGTCAAAACCTACGAAGTCAAAAGATCAACAATCCGTTTTTTAGTCGCATAGCTTGATATCAGCACCTGACCGTTTTTCAAGCATCCTTTTTACCCGCAGTTTCAGATATAAGCTTCCGAAGGCAAAGCAAAATTTACAACTTTACTGCCATGCCGAACGAGTATGTACGCATGTCTATTTTTAGAGAATATGACAAAGGGGGGGTGTACACCGCTGAGAAGGACCCGCTCAACGACACCCGGTTCTACATAACAAACCTAAACTTCTTAAATAATGCTCTGATAAATATAAATTCCGCCGAGATAAGTTCCGATTGCCGAACCGATGGTACTCAGAAAAAAAATTAATAGGGTACGTGCAACGCGGTTCTTTCGCCAACCGGAAATGTGCCCAATATCCGTGCGCAGAGTTGCAAAATCAATTACTTTAGGTTTGCGTAATAATAGTTCGATAAAAGCAGCGACCATCCCGGCACCGATAGCCGGATTGATCGAAGTTAGCGGTGCGGCGACAAATACTGTTATAACTGTCAGTGAATGCGCTCCGGCAAACAACGCACCGATTGCGGCAAGCCCGCCATTAATTACGATCCAATAAAAGATCAATGTTAAACCTAGTTCGGCACTATGCCGAAACCCGATAATGAATCCCGCAACAATGACAGCCACAACTGCCCAAGGCAATATTTTAGGCAGTACGCCGGCGGGAGGAATTCGCGTCAATTCGGCCATTTTCTCTTGGATATCATCAACACCTTGATGCAGAATGTTTGTCAGACCGGCAAGATGCCCCATACCAATCACTACCAATGCCCGCTGAGGTTTTTGTCGCCACACATAGTCAATAATTTGCAGCGCCATATATTGATCGCGTTCATCCACCAATGTTTGCTTAACTTGATAACCGCCAAGCTCTGCTTCATCAAATAGATGTTCCAACGCATCGCCTTGCTTCAGCGACTCAACCTCTTGCTCGGTCACTCGCTGACGAGTCACTAAACCGGCAAACAATGCGGATAGCAAAAATAATCGCTTCCACCACGGCACTCGTCTTGACAGACGTTTTAAGGTTATGCCGAGATCGCGATCAATGAGCACCATAGGTAAATTTTTTTCCTCGGCAAGTTGTACCGCCACTTTAATTTCAGCGCCGGCTTCAATGTTGAGTTGTTCGGCAAGCCGTTGCTGGTAGGCGCTCAGGGCAAGGATCGCGATCACTCCCATTGCTCTCTTTTGTTTAATCAATCGCCATAAGTCAATCTCGGCAATCGCCTCCGGGTTCACCATCGCTTGATAACGGCGATCGCACAGTTCAACCATTACCGCATCGTATGCGCCGCTTTCAATACGGTTGATCACACTGTCACGACTGACTTTTGAAATATGCGCCGTGCCCAGTAAATCAATCTGGCTATCCCCCACTTTAATTGTGTTGATTTGTTCTGCGGCATTTGCTATCGCTACAGTCATTCTAACCGGGCCTCTTGTTTTCCGTCACATGCCGGACAATCCGGTCTTTTAACCAAACGAATCATCTTCCACTCCATTCTCAGTGCATCAAGTAAAAACATTTTCCCTTCAAGCGAACTGCCGATACCAACCAATAACTTAATCGCTTCAATCGCTTGTATGCATCCCACCATCCCGACTAACGGCGCAAATATTCCGCTTTGCACACAAGATTCATCAACCTCGGTACCTCTCGGATATAGACATTCGTAACATGGCGCATCGCCATCAGATATAAATGCTGCGATTTGTCCCTCAAAACGTATTGCTGCGGCACTCACCAAAGGTTTTGCCGCATGAAGACAAGCTTTATTCACCGCATACCGTGTGTCAAAATTGTCCGTTGCATCCAACACAATATCGGCCTTTGCAACAAATGTTTCTAACTGTTCACCTTCAAGGCATCCCAATGATTCAACGGCAACTTCCGGGTTAAGCGCTATAAGCGTATCGCGTGCCGAATCCGTCTTACACCGCCCAATATCATTGCTGGTATGAATGATCTGCCGTTGCAAATTAGACAGCTCAACCATATCGCCATCGGCAATTAGCAAAGTGCCAACACCACTTCCGGCAAGGTACATTGCTGCCGGCGAACCAAGACCGCCTAATCCGATGAGCAAAACCTTTGCTGACAACAGTTTTTCCTGTCCTTCCATCCCAATTTCAGGCAGGACCAACTGCCTGCCGTAGCGGAGTAGTTGCTGATCGTTTAAGTCCGGCACAAGCTTTTGAATATTATGAGCGTTAAAAAGTACAGCCGCATTGAACGAGTGAGTCTAAAGTGCGGCGAGGAACTTTAGGTAAAAACGAACCCGCTAGCTTGATGCAGACACGGCTTTCTTCTTCTCCTCAAAAGCAGCTCGTTGTCCAGTCGTCATCTCGGTTTGATACTTTTCTTTCCACTCAGCATACGGCATACCATAAATAGCCTCCCGCACTTGATCGTAATCCAAATCTTCTCCACGCTCCTTTGCCGCCGCAACGTACCACTTACATAAACAGTTGCGGCAAAAATCGGCCAAATTCATTAAATCAATATTCTGAACATCCGTTCTTTTGCGCAAATGATCAACTAACCTTCTAAAAACGGCAGCTTCAATTTCGATGGCCAATTGTTTATCATTCTTCTCCGACATAGCATGTCCTTCTATCCGAATTTCTAAAAAACCTCCGCTCTTATTATAATGGATACAATACATATGCGACAAAACATTATACGCATACCGATGCACTTCAAACTTTTGAGAGTCATCCGGGACCAACATGTAACGTTGTATAACGTGCGACAGCTTTCGCCTGAATCGTCCTGCGCCGCAACCCAACTATGCCCGATTTTAGCGACCCGGTAAAAACCCCGGATTCGATAGCCTATATGTTGGATTTGCAAGGCTTCTCCTCCTGTCGGCAGGAGTGCCAAATGTTTCTGAGCTTATGCAGAGTTGGTACCGCCGACAGCGACTATATAATGCTTTGTTTATATTACACATACACAGCTTGCAACGCTTGCTCAGGCGTACTAGAGGCTGTGACTGGTCTTAAAAAACATCTGAGTTGCATCCAACCTGTGTTCACTTCAGAATATCGGTGCGTCATGTTCCTGTTGAGCGGATATATTTGTGGCGCCTATAATTTTTGTCGTGAAAGGGTATATATAGGAAACCTTTGGTGCCGTAGCCGACATGCTGGTATCACATATCGGCCGCCTGTTTTATTAAAAATAATTTATCCAATAGTATTATGAGTCATACAAAACAAAATAATGAATAACCCGAAAGAGCAAATAACTGGCGTAATTCTTGCGGGCGGAAAAGGGTCACGTATGGGCGGGGTAGATAAAGGACTAATTAAATTTCAGGGACGTCCTCTAGTGGAACATATTCTTGAACGAGTCAAACCGCAAGTGAATGAAGTCGTTATCAACGCCAACCGAAATCTACAAAAATATGCAGGTTATGGCGTCAAAGTCGTACGCGACGAACAACAAGAGTCGCAGGGGCCTTTGGCAGGTATCGCATCCGCTATGGCAATAACTACCACACCGTTGCTACTAACTACTCCTTGCGATAGCCCTTTCCTACCCATCAACCTTGCACAACGCTTGTATCTGGCTTTAACCGATAACGATGTTGATCTTGCCGTCGCCAACACCGGCAAGTTACAACCTGTATTTTGTCTGGTCAAAACCGACTTACGCAATAGTCTAATGAATTTTATGGCGGGCGGCGGCAGAAAAATTGATTTATGGTATAACCAAATCCGATATACTAGCGCCGACTTCAGCGATATACCGGAATGTTTTACCAATATCAACACCCCGCAAGACATGAAAAAGATAATAGCAACAGAATCATAGCCTACCCCATGACAGCCGGAAAAACACCGAAGATGCTCGGCTTTTGCGCGTACAGCGGTACCGGGAAAACCACTTTGCTCCGGCAGTTGATACCGCTACTACACTCAAAAGGCATCCGTATCGGCGTTATTAAACACGCGCACCATAAATTTGATATTGATCAGCCGGGGAAAGATAGTTACGAATTGCGCAAGGCCGGTGCAAAGCAGATGCTAATTTCATCAAGCCGCCGGCATGCTCTGATTACCGAACTCTCAGAGACTGATTCCGAACCGAGGCTAAACGAATTGATTAAGCAATTGAATTATGAAATGTTGGACTTAATCTTAATTGAAGGATTCAAACATGAAAAGCTCCCCAAGATCGAATTACATCGCCACACACTTAACAAACCATATATTTACCCGTCGGACGATAGTGTGATTGCTTTTGCAAGCGACGATACTCCTCCCGCAAACTTAAAAATCCCCTCGTTGGATCTTAATAATGTCAAGAGTATTGCAGAATTTATTGTCACATACATAACAAATTCCGCAAAGCACCTGTGATTATGAATTACAACCTTCGTGTATCCATGTACACGAGTAATGATAGAGCAACATAATTTATCGTATGCTGTATGCTGTATAATGACTGTCTTTTGCCACCGTAGGTAGCGGCTACGCACGCTCAAAGTAAAAGACACATAACATCAGTCATGGAAGGGAAAAAACTGACAAAGTTAATAGACTCTGAAGGGAATAATGAAATCGAACTACCCATACTAAAAGCAACGATGGGAAGAAATACGATTGACATTAGCGAGCTTGCTAAAAAAACGAGATACTTTACTTTTGACCCAGGGTTTGTCTCCACGGCAAGCTGCGAAAGCAAAATTACTTATATCGACGGTAGTAAAGGCAAACTCAGCTATCGCGGTTATCCGATTGAGCAACTAGCGGAACACAGTAGTTTTCTTGAGAGCGCCTACTTACTGTATCACAGCAATCTACCAACGCAATCGCAGATTGATAACTTCCGATCAGACATCGCCAGGCATACTGAAATGGATGAAAAAGCGGTCAGATCTTTATATGATAGCTTCCCGAAAGAAGCGCATCCGATACCGATGCTAATGGCCGCAGTCAGTTATCTTGCGGCATTGCATCATGAGAAAAAAAATGTCTATGATGCCGAATACCAAAATTTCTGCAACTGCGAACTGATTGCAAAGATGCCGATTATCGCGGCTTGGGCATATCGCCATCATATGAATGCCCCTCTCATCCAACCGAACAAAAATTTACCTTACACTAAAAACTTCCTGACAATGCTATTCGGCGAACGACAACCGATGAGCAACACTCTTGTTAGAGCAATGGATTTAATTTTACTATTGCATGCCGATCATGAACAAAATGCTTCAACCTCTACCGTACGTCTAACCGGAAGTACTGAAGCGAGCCCGTATGCGGCAATCACCGCAGGAATTGCTTCCTTATGGGGCCCGGCACATGGCGGAGCCAATGAAGCGGTAATCAAGATGCTGGAGGAAATTGTGCGGTCAGGCCATCCAATCGAAGAATATATTGATCGAGCAAAAGATAAAAACGATCATTTTCGCTTAATGGGGTTTGGTCATAGAATCTATAAAAATTACGATCCGCGCGCGAAAATCATCCGTGTTATATGTCATAATTTGCTGGCTGAGTTAGGTACGGATAATCCGAATAAACCTTTGTTATTTGCTGCAATGAAACTTGAAAACATTGCACTTGAAGACGACTATTTTATCAGTCGGAAACTATACCCCAATGTTGATTTTTATTCTGGCATTATTTTAAGCGCCATGGGTTTATCGCCCGACATGTTCACCGTGATATTCGCCTTGGCAAGAACAGTTGGTTGGCTAAGCCATTGGCAAGAGATGATGTCAACCGGGCATACAAAGATCTACCGGCCACGCCAACTTTATACCGGTGAAATGACACGGGATTATCTGCCGATTAACCGGCGCTAGCACAATAAAATCGCCAGCCTATATTAAACGGTTTGTCGGATAAACTTCCTCACTACCGGAGAAAACATCTCCGCATCGACTAAAAATGAATCGTGTCCATAGATGGAATTCAGCGGATGGAATACCACATCCGTTCCCGCTTTTTTCAATCCTTCGGCAATTTGACTTTGTTGTTGCAAAGGAAACAAAATATCGGTCGTCACACCGATCACTAATGCTTTCTTCACATGTATTCTGGCAAGCCCGGCATTCACCGACCCGCCATGATCACTGACATCAAATAAATCCATTGCGCGAGAAAGATACAAATAACTATTGGCATCAAAATATGCGGCAAATTTCTTTGCGTTATAATCAAGATAGGATTCTATCTCAAACTCCATTCCGAACTTGTCCGTACTCTTACGCTCCGGGGAAATCCGCGCCCGATTAAATCGCTGATGCCACTCCTCGGCGGCACGATAAGACATCAAACCTAGTTTTCTTGCCAAGATCATACCCTTGCAAGGCTCGTCGTCAATCGAATAACTGCCGCCTTTCCAGCATGGGTCGCAACGAATAATCTCTCGTTGCACCGAACGCATTGCAATCGTAAACGGTAATGCCCGGCAGGCTCCGGATATTGTAACCAAATAATCGACTTCGCCGGGATATTGCAGAGCGTAAGCAAGCGATGACATACCTCCCATTGACGCACCTACCACCGCATGCAAATGATCGATACCGATTTCATTCAACGCATGATGCGCAGCTTTGGCAATATCCTCAATAGTCAGTTCCGGAAAAAGAATACCGTACGGTTTCCCGGTCTCCGGATTAGTCGACATGGGATAGGTTGACCCGAAGCAGCTGCCAAAAGAATTGACGCAAATCACATAAAAACGATTAGTATCTATCGGCTTATTCGGACCGATCATATACTCCCACCAACCGGGATAAGCATCATCCTCCGAGGACGCAGCATGTGCCGAAGGCGACAAACCGGTAAATATCAAAATCACATTGTCGTGATTGTCCGATAACTTGCCCCATGTCTCATAAGCGATATGCACCTCGTGCAAACGGTCGCCACGACGCATAATAAATTGATGCGTGCCGTAATCACCCGATAAGCGCACTATATTAGTTGCTGAAGGAATGTGTATTCCTTCTATTGCCGTCTCACTCGTTTTGATTGTCATTCAATTTCAATTCAGCGAGGAAAATATTTCACATTACATAAAACTTTTTTTATTTTCGCATACGGATAACATAGCAACACAAGATATTGCGAACAACCCAATCGTCCCGACCAATATACGCGCTGTCAATGTTTCAAAAAACAGGAATATTGTTAAAGTGAACATTGCAACCACCATAATCATTGCGGCAATTTTTGTCCTGCGACGTACACAACGGTGATCTTCCCAATCACGAATGTTTTTACCGAAGTACTTATTATTTAGTAACAACAGATAAAACCGCTCGGATGAACGGGCATAACAATAAGCAGCCAAAATGATGAATGGCGAAGTCGGCACAACCGGCAGCAACAGACCGATTATTCCGAACATAACCGACAAATGTCCTGCCAGCAGGAATAACAAACGTCCGCGTGCTGATAGATGCACTGCCATTCTGCCTCGCATCGAAGCTCTTCTATCGTCGTTCATTTATTCCACTAAAGAAAGCAACGTATGCACTATATTCTCTTCGGAACTACCAAGATAATTAGTAATTTTAATGGTGACTCCGGAATATTCTTCACGTTTTTTATTAACCTCAGTTGGAATATCTTTTGTCACATGACGACCGGCGCTCAAAAAGTACGGCACGATAAAAATTTCGGTCGCGCCCGCTTCAATGCATTGTTGAATACCCCGCGGTATCGACGGTTCCGCCAGTTCCAAAAAAGCGCAGATCACATAACCAAACCGAGGGGGTGCTTTGTCAGCAAGTTTACGACACAATAATCGAACTTCTTGATTGGATTCTTCCCGACGGC